>NZ_CP090978.1:2400000-3600000 GCF_021513275.1 Paenibacillus hexagrammi | reverse complement strand
TTGACGGCGACAATGACCTCGCGTGGTGTGAGCGTGTTCAAGGACGTGAATGTCACCGTCAACGCGGTGCCGACCGCAGCCGACCCGTACGGCTATCTTATGGTTCATTTCATTGAAGACTCCGGCGGTTATGCTGAGAAAATCTACCTGGACGTCTCACGTGGAGATAACCCGGAGCAGTGGGATCCGCTGAACGGCGGCAAGCCGATCCTCGCTTCCAATATGGGCACGACAGGTGTGCGCGACCCTTATTTGACCTATAACCCGGAGACGAAGACTTACTACATGATTGCGACTGATCTGCGCGTTTTCGGCGGTGACGGTGCGGGCTGGGGAGTGTGGCAGAAGAGCTACAGTACCAAGGTGAATGTATGGGAGTCCAAGGATCTCATCACTTGGAGCGATATGCGTCAGTTCGATGTAGCGCGCGACAAAGAAGGTAACAAAGTTGCTGAGCTCGGCATGATGTGGGCGCCTGAAGCGACTTGGGTTCCGGATTATTACGGCGAAGGCAAAGGTGCGTTCATCATGTATTGGTCCTCGCAGCTTTATGCAAATGACGACCCGAACCATGATAATGCGACTTACAGCCGTGTCATGTGGGGCGCAACAACCGATTTCACGCAAAGCACTTTCCAGTACGGCGGTGTCTTTGTTGATTTTAATGGCAACACGATTGATACGACAATGATTCAAAATAACGGGAAGACCTACCGCATCACCAAGGATAACTCCCGTGGCAATGCCATCTATATGGAGTCTACCGATGCGAAGCAGTGGTGGAAGCCTGAAACCGTGTGGTCCACCATTCAAACCAAAATCGGTTCTGCATACGGCAGCGTTGAGGGTCCGGCTGTGTTCAAAAGCCATAGCGAAGACAAATGGTATCTCTATGTCGATGTAATCCCTTCCACAGGTTATCGTCCTATGGTGACTACAAACCTCGATAATGGCTGGACGCAGCTGAACAGCGCAGGCTTCTATATGGCTCCTTCTACGAAGCATGGCGGAGTGATCTCGTTAACAAAGGCACAATATGATGCCATTCGGAATGCTGATGCAGCTTCTGCAATATCCCAAGATCTTGGCGATACAGAAATAGCGCAAGGAACTTCATCTGAAGGCCTTGCTGCGGCTCTGCCGAAAACAGCATCAGTTAACCTCGCCTATCAACGCGGTAGTTCTCAGCTTCCCGTTACTTGGGACACATCCGAAGTTGATCTGAACACAGTGGGCACTTATTCCATTACCGGCCGGGTTCAATCCATCGGCGCGAATCTCAATCAATGGGTGGGTAAGGACGGATTAACCAGTTATTTGGCAGAGGATAAGGAGCTGTACAGCTCCACAGCGATAACAGTTACAGGTTCCGTTACCGTGAAGGAATCAACAAGCGGGGCAGATGCCTTCTTGCAAGGTGCGGACACGGTAAAAGCCGGGCAGACATTCGATCTGACCTATCACTTGAATCCGCAGGAAGCTGAGGCCATGGCGCAGGATGTCACGATTAGCTACAATGCGGACCTGTTGGAGTTTGCGGGTGCGGATTCTATGAATGACAATTTCCAGATTCTAGCTGTGAGTGATCCGCTGACAACGCCGGGACAAGTGCGGATCATTGCTGCTCAAGTAGGCGAACCAGTTACTGACAGCGGAGACTTGATTAAGCTACATTGGAAAGCGAAATCACCTGCAGCGGATGCTGTGGCGACTACGACAATCAGCTTGTCTAAAGTCATTGTAGCTGACCGATCAGGCACGGAGACCGAGCTGAGCGGAGATTCCCACAGCGTACAGGTCCAAGTTATGGATTCGAGCCAAATTCTTGCTCTCATCGCCGAGGCTCAGTCCAAGCATGATGCTGCCGTAGAGGGGAATCAAGCTGGGCAATATCCTGCCGGTTCCAAAGCGAAGCTGCAATCTGCGATCGATAGCGCGAAGGCGGTTGCCGAGGATGCAAATGCAACTCAGCAGCAGCTGGATGCAGCGAAGTCAGCGCTTAGCAGCGCTCTGCAGGAGTTCACAGCAACCGTCATCACTCGAAACCCAGGGGACGTGAATTCCGATAATAAGATCAGCATCGGGGATCTGGCAATCATCGCACACGCGTATGGGAAAACATCGAATGATACAGATTGGAACGATTATAAGGCGTCCGATCTGAATGGTGACGGTATAGTGGATATCGAGGATCTGTCTGCGATGGCGCGATTGATTGTAAGTGAATAGCATCCGTACATTTAGAAAACGCGGAAAATGTAGGTGTGAAGCGGGAAATGGAGAGTTAGGATAACAAGGCAGAGAGGGAGAAATATTCTCCCTCTCTATTCTTTCTTTAAATTACAGATATTGGTTTGATACGTATTGTATTTAGAAATTTTCGCGCCAATTGGTAAAAATAGACGTATGAAAAGTAAAGATAATTGCATGCATACGAGCTTATATCTCGCTACAATTTAAGGTGTAACCGCTTTTATTTTTGATAAGCGACTTGAACGACTTGGTTGAACAAAGGAGGGAAAGGCAACAGCCCTGCAGTAGCGTATGGCATTTATTTTGGCGTTTGTCCTGACTACACTCTCATTTTACAGCTATGCCGATCATTCGCTGCAATGCCTGAAGCTGCAGGTTTTTATCATGGAACGGCAAGATAACATGGAGTCTAAGGAGGATATGAATGGGCATCAAACTAAACGTCAGAAATAAGATGTGTTCGATCGCAATGTCCGCCATGCTCGTGCTGGAATTGGTTCCGGCATTCGGTATGGCCACTGTATCAGCAGCCGAGCTCGATCCCCTTTACGCTTCCGCTTACATGGGGGCGAATTCAGCTGAGGGAACTACACTTCCGGACAGCATTGAAATCAGCGGTCAGAGCACACCGGTTACGTGGCAAATCAGTGATGACGCTTTTGCAGTTCCATATGACACGGTAACAGTCACGGGCACGGCAGGCGGCCAAACCGTCATGGCCAACGTAGAAGTCATTCCTCCTGCAAGCAATCCCTTAGTTTACTTTGTGGACAGCGGCAGGGCCGGTGATTCCTACGGCAATCCATCATCAGCCTCACCGTTATATGAAGCGGTCAAAGCGTTAGATGGTCCGAGTTTGCTTAATCAAGCGCCCGATCAGAAGTATGTCAGTGGGACGACTACATGGGGCTTTGATGATTCCGTCCAAAAGGTGAAAAACTCCCAAAACGGAGGGCTTACTAATCCAGCGACCGATCCGTCGATCTGGGTTGTCGGACTTCGATCCGCCACCAACGACATCGTGTATCAACTGAAAGCGCTTGAAGCGGGCACGTATACGCTGAGCAGCGGTTTCTATGACTGGTACGGCAATCGCAGCCGTCAAATAGGGCCTAGAATCGAGTATCAGGATACGACTGGTGCCAAGAAGACGATTTCGCTAGATTCATTCAACACAAGCACATCTCAGCTAAACTCCAGTGAATTTACCATCCCCTCAGACATAGACACAAGTAGTCCTATGACCTTAACTTACGCTTACGTATCCGGCGAGAAACCGATCCTAAGCTGGTACGCCATTGCCAAGGGCGGCATTAAAAAAACGATTGATGACGCAAGAGCAGCTGCTTCCTCTACGGTCAGAGTTTCTCTTGACGGCAACAATATCAAAGCCGATAACGTCAACGGTCTCACATTCAAAGGTTTTGGCGTGCTTAGCGGCAACAGCACCAGCGCACTGCTGATGGATTACAAATCCGAGCATCCTGAAGCGTATGCCCAAATGCTGCAGATTCTGTTCGGCGGCGAACATCCGATTATGACACATGTGAAAATCGAAATGGGGAATGACCGCAACAACTCCACCGGTCCTGATCCAGCTACAATGCGTACAGCTGATGAAGAGGCTAACGTTGCCCGTCATCCCGGTTTCCAGCTAGCTGCCGACGCAAAGAAGGTAAATCCGAATCTTAAGGTAAGTATTCTGCGCTGGAACGCGCCGGGCTGGGCAGATAGCAATGACAAGATTTACACCTGGTACAAAAAAACCATTCTGGCCGCATACCGCCAGTACGGGTATATGGTCGATTACGTCAACCCAGGCATTAATGAAAGCTCTCCCAATTTGACATGGACTAAACAGTATGCGGAGGAAGTCAAGACCGACAACACGGGCTTTAACGACGATACCGAAAAGGCACTCTACAATCAGATTAAGATTGTCATTTCGGATGAATCAGGAATCGGCTCCTTTGGCGGCAGCATGGTTAACGATATTTCCCTGCGCGATGCCGTAGCGGTTGCGGGTTACCACTATAACACGGACGATGACAGCGGGGGCAACTTCAAGAAGCTTGCTGAGGATTTTGATAAAGAAATTTGGAACAGTGAAGCGCAGGCAACCTTCAGTAACTCTTCCTTCCGTCCAAATAACAATATGAAGGATCCAACTGTGGCCGGCACAGGAATCGGCGGAACAGGCGGTCCGCTTGAAATGGGCAATACCATTATCAAAGGATTTGTCAATTCGCGCCGGACGCACTTTATGTATCAACCGGCTATCGGTTCCTTCTACGAAGGCGGACAGTATTCCTTTAAGGAACTGGTCAGCGCTCGCGATCCATGGTCAGGTTGGATGCACTACGACGCAGGCCTTGTCATTCTGGAGCATTTCAACTGGTTTGCGAAGGCAGGCTGGGAGAATGAGGACAACACAGCTGGAATCTGGAGAGCGGTTCCTCAAGCGAGTTCTACAGGGGCAAGCGGTACGAATCCAGTGAACGGACGCAACGGTGCACCGAACTATATGACACTAGCTGCTCCTGATAAGAGCAATTTCTCAACTGTTATCATCAATGACAGTGAGTATGCAAAAACGTATAAGCTTCAAGCAGCAAATATGAGCTACTCGGGCAACCCTTCTCTAGAAATGTGGGAAACTCGAGCCGCAGATCAGGGCAAAGCATTCAACAGCAACTATATGAAATACCTGGGTAATGCTGCCGCAGATGGAGGCGGTGTATACACAGTTCATGTAAAACCTTACTCGATTGTTACCGTAACTACCCTGCAAAATCATGAGAAAGCGTCCTACAACACTCCGCTGCCTGTAGAAGGTGAGCGTACGATTCTCGACACAGACGCAACAGGTGCGGTGCAAAATACGGAGGATAAATTCCTCTATGCAGATGATTTTGATTATTCCCACAAAACCGCTGCAGTCATCGGCGAAGGCGGCCAAGTGACGGGGGAGCAAAGCTACATCGACTCCCGAGGCGGTGCAAAAGCGCGATTCCTCGCTATACGCACGATCGCAATGGTGCTTTCGAGGCCTATCTTCCGGACGGATCCAATAACTATGTTCTGCGTCAACAAGTTGACAAAAGCATTATGGGACTTGGCGGTACGTGGAATAACGGCGATCCTGTGACAGCCATTGGAGATTACCGTTGGATGAACTACAAGGCGAGCGCAGACGTATCCTTTGAGAACAACAGTACTCAAGGTGGCGCCAATTACGCTGCAATCGGTGCAAGATATCAAGGAGGCGGCAGCTCCCACACGATCAGCGGTACGCCTTATGTGTTGAAGTTCTGGTTTGACGGCGGTTGGCAGCTGCTTGTGAACAACAGCTCCGTAGCTAACGGCAATGTCGTAACTGGCTCCGGCGGCGTGACCTTGAATGGATTTAACAGCGCCTATGACGCATGGCATAACATTGCCGTACAAGTAGCAGGTGACGAAGTAACCGCCTATCTGGACGGAGTGAAGCTTGCTTCGTACACAGATCCAAGTCCTAAATTAACCGGACGCGTAGATTTGGCTAGCGGCTATTATAACGTACGTTTTGATAATCTGAAGGTTGAAACTGTTGATGGGTATGCTCCTTATTATTCCGAGCACCTGGATGATCTGGAAATGAACGATTTGGCGGCTGCTCCTGCAGCTAAGCTGATGTACAGCGGAGCGTGGAGCCATCAAAACGGTCAAGGGATGTACGTCTATCAGCGATCCATTTCCACCAGCCAAGGAGCAGGAGCTGCACTGACTTACACCTTTACTGGTACCGGCTTGGATATTCTTGGAGCTAATGACGGTTCTGCGAAGCTTGAAGTGACGGTGGATGGTCAGGTCGTCACGAAGTCCGCTCCTACAATGGCATCCAAGGAGTTTTACCAAACGTACACACTTCGCGGTCTTTCGTATGGTGAGCATACAGTTCAGTTGAAAGTGATAAGCGGAACATTGAATGTAGATTCTGTCGGGGTTGTTTCCGGTGAAGTGAAAGGAGCTCCCGATACTGCTGCTCTTGGGGATGCAGTAACAGCAGCACAAAGCATTACTCGTCAAGATGAATTTAACGAAAGCGATTGGAATCTGTTTGAAGCTGTAAGAGGTATGGCGCAGAATGCAACAACGGATCCTGCATCCTACCGATTAGATCAAGAAGGTGCCAACCAGCTGGCTGCACGTCTTACCTACGCTCAGAACCTGCTCTTTTCGGATGATGTAAGGGAACTTGCTTCTCCTAGTTATGCGGCGACCTACGTCGGTACGGCTCCGAATCTTCCGCAGCAGGTGTCAGCGACGCTTGCGGATGGTTCAACCAAGCTTGTATCCGTGAAATGGGAGCTTGACAAAGTAAGCTTCGATACTCCATACCAGACAGTAGCGGTGACCGGAACATACGGGAATCTGAAAACCGTTTGTTATGTGGAAGTCGTGCCTGAGAACATGAAGTACTTCGTGGACTTGAACGCAACTGCGAGTGGCCTCACTTCAGGGCATTCTACCTCGAACACTCTCGGCTATGCTTCACCGGCATACACGGCTATTGAGGCGCTTGTGACCGCATCGGGCGAATCACTTCTTAATAACGCTCCTGACCAGATTTATAACGCTGCGAATGGTTGGGGTCATGGAGGCTATGATGCTAACGGCACGCCATCCGTCAGCTACAAGGGCATCGTAAGCGGTCCTTACAGCAAGCAAAGCACAACAGGTATTTATACGGCTAATCAAAATGGAGCGGCTGTAACCTACACGTTTGATAACCTGCCTGCCGGCGACTTTACATTGACACTTGGCAGCTACAGCTGGTGGTCTAGTAACTCCCGCACGGAGCAAGTTGTTTTAGAGCATGACAATCAAAGCGATCAGGTCGACACCATTACGCTGGATAGCAGCTCATATGATGCTGTGAAGAGCTATACATTTACGATGGCGGATCCTGGCAAGCTGACACTCAAGCTGGTGGCTGCGCAATCCAATCAGTCGCCGATGCTTTCCTTCGTTGGCGTAGCACAGGTGAAGCAGGGCGAGACTGTTGTCGACAAAACCGAACTACAAGCTTTGTACGATGCTTACAAAGGCAAGGAAAATGACGGCTATGATGATACAAAATGGACCACATTCCAAGATGCTCTGGCTAACGCGCTGAGCGTACTTAACGATGAGAGTGCAGCGCAGGAGACAGTAGGTGAAGCATTGGCTGCTTTGCAAAACGCGGTAGACGGTCTTCAAAATTCGCAGGAGCCGGATACGGTTCAGCCTGTCATTACGCTTGTGGGAGATGCGATTGTCCATCTGGAGAATGGAGCTGAATATACCGATGCTGGCGCAACGGCGGCGGATAACCAAGACGGTGATATCACTAGCAGCATCGTAACTTCCATTACGCGTGACGGTAATGCCGTCGAGGCGATGGATACATCAGTAGCTGGTACGTACACGTACCACTATAACGTAGGTGATGCGGCAGGTAACACCGCTGCGGAAGTGACTAGAACGGTGATCGTTGCTCCTGCAGCGCTCAAAGCTGAATTGCATGGACCTTCCAGCGTCATGAACGGTCAGTCCTTTGATGTGACGTATGGATTTAACACGGTAAGCAGTAACGTATATGCTCAAGATGTGACGATCTCTTACGACCCGCAGCAGCTTGAGTTTGTATCAGCCAGTGAGCTAAGCGATGATTGGACCCTACTTGCGACTTCCTCGGATGTAAGCGGGAAAATTAGAATCATTGCAGCGAGAATAGGCTCCCAAAGCGAGAATAATGGTGATCTGTTTAAGCTAAGTTGGAAAAGTAAGACTGCTCAATCTGCTTACACAAGCACGCTTTCGCTGACGAACGTTACAGTTGCCGATGGCAGTGGTGCGGAAACAGGTGTAGAAGGAACAGATTTCAACATACAGGTTACAGTCATTCAACAGACACCTGGAGATCTGAACAGCGATAGCAAGTTCTCCATCGGGGATCTGGCGCTTGTAGCATCCTACTACGGCAAAACATCCAATGACGAGAACTGGACTGAAATTTACAAGAATGCGGATATGAACAATGATGGCGTCATTGACATTGCTGACATTGCCGCAGTAGCAAGATTGATCCTACAAAATTAAGCTTCAGCCTTGATTAGTGAGGGAGAAACGAAGAGTTTCTCCTCTCTTTTCAATTCTTAAGCAAGAATAGGGGATTACTCCTGCTCGGCTCAACCTTGACAACCATGCAAGTCCTTTGAATAGGACGTCGAAAAGGGTTTATCCTTGTATCGTAAATAATTCAAGGTTGAGCGTAAGTTATTCTATTGAGATTGGCGGGCAAGAAAAGTAAAGTGGAGTTGATACTAAATGTATCAAATTGTAAACGCTTTATTTGGGGAGGGGAGATTCGATATCATCATGAATTCTTTCACTCGAAGTGAATAGTAAGGGGAAGGATCGTGACATATGAAACGGTTTTCTGCATTAGTTCTAGCAGGAATCATGCTGCTTGGATATTCCCCTGGCGGAATCTCAGCAGTTAAGGCGGCAGAAGTAAGATCAGGTTCGGCATTGGCTGCAGCCAGCTTGGCCACCACAGCGGAATCGGCAAACCTTTTGGCACACTATCCACTGCTGGAGGACTTGAAGGATACATCAGGAAACGGCAAGGATGGCGAAGCGGTCGGGAATGTAACATTCAGCGATGGCTTAACGCTACCTGGAGGAACAAACAGCAGCACGAATTATGTGAAATTGCCGGATGGTCTATTTGACAACCAGAACAGTGTAACGATATCGTCATGGATCAAAAGCAATACGCCGAGCGGTAACTATTCAGCGTTGTTTTTCGGAACAAAAGCAAATGCCAGTAAGGTCCCCGAAAATTATTGGCTCTTTAATCCGACGAACCCAAGCGGCAAATTCAAGTCTGTTTTCACGAATTCCGTGAGCAGCAGTGCGCCTTGGGGAATGGAGGTGGGTGTTACTGCGACGGATACAACAGTGAATCGAGGAGTGTGGGCTCATTATACGACGGTGATTTCTCCGACTTCGATAACCGGGTATATGAACGGGACGAAGATCGGAACGGTCAGCAAGACGAGAACGACAAGCGATTTTGGAACTGGACTTAATGCCTACATAGGGCGGTCCAACTACTTGAATGACTATACCTTTGCAGGATCTTTCCAGGATCTGCGTATTTATGGGGAGGCTATGGATGACAATGGCGTAGCAGCCATCTACAAAGATGCTCATAAGATGATGTCGCTGCAGCTTGCCGAGAAATCGTTGAGCTTAGGAGATACTTCATCGGTAACAAGTAATCTGACGCTGCCTTCGACCGGATCAAACGGTACATCCATCACTTGGTCTTCAAGCAATGAGGAAGCTGTTTCAAATACAGGTGTTGTTACTTTAAGTAATGTTGAGCAGACCGTAACATTAACGGCTGTCATTTCTCTGGACGGCAGTCAGGTTACCAAAGACTTTACGGTCGTTCTGGTATCTGCCGAGCATGTCACACAAATAATCGCTGATAAACTGTACATCCCATATGTGCTTACGCAAGCTGATCAACTGCCTTCATCCATTGAAGGGGCCTCCATCACCTGGAGCAGCAGTGACTCCTCCATCATCGGTAATGACGGAAGCATGAATCCGCCAGCTGCAGGCATGGCAGAGGTGGACCTGACTGCAGCAGTAACCTTTGCCGGGAAGCAGGTTACGAAAGATTTTCATGTACAAGTCATGGAAAGCTCACCGTCTTTCATTCTTAGCTATACCCGTTCGGGCAGCTCGGTTGTGACGGATGCTCTGCATCTGGGATACAGTGCGGACGGCTCGGACTATACCGCATTAAATAATAATACGGGAGTACTTTTCGCCAAAGCAGATTATGCCGACGGCATCGTTGGCGTGACGAAGAAGCTTGTTCATCCTTATGTATTCAGAATGAAGGATGGAACCTTCGGTGTGGTTGGGTCGCGCTACAATACAGCTGGCAGTCAGACCGATGCCGAGAAGTCCTCGGTGCTGCTGTTTACTTCTCCGGACCTTGTTACTTTCACGGAAGCGGGACTTGTTTCTTTGCAAACCGACAAGACGGTTACCGCACCTGTTTGTGAATTTGATGCATCTGCTCTGGAGTATCGGATTGAATGGAAAGACGCCGATGGAATCAGCTACTTTAACACGACGAAGGATTTCGTAACGGTCAGTCAACCAGCATCAGGCTCCAAAATCGCTGTAAAGCAAGCATCAGCAAGCATTGCAAGTGCGCTTCCGGTTGACAGCCTTCCGGTTACGAAAGCGGAAGCCAAGGTCATCACAAATAAGCTTGCAAAGGTTATGAATACAGCGGTATCCGGCCTGGATATTGAAGTTCAATCAGACAACGGTTTGACGTTTGATGAACTTAGCTCCAAGAAAGTGACCGCTTCCTACAACGACGGGTCAACGGCTGAAAAGGCGGTGAATTGGAATCAAGATCAATTCAATCAAATTGACTTCAGCCAGCCAGGCGTATACACCGTAGGCGGTACCGTCAAACAGACGGCATACCCCAAGGACATGATTCCGCAGTACGCAGACCCGAACGTCCTGCTGTATAACGGCAAGTATTATTTTATTGCAACGAATGAGAATGGACAGATGAATTTGAATATGAGAGAAGCCGACACAATTCTTGGTCTGAAGGATGCAGCCTCAACGACGATCTGGTCAGCTAATGCCTCCGGCGATATGTCAGGCAGTATTTGGGCGCCTGAGCTGCATATTGTTGGTCAAGATCTGTATATTTTCTTCGCAGCGGGCAGTCCTGCTGCTTGGAATACGGTTCAATCTCGTGTCATGAAATTAAAAACAGGCGGCAATCCCATGTCCCCATCGGATTGGGAAACTCCGGTACGTGTGCTGAATAAAGACGGCAGCTACCTCTACACGGGCGGAATCACACTGGATATGACTTATTTTGAGCAAAACGGAGAGTCTTACTTGATTTGGGCACAGAGACTCATCGGCAGTCCGAACGGCAGCTCCGACCTTTACATTGCGAAGACAAGTGAGCAGCAGCCATGGAAGCTGACCACAGATCCGGTTCGAATCTCAAGACCTGAATATGGTTGGGAAAGATGGACCACAGAAGTGGATGAAGGACCGTTCGTGCTGCAGCATGGGAATCAGGTATTTGTTACGTTTTCAGCATCTGGCGTGAATACAACGTATTCCATCGGTCTTTTATCGGCGAATAAGGATAGTGATCTGCTGAACCCAGCTTCATGGACGAAGCTTCCTTACCCGCTGCTTAATTCTGAATCGGTGCCTGGGGAGTATGGTCCTGGCCACAACTCCTACACGGTTGACGAGGATGGCAATACCGTTAACATCTACCACACGATTCCAGCATCAGGAGGCAAGCGGAATATGAATGCCAGAAGGGTGCATTGGGCAGCAGATGGCACACCAGTACTGGATATGGTGCCGGAGCGGGAAATTTTACCGGCAAATCAGACGGTTACCGCAACCATTACAGTTACGGATTCCGGTGAAGGCGTTGCTTCGCATGCAGGGCTGCATGGTACTGATTCAGTGAATGGCGGGCAACCGTTCGAGCTTACCTATGGACTAAGTAATGTGGATGGTGATGTTTACGCAGAAGATGTGACCGTGTCCTACAATGCGGAGCAAGTAGAGTTCATAGGAGCTGAATCCTTGCGGGATCATGTCAAAATCGCAGCTGTGTCCGAACAGGCCACAAGCCAAGGTCAAGTACGGATCATTGCTGCGCTAATCGGAGAAGATCGCACGGTGAACGGTGATGCCATTCGGCTTAACTGGAAAGCGAAGGAGCTCGCATCGGATGCAGCAGCTACGATCAGCCTGTCCCAAGTTGTGATCGCGGACGGACTTGGAGCCGAGACGGAGTTGAGCGGACAATCACACGTTGTTCAAATACATGCTTTGGATAAGAGCAGGCTTAGCGCATTGCTTGCAGAAGCCCAGGTGAAGCATGATGCGGCTATTGAGGGCACTGAAGCAGGTCAATATCCGGCAGGCTCTAAAGCAGCATTGCAAGTTGCAATTGATCGTGCAAAGGCTGTCGCGGAGAATCCTGAAGCTACCCAGCAGCAGGTGGAACAAGCGGTTACTGATCTGACGGCTGCCCTGCAAACCTTCATCGATTCCGTCCATCATACACAGCCGGGAGATACGAACGGTGACGGCCGCTATTCTGTAGGCGACTTGGCTATCGTCGCAGCGGCATACGGCAAAACACTAGACGATCCGAACTGGTCCGAGTACCAGAAGGGCGATCTAAATCAAGACGGTAAGATTGATATTGAAGATCTGGCGGCTATGGCTAGAAAGATATTGGAATAGGGATTCGTACGCGAGAATTGATACGAAATGTAACTGAATTAAAAGAGGGCTACTATGCCCTCTTTCCAACCATATCATCGTTTCAGGAGGATGTCCTTTTATGAAAAAACGACTCAAGCTCAATCAACGCAAGCTGGCTCTCTGGGCCTTATCAACAGTTATGATATCCGGTGAATTACTCTCCGGGCAGGCTGTATTTGCAGCTGAGACTGACCCGCTGGCAGCTTTAAATGCTTCGAAGGTTTTATCCATGGAATTTGAAGGTAATGTAACCGACAGCTCAGGCAAAGGGAATAATGGAACCATTAAGGGCAGTAACTTTTCTTACGTCGACGGTCTGCAAGGAAGTAAAGCGCTCAAGCTAGATGGCAGCACTTATGTGGATATGGGGAAAAGCGGCACGCTTCAGCCATCGGATCTAACGCTCTCTTTTTGGATCAAGCCTAATGCAACGATGACTGGCGAGCAGATGATCATGTGGAACAAAACCGCTTGGTACACGGATGGCTGGTATCTATCTTCGGAGAACGACAGCAAGCCGCTGGCGATTTCGCTCGGATCCGCGGATGCCAATAAGCAACCTTACAAGGTTAGTATCAGCGGATCGAGAGCGGACTTTTTCCCGGTTGGGGTCTGGACACATGTCGCCATTACCTATGACAGCAAGACGAAGTCGGTGAATATGTACCGCAACGGGATTAAGCAAAGCACGAACGTTGATTACAACTACGGAGCAGATGGAGCGGACGGCATCATCACATCGGACGAAACCACACAGAAGTCGATCGGCTACAACGGCCCAAATTACAATGGCGCTTACGCGAAGTATGCACTCGATGATTATGAAATGTTCAGCACAGCCGCCAGATATGAGGACATTATAGCCCTCTATGAGCAGCAATCGGGAACGGTCTTTGATTATGAGCAGATCGCTAGGTCGGATGCGGATGCCATCACATTGCCCGAGCAAACGATTGGGGACATATCCCTGCCTTTGAAGGGGAAGTCGGATTCTACCATATCGTGGACTTCCAGCAATGAGAATGTCATTGATTTGATGGGCAACGTTACCAGACCCTCTGATGGTGAAAGTGATGCTACCGTAACCTTAACGGCGACCGTTACCTTCGGAGCTAAGCAGGTTACACGGGAGTTTACAGTGACTGTGCCGGCAAAAAATAGCACCAATTCCTTGCAGGATGTACCGATGTCGAACGTCGTATTAACCGACAGCTATTACACGAATGCTTTTAGCAAAGAAGTGGATTATTTAATGTCCTTAGAGCCGGATCGTCTGCTCAGCGCCTTCCGCACAACCAGCGGTCTCGAAGCGAAAGCTCAGGTGTATGACGGTTGGGAAAATACGGAGATCCGCGGCCATACGTTAGGCCACTACTTGTCTGCGATTTCGATGGCGTATGTAAATGCGTCGGGGGATGATAAGGCTCGTTTAAAAGAGCGCCTGGACTATATCATCGATGAATTGGCGGCTTGTCAAGAGGCCAACGGCAACGGCTATGTATCCGCATTCCCGACTTCCTTCTTGGACAGAGTGGAGAACGGTCAGGCGGTTTGGGTTCCATGGTATACGCTACATAAGATTTTGGCCGGTTTGGTCAGCGCAGCCGAGTATGGTGATAATCCGAAGGCTTTGCAGGTGGCAGAAGGGTTAGGGGAATACATTTACAATCGCACATCTAAGTGGGATGACGCCATGAAAGCGAAGGTTCTCAGCGTGGAATACGGCGGGATGAATGACGCTTTGTATGACCTGTATCATCTTTCCGGGAACAATCACTTTAAACTGGCAGCCGAAAAATTCGATGAGCTGGCTTTGTTCAATTCTTTCTATAATAATGTCGATGTTCTGAACGGCAAGCATGCCAATACGACGATTCCGAAGGTAATCGGAGCATTAAAACGTTATGAAGTGTTAGATCAATCGGAAAGCGAAGAGTACTATCTGCAAGTAGCGAAGAATTTTTGGGATATGGTGGTTCAGCATCATTCTTATGTTACGGGCGGCAACAGCGATAACGAGCATTTCGGACCTGCCGATGTTCTCGACGCTGAGCGTACGAATGTGAATGATGAAACCTGTAACGTCTACAATATGCTGAAGCTGACTAGAGAGTTGTACAAAATCACCAAGGATAGAAAATACGCGGATTTCTATGAGAATACGTATACGAATTCGATCATTTCTTCTCAAAATCCGGAAACCGGGATGACGACGTACTTCCAGCCGATGGATACAGGCTATTTTAAAGTATTCAGCAGTGAGTTTTTCCATTTCTGGTGCTGTACGGGAACCGGTATGGAGAATTTCTCTAAGCTGAATGACAGCGTCTACTTCACTGACAAAGATAGCGTGTACGTCAATATGTACTTGTCATCTGTTTTGACGCTGCCGGATAAGAATCTGACCCTCACACAAAAGTCCGAGCTGCCGAATACGGGATCGGGTGACTCATCGTCTGGCAAGGTGACCTTTACGGTTCATACAACCGGGCAGACAGACACAGCGCTTAAGTTCAGAATACCGGACTGGGCAAAAACGAACCCTCAGCTATCGGTGAACGGAGCTCCGGTTCAAAATTATACCGTCGAAGGCGGATACATCGTCCTTGCCCAAGACTGGACAGACGGAACGACCATCACATTGGACTTCCCAATGGAAGTCGTCCTCTATACGCTTCCTGACGGACCTGACACCGTAGCCTTTAAGTACGGTCCTGTGGTGCTAAGTGCGGGACTCGGAACAAATAACATGACAACGAGCCCTCATGGCGTCAACGTACTGAAACCGAACAAAGACACGTCCGCAAGAGATTTTATTACCGTCGTTAACGGGGATACAGAGACTTGGAAGTCCAATATTGCACAGAATCTGGTGAAAACCCCCGGCAAGCTCGAGTTTACGTTAAAAGGAACCGATGCCGACGGCGGGGTCTTGACCTTTACGCCGCATTTTGAGAGATATGAAGACCGGTACGGCATTTACTTCAACCTCGTAACCGCCGATTCGGAATTCTTCCAAGAGGCCATTCGGAAGGCGAAGGAAGCAGGGCGTGCGGAGTCTTCCACCGTTAGCTTCGTCATTGTTGCTAACGACCAGTATGAACTGGCGGCTAATCGTCAGACTTCCAACTCGACAGTCGGAACCTATAACGGGAAGTCTTACCGGGATGCGAGAGCGAACGGATGGTTCAGCTATGATATGGAAGTCACGCCTGGAGTGGCTAACTATCTGTTCTCCACCTACTACAGCGGGGACGCGGGCCGCAAATTTGATATTTACGTGGATGATACGAAGCTTGTTAGTGAAGCCATCGAGAACAAAAATCCTGGAGATTTCTACAACCAAACACGGAAAATTACGCAGGAGCTTGTAGATAACAGCAGAACGAAAACGATAACCGAAACAGATGAGCACGGCAATCAAGTACAAAGAACGGTTCATTATGTGACGGTCAAGTTTGCAAGCACAGGCGGTTTTGTTGGTGGATTGTTCGATATATTCCGGGTGATTACCGATTACAAAACCAATGCGAACTTGAAGAGCTTATCGTTTGACAAAGGCACCTTATCTCAGCCGTTTGACCCTGAAGTTACGGAATACACGCTAACCGTGCCGAGCTCGGCGACATCTGTCTCCATGACTGCCGCTCCGACGGATGAATACGGACTTGTATATGACGGCAGCATCTTGATCAATGACAAGCTGGAACGTACCGTACCGCTAACTGGGGATACGACAGAGCTGGTCCTGACGGCCAAAGCGGAGGACCATACCACCTCGAAGCAGTATACGGTTCATTTGGTTAAAGGCGAGGAGAGCCCCGCAACCCTTACGGGGGCAAGGAGCGTCGCCTCCAATCAATTATTTGATGTGACGCTGGGCACGAATACGGTCACAACGAATGTGTACGCCCAGGACATCACGTTCGAGTACGATCCTGAACAGGTCGAGTTTGTGGAAGCGGAGTCCTTGAAGGACGGATTAGCCATTGTGGATAAAGCCGTAACAGCAGGCAAAGTGCGCTTGATCCTTGCGGACCTGAAGCCCGGTCAAGAAGCGGGAAGCACAGCAAATCTGGTGAAGCTTCAGTTTAAGGCTAAACCGGTTAGTGAAACAGTGAGCAGCTCCATCCAGGTAACGAGCATGATTGACGCGGATGGCAGCGGCACAGAAACAACGATCATGAATCCAACTCCGTACCAATTCCAAATCACGTCAGCCGTTACGAAGGACGCCTTGAGCGCAGCGATCGCACAGGCACAGGCACGCTATGATGCTGCAGTCGAGGGAACACATCCGGGACAATATCCTGCCGGGGCGAAAGCCGCACTCCTAACCGCTATTCAAAACGCGAGCAATGTGCTCAATGATGCTGCAGCGACACAAACTCAGGTTGATCAAGCTTTAACGCAGTTGAACAGCGAGGTACAAACCTTCGAGTCGTCGGTTATCACGAAGCTGCCTGGAGATGTCAACGGAGATAACACCGTTCGAATCGGCGACCTCGCTATTGCCGCAGCGCATTACGGCTTCACTTCAGCGGATCCAAATTGGATTCAATTCAAATCGGCCGACGTCAACGATGACGGCAAGATCGATATTGAAGACTTGGCGGCGCTTGCGAGATTGATATTTGGCGAATAAGCATCATGCTGTTCATCCAAAATAATTCTAGTTTTAGATAAAATTATTCTATTGTGATTGAAGGTATAGAAGGATAAAATTTCCATGCAGGCACACTGAAAGCGATTGCACCCTACGATGATTTCGATGGGAAAGTTATCAGTGTGCCGCTTTTTTGTGAAGGTTGGTTGAGTAATTGGCATTGCAGAGGAGGGGAAGCAGAAAGAAGAGCTATGAAATAGGTATGAAAGAGTAAGGCGTTACCCTGTAAGTTTCCAAATTAGAGCGGACAGGTTAAATTTGAACACTATCGCGTTCAAATTGCGGGAAAAATGACTCAATTGTAGTTACACTAAAAATCTTGAGTCAACATTGTGCATGCTGCACAAGAAAGGAATGTGATCAATTTATGCCTATGCATGTACGGATAAGAAAGCTTGTAGCTCAGGTGACTCTTATCACGATGTTATTCAGCCTGTTTGTCGGGTTTCCGACCCTTTCAAGCGCCGCAGAAAGCAGCTCCATCACTTCCATAAGGCAGGTTATTGCCTCCACGGTTGCTGGAACGGCTCCGGTACTGCCAAGTACAGTGACGGCTGAACACGACGATGCTTTAACCTCTCAGGAGGCTGTAGTCTGGTCGGCTATCAATCCCTCTAGCCATGCAGCTGCCGGGAAATTCCAGGTCGAGGGTGCAGTAACCGGAACGTCGATCAAGGCGGTTGCAACCGTTACAGTTCTGCAAGACACATCAAAGAACTTGAAGGTTTGGTACAAATTCGAAGAGGGAACGGGTACTACGGTTGCCGACTCTTCCGGTAATGGAAATAACGGAACCATGAATGCGAGCGCCTCTGACAGCAACAGATGGTCGTCTGCCAACAAAATGCAGGGGGGTTATGCGGCAAATTTTAATGGCGGATCTGGATCTTCGACAACGGCCAATTACGTAAAAATGCCTAACGGTATTTTACAAGGCGTCAATGAAATGTCCATTGCCTTGTGGGTTAGAAACACGAATAGCTCATCTGCATGGCAGCGGGTCTTTGATCTTGGGAACAACAATACGCATTACATGTTCTATACGCTGAACTCCGGTTCGGATTCCAGACTTGGCGTCAAGCTAACGGATGGGGGGAGCAGACAGTCAGCGGTCCGAGGTATACGACAAACAATGTTTGGCGACACCTTGTAGTCACCTATAAGGATTCCACAGCCTCTATTTATGTGGATGGGGTTAAGGTCGGATCCAGCAGCGTGACAACCAAGCCTTCGGATTTGGAGACTATGCTGGGAGGAACGGTAAGTAATTTCCTCGGCAAATCCCAGTTTTCTGCGGATTCTTACTTTTATGGACAAATGGACGACTTCAGATTATACACGACAGCATTAGACGACAACACCATTTCCGCTCTCTATGCAAGTACCTCGACCGATGACGCCGGTGTGGTGGCGCTTGCCAAGAATCAACTGGCCATTACGGATGCGTCCGCCATTGTCAGCGATGTGAGCCTGCCTAACTTCTTATATGGAGCTAATATCAGCTGGGCTTCCAGTAATTCAAAGATTGTGTCCGATACAGGTGCAGTGACCAGACCCGCAAAAGGCGAGTCCGCAGCTGCTGTTACGTTAACGGCTACAATCTTTAAAAATGGTGTAACTGATACGAAAAGTATCAATATCACCGTTCTTCCTATGGGTACAGCTCCAAGTAGTATCGAAATTGATGCCAAAGGCAAAGGAGTCGATATTAACCCGACGACCTGGGGCGTATTTTTTGAGGATATTAACTATGCTCTGGACGGAGGACTATACGCGGAGCTTGTGCAGAACAGATCGTTTGAAATGGTGAAGGTGAGCGGGTCCAGATCTTCCACTTCAACAGCCACTGCAACAGGAATACCTGCGTACACCTATGCATGGAACCTGGTACAAAACGGCTCTGGTGCGGGTACGATGACGACTAGTGCGGACAACGGTCTTAACGCAAACAATCCGAATTTCTTGAGATTATCTGTCACGAACCCGGGGGATGGAGGAGTCTACAACACCGGCTACTCCAGCACTACAGGGACGCAAGTTCCAAGCATTAACCTCGTTCAAGGCGATAAGTATAATGTTTCTATGTATGTGCGAAGCAGTGATTATTCGGGACCGGTCGAGGTGTCATTGACTAGCAGTGACGGATCCAGCGTGTATGCTTCGACTGAATTAACGGGCATTACGAATTCGTGGCAAAAACTAAGCGCAGTGATCGAGCCTAACCTTTCAACAGGATCAGCTAGACTTCAGGTTCTTGTCAAAGGTACCGGAACCGTTGATATGGATATGGTTTCCTTGATGCCGCAAAAAACTTGGATGAACCGGCCTAACGGAGCCAGATATGACATCGCGAAGCAAATTGCCGACCTGCATCCGAAGTACTTCCGATTCCCGGGAGGGTGCGCTGTTCAAGGTATCACCACCAACGATTCCTATCGCTGGAAGCTGTCGGTTGGACCTGTAGAAGAGCGTAAGAACAACATCAACTTCTGGTTTGACTCAACACGGCCCTATTACAATCAATCCTTAGGCTTCGGCTTCTATGAATTTTTCCAATTTGCGGAGGATATCGGAGCGGCGCCTGTTCCTGCGATCAATGTGGGTATGTCCTGGGGGACTTCCACGATTATTCCTCTTGATCAGATGGGACCTTATATTCAAGATGCCGTAGATCTGGCGGACTTTGCCAACAGCACGGATATGAGCAACAAATGGGCAAAGCTTAGATCCGATATGGGTCATCCGGCACCGTTCAACCTGAGATATATGGAAATTGGAAACGAAGATTCCGGTACGAATTACTATACCCGCTATGCGATGGTTGCAGACGCTATGCGGAAAGCTCACCCTGAAATCAAGCTGATTATTGGCGGCGGAATCACAATGGGTGACAATTTCAACCTGACAACCTGGTCCAATTTACAGAAGCAAGCAGAATTCAACGGATTAAAAACAGATGCCGACCTGGTAGATGAGCATTACTATACGTCAAATGCGAATTTATACGCGAACGTAACCCGCTATGACAATTATGACCGAAAGGCGCAGAAGGTATTTATCGGCGAGTACGCATCGAACTCTTCCAGCAGTTACTTGCAGGATGCACTGGCGGAAGCCGCATATATGACGCATATCGAAGAAAACGGAGACATTGTCGAGCTCGCCTCTTATGCGCCGCTTCTGGCTAAGCAGAATTATACACAATGGACGCCGGACCTGATTTACTTCAACAATCAGAGTGTATATGGCACGGCCAACTACTATGTGCAGAAGATGTTTTTCAGAAATACCGGAAATATCACACTCCCTACTGAAATTGTCAAAGCAGGCCAAGAGAGCTATAAGATCAAGGGAGCAGTTGGTCTTGGAGGCTACAATACGGCGAATCAGTTCAAAGATGTTGTCGTAACTGACAACAAGACGAATGCTGTGCTGTTCAGCGACGACTTCACTAAGGATGCGTCCAAATGGACCGCTCCTACGGGCACTTGGTCGATTAGTAATGGAGCCTATTCGCAAACCAGCACCAACACGGCAAACACGCTTGCATATGCAGGCAGTACGGACATGACGGACTACACAGTAACCTTCCAGGCTAAGAAAACGGCTGGTTCTGAGGGCTTTCTGCTGTATGCCGGTGTCAAGGATTCGGGCAATTACTACCGCTGGAATGTTGGCGGATATTCGAATGCGAGAAGTACGTTCGAGAAGGCTGAGAACGGAGTAACCACAACGCTCACGACCCTGTCCGATTATGCCAAGCTGCCAACTGTAACGACAGACCAATGGTATAACTTCAAAATGGTCGTCTCCGGCAACAACATTGATTGCTATGTCAATGATCAGCTTGTTTTTCATATTGTAGACAGACCATGGAAGAAATCGAGCAGTGTTTACACCGTAACGAGTAAAGATGAAGCGACAGGCGATATCTATGTGAAGGTTGTGAATCCGCAAAGCACACCGCAGCTGCTGAATGTCAATTTGAACGGCGCGGACTACATCAATCCGGTTGGATTAAAAACAGTTCTAACGGGCGCGGCAACGGCGGCGAATTCCTATTCCAATCCGCAAAACGTGTACCCGGTTTCAACGAAATTAACCAACCTGAGCACATCCAACGAAATGACATTTGATCCGTATTCGTTAACGGTTCTGAAATTCAGGACATCAGCTGTGAATGAGCCGGATCTTCAAGAAGTCACGGTTGCTGCAGCTAAAACCTCTGCGAAAACCGGTGATACGATAAGATTGAACATTACTGGCAGCAAGCTGAGTGATAACCAAGAAGCGGACTTAAGCATTGCGGCAGTCTCTTACGAGTCGGACCATCCGGATTTTGTCACCTTCGATACGGAGGGCAAAGCGACAATCGGTCAAACTGGCGCGGCTAAATCCGTGAAGCTGTGGGCGAACGTTAGCTTGAACGGTGTTACGGTCAAATCCAACGTAGTGAACATTTCGTTAACTCCGGAGCAGGCACCTGATGGGCCTCCTTACATCATGTCTTACAGCAGTCAGCTAGGATCGACCGGCTCCAATGACGGCTACATGAGCTTCTACGATGACAGCCTGCATCTTGCTTACAGCACGGACGGTCAAAGCTGGACTCCGCTTAATGATAATAAAGGTGTTCTGTTTTACCGCGTTGCCAGCACAAGCACCAGCTCAACGGCTTACAATAGCGCTGCGGCGAAGCAGTTCCGCGATCCTTATGTGTTCCGCAAGGCTGATGGAACCTATGTATTGCTGGCAACAACCGTCAGATACAACGGTGCTATAGCTGATACCACGATCAACTACTGGGATTCCACGGATTTGGTAAACTGGGATCATCAAAATCTGATCACGGTTAGCAGCGGAAATGTTTACGCCCAAAAGCCGCAGGCTAAATATGATGTAGCTGCTAACAGCTATGTCATCATATGGAGCGATACTTCCGGCAATAAATACTACAATACCATCGATAGCAGCTTTACTACACCATCGGCTGCTGCTCCATATACCGGAACAGACTACCCGGCTTTGATGCCGAATGACGTAAATATCAGCAATGCTCCAGCCGGCGCGCTGATTGGAAGCGTAATTGGTGTAGGACAGCCGGTCCTGGATGATGTGGTTTCGCACCTCGGCACACCTACGATTCCTGTTGGGACAGATCAAGATGGCTTGCAAGTTACTACGGAAGCGGGCAAGGCTCCTGCTCTGCCTGAAACAGTTCATGTTAAGTACAGTGACGGATCAATGGTAGAAAAAGTATTGAACTGGGATTCGATCGATCCCGCAAGCTATGCCAAGGAAGGAACCTTTACGGCTGCAGGTCTGGTCGAGGGCGCTCCAAACTACATGAATCCTTTGAATAAAAACGGGGCTGACCCGGATATTTTCAAAGGACCGGACGGTTATTACTACTACACTTCTTCCTATATGGATTACGATCATAACGGTTCCAAAGATGATCAATACGACCGAGTTGCGATTAGAAGAGCCTCCACGATCGAGGGCCTTGCAACGGCGGAAGAGAAGACCGTCTTCTGGAGGAAAGCATCTGGCGATGCATCCTACCACATTTGGGCTCCCGAAATTCATTACATGAAGTTCCCAGGTGAAGCCGAAGGAAAATGGGTGATTTACTTTGCCGGCGGTAAAGTAACTTCCAACTTTGACCTCCGTGTGTATGAAATCGAGTGTGACTCTCAGGATCCGATGACAGGCAACTGGTCCGATATCACCAAGGTCACAATTAACGGAGAGGCTTTCGACCTGGATGCGACCGTGTTTGAGCATAACAATGAATGGTATATGGCTTGGGCGCATAAGCCGGGCAGCAACTCTTTGATTAACATTGCCAAAATGACCAACCGCACAACCCTGGGCAGCGAACAAGCAACCATTGCTTTCCCGGAATATACTTGGGAGCGAAGAAGGGACAGAGTCCTGGAGGGTCCGACCGTTATGAAGAAGAACGGTAAAATCTTCATGGGCTATGCGGCGGGATCTACGGATTCTACTTACGCCATCGGATTGCTAACCGCTGAAGATTCTCCGTATACGAATCTACTGGATCCGGCTGCTTGGAAGAAAACGCCTTATCCGTTAATGATCACATCCAAGGACAATCAGCAGTTCGGTCCTGGTCACGCAACCTTTACCGAGGCTGAAGACGGTCAGACAGCCATCTTGTCATATCACGCACGTCCGAATGAAGGCTATTCCGGCGTATCAGGCTATAGTCCTTTATATGATGCTACCCGATATGCACGTGTAGCGGTCATTTACTGGCATGGGGACGGCACCCCTTACTTCGGTATTCCACCTAAGGACGGTTACCTGCCGGGCGCGGGAGTAACAGCAACGATTCAAGTGACTCCATCGAATTCGGTTGATCGGTCAGGTTTAGAGGCCTTAATCACGGAGGTTCAAGGATTGACCTCGACTGATTACACGGAAGCGACCTGGGCCGCCTTGCAAGAAGCGCTGAATGCAGCACAGACGGTGAGCAGCAATGAGCAAGCGACACAAGCGGATGTGGACGCTGCTGCTGCAAATCTGCAAGCGGCGATCAGCGGCTTACAGCAGGTGGAGAAGCAGCTTGAGGCTTCCCTGTCAGTGCCGGATAGTGTGTATGCAGGCCAGGATTTCGATGTGGTTTACGGCTTGGTAAACGTCCAAGACGATATTTACGCACAAGACTTTACAATCGCGTACAATCCTGAGAAAGTACAGTATGTTTCCTCGGAAAGCTTACAGCCTGGGGTTGAAGTTGTAAGCGAGACAGCAGCTCAAACAGGCGGTATGCGATTGATTACAGCTAGTTTAGGAAGTGACGGCGCGGTGAAGGAAAGCGGAGATGTGTTGAAGCTGCACTTTACAGCGAAATCGCTCAGCGCCTCAACGGATGCTGCACTTTCCATCACTCAAGCCATTGTGTCCGATGGCTTCGGGAAGGAAACGCAGCTACAAGGAATGTCACGGACTACACAGATTATTTATATCAATAAGACTGCCTTGAATGCGCTGATTAGCGATGCTCAAAGCAAGCATGATTCGGCTGTTGAAGGCTCCTCCGCAGGTCAATACCCTGCTGGTTCCAAAGCTGCGCTGCAGGCAGCTATCGACACTGCTCGAGCAGCTGCAGGCAACCTAGCAGCAAGCCAAGCAGAAGTTGATCAAGCGAAAGCTGACTTGAATACGGCCTTGCATGCCTTCATGAATGCCAAGATTACCCGCACCTCCGGCGATGTGAACGACAACGGTACGGTCAGCATTGGTGATTTGGCCCTTGTAGCCAAATATTACGGCGCAACATCCGCAGATGAGGATTGGCAGCTTGCCAAAGCCGCAGACGTAACGAATGACGGCGTGGTGGATATCAGCGACCTTGCGAAACTGGCACGCATGATTCTTGGATTTGAATAATTGATTCTTAAGATGAGGAAGCCGGCAAATAGCCGGCTTCAGTTTGGTGATAAACTAATTTCCATTACGAACTTCAGTAGCTTTTCTCCGATCGCTGTTGACATTTTGTTATTTCATTGAAATAAAAGCCTTATAGGGTGTTAACAAAACTGTCAAAGGCGACCGTTACGCTTCTCCGAAAACTACTGAGTTCTACATTCCAGTTTATCAACAGTCTGAAGCCGGCAAATAGTCGGCTTTTTCATCTTTTTAGGCTGTTGCTAAGACTCAAAATCAGGAATCACTTGAATTTATAGGCGTAAATCGACATTATTTTACTTTTTCTAAGTCAAAAGTAGTAAAAATCGACGTATGATAAGTAAATAAAGTTGTATGTACGGCGATGTACACCTTGATACAATATTTGTAACCGCTTTACTTATGGAGCTGGGGTCAACATGAAGGAGCAAAGGGGTGAAGCTGTTCAGGTAAAAAGAAATGATTTCGGAATGTGGGATCCGCTGATGTCCCCTTCTGTAAGTGCGAATTGCTGTAGCAACTCGTCAATTCGTACGTGGTTGCTTAACTCTAAAGTTGAGTAATCTCATCAGTATAGTTGATTATGAATTGAAGGAGGATCGGTACATGAGCAAAACACATATCGTCAGTAAGAAGTTCGTCTCCATCGCGATGACGGCTATCTTGTCGTTTGGATTCTTACCCGCTTTCGGTTTGCCAACTGCATCCGCAGCTACAGTCGAGACTGTTTATGCAGCCGCCTACATGGGAGCGACAACCGCTGCAGAGACCACACTGCCTGCAGAAGTCGAAGTGGACGGACTGAGTACGCCCGTGACCTGGAATATCGGAGACGATACATTCGCCGTGCCTTATGATACGGCTACCGTTACAGGAATGGCCGGTGGCACCTCGGTGAGCGCCAATGTAGAAATCGTGCCGCCGTCGGCCAATCCATTGGTTTATTTTGTAGACAGCGGCAGAGGCGGAGACTCATTAGGCATGCCTGCGACGTCATCGCCGGTATTTGAAGCTGTCAAAGAACTCAGCGACAGCACGCTGCTGAATGAAGCTCCGGATCAGAGATATGTCAGCGGTTCAACAGATTGGGGGTTTTGACGATTCAACGCAAAAGGTGAAAAATTCTCAAAGCGGAGGTTTGACGAATCCCGCGACTGACACGTCCATTTGGGTTGTCGGACTACGAAGCGCCACGAACGATATCGTGTACAAATTGAAAGCGCTTGAAGCGGGAACGTATACGCTTAGCAGCGGATTCAATGACTGGTATGGCAGTCGCTCGCGTAAAATTGGACCTAAGCTAGAGTATTTGGATACCAATGGTGATACACAAACCATATCGTTTGACCCGTTCAATACGAACCAAATCAAATCCATTTCCGGTGAATTTACCATTCCCGAAGACATAGACACGAGTAAGCCAATGACATTGACTTATGCCTATGTATCCGATGAGAAACCGATCTTAAGCTGGTTCTCCATTGCCAAGGGCGGAATCAAACAGTTGATCAGTGACGCGCAGCAGGCTGCTGCCTCTACCGTCAAGGTTGCACTGGATGGTAACGATATTAAGGCTGACAATGTCAACGGTCTTACCTTCAAGGGCTTTGGCGTGCTGAGCGGGAACAGCAGCAGTGCGCTGCTGATGGATTACAAATCGGAGCAGCCTGAAGCTTATGCTGAGATGCTGCGCGTATTATTTGGCGGCGAGCATCCGATCATGACGCATGTGAAAATCGAGATGGGCAACGACCGGAATAACTCTACGGGCCCGGATCCGGCTACGATGCGTACGGCGGATGAAGCGGCGAATGTACAGCGTCATCCGGGATTTCAGCTGGCAGCTGATGCCAAAAAGTTGAATCCTAATCTCAAAGTCAGCTTCCTACGATGGAGCGCTCCAGCATGGGCCGACAACAACGACAAGATCTATACCTGGTACAAAAATACGATTTTGGCTGCTTATCGAACCTATGGGTATATGGTCGATTATGTGAATCCCGGTATAAACGAGCATTCGCCGGATTTAGCCTGGGCTAAGCAGTACGCCAACCTGGTTCAAACGGACAGCACCGGTTTTGAATCCGAAACGGAAAAAGAGCTGTACAACCGTATTAAGGTTGTGATTTCCGATGAGGTGGGTACAGGTACCTTTGGCGGCAGCATGATCAGCGATGCAGACTTGATGAATGCGGTGTCCGTCGCCGGCTTCCACTACAGCACGGATGATGATGGTTCGGGCAATTTTAAAAAGTTGGCCGATCAATATGATAAAGAAGTGTGGAACAGTGAAGCGCAGGCTACTTTCAGCAACTCATCCTATCGTCCTAACAACAATACAAAGGATCCTTCAACAGCAGGCACCGGCATTGGTGGCGTAGGCAGTCCGCTTGAAATGGGCAACACGATTATCAAAGGATTTGTCAATTCCCGCCGGACTCATTTCGTGTATCAACCGGCGATCGGTTCGTTCTACGAAGGCGGTCAATATTCGTTTAAAGAGCTGGTTAGCGCGCGCGATCCATGGTCAGGCTGGATGCACTACGATGCGGGGCTGGACATCTTGCAGCACTTCAGTTTGTTTGCCCATGCAGGCTGGGAGAACGACAGCAATACGGCGGGAATCTGGCGAGCAGTTCCGGAGGCTAGCGCTGCGGGAGCGACGGGAACGAATCCTGTCAACGGACGCAACGGCCTTCCTAACTATATGACGCTTGCAGCTCCTGACAAGAGCAACTTCTCAACAGTGATTGTTAATGACAGTGAATATGAAAGAATTTATAAGATTCAAGCTTTTAATATGAGTTACACCGGCAATCCATCGATGGAAGTATGGAAACCCGCGCTGCGGACAGCGGAGCTGCCTTTAACAGCAACTACATGAAATATGTAGGAAATGTAAATGCTGATGGCGGCGGTGTGTATACTGTTCATGTCAAACCTTATTCCATTATGACGGTTAGTACGCTGCAAAGTCATGATAAGCCGGATTTTCACACACCTCTGCCTGTAGAGGGTCAAAGAACCGTACTTGATACTGATGCAACAGGTGCCATACAGAATATAGATGACCATTTCCTCTATGCTGATGATTTTGATTATACGAGTAAGACGGTTCCGGTCATTGGATCTGATGGTCAAATCTCCGGCAGTGAAAGTTATGTCGATTCCCGGGGAGGGTCCAAGAGCGTCATTCCTCGCTATACGTCTGATCGCAACGGCGCGTTCGAGGCGTATCTTCCGGACGGCTCGAGCAACTATGTACTTCGCCAACAGCTAGATCAGGCCATAATGGGACTCGGCGGCACATGGAACGGAGGTAATCCGGTCACGGGCATCGGGGACAACCGTTGGTTGAACTATAAGGCAAGCGTGGATGTTTCTTTTGAAAATAACAGCACGCAGAGCGGCAGTAATTATGCTGCTATCGGTGCCCGGGAGCAAGGCGGCGGCAGCTCGCAAGATATTTCCGGCACGCCTTATGTTTTCAAGTATTGGTTTGACGGCGGATGGCAGCTGTTGGTCAATAACAGTGCGGTTTCCAGCGGCAATGTCGTAAGTGGCGCTGGCGGCGTGCAGATTAATGGATTTAACGTGAGCTATGACGCATGGCATAATATTGCCATTCAAGTGGCCGGCAATGTTGTAACAGCCTATTTGGATGGTACGATGATTGCCACATATACCGATTCAGCCCCTAAACTGTCCGGTCGCGTGGATTTAGCTAGCGGATATTATAACGTTCAATTCGATAATTTGAAGGTTGAAACGGTTGATGGATACGCACCGTACTATTCTGAGCTATTGGATAATATGGAAATGTACGATTTGGCTCCGACTCCGAACGCCAAGCTCGTTTATACGGGAGCATGGAATCATCAAGATGGTCAGGGCATGTACGTGTACCAACGTTCCATTTCTACAAGTCAAGGTGCGGATGCGGCGTTGTCCTATACGTTTACAGGCACCGGCTTCGATATTCTCGGTGCAAACGACGGCTCGGCGAAGCTGGAGGTAACGGTGGACGGGCAAGTCGTCACGACATCAGCTGCAACGGCGGCCTCGAAGGAATTCTACCAGACATTCACGCTTCGCGGACTTGCCTATGGCGAGCATACCGTGAGTGTGAAGGTGCTCAGCGGAACATTGAATGTTGATGCTGTAGGAGTTGTTTCTGGTGAAGTAAAAGGATCAGCTGATACGTCCGATCTGCAAACAGCGGTAACAGCAGCTCAAGAGGTGAGCCGTCAAGACGAGTTTAAGGATAGCGATTGGCAGCTTTTTGAAAGTCTGCGCAGTACGGCACAAGAAGCATTGACAGATCCCTCAACATACCGTTTGGATCAAGAAGGAGCCGAACAGCTGATTGGTCGTCTCACTTATATTCAGAATCAGATGGTGATGGGAGACATTCAGTCCATTGCATCGCCCCTGTATGTGGCTACCTCTGTCGGTAAGCTCCCGAATCTTCCTCAGCAGGTAGAAGCGAGCAACTTGGACGGCACCAAGAAGATGGTTACTGTCAAATGGAATCTGGATGGAATCAGCTTTCATAATGCCTATGAGACCGTAGCGGTCACAGGCACCTATGGCAATCTGCAAACGGTATGTTACGTAGAGGTGGTACCTGAGAATATTCTCTATTTTGTTGATCTCAATGCAACGCAAACAGGGCTGACTTCCGGACATTCATCCTCCAACACATTAGGCTATGATTCGCCTGCATATGGCGCAGTAGCAGCCTTTGCCGCAGCGAATAGCAAACCGCTGCTCAACAACGCTCCCGATCAAATTTATGATTCAACGAATGGTTGGGGCCATGGAGGCCAAAATTCAAGCGGCGCATACAGTGTCAGCTACAAAGGGATTGTAGCAGGGCCTTACAGCAAGCAAAGCACAACAGGGATCTACACGGCTAATCAGATTGGCGCTTCTGTTTTCTATACATTTGATAATGTTCCCGCCGGTGACAATCAAATTACGCTCGGCACTTACAATTGGTGGTCAAATGTGACACGTACAGAAGAAGTGTACTTGGTACATGACAACAACGAAGAACTCGTAGATACCATAACACTGAATAGCAGTACGGTAGATGTATCCAAAACGTATAACTTTACGATGGCGGAAGCAGGTAAAATGACGATTAAACTGGTGGCTGCTCAGGCTGCTCAATCACCATTAATGTCCTTTGTGGGAATTGCACCGGTACCGAGCGTGCCTCCTGCGGATAAAACAGTGCTTCAGGCGGTTTACGACGAACAGAAGAACAAAGTAAATGATCAATATACGGAACTAAGCTGGAGCAGCTTTCAAGATGCTCTTACAGAAGCGAATCGTGTCCTAGAGGATACGAACGCGACGCAGGATGACGTCGATGTTGCTCTGCAAGCTTTAAACTCTGCCGTGGACGGTCTTACACAGGATGTTGTAGCGGATACAACCAAACCTACGATTACCCTACTTGGTGAACCGATCGTCAACTTGAGCATTGGCGCCGTGTATACCGATGCTGGTGTCTCGGCAATGGATGATCGGGATGGAGATATTACGAGTCAAACCGTAACGACTATCACCTATAATGGTATCCTAGTGCCTAACATCAGCACTGTAACAGCAGCAACGTATTTGTACCATTATAATGTCAGCGATGCGGCAGGCAATGCTGCTCTTGAAGTAACAAGAACGATCAACATTATGCAGGATGACGAACCCATCGTCGATACGGTGAAGCCGGTTATCACACTGCTAGGAGACGCTTCGGTCACCTTGTCAGCGGGTGCAAGCTACACCGATGCAGGAGCAACAGCAACGGATGACCTTGACGGCAATATCACCAGCCGTATTGTCACCACGATCATGCACAATGGTAACGTTGTGCCGTCGATCAATACGGGGGAAGCAGGAACGTATACGTATCATTACAACGTAAGTGATGCGGCAGGCAATTCGGCTGTTGAAGTAACGAGAAGCGTTACCGTTAATGGGGTAGACGATCATCATTCTTCACACTCGTCTTCAGGCTCTTCTTCGCCTTCGGTGCCTTCGGTGCCTGAGACGACGAAGGTCATTGGCGCGGAAGAATTGAAAGCGCCGGGCAAAGGTTCAGTTACCGTACAGGTAGCGCAGAATCAAGATACCGTTCTGCTTCCTGGCCATATCGCCGATCTGGTTGGAGATCATGGCCTTCGATTAGAGACGCCTAATATGACGATTGAATTCCCTAAAGAAGTGCTGCAAAGTATTCAAGGTATGAATGCGGATGATCAGTCCGATGAAGCGCAAATTCAATTCTCTGCAAAACCTGCTTCGAAAGAGGATGCTGACAAGAGAATTCAGCACTCGGATCCTGCCGGTTCCGTTAAGTTGAAAACAGCAAGTCAAGTGTATGATTTCAGCTTGCAAATCACTTCGGCAGACGGCACGGTCGTACCGGTGACTACGTTTAAGCAGCCACTTACGATTACGTTTAAAGTCGATCCAAGTGCCAACCCTGATCTGCTTGGTGTTTATTATTTGAAAGCAGACGGAGAGCCCGAGTTTATCGGCGGAACCTTAGTAAATGGAGTCATGAGCGCACAAGTGAATCATTTCTCCCAATACGCAGTGCTGGAATATAACAAGACCTTTGCAGATGTAAGCGATAGCTCTTGGGCCAGTAAGGTCATTAAGAAAATGGCAGCCAAGCATATCATCGAGGGAGTCGGCTCGTCCAACTTTGAACCTCAAGGTAATGTAACACGCGCCCAATTTGCAGCGATGCTTTCTCGCGCACTAGGATTAAGCGCTGTGAACGGTCCGGTCTTTACGGACGTTGATCCTCATGCTTGGTATGCGGATGCGATTGCCAAAGTAAGCAAGGCGGGAATCGTGAACGGACGCTCTTCTGATACATTTGCGCCGGATGCTGCGATTACCCGTGAAGAAATGGCTGTGATGACGGTACGGGCATATGATTTTGTGAATGCTCAACAGACAGCTGTATTCTCTCCAAGCTCTTTCAATGATCAAGACCAAATTCAAGCATGGGCTCAGGATGCGGTGGCTTCCGCTCAACAATTGGGTCTAGTGAACGGACGAAGCAATAACCTATTTGCTCCACAGGAGCTAATGACCCGCGCGGAGAGCGCACAAGTAATATCCAACCTGTTGAAATAAGCAGGGCAGCAATGCCAAATAAGGCGAGTACATACCGTTATGGGTATGGCTCGCTTTATTTTAATTAAGAGGCAAGATTAGAGAGCGCTTTCATATCGTCAACATCGGGTAACTAAGTAAAGAAATGTACGTTGTTCGATGTTTGTTCTTTCCAATATAATAGAATGTGACAAGCAAAAGGCTTTAACATTCCTTCTTAGGGGTTGAATATGAAAAGGATAATGACTAGAACAATGACAGTGTTCCTTTTCGTTTGGCTGATAGCGTCGGTTTTAGCCGGCTGCAAGAGTCAAAGCAGCTCATCCGGAGCGCTCTGGAGCTCACCAGCAGAGGGGAGCATGAATAAGTCAAGGCTTCAAAGTGGAAGAAACCAAGATCCGTTGGGGAAATATGACCCGCCTATACAGGTTGCATTTATAAGAAATGAAAGTGAAGTCGTAGAAAATAACGTACTCAAAGTGTTAAAGGGCGAATCGTTTGAGGATAACCGTTGGACGCGATTATACAGTGATCAGTTAGGTATCAATATTACATATAAATGGATTGTAAAAGGGATCCCAGTTCGGACCCGTATAAGCAGAAAGTTAGTATGATGCTAGCTTCAGGCGACTTGCCGGATGTCATCGCTGTAGATGCAACTCAGCTAAAACAATTAGCTGATGCAGGACAAATTGAAGATATGACGGCTTTATACGAAACCTACGCATCACCGTTCACGAAGGAAATCTTAAGTCAAGAAGGTTTGGGACCTTTCGATGCGGCAACGATTAATGGTAGATTAATGGCCATTCCACAGGTCGGATCTTCCACGGAGCGAGCGATGTTTATCTGGATCCGCACAGATTGGTTAGAGAAGCTGGGTTTAAAACCGCCTCAAACATTAGCGGATGTGCAAGCGATCTCCAAAGCTTTTACTGAGCAGGATCCCGATGGAAATGGGATTAAAGATACCTACGGTCTAGGGATTACCAAATTCTTATGGGGAGGAGCTATGGCGCTTGAAGGCTTCATGGCCGGATATGACGCCTATCCGAACATTTGGGTGGAGAACGGTTCAGGCCAGCTTGTATATGGAAGCCTGCAGCCGCAGGTAAAGAAAGCGCTTGAAGTCCTTCAGACCATGTACAAGAACGGGGAACTTGATCCGGAATTTGGTATGAAGGACGGCGGAAAAGTTGCCGAGCAAATCTCTAATGGGAAAATCGGCCTGGAATACGGGCAGCAATGGAACTCCATCTATCCGCTCCAATTAAATCGTAATCAAGATTCGAAGGCGCAGTGGCAAGCATTCCCCATTGTAACGGAATCAGGTGAAGTCCCCAAAGTGCCGCTGCCCTTCAGCACGAATGTATTCTTTGCAGTGAAAAAGGATGTCCAGCACCCGGAAGCTGTTATCAAGCTGTTCAACCTTTTCCTAGAAAAGAACTGGGGCCAAACTGAGGATTTCTCTACTTATTATGCACCTGAGGAAGCTGAGAGCGTATGGCAATTATCGCCAGTCACAGCGTCTCCCTCCAGGAAAAACCTGACAGCATTCAGAGAAATCGAAGAGGCACGCAAGAAAGGCGACATGTCTCAATTAAAAGGTGAAGCCCGGACCATTCAGCAAAAGCTCGATGCCTTCGCTTCGGGTGCAAAAGCTGGCTTTGCGTTATGGGGCTGGGAGCGGATTTACGGTCCTCACGGGGCTCAGGCGGTTCTGGATCAGTACGATCGGAACAACCAATTTTTGCTGGAGAAATTCATTGCCGGACCAACTCCTACGATGGTGGATCGCAAATCGGTTTTGGATAAGCTGCAGGACCGAGTCTTTACCAGAATCATTATGGGCAGTCCCCTTGAGGAATTCGATAAATTTGTAGAGGATTGGAATGAGCTTGGCGGAAGCAGCATCACAAGGGAAGTGAACGCTTGGTATGCATCGAAGAGAAAGGAATAGACATCAACCCTTTGAATTTCGAAATACGATTTTTGTTAGAATGATCATCACTTTTTTGCTTATAATGCTCCCCATCATAACGTTCGGTGTCTTTCTTTACGGATGGATCCTACAGACAACTAGTGAGGACATTTCCAAAAATGCGGTATCTCAAATTAAATTCTATCTTACTGATTTTGCGAATGAAATCGAAAGATTGAAGCTGCTTCAGTATGGTCTGCTGGAAGACGAGGACTTGAATGAAATCGTGTTTACATGGAAGACCATGGATAACATTGGACGTATGGACAAAATAAATATGCTCTCGAAACGGCTGAGCATGGTTCAGAACAGCAGCATGTACATCAAGGAGGTTAGCGTTCATATTGGCCCCATTTCAAAATCTGTTTCTTCTTTAACCGGAGTCGGTCAGTTCGATGCCGAGAAGTATGACGGGATTCGACCGGTCTATGGTGCCGGCAGTCAAATTATCGATTGGAATGACGGGCTTTACTTGAGTGCTCTAAAGCAAAGCACAACAGAAGGGAACAGACCGCTCTTCATCATCGACATTGAACTTGATACGAAAAAGCTGGGAGAGGCGTTAAATCAATTTAATACGTACACGGGAAGCGGTACGCTGCTGATTTCCGGAAAGAGCGACTTCGTTCTAGCAAGCGGATCTACCGTGTATATGAAACAAGCTGCGCTTGATTTAGTCCGTGGTCTGGGCCAGGCATCCATTGAAACCTCCCATACCTATGAACTTTCGGGTAATCGTTATTACATGGCAAATGCGAACTCCAAAAGTCTAAATATGTCCATTTATCGTTTCATTCCTGAACAGATCATTCATAAGCCGCTGAATAAGATTTATGCGTGGGCCTGGCTGCTGGCTGCTGCAACTTTTGTTTTCATTGCTTTGTATGCGATTTCGACCTATAAGGTTATCCATAAGCCTTTACTATTGCTAATGAGAAGCTTCAAACGTCTGGAAAATGGGGATCTTAACCTGGTTATCGAGCATGGAACCAAAGATGAGTTTGGTTATTTGTACGGAAGATTTAATCAAATGGTAGATACACTTCGGAACCTGATTAATCAAGTTTACAAGCAGAAGATTATGGCTCAGAGAGCGGAGCTGAAGCAGCTGCAATCACAGATTAATCCGCATTTTCTCTTTAATAGCTTCTTTATCCTTAGCACGATGGCAAAAAACAGGGGACTTGGAGCGAATCGAGTTATTTACGAAGCAGCTTGGTGAGTATTTCCAGTTTGTAACTAGGAATGCATCCGATGAAATTCCATTAGTGGATGAAATTCATCATGCATGGGTCTATAGTGAGATCCAGCAGCTCCGGTTTTCCAGAAGAATTCAAGTACAGTTTGAAGAGCTGCCCAAAGCCGTTGAACATGTGAAAGTTCCCCGTTTAATCGTGCAGCCTATCCTTGAGAATGCTTTCGAGCACAGTTTAGAGCGTATGTCGAGCGGCGGCGTTGTCGCCGTGCGATTTGATCTGACCGATACAGAAATCCGCGTAGTTGTCGAAGATAACGGTAACGGTCTAACCGATGAGCTTTTACATGATATCGCTGAATCTCTGAAAAAATAATGAGCATATGGAGATAACCGGGATGGTTAATATTCACCGGCGTTTAAGACTCACATTTGGGGAAGGACACGGCTTAGAGGTATCTCGAGGAGCACTTGGTGGGTTGAAAGTGATCATCCGAATTTCCCGCAAAGAGAGGTGATGCCTATGTATAGAATGCTGATTGTCGATGATGAGGAGATTATTACGGACGGACTCTTTGGCGTGTTCAGCCAATTGAATCTTGGACTCGATGTATATAAAGCATACTCCGGCTTGGAAGCTCTGGATCTGATGCGCAGTACGAGAGTGGATATCGTATTAAGCGACATTCGAATGCCAGGCATGGACGGCCTGAAGCTTATGCAAACAATTCGAAGCAACTGGGAGCATTGCAAAATTATATTTTTGACCGGGTATAACGACTTTGATTATATATATCAAGCCATTCAAACGCCAGGGGTTAGTTACCTCCCTTAAGAGCGAGGGCTACGACACCATTATCAAAAAAGTTACTGAAGCTATCGCTGATTTGGAAAATAGCTTGAAATTCAATAATCTCATTAAAGATTCGAAAGAGAAGCTCACCACGCTGGAAACACTCGCACAAGGCAACTATTTCCGTTATTTGCTGCAGGAACGCGGGATGCGGAAGAATTGGACATTGATTTTCGTAAATTAGGTATTCATCTCAATCCTTCTGTACCGGTAATTATGGCTTTTTGCGAGCTGCAGCATACCAGTCTGCATGATTCGTTTGGCCGAAAGTCAAGATGCTGCGCTTGCCGTGAAATTCTTGACAGACTCCTTCTTGGCGGAACGAACGCGATGCCTCGGCATCATCGACCGATATGGGGACCTTATCTGGTTGATCCAACCGATCCATGACAGCGCAGAGGACGGAAGTGATCCCTATGCACGTACAGTAAAATTTCTGGAGGGCCAATTCGAGCTCATTCAACGGGCAACCGCCGACTCACTGGGAATGAATTTTGCGGTAACAATCTGTGCGGACCCTAGTGAATGGAGGCAGCTTTCAGCCGTACACGATCGGATTCGAAATCAACAGCATAAGCGGGGTGGAGACGGAGCCCAATTGGTACAGACCATCCATATGGAAACCATTGAGACCGCTGCACAATCACGGTTATTGAAGGAGAAGACAGAGCTCTTGGCCGTTCATCTTGAAGGGGAAGAAGAGAGTTCTTTTTACAGCTGCTGGATGAGCTAACCGGGATGGCACTTCGTGATAGCGCTAATGGAGGCCCCTTTTTATTGGAGCTTTACTATACGATCGCCCTTATTCTTCTATCCTATGTGAATCGTTGGGAGCTGCACGATAAGGTATCGATAAGCGCTCTCATGCAGGGGGATATGCATGCTTCTTGGATAGACAGATTCGAGTATTTGAAGAAAAAGGCGGTATCCTTATTTGATCTTCGATTGAGCGGAGAACTCAATAGGGCGGCAGCAGCAATAGATAAGGTACGCTCGTACATTGAGGAACATATCGGAGAGGATTTGTCACTCGTACGTTTACCGGCGTGATTCACTTCAACCCTTCCTACTTATCACGACTGTTTAAACAGGAATGCGGAGTGAATCTATCTGAGTATATGGACGAGGTTCGAATCGAAATATCCAAGGATTTACTTAAGCAGGACGAATTGAAAATTGCAGAGGTAGGCGCTCGGGTGGGGTATGAAACTCCACATTCGTTTACCCGGTTTTTTAAAAAAATAACAGGTATGACCCCGTTGGAATATCGTGAAATTGTGCGGAAATAAGAGCCGCGGCTGGGCCTGGATGGTCCGGCTTCTAGTACGGCGACGGTTACAGCTGCCAGGGGCAAAGGCGGCAATGAAGAACCTTTGGCTAAGCGAAAGTTAATGAGGTAGGGAATCGCATGTCCGTTGTGATACAAATTGTATCTCGTATTTATGTTATTGGAAGCGTTTTATTCGGAGGAGTCTGAAATCGGTAAGCTTCGAAAATAAATCTAGTTTTATTAAAAAAAATTCTATTTTTATATGAAGGCTAGAATGATACAGTTGATATGTGAGTATCAAATTTTTACATAATATGTAAAAATAAGTAAATTTAAATGATGCTCTCATGATGATGATAAAAACAGATCAAGGAGGTGAGTGGAAGACCCTACTAAGCAGCGGAGATTCACTGGAGCTTCTGTAGCTCAAAACAATATGGAAAGGTAGAGGTTGTTCAATGAAGAAATGGAAGAAAATGCTGGGGATGACGATGGCGTTATCGTTAGCTATTACAGCCATCCCTGCTACAGCACAAGTAGAGGCAGCGACAACTACCCCTCACTCCAGCGTTGGCTAAAACACCCGGCAAAGCCAACCCCTCATTTACTCAAAAGTTTGGCGCCGATCCATTTGCGATGGTCTATAACGGCAGAGTGTATGTGTATATGACCAATGATGTGTTTGAATACAACGCTGACGGGACCGTAAAGGATAATGGATATGGCAAAATTAATAAGATTACGGTCGTTTCGTCCGATGATATGGTGAACTGGACCGATCATGGCGAAATCCCTGTAGCAGGGGGCAGGGTGCGGCTAAATGGGCCAATAACTCCTGGGCACCGGCAGCTGCGCATAAAACGATAGACGGCAAGGAAAAGTTCTTTCTCTATTTTGCGGATAGTGCAAACGGCATCGGTGTGCTCGAAGCGGACAGTCCCATAGGCCCCTCTCAAAGACCCGGATAGGAAAGCCGCTAGTCAGTAGAAGCACGCCAGGAGCTAGTGATGTTACATGGCTGTCCGACCCTGCGGGGTGCTGGTTGACGATGATGGCAGCGGCTATATTTATTTTGGCGGTGGGGTTCCGACAGGCAAGGACGCCGACCTGGGAACCGCGCGAGTCGCCAAGCTTGGAGCGGATATGACAAGCCTGGACTTGACTGCAACAGGAGGTTCTGTGAAGCCGATTAATCCGCCATGGCTGTTTGAGGATTCAGGAATCAACAAATATAACGGAAAATACTATTATCTCCTATTGCACCAATTTTCTCAGGAGGACATCCGTCGGATATACCTACGGGAACGATTGCCTACATGGTCAGCGACAACCTCGCTCGGTCCATTTACCTTTGAAAAAGACGATCCTGCCGAACCCTGCTACTTTCTTCGGCGTAGGCGGTAACAATCACCATGCGATGTTTGAATTTAACGGGAAATGGTATATCACCTACCATGCGCAGACGCTCGCGAAGGCCATGGCGGAAAGCGGCATGTACCCGCAAATGGGGGGGCAGCCGGCATTGGGTACCGCAATGCACTACATCAATGAGGTGAGCTTTGACTCAAACGGAGTGATTCAGAATATTACCGGCGATTATGCAGGTGTTTCGCAGGTTAAAAACTTGAATCCGTATACAAGGGTTGAAGCGGAAACGATTGGGTGGAACGGAGGCATTTCCACGGAGAGCACCACGGAACCCGGAGGAATGGTAAGTGACATCAATCTGGCAGTCAGCAGTATCAATGATGGAGATTGGACAGCCGCATCCAAAGTAGACTTTTTGCAGACGGCGCAGGTACATTTACTGCCAAGGTTGCGAGCGGGTCGAGCGGTGGAACTGTAGAGCTGCATCTGGACAGTGCGGATGGCGCATTGATCGGGACGCTTCCTCATTACCAATACAGGCGGGGAAAATAGCTGGAAGACGGAAACAACCAATGTTACCGGAGCTGCAGGCGTCCATGACCTCTATATGGTATATAGGGGAGCACCGGCAGATAATCTCTTTTAAAATGGATTATTGGCAATTCTTGCACAAAAGAGCGCTGCCCATGATCTGGTTGCGATCAATGCGGTATACGGATAAGTACAAAATCGATACAGCTTCAGGGACGAATACAGCTGCAATGAATGTGAAGGCGATCTATGCGGATGGAACAAGCGAAGATGTAACGACCTGCAAGCGGCTGCAAGCCCAGCACAAAGCGGTATTGTCAATGTCACGGGCGGGACAGTAACCGGAGTGGGCTATGGCACAACGAGCATTGACGTTAACTATGGCGGAAAAACAGACACGCTGAATATGCTAGTCAAGGATCTAAACAGCGAGCTGACGGTGAAGAAGCTTACAGCTGATAACAGCACGATATCACTGTGGTCTGGAGGTGCGAAATCCTTTTACCATAACGGCCGAATTATATGGATGGTCGTACTGTGGATGTGACCAATGCGGCAACTTACAGCAACCCTCCATCCGGAGATTGCCGAAGTGACTAACGGTAAAGATTACGGCCAAGTCAAACGGTACAACAATTGTAACTGTGAGCTTTAAAGGCGCATTAGGTGAACCCGTCACAACCCAGTTATCCATAACGGTTACCAAGCTGACGGAGCTGCTGGAAAACGGCGGGTTTGAGAATGGTCAATCACCGTGGACCGTAAATGATACGGCGAATCTATCCGTTTCCGGGATCAAGTTTTATATAGCGGATCGCACAGTTTGTATGTTGCCGGCAGAAAGACAACTGGCTCCGGACCTAAGCAATCCGTTGACGGAAAAGTGAAAGCAGGCGTGACCTATAAGTATTCCGCGAAGGTTAAATATGACTTCTGGTCCTGCTACTTAGACAATTTAACCTTACCCTTCGAAATGAAGATCCGGTTAATATGAGTCAATCTGATACATCATGGTGGCAGTACAAAGATTTTGGGCATGGCACCATCACCAAAGGGGTCTGGGGAACTATCGAAGGAACGGTTACCGTTCCAGCAGATGCCGTCTTTAGCAGACCTGCCATTTTCGTCGAGACATCTTGGGTTCAAAATCCCAGCCAAACCAATGACCTCATGGATTTTTACGTCGACGATGTTTTCTCTTAGATACTTCTGCACCGGCGTCAGTATCGGTATCCGGTATTACATTAGCTCCTGAAGCATTGACCCTTCAAGCAGGAACTAATGGAACGATTGCAGCCTCAGTGGCTCCTGAGAATGCAACCAATAAGAATTTGACATGGACATCCAGCAATCAAGCAGTAGCAACGGTTGACGAATTGGGGAACGTAACGGCGGTAGCAGCCGGTACGGCAACAATTACAGCAACAGCGCAGGATGGCTCGGGCAAGAAAGCAGAAGCTGAGGTCACAGTTACAGCTCCTCAAGGTGCGGTTCTTCAAGGGCCGGCAGAAGCTTCTAGGGGGCAGCTTTTGATTTGAACCTTATGGCTTAAGCGGTATGGACCAAAAATATTTACGCCCAGGATGTAACGTTTACTTATGATCCTGCCCAACTGGAATTCGTATCTTGCCGACTCCGAGAAACCGGATGAAGTAGTAATCGTTGACAAGACTCAGAAGCAGGGGAAGTTCGGTTCATTGTAGCTACAATCGGACAAAACGCCCAACTTGATGGCAGTCTTCTGAACATGCATTGGAAAGTAAAATCTGATACTCAGGCTTCTGCATCTACGATCTCTTTATCCCATGCAGTGATCGCTAATGAATCAGGGGCTGAAAGTGATTTGGCGGAGTAAGACATTACACGGTTCAGCTTAGCAATGTCGTTGTTGACAAAACTGCTCTCCTTACATTAATTAGCGATGCTCAAAGCAAACATGATGCGGCAACGGAGGGAACCGGCGCAGGTCAATATCCGGCAGGCTCCAAAGCAACGCTTCAAGCAGCGATTGATCAAGCGAAGGCTGTAGCAGAGAATACGGAGGCAACTCAGCAGCAGGTAGAGGATGCGGTGAATGCACTGACTGCAGCGCTGAAAACGTTTACGGATTCGATCATCACCACGCAGCCTGGTGATACCAACGGTGACGGTCATTATTCCGTAGGCGATTTGGGTATGGTTGCAGCAGCGTTGGAGGAAAACTTCTGCTGATCCAGATTGGTCTAGCTACAAGAATGCGGACTTGAACAATGACGGTAAGGTTGATATCGAAGACCTTGCAGCAGTGGCTAAGAAAATTCTTGAGAGAAGTAAACATCTGCCCCTCCTTGATACAAAATGTAACATTGCTTATTTGAATGAGGGGGAGGGCTGTCCCTGTAGACTGTTGATAATGGTACATGGAAGGATGGCTCTCCCCCAGATTCACTAGAGCTTCTGTACTACAAAACTTCAATATGGAAAGGTAGAGGTTGATCAATGAAAAAATGGAAGAAAATGCTGGGGATGACGATGGCGTTCACACTAGCTATTATTCAGCCATCCCTGCTACAGCACAAGTAGAGGCAGCGACAGCTAACCTCACTCCAGCGATGGCTAAAACACCCGGCAAAGCCAACCCGCTATTTACTCAAAAGTTTGGCGCCGATCCCTTTGCGATGGTCTATAACGGCAGAGTGTATGTGTATATGACCAATGATGTGTTTGAATACAACGCTGACGGGACCGTAAAGGATAATGGTTACGGCAAGATCAACAAAATTACCGTTGTTTCATCTGACGATATGGTGAACTGGACCGGATCACGGTGAAATACCGGTAGCAGGCGGACAGGGGGCGGCTAAATGGGCCAATAACTCCTGGGCACCGGCAGCTGCGCATAAAACGATAGACGGCAAGGAAAAGTTCTTCCCTCTATTTTGCAGATAGCGCGAACGGCATCGGTGTGCTCGAGGCGGACAGTCCCATTGGGCCTTTTACGGACCCCATAGGAAAGCCGTTGGTTAGCAGAAGCACGCCAGGGGCAAGCGATGTCACATGGCTGTCGACCCTGCGGTGCTGGTTGACGATGATGGCAGCGGCTATATCTATTTTGGCGGAGGGGTTCCGACAGGCAAGGATGCCGACCCGGGAACAGCGCGAGTTAGCTTGGAGCGGATATGACAAGCCTGGACTTGACTGCAACAGGAGGTTCTGTGAAGCCGATCAATCCGCCATGGCTGTTTGAGGATTCCAGGAATCAATAAATATAACGGGAAATACTATTATTCGTATTGCACCAATTTCTCAGGAGGGCATCCGTCGGATATACCTACGGGAACGATTGCCTACATGGTCAGCGACAATCCGCTGGGTCCATTTACCTTTGAAAAGACGATCCTGCCGAATCCTGCTACTTTCTTCGGCGTAGGCGGTAACAATCACCACGCGATGTTTGAATTTAACGGGAAATGGTATATCACCTACCATGCACAGACTCTTGCGAAGGCCATGGCGGGAGAGCGGCATGTACCCGCAAATGGGCGGGCAGCCGCATGGCTACCGCAATGCACACATCAATGAAGTGAGTTTTGACTCAAACGGAGGGGATTCAGAATATTACCGGCGATTATGCAGGTGTTTCCCAGGTTAAGAACTTGAATCCGTATACAAGGGTTGAAGCGGAAACGATTGGGTGGAACGGTGGTATTTCTACGGAAAGCACTACGGAACCCGGAGGAATGGTAAGCGACATCAATCTGGCAGTCAGCAGTATCAATGACGGAGATTGGACAGCCGCATCCCAAGTAGACTTTGGCAGACGGCGCAGGTACATTTACTGCCAAGGTTGCGAGCGGGTCGAGCGGTGGAACTGTAGAGCTGCATCTGGACAGTGCGGATGGCGCATTGATCGGGACGCTTCCTCATTACCAATACAGGCGGGGAAAATAGCTGGAAGACGGAAACAACCAATGTTTCCGGAGCTGCAGGCGTCCATGACCTCTATATGGTATACAGGGGGAGCCCCATCAGCTAATCTCTTTAAAGTAGATTATTGGCAGTTTACACAAAAGAGCGCTGCGCATGATCTGATTGCGATCAATGCGTATACGGATAAGTACAAAATTGACACAGCTTCAGGAACGAATACAGCTGCAATGAATGTCAAGGCGATCTATGCGGATGGAACAAGCGAAGATGTAACGACTCAGCTGCTGCAACCCCGGCGCAAAGCGGTATTGTCAATGTCGAGGGCGGGGCTGTAACTGAGGGGGGCTATGGCACAACGAGCATTGACGTCAGCTATGGCGGAAAAACAGACACACTGAATATGCTCGTCAAGGACTTGAACAGCGAGCTGACAGTGAAGCAGATTACCGTTGATAAGACTTCGGTTGCTCTGGATGCCGGTCAAACAGCCACTTATAAGGTAACGGCCGAGTACTTCGGGATGGTCACACCCAAGATGTGACTCAAAGCGCAACCTATAACAATCCTAGTCCTGCTGTCGCAGAGGTAAGTAACGGCAAGATTACGGCCAAAGCCAGCGGAACGACGGATGTTACAATCAGCTTTAAAGGTGAGCTGGGTGAAGCTGCAACGGCGCATATTCAAGTCACGGTCAATTCGCCCGTTGTAGTGGCTATTGAGGCAGAGACTGCTGCAGCTAATTCTGCTTACTGCCTACGTATATGGCACGATAAGCGATCCATACATGGTCCATGGTTAATGGACAGACGACAAAAGCAATGCTTTTTGGTCCTGACACGGGTTTCGCTATGTCTGGTACAGATGCTGCTACACTGGCATCAGGCTCCAGATTAGGATACAAGATCAATTTTACCACCGCAGGGAATTATAACGTCTGGGCATTGGTGAATACGGATAGCTCCAATTATAATGGCGATTCCGTTCATGTTGGATTGGATAACAAGTATGCTTTCACAACCAATGGTTTGGCAGCCAGCGGCACTGGCTGGGTGTGGGTGAATCTCAGTACTGCTTCTGGGGGCGCTACGCTAAATATTCCTACCGGTTCGCATGAATTGAATTTCTGGGGACGGGAAGATGGACTAATCATCGACCGAATTTATTTGACGACAAGTAATTCGACTACAGCCCCAGTCTGGCCGTCTGCACCTAGCGGTGTTGTTCTTAGCGGGCCTGCAGAAGCTGCTAAAGGCTCCAACTTCGACATGAGTTATGGATTAAGCGGCATGGATCAAAATATTTACGGTCAGGATATCACGTTTACGTATGACCCGACACAGGTGGAATTCGAATCCGCTGAATCCGTGAATCCGGATCAAGTGGTCATTGTCGATAAGGCTCAGAAGCAGGGGGAAGTCCGATTCATTGTTGCTACTTTGGGACAAAACGCCCATCTCGACGGCAGCTTATTGAACCTTCATTGGAAGGTCAAGAATGATACGGCGGCAACAGCTTCTACTATTTCCCTTTCTAAAGGTATCATCGCCGATGAAGCCGGTATTGAAAAGGAAGTAGACAGCAGATCGTATACCGTCCAGCTTAGTGGCGTAGTCGTTGATAAGGCTGCACTGCTTGCATTAATTGCCGATGCACAAAGCAAGCATGATGCGGCAACAGAGGGAACCGGTGTAGGACAATATCCGGCAGGCACCAAAGCAGCGCTTCAAGCAGCAATTGATCAAGCGAAAGCTGTAGCGGATAACACGGCAGCAACTCAGCAGCAGGTAGAACAAGCGGTAAGCTCACTCACTGCAGCGTTGAAAACGTTCACGGATTCCGTCATCACTAGGAAACCAGGTGATACGAACGGTGACGGTCAATACTCCGTAGGCGATTTGGGCATGGTCGCAGCAGCCTATGGTAAAACATCCGCCGATTCGGATTGGAACAGCTACAAAGCTGCCGACCTGAACAACGATGGCAAGATTGACATTGAAGACTTGGCGGCAATGGCTAGAAAAATACTTGAATAGGTTTAGTTACATCTGAGGGAGGCAGCCTCCTCTCTCTATGATTGAAATCTTCAACGACTATGGATCAAAATGGGAGGAATTCGAATCCATGTACAAACGATTATTTGCATTCGTATTCGCATTCACATTGTTACTTGGCATTCTTCCAGCTGCATCAATACATGCTGAAGAGAGTACGGCGAAAAACCCCATCATATGGGCAGATGTACCGGATGTGGATGTGATTAGGGTCGGAGATTCGTATTATATGACCAGCACGACCATGCACATGAACCCTGGGGTTCCGATCATGAAATCCAAGGATCTCGTCAATTGGGAAATTGTAAATTACGTGTATGATATTCTCGCTTCCGGCGATAAGCAAACGCTATCAAACGGGCAGAACATATACGGGCAAGGCTCATGGGCCAGCAGCATTAGATATCATAACGGCAAGTTCTATGTTGTATTTGCCTCTAACGATATTGGCAAAACTTATATCTTCCAAACAACAGATATCGAGAAGGGTCCTTGGGGAGAAGCATGAGCTTGCAGGCGGTGTTTATCATGATATGTCGCTGCTGTTCGATGATGACGGACGCGTATATTTGGTTTATGGAGGCGGAACCATTAAGGTGATTGAGCTTACTTCAGATGCAACAGCCATTAAAGAAGGCGGCATGAATAAGACAATCATTGAAAATGCAAGCGCTCCCGGCGGTTCCGGCGGTCTTGGAGCTGAAGGCTCACACATCTATAAAATCAATGGCAAATATTATATTTTCAATATCTCATGGCCATCAGGAAGTATTCGTACCGAATTGGTACACAGAGCTGATTCGATCGATGGCACCTATGAAGGCAAAATTGCGCTAAGATCGGGAAGTAATTCAAACAGTGCAGGTGTCGCGCAGGGCGGGATTGTTCAATCCCCTGACGGCAAATGGTACGGCGTATTGTTCCAGGACTACGGTTCAGTAGGACGTATTCCCTACATTGTACCGATGACATGGAGTGAAGACGGGTGGCCAGTATTTAGTGATGTCAATGATACGGGAATTCCAGCTGAACTTTCAAAGTCGTGGGTTTCGTCGGATGATTTCGATCAGAGATCCGAGAAAGTCGCGGCCTACCATACAGAGGTAGCAAGCGGGGAAAATGATGACAATGGATCTCACCTTGGACTTGTTTGGCAGTGGAATCATAACCCAGACAATAGATATTGGTCGCTTACTGACCGTCCGGGGTACCTAAGATTGACCACAGGCAGAACGAGTACCGACATTCTTGATGCGAGGAATTCATTGACACAAAGAACCTTCGGGCCAGAGAGCTCAGGAACCGTTTCCGTGGATGTCAGCCACATGAAGGATGGAGATTATGCCGGAATTGCCGCATTCCAGAAAAACTACGGATTCGTCGGTGTTAAGATGTCAGGTGATACCAAATCTGTGGTTATGGTCAACGGAAGCTCAGGCACAGCTGTAGAGCTGGCAAGTATCCCTGTGACTCAGAACACTATATATTTAAGAACGGAATTGGATTTTAAAAATAGAACGGATAAAGCTTATTTCCTTTACAGTCTTGACGGTGAGCATTGGGCATCCATAGGGAACGCGCTTCAAATGTCCTATACATTGCCGCATTTTATGGGCTATCGCTTTGCTTTGTTTAACTTTGCTACTAAAACAACAGGCGGATACGTAGACTTTGACTATTTCAAACTCGATGATAAGCTGTCAGGTGCCAATTTTGACACGAACCTGAAGAGCCTTCAAGTGAATGGTTCACAAGTGAGCGGATTTAATCCGAGCATTTACAGCTATTCCATTGACGTTCCTGCTGGATCGGCTATTCCTCAGGTTACCGCTGCAGCCAGCGATTCTGATGCAAGCGTTACAATTGCACAAGCAACATCGCTGCCAGGTAAAGCTACAGTGACCGTAAGCAGAGACGGCTTACAAACTACAGTCTATACGATTAATTTTGATACGCCAGCTATGGTGGCTATTGAGGCGGAAAAAGCAGCGGAAAACACCGCTGATGCTTATGTATCTGGTACGGCTAACGGCCATACGTGGACGCTTGTTGACGGACAGTCCTCGAAAGCGATGCAATTTTTGCCTGACGACGGCACTTCAGTTACACCAGGTACGGATGCTGCCAGCCTTGCTGCGGGTTCTAAATTGGGATATAAAATAAACTTCCCAACTTCAGGAACCTACAATGTTTGGATTCTTGCCAAGAGTCATAGCTACCAAACGGACTCTATCCACGTTGGAATAGACAATCAATATAAGTTTACGTCCAATGGCATTCAAGCTATCAGTAACAGTGATTTTAGATGGATGAATCTTAGCAATGGAGGTTCGGCAGTTACCGGCGGCACCACATTAAATATTTCCGCAGGTATGCATGAATTGAACTTCTGGGGAAGGGAATCTGGCTTAATTATTGATCGGATTTACGTTACAACTAGCAATTCGGCCGCAGACCCTGTATGGCCGACGAATACAACAGGTGTTGCACTTGAGGGGCCAGCGCAAGCTGCTAAAGGATCAGCCTTTGATTTGAAATACGGGTTACACGGTATGAATCAGAATATCTATGGTCAGGATGTAACCTTTACGTATGATCCGACCCAAGTAGAGTTCGTATCCGCTGAATCCGTGAATCCGGACGAAGTGGTGATCGTTGACAAAGCCCAGAAGCAAGGTGAGGTTCGTCTACTTGCAGCCACAATCGGCCCGAACGCACGTCTGGACGGCAACCTTATTCAACTTCACTGGAAGGCGAAATCCGACACTACGGCAAATGCTTCTACGATTTCCCTGTCCAAAGGGACCATTGCCGATGAAGCTGGTCACGAGAAAGAATTGGGGAGCAAATCGTACACCGTTCAGCTCACCGGAGCTGTCGTTGACAAAGCTGCACTTCTTGCATTGATCGCGGATGCGCAAAGCAAGCATGATGCGGCAATCGAGGGCAGCGGCGCAGGACAGTATCCAGCTGGCTCCAAGTCAGCGCTTCAAGTGGCAATTGATCAAGCGAAAGCTGTTGCGGGCAGCACGGAGGCAACTCAAGAGCAAGTTGAGCAAGCGGTAAGCGCATTGACAGCAGCATTGCAAACGTTCGAGGATTCAGTCATTACCATTCAACCTGGTGACACGAACGGGGATGGACATTATTCCATTGGCGACTTGGGCATCGTTGCAGCAGCCTATGGCAAAACATCTGCTGATCCGAACTGGTCCAGCTACCAAAATGCTGATTTGAACGGTGACGGTAAAGTGGATATCGAGGATCTTGCGGCCATGGCTAGGAAGATACTTGAGTAGGTAGTATTCCATCTAGCAATTCGTCAACCTACAAACTCGAGAGGGAGGATAACCTCCCTCTCCATACTTAAACGTTTTGCTTCCTGTACGATTTTGAAAATGGAGGTATAACATCTTGAAAAAAGTGGTAAGCGCTTTTATGGCATGCAGTATCTGTGCAGCGATGTTTGCTTCCGTGACCTTTGCAGATAATCCAGTCGTGCAAACCACATATACCGCTGACCCTGCACCAATGGTGTATAACGGTACGGTGTATCTTTACACAGGGCATGACCTGGATATTGCTACGAATTCGTATAAGATGGTCGATTGGAAATGCTACTCATCAACCGATATGGTGAACTGGACCGATCACGGTTCTGTGTTGGATGTTACTGCTTTTAAATGGGCTAACCAGACACAGGATGCCAATGCGGCCCAGGTTATTTATCGAAATGGGAAATTTTACTACTATGCAGCGGTCTCTTCTACGATTCCTGGCAAGGGAGGTATCGCCTTAGGTGTTGCTGTGTCGGATAGTCCCACAGGTCCCTTCAAAGATGCGATCGGAGGACCGCTTGTTACCAATGACATGACGAAGTACGCATCCCACTCTTGGGATGATCTTGATCCGACGGTTATTCATTGATGATGATGGTCAGGCCTACTTGTACTGGGGCAACAATGCCTTGTATTATGCCAAGTTAAACGATGATATGATTTCGCTCGACGGCGATATCACGGCGATTCCTTTAACAACAGATTCGATAGGACCGGATTACGAAGAAGCTCCGTGGGTCTACAAACGCGATGGACTCTATTATCTGGTCTATGCGTCCGGTTTTCCGGAATCTATTCGGTACTCTACAAGTACCAGCCCAACCGGACCTTGGACATATAGAGGGGTTGTCATGCCGCAACAAGGCACCAGCTCGACGAACCATCCGGGAATCATTGATTACAAAGGAAATTCCTACTTCTTTTATCACAAAGCAGGGCTGCCAGGAGGTGGAAGTTACAAGCGTTCTGTTAGTATTGAAAAATTTGAATATAATGCCGACGGTACGATACCGACATTTAATATGACGACTGCAGGTGTTGCGAACAGCACGGGTCATTTAAATCCGTATACCAATAATGAAGCTGAAACCATAGCCTGGGAGTCCGGTATTACAACCGAGCCCTCCAGTCAAGGAGGAATGGTCGTAAGCAGCGTTGATAACGGGGACTATATCAAAGTGGAGAGTGTTGATTTTGGCGACATAGGTGCAGGAACATTTAAAGCTCAAGTTGCAAGCAGTTCAGCAGGTGGAACGATTGAACTGCATCTTGACAGTGCGGACGGCGCCTTGATCGGGACCCTCCCTATTTCCAACACCGGTGGCGATAGCAGCTGGATGACGAAAGCAACGACTGTATCTGGTGCAGTTGGAGTCCATGATCTATACATGGTATATAGAGGGGCATCCACAGGGAATCTCTTCACAGTAGATAACTGGCAATTCGGGGAAAAGAGCGCTGTTCATGATCTTGCAGCGATCAATGCATCCTCCGATACATATAAAATTGATACGGCTTCGGGAACCAACAAGGCAAGCATGAAGGTTACAGCCATTTATACCGACGGAACAAGTGAGGATGTTACTGCTCAGGCAGCAATAACTCCAGAGCAAAGCGGAATTGTCAGTGTCAGCGGCGGTGCTGTAACCGGAGTGGGCTATGGCTCTACTAGCATTAATGTCAGCTACGGAGGAAAAACAGATTCACTGAATATGCTCGTAAAGGATATGAACAGTGAACTGACGGTGAAGAGGATTACCGTTGACAACCCTTCCGTTGCGCTGGATTCCGGTAAAACAGCAGCATTTAAAGTAACCGCAGAATATCTCGACGGCCACACGGAAGACGTGACACAAAGAGCTGAATACAGGAATCCAAGTCCTGGAATCGCAGATGTTTCGAACGGCACAATTACGGCGAAAGCCAGTGGAACAACCGATGTGGTTGTAAGTTATAAAGGGGAACTGGGCGATGCTGTAAGCGCACAGATACATGTCACGGTCAATACACCTACGGTGGTGGCCATTGAGGCGGAAAAAGCGGCTGAAAATTCAGCAGACGCTTATGTTATTGGCAATGCAAACGGCCATACTTGGTCACTAGTGGACGGAGAGTCTACGAAAGCCATGCAATTTTTACCTGATGACGGGACCTCGGTTACTCCGGGGACGGATGCGGCAAGCCTCGCTGCGGGCTCCAAGCTGGGGTATAAAGTTAACTTTCCGACTTCAGGAACTTACAATGTTTGGATTCTAGCCAAGAGTCATAGCTATCAAACGGATTCCATTCACGTTGGACTCGATAATCAGTATAAGTTCACTTCCAATGGAATTCAGGGTGTTAGCAACGGTCAGTTTAAATGGGTGAATCTCAGTAATGGAGGTGATATTGTAACCGGCGGCACTACTTTGAATATTTCTGCCGGCATGCATGAATTGAACTTCTGGGGGCGGGAATCGGGACTCAGTATCGACCGGATTTATTTGACCACTAGTAATGCAACCACAGATCCTGTATGGTTGACAACACCCAAAGGTGCCCTACTCGGAGGGCCAACGGAAGCAGCTAAAGGATCAACGTTTGAACTGAATTATGGCTTAAGCGGCATGGATCAAAATGTTTATGCACAAGATGTAACATTTACGTATGATCCAAGCCAGGTAGAGTTTGTTTCGGCCGAATCCGAGAATCCGAATCAAGTTGTGATCGTTGATAAGGCTCAGAAGCAAGGTGAAGTGCGATTCATTGCAGCAACTATTGGGCAAAACGCGCATCTTGACGGCAGCATTCTGAAGCTCCATTGGAAGGTGAAATCCGATACTGCAGCAGCTGCATCTACAATTTCTCTATCCAAAGGGATCATTGCGGATCAGACAGGTGCTGAAAAAGATCTGGAGAGCAGGGCTATTGCCGTTCGTCTCACTGGCGTAGTTGTTGACAAGACCGCACTGCTAGCCTTAATTACGGATGCACAAACCAAGCATGATGCAGCTGCAGAAGGAACCGGTGTTGGCCAGTATCCGGTAGGCTCCAAAGCAGTGCTTCAGACAGCGATCGATCAAGCGAAAGCAATTGCAGATAACTCATCTTCATCTCAGCAGCAAGTAGAGCAGGCGGTAGTTGCATTGACGACAGCGCTGCAAACGTTCATGGATTCTGTCGTTACCAAACAGCCTGGCGATGTGAACAATGATGGCCGTTATTCTGTGGGCGATTTGGGTATGGTTGCGGCAGCTTATGGCAAAACATCCGCTGATCCGAACTGGTCTACTTATAAAGATGCAGATTTGAACAACGATGGTAAGATCGACATCGAGGATCTTGCAGCTATGGCAAGGCAGATACTCAATTAGGTTATTTGGTATTTTGATTGATACTTTTTGTATCAATCTCATAATTCATCATTTTTGGAGGAATGAGAGTGAGAAAAAGTTTATCGACCCTTATTTTGTTCATGATTCTCTGCATGCTATTCTTAACTCCTGCCTATCAGGCGGAGGCTGCTAGTAACGGACTTGCTGAAACGCCGCCGATGGGGTGGAACAGCTGGAACAAGTTCGGCTGCAATGTCAGCGAGAACATGATTAAAGAAATGGCAGATGCCATGGTTTCAAGCGGCATGAAGGATGCCGGTTATCAATATGTGAATATCGACGATTGCTGGCAAACGGATCGAGAACCAACAACAGGTAAAATTGTGGCCGATCCAGTTCGGTTTCCGAGTGGAATGAAAGCTCTTGCTGATTACGTGCATTCGAAAGGTTTAAAACTTGGACTTTATACGGATGTCGGCTTTAAGACTTGCGGCGGGCGTCCAGGCAGTCGAGGTTATTACGACATTGACGCAAAGACGTATGCGGAATGGGGCATTGATTATGTCAAAGTTGACTGGTGTTATGTTGACCCGGATGGGAAATTGTTAAACTATGGCGCGAAGCCTGATGCTGCAACTTGGTATAGTGAATTTGGTGAAGCACTAAAGAATTCAGGTCGAGGAATTGTTTTTAGTATTTGCAACTGGGGCGAGCAATCACCATGGGATTGGGGACCTCAGATTGGGAATTTGTGGAGAACCGGGCAGGATATTGGGGATGCATGGGAGAGAGGTACAAATTGGTATTATGGAATCATCAATGCTTATGATGTAGCTGTCAATCATAGCGCAAGTGCAGGACCTGGAGGCTGGAATGACCCGGATATGCTTGAAATAGGCAATGGCGGTGCAACGAATGTAGAATACCGTTCGCAATTTAGTCTGTGGAGTATGCTAGCGGCACCGCTGATTGCCGGGAATGATCTCAGAAGCATGTCGCAGGAAACCAAAGATATTCTGATGAATAAGGAAGTCATTGCTGTCAATCAGGACCCTCTTGGTGTTCAAGCGACTAAAATTATTGACAATGGAGATATTGAAATACTTGTGAAGCCGCTTTCGAATGGTGACAAGGCAATCGCATTGTTAAATAGAGGGGCTCAGTCAGCGAAAATAAGCGTGACAGCTGCAGAGGCAGGACTTCCTGCTTCGGAGGGATATATTGTAAGAGACCTATGGCAGCATTTTAGCAAGGGATCCACAGGAACCATCAAGGCGGATGTTCCTTCTCACGGTACGGCTATGTTCAGAGTGAGTCCTGCAACCATAGATAATTTGCCAGCTTCTTTGGATATGACGATTGCTGCTTCCAGCGGTCAAATACAATCAGGCAAGTCAGCTGAGCTTACGGCTACCCTGCATAATGACGGTGTCAAGGATGTAACTAAAGCCGCTATTAGCTTGCAGCTTCCAAGCGGTTGGACAGCTGCTCCGTTATCCTCCACCAGTTTTGAGCGTGTAGCAGCAGACCAAACGGTATCGGCAAAGTGGAGTGTTACTGCTCCATCTGATGCAGTCGGAGTTAAAGATATTGGTGTGACCGCAACCTATGAAGACGTGGATGGAATCAAGCAATTGCAGAGCAGTCAGAGATTCAATGTCCTGCCTCCTGACGGCACAATATATGTAAGTGATATGGAGCCTCAGGATTCTACAAATGGTTGGGGTCCAATCGAGAAAGACATGTCTAATGGGGAAGCAAGCAAAGGTGACGGCAAGACGATTACGATCAAAGGAGTTCCATACAATAAGGGCATAGGGACAAATGCAGCAAGCTCCATTACCTACAATATTGACGGTAAATTTGATTCGTTCATTTCCGATGTGGGAATTGATGATGAAGTAAGCGGGCGTGGAAGTGTGACGTTTGAAGTATGGGGAGATGGCAAAAAGCTTTGGGACAGCGGACTCATAAAGGCAGCTTCCTCAACAATTGGTGCGGAGGTTAACGTAAAGGGTGTTAAGCTACTCAAGCTGGTTGTTACCGATGGCGGAGATGGCAATGCCTACGACCATGGTGATTGGGCAGGTGCTAGATTGACAGCAACGGCTCAGGAATCCAAGGGTGCTGTACTTGAAGGACCTGACCAAGCTGCTGCAGGAACAACTTTTGATCTGAGCTATGGCCTAAGCGGCATGGATCAAAACGTATATGCTCAAGATCTAACCTTCCGTTATGATCCATCCCAGGTGGAGTTCGTATCGGCGGAATCCGTGAATTCGGATGCGGTCGTGATCGTTGACAAGGCTCAGAAGCAAGATGAGGTACGTCTGCTTGCAGCTACAATTGGCTCTAATGCGAAGCTCGAAGGTGATCTGCTTAAGCTTCATTGGAAGGTGAAGTCTAATACAGCGGCAACAGCTTCTACGATAACCCTTTCGAAGGCTGTAATGGCTGATGGAACGGGTGTTGAAACTGAATTGGATAGCAAGTCCTACACACTTCAGATTAATTCCGTTGACAAGGCTGCACTTCTTGCATTGATTACGGATGCGCAAGGCAAGCATGATGCGGCAGTCGAAGGCAGCAGCGCAGGACAGTATCCAGCTGGCTCCAAGGCAGCACTTCAAGCGGCAATCGATCAAGCGAAGGCTGTAGCGGATAACACTGCGGCAACCCAAGCACAAGTTGAGCAAGCGATAAACGCATTGACAGCTGCGCTGCAGACCTTTACAGATTCAGTGATAACCACTGAGCCTGGAGATACGAATGGCGACGGCCGTTATTCCATCGGTGACCTGGCTATCATTGCTGCAGCTTATGGCAAAACCTCCGCTGATCCGAATTGGTCCAGCTATAAGAAATCCGATTTGAATAATGACGGCAAGATTGATATCGAGGATCTATCTGCAATAGCTAGGAAAATATTGGAGTAGCTGATTAGCTCCAATGTATCGAATAAATGCCCATACACAGGACACTTAAAAAGTGCCTGATGTGTGGGTATTTTCTATTTAAGTTAAAACTCGTCTTGCTTCTATGAAGCGCTGCTGCCATTGCCCAGTAAATTCCGAAACCGTTACGCCTATACCCGGCCTGAACGTATGTAGAATAAGTCCATTCCCCATGTAGAGAGCCACATGTCCGATTCGCTGCACACCTTCTTTATTTTTCCGCTCGGGCGTTGTGAAGAATAGCAGGTCTCCGTCCTGCAGGTCGTCTTTCGTAATGCTTGTTCCGACCTGACTTTGCTCGCGTGAATCCCGAGGCAACTTAATTTGTTCGCTTGCAAATATATATTTCAAGAACGAAGAGCAGTCAAAATCTTTGGTTTGTCCGTATTTAGCTCCAAAAACATACGGCGTGCCCAAGTAATTCATTCCTTTGGCAATGATACGCTGAGCGATATGTCCGTTGGAACGTCCTGTGTCAGAAGCTTGAACAGATTTGTAATACGTAGCGAGTTTAGCAATTTCCTTATCGGACAGCTTGACCGTCTTGGAGTCTGGCACAGGGTCGTAAGGGGTATTAATCCAGGTGACTCGAGTATCAGATAATTCTTGCTTCTGAGCGGCTTGTGATGCATTCAATAGTTTGGAACTGGAAGTGCTATCGGCACGTTCGTGCCAGGTACGGAATTTAAAAGTGCAGCCCCCAATAAGGAGAAGTGAGGCGCCTAGAATGATGATCCATGATTTCATGCTGCATGCCTCCGAGTCTTAAGTTGTTTATGTAGATATGTCACCTATATAATTCTTTCATATTTTCTGAAATAAAGGGGTGATGGGAATGGGAATATTAGGCGATTGCGCGAACGGCGGTTGCAGATCAACGTGTGAACGGTAAGGTTGGTGTTCCAACCGAAAGGATGCCTCTACTCATGCAGTTATGCTAAAATAATTTTACATAGCTAAGGAGGGGGAGACCGATGTCCGACCAAGATGAACTTTCGGAGCGGAGAAAAAATAAACTGAAGCTCATTCAATTCAGCAAAGATGATCAGATGCTTGTAGAATCGGAAAAGCCCAAGGAGACATTCGCGGATGTAGGCGGCTTGGAGGATGTTAAGAAGAAAATTCGCATGAATTTCATCCTTCCACTCAAGCAGCCGGAGGTTTTTGCAGCTTACGGCAAAGAGGCCGGAGGAAGCCTGCTGCTTTACGGGCCCCCGGGCTGCGGGAAGACCTTTATCGCGAGGGCGGTTGCCGGAGAGATCGATGCGAATTTCTTGCATATCGAACTGCAGGCCATACTTTCGATGTATGTGGGGCAGAGTGAGCATAATCTGCATGATATTTTTGAAAAAGCCAGGGAGAATAAGCCGTGCGTCATTTTCATAGATGAATTGGATGCTATGGGAGGAAGCCGCCATCAAATGAGGCAGCATCACGATCGGATGCTTGTGAATCAGCTGCTGCTGGAGCTTGACGGTCTGCAGGCGAATAATGATCAAGTATTCGTAATTGGTGCTACCAACACGCCATGGTACCTTGATTCTGCGTTGCGTCGTCCGGGAAGGTTTAATCACCTTGTCTTCGTACCGCCTCCACAGGAAGCAGAGCGTGAAGCCATTCTGGAGCTGAAGCTTTCCGGCAAGCCAACCGGCAACTTAAAGCTTGCGAAGATTGCTGCGCAGACCAAGCTGTTTTCGGGAGCTGATCTTGAGCAGGTGGTTAAGGATGCCGTAGAGTGTGCGATGGAGCGGACATTCGAGACCGGCGAGATACAGCCTATTTCGCAGGAAGATTTGTTAACAGCGGCAAAAGATCGCAAAGCGACGACTCTGGATTGGTTCTCTACAGCGAAGAATTATGCAACCTTTAGCGACGTCAACCAAGATTACAAACTTGTGTTGGATTATATGAAACAACATGGAATCAAGTAGCGGCAGGAGTGGTGGAAGCAATGACAGCCGATAATCCGATTCAAGCGGCTTATGCTGCCGCACACCAGCTGATTAGCTGGAAGAGGTATAAGGAAGCTCTTGTGGAGTTGGAAAAAATCTTACAGCAAGACCCGGAGGATGCAGATGCCTATGCGCTGCGAGCCCGCGTATTCCTCAAGTTGAATGATTATGACAAAGCGCTACATGAAACCAAAGAAGCCCTTAAGAGGAGTCCGGAGCATCAGCATGCCTGGTTTGTTCTCGTGGGAGTCTATTATGAGACTGATAAGGACCATGAATTTGAACGGGCCCTTACAGAGGCTCAGCGCATTGACCCTTATGAGGCGCACTATTTCTTCCTGAAAGCGAATCGGTTGAATAAAAAAGGGAAGTTCAAAGAGTCCAAGGAGCAGCTGCTGTTAGCACTCGAGCTTGAGCCGGAAACACCGATTTATTTGGCGATGCTCAGCTATCAAGAGGCTCTTCTGGGTAATGACGAGGCATCAAGACAATTGGACCGGGAAGCTATTCGATATGATGCGGAAACGTCTCACGTGCTTCTCTACTTGGCTTGGGCGGCATCAAGGCGTGGAGACTATGATTTGCAAGAGAGCTATATGCGCAGTGCAGTCCGGCTTAATCCGGAGTCTAAACAGTTTCAAGATGAGTATCTCCAGGCGCTACAGCACAGCAACAAATTGTATCGTATGTTTCTTTGGCCTTCTCGTATTCTTCGGAAAATGAAAGCGTGGCAAATCTGGCTCGCCTGGATTGTGGCATGGTTTTTATTCAAGCCCTTAATCCTGCTCTTTATCTTGTTGTATGTTATAACGCATTGGGTGACGAAGGCGATCGTGCACGTCCGGGTGTTCGGATGGAGAAGAAGGGGCAGTTGAATTTTCCAGTCTGTGTGCTTAAATATTAGAGGCCGTTTTCAGGTAGAAAAGCCTGAAACGGCTTTTTCTTAAATTTTGAGACTTCCCGCAAAGTACATTAATCTGGTTAGATACAGCTAACGCTCTATTTATTGGGGTTATTTTGTAGCCTTGGATTTAGATTCCAAGAACGTGTCCAGCACCTCAAATTTTTCTAGTTTTTCTGAAATTTTTTCTATTGATTTATCGTCTCTGCGGGTGTAAGTTTATGAAATGAAAGATACGAATTGTATCAATTGAAATCGTATACATGAGGGGAGAGGATACATCTTTATCGAGTTGAGCCTCAAGAAGACCTGACAACTACATACCTGGGAGGATCCCTATGAAAAAGAGTTTCACTACCCTGTTAGCTACGGTGTTAACCTTCGGAAGTGTTATCGGTGCTGTACCTGGGTCCGTGTCCGCTGCGGAAACTTCGACTGATGCCGATCTTATCCTGCACTACGATATGAAAGATTTGAATGGTTCTGTGGTGAAAGATCAGACGGGACATTACGACGGAACCTGGGTCAATCCGCAGAATGCTTCCTGGATGAAAACCGCTGAAGCAGGCGCGATCAGCTTTACTGGGGGCAGCACGAGCTCCTATATCTCGATTCCTACTGGAGTCCTGGACAATTTAACGGATATCACGGTTTCTACTCTAGTCAACTGGAGCGGCAAGAATCCCGTGGAGTGGGTATATGCGCTAGGACAAACGGGAGCCAGCACGAATTATTTATATTTTACACCTAAATATAATTCGGACGGCACAGCACGGTTCGGTATTGCCACGAATGGTTGGAGAAATGAGCTATCAGCGAAAGCTCCGACGCTAACATCCAACACATGGAAACTGGTAACTACAGTTCTTTCGGGTTCTAACAAAACGCTGACGACGTATATTGACGGCGTTCAGGTGGCTACGGGATCAACTGGAGATATGACACTTGCACAAATTAAGGATGCAACCGGGCTAAGCGGTTTTCTGGGCAAATCGTTTTATTCAGCTGACCCTTATTTTGGCGGCATGATCTCAGATTTTCAAATTTACAAAACCGCTTTATCCGCCGATCAAATCTCCAATCTGGAAGAAGAGGCCGAGCAGAAAATATCCAAGATGGACCATCTTTCTTTGGACAGCGCAGCCGATCAATTAACCGAGTCTGGTCTACTAGGTACGAACACGGATGCGGAAAGCATCATGAGTAATCTTAGCTTACCGACACAGGGAAGCTATGGTACGACCATATCCTGGACTTCAGACAAAGCTAACGTGATCAGCAGCTCGGGCGTTGTTAATCGTCCTGCCTTTGAGGACGGCAATCAAACGGTTACACTCACGGCAGCGGTAACGGATGGGACGAATACGGTGAATCGAACATTTACGTTTACCGTTATTCGCCAATCTAGTGCAGAAGAAGCTGTACTTCTGGACGCCGCAGGCTTGGTGGTTCACCATATTGACGATGTGCGAGGCAACTTGACGCTTCCGACTTCCGGAAGCAACGGTTCGGTGATTACGTGGAAGTCGGAGAACCCTTCGGTTATTACGCCTACAGGTGAAGTGACCCGCCCTGCTAACGGAAGCGGAGATACGACGATTAAGCTAACAGCGACGATCACTTCAGGAGCGGCAGTACTTACCAAGGCTTTTGCAGCAAAAGTAAAGGAATTGCCTGCTTCCCAAGCGTATTCAGGCTATTTGTTTGGATACTTCACAGGTGAAGGCTACTCAAATGGCGAGCAAATTTATTTTGCCCGAAGTCAAGGCAATGACCCGCTGCATTGGACGGAACTTAACGGAGGAAATCCTGCGATTACTTCCGATTTAGGTGAGAAAGGACTTCGAGATCCGTTTATTATGCGTTCGCCTGAAGGCGATAAGTTCTACATGATCGCAACCGATTTGAAAATGTACGGAAGCGGCGACTGGACGCGTGCACAAACCGCTGGTAGCCGATCCATTATGGTTTGGGAATCCGATGACCTGATCCATTGGTCCAATCAGCGCATGGCCGAAGTATCTCCGCCGGAAGCAGGCAATACCTGGGCCCCTGAGATTGCATATGATCATTCTACCGGCGAATACGTGGTCTTCTGGGCATCCAAAATCTACGATGATGCGGCGCATTCAGGCAGCAGCTATCAGCGGATTATGTATGCAAAAACCAGAGACTTCTATACATTCTCGGAGCCGGCTGAATACTTGGATTACGGCTATTCAACGATTGATACAACGATGATCCAAAATGACGGTAAGGTATACCGCTTTACGAAGGATGAGAGAAATAATTCGACCTCTACGCCAAATGGGAAGTTTGTTTTTGAGGAAGCGGGCAATTCTATCTTCGATCCGAATTTCACAATGGTAAAAGAAGGCGTTGGCAAAGGGTCCATCAGCCGTGGTGAAGGACCGACGGTATTCAAATCCAACACCGAGAACAAATGGTATCTGTTCATCGATGAATTTGGCGGCAGAGGGTACGTACCTTTTGAAACAACGGATTTAGCTTCGGGCAATTGGACAATGTCTTCTAACTATGAACTGCCATCCCGCCCTCGGCACGGTACAGTACTTCCTGTTACAGAATCGGAGTACAATCTGCTGCAGAGTCAGGTGCCAACAGTTGAAACGCCTAGTGCGGATGTTCCCGTAAGCGGTATTTCCGTCGATCAAGAGCATGTTGTCTTGGAAAAAGGCTCGGACGCGCAGTTACAGGCAGCAGTTCAGCCAGCTAATGCCGCTAATCCTTCGATCTTATGGTCAAGCAGCAATGAGGAAGTTGCTGTTGTGGACGAATCGGGCAAAGTTACGGCCTTGAGTGAAGGGACGGCACGGATTACGGCATCAACTGTTGACGGAGGATATATCGCTGTAAGTGAAGTACAGGTGAACGAAGCAGCGTCTACTACGGCTGGTGCTGTACTGGCAGGACCTGATCAAGTAATCCCCGGTTCTCAGTTTGAAATCACATACGGACTAAGCCACGTCGACCAGCAAGTATTGGCTGAAGATATCACTGTGACGTACGATCCACAGCAAGTAGAGCTTGTGTCAGCAGATACACTTGACGAGTCCAAATTCGTCATTGTCGACCATAAAGCGGTCGATGCCGGCACCGAACGTCTGCTTGGCGTTCATTTTGGAGAAGCTCAAACCAGTCCGAATGCAAATTGGATGAAGCTGACCTTTAAAGTGAAAGAAGGGGCTGCAAGCGGCTCCGCTCTAGTGAGAGTGTCCGGGTTATCCACGGCGAATGCAGAAGGAATCGAAGCAGTGCTCGAAGGGGCTGTGTATTCCGTCCAAGTGAGCCAGATTGACAAATCGGCACTGAATGCACTGATTCTAGAAGCTCAGACGAAGCACGACGCAGCTGTTGAAGGTACGCATGCAGGCGAGTATCCAGCAGGGGCGAAAGCTGCGCTGCAAACGGCTATTACAAGCGCTCAGCAAATTGTTGACAATGCAGCAGCAACGCAGGCTCAGGTTGAGCAGGCAGTCGCGAACCTGCATACTGCGCTAGATACGTTCCTCAATTCCGTTATTCAGCGGATGCCTGGCGATAGCAATCATGATAACAGGGTTAGCGTCGGCGACCTTGCCATCGTGGCTAAAGCTTACGGCGCTGTCTCTACAGATGCGAATTGGAATGATGTGAAGCAGGGAGATTTGAACGGAGACGGCAAGATTGATGTGGAGGATCTGGCTGCGCTGGCAAGATTGATACTCGCAGAGTAACCTTCCCATGCATAGACCGCACTAGCGATTTGATGGATGATTCATCACGCTGTGCGGTCTTTTGTCCAAATATAAGAATGTATAAGTTTCACTCCATAATTCGGCTTATATTTTTTTATAAACGTACTCGCCATTAAAGGACGGAGTAAGCCGTTTATCTCATGTATACCATGGTAATCGACTGGCCCCTACAAGCTCATTTGACAAAATATGACCACCATAGTAAGGTGAGTATGAGTTAACTCATACTTTATCGATAACTATGCTAATCATCTTACACTTGGCATAGTTTCCTAGCAACTGGGGGTGAGCTTTCCTATGAGTGAGAATGTGACGATGCGGGACATAGCTGAGAGGCTCGGTGTAAGCAGTGTGACCGTTTCGAAGGCTATTAACGATAAAGAAGGCGTAAGCGAGGAGCTAAGAAAGAAAATTAAAGATTTGGCTGCAGAGATGGGCTACCGCTTCAACACACTGGCCAAGTCGATGAAAGAAGGCCTGTTTTATAATATCGGCATTATCATTCCGGAGCGGTTCACCGGAGCAACCCAAGCTTTTTACATGCAATTCTATCAAATATTAAATAAAGTGCTGGAGGAATATGATTACTCCGGCATCTTGCATATTCTGAGCGTGGAAGACGAGGAAGAGCTTGTACTGCCGAGAATTTACCGCGAGAAAAAAGTGGACGGCTTTATTATTTTGGGCCAACTTAACATCCAATATATGGATATGTTCCTGGATACGGGAGTTTCCGTCGTCCTGCTTGATTTTTACAATGACCAGCCTGAAGTCGACTGTGTGATTACGGATAGCTTCTACGGGGTTTATGACCTGACGAACTACTTAATCAAGCTGGGACATCGGGACATTGCTTTTGTCGGAGATATCCGTGCGACCAGCAGCATTCAGGATCGGTTCCTTGGCTACTATAAGTCCATGCTTGAGCACGACATTTCATTTCCCGAAGATTACGTGATTAAGGACCGTGACAACAAGGGCAAGTACATTGATTTGAAGATGCCGGCGAAGATGCCGACTGCATTCGTATGCAACTGTGATCAGATTGCCTATCATTTGGTGACAACGCTGCAAAAACAAGGCTACAGTGTCCCTGAGGATTGTTCGGTGGTTGGGTTCGATAATGATATCTTTGCAACGCTGGCGCAACCAAATCTAACCACCGTGGAAGTGAATATGGAAGAGATGTCACGATCGGCTGCATCCATGATGATGCGAAAAATCAAAGACAGCAGCAGCTCACACGGTCGAGTAACGGTCAAAGGAAAGATCATCTATCGGGACTCCGTGCGGGACTTGCGGAATATATAAGTAACTTAACAAGTATGAGCCAGAACGATAAGCTCATGCTTTTTAATTTGCCCATAAAAGCCGATACAAACAACAAATAGTTAGTTATTAGTGCTAACAACTAAAAATACAATAACAAATCAACAAGTAAATATTGACATGTAAGCGATATCATCATATAGTTAATTTGTAACTTAATCGATAACTTAATTTCAAGGGGGAATAGCAAGTGAAAAAAACAATGTTTACGCTGCCGATGGTGGTCGTACTTGCTACAGGTATGCTAACCGCCTGCGGCAGCAATACTGGCAACAATGAAAGCGCTACAAATTCGCCTGCAGCTACAAATGCCGCATCGCCTGCAGCTTCAGCCGCTGCGACAGCCTCGGGAGATAAGAAGCCAAGCGGCTCAATCACTGTGCTCACGCAGCGTACGGATATTGTGGATACACTGCAAAATGAATTTACTGCAGAATTTAATAAAGTTTACCCTGATATCAAAGTAAAATGGGAAGCTGTCCAGGATTACGAAAATAATATTAAGATCCGCATGAATACTTCGGATTACGGTGACGTGCTGCTGATCCCTAATAACGTTGAGCCTAAGGATTTTCCTAATTTCTTTGAGCCGCTTGGCGATTATGAAGCTGATAAAGCGAAATATTCGCAGATCGACGCTCACCGATTCGAAGGCAAGTACTACGGTCTCCCGATGGCCATCAATACACTGGGAATCGTTTACAATAAAAAAGTGTTTAAGGATGCCGGCGTAACGGAAGTACCAAAAACACCGGAGCAGTTCCTCGCTGCTATGCATAAAATCAAAGACAATACGAAAGCGGTACCACTTTACACAAACTATAAAGATGACTGGACGCTCAGCCAATGGGCCGATTATTTACAGCCTGCTTCCGGTGATCCTAACTATCCAAACCTGGGAGTCCTGCAGGATCCTCATCCATGGGCGCCGGGCAAGCCTTTCAACGATATTTTCAAGCTCATGTATGACGTAGCCAAGCAGGGCTTAATTGAAGAAGATCCGACAACTACGGATTGGGAATCATCCAAAGGGATGCTGAACCGCGGTGAAATCGGAACGATGGTGCTCGGTTCCTGGGCGATCACGCAAATGCAAGGCGCCGGTCCGAACCCGCAAGACATCGGCTACATGCCGTTCCCTACGAATGCTGCCAAGCTGTCCGCGCCATTAGCTGCAGACTATAACTGGTCGATTAACGTTCATAGTAAAAACAAAGAAGCAGCGAACGCCTTCATTCATTGGGTCGTCGACACCTCCGATTATGCTTCCAAGTATCAAGGCGGCTTCAGTGCCAAATTGCCTCTGCAAATTCCTGAGCTGTTAAAAGGCTTCCAGGATCTCGGGGTTACCATGGAAGTATCCACTCCGGGACCGGATGATCTGAACGGTATTTTGACCAAAATTGATAACGACTCTGAAGTAGGGATTCACAACCCTGACTTTAAAAAGCGCTTGATTGAATCCGCGATCGGCAACAGGGACGAATCCTTCGAGGACATTATGAAAGATCTGGATACAAGATGGAATAAATCGTGGGAAAAGCTGATTCCTGCGAATTACAAGAAATAACGGTATAGAGAGTACACTTAGGGGAAAGTGCACATGTACTTTCCCTTTCGTGCTTGGAATCTGATAAGGGCGGAGGTAGAAGGGGATGTTTAGATTATCCAATCTTAGCTATAGAGCGCAGCGTATTGTCATTATCGCATTATTTTCCATCATCCCGATTATGCTGCTAGTTACATTTTCTTATATTCCTGTCCTCGGCATGTTTAAATATTCATTTACGGATTGGAACGGCTTGTCTCCGACCTACAACTGGGTAGGATTTGATAATTTCATCACGATCTTCACGGATGAGAAATATTACGAGGGCTTTATCAACAGTATTTATTATTTTCTCGGAAGCTTCGTTCAGCTGGCTATTGCGTTATATTTCGCCACCATTCTCAGTTTTGCGGTGAGAGGCAGAAATTTTTTCAAAGGTGTATTTTTCTTTCCGAGCATGATCAATAGTGTGGCAGTAGGGTTGATTTTTCTGTTCTTTTTCAGACCTGAAGGGACACTGGACACCATTCTTAGCTTCATGGGAATAACGAATCCGCCCAAATGGCTGCTGAATCCGGACATCATTAATATATCCTTGGTCGGCGCCTCTGTATGGCGATATCTAGGCTTTAACCTGATCCTGATGATTGGAGCGATTAGCTCCGTTCCGTCGGATTTGTATGAGGCTGCTGAAATTGATGGTGCCAACAGATGGCATCAATTCAGATATATTATTTTGCCGAGTATCAGGCGAATTGTTGCGATTACCGTAATCTTGTCAATAAGTGGCTCCGTTGCGCCCTTCGAAATTCCTTATATTATGACCGGCGGCTCGAACGGAAGTAACACGTTTGTCATTCAGACGGTTACAACCACATTCAAATATAACAAATACGGGATGGGGTCAGCGATGGCCGTTGTGCTGTTCCTTATCGTCATTCTGGTGACACTCATTCAAAAGACGTTTATTAAGGAGGAGAAGTAGGCGTGCATAAGCTCAAATACGGTTCACTGACTACACTCAAGTATCTTACCTTAATAATTGGCGTGTTTGGGGCGCTGGCTCCGCTGGTCGTCGTACTCTTTGCTTCCTTCAAGGACACTATGGAATACCATAATACAAGCGCGCTGACTCCGCCTATGCACTGGCTGAACTTTGATAACTATGTCACAGCGTTTACGAAAGGTCAGATGCTCACCGGCTTCAAAAATACCCTGATCATCATGGTCGTAGCCATTCTGGGAAATATTTTCATCGGAACGATGATTGCCTATGTGCTCCAACGGTTTCGATTCCGCGGGCGCGGCGCTATCATGGCTGCATTCTTATTTGCCGCTTTGATTCCAGGTGTCACGACACAAGTCATTACCTTCCAAATCGTGCACTGGCTCGGTCTGTTTAACAGTATGGGGGCTGCGATTGTGCTCTATATGGGGACGGACATTATCGGTATTTATGTGTTCATTCAGTTTATGGATAATATTTCCTCCCAGCTGGATGAGTCCGCGATGATAGACGGGGCTTCTTATTTTACGATTTTTACAAAAATCATCTTTCCGCTGCTTACCCCGGCCATCGTCACCATGACGATTATCAAAGGTATCGGAATTTATAATGACTTTTATATCCCATTTCTCTATATGCCGGACCCCAGTCTGAGGACGATCTCAACTTCACTGTTCGCGTTCAAAGGTCCGTTCGGGTCGCATTGGGAAACGATCTGTGCCGCGGTGATGATCATTATTGCTCCTACGGCGATCTTGTTCGTCGCGCTTCAGAAATATATTTACAGCGGCTTCACGCAGGGTGCGGTTAAATAGACTGCGGCTCGAAGGCCATCTTCGGATGGCTTTCTTTTTTTGGGGAATGACTTGAATGTAAGCGCAACAATGTTATAATAAGATTGTAAGTTTAATGAATAAACTAACTTAAATGGTGGAAGGATAATGATACCTATGGATAACAACAAACAAGTACAACCCAAGACTCCTTTAGTCACGCATATCTATACGGCAGATCCGTCTGCGCATGTATTTGAAGGAAAACTATACATATACCCATCCCACGACCTAGATCACGACGGCCCTTCCAATGACAATGGCGACCAATATGCGATGGAAGATTATCATGTGCTTTCTATTGAAAATTTTGACTCACCGTGTGTTGATCATGGGGAAGCGCTTCACTTGAGAGACATTCCATGGGCTAAGCAGCAGCTTTGGGCGCCGGATGCCGCTTTTAAGAACGACACCTATTACTTATTTTTCCCGGCCCGCGACCATGACGGAATCTTCAGAATCGGCGTAGCAACAAGCAAATCGCCATCCGGTCCTTTCAAGCCTGAAGAGAATTACATCCCTGGAAGCTTCAGTATCGATCCAGCGGTGCTAGTGGACGACGACAACAGAGCGTACATGTACTTCGGCGGGCTATGGGGCGGCCAGTTGGAAAAATGGCAGACCGGCACTTTTGTAGAAGGCGCGGAAGGTCCGGCTTTGAATGCTCCTGCATTAGGACCAAGAATGGCTGAACTTACTGACGATATGCTTGGATTTAAAACCGAGCCTAAAGAAATCTCCATTGTCGATGAAGAGGGCAATCCTATCACTGCTGGCGATGAGGACCGCAGATACTTTGAAGGTCCGTGGGTGCATAAATACAACGGGTACTATTACCTGTCCTACTCAACTGGAACAACACACTGCCTGGTATACGGTATGAGTAAAAATCCGGAGGGACCTTATGTATTCAAAGGGACAATCCTGACTCCGGTCATCGGCTGGACGACTCATCATTCCATCGTTCAATTCCAGGATAAATGGTACTTATTCTACCATGACTGCTCGTTGTCCGACGGAGTGAACCATAAGCGTTGCGTAAAATATACCGAGCTGACTTATCATGAGGACGGTACGATCCAAACGATAGATCCATATAAGTAAGATAAGCTTGTCTATACTTCAGAAGTAATTATGTGTCAAAGCAAAACCGTTAGGACTCACGTTAAAAAGTGAGTGTTTAACGGTTTTTTAACGTTATTTTGATCTTCATCCGACTATTTTGACTACTTACCCAAGATGTGATACAAACCGCCCCGATTCTCGTATAATCGGTTCATAGTCCAAAGATGATGGAGGTTTATGACGATGGCGAAAGGCTGGGAGCTGCCGATCACACAGAACCCGTTACAAACGAAAAAAGATTGGCAGCGTGCATTTCAGGAGCTGACCGATCCACTCAAGAGGTACTACAGTTCAGACTCAACCAGGCTGTATGTTGGGCACACAGGTACAAGCTATGCGGATGAAGTCGCAGGTTTGGAAGGCTTTTCACGCATCTTATGGGGGCTTGCTCCTCTGCTGGCAGGCGGGGGCGAAAGCGATCTATGGGATACGTATATAGAAGGAATACGAAACGGAACAAATCCCGAACATGAGAATTATTGGGGGCAGGTGAACCATTACGATCAGAGGTTAGTTGAGATGGCCGCGTTTGGATTAATGGTGGCACTTACTCCTGATAAGCTGAAGGAAAAGCTGAATGAACAAGAAATGGAGCGGCTCGTCAGCTGGCTGAGTCAAATTAACGATCATCATTTGTACGATTGCAATTGGCTCCTGTTTCGAGTTATGGTGCAGCTGGGCTTCCAGCAAGCGGGCATGCCATACCGCCGCGATCTGATGGATGAAATATTAGTCCAAGTAGAACGCTTCTATTTGGAAGAAGGCTGGTATTCGGATGGAGTAGGCGGCCATAGCGACTATTATGTGCCGTTTGCGATTCACTTTTATTGTCTAGTTTACGCTAAGTTTATGGAGCAGGAGGATCCTGATCGATCTGCTTTATATAAAGAACGCGCAGTCCAGTTTGCTTCTCAATTCATTCATTGGTTTGCGGACGAGGGAAGCGCTCTGCCGTATGGCCGCAGCCTTGCTTACCGTTTCTCGCAATGTGCGTTTTGGAGTGCGATGGTTTTTGCCGGTGTGGAGGCTTTCCCTATTGGCGTGATGAAAGGGATGATCAATCGACATTTACGCTGGTGGTTTTCACAGCCTATTTTTCAAGCGGATGGTGTTCTGACCATCGGTTATGCGTACCCCAATCTGGTTATGGCTGAAAATTATAACGCTCCGGGCTCGCCTTACTGGGCGATGAAGTCTTTCCTCTTGCTGGCTCTGCCGGACGCGCATCCATACTGGAGTGCTGAGGAGCTGCCTATACCGGAGCTGCCGGCGAAATCAGTCCAGAAAGCGGCGCATCTGGTGATCTGCAGATCGCCTATGGCTCAGGACAAGGCTCCTGCTCAGAATGCGCATGTGTTCGCGTTTAATTCGGGACACTTGTCCACGAATGAACACACACATACTTCTGCCAAATATGAGAAATTCGTCTATTCTACGGCATTTGGCTTTAGTGTGCCGAGAGCCGAGTGGGGGATTGTGCAGGGCGCTTTCGATTCGATGCTGGCCCTGAGCGAAGGAGACAACCTATACAGAGTAAAGAGGAAGTGCGAGGAGACTCATATTGATGATTATGGCACCATCTTCGCGCGGTGGAAGCCTTGGTCCGATGTCGAGGTCCAAACATGGCTGCTGCCCGGAGCGCCGTGGCACATCCGCGTGCATCGCATCGACTCGGTTCGCTCCTTAGACGGAGCGGACGGCGGCTATGCCCTTGGCATCGACAGCGGCCGTCAGTCAACCGGACCGCTGGAGCTTGTGCGCGCTGACGACAGTCTCCTCGCGTACAATGAGCTTGGCGCCAGCGGAGTGAAGCTCCTTGCAGGCAGCGGAGCGGCAGAGCTCGTGCAGCCTCAGGCGAACACGAACATTCTGCACCCGCGCACGGTCATCCCTACTGTGCGGATGTCTTTTCAGCCGGGCGTCACCTGGTTGGTGACGGCTGTATTCGGCTCGCCGAACGGCTCCGGCTGCGAGTCGACATCAGCCGATTGGCAGGCTGCTCCCTATGCCGAGATGCAAGACGGTGAGCTGTTCATTTATGAACAGAAGGGAGGGGCTCTCCTCTGGAGTCGGCCGGTGAAGTAAGGTGTGGGCTGAGGCTGTCGATAAAGGGGCAACGGAGTGCTCCTTTCACCGGCGCTCGGAGAAAATCTACTGAAGTACGTAACGGCCATTGCTTGATCCATAAAAAGAGCTTGCTCATAAGAGCAGGCTCTTTTCCAATTTTGAACATTTGATGACGGATATAGAGGCAATGTGCCGTCATCTTTTACCAGACAATTGCCAAGAAATGAACACTCTGCTATGATATGACTGATCAGTCAGTCACGGATTTGAGGGAGAGTGGGGGAAGTCATGTACACCAAACGAAATACCGCTATCATAGCCCTGATAGCCATCATGTTAACCGTCTCTGGATGCGGCGCAGCGCCTGCAGGGACAGCTTCCGAGACGCCTGTGGCAGCTATGCCGAAAGTGGTCAAGGTTAGCGATGTACAGAAGATGAAGTGGGAAGACAGCGCAGAGCTGGCGGCCGACGTCATTCCTTTTGTTGAGCTTGATGTCGTAGCTAAAGTCAGCGGCGATGTGGTTGACATTCTTAAGAAACGCGGAGATTCCGTTAATAAGGATGACGCGATTCTGGAGGTTGATCAGACGGATATCGCCCGAGAAAAGGAAAAGGTAGACGCAGCGCTGCAGGCGGCGAACGAACAGTATGACAAAGCGAAACGGGATTTGGCCGACAGCAAAAAAGAGATCAATCTCTCTATTGCGAAAGCGGAGCTGTCTATTTCGGATTTGAGCGGGATTACGCAAGAATGCGCAACAATTTTGATGAAGGTATCGGTGAGCAAAGGGATCTGACATCGATGGAGACCAAGCTGGATCAGGCTAAAATGGATCTAGAGATCCTTCAGGACAAGAAGAAGACGCTCGAAACAAGCAATCCTCTCAGCCAAGCGGAATACCAGCTCAAGCAAGCTCAGATCTCACAGGAAGAATGGGAGCGCACGCAATCCTATTATACGGTTAAAGCACCGATCAGCGGTGTGCTCACCTACATGCCTGCAGAGGTCGGAATGACCTTGCAGCCGGGACTTCAGCTAGCGAAGGTACAGCAGCAAAATCCGGTGAAGATCAAAGCAAACCTGACGGAAGCTTATTGGCAATTGCTGCAGAATAAGGAAGAACTGAGCTTTACGGATCCCGCAACGGGAGAGTCTTTTACCGGTAAAGTAATTTATCTCTCTTCCACAGCTGATTTACAAACCAAAACGTTCGAGCTGCAGCTCCAAGCGGATAACGAGCAGGGGAAGCTGAAACCAGGCAGCAGAGTCCAGCTTCAGATCAATCAATCCGGCACCATCGAGTCATTGGCAGTCCCCAGCGAGGCGGTTGTTCGGGAGAACGGTCAAGTCTTTGTTTACGTGATTAGCGGTGATCAAGCGCAAAAGCGTGTCGTCAAGACAGGCAAAGAAAAAGACGGCAAGCTGGAAATCACTTCCGGTCTGGAAGCAACCGATAAAGTCGTAACCGAAGGACAGCTTAGATTGCAGGACGGGGAGAAAGTCTCTGTCTCGCAGCCATAAATGGGAGGACCTATGCCAAAGGATAACGAGCTAACCAAACAGAAGCTGTTGGCAGCGGCTGTTGAAATGTTTACGGAAAACGGGTATTACGATACAAAAATTTCCGACATTGTCAAAAAAGCGGGCGTCGCCCAAGGAACGTTTTATTTATATTTTCAAACGAAAGAGAGCATTTTTACTTCAATTATTAAAGAGACCAACGAGAGAATGATTCATCAGATCGATCATATTTTTGCCGATCACGTCTCTCCGGAAATGTCTGAAGACGAATTGAAGCAGCGCCTTTACGAGACGATCTCAGGCTGTATGAGCTTGTATAGAGAACACAAAGCGATTGTGTATATGATGCGGATTCACGGCTCCTCCCAATTTGCTGAAGCGCAGCGGGTGGCGGCTGAATGTGATGAGAGCTTATTAAGCATTATTATCAAGCTTTTTAAGAAATTTCATTTATTTCCCGAGTATGACCAGTTCCAGTATCAGGTTGCCGCAAGCGCGATCAACGGTATGATGAATGAAACATGCATGCAGTACGTCATCTTGCGGGATGCGACGGATGAAGACATTAGCAAGATCTCAAGGGTCGTCACCCAAATGATTTATGATATGACAGTCGGTAAAGAATGCAAGTCGTGACGGAAGGAAGAGTGCTATGATCGCAAGGGCGCTGAAATACCGTAAAATTACGTTATTGTTTATGTTGATAGCCATCGTGGTCGGCATCGCCAATTTTAGCGGGCTCCAGCAGCGGGAAAATCCGGAGATTACAGCAACGGTAGCAAGCGTACGGACCTTGTATCCGGGGGCAGCTCCCGATAAAGTAGAGCAGCTCGTAACGAAGAAGCTGGAAGATCACATCAATGAGATGGATAATATTTTAAAAGTTACATCCACTTCGCAGGAAAGCGTCTCGTCGATTCTCGTTGAACTTGTGCCGGGAACGGATACGAAGCAATCCTGGGATACGCTTCGCCAGAAGCTGCAATCAGCGGAAGCGGATTTGCCTGATGATGCAGAGAAACCGGAAATTAATACGAACATCACGGAAATCTCCGAGCAGATTCTTCACTTGGTCGTAGACAAACCGGAGCAGTTTGAAAGCTTAAGGGCACTTACGGAGAACTGGAAGGAGCAGCTTCGAACGGTTTCCGGTGTAAGCAGCGTTGAAGTAATCGGGCTGCCGGATCAGCAAATCAAGGTCGAGCTTGATCCTGCGAAGCTGGAGAAGTACCGGCTGAACTGGGGACTGATCGCCCAGGCGCTGCAAACGTCTAGAGAGCGCGTCCCGATCGGGACACTGGACCAGAATAATCAAAGACTGTACCATCAGCTGACAGGGGAATGGGACTCGGCGGAAGATGTTGCGGAAACTGTCGTATTCCGCAGTGACGGGGCAGGACCTCCGCTCAAGCTGAAGGACGTGGCGGATGTAGCATTATCCACGAAAAAGCTGGAGCAGAGGATTTATTATAATGGCAAGCCGGCGATCGATATCGCTATCAAAGCGCAAAAGGTGTCGATGTGCCTTCTCTGCAGGACCGCATTGATGAGAAAATGATCTCCCTGAAGAAGCAGCTTCCAAGCGAAGTGCAATTAGTTTCTGCTTTTAACCAGAAGGATAATGTCGACAAATTGTTTTCGGACCTTGGAAGAGAGCTTCTAATTGGTATCATTGCAGTCATTATCGTGTGTTCGCTTGGACTTACGTGGGGCACCTCACTTCTGGTTTCAACAGCGATTCCATTATCCATCTTAATCGGACTAATTCCGATGCAGCTGTTTGGCATCGACTTGAATCAAATCTCCATCGTGGCTCTCGTTATCGTGCTTGGAATTCTCGTCGATGATGCAATCGTTGTGAATGACAACATCGAACGCAGGCTGCAGCTCGGGGATTCCCCGCACGATGCGGCCTTTAAGGGAAGTCGTGAAGTGGGGGTATCTATCTTAACGGCTACGATAGCTACCGCTTCTGCGTTCTTTCCGCTGTATTTTCTCAAAGGGAATATCGGGGATTTCATCCGGCCGATTCCGCTTGTGATTACAAGCACCCTGATCGTATCGATGGTGATGTCCCTAACTGTCGTGCCGATTGTCCGGCAATGGGGTCAAGAGCGGCTGCAGCGCCGAAATCGCAAAGCGGCATCCTCTATGCAGGATAGGTATCCAGGTCTGTTGGGACGCCAGTTCTACAGCCTCAGCATCTTCTATGAGAAGAGCCTGAGAGGCATCATGCGTAAGCCGCTTTTGGCGGGTATCATTGCCATGGCTGTCGGGACCTCGAGCTTTGGCTTATTGCCGCTGCTCGGCGTCCAATATTTCCTCCTGCGGAGAGGGAGCAGATGCTTGTGGATATTGAGCTTCCCACTGGAAGCACGTTTGCGGATACAACGGACACGACCAATGCGATCGGCGCCTGGATTCAGCAGCAGCCTGGGGTAAAGGAGGTGTCGTCGTATGCAGGGCGTACAGCTCCCAAATTTTACTATACGGAAGTAGATAAGTTCGATAGCCGCGTAGGTCAAGTGCTGGCGATTGTCGATATGAAGAAGGTGAAAACAGAGGAGCTGGTCGCAGCCTGGCGTAAAGGACTGACTGCTCTGTATCCAGGAGTTCAGATTACTCCGCGCGAGCTGGAGAATGGTCCACCTGTAGGGGCACCAATTGCTATTCGCATTAGCGGAACGGACCAGAATGAATTGAAACAACTGTCTAACCAGGTACAGCAGATGCTGCATGAGATCAAGGGAGCGGTGGATATTTCCGATGATATCGGAAATCCGACGCCTACGGTACAGATGGTTCTGGATAAGGATAAAGCGAACTATTTCGGCGTTACGGATAAAGATCTTTCTGCGACGGTGCGCTTGGCAACGGATGGCATTAAGGTTTCGGATATGCAGCTGGATAACCGATTGATTGATATTACGATGTACACGGATCACAGTTCTTCAGGGCAAGCGGCAGACCCTCTGTAGCGAATGTTCTCGTTCCTTCACAGACTGGGAAGCTTTATGCTTTGAAAGAATTTGTCTCCTTGGAAAAGGAGAGATGCTCTCCAAAGTGCAGCGCTACAACCTGATGCGTACGGTCACAGTGCGATCGTATACAGAAGGGGCTCTGCCTGCTGATGTAATGAAGGTTTTGCAGCCTAAGCTGAATGCGATGAAGCTTCCTGACGGCTATTCCATCAACGTCGGCGGTGAGAATGAGGAGCGAGATAAGTCGTTTGCATCCATCGGTAAATTGTCTATTGTCGTGTTGTTCCTGATCTTCATGATCATTGCGATGCAGTTCTATTCCTTATCAACGCCGGTATTGATTCTATCGACTGTCTATCTTGCGGTGGGCGGCGCACTTATCGGACTGTTCCTAACGGGAGCTCCGATTGGCTTCATGGCGCTCATGGGCGTTGTGAGTTTATCGGGTATGGTTGTGCGAAACGGAATCGTCATGGTGGAATTCGTGGAGCAGGCGATAGAAGAGCGGGGACTTGAATTAAATGAAGCTATAGTAGAAGCAGGCAAAGCAAGGCTGCGGCCGATTCTGCTGACTAGCTGCAACCGCAGTAAGCGGGTTAATGCCGATGGCGATTTCCGGAGGGAGCTTATGGCGGCCGATGGCAGTATCGATTATCTCTGGTCTCATCTATTCAACGATGCTGACATTGGTTGTAGTTCCTTCCCTCTATAAGATATTGATTTCTTGGAAAATACGCCGTGCCGGTGCTAACCATCAGCATCAGCAGCCATCCGCTCCGCACCATTCGGCTTAGCGGGTCAGAGCAGGTGAAGCTTCCAGGCTCGGAATGGACGCTGCTTGTTTCATAGATAGATCATCAGGTAAGAAGCTCGACTGAGATGTGGTCGGGCTTTTTACCTATAACGCTAACCTTTCTAGATGTTTATTTCTTTTTGTGAACGCGCGTTTGTTGAAACAAGCATCCGTTTGTGGGACAATGGAAAAGGACATAGAAATGCCAACAACCTGCAAGATATAAGGGAGGATATTCATCGTGTTGAAAACGATTCAATTAGGAACAAGCGAACTGCAAGTCCCTGTAATTGCTGTGGGCTGTATGCGGATTAATTCACTTAATAAGCAAGAGGCTGAGCGTTTTGTTAAAAGTGCCATGGAGATCGGAGCTAATTTCTTCGACCATGCTGATATATATGGCGGCGGCGCTTGTGAAGAGATTTTCGCAGATGCTATTGGTATGAACGCGGATATTCGCAGTAACATGATTCTGCAATCCAAATGCGGTATCCGCAAAGGAATGTTCGATTTCTCGAAAGAGCACATTTTGGAGTCGGTAGACGGCATTTTGAAGCGCTTAAAAACCGACTATTTGGATGTGCTGTTATTGCATCGTCCGGATGCGTTAGTTGAGCCGGATGAGGTAGCTGAGGCATTTGACCAGCTGGAGAGCTCGGCAAAGTTCGTCACTTCGGCGTTTCCAATCAAAATCCGCTGCAAATTCAACTGCTGAAAAAGTCGGTCAAACAGCCGCTTATCGCAAATCAATTGCAGCTCAGTATAACGAACGCTACCATGATTTCAAACGGAATTAACGTGAATATGGCAAACGAATCTGCAGTAAACAGAGACGGAAGCATCCTCGATTACTGCAGACTGAATGACATCACCATCCAGCCTTGGTCGCCGTTCCAGTACGGATTCTTTGAAGGAGTGTTTCTTGGCAGCGAGAAATTCCCGGAGCTGAACAAAGCCATTGATGAGATTGCGGCCAAATACGAAGTAAGTAATACGACGATCGCCATCGCTTGGCTGTTACGCCATCCTGCCCGTATGCAGCCAGTAACAGGTACGATGAACATTGAACGTCTGAAGGATTGCTGCAAGGCAAGCGATGTGAATCTGACCCGCCAGGAATGGTACGAAATTTATCGCGCGGCAGGCAACATTCTTCCTTAAAATCAACCTATGATGAGAGCCCTACATGCAAAACACACATTGCATTAGGGCTTTTTTACGTTTCGGAAATCCTTTGGTCCCCCCTGCACCATAAACTTTTCAAAAGTGTAATAAACGTAACAGTTTTTATTTCCTGGAAATGATACAATCTGAAGCATAAACCTGAAGGAGAGAACAAGAAGACTATGACCCGATTGAAAAGCCTCGCATCGCTAACCCTCGTTGCAACCCTCACACTCTCTGCCACCGGCTGCGGTGCAAATTGTAAAAAATGAAGATGACTCCAGCGAAGAGATCTACCTGATTAATTTACTGCTCACAGAGTCTTTGTAAGACAAAATAGAACCCTAAGCTGCTGCTTAGGGTTCTATTTTGTCGATAGGGATCACTCCTGCACGTGCTACTGGAGAATTTCTTGAGTGTACAGCTAGATGGTAGCATACATCCCAGCAACATCTAGAATTAAAGCAACATGTCCATTCCCCAATATGGTGGCATTGGAGATGATGTCTTTCTTTTGAACACGTTCGCTGATCGGTTTAACTACGATATCCTGAAAGCCGATCAGCTCTGTGACTGGGATGCCAAAACGTTTCTCCGAGATCCCGACTACGATGACCTTCATCACGCGCTTGTCTTGAAAGTCTCTAGGCAGAGCAAAATCCTCTTGAATAAAGCGGATTGGCAGGAAATGGTCCCTGTAGCGAAACACCTGCTTTCCTGCGGCTTCTTCAATCTGATCATACCGGATATTAATAATTTCGAGAACGCTGTTCATGGATAATGCGAAGGTATGATCTCCCAGCTTGAATAACATTCCCGGAATAATGGCCAAAGTAAGCGGTAAACGAATATGCAGCTCTGTGCCTTTGCCGACTTCAGAATGAATCTCGATGATGCCGTTTAGCTTTTCAATATGGCTCCTTACAATATCCATCCCGACACCTCTGCCGGATATATCGGTTACTTGCTTAGCTGTTGAAAATCCAGAAGCGAAAATAAGCTGAATCGCTTGCTGGTCGGTCAGTTGAGCGGCTTCCTGTGAGGTGATGACCCCTTTATCCACCGCGGTATTCTTGATTTTCTCGGGATCAATCCCTCCGCCGTCATCGGAGATCGTTAATATTACATGGTTCTCCTGCTGCGCAGCTTTTAGCCTTATCCATCCCTTAGCCGGTTTATTTCGCCGAGCGCGCAGCTCCGCGTCCTCGATCCCATGATCTAGCGAATTGCGAAGCAAATGAATGATCGGATCGCTAATTTCTTCCAAAACGGTACGGTCGAGTTCTGTTTCTCCGCCCTCCAGAATAAGCTCCACTTCTTTTTGAAGCGTTTGGGAGACATCTCGCACCATACGGGGAAGTCTGCTGTACAGATTCTCAACAGGCTGCATCCTTGTTTTGATCACGTGCTCCTGAAGCTCTCCTATAACTTTGGACATCGTCGCGGTGTTCTCCGTGAGATCGAGAATGGCATCGTTCCCCTGAAGCGTATTCGCGAGATCTTTGCTAATCTGGACGTTGCGGGTTTGGTAGATAACTAACTCGCTGAGTGTATTCATGAGCTGTTCTAAGCGCTCAACATCCAGCCGGATGGTTTTATTCTTTTTTATCTGGCGCGGTCTGCTGCTTAGTCGGTAACGATTTGCTTGTTTGCTCCGCAATGCGATCTGCTTCGTTAATTGTCGGATCCTGCTCCATGAGCGGAAAAGAATCAAGCAGCTCTATCGTATAAGATGAAATATCGGAGTCCAGAAAAACCCTTTCCCTGATTTCACTATCCTTGAGTGAACTGGTTAACAGGATCTGCAGCTCAGAAGCATTCATCTCCAAGTCATCTATACTAGGGTGGGTATTGGCTACTTTGCCAAGCGCATGACATTCGTTCATGATGACATGCATGCGGGCCAGCGGCAGAGGCAAATCATCGCGCAAACGAATGTGGATGGCATACAATTGCTCCCCTTGCTGCATGGCCTGCAGGATCCGTTGAATCTCTTCTTCGTTCATGTCCCATAACGGATTGATTCCAGACTGAATCCTGCTTTGTTCAGTGGTGTTCACGTGTGCACTTTGATTTAATAGTTGATCCATTTGACGAATAATTCTCATCGGTAGGCACTTGATTCAATGATTCGTTTTTTTGAATCGTATCCTTCATATGTGTCAATAGATCAAGATTTGTAAACAAAATATGGATGACTTGCGCATCAATCGTCAGCTGATCGCTGCGGATGCGATCCAGTATATCCTCCATACGGTGCGTAAGCTGTGTAACTTGATCAAAGCCCATCGCTGCCGACGATCCTTTCAAGGAGTGAGCGGCACGGAAAATAACGGTAATCCTTTCAGTGTCTGCACCATGCTTTTCCATCTGCAGCAGTGCATCCTCGAACAAGTAAAGATGCTCCTCCATATCGGAGAGAAACACGGCCAGATATTCGGACATATCATAATCGGACAAGGAACTACACCTGCTTTACCTTGAATTTGTTTCTACAAAGATGCGCTCTGCTTGAAGAATATGGATCAGCACATTCTTCTCTTGGGCAATGCCGGCAATTAAGTCGTGACTCTCCTGAACGGCATATTCTGGCGGCGGGACAATGCTGGGCAATTCAGTCACCCTATTAACTTGATCCACAATAGCGCCGAACATTTCACCCTGAACATCTAAAATAAGTATTCTGGACAAGGATGTAGTCTCGCCTCGATCCAGTCCCATCCGCTCGCGGAGACCCACAACGGGAAGTACTTGACCACGAAGATTAATGACACCTTTGACAAATGGTTTGTGATTCGGAATGTGCGTCATTTCCCGCACTCGGATGATCTCATGGATATGGTGAATAGTCATGGCGTAGGTAACTTGATTGACGACGAATTCAACATACTGATCTTGCACGGCTTCTTCCATCATGGTCACAACCTACAATCTGGTGATCAATTGGTTCATATTTTCTACCATTTTTACCATCTCTGTCGTAGAGGAAGCCGTTTGCTCAGCTCCAGCCGCAGTTTCTTCAATTACAGCAGCGATGCTTTGAATATTCGTTTGGACCTCCGTGCTTTGGCTGGCCTGCTCTTCACAAGCAGCGGCAATTTCCGCAATGCTGGAAGCTGTTTGCTGAATGGTCCTTCTAATCTCTCCAAAAGCGGCTCCTGCCTTAGCGGATGCATCATCTCCGGATTTTGCAGCGACTACAGCCTCATGTGTATTGTGCTGGATCGATTTAATTAATCCGCGATTTCCTTGGTCGCATGACTGCTTCGTTCAGCCAGCTTGCGTACTTCATCTGCGACGACCGCGAAACCTTTGCCTGCATTGCCGGCCCGAGCTGCTTCTAGAGCTGCATTTAAAGCGAGCAAATTGGTTTGGTCTGCAATTTCGTCGATTACTTCGATGATATCGCCTATTTTTTCCGAGCGAACGGACAGCTCCTCAATTTTCGTAGAGATTGCTTTCATGCCCGCAATGGTTGCATCAATCATATCATTGCCGGTTTGCGCCAATTCAACCACTTGCTCAGCTGCTACACTGGCACGTTCCGAATGAACGGCAACACTTTGTACGGCATGTGTCATTTCATTTACCATAGCACTGGATGTTTCTGCGGAGCTGGCTTGGGTTTGATTGCCATTGGCGATTTCCTCTGTACTGGCCATAATTTCCTGAGAGCTGGCAAACACTTGATTGGAATACGAGCCGATTCTCTTGACGATCGTGCTGGTGGATAGGTAGACAATGATGCATGTAATGATACCGAGAATAAGTGCAAGAATCGCAAGAATGGTCACGATGGTGATGTTCGTATTCACGGATGCTTCAATTTGCTGCTTTGCAGCATCGGCATATTCATTTTGGTTAGCTACGAGTGCGTCTGAGAGCTCTGTAGCTTTATCTAAATGAACACGTCCGTTAACAGCGGCAGCTTTTGCCTTTTCCAGGTCCGATTTGCCAACATTAGAAATCTCAAAGATAACGGACTCATAAGATTTGATCGAACTTTCTATATTTTTGAGAAGCTGCTTATTTTCTTCCACAGTGAGCAGGCCGTCTAGCTCCATCAAGGTTGTTTGCATGTGTTTGAGCGATTCATTGGCTTTGAGCATTAGTGCTTCATCATTAAACAAGAGATATCCGCGAATTCCGTTATTAATATCAATTACATCTGTTTTTACCTGCTGGGCTTTCAGCTGCGAAAGCAAAATGCGGTCGATCGTATCCGTATACTGGGCGCGAATCGATTCCATACGCAGTAAGGCAAAGGACGAAATCGCGAGTAGCAGAACCAGTACGCAAGCAAATCCCGTTGTCATTTTCTTTCGAACGCTTAGTTGGTTGATCCAAGTCATGTGATGAACTCCTCTTCGATGTTTTTATTGTCGCCTTTACATTCTGTGATGGAGGAGGTTCAACCTTCATTTTTCGACATAGTCATCAAATACTAAGAAATTCTCATTTCAAGCAGGCAAAAACTAACAATAATGCAAGGTAAGTAACAATAGAGATAGAAAAATGAAAGAGTAGTCCTTATAATAGGAGCACGCTCGGAATAAAGGGGGGATAGTCTTCATGAACCAATCTAATGCATGCTGTTTAAGAACAAGTGAAGGAGATGAGGCGAGTTTGACAAGATGATAACAGGACTTCTCAGTACGATATGATGAGGAGGAATTTTTTTGTGATAAAGGTGGTTTTGATTGATAATCAAAGGCTTTTAGTAGAAGGCATTAAATCCATATTGGAAAAAGCGGACGATATCCAAGTGGCAGGTTTCGCCTTCGATACCAAGAGCGCATTACAGCTTTGTCAGCAGCATCAGCCCGAGGTAGTCATTCTGGACATTCATATGCAGGGAGTAGATGGTATTGCGCTGACAGGACAAATTCATAAGCAGTTTCCCCAGTCCAAAATTATCATATTAACAGGACGTCAAGAGATGGATTCCGTCGTACAAGCCATGAATCAAGGAGCGTGCGGCTACATGCTCAAACACATCAACCCCGACGAACTGATTATGACAGTAAGAAGCACGGCACTTGGGTTAAGTGTCATGCATAAGGAAGTACTAGTGAAATTCACCCGTTCTCTGCCTGTCACAGAGTCCCCCGAAGCACCGCCTGCCCCAAAACTTCCCTTTGAACTTACGGAAAGAGAAATCGATATTATCAAGCATGTCGTGGAAGGCAGAGAGAACATGGAGATCGCCAAGAGCTTGTTTTTATCTTTAGGCACCGTAAAGAAGACCCTCTCGATCATATTGAAAAAGGTGGATGTGAAGGACCGCGTGGAGCTTGCGGTGTATGCTATGAAAAACAACATTATTTAAGCGCTTACAAAATGGTGGAGAACTTCGTCATCCGAACAGGACGTTTGCGTTTTGTCTGATTCAACTGAAAAAGGGCCGGGTGGATACGTGGATGTATCCGCGCGGCTTTTTTTTACAGAAGTGGAGACATAAGGATACACAGAACGAGACTAAGGACCTCTAGTTCACTTGCTAGTCATCCTGTAATCTGAAAGCAAGCACAAGAAGGAGGGAAGAATTCGTGACAACCGAGGAGAAAATTGTTGAAATCATTGCTATGGTGTTTCGAATGGAGGTGGATCGCGTTAAGCGGTTATCCGGGGAAGAGCCGCTGAGTCAAATCGGGCTTGACTCCATCAACTGTATGGAGGTTGTAGTAAATCTGGAGGAAGAATTCTCGATTACGTTTAATGACGAGGAGCTGCTGCTGGAAAACTTAAATACCATCCAGAAGCTGCTTCAGCTTGTCACACAGAAGCAGGCTGAAATCAGCGTTATCTAATCGGAAAGGAGCAGGCAATGGCATATATCGAAGTAAATGACTTGGTTAAAGAATACCGCTTAAACGTCCGAAACAAAGGAGTTCTGGGTTCTATCAAGAGTCTGTTGATTCCCGAATTTACGACGAAGAGAGCAGTAGATGGGATCAGCTTTTCCATCGAGCGCGGCGAAACAGTCGGATTCATCGGACCAAACGGGGCAGGCAAATCCTCGACGGTGAAAATGCTCACCGGTATTTTGGTGCCCACTTCCGGGACGATCTCCATTGACGGACTATCCCCTTACAAAGATCGCAGACGTAATGCTTCCAGAATTGGCGTTGTATTCGGTCAGCGAACCCAGCTTTGGTGGGATTTGCCCGTAAGCGATACGTACGATTTGCTCAAGCATATCTACAAGATTCCCGAGCGCTTGTTTAAAAAGAATATGGACATGTTCAGCGAAATGCTGGATTTGCATGAATTTATGCGTCAGCCGGTAAGGCAGCTTAGCCTGGGCCAGAAGATGCGTGCGGAGATCGCAGCTGCGCTGCTGCATGATCCGGAAATGATCTTTTTCGATGAGCCGACCATTGGACTGGACGTTGTGGCCAAAGAGAAGATCCGCGCCTTCGTCAAGCAGGTGAATCAAGAGAAGGGCACAACCATGCTGTTTACAACCCATGATATGGTGGATATCGAGAAAACCTGCGAGCGCATGATCATCATCGACGGAGGCAGAACCATCTATGACGGGGCAGTTGAGGCGATGAAGGACCAATACGGCAAAGAACGTGTACTCGTTGTCGAATTCGCTGAGTATCAACCTTCCGTTTTCCTTCCAGGTGTTCAATTGATGTTGGAAAAGGAGAATAAAAAGTGGTTTCGCTACTCGAAAGATGCCGTCCAGGTGTCTGAGCTGATCAGTATGCTGTCCGAACGATACCCTATCGTGGACTTAACGGTTCAAGATACCGGAATTGAAGAAATCATCAGGATGATTTATCAAGGAGGTATCCCGCTCGGTGAGAGTTTATCTGGAGTTTGCTAAAAAGTCCTTCCAGAACAACATCGTCTATAGAATGGATTACTTCGCAGGAGTCTTGAATGCACTCGTCATGATTTTTGTCAATATATCCATCTGGAGAGCCATCTATGAGGAAGAAGAATCCTTGGAAGGCGTGCAGTTTAAAATGCTGGTCACCTATATCGTCCTCTCCTTTCTGATGCAGGTGGTCTATACCATGGATGAGTATGTCATTGAATCCAAGGTAAGGAGCGGACTTATCTCGTCAGATTTGCTCAAGCCGATCCATTTTCGGCTGTATTTACTCGCACATCATGCAGGAGCGACAGTTTTTCGGTTGACTATGCAGATGACACCGGCGGTTGTTGTCGCGGCGCTGCTGTTTCACTTGCTGCCTCCGTTCTCGGTAAGCATGCTGCTGTACTTTTTACTAAGCGCACTGCTCGGTTATCTGGTCTTATACAATCTGAATTTTATCGTATGGGTAAGTTCCTTTTGGTTCTACTGGACCTTCAGCCTGGTCACGATCAAGGATGCTGCCGTGATGATCTTCTCGGGGGCATTGATTCCACTTTGGTTTTTGCCGCAACCGCTTATTGATTTTATCCAGTTGACGCCGTTTGATTCCATTTTCTACACACCGATCCGCATCTATCTGGGCATGATTCCGCAAGAAGATATTTGGTTTAGTCTCATGCGTCAGAGCATATGGATTGCCGTTTTATTCGTGATAGGCCAATTGCTTTGGAAAGCGGCAGCTAAGAAGCTGGTTGTACAGGGGGGATAGCGATGAAATATTCATGGCTGGAGCTGTCGTCCCTTTTCCTGAGATACACGAAGCTTACGCTCAAGACTACCTTGGAGTACAAGTTCGACAGAACCTTGATTACGGTTGCGATCTTTTGCCGAGAGATGATTAGTGTTGCTGTCATGTTCTTGATTTTACTGCGATTTCTGCACATTAAGGGATGGGAAATGAATGAGCTGATGTTCCTCTACAGCTTTCTGTTTCTCTCCTACAGTTTGTTTGTCTTTCTGTTTGCAGGGGTCCGCGACTTTGATTATATGGTTCATTCAGGCGAGTTTGATAGATTTTTAACCAGACCGCTTGGGCTCCTTTTTCAGATTATTGCTTCCCGTGTCGATTATCCGGCGACTCTGGGACACGGTATTGTTGGGATTGTCCTATTCGTCAATACGGCATTTGGAGTCGGCATTCACTGGACGTGGGCTAATATCTTGTTTTACATAACCGCACTATTGGGGGCGCCGTCATTCAAGCTTCCATTTTTACGCTTTCCGCCAGCTTCAGCTTTTGGTCGGTGAAGACGGAGAATTTGCGCAATCTCATCTTTTTTAACGGGAGAAGAATTGCCGGGTATCCGATCAGCTTCTATCCGGGACTTATTCAAAAGCTTCTAATTTTCTTCATTCCCTTCTCCTTTGTGAATTACTTTCCTGCTCAATTTTTTCTGCACAAGGAGGAGGCACAGCCTTTCTGGAGCGGCTACATGTATATGACGCCAATCGTAGGTGCAGGGATGTTTGTGCTGGTATACATCATCTGGTCGTACGGGGTTAAGCGATATACAAGCACCGGAAATTCTATGTACTAAAAAGACTATATTTCAAAATTTCAAAATCTGAAATTCCATGTTCTACCAAATTTCATCTACTCAAAAGGGGAAACCGGAATATTTATGAGGAAGTATACGAATCTCATTGTACTCGGTGTGTTACTTCTAGGCGGAGCCATATTTCTAACGGTGAAGACTGTTAATTTCAAGGATGTGCTGCTGGCGGTTGGCTACTATGACGATAAGATCAGCTTGATCAATACGGGGGATATGCACGGACATCTTGTCTATGATGAGGCAAACGGCGGATATTATACGCTGGATGAAGTCAATATCGAGATGGGAATGCCTTTGGTCAAAGGGATTGTCGACGACCTGCGCAAGAAGAATCCTCATTCCTTGCTTCTAGACAGCGGGGATATGTTCCACGGTACGAATGAAGCGAATATTGATGAAGCGAAGGGTGTAGTAGAAGCCGTAAATCTCATGGGCTATGACGCAATGGCTCTGGGTAATCACGATTTGGATTTCGGTTTTGAGCGGGCGCAGGAGATCAAGTCGCAGCTGAAGTTTCCTATGCTCTCGGCTAATACCTTGCGGGACGGTAAGCCGGCTTTTGAGGGATATCGTATTGTTCAAGTAGGAGATAAGCAAATCGGACTGTTTGGACTTACCGTTCCGGAAGCGCTTTCGAATATGAATGTGGACGATCCCAATGGTGTCCAGTTTGAGGACCCGGAAGTGACCGCTCGGCGAGTCGTTAAGGAACTGCAGGATAAGAACGTGGATGCCATCGTGCTGCTGTCGCATCTAGGCGACGACCTGGATAAGGAGCTAATCAAGCATGTGGATGGTATTAATTTTATCCTATGCGGCCATCACCACTGGCTGTACACCGATGTCGGAAAAATCAATGAAACTTATTTTGCCGAACCGGGCTCATACACCACGCATGTAGGTCTTGCTGATCTGTATTTCCGCAAAGGTAAGGTTGCGACAGTCGGCTGGAGTCTGCACCAATCGAAGGATAGGTCGAAGGAAGCACCGGCTGTAGTTGAGGTTGCGGAGAAGTACCATCAAATTGCTCTGGAAAAAGGCAAAGAAGTGGTCGGGAATTCCACCGTCCAGCTCAACGGGATACGCTCTCAGGTTCGTTCGAAAGAAACCAATTTAGCGGACTTGGTGACCGATGCCATGCGCCAGGAAGGAGAGGCGGATATTGCCCTTCTGAATGGAGGCGGGATTAGGGAGAGTGTTCCTAAGGGCGAGATTTCGCTATACAACGTAGGTAAACCACTTCCGTTCGTGAACTCGCTCATTGTAGTCGAGATGACAGGCGAGCGTGTGTATGAAGCGCTGGAACGCGGGCTCAGGGAATGGCCTAATGGTGCGAGTAATGGAGGATTCCTACAGGTATCCGGCATCGCCTATTCGATTGACGGCTCGAAGCCTGCTGGCAAGCGGTTAGTTGAAGTCACAATGGACGGGAAGCCATTAGACAAAAACAAGCTGTATAAGGTAGCGACAAACGATTATCTTGTGCATGGTGGAGACAACTACGAGGAATTCAAGGATGCCAAGTTGATTCGCCAGGGCGATTTGCTTCGTGATGTGCTCGCCTCCTATATCAAAAAGTCGGAGATATATCCATCCAAACGGATGGCAGAATCAAGATTATCAATGAACGTTATAAATAATTGAAAGGGAGATGAAGAACCATGAGTACAAATCTAAATCTGAATCTAGATGATCAAATTGTTGGGGCAATTCAAGAAATCGCTGTTGGCGTTGAAGCTGCAGCCATTACCGATGACAGACTATTAACGGAGCTCGGTATTGATTCCTTAAAATATGTGGAGCTGCTTGTACGTATTGAAGAGCTGTGTGAGATCACCTTTAATGAGTCCGATCTTGGCGTCGAATCACTACGCAGTGTAGGGGACTTGAAATCGCTGACAGCAAGGACCGCCGGCACCCCGGACGGGTTGCTATGAGCTTGTGGGAGTCGCTGGAATCAGCTATGCAGCTGCACAGGATCGTCCGGCTATGACACAGCCGGATGGTACGCTGCTCGGTATGGCGACCTGCTCCATATCGTGCAAGCGAAAGCGGAAAAGCTAAGCCGATTCATTCCCGCCGGCAGCCGGGTTGCCTTCATGGAGGAGCAGCCTGTACATGAAGCTGAGCTTGTGCTAGCGCTAATTCGGCTGCAAGTGACTGTAGTCCCCATCGCGCTGAAATACGGAGAGCAGCGGGCTTTGCAAATCCTCGAGCATACGCAGCCTGAGTTCTTGTACACCGGCAGCGCCTCGCTGATCTCTGAGGCTTGCTTGCAAGCTTGCATCCGCACAGGTACAACCATCATCGCTGATCAGACGATATGTCTGCATGGGAGCACATCATCGTTAACCTCCCGCCACACATCGGTTGGAACGATGCGTTCAAGTATGATTATGTATACATCGGGCAGCACCGGCAAACCGAAAGGCGCGGTACTCCCCTACGAAAGCATAGAAGCCAATATTCGGGATATTCAAACTTATTGGGACATTCATGAACAAGATCATCTGCTGATCCATCGGTCGCTCAGCCATGCGTCTGTGATGACGGGCGAACTTCTGCATGGTGTGATCAGCGGCTCTAGACTTACCTTTTATCAAGAGGTTTTTCTGCCCCGACGGATGCTCAGCTTCATGGAGAGGAGGGGATAACCGTATTCTGTACCACTCCTACGGTCATGCATCAGCTGGCGTTGGATAAATCATCGTACACGCTTCAGCAGCTGCGTCTCGTTGCCCTCATGGGCGAATATTTACATCTGACGGTTGCGCAGAGAATACAAGCCCGCTTTCCGCATACGGCTTGTTATATGAATTACGGACAGACGGAAGCTTCTCCGAGAATTACCTTTTTGCCTGCGGCTTACTTTACCGTGAAGGAAGGCTGCATTGGGCTGCCGCTGCCCAGCCTGGATGTGTGCATTGCAGGAGCTGATGGTGAGAATGTAAGAGACGGGGAGGTCGGTGAGCTTTGGTAAAGGGGCCGAGCATCTTCAGCGGCTATTGGGCGCAGCCGGAGCTGACAAGCGTCAAGCTTCAAGACGGCTGGCTGCACACCGGCGATATGGTATATCAAGGCGGCGACGGGCTCTTGTATATAGCAGGCAGGAAGGACGATATGATCATCCGTGGCGGAATGAATATTTATCCAGTTGAGATCGAGGATGTGCTGCTCCGGGATCCCAGAATCCGTGAAGCGGTTGTGTATGGTGTGCCGGACACGAAGTTCGGGCACAAGCTGATCATCACTGTAGTACCACAAGAAGACTGCTTGATCACGCCTTCGGATGTGCTGCAGCTGTGCAGAGAGCACTTAGCTTCGTACCAATATCCGGACGATATTCAGATTGTCGATGCTATGGAGCGTAATGCCACCGGTAAAACGTTGAGGAAGCGTGTTATCTAACATTCATTTTAATAAGGAGTGATTTCACTGATGAATAAAACCCTTGAGCAAGAGCTTGTATTGGAGCTGTCCCAATTTCGTAATCCAAATGCCAACCGGATCAAGGAGCTCGTCTCCGAGAAACTGGATTGGGCCGAGGTACTGGGACATCTCATCTATAATCGGACGGCGGGCATTGCGTATCACGTGCTGCGCCAGAGTGAAGCGCCTTTTTTTAACCGTGAATTCGAGTTCGGCCTCTTTCTGATCCACGAAATACAGCGGCAGCGCACGGAGTCGCATCGTATTCACATAACCCAGCTTGCCGAAGCTATGGAATAAAAGCGGTATTCCGCATGCATTCCTGAAAGGCTCGATTCTGGCTCATTCCATCTACCCGGCCGGTTGCCGCATCTCCAGCGATATTGATATCTTACTGCGGGCTGAAGATTTGACGGCTTGCGGACATGTTCTGAAGGAACTTGGGTTCATTCAAGGATTTTACGATGAAAATGAACGGATTGTTGTACCTGCTACCCGGAGGGAAATTCTGAATCATCGGATGAACTACGGCGAGGTCGTTCCTTACCGGAAGGCGGTTCAAGAACCGGGGGATCAACCTAATCGAAATTGATATTAATTTTTCATTGGACTGGATGGCACATGGAACGGAGAGAGCGGTGGACGCGTTCATCCGTCAAGCAGAGGAATATCCTTTTCAAGACGGCGTTTCCATCAGCTCGCTGCCCAAAGAGTATTTCCTGGCGCACCTCTGCGTGCATCTCTACAAGGAAGCAGCTGTGAAAACGTGGGTAGAATTTCAGCGTGACTTAGGACTCTACAAGTTCGTGGACATTTACGGCTTCTTGACCGATCCCCAGCTCCAACTGGATTGGGATACATTCATGGCTATTTTACAAGACAATCAAATTGTGAATGAAGCGTACTATGCACTTGAACATACCAGAGGATTCTTCCCTGTACTGAATCAATATCCAGCATTCATGCAGGCCCTGCAGCGTATAAAGCCGGACAATATTGCCTACCTGGAGCAAGTTGTAGATGCAGCAAATCCGGAAATCGTGTACCAATGGAACAAAGATTTAATCAGCCGTTTTTTTGATATGAAACGTTACAATTGCTTGGATAGATTAGCAGGCAATGCGAATGAAGTGTATGAGCTCTCCTGAATCATGGAACCGTGATCGCCAGAGAGGAGTCTTCATCGTATTTGAAGGTATTAGCGGTTCCGGCAAAAGCGAAGGCATCTCCTCTCTGCTTCGTTATGCGGCTGATTTGGACCCACAACCTGTTGTTACGGAGTGGAATTCGAATAGGTTCATTCGATGGATCGTGACGAGACTGGATCAGAAGCGTTGGCTGTCGCCTAATCTATACAGTCTGCTGCAGTGGATCAGTTTCGTAATCGATTACTGGAGAATCATCATGCCAGCATTATGGAAAGGGAGAACGGTTATAGCAGATCGCTACATGTATACCGGATTATGCCGCGATGAGGTGAATGGTTCAATCCAATGGCTGGGCGAATGGGTGGCAGGTTGGGTGCGTAAACCGGATAAGGTCGTTTACTTTCACACATCTCCGGTGATCTGCTTTACCCGTATTCAAAAGCGTGGAAAGACGTTGTTTTACCCCAAACGTAAATCAAGCGACGCTGCAAAGGATGATCTGACTTATCTCCAAAATATGCATACTGCATATATGAGTACTTTCTCGCGATATATATCCAAGGAGACCGAGCTTCAAATTGCCGAGAATGGAGAGAGCTATTACATGCATCAGCTGGCGGCTTATATGTTGACACACTCGGAAAGGCGCAGCCAAACAACGATCACGTTACCGTCAAATCCGAAGGAGAAGGCGAGGGAGATGTAATGGAACTTCAGGCGTATTTGGAAAAATTAGTAGCCATCACCCATTGTCCGATCACATTCAGCGGGGATGTGCCCAATGCGCTAAGCCGTTGGCTGATTAGGAGCATCAAGATCAATGAAGAAAGGCCGATGGGGACGCAGCCGTATTTGGATACGTCAGCTAGGCTGCTGATGTTCAATGAACTGGCGATCCTGGATAAGTCGGAGCTGGAGAACAACTGGCGGCAATACATTGCTGATATGGTCGATCGTTATCAAGAGGTGAACACACCCAAGGGACTCTTTACCGTGGGGCCGCATACATACATGTATGCGTTGAATACTGTGTATTGTGAGCAAGCCAGAGATGTTATGGTGAATGTCATTACCTTTCATCCGACTCCGCTTCGAATGTGGATCAATGGTGAGCTGGTTATAGCGGGGAATCATAAGTACTTGGTGAAGGATTACTTTTTCCTCTTCCGATTCCGAGAGGGCAGTAATACGGTGCTGATTGAGACGCCGTTATCCTTGGAAGTGCCTGTAGCCAATCAAGAAATCGTCGTCAAGCTAAACCCATTAGAGTCCTTAGTTGCAAATGGAAAGGAATTCTTGGACGATGATCTTCTCTCTTCCTACATGAACACCTACAGCGTGTTTCTGGAAAAAGCTATGTTGGAGACTGGCGAGACATTGCGATTTCTTGTTCTCCCGCGCTATGCCGGCGGGGAGCGTGAGCGGATCCGCGTGAGGCTTTCTACTGTGACCGGTGAATCGCTGCTTGATGAAGAATCCTGCACGTCAGAAGTGATCAGCACCCAGCTTCCGCCTGACTTCCAAGGGTTGCTGCGCATTCAGGCCGACTCTATAGGAAGTGAGGGGAAAGCAGGCAAGTCACATCTGTATGTTGGAGATATACTTCACGGAATGGAAAAGGCTCTTCAGCAGGCTTCACTCCGATCTGATCTGGATCCGGGAATTCCTGTGACTGTGAAAGAACTGATCGAGCTGCCACAGGCATTTCAAGCTCTCAACCAATATGTGCCTGCAGAAATGTATCAGACCATCTTCCCTGTTTTGGAGAGCTTCTTGCAGTACTTAGGTCAGCCTGAGCGAACTGTGAAGCAGGGATATCCGGATGTATTCGGATCCACCTTTACAGTCTATGAGCAGCAGCCGAATTCAGATCGGTTGTCTGCCTATACGGTGACGCTTCCTGAGCAATATCATCCCTCAAATACGTATCCGCTGGTTATTTATTTTCATGATGCGCAAGCCCGGTCGTTCCCCATGGACCTGCCATGGGCCAAACGAAGCTCCATCAGCGAGGCTATTATCGTGAACATGGTCGGAATCGGCAGGATGAATTACGTCGATGATGTGATGATTATGCAGCGGATTAGCAGGTTGCTGGAGACGTATCCGATCGACCGCAATCGGATACACCTCATTGGTTTTTGTACGGGAGGACCCAAAACGTATCGGATTGCCATGCAATCTCCCGATGTATTTGCGGGAATTGCCAGTCTGGTTGGAGACATGCGTCTTAGTATTAATGAGCCCGAGTACGATCGACTTGCGAACGTAAGCAATATGTCGGTTATGGGGATGCTTTGTACGGAGAATTGGTTCTTCAACAGCTCCCGTAAGCTTCACTTTCTAAAGCAGCTGCCCAAGGCCCGGGCGTATATGTTTCATGGCTTTATGCATAATGAGTTTAATTCACTGATGAATTCAAAAGCCATGCTCCGCATGCTGATCGAACATCAAAGGGATCCGTATCCGAAGGAAGTAAGCTTAAATCCGCTCGAACCATACTACAACAAGTCCTATTGGATCAAGCTGGAGGCTGCTGCCGATCTGCAGCAGAAATCTTATGTCAAAACCACCATTACAACGGCTTCGCAAATCGACATTCAGATGACCAATACGGCCAGTTTATGTCTCTTTCTTAGCAGGGAACATATGGCACTCCAGTCTCAGGTGAACATCAAGGTGAACGGTACAGATTTAGCCATACACTTACCTGACTACGCCAAAGTTCGAATTCTAGAGGAGAACGGCACTTACCGTACGCTCATTCGAAGCATGAGTGCATCTGATTTCGAGCGGGAATATAACGAGATTAGTGTGGACTATCGGGTACTCGGTATCAAACAAGCCTATCTACACGCATGCAAAGTAGTAAAGCCCGAAGGACCGCATATTACAAGGAGATGCTTAGCGAGCAAGCTTGCCTACTTGCTGCAAAATCCCATCAAGGACCGTTACATTTATTACAGGTACGAGTCCTGCACAGTAGAGGAGTTTGAACGAGTTCAAGTCGATTCATCGCAAAGCGCTTATGTCCTCATTTTGGATGCCGCTCACCTGAATGATTGGCAGCGTCAGCTCCTCTCCAGACTCAATATCCAATTGGATGAGCAGCAGCTTATTTATCGTAAGCAAACCTATCAAGGTACATGCTTTGCTTTTATTCTCTGTCAACATCCCGAGAGCCCGGATACCCCGCTGCTGCTCGTCCTTTATAATGACCCGCAAGTTGAAAGTGAGATGATTGGCTTCATGAACAGCTTCGACACCAATCCGATCTTTTATAACGATGCTGTTGTGTACCATGAAGGTCAGTATCACGGCTTTCGAGATTGGCCCGCAGTTTTGACAATGGAGGAATGGGAAGATGAATCAACCTTTGTGGGACAGCATCGCTAACACGTTTGGAACTCCCGCGTACGTATATGACGGCGAATGCATGGTCAGACAGTTTGCGTTGTTGAAAGACTGTTTACCGGAGTCCTTTGACATATTTTTCTCTGTAAAATCCAATCCGCTCTTAGGCATATGCGAGCTGCTTAAGCAGCAAGGAGCTTGTGTGGAGGTAGCCTCCGCAGGCGAATTGTATCTGGCGCTTCAAGCTGGATTTCCGCCGCAGGATATCATCTTCACGTCCCCGGGGAAAAGCCAGGAGGATCTGGAGTATGCTCTGAATACCGGCATTTTCAGTATCAATGTGGAATCCTTGCGGGAGCTGTACCTGATTCATCAGCTCGCAGCTAAGCGAGGGCAAATCGCCCACGTCTCTCTTCGAATCAATCCCTCCTTTCAGCATAACGGAGCAGGTCTCAAGATGAGCGGCGTTCCTTCCCAATTCGGTATCGATCAAGATCAACTTGGTGGCGTGTTTGAGGAACTTGAAGACATGCCCTACATTCACTTGAGGGGAATTCATGTTTTTTTCGGCAGTCAAATACTGGATAGCGGTCATCTCTTACGTAATGTGCAGTCGATTTTGGAGCTGGCTGTGCAGCTTATGGATACGAATCGCATGGAATTTGATTTTATCGATATCGGAGGCGGCTTCGGCGTTCCTTACTTTAAAGGAGAGACGGAGCTGCAGACAGACGTGCTGAAGAGTGGACTTATGGAAATTTGGAAAGGTTACAGCGAGCGGCTTTCAGGCGTGCGGGTCGGGGTGGAAAGCGGTCGCTTCCTGCTAGCGGAGGCTGGCTCCTTTCTTACGAAGGTGTTATATGTCAAAGAGAGCAAGGGAGCTACTTACTATGTTTGCGACGGTGGCTCCAATCATCATGCGTCCAGCGCGTTCCTCGGTCGGTACGTCCGTAACAATTTCCCCATGCACTTGCCCGGCATGAAGGGGGAGCTCTCTGAGGTTCATGTCGTTGGCTCTCTATGCACACCTACGGATGTGCTGGGACAGAAGGTTATGCTGCCTAAAGCTGAGCCCGGGGATTTGCTCGTTATCGAAAAGTCAGGTGCATACGGCTTAACACACAGCCCCGTTCTGTTCCTGAGCCACGCACTGCCTCCAGAAATCCTCGTCTATGAGGGTGAACTGATAGTCCTTCGGGAACGAGGCCAGAATTCTGATGTACTTAGAGGCCAGCATTCACTGCACAGCATTAAGCTTGCGGAAGCTAGAGGAAGCTAGAGGAAGGGGAGGATCATGAGATGGCAGTCCCGTTTCATTTGATCGATTATTTAGGCAAAAAGCGGCAGGACGGCGTGATCGTATGGCTGATGAATATCGGCGTTGAGAAGTACTGGAATCGGCTTTCTCCCGGCATTGTGGATCGCAATGAAGAACGGATTGTCAATCGGGTCGAAGAGATGAACCTTCTACTGTGCAGAGAGCAGGACATTCTCATCCTTCGACATCAGCCTGACCCGGCATTTCTGGCCCAACTGAAGAGCTGGGGCTTTTCCATCCCGACGATTTTGACCCCTCGATGGGTGGATGCGCACACCCCGATCTCCGAGCTTGTTCTCGGAGATGAAGACTTACTTCAACAATTAACTCTCATGGCACACGAACGGGAAGATATATTTTTCGTCCCATACGGAGTATCGAGTCTGGAGGAGCAAATTGCATCGAGATGCGGCTTAACGCTGATTGGTGCGCCATCCTCACTCCAAGCGGTCATAAATGATAAAGTGTTCAATCGGCAAATCGCGCAGCAATTGCAAATGGACATCAGCGAGGGCTACATTTGTGAACATGTTGAACAAATCAAGGAAGCATGCCATACTCTCTTATCCGAAGGTTCCGGATTCAGCAAAGTCATTATTAAAGAACCGCATGGAGCCTCCGGCAAAGGTCTCTATCTGATTGATGACCCTTCACGGCTAACGCCGCTGTTGGCACGGTTTACCCGTACTGCCCGAACAAACTCCGACGCCAAATGGCTGGTTGAAGGCTGGTATGAAAAAAGGCGGATTTGAATTATCAAATCTATATTTCTCCGCAAGGCGATGTGGAGCTGTTCTCCATGAAACAGCAAATCCTCCGGGATACGGTTTATATCGGTTCGAAGCTCCCGGTCGATATCGATGCTAGCACCTTGAATGCTTATCAGCAGTATGCTGAGCAAATCGGAGGACATTTGTATCAACTCGGCTATACGGGGGTAGCTGGCATTGACACGATGATTACGATGGATGATACGATCATCCCCATCATTGAAATCAACGGTCGATTTACACTGTCCACCTATATCTCTTTCCTGGAGCGGGTACTCGGCCAGGTCAACGTCTTCTCCCGATATTTCAAGTGGTCATCTTCCGAGGCATACGATTTTACCAGAGTCTGCCGGATATTGGAGCGAGAAGGTATGCTCTACGATTCTGACAAACGGGAAGGAATTCTCGTGTATACAGCCGGAACACTGCCCGTCCAGCTGGATGAAGGGGGGCGGCATACTCGGCAGATTGTTCGTGCTGCTCATTTCACCGGTGCTTGAACGAATCGAAAGCTATAACTCCCGGTTAGAACAGCTGATGGAATCACTGAATCTTCAAACTGCGACCATGGCGACTTAACGATTGCGCCAACAACAGCTTTTCCTGTTCCGATACGGATCATGGAGGAGCTGTTTCTTTTTATTGTATACAACCGCAATGCAGCGTTATTTTTACACAATACTGACAATACCGAATGAACCTCATTCTTGTTACTCTGTTCATATGAAATTCGATCTACATACAGTCAGGGAGGGTTCATACGTGTTAAAAGTTGCCATAATCGGTTCGGGAGCCATATCTACGGCTCATATTGAAGCTTATCTGCAATTTCAGGAGCGCTGCCAGATCGTTGCGATCAGTGATATTTATGTAGACAAAGCGCAAGCCCGCATTGATCAATTTCAATTGAACGCTCGGGCGGTAAAGGAATACAAGGAGCTGCTCGATGAAGATATTGATGTGATTTCCATCTGTACACCGCCATATACGCATGCTCCGTTAACGGTTGCCTGTCTTGAAGCGGGCAAACATGTCATCGTGGAGAAGCCAATGGCCTCCTCTCTTGAAGAATGCGACCAAATGAATGCAGCCGCTGAACGAAGCGGTAAAATCCTTTCTATCGTTGCGCAAAACCGCTTCAAGACACCCATGATGAAGCTGAAGTCGGTGCTGGACAGCGGACTCATGGGGAATATCGTTCATGCACAGGTAGATTCTTTCTGGTGGCGAGGTCACAGCTACTATGATTTGTGGTGGCGGGGAACTTGGGAAAAAGAAGGCGGAGGCTGCACATTAAACCACGCAGTCCATCACATCGACGCCCTGCTTTGGATGATGGGACGTCCTAGGGAGATTCAGGCGTTCATGTCGAACGTTTCACATGATAATGCAGAGGTAGAGGATCTCTCGATCGGCCTTCTGCGCTATGAGAACGGCGCGTTAGGGCAAGTAACGAGCTCGGTGGTCCATCATGGGGAAGAGCAGCAGCTCATTTTCCAAGGCTCGCAGGCCCGGGTTTCCGTTCCGTGGAACCTGAAAGCCTCCAGTGCGAAGCAGAATGGCTTCCCTGAGCCCAATCCGGCGCTTGAAGAGGAGATTCAAACCTTCTATGACACGCTGCCTGAAGTCCGATATGAAGGGCATACCGGACAAATCGACAATGTGCTTACGGCTATTGAGACTGGCGCTCCTGTTCTTATTGATGGTGTAAGCGGAAGGCAGACTCTTGAATTCATCATTGGAATTTACAAGTCCGCCAGCACTGGAGAACTTGTCCGGTTTCCGCTTGGTCCGGAAGATCCCTTCTATACAAGAAGCGGTATCCAAGAGAAGGCGACCCATTTTTACGAGAAAAGCAGCTCTGTTGAAAATTTTCAAGATGTGAGCATTACGACCGGAAGCAATTATCGCACGCAAGGTTAACGGTAGGCTCGCAGATTTTTTCGAAATTGATGGGGCGTGACGCCCATATGGCTTTTGAACAATTTACAGAAGTAGGAACTGTTCGTAATCCCGACTTCTTCACCAATCTGGGAGATGGATTGCTCACTCGAGCTTAATAGAAGCATCGCCTCACGCATGCGCCTGGCTGCGATATAGTCGGTGATACTGCTGCCCGTACACTCTTTGAATAAATGAGAGAGATGGTAGGGGGACAAATGCAGGTCGGCCGACATTTGCTCCAGGCGCAGCGGTTCTTTATAGTGGGTGTCCAGCCATTTCAAAATGCGTTCCGCCTGATGGGACTGGCGTGTCTCGGAAGGCTCCGAAGGGGAGTCGTCTTGCTCCCACAGTGATTTGAACACCCGGAAAAAGGAAACCAGAAACAGGGAGAACTCCTCGAAATAATCTTTTTTTGATAGCTGAGGTATGTGATGGTACATGGTTGTAAACAACTGCTCCAGCTCTATCGATTCTTGCATCATATATCTGCACGCATGCGGCAGCTTACTGGTATGGATATGTTTAAAAAAGGCATGCATCGCAGGCCATTTGTCAAAGTAAGCTTCGAATAAAGAAGGCTCGAAATGCACGATCGACCGGACAAACGGCGTCTCGTCGGTGAGTTCTACTTGGATGTGATGGAGTTGAAAAGGCTGAAAGATGCCGATTAATCCCGCACGCAGCTCGTAGCTCTTTTGATCCACAATTAAGGTTCCTTTGCCCTGATGAACGAATAAAATTTCTATGCCTTGATGAGCATGAAACGTCCCCCGGTACTTCTCACTGGAGGTGCTTGTATGGGTATTGGTTCGCCTGTATACAAAATAAAGCGGCATCTTATGGAGCTCGGTTGGAAGGATGTAAGTCACAGTCTGCACTCTCCATGCATTCAGGTTCATACCTTTATTGTAAGGGAAGCGGAGAGTTACTTACAAATAGCCTTGGATGCAGCAAAAAACGATCCATGCGACATGATAAACATTCACAGCGAGATACAGCCAGAACGTCATGGATAAGCTCACGTCGAACCATCGGCGCTCACGTACATAAGGGAATAGCAAGGCTAACAGCAGGGGAAATAACAGCTTGTACGCATAGTAGCCGGTTACATTCCAGTTGTATACATGTCGAATAAGAGGGTTAAGCTCCTCCACAAGCTGCAGGCGGATCCCCATATGGGTGCATGCGGCATCGGTGAAACTGAATACTAGCAGCCAAAATATTCTTCGGTCTAGCGAAAAACGTAAGACACTGTTCATGCCAGCCCCCCTTCCCACTTCAATGATACAAAATGTATCAAAAATAAGCAACAAGGTCATGAAATTGAAGGAGGTCACATGAAGCGGACGGGCCAAGGGGAATCCAACCGATATCCGTAAATGTCAGCAGCGGCAGGCTAAAACTTTATTTTCAGTGTTGCCCGCCGCCGCCTCTTCTAATGGATTAGTCTAACGCTTATTCTCAACAAACAGCATCATCGCATACATTTATGCGTTAACATCTCAACTTTCGCACCTAATAAATCAGCGTAAGTCCAGGTGCGTACTGGATTTGTGATCGATAAGATACCCTGCTTGAAAATAGAAAAACACCGCTTCCTTTGGTAAAGTGAGAGTGTCGAAGTCACACTACTACCACACAGAAGAGGTGTCCTCTATATGATAGAGCAAAAGCTATCCATTGATCAACTGCCAGCAGAAATTAAGTTGGCTTTCCAGGAACTGAAGGTCATTAAACACTTGAATGACGCTGGCTTCAAAAAGAAGTTCGGCTTCACCTGTGCGACCTTGTTCCGAATCATATTTGTACTGTTGTTTCAGCAGAAAAATTGGTTTCGTCTGCTCGAAAGCCCTCAGGGCACAAATTATCCTGGGAAAGATGCGGTCTATCGTTTTCTCAATCACAGTGGATATGCTTGGCGACGCTTTTTAACACTACTAAGCCATGAGACCGTTCATCGCATGGAGCACCTTACCTCTGACAAGCGCGAAACGGCATTCATCTTCGATGATTCAATGTTTGAACGTAACCGAAGCAAGGCTGTCGAGATGCTCGCACGCTTTAAAGATCATGCCACAGGAGCGTACTATAAGGGTTTCCGCATGCTAACCATGGGATGGACAGATGGACATTCCTTCGTTCCAATTGACTTCGCGCTTCTCAGTTCGAACAACTCCAGCATCAATGGGATCGCCGACGGTATCGATAAACGCTCGTCAGGTTACAAGCGTCGGAAAGAAGCGCTGCAAAGTGCTCCAGATAACATCGCCGCTATGCTGGATCGCGCTATGGCTGCCGGTCTTTCCGCGTCCTATGTGCTCATGGATAGCTGGTTTACTCACGCGCCACTGATTCAAGAGATGCGTAATCGCGAATTACACGTCATTGGCATGGTGAAAAACGATAGAAAGCGATATCTAGTAGATGGGCATCGCATTTGCCTGAATTCACTATATTCACTTGCGGCTCGCATCGAGGGAAAGAACCGGCACATCCTTCGGCAGATTCGGACGGAGCTAGCTCCAGGGATCCCCGTCATGGTTGTGTTCGTCCGTCATCGATCCAAGAAGAAGGAATGGCTAGCTATCCTCTCTACCGATCTTACGTTATCTGCTTCAGACATCATTCGGATTTACAGAATGCGTTGGGAAATAGAAGTCTTCTTTAAGTGCGCCAAATCCTTGCTGCGCCTGCAGAAGGAGTTTCAAGGACGCTCTTACGATCTGCTTATTAGCCATACAACGATCGTATTCGCGCGCTATATCTTACTGGCTTGGCAGCATCGCCAAAGCACGGATCAGCGGACAATTGGCGGTCTGTTCTATTTGTTGTGTGACGAAGTTGGCACGATTGACTGGGTCGTTGCACTTCAACAACTGGTCGAACTGATGAACGAAGTTGCCACAAAAGTTGGGAAGAGAATCTCAAAACTGATCCATCGTCAACTCCACGATTGGATAGCCGGTTTGCCTAGCTACATCAAGGTTTATTTGCCAATTTCAAGCTGCGAAAGTTGAGTTAACATGCTTTTGGCTTAAGCTTTTTATTCAGCTTCCATATAATGTTCCTTGCAAAAGCTTTCTACGATCGCAGCCTCATCGTCTTCCAACTCAAAATCCAGCAGTAGCTCCGTGCTTTTCTCGAAAATTTCATGCTTGACGAGCGCCTGCTTTTCGTCCTCGACACTGTAAATGGCTCTGACATACAAGCCGTTCTCAGTGTATAGCTCGTCCTCCTCTGGCACGTCAATGTCCAACAGGAACTCGTACCGTTTTCCTTTCAAAATACCAAATGGATCTTTGACGAATTCTACACTAAATCCCGTAATGGTTAACATCGACATGTTCCTTTCTTTCCGCTTCTAAGCTTTCTTGTAAAGTCACGCCTTTCGGCAGAGCAGCCTCAACATGTTCACGCAGTGGTTTCATTTCCTGGAGCTCTCTGCTGAGTATCGCGATAAAGCCGCAGTCATCGCTTTTTCGAATCAGACGTCCAATTCCCTGTCTCAATCGCAGCAGCATATAGGGCAGATCCACTTCTTCAAAAGGGGCTTCCGAAGCTTGGCGCTTAGCTGTAAAGACCGGATCGTTAGGAGGAAACGGCAGTGACCAGATAATCACACTCGACAATGAAGGACCTGGTACATCCAATCCCTCCCACAAGCTTACGGCGCACAGACAGCTAGCTTCATCATGCTGAAATTCAGCAATCAAGTGACTGATTTCTTGGTCCCCTTCGAACAGGAAACGCATTTGCGAGCACTCTTGATAAAAGGCGATCTCCCTTTTGAAGCTATTCAGGTCTTCTTTGGTTTGGAATAGCAGCAGCGTTCTGCCTCCGGTACGTTCTAGTAAACTCACAGCTGCTTTCATTTTTTCCGAAAAGGTTGCGCTGTAAGCCCATTTTGGAGCGAGAACGCTCATTTGCTGCTCATAATCGTAAGGTGATTCGACCGAGAAGGATAAATAATCGGACACGCCAAGGCTGTCCACCACGAAATTGAATGAGCCTTCCACCGATAAGGTGGCAGATGAGAATACGATGGGCATTCGGGCAGAGAAGACGCGCTCCTTCAGTACCTCTTTGACTGTCCTTGGCATAATCACGAGCGTCATCCCGTTCCGGCTTTCCGTCGCCCAGCAAATCAGGGTCTCCTTCTCGCGGAATAGCTGCAGCGCTTTCTGCATCATCTCCAGGTGCTCTTCCACGATTCGAAGCTGGTACTCGTTTAACGTGTACAGCTCGCTCTCAAATACGAGCTCTTCCTCAATGGCGGTAAGAATTCTGCAGAGCTCATCGATTGCTTGTATGAATACCTCATTCAATTCGATCTCCATAAGCTCAGAGCCGGGTACCGATTTCGTCTGACGCTCCAGAACTTGGAACATATACTCGCTCTGATCCACGGCTTCGTCAATGAGCACGGCTAGAGACTCCCGGATTTCGCCCTTCAACAGCCGCGTAATCAGTTCTTCAAACACGTTGTGCTGGATTCGGTAAGTCAGCGCTTTTTGAGCCGCGGATTCCAGCAAATGGCCTTCATCGAACACGACGGCGCAGTGCTCAGGCAGCAGCGGAAGCTGGCCTTCGCGTTTGCGTCCCTCGTAAGTCCAGACATGCTCCATGTAGAAGTCATGAGAGCAGATGATGAGATCCGCCGAGCGGCGATAGTGATCTCTTGAGAGTGTTTGCCCGCAGCGGTGCCGCTTCTCACAGACAAAGCAGTCCTGAAAACTGTCCCAGCCTATGCGGTTCCACTGCTCGTCGTTCATGTGCGGATAATCCTTCCGATCACCGTAGGCGTGAAAAGACTGCAGCGCTTCATGGGTATGTATGAAGTCTGGAAGGCTCTCGTAGAGATCACGATAGAGATCGACATCTTCATAGCCGAACCTGGCGCTGTCCAGCTTTTGCAGACATACATATTGGTCGGGAGATTTTCCAAGTCTAGCGTCGATGTGCAGCTGAAGATGTTTAGATATTTTGGCGATATCTCCTTCGGGCTTGACAAGTTGCTCAATGAGAGATTCATCGGCACAGGCAATGACCGCAGGCTTCTTCATATATCTGGCATAACAGATCGCATACAGCAAGTAGACAAGCGTCTTACCTGTACCGACGCCGGCTTCAGCGAAAATCGGTTTTTTCTCGGCAAATGCCCGTTCTAGTTGATAGGCCATATAGATTTGTTCGTCGCGGATTTCAAACCCGGCTTCTGGCAGAATATCGTAAAAAACATCCGCAACCCATTCACCGACCTGCTGAATGAAGGGTCTGGAATGATCAAAGGCAAAAGGATACCGTTCCACGCTAAATAAGCCTCCAAGTCAAAAGTAAGAATGCCATATTATCACATGTGCGCTTCTTAAAGTAAAGCAGGAACTAAAGCAGATCGTGTATGGAAACACGCCTGCTGCGTGATATAGTAGAAACAAGACGAATTCAAGTACATAAAGGAGCCACTATGATTCGATTTGGAGTAATTGGAACCAACTGGATTACTGAGGAATTTATTCAATCGGCAAGCGAAACGGGACAGTTCGAGTTATGTGCTGTCTATTCCCGAACGGAGGATAAAGCAAAGGAATTTGCAGGGAAATTTCATATTACTTATACCTACACGGATCTTCAAGCATTTGCACAATCTGATGAATTTGATGCCGTGTACATTGCAAGTCCGAATTCCATGCATGCGGAGCAATCGATTCTTTGTATGAATCATGGCAAGCATGTGCTTTGCGAAAAACCTGCCGCTTCGAATGCAGCTGAGCTGCAAGCAGTTATAGAAGCAGCTAAGAGCAACCAGGTCGTATTCATGGAGGCGCTCAAGTCCACACTTCTGCCTAACTTTCGGGTTATTCAAGATCATCTGCATAAGTTAGGCCCGATTCGCCGCTACTTTGCAAGCTATTGCCAATATTCCTCTCGTTATGATGCTTATAAGCAGGGGAATGTGCTCAATGCTTTTAAACCGGAATTGTCGAACGGATCGCTAATGGATCTAGGGGTCTACTGCCTATATCCGCTTGCTGTTCTGTTCGGTAAGCCTGAACGGCTTCAGGCTCACGCATTTATGCTGGAGTCAGGGGTGGATGGTCAAGGCAGCCTGCTGCTAAGCTACCCGAATATGGATGCAGTTGTCATGCATTCCAAGATTAGCAGTTCGTATCTGCCCGCTGAAATACACGGTGAAGCAGGCACGATGATCATCGATAGTATTAATATCCCTTCACAGGTGGAAATACACTACCGCGGCGGTGAAGTGGAGAAGCTCACGCAGCCTCAGTCGGATAAAAGCATGATGTATGAAGCAGCCGAATTCATTCGTTTGATTAAAGAAGGACAGCAAGAATCCTCCGTCAATTCCCATGCAGCTTCGTTATTGACAGCACAGCTGCTAGAAGAAGCGCGCAAGCAGATTGGTCTTGTATTCCCGGCTGATCAAAAGTGAAATGAGCGCAACGAAAGCCTGCCCAGATCGACAGAATATGTCAGAGCTGGCAGGCTTATTTATTTCCTTCACTTTCCATTCATGCTCTTCTAACATAAAGCGAATATGGTAAAGCTAGTAGAAAATTCTTCGAATAAAGCATGGAAAGGAATCCAGATACTTAAACCCAATAGAATCCATTGGAACAAAGTCTCCAACCATGAACCTGTATCGATCGCTGCAAACTTGGGAAGCACACGGACATGGAATCTTAACGGCCACCAGAGCTGTACGCCTTTCTCATTGAACATGTCAATGAGTGGATGTGAGAAATAAGCGGCAATCAGTACCTGATGGTATAAAGGAGGCAACGCTGCGGTAGCTAGCGTTAGTATCAGAACAAAAATAAGAGAATGAGTGAGTGCGCGGTGCTTTACGTGCAATAGCTTCAGCAGAGCAGATACCGGAAACAACACCTTAGCCATCGTAGAACCCTGCTTATCCACATCAGCAAGTGTGCCTGCCACACATCCTAGTAAGACCGCACCTCCAGCCTGCCATGACAGGATCGGTATGTCCTTTGACACAATGACGAGCTCGGCTGCTAATAGGCCCGCAATACTATGGGTTTTCTGTAAAATAATTGATCACTCCTTCATGATGTATACATCAATTGTAAAACAAAACATATGTTCTTACAAAGCCTAATGAATATGACCTATGTAAACGAATCGAGAGGAGGGAATTGAGCCCATGAAGATGGATGTTCAAATATTAAAGGATTATTTGCCGCACGCGGTAAAGGAAAGCAGACCTTTTGCGGCAAAAGGAGAGGTAGCAGCCTATATTCCCGAGCTGTCCAAAGCTCCTAAAGAGGCACTTGGCATTTGTATGATGGATAAAAGCGGTGTGTGTACTTCGGAAGGCGATACGGGATTAACATTTACGCTGCAAAGTATTTCAAAAGTTTTTACTTTAATTCTGGCGTTAATGGATAACGGGGAAGAGGTTGTGTTTTCCAAGGTAGGCAAGGAGCCGAGCGGAGACGATTTTAACTCCATGCTGAAGCTTGAGCTTGTAGAACCCGGTATCCCGTTCAATCCTCTAATTAACGCGGGAGCTATAGCGATATCCTCACTGATTCAGGGGAAAAGCCCACAAGATAAATCCAACCGGATTCTAACGTTTTTTCGCGAGATCGCAGGCAGTGATAAGATAGACATCAATTTAGGTGTATATCGCTCTGAATCGGCTTCGGCTCACAGAAACCGGTCTCTTGCCTATTTTTTAAAGGATAATGGTGTATTAACGGGTGACGTAGAGGAGGTCCTTGATGTATACTTTCGGCACTGCTCTATTGAAGTCACTTGTTCCGATATTGCCAGAATGGCGCTTTTGTTAGCTTGTGACGGAACGGACCCTGTAAGCGGCAAGGAATGGATTCCTCGAAGATACGTACAGATTGCTAAGACATTCATGGTGACATGCGGCATGTACAATGCATCAGGAGAGTTTGCCATTTGTGTTGGGCTGCCAGCCAAAAGCGGCGTATCCGGCGGCATTCTTACCATGGTACCGGGGCATTATGGAATTGGGGTCATCGGTCCGGCGCTGAATAGTAAAGGAAATAGCTTGGCAGGTGTGCACTTGTTAGAGCTTTTGTCACAAAAGTTCGACTGGAGCATGTTTTAACCATGCAAAAAAGCAGCGTGCCCCGGCATGCTGCTTTATCTATACGGGGATAGCTCTCCATTAACTGAGCCACGTTTCGAAAAACCGCTGATACCCTTTTTTCATGACGGTACTCGAGAAACTTTCGAATGCGTAATCCCTGTTTTCTTGAGAAACTTTGCGCGGCGAGCCTAGAGCCATATTGACTAGCTCAAACCAATTCTTCTCATTGCCGGCAAAAGAATGCTGCGAGCTGATGTGATTGTAGCAAGGATGCTCCGGCTTGACGACGATTTTGCCCATTGCAAGCGCTTCGGTTAACGGCATAGCAAAAGTGTCGAATTTGGAGCAGCTCCAGTATACCTTAGCTGAATTCATCAGCGTAAAAATCTCATCCTGACTCAAAGCGAAGCGGAGCTGCACATTTGCAGGTATCTGATACTTTTTCATGCTCTCCTTATAACGTTCACCACCAAAAACCATGAACACTTCCGTCTGCGGGTTGCGTCTTGCATACTCAATCACGAGGTCCGGACGTCTGTTTTCCTCATCTCTCCCGATCCACAGCAGGCGGTTATCAACGACTTGAGCAGGATCGAAGTGCTTATTCGCCAACGACTCATTAAACCCAATCGGGATGACAGTAACATCATTCACACCAAAGTTACGGCCAAGCTCACTCTTTAGGAATTCCGTTTGAACAATAGCCTTATCAACCATTTGGTAAAAGGCTTCATCATTTCGTAACCGGTCAGTGCGGGATCTGAAAGCTGTGAGGAAACAGAACACTGTTTTTAATAAACATTTTCAAATAAGTAAAGCCCGAAACCGTATAAATCACATGTTCAATATGATGGGCATATAGTTGATCGAGAACGATGTCGTAATTGACCAGGTCACCTTTTTCATGCTCGTAGCCGGGGAGCCAGTCATATCCGCTGACGTGACGCTCGGGAGAGATAAACACGATCTCCACGCCAAGTTCTTGTCCGATTTGTTTAAGCCTTTCTGCAAAGACACGAGGACCTTGAGCCTCTGTAAATTGAATTTTCCTCATAACTAATCCGACTTTTTCAAAAATAACGCCTGCCTTTACCAAATTTATAATGCTGCCGCGCACTCCATTAACGTTCGCATCGTTTCTTGAAACTGCTGCTCCAGCGCTACTTTCGGCCATTTATCCGTGTTGCTGATGAGATCGTTCTTGATCAATAACAGCATCCATAAGGAAAATATCGATGCGATCGTTATGTACTCCTGCCAAAATGCCTGCCGATCAAGTCTCTTCCCCGTAAAGCTCTGCACATGATCTATATAAACGTCTATGGCCTCTTTGCGAAAAGGTGCGGAGGAATGGCGTGCCCAAGTAGGATGGGATATATCCAACGCATGAAAAAGATCCCAGAAGCGGGTGTTCACATGAGTATGCTCCCAATCCAGCACAACAACTCTATCTGCTTGTCTAGCAAAGTTACCTGCATGCAGATCACCGTGGCACAGGACCATTTCATCGCTCTCGGCATACCGCTTCATTGCAGAAATTACGATGTTGATGGAAGGGGCGGCATAAGGTAGCTGATCGATCAGTAGCTCGATGTCTTTTTGCTTTGCCGTCAATAGCTCTTCTTTCATCTTTGAAACTGAGGGCTTAGGTCCCGCCAAAGGTGCATGGTTCAAGGATTCTGTTGGCGTCGCGTGCCACTTGGCTATCGCTGTAACTATGCTTAATATCGTTTCGCGATCATGCGTGTGATCCAATACGCCTAGATCTTCCATGATGATCCAATATCGATCAGGGTCTGAATCAGAAGAGGAAGCCAGGATTTTAGGGTACACTTGTGGAAGACTCGGCATAATATGCTCGAACACCCACATTTCTGAACCCATACGGTCTACATTCGTTAACGGTTTGAAAATATAGCTTTGTGATTCATTCACATAAAACCGCTCTACAAATTTCCCATTGTTCCCTTTGTATAGCAATTCTTGCTTCGAAATTTTGGAGGGGTTTAGCCTCCCGTCGGGAAGAACGTAGGTATGCAAATTTAACATAGGCGATATCTCCGAAATACTTTTTAACAAATAGTATCATAATTGCCGTTCATACGTATATGTACGCAACACTTGAAAAAGCTATATGACTTCGCTGACATACTGAAGGCCAATTTTTGTTCATAGCGAACTTACACTCCATAGATGTTCTGATGAACTGTGACATGCTTGTTACGGATACCTAGGTGTGCTATGTTTTCTACCTGTTCAGGCATGATGTCTATTTGTAATATCACATTAGAAGCAATACCGCTAACATGAACTTGCACACTGAAATTGAATGTGATATATTGTGTTTCCTGCTTTCGAGACAAGTAGAGATAAGATCAGATGTAGTGAAAAAGAAATTTTAAAAAGCACTTGCAATTGAATTTTAGACATGGTATATTACTTCTCGCTGCTCCGGTAACACGGCAGTGAACGAAAGAAAATTGTTCTTTGAAAACTGAACAACGAGTGAAGAAAGCAAGTCGTGTAAACGACTCTAAACAATGAGATTGTAAAATCTCGCTAGCTTAGACATTGAGCTTATTCAGCTTAACGGATATATCCCGGACAGACTTCGGTTTTGTTTCGGGCCCCGAGAAAGTAATCGGAATTCTCTTCGGAGAATCTGCTTCACTTTCTTGGGTATCTTGGAGAGTTTGATCCTGGCTCAGGACGAACGCTGGCGGCGTGCCTAATACATGCAAGTCGAGCGGGCTTGTCCCTTCGGGGACAAGCTAGCGGCGGACGGGTGAGTAACACGTAGGCAACCTGCCTGTAAGACCGGGATAACTATCGGAAACGATAGCTAAGACCGGATAGCTGGTTTCTCTGCATGGAGAGATCATGAAACACGGTGCAAGCTGTGGCTTACAGATGGGCCTGCGGCGCATTAGCTAGTTGGTGAGGTAACGGCTCACCAAGGCGACGATGCGTAGCCGACCTGAGAGGGTGAACGGCCACACTGGGACTGAGACACGGCCCAGACTCCTACGGGAGGCAGCAGTAGGGAATCTTCCGCAATGGACGAAAGTCTGACGGAGCAACGCCGCGTGAGTGATGAAGGTTTTCGGATCGTAAAGCTCTGTTGCCCTAGACGAACAGCATCAGGAGTAACTGCCTGGTGTGTGACGGTATAGGAGAAGAAAGCCCCGGCTAACTACGTGCCAGCAGCCGCGGTAATACGTAGGGGGCAAGCGTTGTCCGGAATTATTGGGCGTAAAGCGCGCGCAGGCGGCTATTTAAGTTTGGTGTTTAAGCCCGGGGCTCAACCCCGGTTCGCATCGAAAACTGGATGGCTTGAGTGTAGGAGAGGAAAGTGGAATTCCACGTGTAGCGGTGAAATGCGTAGAGATGTGGAGGAACACCAGTGGCGAAGGCGACTTTCTGGCCTATAACTGACGCTGAGGCGCGAAAGCGTGGGGAGCAAACAGGATTAGATACCCTGGTAGTCCACGCCGTAAACGATGCATGCTAGGTGTCGGGGATTCGATTCCTCGGTGCCGAAGTAAACACAGTAAGCATGCCGCCTGGGGAGTACGCTCGCAAGAGTGAAACTCAAAGGAATTGACGGGGACCCGCACAAGCAGTGGAGTATGTGGTTTAATTCGAAGCAACGCGAAGAACCTTACCAGGTCTTGACATCCCTCTGACCGTCCTAGAGATAGGGCTTCCCTTCGGGGCAGAGGAGACAGGTGGTGCATGGTTGTCGTCAGCTCGTGTCGTGAGATGTTGGGTTAAGTCCCGCAACGAGCGCAACCCTTGATCTTAGTTGCCAGCACCTTGGGTGGGCACTCTAAGATGACTGCCGGTGACAAACCGGAGGAAGGTGGGGATGACGTCAAATCATCATGCCCCTTATGACCTGGGCTACACACGTACTACAATGGTCGTTACAACGGGAAGCGAAGGAGCGATCTGGAGCCAATCCTAAAAAGGCGATCTCAGTTCGGATTGCAGGCTGCAACTCGCCTGCATGAAGTCGGAATTGCTAGTAATCGCGGATCAGCATGCCGCGGTGAATACGTTCCCGGGTCTTGTACACACCGCCCGTCACACCACGAGAGTTTACAACACCCGAAGTCGGTGAGGTAACCGCAAGGGGCCAGCCGCCGAAGGTGGGGTAGATGATTGGGGTGAAGTCGTAACAAGGTAGCCGTATCGGAAGGTGCGGCTGGATCACCTCCTTTCTATGGAGACTCGGTTCTGAAACGAACCAGTCAAGTGCTTAAAGCACAAATAGCTTCTTCACTCGTGTTCAGTTTTGAAAGGATAAACCTTTCAATTTGGTTGACAACTGACATCGCTTCGCGAATGTAACAGTTGCAACTCAGATGATAACTGACAGTGCTCTGCATTTGTAGCGGTTACATCGTTTGTTCCTTGAAAACTAGATAACGAAAACGAAACGTAAAGCGTGAAACTTAGAATTCCTAATCACCATTTGTGCAAACAAGTGATGAAGTGAAATTTTAGCAAAGCTGATTCTTACGTAGCAATGATTGCTGCGCAATAATCTAAGGTTAAGCTAGAAAGAGCACACGGAGGATGCCTAGGCGCTAGGAGCCGAAGAAGGACGTGGCGAACGACGAAATGCCTCGGGGAGCCGTAAGCAGGCTTTGATCCGGGGATGTCCGAATGGGGGAACCCAGCTGTGGTAATGCGCAGTTACTATGCAGTGAATACATAGCTGCATGAGAGGCATACCCAGGGAACTGAAACATCTAAGTACCTGGAGGAAAAGAAAACAAAATGTGATTCCGTCAGTAGCGGCGAGCGAAAGCGGATTAGCCCAAACCAAGGAGCTTGCTCCTTGGGGTTGTAGGACCTCAACGTGGCAAAAGTTTGTTAGGCGAAGTGATCTGGAAAGGTCCGGCAAAGAGGGTAAAAGCCCCGTAGCCAAAAACAAACGTATGCCTAGAGGGATCCTGAGTACGGTGGGACACGTGAAACCCCGTCGGAATCCGGCAGGACCATCTGCCAAGGCTAAATACTACCTAGCGACCGATAGTGAAGCAGTACCGTGAGGGAAAGGTGAAAAGCACCGCGGAAGCGGAGTGAAAAAGAACCTGAAACCGTGTGCTTACAAGAAGTCAGAGCCCTCTTTATGGGTGATGGCGTGCCTTTTGTAGAATGAACCGGCGAGTTACGTTCCCGTGCGAGGTTAAGCTGAAGAAGCGGAGCCGCAGCGAAAGCGAGTCTGAATAGGGCGCTTTAGTACGTGGACGTAGACCCGAAACCGTGTGATCTACCCCTGTCCAGGGTGAAGGTGAGGTAACACTCACTGGAGGCCCGAACCCACGAATGTTGAAAAATTCGGGGATGAGGTGGGGGTAGCGGAGAAATTCCAATCGAACTCGGAGATAGCTGGTTCTCCCCGAAATAGCTTTAGGGCTAGCCTCGGAATCAAGAGTTGTGGAGGTAAAGCACTGATTGGGTGCGGGGCCCGCCAAGGGTTACCAAGTCCAGTCAAACTCTGAATGCCACAAACTCATATCCGGGAGTCAGACAGTGAGTGCTAAGATCCATTGTCAAAAGGGAAACAGCCCAGACCATCAGCTAAGGTCCCCAAGTGTGTGTTAAGTGGGAAAGGATGTGGAGTTGCACAGACAACCAGGATGTTGGCTTAGAAGCAGCCACCATTGAAAGAGTGCGTAATAGCTCACTGGTCGAGTGACTCTGCGCCGAAAATGTAACGGGGCTAAACACGCCACCGAAGCTATGGCATGTACGTAAGTACTTGGGTAGGGGAGCGTTGAATGCGGGTAGAAGTCAGACCGGAAGGACTGGTGGACTACATTCAAGTGAGAATGCCGGTATAAGTAACGAAAAGATCAGTGAGAATCTGATCCGCCGAAAGCCTAAGGGTTCCTGAGGAAGGTTCGTCCGCTCAGGGTCAGTCGGGACCTAAGGCGAGGCCGAAAGGCGTAGTCGATGGACAACAGGTTGATATTCCTGTACCACCGTAGCCGTTATGAGTGATGGAGTGACGCAGAAGGATAGTGACGCGAGCTGATGGATGCTCGTCCAAGCAGTGAGGCTGGTGTGTAGGCAAATCCGCACACCATAAGGCTGGGCTGTGATGGGGAGGGAAATTTATAGTACCGAAGGTCATGATTTCACACTGCCAAGAAAAGCTTCTAGCCAGGCGAAGGTGCCCGTACCGCAAACCGACACAGGTGGGCGAGAAGAGAATTCTAAGGCGCGCGGAAGAACTCTCGTTAAGGAACTCGGCAAAATGACCCCGTAACTTCGGGAGAAGGGGTGCCTCGGTAGGGTGAATAGCCCGAGGGGGCCGCAGTGAAAAGGCCCAAGCGACTGTTTAGCAAAAACACAGGTCTGTGCGAAGCCGCAAGGCGAAGTATACGGGCTGACGCCTGCCCGGTGCTGGAAGGTTAAGGGGAGCGGTTAGGGAGTAATCCCGAAGCTGTGAACCGAAGCCCCAGTAAACGGCGGCCGTAACTATAACGGTCCTAAGGTAGCGAAATTCCTTGTCAGGTAAATTCTGACCCGCACGAATGGCGTAACGACTTGGGCGCTGTCTCAACGAGAGATCCGGTGAAATTTTAATACCTGTGAAGATGCAGGTTACCCGCGACAAGACGGAAAGACCCCATGGAGCTTTACTGCAGCTTGATATTGGACTTTGGTACGATCTGTACAGGATAGGTGGGAGCCGTAGAAGCCTGAGCGCCAGCTTGGGTGGAGGCGCCGTTGGGATACCACCCTGATCGTATCGGAGTTCTAACCTGGTACCGTGATCCGGTACGGGGACAGTGTCAGGTGGGCAGTTTGACTGGGGCGGTCGCCTCCTAAAAAGTAACGGAGGCGTCTAAAGGTTCCCTCAGAATGGTTGGAAATCATTCGAAGAGTGCAAAGGCATAAGGGAGCTTGACTGCGAGACAAACAGGTCGAGCAGGGACGAAAGTCGGGCTTAGTGATCCGGTGGTACCGAATGGAAGGGCCATCGCTCAACGGATAAAAGCTACCCTGGGGATAACAGGCTTATCTCCCCCAAGAGTCCACATCGACGGGGAGGTTTGGCACCTCGATGTCGGCTCATCGCATCCTGGGGCTGAAGTAGGTCCCAAGGGTTGGGCTGTTCGCCCATTAAAGCGGTACGCGAGCTGGGTTCAGAACGTCGTGAGACAGTTCGGTCCCTATCTGTCGCGGGCGTAGGAAATTTGAGAGGAGCTGTCCTTAGTACGAGAGGACCGGGATGGACGTACCGCTGGTGTACCAGTTGTCTCGCCAGAGGCATAGCTGGGTAGCTATGTACGGAAGGGATAAGCGCTGAAAGCATCTAAGCGTGAAGCCCACCTCAAGATGAGATTTCCCAATTCGTAAGACCCCTTGTAGACGACGAGGTTGATAGGTTCGAGGTGGAAGTGCAGCAATGTATGGAGCTGACGAATACTAATCGGTCGAGGGCTTAACCAAAACAGTCCCCACAAAGTGACGTGAAGCTAACGAAGCAAATTCCGATTACTTTGCGGGGGCCCCGAGGATCAAAATCCAAGGGAACCCGGAAACAAACCGGTCTAACAAATACTCACACTTTACGTAAGTTTCGTATCTAGTTTTCAGGGTGCAAGCCACCTTGAATAAAGAGCATAAGATGTTTCCTGGCTGAAGCATCGTAAGTATGCTCACCACAGTTTTGCTAACACAAAACAACCGTTTGGTGATGATGGCGGAGGGATCCACGCGTTCCCATCTCGAACACGACCGTTAAGCCCTCCAGCGTCAATGGTACTTGAACCGAAGGGTTCTGGGAGAGTAGAACGTTGCCAAGCAAACTACGTTATTTGAAATATTCAAATAACGTTCATTAAGGCCCGTTGGTCAAGGGGTTAAGACACCTCCCTTTCACGGAGGTAACAGGGGTTCGAATCCCCTACGGGTCACCAATATTCCCCACAAAGTAACGTAAAGCTGACGAAGCTCAATCTGATTACTTTATGCGGACACCATAAGATCTTCCATGGAGGCTTAGCTCAGCTGGGAGAGCATCTGCCTTACAAGCAGAGGGTCGGCGGTTCGATCCCGTCAGCCTCCACCATAACTTTCCTATCAGCAGATAGGAAGTGAATATATGTAATAATGACGCGGGGTGGAGCAGCCCGGTAGCTCGTCGGGCTCATAACCCGAAGGCCGCAGGTTCAAATCCTGCCCCCGCAACCAAATTCCATAAAAGGAATGCAGAGTAAATCGAGAAGAAGATACTGATCTACTTCGTTACTTCAATTTCCGTAGTGTTGGGGCTCGGTAGCTCAGTCGGTAGAGCAGAGGACTGAAAATCCTCGTGTCGGCGGTTCGATTCCGTCCCGAGCCACCATTGATAGATTTATATGCCGTTGTAGCTCAACTGGTAGAGCAACTGACTTGTAATCAGTAGGTTGGGGGTTCAAGTCCTCTCGACGGCACCATTTTTCAATTGAGTAAGGCGTATACGGAGGCTTAGTGAAGTGGCTAAACACGGCAGACTGTAAATCTGCTCTCTACGAGTTCGGTGGTTCGAATCCATCAGCCTCCATTGTTTTAACTTGGCGGTCGTGGCGAAGGGGTTAACGCACTGGTCTGTGGCTCCAGCATTCGTGGGTTCAAGTCCCATCGATCGCCCCATGATTCTTTTAAAGCATGATGGGGATTAGCCAAGCGGTAAGGCAACGGACTTTGACTCCGTCATGCCTAGGTTCGAATCCTAGATCCCCAGTTTCTTTTAAGTGACACCTGACATTAAGAGCCATTAGCTCAGTTGGTAGAGCACCTGACTTTTAATCAGGGTGTCGTAGGTTCGAGTCCTACATGGCTCATCGCTTTAACCGAAAGGGTAAAGTGAATGTGGTGAAGGGAACCCGAAAGATTTTCGGTGGGACCTATTTGAATTATGCGCGTATGGCGGAATTGGCAGACGCACTAGACTTAGGATCTAGCGGGCGACCGTGGGGGTTCAAGTCCCTCTACGCGCATTATGCTTCCATCTAGGATGGGAGCTGCCCATGCGGAAGTGGCTCAGGGGTAGAGCATCGCCTTGCCAAGGCGAGGGTCGCGGGTTCGAATCCCGTCTTCCGCTCCAATATTATAATGTGCCCTTAGCTCAGCCGGATAGAGCGTTTGACTACGAATCAAAAGGTCGGGAGTTCGAATCTCTCAGGGCACGCCATCTTCAAGCCTGCCGGCGTGGCGGAATGGCAGACGCGCTCGACTCAAAATCGAGTGGGAAACCGTGGAGGTTCGAGTCCTCTCGCCGGTATGTATCGGGACGTAGCTCAGCTTGGTAGAGCACCTGCTTTGGGAGCAGGGGGTCGCATGTTCAAATCGTGTCGTCCCGATTATGATGCGGGTGTAGTTCAATGGTAGAACTCCAGCCTTCCAAGCTGGTAGCGTGGGTTCGATTCCCATCACCCGCTTTAAAGTGAAAGTAAAAACCTGTCGCTAATGCGATGGGTTTTTATTTTATATAGGCTTGTCGGTGTAGTAAGAATCAAATTCATCTTAATTGATACTAAATGTATCAATAGTTCGTGATTTTTGTAAAAAAGAGCTCATTTATGTAAATACTTTTGATGCTCCCCTTTTCTATAATAAAGAGGCCGAAAGCTTGTAGTTATTATGGAAGGGAGGAAGGAAATGACTTACTGCAAGTTCATGTAAGCGCAAACACTTTGATACATAATGTATTAAAAAGGAGGAAGACAGCAACGCTATGAAGGTGAAAAAATGGCTAAGCACAATTGTCACGTCTACAATGGTTCTATCCATGCTATCTGCTGGAGTGATTCTTCCAAGATCCGCTCAAGCCGCGGAAGCTGCAGCGTCTCAAGTACATGGTTTGAAAGCGGAGTATTATACCAACTCAGGGTCTCCGCAATTTAATTTTTTGACGAAGAAAGCGACAGTTGTGGATCCCAATGTTAACTTTGATAACCTGGAGTCAGCACTCAATCAATTGACAGGACAATCGGACCGAGTCAGCGTAAGATGGACGGGACAGATATCCCCTGCTTTCTCTGAAGATTATACATTCTCTATGATCGGCGATAACGGCTTTAGACTATGGATCAATAATCAACTTGTCATTGACCATTGGGTTGATGATTGGGAGAAGGAACAGGTTAGCGCGCCGGTTTCTTTAGTGGCAGGCCAAAAGTATGATTTTAAAATCGAGTATTTTGAAAATAACGGCGGCTCCAATTTACATCTGAAATGGTCGAGTCCGAGTGTGCCGAAGCAGCCGATTCCAACAGAAGCTTTTTACGTCCCTGAAGGCTTCGAACCTGTAGGCACGATTAGTGAAGACGGGTTAAAAGCGGAATTCCATCTGGATCAAGCTGTAAAAGAACTGCCTTCCAATATTCTGGATCATATTCAGGTTAAGGTGGCAGGTAGCAATTGGCCGGTTTCAACCGTATCCTTTAAAGACAATGATCATAGTGTTGTTAGTCTAGACTTAACTGACCCCGTATATTCGAAAGATGTAACACAGGTTAGTGTTGCGTACGATGGCAGCGGTGGACTTCAAACGGAGGAAGGGACTGTGGTTCCTGCGTTTACGAAGTTTTTGCAAAACGGTTCCAAATATCAGATCATGACGCCTTGGGCTAGCGAAGTCAATGAGAACAACGCTTTGCCTGAATATCCTAGACCTCAATTGGCACGTGACCAGTGGATGAATCTCAATGGCAAATGGGAATTCCAAGCAGCCAAAGAGAATGATGAAGTGCCAACAGGCCAAACGTTGAAAGAGAATATTCTGGTGCCTTTTGCGACAGAGTCCATTTTGTCCGGTATCCACCGTGTTGAAAGTTTAATGTGGTATAAGCGCTCTTTTACGGTGCCTGATAATTGGAATGGGGAGCGTGTTAAACTGAATTTCGGTGCCGTCGACTACTTGGCTACTATTTATGTAAACGGTCAGCTTGTCGGCACTCATAAAGGCGGGTATACTTCGTTCAGCTTTGATATCACAGATTATCTCAAAAGCGGCGAGAATGAACTGATCGTTCATGTCCTGGATAAAACGGATATGGGGGATGATCAGCCGGTAGGAAAGCAAACTGTTAAAAAACTCGGAGGAATTTGGTATACTTCCGTGTCCGGGATTTGGCAGACGGTTTGGCTTGAGCCAGTTGCTCCTGCACATATCGAAAAGCTAGATATGGTTCCCGATATTGAACATAACGTTCTGAAGCTGAAAACAGCTACTTCCGGTAACGGAACGTTAACTGTCGAAGCAACGGCTTCTGCGAACGGTGAGGTTGTGGGAACTGCTTCCGGTGACGCTGGTACTGAGATCTCGATTCCGGTTCCGAATGCAAGGTTATGGTCACCTGATGATCCATTCTTGTATGACTTAACTGTGAAATTAAAAAGTGGTGCTCAGGTAACCGATCAGGTAAGCAGTTATTTTGGTATGAGAGAAATCAAGTTGGGCATGGTTGACGGCATCATGAGACCGCTGCTCAATGGGAATTTTGTTTTCCAGATGGGTCCTCTTGATCAAGGATTTTATCCGGATGGCATTTATACAGCTCCTACCGATGAAGCTCTAAAATTTGATATCTCCACTGTGAAGCGTATAGGTATGAATACGATTCGCAAGCATATTAAAGTGGAGCCGGCGCGCTGGTACTATTGGGCAGATAAATTAGGCGTGCTGGTATGGCAAGATATGCCGAGCTTAGAGGATCGCCAAGGCAACCAGGGCAGAGATATTTCTGACGCAGCAAAAACAGAATGGTTGAGACAATACAAAGAAATGGTCGACCAGCTCCGCAGCGTTCCATCCATTATCGTATGGACCGTGTTCAACGAAGGCTGGGGCGAGTTCGATGCAGGCGGTCAATTGAGTAAGGATGCGGTCAACTACGTGAAAAGCCTTGATTCTACAAGGCTCATCAATAATGCGAGTGGTTGGTGGGATACCGGCGCAGGCGATCTGGTCGATATGCACAGTTATCCTGCCCCTAATTCTCCGACACCATCTGCTACGCGCGCAGCGGTGCTTGGAGAGTACGGTGGACTTGGCCTGCATGTAGCAGGACACGAGTGGACGCCACTTACGTTCTCTTATCAGCTGATGAATAGCAAAGAAGAATTGACAGATCGATACATTCAATACATTAACAGAGTGAAAGAACTCAAAAACAGCGGGTTGAGTGCAGCGATTTATACACAGATAACCGATGTGGAGTATGAAATCAATGGACTCATGACGTATGACCGTAAAGTAGAGAAGATGGATTTTGATAGGATTGCTGAGGCACATAGATCGTTAACCGGCAGTGTGAATAAATCCGATCTTCAAGCGGAAATTACAAAAGCACAAACCTTCCTAGGTCATGTTCGGATCGGTTCCGGGGCAGGCCAATATCCGCAAAGCGCAGTGAATGAATTGCAGACCATTGTCCAATCTGCTATGGATGTCATGCAAAATGAGCAGGCTTCCGTAAGCAATATTCAACAAGCTCTTAATGCTGTAAAAACAGGATTTAAGCAATTAAAGCTGTACGTTCATGATCCGATTCCGAACGGTGCAGCCGTAGATTCGTTTGATTCCGCTCAACTAGATGCTAAATGGAGTATTTATCGTCCGGATAATACGAAGTGGAGCTTGGCAACAAAACCGGGCAGCCTGCACATTGACTCTCTTGGCGGTGATAGCTTCGAAAAAAGCAATGCGATCAAGAATGTTTTCTTACAGCAGGCACCGGAAGGTGATTTCTCCATAACCACAAAGGTAACTGCATCGGTTTCTAAAAATTATCAGCAAGCAGGATTATTTATTTGGCAGGATGAAGATAACTACGCCCGATTAGGGCACGTATGGGATACAGATGGATCAACAGGCAAATCGCTAGAGACGGCTTATGAGAAAAATGCGGTCTACACGAAGGCTACCCATATGGCGGTGCATCCTGGCTCCGATACCGTTTATTTGCAGCTGCGCAAGGTTGGAAATCAGGTTACTTCCTATTTCTGGGACGGCACGGCTTGGGCACAAGCAGCTGATCCGGTAACTGTAGATCTGAACAATGTAAAAGTAGGTCTTTATACGATGTCCGCTACAGACGGTACTTCGGTTCCTGTGGATTTTGACTACTTTACGGTAGGAGGAGCACAAGCTTCCGAAGAGCCAACCGCTGTTCTTGACGGACCGGCAACTGTTGCCAGTGGACAGCCGTTTGATGTAACGGTTGGTTTCCAAAGTGTGGCGGATAGCGTATACGCTCAAGACCTGACAGTGACGTATGACCCGGCAAAAGTAGAATTTGTTTCGGCTGACGAATTGAAAGACGGCTACATGATTGTCGATCAATCGAGCACACCGGGTACACTCCGACTCATTACGGCAAATGTTGGCGGGGGAAGTATCGATGGCGATTTGATCAAGCTGCATTGGAAAGCAGTGACAACAGCGCAATCAGCTAATACGGAAATTACAATCAGCAAAGCGATTTCCGCCAATGGGCAAGGAGAGGAATCAGAATACGCTGGAGTTACCCACAGTTTATCCATCACAGCTTCTGTGGATAAAGTTGCCCTTCGCAGCGCTATTCTAGATGCACAAGCTAAGCATGACGCTGCGGTTGAAGGTGACCATGCAGGACAATATCCAACAGGTTCCAAAGCTGCTCTTCAATCAGCTATAGATGCTGCTCAAGCGGTAACTGACAATACAAGCGCAACACAACAGCAAGTGGAACAGGCCATTAGCGATCTCAATGCTGCTCTGCAAACGTTCCTGAATTCTGTGCATACAACAACTCCTGGCGATACAAACAATGATGGCAGATTCTCAGTAGGTGACCTCGCTATTATCGCAGCAGCATATGGCAAAGTTTCATCAGATTCCGATTGGGAACAATACAAACAAGCAGACCTGAACAGCGACGGCAAAGTTGACTTGACCGACCTGACGGTGATGGCACAAAAAATATTTGAATAAGGCTCAATAAAAAGTGCTGAATTGGATACAGAATGTATTCAATTCAGCACTTTTTCTATTTTACAGAGTTACCAGCTTTTGGTCGCTCCGATAACTACTTAGTCATCTTGGTAGTGATGGTTCGTAGTGTGGTGCAGGTTTACTATCTATTTTTTCTAAAAAAAGTGCGGAATTTTGAAAAGACAATCGTAGATTTGTGTGGTAATCTAGTAATAGATTCTGATACATTATGTATCTAGGAGTTGAATTGTACATGCAGCAGCATGAAGGTAATCGGTTGAAATGAAAGCGATTCCATTGTAATCGGAACTAATCACCGTGCCTATCGGCTGCAAATGCGACAGAGACTAGAGGGAGTGTGAATGACAGACATGAGGGATGGCGTTCAAAAACAGATTCGTGTAAGGAGGATTGCATGGTTGCGTGTGCTTTGCTCACTGCTTGTATTACTGATTGCAAGTCCGCTGCAGAGAGCATCGACCACCTACGCCGCTGAAATGACGCAAGCAACTGCAGCTTTGTCGGGCACGTCGGCAGTAAGTGTCAATGAGACGTTTCCGATTACTTACGGGTTAAACGTGGTCACGGGTAGTGTGTATGCTCAAGATGTGACTTTTGCTTACGACCCGGAACGTGTGGAATTTTTATCTGCGGAATCCGTTCAAGAGGGCTTTCAGATTATCGAAGAAAAGCAAGCCGTCGGACAAGTGAGGCTTGTCGCAGCTAGCATTGGTTCCGGTAATGCGGTTCATCAATCTGAAGATTTGATTCGGGTTCTGTGGAAAGCAAAGCCTTCTGCGCAAACGGCTGACACGAATATCACGCTTTCTTCCATTCGCATTGCTGATGGCGAGGGGCAGGAAGTGAATGTAGCTAGCGTAACTCATAAAGTAACAATCTCATCTGTAGATAAGTCTGCTCTGCTCGATATTATCAGCGATGCTCAGGCGAAGCATGACGCTGCAGTTGAAGGTACATCCGTCGGTCAATATCCGATTGGTGCAAAGGCTGCACTGCAGCAAGCTATAGATGCTGCCCAGCATATTGCTAATGATCCTGCTGCAACAGCAGATCAAGTATCGCAAGCTGCGGAGCAGCTGAAGCTTCAGCTTGATGCCTTCACCCAGTCTGTGAACAAAAGCAGCATAGAAGGAGACTTGAATGGAGATCGGAAGCTGAGTATTGGTGACCTGGGTATCGTCGCTGCAGCTATCGGCAAATCTTCTTCAGACCCTGATTGGCTGGCGTATCTAAAAGCAGATTTGAATCACGATGGTAAAGTGGATGCTGAAGATTTGAGTATTGTCGCTAGATGGATATTAACGGGAATTCCAGCTCCTGAGCAGGAGCCAAAAGCTGTGCTGGATAGTGTGTATGGCGCTTCAGTGGGGCAATCCTTTGATGTTACCTTTGGTATTACGAATGTGACGGGAAGTGTTTATGCTCAGGATGTGACGTTTACTTATGATCCTGCCCTTCTGGAATTGGTGTCTATTGACGCTATTCATGCGGAATATCCGATTTTGGAACAGAAAGATGTACCCAACGGGGTACGCGTACTGCTTATTCACAAGCCTGAGGAAGCAAGTGATGACGAGATGCCTTCTGCCACTGCAGAGGACACCGTTAATTATGTGAAGCTTCAATTGAAGGTGCTAGAGGGAGCAGCCGACCAAAGCAATACGGCCTCCATCGAAGTGGCGGGTACAATTGCCGACTCCAATGGCCATGAGACGAGTCTGACGGGAACCTCTAGGACGATTCACCTAACTCGGGCTGAAGAGCCGGGTTCGGGAGATTTGAATAGTGACGGACATGTAACGGTAGGTGACTTAGCCATTATGGTGAAAGGCTATGGCAAAACGTCCGCGGATGAGGACTGGTCATTGGTTAAAAGCGCCGATCTGAATGCGGATAATCGCATCGATATTCTGGATTTGTCAGAAATGGCCCACCGGATTTTGCAATAAAACACCATGATGTTGAAGAAAAGCTGCACGTTCCTGAACGAATCAGGAGCGTGCAGTTTTTTTTGATTTTACATTTCTGAATGACGGAATAACGCAAAAAATGACTTTTCGGTGTAAATACTTGGGTCCTCCATTCGAACTACAATAAGGATGTAGAAATCAAACAAGGAGGATTTGAAAATGAAAAACAAAAGAAACGTAATGGGGTCTTTAGTAGCAGCAACAGTGATGTTAGCACTCGTAGCAGGATGCGGTACAAACCAAACAACGGCGCCTGCAGCAACGGCTGCTCCTACAAAAGCAGCTGAAAAACCAGCCGACAACGGTGGTGCAGCAAAAACAGATGACAACAAAAAAATCGTCGTAGGCTTCTCCCAAATCGGCGCAGAAAGCGGCTGGCGCGGAGCGGAAACTCAATCTATCCAGGATACGGCTAAAAACGATCCTTCGATCGAATTGAAATTCTCCGATGCTCAGCAAAAGCAAGAGAATCAAATCAAAGCGATTCGTTCCTTCATCGCACAAAAGGTAGACGTCATCGCAATGGCGCCAGTTGTAGAAACAGGTTGGGAACAAGTGTTGACAGAAGCGAAGCAAGCGAAAATCCCTGTTATCCTTGTAGACCGTGGTATTGATAAGAAAAATGAAGATCTTTACACATCCTTTATCGGTTCCGACTTCATTCAAGAGGGTCAAAATGCTGCTAAAGAATTGGCTAAATTGATCGGTGAAGACAAAAAAGCCAATATCGTGGAGCTAGAAGGTACAGGGGCGCAAGCGCTGCAACGGACCGTAAAAAAGGCTTTGAAGATCAAATTAAGAACTACCCAGGCTTTAAAGTTGTAAAAACAGGCAATGGAGACTTTAACCGTGCTACGGGTAAACAAGTTATGGAAGCGATTCTTAAATCACCAGAAGGACAAGACATTCAAGCTGTATATGCGCACAATGACGATATGGCAATGGGTGCTATTCAAGCACTTGAGGAAGCAGGTAAAAAACCGGGCAGCGATATCAAAATCGTATCCATTGACGGAATTAAAGATGCTTTCCAAGCTGTAGCTGACGGTAAGCATAACATTGTCGTTGAATGTAACCCTCTTCTCGGACCTCAATTGTTCCAAGCAGCTAAAGATTTGAAAGCAGGCAAAGAGCTGCCAAAATGGATCAAATCCAATGAAGATGTATTCGTAGGACAAAAAGCAATCGACGCGCTGCCAAGCCGTAAATACTAATTTTGCAAAGCTAAGCAGGCAGGCTATAAAACGCAATATTCCGCGAAATCAAGAGCAAAGAAGTCGCTCTTGATTTCGCTTCCTAAATTTATAGAGAAGGAGAGATCAACCATGCAGGAGGCGTTGCTAGTCGTTGAAGGTGTCAGTAAGTCGTTTCCAGGCGTCAAAGCTTTAACGAATGTGGATTTTCAACTTAGAAGAGGTGAAATTCATGCTTTGATGGGGCAAAACGGGGCAGGCAAATCCACCTTGATTAAAGTTTTGACAGGTGTTTATGAACGGGACAGCGGCCGTGTCCAGCTAAACGGCAAGGAGGTTAGCTTTAAAACACCTTTGGAGGCCCAGGCAATTGGAATCAGTACGGTCTATCAGGAGGTCAATCTATGCAACAATTTATCCGTAGCTGAGAATTTATTTATCGGCAGACAGCCCCGCACCAAGAGAGGGCATATTATTTGGAATCAACTGTACGAGCAGGCGGAAGCCCTCATGAATCGGCTGAATATTCAGATCGATGTCACGAAGCCGTTGTCCGAGTATTCCATTGCGATTCAGCAAATGGTCGCGATTGCTAGAGCGGTGGATATTTCATCCGGCGTTTTGATATTGGATGAGCCGACATCAAGCTTGGATCAGCAGGAAGTGGAGCAGCTGTTTCAGATCATGAGAAAGCTAAAATCGGAGGGCATGGCAATTGTTTTCGTCACACATTTTATGGATCAGGTTTACGCAGTTTCAGACTGCATCACAGTACTCAGAAACGGCGAGCTGGTGGGCGAATATAAAGCGGCAGAGCTGTCTCGAATGGATTTGATTTCTAAGATGATTGGTAAGGAATGGAGTGAAGAGCAGGCGCAGAAATCTGCAGTTTCTCACCTTATCAAAGAAGATTGGATCACAGCGAAGCAATTGGGACGCAAGGGCTCGATGGATCCGTTCGATATAACGATCCGCAAGGGTGAGGTGCTGGGACTTGCAGGGCTGCTAGGCTCCGGCCGTACGGAAATTGCCAAACTGCTGTTTGGAATTGATAAGGCCGATCAAGGCGTTTTGATTGTGAATAATGAGAAAATGAAAAGCATGTATCCAAAGAAGGCTATTGAATACGGGATGGCATTTTGTCCGGAAGAACGTAAGGTGGAAGGCATCGTAGGGGAGCTATCGGTACGTGAAAATATTGTGCTGGCTCTGCAGGCCAAACGGGGGGTATTCAGCTATTTGCCGTTATCCAAGCAGCAGGAAATTGCGGATAAATATATCCGTTTGCTGAGCATCAAGACAGCGGGTTCGGAGCAAAGGATCGACCAGCTAAGCGGGGGCAATCAGCAGAAGGCGATCCTGGGAAGATGGCTGGCAACGGATCCCAAGCTGCTTATCCTCGATGAGCCCACACGCGGAATTGACGTCGGCTCTAAAGCAGAAATTCGTAAGCTCATTTTGTCACTGGCAGATGAAGGAATGACCATACTGATTATTACTTCCGAATGGGAAGAGATGGTGGGTTGCTGCGATCGGATTCTCGTCCTGCGTGACCGTCAAGTAATTGGTCAGCTGTCCGGTGACGAAATTGCAGAAACACGCATTATGCAGATGATTGCAGAGGAGGGGAACAGCCATGAGTCAGCAACCGAGCATGCTTCATAGGATCAAACGGTCCAAAATGTTTTGGCCGTCTGTCGGCCTTGCGCTAATCCTTCTATTTAATTTGTTTTTTACGCCTGGCTTTTTTAACATTCGCATTCAGAGCGGTCATTTGTTTGGGAGTCTGATCGATATTTTGAACAGGGGAACGCCGCTTATCATCATCTCGCTGGGGATGACCTTGGTTATTGCGAAAGAAGGTATTGATATCTCCGTTGGCTCCGTCTTAGCGATTGCGGCTTCGGTATCCGCATTCCTGCTGCAGAAGCAGGTACCGTTTGTGCTTGCCTTGGTGGCAGGACTTCTATGCGGTGCGCTGTGCGGGTATTGGAACGGGCTTCTTATCGCGAAGATGAAAATACAACCGATGATTGCAACGCTTATTCTGCTTACGGTAGGCCGGGGCATTGCACAGCTTATCACCGGAGGGCAGATTATTACCATCTCCGATAAAGCGTACCGGTATGTGGGCGGCGGGTATTTGCTGGGGATTCCTTTTGCCGTCATCATCGCCATGATCGTGTTCCTGCTCTTGTACTTTTTGATGCGACGTACGGCGTTCGGGCTATTCTTGGAGGCTGTCGGCGCCAATCGGATCTCCAGCGAGTTTGCAGGGGTACATGCATCCCGTGTCATGCTATCTGTCTATATCATAAGCGGCTTGTGTGCAGCCATTGCCGGCATTATTATCAGCTCTAATATCACAGGTGCAGATGCTAACAATGCCGGCCTCTGGATCGAGCTTGATGCCATTCTGGCCGTAGTCATCGGAGGCACTTCGATGCGAGGCGGGAGATTTTACCTGGGAGGAACGATCCTTGGCGCCTTGTTTATCCAAACCTTGACTACGACCATTTACACGCTTGGTGTACCTCCGCAAATCGTAATGTTCGTGAAAGCGATCGTTGTCATTGTTGTATGTCTGCTTCAATCCGACATCTTCCGCAATATCGTTGCGGCTTCATTCGGTAGTAAACAAGGGAAGAAGGTGCTGGCATCATGAGACCGTCTTTGAAGATTACTTCATCCAATATCACTATTCTGGCTACACTGCTCTTATTTCTGGTGCTATACGGTATTGGCTCGGTGATGTTTACCGGATTTTTTTCCTTACAAGTATTCTTGAACTTGTTTGTGGATAACGCGTATCTCATCATCGTGGCTACGGGGATGGCCTTCGTGATTTTGACCGGAGGTATTGATCTATCCGTCGCAGCATTAATCGCTCTAGTCAGTGTAGTTTCGGCAGAGCTTCTGCGTGCAGGCGTCCATCCGATGCTTGTGATTCCGTCAGTTCTCGTGCTTGGCACGATATTTGGATACTTGCAGGGCTACTTAATTTGCCGGTTTGATATACATCCATGGATTGTTACTTTGGGCGGTATGTTTTTGGCTCGCGGAACCTGCTTCTTAATCAGCACAGAGAGCATCGTCATCGACAATCCCATGTATCGCAGCATTTCCAATGCGAAGGTTCCCTTGTTCGGTGGAGCAAGCTTATCCGTAAGTGTCATTATTGCGCTTATCACCGTAGCGGCAGGCATGTACGTATCCAAGTATACGGCCTTCGGCCGTAATGTCTATGCGATTGGCGGCAATGAACGTTCCGCATCCCTGATGGGGCTTCCGGTTTATTCCACCAAGTTGGCTGTTTATACGCTCAGTGGATTTTGTTCGGCACTCGGCGGCGTGATTTTTACCTTCTATATGCTCTCCGGCTATGCTCTGCATTTGATGGGAGGAGAAATGGATGCCATTGCTGCTTGTGTAATCGGCGGTATCCTGTTAACTGGCGGATTCGGATATCTGATCGGTCCGATGCTGGGCGTTCTTAGTGCCGGAGTCATTCAAACGATTATTATGTTCCAAGGTACGCTTAGCTCATGGTGGACAAAAATTGTGATCGGCTTTCTATTGTTCGCCTTCATCGCGCTGCAGCGAGCGATCGTGTCCCGCAGGGAAAAATCTCGCAAACCGGATGCATTGAAAAAGAAAGATTCTCAAAAGGCGGCTATTTCCTTATAATGAGAATTGTGTGATAGAGAAAGGTTTGGAGGAGGCTGGTCGGTGGACGTTATTCGTCGATACTGGCAGGATCAAAGTATTCGCTTTAAGCTAAACTGCATTTTTCTGCTTATCATATTAGTCTCTTTACTTACACTTAGCCTCTGGGGAAGCAAGAAATATGGCGATTACTCCGAACAGCAGGCCGATCAGTATACGCTGCAAATGATTCATCAGGTTAAAAGCAATGTTGACTTTTATATCAACCATTTAAAAGATATATCATTCTACATCGGCAGCGAGCCGGTGATAGAGAAGTACATGCAGACGAGAGGAGCCCCTGACGGTCTTGCTTCCGGGCAAGTGCCGCAGGTGCTCCGCAAGTATGCGGAGCGTAATTCAGAGATAGCAGGCATCATGTTAATCAGCCAAAGCGGCATGTTTTTAGGCCATGAAATGTATCGCATTACGCGAGATCCTTTAACGGAAGAAAGCTGGTACAAAGAGAGCAGTAGCATCTCCGGATGAGACACTTTTAATCAGCAACCCGATCGGTCGAAATGTAACTACAAGCCAAACATACAGCTCCAACGATGTACTATCGCTTGTTCGCGCATGGAGAGACCCGGACACCAAGGAAGTGTTAGGCGTCATCCTGATTGATTTGCGCATGGATATGTTTAAGAAAATCTTTGAAAACCTGCAGCTGGAAAAGTCCGGCTTTATTTATATTTTGGATAAAAATGGAGAAATCGTATATTCTCCAGTGAATTCTATTGTATACAGGATTAGGCAAGAGTGGCTTCAGGACAACCCTAGTGTGACCAAAGAGATAAGAGGCCATGATTACCGGATTCTTTATAACGATTATGAAGCTTATCATTGGAAAATTATCGGAGTCATCCCGAATGACGATTACAGGCGCGTCGTGATGGATCTTCGTACCTATACGTTTATTGTGACCATCATTACACTGGTGCTCGCTTCCCTTGCAGCTACGTATTTTACCGAGACGATCATTCGCCCTGTACGCAAGCTAATGAGGTTGATGAGAAGAGTACAGAGCGGGGATCTGAACCAACGGTTCGTGAGTGAAACGAAGGACGAAATCGGGCAGTTGGGACACAGTTTTAATCACATGGTCGAAGAGATCAAGAATTTGATCAATCTTGTCTATATGGAGCAGAAAAAGAAACGGGAAGCGGAGCTTCAGGTGCTGCAGGCTCAAATCAAGCCGCATTTTCTATACAATACGCTGGATACCATCCAGTGGATGGCGCAGGAATACAAAGCGGACGATATTATCGAAATTATCGGCGCACTTACCAATCTCTTCCGTATAGGCCTTAACAAAGGGTATGAATTGATTTCGATCCGTGAAGAAGTGAAGCATGCGGAAAGCTATTTAATTATACAAATGTCAAGGTATATGGGGAAAATGGAGTTTGAAATGGATATTCCTGAGGAGGTCAAACGCTATCATATCCTAAAGCTTGTCCTTCAGCCCTTGATTGAAAACGCTATCTATCACGGAATTAAGGCAAGGCTGGGCAAGGGCAGGATACGTATCAGCGCATTACTACATCAAGATACTGTACGATTTCGGGTGGAAGATGACGGAGCAGGAATCAAGCCGGAGCGTCTGGAAGAAATCAACCGGGTTTTACGCGGTGAAGAAAAGCGAAGCGAAGAAGCAGGCTTTGGTCTGTTTAACGTGAATGAGCGAATTCAGCTCACTTATGGAATCGCTTACGGTCTTCGCGTATACAGCGAGTACGGCAAAGGTACTACCGTCGAGCTGATTCATCCGATCGTACATACGAAGCATGAAGAGGTGACAAACCATGTGGAAGCTAATGATCGCGGACGATGAGCCGCGGATTCGCAACGGTCTTCGCAAAGCCCTCCCTTGGGAGGAGAAAGAGATTGAAGTGGTGGCGGAAGCCGAGAATGGACTAGAAGCCCTGGACGTTGCACAGCAAGTGCGCCCTGACTTAATGTTTGTCGATATCAACATGCCTTTTATGAATGGGCTTGAATTGATTGAAAGACTGAAGGAAGTATTGCCTGCTTGTATTGTGATTGTGATTTCCGGACACGATGAGTTTTCCTATGCACAACGGGCAGTCCGCTTAAACGTATTTGATTACTTATTAAAGCCGGTACAGAGGGCCGACTTAAGCGATATTGTCGATAAGGCGATTGAAACGCTGCGTAAAGACTTAATGGAGCAAAGGCATACGGAATGGATGAGCAACAAGCTTCAGGCGACATCCTCACTGCTACGCGAAGATTTCATGAAGGGCTGGATGACAGGCACGCTTTCCAAAGAGCGCATTCAGGAGGAACGGGCATTCTATGGCCTCCACTTTCCTGGACAAATCGGGCTCATGCTCATTAAGCCGCTTGGCAAAATCAGCATGAATGTGCCTAATAAAACCTGGGATCCTCAACTGCTGGAATTTGCTGTGAAAAATATTTGGGAGGAGATGCTCCAGTCGGAGTCTACCTCGATCGTGTTTCATTTAAGTAAAGGGATGCTATGCGGAATCACTGCCCTAACCGATATATCCGCGTGGATGACGTTTCAGGTGGAGTTTGAACGTATTGTTGCGGCCTATCTAGGTGTAAATGTGCTCTGTGTTCAAGCAACCGTGGAACAAATTGACGAGCTTCCTCAGCAAACCGAGCAGCTTATAGCAGAAATTAATCAGGCCAATAGCTTGACGCCAATTGTATTAATGACCAAGAAATATTTGGAAACCTACTATTATAAGGAAGACTTGTCGCTCTCGGAAGTTGCGGAGCATATGAACGTCAACGCTAACTACTTGAGCAAGCTGCTGAAAAAAGAGCTCGGCCGCTCGTTTGTTGATTATTTAACGGAAGTCCGCATTAAGAAAGCCATTCAATACTTAAATGATCCCACTTCGAAAATGTATGAGATCGCGGAAAAGGTCGGCTATCATACTCAGCACTATTTTAGCCATACCTTCAAGAAAATGACCGGGGTATCACCTATGGAATTTAGAAAACGCGGGGATCATGTATGAAGGCTGCATCTCGGATGAGGGTTGTTTTCGTCGTAGCATTGATTAGCTTGCTTGTTCTCACGATGACAACGGTGGGGAGTTATATGCTGTCTACTGATTCTGCTACCGATGATCAACAGTTTCTGATTGGCATCAGCCAGCCGAATCTGGATGAGCCGAGGCAGCTCTTCATGAATAATGAAATTCGTAAGGAGGCGGAGAAGCACAGCAATGTGCGGCTTATATTCACGGATGCGGCTGAGAACAGCGAGAAGCAAATCTATGATGTAGAAAAGCTGATGCAGTACGGCATCGATTTGCTGATCATATCCTTGAACGATTCCGAACAGTTGACGCCCATCGTAACGGAGGCCTACAAGAGCATTCCGGTGATTGTGTTAGGCCGAGGCGTAACCGGCTACGATTATTCCTTATTTATCGGACCGGATAATGAATCGATTGGTCGAAAATCCGCACAGCTCGCTTCAGAGCTCCTGAAAGGCAGCGGCGGAGACATTATCGAGATTGAAGGTGTAGCCAACTCCACTTCAGTCGAAGAAACGAGCCGCGGATTCAATGATGAGCTGGAGCGGAGGATGAATAAGCCGATTGTCAAATCGGTCGTCGGTGATTGGCAGCGGGACAAGGCAGAGGATGAAATGCTTCGTATATTGCCCGATTACCCGAAGGTACGGCTTATTTTTGCTCACAGTGATGCTATGGCCCTCGGAGCTTCGCGGGCTATTCAGAAATTAGGTTTACAAGGCATTCATGTGCTGGGTATAGATGGGCTTGATACGATCGATGGCGGTTTTGAGCTGGTTAAGAATGGGATTTTGAGCGGCAGTGTAACGAGCCCGATCGGTGGCAAAGAAGCTGTGCAGTATGCGCTGGACATTCTCCATCATGAGAAGGGGCTGCCGAAGAAGATCATCTTGCGCAGTCATTTGATCACCGGTGAACTGACAAGTGGCGAGCTGAGTCCTGGGGTGACCGAAGAGCCTGCTAAAGAATCGGAGGAATTGACTAACGCGAAGAAAATCGTGCTTGGGGTTGCCGTTGTAGGTAACGAAAGCAGCTGGCGTAATGTCAATACGGAATCCATTCGGGAAGCTGCGGAAGGTGAAAAGGACATTGAACTGGTTATGCAAAATGCCCAAGGCAGTCAGGAGAAGCAAATTCAGATTATACGCAATTTTATTGCGCGAAAGGTAGATGCGATCGCGTTCTCACCGATTGTAGAGACGGGCTGGGATGAGGTGCTGAAGGAAGCGAAAGATGCAGGGATCCCCATCCTTCTGACGGACCGGAAGGTGAAGGTAGAGGATGATTCGCTCTGGACGACATTCATTGGATCCGACTTTATCGAAGAGGGAAGACGTGCGGCCAGATGGCTTGTGGAGCGGGAGCAGTCGGAAAGCAGCGGCGGAAGACAGGTGAACATTGTTGAACTGCAAGGGACGAAAGGATCCGCTCCAGCAATTGAACGCAAAAAAGGCTTTGAAGAGGTACTTTCTGAGAATGAAGCCTTTCATATCGTGGCTTCGGAAATCGGAGATTTTACTTTGGAATCCGGTCAGCAATTGATGGAAAAGGTGCTGCGCAGCGGTATCAAGCCGGATGTGGTGTTTGCTCATAATGACGACATGGCACTGGGAGCCATTAAAGCTCTGGAGCAAGCGGGCTTAAAACCGGGCACGGATATACAGGTTCTTTCCGTAGATGCGACCCGGGTTGCATTTCAAGCCATGATTGCCCAAAAATTGAACATGTCCGTGGAATGTAATCCGCTCCTTGGCCCACAAATTATGAAGGCCGTCAAGGATTTGGCTGCGGGGAAGGAAATTCCGCTTAATATCATCACGGCGGAAGGGATATTTACTCAGGAAACGGCCAAGCGTGAATTCTCAATCCGCAAATATTAATACATTGCAACAGGATCTGACATTGACACGTCCCTTTCCCATGTGTAAGTTTAATGTAGCGGAAACACGAATGATCAGAACTGGAGCATAAAGCGATGAAAAAGTTTAAAAAGTTTTATATCGAGATTACAAGTGTATGTAATTTGGCCTGCTCGTTTTGCCCTCCGACGGAACGGAAGGCTAATTTTATATCGATAGAGGATTTTACAAAGACGCTAGACCAGGTTAAGCCGCACGCCGAATATATTTATTTTCATGTTAAAGGCGAACCGCTGCTGCATCCGAAGATTGATCAGCTGCTTGATCTAAGCCACGAACGCGGCTTTAAAGTAAATATCACGTCCAACGGAACGCTAATTACGAAGAATAGGCACAAGCTGTTGGGCAAACCGGCGCTGAGGCAGATGAATTTTTCCTTGCACAGCTTTGACGGACACGAAGGCTCAACAGACAAGGCCGGATATTTGGCCGGTATTCTGGATTTTATTCATGAGGCGCGAACGATGTCGGATACGATCTTCTCACTGCGTCTGTGGAACCTGGATCGAGATAACGCGACGAATGCTGAGCGCAATCGAAATAGGGAGCTGCTGGGTATGATCGAACAAGCCTTTCATCTGGACTACCGGATTGAAGAGCAGGTTGTGCGCGGCAAAGGCACCAAGATCGCACCGAATATTTATATCAATCAGGATTACGAATTTGTATGGCCGGCGCTGAAAGAGGAAGAAGATGACGGAAAGGGCTTCTGCCATGGTCTCCGCAACCAAGCAGGCGTGCTTGTAGACGGCACAGTTATACCCTGCTGTCTGGACGGCGAAGGTGTCATTAATCTAGGGAACATCCATAAGCAGCATTTCTCTGAGATTATCGAAGGCGAGCGAGCCGCGAACTTGTACGACGGCTTCTCGCGGAGGGAAGTTGTCGAGGAGCTTTGCCGGAAGTGCGATTACCGGAGAAGATTTTTGTAGACTGAAAACATCTACAGGGGCTCGTAATGAACTTTCTTTATCTGCATACGCGCGATCCTTATTATTGTACAATAAAATCCCTGCAATTCTGCTGTAGTGGCGGAACTGCAGGGTTTTTTACCTTTTGCTAATCGCGGCCGGTTATCTTAGTTAGACCTCGCTGCTTTTCGCTTCCAAATTCGCGTTGATCCGCGCCATAATGGACCGCAGGAGAGCAATTTCTTCATCGGAGACCGAATGAAGTATGCTTTGGACGAACTCTTTCTCTATCGGCTCCAGTTCATCGCTCAGTGCGCGGCCGCTTTCTGTGGCATAAGTAAGAAAGGAACGGCGATCTTCTTCGTTGGCAACCCGTTCAATCCAGCCCTTGCGCTCTAATTGGTCGAGAATGCGGGTGACATTCGTCGGATCCTTCTCAATCCGGCATGAGAGCTCCTTCTGAGTAATACCGCCTTCCTCTGCGAGCTTATTCAGCACGGACCATTGCTCGGTCGTAATATCATAGGGCTGGAATTGAATTGACAGCATCTGATTCAGCTTCCTTGCCGTCTTGCTAATGATAAAGCCTATGGAATCATTGACACTCACGGAATGTTCACCTGCTAACCATGTATTTGAGATGGGACGCGCCGCCGTTAAGCTTTGAAAAGCACGACCGCACTATAAAGGATTTTACCTGCGTTAGGATCGAAAACGGCTTGATGGGAAACGGATTGAACGTTCAGCAGCAGCGCTTTATTATTTTCAATCTGAACATCAATTTTTTCTCCAACGTACGTAAATCATAAGCTTCGAAAAACTCCACTTTCGACTCGATCTTGTCTAATCTGAATTCCATATTGATTCTCCTATTCGTGAATTAGCACTATTTTAACATAAAATCGCCTATTCGTAAGCGAAAGGCGTATAATGGGTAAGGGCGCTGTGATAACAACAACTAGGAAGTGATTCGGGTTGAAATCTACAAGGTTACTGAGTGATTATGTCAGAGAACACTGGCGGCTGTATGTCCTTGCGGCGATGTTAATTTCGATCGCTAATATTGTTCAGTCATATTACCCTAAGGTTCTCGGGATATTTACGGACCAGCTGCAGGCTGGTCAGTTAACCTCATCACTGATTGTTGAATACAGCTTGGAGCTGCTGGCAATCGGGGTGACGTTCGGTGTACTGGCTGCAATCGGTCAATACCTGATTATGAGAACGGGAAGAAAATTCGAGTTTGTCGCGAGAAATCGCTTGTTCGACCATTTTACGAAGCTGGGAGCCAGTTTTTATTCCCGGCACGGCGTAGGAAGACTGCTTAGCTATGTGGTGAACGATGTTACGGCAGTCAGGGGAATCCATCTCCATGGGGATTAACCAAACGGTAAACTCGACCATTTTGATCGGGGCAGTCGTCATTACGATGCTGTTCAGCTCCATTCCGCTCTATCTGATCGCGGTTTGTGTAACGCCCCTTTTGTTTATCCCATATCTTGTGGTTCGATTCCGGCCCATTATCAAGAAAAGGTCCACCCATGTACAGGAAGCACTAAGCGCCATGACAGAATCAGCGGAGGAGCAGTTTGGAGGCATTCGGGTAGCGAAAAAATTCGCGGTCGAAGACATCATGATTCGCCGATTCGGTGTGACGGTAGACCGCATTCGCGACAATCAACTCAGCCTTGTACGCTTGTCATCACTGTTTGAAGCATTGATCCCTTTCTTGGGAGCGCTGTCTTTGGTGGTAACATTGGCGTTCGGAGGCTACTTAACGGTTCGACATCAAATCACACTTGGCGATTTCGTGGCACTGACACTCTATATTCGAATGATGGTCAACCCGCTGCAGCAGATCGGCAGGGTCATCAATACGATGCAGCGTTCAAGGGCTTCGCTTGAAAGAATCAACGACCTGCTCACGATGCGTTCGGAGATCTTGGAGATTGAGAGTGCCAAACAGGCGGATTTTCAACAATCGGTGATTCGCATCGAGAATCTCTCGTTCGCTTATCCAGGGGAAGAAGATGAGGTGCTGCACGATATCAGCCTCCGGATTGAGCCCGGCAAATCAATTGGCATTGTAGGAAAGACCGGCAGTGGCAAAACGACGCTGGTCAAGCTGCTGCTCCGTATCTACGATCCTCCCGAAGGTACGGTATGGATCGGGGATCGTGACATCCGCGACCATACCCTGGAGAGCCTGCGCAATCAGATTGCTTATGTGCCGCAGGAGGGCTTTCTGTTTAGCACGACAATTCGTGACAATATCGCGTTTTACCAAAGGAATACCCCTTTCGAGCAGGTTGAGCAGGCTGCTCGTAAAGCGGAAATATTCAGCAGTATTGCAGCATTTCCGGACCGCTTTGAGACCAAGCTCGGAGAGCGCGGCGTGACCCTCTCCGGTGGGCAGCGCCAGCGAACGAGGCCTGGCAAGGGGAATTATCAAGGATTCGCCGCTGATGATTCTGGATGACAGTGTCAGTGCGGTCGATTCGGTAACGGAGAAGCATATTATTGATACGATTCGTAAGGAGCGTGCGGCCAAAACAACGATATGGATCGCTCATCGGATCAGTGCTCTCAAGCATGTCGATGAGATCATCGTGCTGGATCAAGGACGCATTGTCGAGCGCGGGACTCACCGACAGCTGCTTGCACAGCGCGGCTTGTATGCCAAGCTGCATGATATTCAAGAGGGAGGGGGCCCGACTACCGATGAATACGACCAAAGCGCCCAATAGACCGGATACGGACTCCGCTTCTAAAAAGTTATCGGCTCTTCGGGCATTATCCATCTACGCCAAGCCGCACAAATGGACGTTCCTGCTGGTGTTCGTGTGCATTATATTGGGCATCGCGGCCGATTTATTTCAGCCATATTTGGTTAAAATTGCGATTGACGACCATCTGATGAAAGGCATAGGCGAATATAAGCCGATCATCACCATCTGTCTTCTGTATGTAGGACTGTCTGTCAGCAGCTTGATATTCAGCTATGTGCAAAACAATCTCCTGCAATTTGCCGGGCAAAGTATTGTCGCCCGCATCCGCAAGGATTTGTTTCAGCATATTTTTCGGCTGTCCATGTCTTACTATGACCGTACGCCGAGCGGCAGCTTGATTACTCACGTTTCGAGCGATACGGAGACGTTAAACCAATTTTTTACACAGGTGATGCTGAGTGTAATCAGGGACGGAATGACGCTTGTTTTCATCATCGTGCTGATGTTTCAGCTCGATCCTCAGCTGACATTCGACAGCATGCTGGTTTTGCCGATCATCGCAGTGATCGCCATATCATTCCGTTCCTATATGCGCAAAACGTATCAATGGTCCAGAGCGCAGCTGTCCCAGCTGATCGGCTTCGCGGCCGAAAATTTGTCTGGTATGCATCTGATTCAGGCGTTTCATCAGGAGCGGGAGCAGATGAAACGTTTTACGGAACGAAATCAGGGGTATTTTCAAGCCAATCTTCGCGAAATTCGCACAAATGTATGGTTCAACCGCTCCTTCGATCTGTTAGGTAATCTGTCCGTAGCTTTTATCACATGGCTTGGCGGAATGGCAGTTTTGCATAAAAGCATTGAATTCGGTGTGCTGTATGCCTTTATCACGTATATTCGCCAATTTTTCCAACCGATTAATAACATTACGCAGCAGTGGAATACGCTTCAATCTGCAACTGTTTCCGAGAACCGGATTTGGAATATATTTTCCATCAAGCCTGAAGTGCCGGAGCCCCTCCAGCCTATCGATATGAATCCGGCTTCCATCCGGGGACATATTCATTTCTCCTGTGTCAGCTTCAGCTATCAAGCGGGGACAAAAGTCATCGATGATCTTGACCTTCTTATTAAACCGGGAGAGATGATCGGAATCGTCGGAACGACCGGAGCAGGCAAGAGCTCTTTGATCAGCCTGCTTTGCCGGTTCTATGATGTGCAGGAGGGACGAATACTGGTAGACGGCACGGATATCCGTGATATTTCTCAAGCGCAGCTTCATAAGCTGATCGGGCTCGTTCAACAAGAGCCATACCTGTATTCGGGCAGTGTTCTGGATAATGTCCGTATGTTTGATGAAACGATTTCTGCGGATGAAGTCATTCGCGCCTGCAAGCTGGTTGGAGCCGACGCTTTGATCGACAGAATGAAAGACGGCTATGAGACAAGGATATCCGAAAGAGGGAGCGGGCTCTCCGCCGGAGAGCGTCAGCTGATCTCTTTTGCTCGAATTATTGTCTTTCAGCCTAAGATTCTTATTCTGGACGAAGCGACAGCGAATCTGGATTCGCATACGGAGCAGTTGATTCAATCCGCGCTGCATACGGTGGCGAAAGGGAGAACCTCGCTCATCATCGCCCACCGCATTTCTACCATTGTGAACGCCAATCGGATCATCGTCATGAGGCAAGGACGTATCGCGGAAGAAGGCACGCATGAGCAGCTGCTTAAGCAGCATGGCTACTATGAACAGCTGTACCTGCACGCTCAAGGCCGCGTGAGCTCGTCACATACAGGATGAACGAGGGATGTTATCCACAGAGGGTAGTTTGTGGATAACTTGGACTTAGGGAAGATACATATATGTATCTGTTCATGCACGGGAGTAGATGTGATAAACTTTGGTGCATAGTGAATCAGATGGAGGTCATCGATAACATGATGTGGTTGTTTTTTGCCGTGCTTGCAGCAGTCAGCTTCGGGCTTCGGGGCATTTTGTACCATTGGACGAGTCAACAATCCTTGAACCGCAATGCTTTACTTAGCGGCGCTTTCTTTATGGGGGCTTTGATCAGCTTAGTCTGCAGTATGGTCTACCATGAAAGCTGGACCGTCTCATCCTTGATCGGGATACAGATGGGCTTATTTTCCTTTGGTGCGAATGCAAGTATGTTCAAAGGATTTGCTGTAGGTAAAGCTTCACTGGTTGCGATATTAACCGCTCTGCCGTCAATAGTCGTCGTTGCGCTCGCTTATGTGATATGGGGGAAACCTTTGAATCCATCGCAAATGGTCGCATTTGTCGTCATCGTCGCGGTATTTTGCTGGTTCGATATTCCAACGACCTGTCCTTTCGTAATTTGCAAGGGGCTGAGTGGGGGATGCTTGCTTTGTTGCTTTTTGCCTTTAACGATTTATCAGGAAAATGGTCCACTCTTCAGGATTCTCCAACATTCCCGACGCTGTTCTGCATGTTTGCTACGGGTAGCCTATGCTTTGGCGGATGGTGGTTGAAAGATCATGCGCGCGCTTCCGACGGTAAGGGGAGTGCTCAAGCTGCGAGCCCTAGATGGAGTGAGGGCCGCACCTTCCTGATCGGCATGGGGGTCGGTATAACCAACGCTGTGGGTATGGTGCTGATCTTGCATGCTTTCGAACTCGGTAAAGCCGGCCTGGTGTCAGCTGTCGTAGCTCTGAACGTACTCATTGTCCTGCTATATACGCGCTTTGTTGTGAAGGATCGTTTCAGCGGTTTGGAGCTTTCCGGGATGAGTATGGCTTTTGTCGGTATTATCATGATGCGGATATTCTCTTAAAGCGATTGACGATGGTGTAGTTAAGAGCCGAGACAGGCTACTCCCCTTTCCCATAAGATGAGATATACGAAAGGGGATAGTAGGCCTATGGTGCGATCTCGCGTGCAAACTTTTCGGTATAAAGCCGGCAAACGAACCGTTATCGTGATTAACATTGTTCAGACGGCTAGAGCTGCGGCGAAACTAGGCAATGTACTGGCTAGCAATGCAGTGAATATTCAAATTACGAAAAAGCAAAAGAAGCGTTAATCTGCCGATTCACCGTAAAGACCTTGAGATAGCCTCCTGTTTCGTCGGGATCAGGTATTTGTAAGGAGGTGAATGGGGATGAAACGCAAAGCGTTGAATTCGAAAAACTGGAGTAACGGAAAAACGAAGGTTCGCGTGAGACAGTCCGGCCGGGCAAACATTGCGCAGGGCGGTAACGCGATTGTTGTAAATGCTTCCGAAATCGGTGTCGTCAGGATACGTCCATAAGTTCATCATTACATGTGAAAAATGCCTTCCTTCGTCTGCGAGCAGCGGACTGGGGAGGCATTTTTTTCTACGAATGACCAATTAGCTAACAAGGTTTTCCGACAGTCTCTGTCGACATAATCACTACCTAAATATCGTATCGTTTCAAAAGATAAAGTTTACATCAGACCAGAATTTGAGCATTGTCTCTTCTGCGGCGTAGAATTAAAGAGAAGTCATATCGCTCAAGAAAAGCCTTCGCGGCATTCGCGAAATCGAAAGGAAACTCGACAACAGTACTCACGAAGAAGCCGAAGTCGTGAAAGACTACTTGGCTGCAGTCCGTTAGCTGCTCCTCGAAGATAGTAACCCGTATTCTGCGATGAAATCGATGGCGGGCTCTCCACCTTTCTTGAAGCCGTGGCGCACAAGGCGATCGCGACCGGGCTGCCATGCAGGGCCGTTTCGACGGATTTCCCAAGGGACGCGGCATCGCGAGGATCAAGGAAATGCTGCAAGCCGGTGTCAATGTCAGCATCGCACATGACGATATTCAGACACCATTTTACCCGTTAGGAAATGGAAGCTTGCTGCAGGCTGCTCATATGGCTGCGCATCTGGCTCATATGACGGGACGGCAGGACTTGTATGAGCTGGTGCGAATGGTCACAGACCGGGCGGCTCAAGTCATGCAGCTTGGCAGTTACGGAATTAGTGAAGGCAATCCCGCCAGTTTCGTGCTCATGCCTGCCGAGGATGCAGCTGATCTGCTTCGTGTACAGCCGGTTTGCAGGTATGTGGTCCGTCATGGACGCATCATTTCCCAAACAACCCCTCCTCAAAATAGTCTCAATGTGTCGCTATCCTAAGCGGCTTGAAAGACAGAATATATAGAAAAAAATAGGAATAGCTTTCTGAAAGCGTATAATTGAGGTACAATAGGTACGATGCAAGTGCGCTTACTATGAACAAGCAGGAGGCTACGACTGTAATGACTGAAAACAATATGGAAACGCAGAACGAAACCGAGCAAGATGAACAGCGTGATCCGGAGCAAGAACAGGCAAAAGCTATACTTGTTTGGTTCCAACACGTTCAACAGGTACTGAAGGAATATTTCAGCGAATATGAAGTCGATGGACAAATTGGCAACAACCCTGCCTATGGTCCGATGTTGGCTTTTACACTTAGCAAAGACGGCAAGTCCAGCTCATGCGGATTTTTCCTGAATGAAATTATGAGGAACTTTCAATCCAATCCCAATGCGATATTGTGGTTAAGCTCCTTCTTCGTGGATCTGCTTCGCAGTCCGGACAGCCACCCGCTGCCGAGCCCGCCTCAAACCGAAGACGATGCCAAGGCATTGTTTGACAAGCACATCGTGCCATACTGCGCACAAACCGTAAGAGAAGAGTTCTCGGATCAGCAGGTTTATGTTGATCTTGAGCTTCATCCGGAGCACGGACCTGTGCTGGAGACAGGCTTTGTGGCCGTCAAAGAAGGCAATAATACCTGTGCGCTGCCGCTGCATTATCTGTTGACCCTGTATCTGCTTAACCGCGATCCGGCTGAACCGATTATTCAAGCGATGTACAAGCTGTATGAAGAGAACAACCTGGGCTCGCAGCAAGCATAGAGGCTACATAAATAGGTAAGCACGAAGTAAATAGATGTTCAAAATTGAGGCGTTTTCCTTTTTTAGGGAAGCGTCTTTTTTGTTCATCGAGATCCTCCTATGCAAGCGACTCGTTTAAGACAAGAAAAGCCTTTTATACTTGTTTGTTCTAGCGGCGGTTCTATCCGTCATTATTAGTTGGGCTATGTGTTTGCTATAGCATACAATTTTACAAATAATTCATAAATGCATCATCATTCTTTCATAAATGTGCGCTATGTTGGGATTACACAGCTTGCCCAAAAATTATATAAGAAGTTGTAGACGGAGGTTAGGATTTCATGAAGTCGCTTAGAAGCATTTCTTTCATCGCTGCCGTCACGGCCGTGACTGTGATAGCGGGGTGCAGCACGGCCGGAACCGCTGCAAAGCCTGGGGCAAACAACCGCTCGGCAGTGCGTCAGATGACGGTGGAAACACAAACGGTCAAACTGTCTGACATTGGCGGGGGACAAGTATTTACAGGCTCCATTACACCTGCGTTTACAACCAATATTTCCTCGAAGGTCAGCGGTCGCGTCAATGCGATCAACGTTGCAGTTGGAGACCACGTACAGGTCGGAGAAGCATTGGCGGAGATCGATACAACCTCCCTCAGACAGTCCCTGGAACAGTCGCAAATGGACCTGGCGGTCACTCAGGCGCAGTACAACAAGGCGATTGCCGATCAGCAGAACAGTTTAGTAGCCGCTCAAAAGTCTCTAGCTGTTCAGCAAGCAGCCTATGAAAAGACGATTAATGATCAGAAAAAATGCTGTCGCTACCGCGCAAATTCAATTAAATAACGCTCTCGCGGCGCAGCAAAATTCAATTGAAAGCGCGAAGCAGGATGTTGCCAGCGCTGAAGCCAGCTTCAGCAAGTCGCAGGCGGATGCAGCTAATGCCGTTACGATTGCGCAGACGAATTTGAATTCACAGCTGGACAGCCTGTTGACGACGCAAACCAATAATATTGATAGCTATACACTGGCGGTTCAACAAGCTGTTGTAGGTTATAATGCTGCGATGCAAAATGGCGGTGATACGAGCACAGCGATGAATAAGCTGCAAAGCGCCCAGCTCCAGCTCCAGCAAGCACAGCAGGCTCAGTACAAAGACACGCAGAGCGCGCAGAACTCACTGACAAATCTGCAAAATGCGCTTCTTTCCGCTCAGAGCTCACAATCTGTTCAGGTAGCGCAGGAGACGCTCAATTCAGCGCTGCTAAAGCTTGCTTCCACGCAATCATCAGCTGCAGCTCAGATTGAACAAAATCGTCAGCAGCTTGCTCAGGCGCAGTCGGGTCAACAGCTTGCACTGAACAGCGCGCAAGCCTCGTTGGACCAATCCAAGCAAAGTGTTAACAACGCAAGTTCCACAGAAGGTCTAAAAGTGAATGAGGCGCAGCTGCAGCAGGGAGAAACCAAAGTCAAGCTGCTGTCCGAACAGCTGCAGGACGGAGTTCTAGCAAGCCCTGTAGAAGGTGTCGTAACGTCAATTATGACTCCTGTAGGGCAAAATGCAGGTCAATCGGCGATTCTCTCGATCGCCTCCACGGACCCGGTTATTGCTACAGTTAACGTTTCGGAAGCGTCTGTTGGTAAATTCAAAGCAGGAATTCCGATGAGTGTGAAAATACCTACGTTGAATAAAGATTTTGACGGTGAAGTAGCGGTCGTTCATCCGGCGATGGATGCAACGACGAAATCCTATCTGGTTGACATCAAGCTGAAGGATGACCAGCACGAGCTGCTGCCCGGCATGTTTGCGACGTCCTCGCTCAAAAGCGAAGGCAAGCAGTCGATTGTGGTTCCTGCCGATGCGGTGTTAAGCCAATCCAGCGGAAATGCCGTGTTTATTGTGAAAGACGGCAAAGCGAAGAAAGTGCTTGTTAAGATTGGAGTTATGACGAGCTCTTCCTTTGAAATCACAGACGGATTGAATGTAGGCGATGAGCTGGTCGTGAAAGGGCAGGAGCTGCTCTCCGATAATGTTCCGGTTCAAGTCGGACAGCCTGGCAAAGGAACTGGCGGAGCGCAAGGCGGCAAAGGAGCCGGCGGTGCACAGGGCGGTCAGGGAGCGCAAGGCGGTAAAGGGCAAGGCAGCCAAGGTCAAGGCGCAGCAGGAGACGGTCAAAAGAAATGGCAGGGCGGGTCCGGAGGTAAAGAGGGTGAAGGCAAGCCTGCTGACGCGGACGCAGCATCCGGCGGAGCAAAACCAGAAGCGCAGAAAGCGGGGGCTGGACAGTGAAGTTAGCTAATTTCTCCGTTCATCGTCCCGTTACGATCTTCATGATTATGATCGCATTGGTCATTGTCGGAGCCATAGCGGTTCCGCTTTTGCCGGTGGATCTGTACCCGAATCTGGAAATTCCGTCAGCTAACGTGTCAGTCTCATGGAGCGGGGCATCTCCCGGTCAGATCGAGCAGCAAATTACCAAGCCGATCGAGAACGCGATGGCAACCGTAGCAGGTGTGACCAGTATAACATCGAACTCCCGAACAGGCTCGGCGAACGTGACGCTGCAGTTCAACTACGGAACGGACATTGATCAAGTGACGTTAACGATGAGGGATAAGCTGGACAGAGTTCGAAGGCAGCTCCCGACCGATGCCGACGCGCCGGTCGTTTCAGGGTAGACCCGAACAGCTCGCCGATCATGACGCTGGCCTTGTACGGCGATAAGGATCTAGTGACGCTGCGCGACTTGGCGGATAACATCGTCAGTCCGGAAGTACAGCGGGCAGATGGAGTTGCTTCGGTAGGTGTTACCGGCGGTCGGGTAAGACAAATTCAAATCCTTGTCGATCCAAGCAAGCTGCAGCAGTATAATATTTCATTCAGCACTTTAACTTCAGCGCTGGGCAACGATAACACCTCGACGGACGCAGGTCTTGTCAACAAGGGACAGCAGCTCGTTCCTTTACATATCGACGGTGAGTTTAAATCCGTTGCCGATATTTCGAAAGTACAAGTGCAGCTCGGCAAAGGGCAGACGATTGCTTTAGGTGAGATCGGTCAAATTATTGATACGTATCAAGATGTAACCCTGGAAGCGCGTAAAGACGGTCAGCCGAGTGTCAGCTTATCGGTCCTTAAACAATCCGACGGCAATACCGTATCGGTTTCCGACAATATTCAAAAAGCAGTCAAAGAGATGCAGGCCAAATTGCCGGAAGGTGTTCATGTCGCAGTCCTCAGCGATCAGGCCAAATTTATTAGAAGCTCCTTGAATACGGTCGTTGAGCATACCCTGATGGGCGGCGTCTTCTCGGTCATTATCTTGCTCTTATTCTTGCGCAGCATCAGAGCAACACTCATTATCGGCATGGTTATTCCGATTTCGATCATCAGTACGTTCAGTATGATGTATTTCGGTCATCAGACCATCAACACGATTACGCTAGGCGGCTTGGCGCTTGGTTTAGGCTCGCTCGTTGACTTTGCGGTCGTTGTTTTGGAGAGTATTTTCCGAAAACGCCACGAGGGCATGTCTCCCGAGGAAGCTGCCAAGGCTGGCACGGCGGAGGTAGGAACGGCTGTAATGGCCTCAGCCCTAGCTCAAATCGCAGTTTTTGCGCCGACAGCTTTTATTGATGGGCTTGTCAAACAATTTTTCTGGCCGATGGCCCTCACCGTATGCTTCTCGCATATTGCCGCATGGTTCGCGGCTGTTACGCTGGTCCCTATGCTGGCCGCCAAAATTTTGCGCGGCAAGGTTGATGAAGAGCTGCCGAAAGGCAGATCGGTTAACCCGATGGTTTGGTTCGGCCGCGCTTTGCAGGGCATAACCAATGTGTACTCGCGCTTGCTCCGCTGGTCGCTCACGCACCGCTGGGTGGTCATTCTTGTGACGGTCGTTCTATTCGGAGCCAGCGTGTATGCAACCCGCTTTATCGGAAGTGAGCTCACACCGAAAACAGACCAAGGACAAGTCAACCTTTTCGTCAATTTGCCTCAGGGTACGGATTTTGATGTGACGAACAAGGTGGCAAGTACGCTGGAGGAACGGCTTAAATCGGTTCCTGAAATCGACTCTGTCTTTACTTCTGTCGGTTCTGCCGGTGGCGGAGCCTTCCAATCGTCGGCAACGAATACCGCTAATATTCAGATCATGCTCAAGCCGATTGGCGAGCGGAAGAAAAGCACAGATCAAGTTGCGGAGCAAGTTCGCGGACTTACGACAGGCTTTACCGGAGCCCAAATCGGTGTCAACGTTCCTTCAGGTGTAAGACTCCCCGGTCTTGGTGGTGGTGGAGGCTTTGGTGGCGGCGATATCCAGGTCAATCTTTCGGGACCGGATCTAGCAATTCTGCAAAAATTAGGCGACCTCGTGGAAGAAGAAATCAGCTCCGTCGAGGGCACGCGAAATGTTCAAAATACACTGGACCGCGCGATTCCGCAGTTTAATCTGACGGTTGACCGCGACGCTGCCGCCCATTACGGGGTTTCTCTAAGAGATGTTATGACGGCACTGCGTACGGCTTATCAGGGAAGCGTAGCCACCCAGTTTAAAACCGCCAGTACTCAGATCTCGGTATTAGTGAAATACCCGAACGATTTTACGAATAAATTGGAAAACTTCAATAACATCTCCATTACGACTTCATCCGGAGCCATTATTCCGGTTAGTTTAATTGCTAAAGTGGAGCCGGGCACAGGCCCTGCACAGATTCGCAGACAGGACCAGAACAGGGTGGCCTCCGTGCAAGCTTCCGTATTCGGAGCTTCGGTCGGGGAGGTATCAGCTAAGGTCAAGGAGAAAATCGATGCGATTCAAGCGCCTGACGGATATCAGGTGACGATGGGCGGGCAGCAGCAAAGCCAGAGCTCATCCTTCCAAAGCCTGTACTTGATCTTGATTCTCTCCGTTGTATTAGTCTACATGGTTATGGCGAGCCAGTTCGAGTCCCTCTACGGTCCGTTCATTATCATGTTCTCTTTGCCGCCTACATTCATCGGAGCCATTCTGGGGCTGCTCGTGACGCACAGAACGATCAACATGAACTCGATTATCGGGATGATTATGCTTGTTGGTATTGTCGTTAACAATGCGATCGTACTAGTGGATTACACGAATCAAAAGCGCAAAGCCGGGATGTCTCTGCCGGATGCGTTGATGGAAGCCGGTAAAGTTAGGCTCCGTCCTATTTTGATGACAACCGCAACGACAGTGCTCGCGATGCTTCCACTTGTGATAGGTTTTGGCGAAGGAGCTGAAACGCAGGCTTCAATGGCAACCGTTGTTGCTTTCGGGCTTAGCTTGTCAACACTCGTAACATTAGTACTAATTCCTGTTGTATATACATTGCTTGACGGTTGGATGGATGGCGTTAAGAAGAGGTTCAAGCGCAAGCCGGCGGCCATTCAGGATTCGGGAGCAACCGCATCTTCATGACGATGATAGTGAAGCGAAGGAGAAGACCATGAAAATAGTCAATCATATTTGTTCCATCTTGTTGTGCGGTCTGCTGGTTGCCGGTACAGCCGGCGGACTCGCCGGCCTTCCTTCCCGAGTATCTGCGGAGGAAGCAGGGGCTGCTGTATCAGATATAGAACAATCGGCATCATCCTCGATCCAACAAATCGCAGGAGGTAAAGGCTTCACGGTTGTATTGAAGCAGGACGGCACGGTTTGGACGCTCGGGGATAACCTGAGAGGAAAGCTGGGCGGGGGGTTGCAGAGCCGGAAGCAGGCAGTAAAGGTAAGCGGGCTTTCGGACGTTACGGCTATTGCTGCCGGTCAATCCCATACGCTGGCACTCAAGAAAGACGGCACCGTGTGGGCGTGGGGCGAGAATACCTACGGACAACTGGGGAACGGTACCATAATCGATCAGAACACGCCTGTTCAAGTGAAGGGCCTGTCACATGTTGTTTCGATTTCTGCAGGTATCTTCCATTCAGTTGCTCTGAAGGATGATGGCACTGTATGGACCTGGGGTGACAACACGTACGGCCAGCTTGGAGATTCCACGATGGACGCGAAAAATGAACCCGTGCAAATCAAAGGAAACCTTGCCGGCGTGAAGGCGATTGCCAGCGGCGCCTACCACAATTTAGCTATTGATAACGATGGTATTGTGTGGGCTTGGGGAGACAATTACTTCGGTGAATTGGGCTATGGCTATGATCAGAATCGGCTGAACACGCCGATTATGGTAACAACAGGGAGCAGCTGGAAGATCACGCAGATTGCAGCCGGCCTTGATTTTTCACTCGCGGTAAAAGATGACGGGACGCTGTTATATTGGGGCCTTATGAGCAGCCGGCAGAATGTCATCGGGAATTCGAACGGTATCAACGTGAATTATTCGGAGCAAAAGCTGCCTCTGCTTGTAAATGGCGTCGAAGATATTACGCAAATTGCTGCTGGCGGCTCCTATGCTGCGGCGCTCACGAAAGACGGAAGTGTTTATACCTGGGGCGAGAACAGCTATGGACAGCTCGGAATCGGCTTAGGCTATGACGGTGCAACGTGGGACCGTTCATTCCCTGCTAAAGTAAACGGTCTTCCAGCGGTATCATCGATTGGAACTGGACCTAATTTTATGTTTGCGGTGGATACCGATGGTCAATTATGGTCATGGGGCAGTAACAGCTACGGACAGCTGGGCGATGGCACGAACAATAATCAACCATCTCCGGTTGAGTCTTCCATTGTAAAATCCTTGGAAGCTACGGTGAAGAAGCCAGGTGAAGGAAATAAGCTGATAAAAAATCCCAAAGCTGTTTCATTGGCTGCGGGTGGAAGCGACACCTTTGCAATTCGGCCTAACGGGGTCTTTGGATGGGGTGTGAACACATACGGTCAATTGGGCATCGGTTCCAATCTATCGGCGCAGTCCCCTAAGCAGCTTGAATTGGGGGATGTGTCAGCCATATCGTCCGGCAATGCGCATACGTTGGCAGTCAAGAATGACGGTACATTGTGGAGCTGGGGTCAAAATTACTTCGGCCAGCTTGGATCAACAGGCTTAGACAATCAAAGCATGCCTGTACAGGTAAGCACGTTAACCGATGTCGTTTCTGCTTTCGCCGGAAACAATCACTCGATTGCACTTTTGGCGAACGGCACGGTGTGGACCTTTGGTGACAATACGTACGGTCAGCTGGGCCACGACTCAGATCCTCTGCCCGCCGCCGTACCGTCGTTATCCAACATCGTTGCAGTCTCTGCCGGCGCGAATTTCAACCTTGCGCTGGAGAACAGCGGAACGATATGGGCATGGGGGGACAATACCAACGGACAGTTGGGTGACGGGACGTTTGCCAGCAAACAGCAGCCAGTACCAATTACTGGAGTAACAGGCGTAATCGCCATCTCCGCTGGCAAAAACCACGCACTCGCGCTGAAAAGCGACGGCTCCGTATGGGCCTGGGGCTACAACGCATTCGGTCAATTAGGTGACGGTACGACAACTAGCAGCAATAAGCCGGTTCGAGTTACGAAGCTGAATCAGGCAGCAGCTATTCAGGCCGGTGCGTATCATAGCATGGCTATCGGCAAGGATGGGAGTGTATGGTCCTGGGGCCAAAATCTCTTTGGTCAACTAGGCGATGGTACCCTAAACAACCGCAATCAGCCTGTCCAAGTGAAAGATATGGCAAATGTCAGTCAAATGGCTGCTGGAACGGATCATAGTGCAGTCATGTTAAAGAATGGTTCGATCTGGACTTGGGGAGGCAATTCTTCCGGCCAGCTTGGTGATGGAACTCTGACGAATCGCTCAGAACCTGCGCTTGTCCCGGGGCTGACGGATACTTACAATGATATATCCGGCCATTGGGCGGAGACCGCTATTGAAGAGGCTGCAGCTAAAGGGTATATAAACGGCTACGATGACGGCAGCTTTAAACCGGATCACACGATAACCAGAGCAGAGTTTGTCAAAATGCTGATGACCGGTCTCCGGGAGAATGTGCAGCCGGCAAGCGATGAAGTATGGTACAAGCCCTATGTGGAAGCTGCCCAGCGGCTCGGTCTATTGCAAGAAGGTGACCTGCAGGGAGAGATGAATGAACCGATTACCCGTCAAGAGCTTGCTATACTAAGCCTAAGAGCGGCAACCTCCAAGCTGTCGAAGCCCTACATGCCGATCACAAGCAAAGATGCTATGAACGATGCGGTGCAAAACGGGATCATGGAAGGTCTGGCTGACGGTGAGCTTGCTCCAACAGGAGAATCGACTCGCGCACAAGCTGTCATTGTACTGAAAAGAACGCTGGATTGGAAATATAAGGTGGCAAACACTGTGCCAGCACCTTATTAAGGTATCGTAACCCGTAACGTGCACAAGTTTTGAAGAAAAAGCGATGGATCCAGGAGCATGCAGCTCAAGGAATCATCGCTTTTTACTATACCTAGAGGTTTTTTGAATGGAGGAGAAAATCCGCGTAGGTACGAATGAGAGGAGGCTGCTTGGAAAGCCTGACATCCGTGTATTTCATATGATGGGAGGTGTTGAACAATGTGACGGTATCTTCTGGACGAATCCATCCGCTGTCGCACAGGGCTGTTAGACCTGCCCACGTAGCCGATCCCTCGGGTGAAGCGGAGACTCCTAGTGATCCTAGGCTATAGGAGGCATCTTGAATGTCGCTACGGCTGACAGCAATCGAAGTGCCGCCGCTTTCCTTGACGATGGCAAGCAGCAGCTCAAGATCAGGAGGCTGAGGTACCCGCATTCCAGTTGGACTTGGCGCAGTTCGGTGCTCTTCACCGGCGGTGTGATTTGCGGCTGAGAGAGCGTCAACAATCGGTTGGCAGCCTTCTTCTTGCACACAGACGAATCTAGGCATATCTCCGTCTATCCAGCCTAACCTCTTGAGCTCTTTGTAAGCCTTCCACATCCCCACAATACCCGATCCCCCGCCCGTAGGATAGATAATGACGTCAGGGAATTTCCAACCCAGCTGTTCGGCAAGCTCGAGTCCCATTGTTTTCTTGCCTTCTACCCGTCCTGCTTCCTTCAGTGTGCCTACATTCACCCATCCCTGCTCATGCTTGCCTTCTTCAATGATGGCACCGGCATCATGAATGAGACCGTCGACCAGGTAGGTGGAAGCCCCATACTGGATGCATTCCTGTACGATTAAAGGCGGACAGTCTTGGGGGATAAACACATAGGCCGGAATGCCCGCGCGTGCTGCATAAGCGGCTAACGCACTGGCGGCATTGCCGTTGGAAGGTACAGCCGCACGTGCTGCACCAGCTTCTTTCAAAAGGGAGACGGCAGCAGAGAACCCTCGGCTTTTGAAGCTGCCTGTCGGGTTCTGTTCTTCCCGTTTGACCCAAAGCTGCTTCAGCGGCAGTTTTTTCTCCATGCCGTGCATCCGCAGCAGCGGCGTCCATCCCTCGCCTAATGAGACAATTGCTTCATCCTGGGTCAGCGGCAGCAATTCCCGGTATCTCCACATGGAAGGATATCGTTTGGATACTGTCTCTTTGGAAAATGAGCGACCTATTTGTTCTACATCGTAATCAACAAGCAGCGTACCGCCGCACGTGCACTTCATGTCGGAATAACGAAAAGGCAGCCTGGCTGCGCATCGTGTGCATAGAAGCCCGAATCGGTTCATGGCTAACCTCCTAAGTTTATTGCACCAGCTATCTTAGACTATTAGCGGATGAACCGATTCGGGACGGCGATTGGCTTGGGGCATCTATCACTTCTTTGTGTAAGAAACGATAGTCCGATACATCGACTTGTCTTTCAGTTTCAAAAACAGTCCGAGCATCGGAGCGAAGTTCACCTCGATAACCCACGGCTTGCCTTTTCCATCCAGCCCCATATCTACACCCATCGTCCGCTGATTCGAATAATATTTCTGCAGCTGGCGCGCGGAGCGGAGAGCTGTCCGGTTAACGGCGGCGTTTATTGCGGATTGGGAATTGTTTTTTAGCCCGGAACGGCGGATTGCTTCGCTAAAGCTTAGGATCGAGCCGTTGCTGCGTCTCATGTTGGTAACAATAAAGCCTTTACCGGCTACTTTAGCGAGAGTTCCCGTTACCTTCCAATCTCCTCGTTTCTTCCTTTGCACCATAACACGTAAATCAAACGGCCTTTTTTGAACCGTGGCTAGAGAGATACGGCGCTGTACAAGCTGGTTGCGTCTCCTTCTTTTTTTCAAGACGGCCGACGTCAGTTCAGCCTTGGTTGCATATTTTCTCTTTTTAGCGCCATCATGGACCTCATAGTAAACGCCCTTGTTACGTACACGAATGACGCCTTCGCCGCCATAGCTGCCAGTGGGCTTAACAATCACTTCGCCATATTTGTCCAGTAAGCTCCAAAAGGCTTTCTCACTTAGCCACAAGGTTTCCGGAAGGTGTGCTCGTAGGGAGGCGTCTTTGCGCATAAACTTATATTTGGTCCACTTGCTTGTGCCGTATTTACCCATTACGCTTCACTTCCTGCTTCTCGATCACGAGATCGTGCTCTTCCACAGACAGCAATTGATTCTGTTCATCAACAAAAACAACCTGCGGCTTCAGAGCGGCGATTTCTTCTTCATCCAGAAGGGCGAGACTGAGTATGATTACCAAATCGCCGGGAGAAAACAGATGGGCGGGAGGACCGTTCAGGCCGATCTTGCCGCAGCCCTCTGGTGCTGGAATTGCGTAGGTTTTCCAACGGGTGGCGTTCTTCAAGCTGGTAACCTGCACCATTTCGTAGGGGTGAATATTGGCTTTTTTCATGAGCAAGCCATCTATGGTTATACTGCCCACATAATTCAGGTCGGCTTCCGTTACGGTAGCTCTATGGATTTTGCCTTTACACATTAAACGCTGCATGCACAGTAGCTCCTTTGTTCGTGGCATTGGGTGTTCATCACAGCGTATGAATGCCCGGCTTCGGATGCATAGGCAGATGACCAGGTTGCGTGAAAATGGGTTATTATCCAAACCTACTGCTTGTATTTCCCGGGGAAGCGCATAAACCGACATCTATCGCGCAGCAGCAAAAAACCTTCCCAATGGTCCATGCCCACTTAAGCAGCGAGCTTGTTCCTAGGAAGGTTTTATGTCGTGTTGGTGTTTCCTTACGTTCAAATCAGCTTGAGCCCGCTGATCAGTACAAGGCTTGCGATAATGGTGCGCAGCGCATTTGTAGGGGCTTTGGCGGATAACATACTGCCGATGATAACCCCGGGAATGGACCCTGCTAGCAGGTTTAACACCAGCGTGTAATTCACATTTCCCATACTTGCATGAAGGATGCCTGCAACAGTAGCGAGCAGGAATGCGTGAGCGATGTCAGTCCCAACGAGACGGGAGGTAGACATTCTGAAGAAGTACAGCATCGCAATGGCATACAAGGACCCCGAGCCGATAGAGGTCAGCCCGACGATGAATCCAAAGACAGCACCGATCGCAATCGTAAGACCGCGCTTTTCTTCAAGTGCTTTAAGCTGCCAGCGGTTTTCCTTGATCATATGGCCGAAGAATACTTTGAACAAAGTCGCGGCTGCCACAAGAATGAGCACATAGCCAAGTGCATGCTTGATAATCTGCTCTTGGTTATGATAGTAGGATTGGAACACATGCAGGAATCCTACGGCTATGATGACGCCGGGAATACTGCCGAACGCTAAATATTTGACGAGACGAAAGTCGATCGTTTTTTGCCGCCAATGTTGAATGGTTCCGAACAGTTTGGTGATGGAATTATAGAGAAGGTCTGTTCCAACAGCGATAGCAGGATTAATATTTAACATAATTAATATTGGAGTGAGAAGTGAAGCTCCTCCGACGCCGGTCAGCCCGACCAAAAAACCAACAAGTACACCCATCAGCAAGATGCTTATCGTCATGTTTATCAAGTCCCCAATCAATATCCCACTAATCTTATTGGATTTATTTTATTCCATGAAAAAGCCATTTGTAAAGAGATATTTTTATGACTAGTTGCAGTATATGGATTATAATGGGATGGGTGTATGTCCGGATGCTTGGCTAATTATGGTTTATCATCTTGTGCTTCAGGAGGGCTTGCTAGTGAATAATCGGGTAACGGTAATGATCAGTATCGTGCTAGCCATGCTTGTCTCATCGATGGATACGACAATAGCGAATACCACAATGCCGATTATTGTAGGTGAAATAGGGGGAAATGAATGGTTCGCTTGGGCGTTCACCTCCTATATGGTGCTCTCTACGGTGATGGCGCCTGTGGCAGGACGAGTATCTGATTTATATGGAAGAAAAGCGATCCTAGGCGCTGGAATTATTGTGTTCATGATCGGTTCGGTGCTGTGCGGATTTTCTCAATCTATGCTGCAATTGGTCTTATTTCGGGCGCTGCAAGGAATCGGAGCGGGGATTATGATGCCGTTTCCGAGCATTATTGCAGGTGACTTGTACCCTGTTGAAGAACGCGGCAAGGTACAAGCGCTTTCACAGGAATGTGGGGACTTGCTGCAGTGCTTGCGCCGCTGCTTGGCACTTTTTTTGTCACGTATATGAGCTGGAGATGGATTTTCTTTATCAATGTCCCTCTATGTATTGTTGCGCTTCTGGCGCTGCAGCCTTATCAGGAAGTGTATGAAGCGAAACGTTCTACGATCGATTATTTCGGTTCTGTCTTATTTGCAGTGGGAATCAGCTTGCTGCTGTTGACCACAGCCGTAGAACGATGGGTAATCCTATACGGAATCGCAGGCGTTATTGTCATGCTAATGTTTTATTGGTATGAGAGTAGGCAGGTATCCCCGATAGTTCCGATGCATGTACTCCGAAATAAACCGGTAGCTCTCATGATTGCGGGTTCCTTTCTTTCTTGTACGGCGCTGTTCGGCACTTCCAGCTTCATCCCGTTATTTTTGCAAAAAGAGGGCTATTCGCTCTTCATGAGCGGAGCCGCGCTGCTCGGAACCTCGATCGGCTGGATGGCTGTGGCGGTACCGGCGGGAAAATGGGTCCTTCGATACGGCTATAAAAAACTGCTGATCATCGGTAATGTGTGTTTGGTCGGTGCAGGCTTGATGCTCGCAGCCATGCGTGAGGGGACGTCCATCTGGTATGTGTTTGCAGCTATGATCATCCTTGGGACAGCTTTTGGCATGCTGTTTACGATCTCGACCATTGGATCTCAGCAGCTGGTTGCTGCGCATGAGAAAGGGATTTCCACATCGCTGCAGCTGTTTGCGCGAAATATCGGAACTGCCGTCAGCGTCACCGTGATGGGGGCGATCCTGGCAAAATCCGTACACTTCTACAGCGGGATTCACACGATGTTTGTATTCGGCGTCGTCGGCAGCTTGGTAGCGCTGATGATCCCGTTTGCCATCAAGATTCCGCTGCCGCAAAGAGATTAGGTCCTAATAAGCTGAGGAGACTTCCTACTGGAGTCTCTTTTTTTTGTCGTTATTTTGAATGAAAAGTGAAAAAATTGTAAAGACATGTCGAATCAATTTTACTATGATTGAGGAAAGAGAAGAGAGAAAGGAGATCATCATGATACATCGTATTTTCAAGTTTGGAAACGCTTCCATTAGAGTTAAGCTGGCTGTCGCCCTTATGATCATCATTGTATGCACGGCAGGAATCAGCACTTTACAGCTGTGGAGATTTTCCGGTTATATAGACGACTACAATAAGCTGCTTGTCGATTTATCTGATGCGAATGATATTAACGGCTTGCTAAAAAATCAGCTAGATTCCGAAATTCGCGATATTGTGTATGGTAAAATTTCGTTTGATCAAGGACGACAGTTCCAAATGCTTGACGATATGGAGCGAAAGGTAAGCAATATTCAAGCACGTGAGCACTACGGCAATGTGCTGGAAGCGCTTGGAGCCTTGCAAAATACAACCAATTACTTGCGCAAACAGGTGCAGGCGTTGAGTCAACAAAACGATGTGCAAGAGCGCACGGGTTCTTATGAGTCCATCACGGACACGACAGCCATTGTCGAGCAGGGGGTACAAGAGCTGATCCGCCAAAAGCTGCTCGCCAGCGAGTCGATCAAGCAGGGAATTATGGATAATTTTCAAAGAGATATTACGATATTTATCGTTGTAGTAGGATGTGTTGCTGTTATTTCCGGTATTATCGCTTGGGGACTCAACCGGGTACTTGCTCATCCGATACGGGTTCTAAGTCGAACCACAAGTATGGTTGCCGAGGGAAACTTGAACGTTGAACCTGTAACGAGTAAGTACCGTGACGAAATAGGGCGATTGTGCGCTGCGTTTAATGAGATGCTGCGAAACCTGCGTCTTCTGATCGGCGGTGTACGTGACGTTCATGGTAAAGTGCAGGGCTCCACGGAGCACATATACCAGCGGATGGAGGATAATCGCGGTTCCAGCGAGGAAGTGGCAAGGTCGGCGATGGCCATTGCCGAAACCGCACATTTGCAGTCGGAGCGAATTTCCGATGGCGCAGAGGAAGTGGACCGAGTTGTGATCTTGTTCGAGCAGATGCGAGGGCAGCTGGAGCGAATCTATGCGCACGCCGAGCAGTCAGCAGCAATGGCTGTACATGGTGACGAAAAAGTAACCGGCTTTGTGAATCAATTTCATCAAGTCGAGACAGGCATCCAATCGGTAAGCAAAGAGATTAAGGAGCTGCAGCAGCTCTCGGATGTTATGGTATCAACAATGAAGCAGATCAGCAGCATAGCGACGCAGACCAACATTCTATCCATCAATGCGAGCATTGAAGCAGCACGTGCGGGCAATGCCGGAAGGGGCTTTGCCGTCGTCGCTCAAAAGATCAAGGAGCTTGCTCAAAGCTCCAAGGACTTTGCGAATCAGACCCAAGAACAAATGGGTATCGTTCAGCAAAAAATAGAAACCGTGTATAAGCAGATGAACCAGGGAGCGGCAGATCTGCATAAGGGAGGGGTGCTCGCCGCAGAAGCGCAAGAATCGTTTGCTTCCATACGTTTGGCTAATCGGGACGTGCACAAGGAGCTCGGGGGAATTTCCCGTGAAATGAATGATGCCCACACGAATATGACGAAAGTCGGTTTTCTGATGAAGGATGTGAAGCAGCGTACCGCCTATATATGCTCAGAGGTTGATCAAATTTCTGCGATGGGTCAGGAACAGCTTTCCTCTTATGAAGAGGTTGTGGCAGCGGTCAACCTCCTAGTCAAGCATACGCGTGAGCTGGAAGCAGGGATGCAGAAATTCGCAGTCAGTATGTAAAACGATTTGCTGCTATTGAGTATCATGGACTCTTCTTTGCCAGCTAATCCTCATAAGTAACATGAAGAGCCCCTATCCTACGGAAATAGCGACAGTACAGGACGATGTTAGTTGTCCGGGACTGTCGCTGTTTTTGATCTCGTCCTTTAGGGACGGCCAAATCGTTTATCCTTGACATATAAGCGAACTCGTCATTAAAGGACGGTGTAAGCTGTTTATCTTATTTGCTTATCAGATGCTCGGTGAAGCTCCGCAAGGAGTGCGCAGCTTCCGCTCTGCTGTCAGGGTCCAGCCAAAGCTCACGCTGCTGTTCGATGGCATGCACGATGGCACTTCCGACAACGACGCCGTCCGCATAACGCGATACTTCACGGTACTGTTCCGAAGTGGAGATGCCGAACCCAACTACAGCGGGCAAGCCGCTGACCTCCTTCACGTACCGCACGAAAGCTTCCAGCTCGGTATGAAGCTGGGAACGCATGCCGGTAACGCCAAACGAAGAGACGCAGTAGATGAAGCCTGCTGCACGCTCTACGATTTTGGGGACTCTGTCCTTAGAGGTTAACGCAACCATAGGGATCAGGTGAATCCCAAATGTCTCAGACAAAGCGCGGACCCTCTCATTTTCCTCATAAGGCAAATCGGGAATAATGATTCCGTCAATGCCGGCCACGCTCATCCGTTCAAATGCGGTGTGTAATCCTAACTGAAGCAAGGGATTGTAGTAGGTGAACAGCAGCAAAGGAATCGTTAATCCCTGCTGTTTGGCAAGCTGAGCACATTCCAGAGCGGAGGTGAGTGTCACGCTATTCTTAAGCGCTCGTTGAGAGGAGCGTTGTATGACGGGGCCGTCGGCCAATGGATCTGAATAAGGAATACCGAGCTCAATCATGCTGGCTCCTGCTTCTTGCAGTGTAAGCAGGATGTCCACCGTGCACTCAGGGTTCGGGTCGCCGACCGTAACAAACGGCATAAATGCAGTACCCCCGCGCTGTTTCAAAGTCGCAAAGGAGTGATCTAGTGGATTCATTGCAGCCCGCCTCCTTCGTAACCAGCAATAGCCTCGACGTCCTTGTCTCCACGGCCTGATAAGCACACGACCATGATATGCTCGCTAGAGCATTCGGGAGCAAGTTTCACGGCTTGCGCTACTGCATGAGAACTCTCCAGAGCAGGGATGATCCCTTCGGTTCGGCTGAGCAGGTACAAGGCATCCAGTGCTTCTTGGTCCGTTATGGAGCAGTAGCGGACCCTGCCGCTATCCCTAAGGAAAGCATGCTCAGGACCTACACCAGGATAGTCCAGTCCGGCACTGATAGAATGCGCTTCTTTGACTTGACCGTGTATGTCTTGCAGGACATAGCTGTACGATCCCTGGAAAACACCAGGGGTTCCTTGCGAAAGAGTTGCGGCATGTGCGCCTGACTCGATCCCCCGACCCCCAGCCTCAACTCCCATGAGTGTGACTTGACTGTCGTCGATGAACGGATGAAACATGCCGATCGCGTTGCTCCCGCCACCGACACAAGCAATGACTGTGTCGGGCAGACGGCCCATGTTTGTTAGAGCCTGCTCCCGGGTTTCTTCGCCAATAACCTTCTGGAATTCGCGGACCATATAGGGATAAGGATGCGGTCCTGCGGCCGTGCCGAATAGCATGAACGTATCCTCAACGTTGGCTACCCAATATCGCATGGTTTCATTGCCGGCGTCCTTAAGTGTGCGGGAACCGGAAGTTACAGGTACGACCTCGGCACCCAGCATTCGCATACGATATACGTTCAGCTTTTTGTCTGCGAATATCTTCTTCTCCCATGAAAATCTTGCATTCCAGACCCAGCAGGGCGCAAACCGTCGCTGTCGCAACACCGTGCTGTCCGGCTCCGGTTTCCGCGACGACTTTTTCTTGCCCATTTTCTTCGCCAGCAAGCCTTGACCGATGGTGTTGTTGATCTTGTGAGCACCGGTGTGGTTTAGGTCCTCTCTTTTCAAAAAGATACGCGCACCACCGAGCTGATTGCTTAAGCGCTCCGCGAAGTAGAGCGGTGTCGGTCTGCCTGAATAGTCTTGCAGAAGCAGCTGCATCTCCCGCAAGAAGGCAGGCTCCTCCAATACTTCTCGAAGGCCAGTTCAAGCTCTGATAAAGCATACATCAATGTTTCCGGGACGAATTTGCCGCCGTATTCACCAAATTTACCCGCATTCACTTTAGGAATCCCCGTGTTCATGAATCCATCATCCTCTCGCCAATCGTTTGATTCTGATGTCAATTATAAAAACGCTTGAACAAAATTACAATGATGAACATTTGTCCAAGGTGGATGGGGAATCTCTCGTGTGGTAGCATGTCTCTAAGGAAAGAATGAATCGGAGGGTTGACAGCTATGGCAGAAGAAAGATTGCGGCTGTTGGTAAAAGTGAGCTCTATGTACTATTTGGAAGGCATGAATCAGCAGGATATTGCGCTTAAATTAGGCATATCACGGCCACAAATCAGCAGAATGCTGGGGGCGGCCAAGTCGGAGGGGATCGTACAGATTACGATCAAGAATCCGTTCTCGGAAGAACAGCAGGTGGAAAAAGAACTGATCGATGTATTCGGCTTACAGGATGCACTTGTGGTACATATGCCTGGAGCAGACCGGCAACTGTTGGATGCACAGCTTGCTAGAGCCGGCGCCGTATTACTTGAGAACGTACTGAAAGATCGGGATGTGGTTGGCGTCATGGCGGGGAAATCCGTTGCCGCTACTGGAGCGGAGCTGCAATTTTCGATTCAGAAGCACTTGCAAATCGTACCATTAGTTGGGGGATGGGGAGCAACAGGTACCGCATGGCATGCCAATGCCAATGCGAAGACAATTGGAGAGAAGCTGAAGTCGGCCTATTGGCAGCTGAATGCACCTGCAATTGTAGCCTCCGAGCAAGCAAGGGAGGTTTTTCTGCAGGAGGTTGAAATTGCAAAAGTGCTAGCCCTTGCAGCAAAGGCATCTACTGCGCTTGTAGGCATTGGTCAAGTATCCAAGGAGGCGACGATCGTCCAGTCCGGCCATATGGGGATGAAGGAGCTGGATGAGCTGCGATCCATCGGTGCTGTGGCAAATATCTGTACCGCATTCATTAACGAGCGCGGCGAAGCAGTACCACATTCCTCCGAAGGGCGCATGATCGGCTTAGACGCGAATGCGCTGAAGGTAATACCGAACGTAGTGGCTGTAGCCGGTGGGGAAGATAAGGTGATCGCCATAGCCGCGGCACTGCGGGGGAAGTGGGCAAGTACGATAGTTACGGACATGTTCACTGCCCAGCAGGTGCTCGAGTGGCATCGGGATCATCCCTTGTGAGGGGAAGAGGACGAAGATAGGGGAGCAGCTGTTCTCCTGCAGCGGATCCGATGGCGGCTATAGAGATCTCTCGCTCCGCCAAAGGATGATGGAGGGGAACAGCCGTCAGCCGAGCATGACTCAGCTGCGCCGCCACCATCTGCGGAAGGATACCTATACCGGCTCCGGCAGCTGTATAACCGGGGATGAACGCCCCGAAGGGAACTTCGGTTTTGATATGGGGGACTGCTTTCATTTCTGCAAATAAAGAAGTCATTTTCTTGCGAATGCTGCAAGCAGGGGGATACATGATCAGCGGCTGCTCAGCAAGCGATTCTAGGCAGATGCTTTGTTCGCCAGCTAAGGGATGATCGATCGGCATAATGACATAGTAGGGCTCAGTCCAAAGCTCCCTATTCCAAAAATCCGGTTTATCATCTTTAAACCGATCCACAAGGATGGCATCCAATTCACGGCTGTGGAGCATATCGGTAAGCTCTTCGGATGTATGCAGCACCGTCAGGTCGACGGGGATTCCATCCTGCTCCATCGCATGAACGACTGCAGGGAGATAGTGTTCAGCGAGGCTTGGCAGTGTACCTAGACGGACGGGACTGCTGCTGGTTAACAACAACATTTCTTGACGGATATCCGATAACTCAGCAAGAACACGAGGCAGTCGGTTGTATAAGACCTTTGCCGGCGGCAGTCAGCTGTACTCCCGATGAATTTCGCGTTAGCAGCTCGGTTCCGTAATACGTCTCCAGCTTGCGAATTTGCTTGCTGAGTGCAGGGTGAGTCAAGTGCAGCTTTTCGCTTGCCTTAGCCATGCTCTTCAGCTCGGCGGCAGTTAGAAAACTAGTGAGGTTGTCCAGATTCATGCGATGTCTGCCTCCCAATTAAATCGAGTTCTCTTTTGTATTAATCGACTTTAGCGCCATATGCGCGGAGAAAAGAAACAGCTTGGGACGCATCCATCCGTGCTCCCTTGACATTGATACTTGGGAAATCGATGCCATCCATGATCGCATCGCGTAAGTCAGCACCTTGCAGCTTGGCTCTTCCCAACTGGGCTCGTGTTAAATCTGAGTGACGCAGATTGGCTTTTTCCAGATTGGCTTCCGTTAAATCGGCTTCCGCAAAGCGCACTCCCCGCAGGTCCTGCTTGGCCAGCTTGGCAGCTCTGAAATTTACGTAGGACCAATCTCCCTGATCAATGGTCATACCGTCCAGATTTGCTTTTGTAAAATCGGAGCCTGTCATTTTGCATTCATGGAATTTGGCGACAAACAAGTTGGCTTCATGGAATTTGCAATTTACAAACGCGGATTGCTGATGAATCGATGCATTGAGCAGCGCACCGCGAAAATCGCATTCAATGAATCTGCTCGAAAGTGTAGAGATTTCCTCCATGGAAGTGGAGCGAAATTTGCATCTTGTAAATGTGCAGCGCGTCAGCTCCCCGTAACGAAGGTCTTTCTGAGAGAAATCGATGTCTTCGTAATGTTGTTCTACATATTGAAACATATCGGTACCGTCCTTCCGAAAAATGGGGATTGCTTGTTCTATCACTATCAAACAATTCGGCTGATTCTGTCAAGTTTGGTCGAGCCAATTTGGCGTCTATCGAGGATAGCTGCAACTTTTGGTTTCAATCCTAAACAAATATGGAAATTCCTGTGCCGACCGCTTCTTGATATGATCGGGTCAGAACATCAATAAACCCACTTGATCAGGAGGAATTCAAATGAAAATTAGCATCATCGGTACAGGGCGTATGGGTGTTGGACTGGCCACGCTTATGGATATTTTCATGTCCGGCGAGGAACTTTTATGGGGCTCCAGATCCATCAGTAAAGCAAAGCACCTTGTCGATGCGGGGGCATTGAAGCAGACCCGAGCGGTTAATATGGAGCAAGCTTTGGAGGCGGATGTTGTAGTCCCGACACTGTGGTTCCGCGATTTGATCCCATGGGTAACAAAGCATGAGAAGCAGCTGTGCGGTAAAATCGTCATAGATATCGTGAATCCATTTACCGAGGATTTCAGTGATTTCACACTGCAATGGGGTACATCTGCTGCTGAAGAGCTGCAGCGGGCTCTGCCGGATACCACAATCATCGGGGCATTCAAGAATACATTTTTTAAAGTGCTGGCGAATCCTATTTTTCAAAATCAACAAAGTGATGTCTATGTGACCGGGGATGATGAGCAGGCGAAACTAACCGTCATGCAGCTTCTTGAAGCAGTACCTTTTCGTATTTTGGACGGAGGACGGCTTGCTAATAATCGTACGATCGAAAGAATGACACTCTTTGAGCGCGAAATTGCGATCCGCTACGGAAACTATCCATATGTTTCTAATCGAATGTTTGGTTTAAACAAATAAGAAGTACGAGTCGGGTATAACTTGCCAGCTGTCCTTTTGTTCACTATAATCTACTTGCAAAATGGTAAGGGAGGATGGCAGTGGAACGAAAAGGAAGCGTTCGCGGCATCATGTTTGATATGGATAACACACTACTCAAATCTAATATTGATTTTGCAGCTATGAAGCAGGAAATTGCCCGTTTTTTTATCAGCGAGCGGGTGCTCCCGGAGGATTTTTCGATCCATCAGCATACGACTTCGACCATCATTGAGCATGCCAAGCAGCAAGGCATCAGTGATTCCCTGTATCAGGCTGCTATGGATATAGCCTCACATTACGAGATCATCGGTATGGATGGAGCTGACCTGGAGGAGCACGCGCGAGAACTGTTGGACCTGCTGGTGCATCGCTATGTCTTGGTCATTGTAACGAACAATGCTCAGGAGGCAGCTAGAATAGCACTGGAGACAACCTCTATCGCCTCATACTTTCACATGATTGTAGGAAGAGAACAGATGCAGTCTTTGAAGCCGTCTCCATCCGGTTGTGACTATGCGACGCGGCAATTCCCGGAGTTATCCCCTGAAGAATGGGTATTCGTCGGGGATTCATGGATTGACGGCAGGGCTGCAACGGATGCAGGCGTTCTCTTTATCCATTATGTATCCCATCAGCAGGATTTGGCGGAGAAGGGTGTTGTACCTATAGCTGAGATTTCGGATTTGCTCGACTTGGTAAGACATATTTGATAACTAATTTCAAAGGAGTGCAGGTGTAACGATATGACAGATACAGTACATGAAGCAACACTGATTGATATCAAATCCAAATTGCAAGAAGCTGAAATTCAAGAATTGCTGGGCTGCAGCGTGTTTCCCGACCCCGACCGTATAGATGAGGTCGTTCAGGAGTACCAAACGGACAGCGGGCTCTCGTTGTACGGTTATGTGTCTGAGGATTATTTGGTCGGTCTCATCGGATTTCGGATGGACGAGCAGCGGACACTCACGATTACTCATATTGCGGTTAAGCCGGATAGTCGAGGAGCAGGCTTTGGGCGCGGAATCATTCTGGAAACGATTGAGCTGCTGAAGCCGTCCTTACTATTGGCGGAGACGGATGAAGAAGCTGTGGACTTTTATCGGAGTATTGGATTCGTGATCATCAGCTTGGGGGAGAAGGTTTCTGGGATGGAACGTTTTCTATGCAGGTATGAGGTGGAAGAAGAGGATAGTTGAAGGAGCATTGGAGAGCTCCATAGTTTTCGGAGTAACGTAGCGGTTGCCTTCGACAGTTTGTTGTTAGCTTAGATGCATTTATTTCGATCGAATAACCATATGTCAACAGTATTGGAAAAAAAATCAACAGGCAGAGGAGAGAGAAAGGCGCTCTCCTTTTTTCTTTTTGTGAGCTGGTACCGACTAATGATAGCTTCCTGAGGGCTCATTCAGCACCCATTCCAGCATATCGATCATATCGCTCAAACGCTCTGCTTGAAGCTTTAGCGAATCTGTTTCTGCTGATGATCCAGCTTGCTCGGTTCGGGATTCTAGCGCCTGCCGCTGGCTCACGAGCTCATTTCGTTTACGTTTGATTTGGCTTTCTGTTCTCATATTTCCGTGATCTCCAATCTTGGGCTATTGTATATCATAACTATGATTTGAAAAGGAGTAACCGAATGAAGCTGCAGGGTATCAATCATTTCCTGTTTTCTGTTTCTGACCTCGAGAGGTCCATTCATTTCTACCAACAAGTGCTGGGAGCGAAGTTGCTTGTCAAAGGGCGCAAGCTGGCATATTTTGATTTGAACGGTCTCTGGCTAGCATTAAATGTAGAGGAAGACATTCCTCGTCGTGAGATTCATCAATCGTATACGCATATCGCCTTCACCATAGACAAAGAGGACTATGAAGCATATCTGGAGCGGTTCGCCGAGCTGGGTGTGCAGATTTTGACGGGCAGAGCGCGCCATGAGAGGGATGGATTGTCCATTTATTTTCAGGATCCTGACGGTCATAAGTTTGAGCTGCATACAGGCACTTTGCAAGACCGGCTTGAATACTACAAGGATGAGATGCATCATATGACTTTCTACGATAAGTCCGGAAGTCAAGATTGAATCGGAAAAAGGACATTGTAGTTAGTTGGGCATAAGGCCCTCCTGAGAGGTGTCCTTGAGCCAATATCCATTATTCAATGGCGCGGATGCCTTCCTGCAAATAAGCGAGAAATTTGATCTCCTTCTCGGGCTCGACACGTCCCGAAATGTGCCTGGCTATACGTTCGAAATTTTCAATGAGATGCTGTGCCGACATGCCATGCTTTTGCAGAATACCGTTCAGCCATATGGCATAGTCGATGAAAACCTGCTTGCTTTGCAAGGCATAAGCCGTCTCCAAATGCTTGAAGTGGTGTTCATTATCTTCTTTGCATTTTTGCTTGCCGCGCTCCCCGTATTTTTCCAGAAGTGAAGGGTCTGCTTCATAGATTTCCTCGGTAATTAGTTGAATGATGTCAGCGTAGGTATGTGTGTTAAGATGTTCCATTACTTGGCCACAACCTTATATTTATGAATTGTCGGGATAATGTTCGCGAGTTCTTGATCCGGATATTTCTTTTCGAGCTCATGGATTTTCTTGAATTCACTGCTGGTCACCCAAGCAAGATAATGCTCTTTCGTTTCCCACTCCATATGTACGGTCAGTTCTCCAGGTCTTGCTTCATCTTGAAGAAGTAAAAATTGGAGAAAGCCTTCCGCCTGATCAACCGATCTGGACCGGTTCCGATAAATTTGAATCACTTCGTCTGCCTTAAGTTCCGGGACAGCGAAGGTTGAATGTACGATATACATAGTTGCCCCCTCAATCTCAGTCGTGTGTCCATTGTAATATAATTGCTTCCCTACTTACAATTCTCCTTCTAGCTGCTTGACTGCATGCATCCCTTTAAACAGCTTAAACTACATTTCTCCATAGGAAAACGGAATTTGTCCATAGTGCTGCCGACTGGAAAGTAAGATAATATAAGCATATTTGTTTGGAGGGATAGTATGAGCATTACCTATGATTCGCAAAATCAATTGTTTCACTTGCAGAACAAAGAGATTAGCTATGTCATTCAAATTGTAAAAAACATGTATCCTGCTCATGTTTACTGGGGAAAAAGCATTCGTCCCGGACAGCTGCCGTTCATCCTGCAATATGTGGAGAGGTGCTCGTTCTCACCAAATCCTTTGCCGGAGGATCGTACGATTTCACTGGATACACTGCCTCAGGAATATCCGGCTTATGGGACCAGCGATTTTCGTGAGCCCGCGTATCAGACAGCTTTGCAAAACGGTTCCACCATCTCGGAGCTTGTCTATCAAGCTCATCGCATTTATTCGGGCAAACCGAAGCTGGAAGGGCTTCCTGCTACCTATACAGAGATTGACGAGGAAGCGCAAACACTGGAGCTGGAGCTGATCGATAACGTTACGGGCCTGCGTGTTGTTCTCATGTACACCGTATTTGAAGAGCACGCTGCTATTGCAAGATCCGTCAAGTTTATCAACGGGGGAAGCGAAGATATCAAGCTGCTGCGGGCGCTGAGTATGAGTGTAGATTTCAAGAGCAGCCAGTTCGATCTGCTTCAGCTTTCCGGAAGCTGGGCCAGAGAACGTCACTTGGAACGCAGAGCGCTAGCGCCTGGCAAAATAACTGTGGAAAGCCGCCGCGGAGCAAGCAGCCACCAGCATAACCCGTTTATCGCACTGTTGTCTAAGGATGCCAATGAGGATCACGGAGAAGTATACGGCTTTAGTCTCGTGTACAGCGGAAACTTTGCTGCTCATGCGGAAGTGGAGCCTTACGGGAATACCAGGGTATCCGTCGGGATCAATCCGTTCGATTTCAGCTGGCTGCTGCAGCCAGGAGAGTCGTTTCAAACACCGGAGGCCGTCATGGTGTATGCATCCGATGGGCTCGGAGATATGTCTCGAACGTATCATAAACTGTATCGGACCCGGTTATGCCGAGGTGAATTCCGTGACCGAACACGACCGGTTCTGGTTAATAACTGGGAGGCGACTTATTTTCAATTCAACGCGGAGAAGATTGAGAGTATTGCGAAGGCAGGGAAGGAGCTGGGTATAGAGCTGTTTGTGCTCGATGACGGTTGGTTCGGCAAACGAGACAGCGACAATAGCTCACTTGGAGATTGGTACGTCGATCAAGCCAAATTGCCAGGGGGCTCCATGATTTGGCCGGTAGAGTCAACCAGTTGGGCTTGCAGTTCGGCTTGTGGTTTGAGCCGGAGATGGTTTCACCCAACAGCGATCTGTACCGGAAGCACCCGGATTGGTGCCTGCATGTTCCAAATCGCCGGAGAACGGAAGGACGCCAGCAGCTGATCCTAGATTTTTCGCGTGAGGATGTGTGCGCAGAGATCGTTCGAATGATCGGGGATATTCTTCGAAGCGCGCCGATCACCTACGTGAAATGGGATATGAACCGTAATATGACGGAGATCGGCTCGGCCGCACTTCCGCCAGAGCGTCAGCGGGAGACCGCGCATCGCTACATGCTTGGGCTATATAAGGTCATGGAGCAGATTACCTCCGAATTTCCTCATATCCTTTTTGAAAGCTGTTCCGGAGGAGGAGGACGTTTTGACCCAGGTATTCTGTATTACATGCCTCAGACATGGACAAGCGACAACACAGATGCCGTGAGCCGCTTGAAGATCCAGTACGGCACAAGCCTGGTATATCCGGTAAGTACGATGGGGGCTCATGTGTCCGCCGTGCCGAACCATCAGGTGCATCGAGATACTTCACTGGAGATGCGAGGACATGTCGCCATGTCTGGTAACTTTGGATATGAGCTTGATCTGACCAAGTTCACGGTCGAAGAGCAGGAGGCGGTCAAACAACAAATCGCCACATACAAGAATATCAGGCCTCTGGTACAATTCGGAGCCATGTATAGGCTTTTGAGCCCTTTCGAAGGCAATGAGACCGCTTGGATGATCGTGGCGGAAGATAAAACGGAAGCGATTGCCTTCTACTTCCGTGTGCTGGCTGAGCCTAATCCGCCGCTGACATGGCTGCGGCTCAAAGGGCTTGACCCTGCTGCGGATTATGAAATCGACGGAATCGTATATCCGGGTGATCATCTGTTGTATGCCGGCCTTCCGGTATCCGGCCTTCACGGCGACTTTCAAAGCAAGGTGTGGCTGCTGAGAAAGATAGAGTCATCGTCGAACTGGGAGTCATAGTTCAATGTTAGTGTGATGCATTTCGCTCTCTAGCAAAGATTGGAATTCAGCTGATCTTAAGCTAATATAGAAGTAGCTATTAATCTTTCTATAGAGAGAGGAGTTCATGGACATATGCTGAATCGACCGGATAGCACGGAGTATTATCCTTATGTCAGCGGCTATATTCATCTTGTTCCAGATGGAGATTATATCTCCTATTTAGCTAAGCAGCTTGAAGAACTGAACGCTTTGTTTGCGGAAGTTTCTGAAGAACAGGGCAGCTATGCGTACGCTCCTGGTAAGTGGAGCATCAAGGAAATTATTGGACATATAACGGATACGGAACGTGTGATGAGTTATCGATTGCTGCGAATTGCACGAGGAGATTCGGATATCTCGCTGCCGGGTTTTGACCAGGATTCGTTTATTCAGTCAGCCGCTTTCTCAGAGCTTACTCTTGAGACGCTACTAGCTGATTTTAGAGCGGTTCGCAAAGCTACACTAACACTTCTCACAACCATCACCGATCAAGCATGGCTGCGCAAAGGACTGGTTAACGATAACGAAATTTCGGCCCGTGCCATTGCTTATACACTTGCAGGGCATGCTCAGCATCATATGAATGTGCTGCGCGATAAATATCTGTCATAATTACAAAAAACCGCTCCTTCTCCATGACTGTGCTCAGTCTAGGGATAAAGGGGCGGTTTCTTTCTTACTAGATAAGAAAGTATAACTTTTATTAATATGAAGTTATGTAGCGGCTTGTTCCCGCATATCATTAATAGAGAGATAATGCTAGCGAGTCTCTTTCATTGAGAGAATGCAGTATCGCTTCACATCCGACGATCTCGATGCTGATAATTGAATCCAAGCATTTCTTAATGGCCGTGCGGCCTTTTACTACCTTGGCTTCAAGCGCTGATTTCAAGAGGTTGAATTTCTTTCTATTTTTCTCGTCAGAGTATACGGGTACTGTTTTGTTGTGAATTGTGATGAACATTTTCATTAACTTCCACCATCCTAACAATTGGATATATGTCTAGCATAATAGACAATTATTAATCTAACATTAAAATAGTTTTACAGTTTTCAAACAAAGTTGTTGAATAACCTACTTTTTATACGTGCTTCCTAAAAGAAATGTTCCAATATGTTGCAAAAAAATTTTAGAGCGATAATTTGACGCAACCTGCTGGGTAAAGGTTCATTTTTGGACAAACTATTGCGGGACATTTTGCCGAAATAATTTCGGGGAGATACCATATTTTTGCTTGAAAGCGCGATGAAAGTACGGGTAGCTGCCAAACCCGCAGGTTTCGGCGACCTGCTCCAGGGACATGGAGCTGTCATGCATGCGCTCAACGGCAATGGCTAGGCGCACCTCCAAGGCATATTGGATCATGGTTTTCCCGAAGCATTCTTTAAACAAATGCACGGCGCGGGAGACGCTTAGCTCCACATGGGATGCGACATCCTCGATTTTAAAAGTGGAGGTTGCATGCGCCTCGATAAAGCGCTTCATTCGGGTTCCTGTAAAGGGCTTGCCCTTCAGCGTTATGGTTTCTTTAGCGGCCCGCTCCAAATATAAGCACAATGCTTTCAGCAGATATCCGCTAATTTCTTCATTTTCTTCTTCCATTCTTCGTTTTTCCAAAATCAGTTGGCGCCACAAAGAGATGAGCCTCGCGTCCAGGTCTACCTTGCTGCACATCGGTTTAGGGCTGCTGTTCCACCAAGCGTCCATCCATGGGCCTTTGCAGAACAAATAATAATCCCCGCTGGAGATTTTCCCGTCCTCGTGATCCTGCGATTGGTCAATTCTCAGCTCGTAGGGATCTGTCGGTTTGAACAACAGCAGGTGACCCGCTTGAATTTCGCGCATCTTGCCGTCGACAAGCGCTTCGCATACGCCTTCTGTTTGAAGGCGGAATAAATAGGAGGAAAGACCGTTTTTACTGCTTACCTCGAACCTTTCCATATGGTAGGAATATCCACAGGTCAGAAGCTCTATATCCATAGGAATTCACCTTTCACAGCCAAATAAGAGATGTTTTGATTATATCGTGAATGTTCATAATAAACCAGAATCCGCTATAATGTAGGTAAATAGGTTCACTATTGATTCAAAATAACAGCTCAAATGGAAAGAAGGAGTAAAAATGGCTCGTCTTGGAATTGGTCTTCAATTGTATACACTTAGAGACGATATGGAAAAAGATATGGAAGGCACACTTCGTTATGTAGCCGAATTAGGATACGAAGGTGTGGAGTTTGCCGGTTACTACGGCATGCCTGCCGAAAAGCTGAAACAGCTGCTTGATGAACTGGGACTGAAAGCAATCGGCAGCCATGTGAGCTTGGCGAGCCTTACTGATAATCTTCAAGGCGAGATTGACTATTTGAAAACACTTGGAGCTCAATATATCATCTGCCCTTACGTCATGCCTGAACAGCGGGAAACGTCCGAGCAATGGGAAGAAATCATCTCCCGCTGCGAAGGATTTGCTGCTGAAGCTAAGAAACAAGGTCTGCAGTTCTTATATCATAATCATGATTTCGAATTTCATCTTAAAATCAAGGATGAGTTTGTGTTCGATGCCATGTACGCGAATACAGGTGATAAGGCCATTAACGTGGAAATGGATGTATGCTGGGTACAGTTTGCAGGCCAAGATCCTCTGGCTTATATTGCGAAGTATGCTGGTCGTCTGCCGCTGGTTCATTTCAAGGATTTCTCCAAAGATGAAGAAGGTAAAATCATTACCTTGGAGCTTGGACTTGGCCAGGTTGATCTGAAGATGGTCATCGAAGCAGCTGAGAAGGCTGGCGCAGAATGGCTGGTTGTAGAACAAGACCACTGCCAGAAGCCTCCCCTCACTAGCGTGGCAAATAGCTTGAATTGGGTAAAAGAGAACTACACAGGCGTGCGCCAATAATCGTATATTATTCGAAGATAAAAGGAGATAAAGAAAATCATGAGTAAAGTTAGAGTTGCCGTCATTGGTTGCGGCTCCATTTCCAAGCATCGCCATATCCCGGAGTACGGTTGGAATCCGAATGTTGAGCTGGTTGCTTTTGCGGACCCGATTATTGAAAGAGCTGAGCATTACGCTCAAACTTATGGCGGTAAAGCATATAGCAGCTACGAAGAATTGCTTAAGAATGAGAAAGTAGACGCTGTCAGCGTATGTACGCCTAACTATCTTCACGCAGAGGTTTCCATCGCGGCTGCCAATGCTGGAGCACACGTATTGGTAGAGAAGCCGATGGCTACGACGGAAGCTGAGTCAAATGCTATGATCGAAGCGGCTAAAAAAGAACGGCGTATTCCTGATGGTTGGCCACAACCAAAGATTGATGCCTCCGCACGTGAAAGCAAAGGAAATCCTGGAGACGGGCAGACTTGGAAAAGTGCTGACATTCCGCACATCCTTCGGTCACCCAGGTCCTGAGGGCTGGAGTGTAGACGGCCGCGAGAGCTGGTTCTTCCGTAAGGGAGAAGCGATCATGGGCGCTATGGGAGACCTTGGTGTACACAAATCAGACCTGATCAGATACCTGCTCAGCGATGAGGTTTCCGAGGTTGCAGCATTCGTAGGCACCATCCATAAAGATGGTACAGATGTAGATGACAATGCAACTTGCATTCTTCGCATGAAGAGCGGCGCCATCGGTTCCCTTGTTGCATCCTGGACGTACTACAAAGGTGAAGACAACAGCACGGTTCTGTGGTGTGAGAACGGTGTTATGAAAATCGGTACAGACCCAGAGGATCAAGTTATTGTTGAACTGAGAGACGGTACGGTTGAACGCTACAAAGTAGGCGCAATCGCAACCAACGAGAAGCAAACCTCAAGCGGCGTGATCGATGAGTTCATCAGCTGCATTCAAGAAGGCAAAGCGCCTAGCATCTCCGGTGAGGAAGGCTTGCGTTCCTTGAATGTCATCCTGGCTGCTTTTGAATCCCAAGCAACGGGCAAAATCGTTTCCATTTCCTAAATCTTTTAGAACGCCAAAAATCCCTTGCCCATCCGATTGGGCAAGGGATTTTTTGGGGGTCAGACGATGAAGGGGAAATGGAGAGGTCCGTAGTTTTCGGAGAAGCGTAGTGGTCGCCTTTGACAGTTTGTTATCACCTTATAAGGCTTTTATTCCAATGAAATAACAAAATGTCAACAGCGATCGGAGAAAAGCTACGGTAGCTCTTAATGAACCCTACTTTATCGCTAAAAAAATCCCTTGCCCATAATGATTGGGCAAGGGATTTTTGGCGTTTAGCGTCCGCCCATTTCGATCGGCCAAGAATTGGAATGGTCGATGACGGTGTCCTTTGAATTTTTCACATTAATCTGTACGTCCCACATGCCTGGCTTCAACAGGTCGCCTTCCACTGTAGCAGCGAGACTATGTTCGTCTCTCCATTCGGTCTTCAGCGGTTTGCCGTTAAGCGTTACGTATCCCAGTGGCGGGAAGTTGCTGCCTGATAGTGTAATAGTAACTGATGAAAGACCAGATAGATCCTGCGTATCGGTTTCTGCCTTATCAATGGTGATTGGGCCATAGCCAAGATGATAATTTGGATCGATGATCGGCTTCGTGTAGTCTTTATAGGCATGACGATCCCCGAATAAAATGTCGTACTGTAGGGTGTCGTAGTCCTTCAAGTCCGCTTCATTGATATTCATTTCGGCATAATGGTCTTTCGGTGGAATAATGGGAATCTTCTTCGACAATTCATCCAAATAGTCCATATAATAATTTCCTTGCTGCCCGGACAAGTTAATCAAATAAGGTCCTAGGAACGAAGGGCTGATATTCAAATTATCTTTGTGCTCGGTGTCGAAATTGTTCCACACAACTAACGGCACGCTGTACATCTTTTTCAAGAAGTCAGGGTCGTCTTTGCCGCTGATATATTTGGTATCAATATAAGTTGCGTAGTCATCGCCGAGAGCGGGAAGATGATCCCCCCAGAATGCGATAATGGTTGGCTCGCCGCTATTCTGGTAATGCTCGACCAGCGTTTTTAACATGTTGTCTGCGCCGCTTTCTCCCTGAGCAAGGGTTTCAAGCATGCCTTGAGAAGAAGGAGCCATATCCCCGGTTACATCAATCGTGTTTTTTGGGGAATTTTCCTGGATAATAATGAAAATGGTTTTCCATCGTATTGGCAAATACAAAATCCGGTCCATCGCTTAACGAGGTGGTATGAATGATATTATCGGCAACCTCACTGTCCGCGATATAAGGGCCAGAGTAGTTAGGTTTAAAATATTCGATAGGAATATATTTCGAGAATCCAAAATCCTTATAAACCTTATCACTATTAAAATACCAGCTGTAAAAAGGACTAATTGCTGTAGAGGTGTAGCCCTGGCGTGCATAAATACTGGCCAGTGAATCTACCTCATTCGTAATATATTGGTTGTATGCAATAGAGCCTTGAGGCAGGAAACGCATAGAGTTGCCTGTCAATACCTCGAACTCTACATTGGCGGTACCTCCGCCATACTGCGGCGACAGCATCCAGCCGCTCGTATTTTCCTTTTGAAGCTTGTGGAAGAAGGGAATCGGATCTCTGCTGAACTCTACGCCAGGAATGATGGTCGGGTCCCAGAACGACTCGCTAAGTACGACGATAACGTTCGGTTTAACATCTTTTTGAGGAGTATCCCCGGCCTTCACAGGCTTAGGCGTTTGGCTGACAATAGCCGCGATCGCCTGATCGTCATAGCCTTCCCGGTCTTTATTGAACATCATCTTGGTATTGAGGACCGTAGAGAATGCAAAACCGTTGTTTTTGGCATTCTCCGCTTGATTCCAAGGTTCGGCGTGGATGCCCAGCCATTTTTCAACAGGTAGCGGTCCGTCTTTATAAATGGCGGTGATCATGAGTAGTGATATAACGGCCAGCACGATTCTTTCTTTGGCAGAAGCTTTCTTGGTATATAAGCTAGTACGGTATAAAAGAAAATAGCTGGCAACTGCAAAGATCAAGAGGCCGATCAAGACGCGGTAGGTCAATATATTTGTCACATATTGGACCATGTCTGAGGTCTCGCCAGCCAACACGAAATCCCACGGAAGCAGCGGAACTCCGAGCAGTTTCAATTTAACCCCGCTAACAAGTGATAAGATCAATAGAAGGGCACTAATTACCCAATAAGCAATTCGAGCTCTGCCAATGGCGGCAAAGGCCAGCAACAGGCAGGCTGTTACAATCATCATGTTGAATAAGAGTGCCGGGATATGCCCAGCGCTCCATGAGACCATTTCTCCGTAATGGCCCCGGCTCAACACTTCCATAATCAGTACAGGAACGAGTGCCGCAAGAATCAGCGGAAGCCTCGCTTTGACTGATTTCCAAATGTTCAGTAATAGTGTGCGCATCGATTTCTCCCATGTTTCGTAGTATAAACATTTTGTAAATGTCATAGGACATTATAACATGGGAGAATCTAATATTCGATGGTACCCCGTCTAACAATTTTTGTGCGTGCCGTAACGGTAACGGGAATCTCTGGAAAGATATCCTGGTTCCATGCTTCGTAGTCTAGGAGCACGCCTGATAGATGCTTACGGTATTCATTGCCGATACCTGCAGGATCTGCATGCATGGCTTGCAGCTTTTTTACTAAGCGGCTTACGTTTTGCTCCAGTTCTTCGGTGATTTCCCGCTCCAGGCTGGACACTTCAGTAGGAGTCGATATGTGTTGGCCGTGAAGCTCATCGATGTCCAAATCCATATGAAGGCTAATGTTAATACCTTGATTTGTTGCATGAATGGTAGTTTTGTAGTTTAATGCCATAGCCGTAGCGTCGGGAACATCAATGATCGTATTGTGCAAAGGGTTATTTTGCAGCATTTGTAAGTACATGGTTTCCTCAGATGTAATGCTTCCTACCAATTTGTCGCCTCGAAAGACTCCGAGCTGTCCTATTTCTATGTGATTGCCGCCTTGAAGGTTTTGCACATACATGGCGAAGGGAGTTTGGCCCGGCTCAACACTAAGCGAATAAAATTCATAGAGATAAATCGGTAATATTTCCGCCGTTTCCGTACCTGCTTGTGAGAATACATCGATAAACAAATCAGCTGTGGAATCAGGAATCTGAGGAACGGTCTCCAGAACATCTCTAGGTGAATCCTTGGTCAATGCAATCCAAGCAATGGGTTGAAACTCACTTCTCCTCATAAATAGGTCCAAATAAGGATCAAGCCCGTCCTTCGCAATCTCTTCGGAAAACAGAATGATTTTATTGTGCCCAAACTGAATGTCTCGGGAATTATCACGCTTCATTTTAAATAATGCTTCTGAGACGTCCCTGCCTTCTTCAGTAAGGATGTAATTGGGGGACTTTTGATTGCCTCCTGTGCCGCCCGGGGACAAAGCGGAAAAGCGGTTGGGAATAGCCAAGACAGCATGCACCTTCACCCCAACCTCCGACTTTTCCACACCAAGAGCCGTCACAAAGGTAATACGATTAATCTGTTTGACGTCCGTACATCCGCAAATAAGCAGAGGAAGGAGAGATAGGGACAGTAACATTCGCCGGCTTATGCTTTTCAGTGTCATGGCAGCTTCCTCCGTATTTTCATTCCGAGTACAACACATACAGGCAGAATCGCCAGGAATCCGAATGTCATGAATCCTAACGGGACGGATAGTGACTTTGCGAGAAAAGGAGAAGCTGAAACCCATTCGACGATGGCAATAAGAAGGCCCATAGGAATGATGATAAAGGCGTTAATTCGTACGCCGATAACCCCCGCAACGGCTCTTGAAGCGCAGCGCAGCAGGAAGGCTGATCCAATAAACTGCATGTATTTCCAATACAAGATCCAGATGAACACAATCCGCTCCAACACAAAATTTTCAATACGGGCTGTATTTACTACACTGTAGGTCAAATAAATGATTTCACCGGCCCGTTTAATCCCGAAGGTAGCAATGCCAATAATCATGAAATAGGTCGTGATGATGGCAATAATCAGGGAAAGGATGCCCAATGAAAGACCATGTATCGTTCGTCTTTTGTCGTGAATCAGCGAAATGGCGGCAAGCGGTAAATAAACAAGCATAGCGCTCGTAAAAGCGTGGATCGGGCTATTCCATTCTTGCCTGGTAAACAGAGGTGTAACCCAATTCCATCTCAGATGCAAAAGCGGTGCCAGCGAAATGAACAGAAAGAAAGGTACAACGAAAATCATCATGATGTGGGCATAACGAGCGTGTGTTTTTAAAGGTAATAACGCGATGCCAGTAGCCAATACGGTTTCGAGCAAGACGTACGCACGTAAATTGCCAAATAAGAGCGTTTTGGATAGGAAGTCCCCGGAAAGATAAGTAAAATACACCGTCCCGCCCGTGAACAATACAGCAAAGCAAGCATACAAAGACCTAGAGAGGAACACACCGCCGACTTGATGAGAAGCATCGATTAGCGACACACTGCCGCTGCGGGCGATCACCTGATGCATCCATATACCAAGCCAGACGCTCAGCAGACAAGGAATGAAGATCCAGATACTATTCCTACCGATCCCTAGGATGACTAATGACGGTGCACGAGTTACCGATAGTCCGAGCATGACGACAAAGAGCAAAAAAGGGTAATAGATGCTTTCCTCTTTGAGCCATTTCATGGCTACCATTCCCCACCTTCACTTGAATTGCGTGTCGTCCCTTTCGCCTCCTTGCTGTAAGTTGAGGGCCGCTTTTTTACTAAGGACAAGGGAGCCCGAAAGAGCGCATCACGAAAAATGTCCTTATAATGAAACGTAACGAACGGAGCTGCGTAAGGTACCCCTAGACAATCGATGTGGCTTAAATACAAGCCAATCATGGCGCTGCCTACTACGATGCCGTACAACCCCCATGGAATAGAGAGCAGGACGAGGAAAAAGCAGCAGAGCCGCCAGGCAAGGCCCACCATATAATTAGGCATCGTATAACTGCCGATCGCGGTAGTTGCCGTGATGACGATCATGATATAGCTAATGAGATGGGATTGCGCCGCGGCAGTACCTATGATCAAGCCTCCGACAATGGTGGCGGTACCCCCGATGGTTTTGGGTAATCGGACAGTAGCTTCATTAATGAGTTCAATGAGCAGCAGCATAATAATGACTTCTATGTACGCGGGATATGGTACGCCTTCCCGGCTCGAAGCAACCGCCAGCATGAATTGAATGCGAAACATGTCCTGATTTACAGCCGTAACCGCAATGTATAGAGCCGGCAAATATAAAGTGATGGCGAGCCCAATCATTCGAGTGAATCGAAGAAAGGAGCCGGATATACTGGGGAAATAATAATCATCAGATGCTTCAAACAAACAAGTCATCGTCACCGGCAGGATTAGACAGGTTGGCGTTGTGTCCGTCATCACGATAAAGCGCCCTTCTGCAATTGCTGATGTTGCCTTGTCAGGGCGTTCCGTAAGCTGATACATGGGAAACGGAGAGAAGCGTTGACCTGATGTTAGAGCCCCGATTTGGGAGGATTCCAGCAGCATATCGATATGTATACCCTTTAATCGTTGTTTAAACATATCCAAAGCCTTTCGGTTCACCAAACCGTCCATATAACCGATCATGACTTTCGTTCTGGACGTTGTGCCCAAGGTGTATTCTTCAAATCGCAGCGTATGGTGCCGGATTCGGCGGCGAATCATCGAAACATTGACACCAATATCCTCGATAAACGAATCTTTAGGACCGATGAGAGAGCTTTCCCGTTCTGGCTGGGTAACGGAACGGTTATGCCAGTCGCATGCCTCCACCGCTAATCCTCTAGAACAGCCCTGGTATAGGACAACACACTTGCCTTCAAACAGATTTTGCGTGATTGATTCAAAGCTTATGCGTATCAATGATCCTAGTGACCAGAGGCTTTCAACGCTTGGCCGTTTTAAAAAAGGCGTATCCTTGTCGTGAATCCGGTTGGATGATTCCAACAAAGGCACGAGCAGTCGATTATGTATCAAGTTTCCATCGGTAATCGTCTCCAGGAATACAAGTAAGGCCTCAGGATTATCGACATCCGTGTGAGCTACATAGTGAACCTGCAAATCAACAGGATTTCCCATAAATTCAGCAAGCTCTTCATAATATTGAAGCAAGGATTTCATGACTATTCACCATCCCCCTATCGATTAGCGTGCCGCCATCTGAGGAAATTTATGCTGAATGCTTTTAAAACCGATGAATTTTGTATGGTTTGCAGGAGAATCGAGGCTAGGGGGAGAAAAGTGTGAAGAGATATAGAGAAGGAGGAGATCATTCTGGCCAATCAACAGGTGAAGATGCAAAAGAAAGGATGAACCCGCTACCGCTTCAGCATAAGAAAATGACGAAGTTGGCTTTTATCAGAAGAGTCGTCTTTCTTTTCCTAGGCGCAGCACTGATGTCCGTAGGTTTAGAAATTTTCCTGGTTCCCAATAAAATTATTGATGGGGGAATTACAGGGATTTCTATCATTTTTTCTTACTTATTTAACACGCCTGTCGGTGTATTTTTGACCATTCTCAACTTGCCCTTTATTTATTTGGGCTATAAAATGATCGGCAAGACCTTTGCCTTATCAACACTATTTGCTATTCTTGTGATGTCCTTGGGTACAGCGCTGCTGCACCCAGTAGATCCGCTTACGATTGATCCTCTACTAGCGACGGTATTTGGTGGAATTATTCTGGGAATCGGCGTCGGAATGGTGATTCGGTTCGGGGGGTCGCTTGACGGTTCTGAAATTGTAGCTATTCTCGTTACCAAAAAGCTTCCGTTCTCTGTTGGTGAAATAGTCATGTTCATCAACGTATTTATTCTCGGCAGCGCAGGGTTTGTATTTGGCTGGGACCGGGCGATGTATTCCTTGATTGCTTATTATATCGCCTACAAAATGATTGATGTGACCATTGAAGGCTTTGACGAATCCAAATCGGTTTGGATTATCAGTGACCGTTACAGGGACATCGGCAAAGCGCTGGTCGATCGTTTAGGCCGGGGAGTTACTTACCTGGAAGGGGAGGGGGCTTCTCCGGTGATACGAAGAAGGTTATTTTTTGCGTCATTACCCGTCTGGAGGAAGCCAAGCTGAAGTCCATCGTGGAGGAGCTGGATCCTAGCGCATTTCTCGCTGTCGGCAACATTCACGATGTCAAGGGCGGCAGGTTTAAGAAGAAGGATATCCATTAAAAAAGGGGAAGCCGGTCAGTCCGGCTTCTTGTCAAACAATCCGAGGTCGCGCACTTTTTGCGCGGCCTCTTTGCTGCTGGAGCTGCCCAACTTTTTTAGAATATGGCCGACGTGGATCTTCACCGTGCGCAGGGAGATGACAAAGCGGTTCGCGATCTCGGTCTGCGTATGTCCCTGATCGATCATTTCAAGCACTTGAAGCTCTGTCGGTGTGATCAGATCCTTCATTTCTTTGACCTTAAATTCCTGTTCAAGCTTCTTCAAGCGGCGAAATTCTTCTCTCATCTGCTCTGCCACCGCAGCGTTAATGGTAGATTGCCGTAGATGAGCGGCTCGGATGACACCAGGGATTTCTTCGAAATTCGCTTTAATTTGATAATCGATGGCCCCGGCTTGGAACGAGCGGAAGATCAGATCCTTCTCTTCCATCGAAGTCAGCATGATGACCTTTACGCCCCACGCAGTTAAAGCTAGCTCAGCCAATCCAATCCCTGCCGGTTCATCTTGGAGCATAATGTCCATTAATACAACATCTGCAGGAGTGCAGGAACCTGTAAAAAGCGATTGTGCCTCAGCAGGAGTGGAAGCAGTCGCAATTACCTCCAGATCCGGTTCGCGGTTTACATATGAAATCAGACCTCTTAGCCAATCGCGGTCATCCTCGACGATCACGACCTTAATCTTGTTCATGGAGTACCTCCTTTGACGCTTTCGTAAGTGCTTTAGCTGGAAAAGACAGAAATACACTGGTGCCTTTTCCGGGCTCGCTGTTGATTTCCAAAGATCCGCCGTGTTTTTTCATTACACTGTAGCAGTAGGCTAGACCTAGACCAAAATTATTATGACTGCCGCTTTTCGTCGTATAAAATGGTTCTAATACGAGCGGAAGCGCACCTTTTTCAATGCCTGCTCCGCTGTCCCTAATCTCCAAAACAACATGCTTTTTGGTCATAAAGGTACGGATCTGCAGGCTGCCTCCTGAGGGCATGGCTTCTATCGCGTTCATGATGATATTGGTCAGAGTTTCTGTAACCTGCAAACGATCGATATGGAGTGAGATATTATCAGGCACGCTAAGCTGCAGTGCAATACCGTCTAGCTGGGGTTGGAGCGGTTTGATGACATCCTCCAAGAGGCTGCTCAGCCGAACGTCCGATTCGCGAAGTGGGAGCTCCTGCGTCTGTTCGTGCACCCTGCTGATCATCTCCCGGATATGGATAGCTGCGCTGTTCACGACTTGCAGATCTTCCAGCAGCTCGGTCTGATTCGTTTCTTCGGCATATTGCTTCATTTTATCAAGAAAAAGGCGCATTTTGCCCACATCGTTCTTAATCGCATGATTCAAGATCGCCGTTCCGGAGGTAATGGCGCGCAGTGTAGAATCCAGCTTTCGCCTCTCGATGAGCAGCCTCATGCCCAGAAATCCATATTTAAAAAAGGTGTAAATGAAAAATGGCACGACAAAGGCTAGTATCCATTGATGGTAGATCCACATCCGGTAAAAGCCCAGGCTGGGCATGATATAATTCAGTACGGCAAAACAGACAATCGGGGGCAGCAAGGTGAGACAGGTATACAAATGCGTGCGCTGCATGGCAGGCAGCCGCTCTCTTTTCATCATGATGTGAACGGCCGCTAGCAAAATATAAGGAACCGCCCATGTGGCTACAAGAGGAAAGCTAATCGGAATTTCCTCCGTGTAGGCCGGAGTGAACAGGACACAGGCAATCGGCGGCAGCAAAAGCAGCGCCGGCAGCCATCTCCGAATACGAGGGCGAGGCCAAGAACGATTGTATTCCAACGCTAGCATCGCGAATGAGTAGGGAAGTCCATAGTAAGACAGCTGAGAGCTGGCTGCTTGAATTTGAAACAAAAAATCGTGAATCGCCGGGTTCGGAATGATTTCCTTGATATAAGGAATGAAATCGTTCGACATGACGGCAGCAAGCGCACCGATTCCGCCTGTAAACGAAACCGCGCTCATCCAGCGCATCGTGCTTGAACGGGGATCAATGATGATAAGAAGCAAAGCAATGATCCATAGAGCTATAAGTACGAACAGCATGGGATAAAGTTCCTCCGCCTACCGATGTTTCCTTATATTGTGGCATGGGCGCTTCGATTGCACAAGGGAGAAGTTGGGAAAAAAGCGATGGCAGGAAAATGCTTCCTGCCCACGAATAGATGTAAGGACAGGAAAAAGGAGGAAACACTTGATGAACGAACGCAAAGGAGCGTGGATTTCAAGCCTTGCAATCGCCGGAAAACTGTTGCTGACGTTATTTTTTGCCTTTTTGATTACGGTTGTTCTCGCATTTATTGCTGCTGTGATTGTCGTTGTTCAGCATCCTGAGCTGATGTCAGGGCATCAGCAGCCCGAGATGATCATAAGCAGAATCGTCCAAGATCCCATTTTTACGAAAGGCTCCATGTACGCCCAATTTATCGGGTTTGTAGGGAGTGTATTCGTTTCCTATGTGATCTTTGAAAGAAGAAATCGTTGGTCCATCGGGCTGGGCACTCGATTCTTTGGCCGCCGCCTAGGGGAAGGCTTTGCTGCAGGAGTCATCCTCATTTCACTTAGCTGCGGGCTCATATGGATAAGCAGGGGAGTCAAGCTTCATGCTGTAGAAGGTGGCGTACTGTTTAGTTCTGACATGCTGTGGGGTGTTTTTCTTTTCATCTGTGTAGGGATCAATGAAGAAATGTTTGCACGAGGCTATCTGCAAGGCTTGGTGAATCATCGCTTCGGTCCGCGCACAGGTATAGCTGTTTCATCTTTGGTGTTTGCGCTTCTGCACGCTTTTAACCCCGGTATGTGGAATAATCCGCTGCCCGTCCTGAATTTGTTATTGGCCGGTCTTCTCTTCGGTGTGAGCCGGGAAGCTTCCGGAGGGCTTTGGATGCCGATTGCCATGCATTTTTCCTGGAATTTCTTTCAGGGGAATGTGTATGGATTTCTCGTATCCGGTACGCAGACGAAATCTGTCTTCCATATTCAGCAGCAAGGACCTGATTGGATTTCCGGTGGTGCCTTTGGGGCGGAGGGTAGCTTGATAACGAGTATGGTGCTGATTGGAGGCATTCTTGCTATTCGAGCGTATTATCGCAAACAATCGCATTACTCAAGCAGGCTTTATACGTCGATTTATAAGTAACTCAGATGGATGAGATCGTAGGAGGGTTCACATGTTGAATCGTTATGAGCTTCAAGAGTCAATTTGGGACGGAGAGACGACTTACAGGCTCGTCGACCGCGAAGCGGGGGCGGAGGCTGAGATTGTTCCAGCCGTAGGCTTACATCTGTTTCGCTTCGATGTGCGCGGCGAAGCCTACATCGCACAACCGGCGTCGCTGGCGGAGCTGCGCGCCCAGTCCTCGCGCTACGGCGTGCCCATTCTGTGCCCGCCGGGGCGCGTCAAGCAAGCGGCCTTCACCTTCGAAGGCCGCGAATACCGGCTCCCGCCGAACCGGGAGCCTCACCATGCCCACGGCGAGCTGCGCGAGCGGCCGTGGAAGGTCACAGCCGCCGGCGCAGACGACGTCGGCGGGGCATATCTCTCCGCGGAGCTTGACGTCGCGGAGCACCCCGATATGCTGGCCTACTTTCAGCACGAGGCCAGCTTCCGTTTCACGTACCGCCTGAAGGACGGTACGCTGTCGCTCAGCGGTGACGTCGTCAACCGCAGCGCAGTGGCAATGCCGCTCTCGCTGGGCTTCCATCCTTACTTCGCCTATGCGAAGGGGGAAGCGGCGCGAGTGCGCGTCAAGATCCCGGCAGCGGCGCAGTGGCCGCTGACTGATGACGGCTACGCGGCGGGACTGCCAGAGCCGTCGCCGCTGTGCGCGGCTCTGCGGCAAGGCGCCGCGGTGCAAGAGCTGCCCGAGTATCCGGGCGGCTCCCAGATGCTGACGATGGAGTCGGGGGCGCAGGTGTGCGAGATTCATTATGAAGCTCGGGGCACCAAGCTGCTATTTGATAGGGGCGACCGGTTTCCGATTCATGTCTTGTTCACGGCGCCGTGGACAGAGGCTGTTCCCTTGAGCCCTACACAAGCATAATGAACGTGTTCAACGAACCGTTTCCGCCTACGTTGTCAGGTGCTCAAGGACTTCCGGCAGGGGAAACCTTCCACTTTGCATGGTCATTGCAGGTACAATCCTTGTAAGTTTATCACTTTCAGTCATACTACGTGCTCCTTCCGCTTCAATGTCAGGCATAACTGTATGCTCCGCGGTACTCCAATAATCGTTAACTAACCTCTCCTTCTTTATGGTTTAAATCTTCTCACCTGGCGGCACCTCCGCGCCCTCGTATCCAAAACCGGGACCGCTAGTTCCGGCATAGCTGTGACGATGCGGGGTGCGGATAAGTCCCTCCTTCTGGGCGGAAATCTCGAGCGCATCTTTTCGGGACGTGTTAAATAAGTTCAGCTCCACGATGCCTTCGAGGTCATGGGTGTGATTCCCTCCGGGCAGCGGGATTGGAGGACCTGTTACCCCATAATACGTGTGGTAATGGCCATACTTAATGCCAGTGATGCCTTGATAATGATGAACATGTCCGTCGTAATCGCTGCCATTGACGCTGAAGGTGTACAGCCTGAGAACGTGATGATGTCCTAACTCTTCGGAAGTAATATCTGCGAAGAAATGAACGTGAGCAGGAGGAAATGGAGCTCGCATAAAAAAACCCCTTGAAAACGGATATGCAATCATCCTATTCCATGAGGGGGAGTGTCATTACTGTGTGAGGGTGTAAACGTTGGATTGGCCGATTTTCATCTTCTTATCATCAAGTATTCGTACCTCGATTTGATGCTCTTTGCCTTTCTCCCAATCCGTGTTCTCAGGTAATTCCGCAAATAACGTATCCGAACCGTTAAAGCTGGATTTTACCAATTGACCGTCTAAGTAAACGCTGCATGAGTAGAAGAAATTTGTTCCTACAATTTGCAGTTCTTTGTCTGTCTTCGTGGCTTTTGTAATGATCGGATCGCCATAGCCGAGCGTATAGGATGGCTGTACAATCGTATCTTTAAATCCTTTTAGCTGATAGCCATACCGGCCTCCAAAGAGGTTATCGTACTGCATGATTCTATAGTCCTTCAGATCATCGGGATTGATCTGATAGCGTGCCCATTGATCCTGCGGTGGGATGACTGGAATTTTTTGCGACAGGTTATATAAGTAATCGGTATAATAACTCCCTTGGACTCCGGCCATATGCAGAACAGTCGGTCCCAGGAATGAAGGGCTGATATGCATTCCCGGTATCTCTTGATCAACTGGCAGGAAGTTGTTCCAGATGACAAACGGCGTATTATGCGTCTTGCTGTACAGCTCAGGATCGTTAGGAAGGACATATTTCGCATCGCGATAGACCTTGTAGTCATCTTCAAGGAACGGGAAATGATCGCCGAAGAAGAGCAAAATGGTTGGCTCTTGTTTTTTGGAATAATACTCAACCAAAGTTCTTAAGCATTTATCGGCGTCTTTAATTCCTTGGGCATACGTTTCCAGCAGGCCTTTGGACTCCGGTGTAATGTCGCCGGTCACTTCGATTGTGTTCTTACTGAACTTTCCAGGGTTATAGGGATGATGATTTTCCATCGTATTGGCAAAGATAAAGTCCGGTCCCGGGCTTTTTTCTGTTTCTTCTATAATTTTGGCTGCCACCGCGCGATCGGCATAATTAGGACCCTCGAAGTCATTCGGGAAATATTCGCTGCTGATAAAGCGCGAGAAGCCAAAATGCTTGTAGACCTTTCGGCTGTCAAAAAACCAGCTGAAAAACGGGTTAATCGCTGTAGCATGGTAGCCCTGTCGGGTTGTAATGCTGGCTAACGAATCGACTCCATGGTTCATATATTCGATATACGGCAGGATTTTATCCGGTGATTGCCCGAAGAATCGCATTGAGTTACTGGAGAGCACTTCGAATTCCACATTAGCTGTACTGCCTCCAAACTGGGGGACAGCATCCAGCCGCTCGTGTATGTTTTTTGCAGACTGTGAAGGAAAGGAATCGGATCCTCGCTGAAGGTGAGATTCTTCATGACGGTAGGATCCATGAAAGATTCACTCAGCATGACAATGATGTTAGGTTGCTTGCCTCCTGACGGCTTGGTCTCCGGAATTTGATTCACGATGGATTCAACCGCTTTTTTACTATAGCCGGAGGGCTTGTCCACTTTTAACAAAGGCAGCATCTCGAGGGAAGACAACAAGAACCCATTCTCGTCGTAGGTAATGGTTTGATCCCATGGCACCGTGTATATACCGTTCATAGCGGTCAAAGGAATCGGTGTATCCGTATACAAGCTGCTCAAGAGCAGCAGAGCGATTATGGCATAAGCGGAGCGCTCTCCCCAATGCAGCCGAATCGGATGCTTGCGAAGCAGTACATGAAAGAGCAGCGCTAGGATGAGCAGAAAAGCAAGCACCGAAATCACAATAGATGACGTTACATATTGGCTTAAAAAGGAACGGTATTCGACGATTTGATTGTTAAATACGAGATCCCAAGGATAATAAGGGGCTCCAATTGCTTTCAACTTACTTCCGCTTATGGCTGCAAGGGGCAGCAGGCAAGCGCACAGTATCCAAAAAGGAAAGACGGCTTCTGCCTGTAATGGCAGTGAGTAATACATAGATGGATCCGGTAATGAGATACGCCATAAACGCTGCACCAGTGTGGTGCGCACACCATGTGTACATGTCCTGGAAGGAGCCTCGCTCCAAATACTCAACGAATGCTGCTAAAGCCAGCGGCAGTGCAGCAATCAAGAAACGAGAGGGAACTTGTTTCATTATTTGCAAAAGCTTCATCATGAGAAATCTCCTATCTGTTCAATCTGAACTCCATCTGTACATTATCTACCATAATTGCAAACAAAGGAAGGTGGTTGCCGCTGATCTTAGGTAACAATTGAAGGTTCAATTTCGCGGAATCACCAGAATATACCATTTACCCCATCGGAAGAATTTAATTCAACTGCCGGAACTTCTCCGGTGTTAGTCCCACATGCCTCCGAAAGCTGGAAACATAATGGCTTGCATCCCGAAAGCCGGATTGCTCAGCAACATGTTTTACCGTGATTTGGGGGCTGCTGAGAAGCAGCTCCTTGGATTTGCGAAGCCTCAGCAGAATTAAATAGGTATAGGGTGACAGATCGAAAGCATGGTGAAACAGGGTGTTCATGTGCCGGGGGGTTATGCCTAGTACTTCGGCCATTCGTGTCAGCCCCAAGTCAGGATCGGCGAAATGATGTTCAAGAAAGTCCAAGAGCGGCTGCAAATACATGATTTGCTTGCTGATGGATGCCCGGTTATTGACTTGACCGTGTTTTTTGAGCGCCATGAGAAAAGCGTAGAGGTCGGCGGAGGCATCGTACCCTGTATATTCGTTGCCGGTCTCTGCTTTGGCGAGTATGCGCATAATCGAAGTTGCAAGCGTCGTGGAGCTTTCCCATCTGTACATGGAAGCATCATGCAGTCCAAGTCGATGAAGGATCGCTTCCGCCAGCGGTCCGCCAAAGGTGATATACTGCGTACACCACACATCCGTGATACCCGAGTAAGCATGCTGCGCGGAAGGAGGAAGCAAAAACCCGCAGCAGCTGCTCAGGCGATAACATTTCCCCCCTGTCCAGAGCTCTCCTTCGCCGCTATAGGTTTGCAGCCAATGATAATAAGGATACCCCTCGTCTCTGATGATTTTCTCCTGATCCTCATGATGTCCGATGCTTTCGATAAAGAGGGGGTAAGGCTGGTCTGCGGAGGGGGTAAGTAACAGTCTTTTATGCAACGGTTCCACCTCGATCTGTTCCATATTTTTATATATGAGTACCAATATATTATATTTTAAGCATAGAAGAATTCAAATAAAATGGAAGTATTCTTATATAAATTCAATCTAGCTATAGAGCTAAGGAGTGTGCACAATGCTAAGCGACAAGCTTCCTAAAATATGGTACGGCGGCGACTATAATCCGGAACAATGGGACAAACCGGTCATGGATGAAGATATGCGGATGTTTCAATTGGCGGGCATCGATGTTGCGACGATTAACGTATTTTCATGGGCTTTATCACAGCCTGATGAGGATACCTACCACTTCGAATGGCTGGATGAAATCATCAACAAGCTTTATGATAACAACACCTATGTATGCTTGGCTACGAGCACCGGAGCGCATCCTGCGTGGATGGCTAAGAAATACCCGGATGTGCTGCGTGTAGATTTTGAAGGACGGAAGAGAAAATTTGGCGGACGTCATAACTCCTGCCCAAGCAGCCCGACATATCGGAAGTATTCGACCTTGATAGCGGATAAGCTGGCGGAGCGGTACAAGGATCATCCAGCTGTATTGATCTGGCACGTATCCAATGAGTATGGCGGCTATTGCTATTGTGATAACTGTGCGGAAGGTTTTCGGCAATGGCTTCAAGCCCGTTATGGCAGCTTGGAGCAAGTGAACCGTGTGTGGAACACCCGATTCTGGGGGCATACCTTCTATGAATGGGATGAAATTGTCCCTCCGAATGCTTTGTCCGAGGAGTGGGCCGGAGACCGGACCAACTTCCAGGGGATCTCGCTCGACTACCGCCGGTTCCAATCGGACAGCTTGCTCGAATGCTATAGGCTAGAATACGATGCGCTGAAAAAGCATACGCCGCATTTGCCTGTTACAACCAATTTGATGGGGACCTATAAAGAACTTGATTACTTCCAGTGGGCTAAATATATGGATGTCGTGTCATGGGACAATTATCCGTCTTTAGATACACCATACAGCTATACGGCTATGGTTCATGATCTGATGAGAGGACTCAAGGACGGTCAGCCGTTCATGCTGATGGAGCAGACCCCAAGCCAGCAGAACTGGCAGCCGTACAATTCGCTCAAGCGTCCCGGTGTGATGAAGTTGTGGAGCTATCAAGCGGTTGCCCGCGGAGCGGATACCGTCATGTTCTTCCAGTTGCGCAGGTCGGTAGGGGCTTGTGAGAAGTACCACGGTGCGGTCATTGAGCATGTCGGCCACGAGCATACACGGGTATTCCGCGAATGTGCAGAATTGGGCGGCGAATTGCAGCGGCTTGGCGATTCGCTATTGGATGCAAGAGTTCATTCCCGCGTGGCCATTGTGTACGATTGGGAGAACCGATGGGCGGTAGAGCTCTCGAGTGGTCCAACAGTGGGGCTGAAATACGTCGACGAAGTGCACAAATACTATGATGCTTTATATAAGATGAACATTCAGACGGACATGATTGGCGTTGATGCTGATTTGAGTAAATACGACATTGTCATTGCGCCTGTTCTGTATATGATCAAACCGGGCTATGTGAAGCGGATCGAAGAATTTGTCAACGCAGGAGGCACGTTTATCACAACCTTCTTCAGCGGTATTGTGAATGAGAGCGATATTGTGACGCTTGGCGGCTACCCGGGCGAGCTTCGCAATGTGTTAGGCATTTGGGCGGAGGAGATTGATGCTTTATTCCCTGATCAGACCAATCAAATCGTGATGAATGAGTCTTGGGGAGCTCTCGAAGGCAGCTATACCTGCGGCACCTTATGCGATCTCATTCATGCCGAAGGCGCTGAGGTTAAAGCGGTGTATGGCAGTGATTTCTACAAGGGCATGCCTGTGCTTACTGTTAACAGCTTCGGACAAGGTCAAGCCTGGTATGTTGCGTCGAGTCCGGATGCAGCGTTTATGCAAAGCTTTCTAGGTACTGTGTGCAAAGAGAAGCAGATTACTGCGCCGATTGCGCCTGTTCCCGGTGTAGAGATTTCTCAGCGTGAAAAAGACGGCAGCCGCTACTTATTCGTGATGAATCATAACAGCTGTGAAGCTCAAATAGAATTAGGAGAAATTCTTGCGGTGGATCAGATTTCAAGTAGAGAATTAAGCGGAATAATAGAAATGAAAGCTAAGGAAGTGCTAGTTTTAGCCTATTAACAATCACAAACGGAGCCTTTATTTTCTCTTAGGAGAGATAAAGGTTTTTTTGCAATCCAGACATATATTTACTATAGTAAATTCATAGATATATAGAGGTAGAAGCACGTATTGACGAGGGGGTTATTATGCACGAACAGCATTTATTTATCTGCTCGGACTCTGTAGGAGAAACTGCAGACGCTGTCGCGAGAGCAACCATACGCCAATTTAATGCGGAGCAGGTAAAAATCAACCTGTTCAGTCATATCCGTCAGGAATCAGAGATTCGTCAGATGCTGCTAAAGGCCTCCGCGGCAGGAGGATTTGTCGCCTATACGCTAGTTCAGCCCGAGCTGAGAGAGTTTATGAAAAACGAATCTGTTCGACTAGGCGTCAAAGCTGTCGATATTATGGGTCCCATGCTGCAGGCGTTTATGGATACTTACGGTGATTCACCTAAGCGAAAGCCGGGCCTTTTGCACGAAATGGATGCCGATTATTTTCGCAGAGTCGATGCCATTGAGTTTGCGGTCAAGTATGACGATGGGAAGGATAATAGAGGGATGCTGGAAGCGGAGGTCGTTCTCATCGGCGTTTCTAGGACCTCGAAAACCCCTCTTAGTATTTATTTAGCGCACAAGGGAATCAAGTCCGCGAATCTTCCAATCGTACCTGAAGTGAGGCTGCCAGCTGAGCTGTTTAAAATTCCAAGCAATCGCATTATCGGCTTGACTATGGAGGCAGAGCATATATTGCAGATTCGTCAGGAACGGCTGAAAACCGTCGGTTTGCCCAGTAATTCCTCCTACGCGGCACTCAAACGCATCCATGAGGAGCTAGATTATGCCGAAAGACTAATGAAGCAATTAAACTGCCATGTTATTGATGTGACCAACAAAGCGATCGAGGAAACAGCAGGCATGATCAGCCAGCTCATTCACGGGAAATCATAGGAAGGTCCTGATTCATTGATGAAAAAGATGCTTCAGATTCCGATTCATGTGTATCGGAAATTCATATCACCATTAAAGCCTCCTACATGCCGCTTTTATCCAACCTGCTCGCAGTATGCTTTGGAGGCATTGGAGCTGCACGGCGCATGCAAGGGATCGTGGCTTACCGTGAAACGGCTTTGCAAATGCCATCCATTTCATCCGGGCGGTATTGACTATGTGCCTAAGCCTGGATACAAGCAAGAGCAAGCTGGATCAACACGCAAGACGATCGATGATCAGGATAGATAGTCGTTGAACAGAACTAACTTGACATCCCGGCTGACTTTTCGATATATTTGCCTTAAAGCGTCACATATGGATTCGATGAACGGATAAGTACAGACGGATGCCTATGAACAGAGAGCCGGGGCAGGTGAAAGCCGGTATAGGAGCAGGTTTGGAAGATGGTCCCGGAGAATAAGCCTTCAAGCTGCCTTGGGTTGCGATGAGATGTTTGGGCATAAGCCGCAAGCATTCCGCCAGGGAGTGAGCTGGCTTCGTGTCCCAGCGTTAATGGGGAAGTCGTCATGACTTACTGAGCCCTGATCTTGTGAGAGACGGGGGAACCTGGGTGGTACCGCGTGAGTGTAGCTCTCGTCCCAAGATGGATGAGGGCTTTTTGTTATGTCTATTTCGTTGCCAGGAGGGCTTACGCCATGTCAAATCCAGCTAAAACATTTTACATCACTACACCGATCTATTATCCGAGCGACAAGCTGCACATCGGTCATGCCTATTCGACCGTAGCAGGGGACGTCATGGCGCGCTACAAGCGTCTTAGAGGCTTTGATGTCATGTACCTGACAGGTACAGATGAGCACGGGCAGAAGATCGAGCGCAAAGCGCAGGAGAAAGGCACTACACCGCAGCAATTCGTTGATCAAATCGTGGAAGGTATTAAAGAGCTTTGGGCGAAGCTGGATATTTCGTACAACGATTTTATCCGTACGACGGAAGCGCGCCATAAGGACTCAGTGTCCAAGATCTTCTCAAAGCTCCTGGAACAGGGCGATATTTATTTGGGTGAGTATGAGGGCTGGTACTGTGTGCCGTGCGAAACGTTCTTCCCAGAGAGCAAGCTGGTCGAAGGCAAATGTCCGGATTGCGGACGTCCTGTTGAAAAGATGAAGGAAGAAACGTATTTCTTCCGCATGAGCAAATATGCAGACCGTTTGGTGCAGTATTATGAAGAGAATCCTGACTTTATTCAGCCGGAGTCTCGCAAGAATGAAATGCTGAACAACTTTATCAAGCCTGGACTAGAAGATTTGGCGGTGTCCCGTACGACGTTTGACTGGGGGATTCGAGTTCCCGGTGATCCGAAGCATGTCATTTATGTGTGGATCGATGCTCTGTCCAACTATATTACAGCGCTTGGATACGGTTCTGAAGATCAAAGCAAATTTGAGAAATACTGGCCGGCCGACGTCCATCTCATGAGTAAGGAAATCGTACGCTTCCATACAATCTATTGGCCGATTATGCTGATGGCGCTCGATCTTCCTCTTCCGAAAAAGGTATTCGCGCACGGCTGGCTGCTCATGAAGGACGGCAAAATGTCCAAATCCAAAGGCAACGTTGTCGATCCGGTCACGCTGATCGACCGCTATGGTCTGGACGCGTTGCGTTACTACTTGATGAGAGAAGTGCCATTCGGTGCGGACGGCACGTTCACACCGGAGAGCTTCGTGGAGCGGGTCAATCATGACCTCGCTAACGACCTGGGCAATCTGCTCAATCGCACGATTGTCATGATTGACAAATATTTCGCCGGAAGCATCCCGACGTAAGATGCCGGGCGCTACCGAATTCCGAAGAAGGTCTCCTGGAGACCGTCCGCGCTACGGTAGCGAAGTATGAGGAAGCGATGGAGAAAATGGAGTTCTCCATCGCCCTGTCCGCCGTGTGGCAGCTGATCAGCCGCACGAACAAGTACATCGACGAGACGCAGCCGTGGTCGATGGTGAAGGACGAGGCCAAGCGCGAGACGCTTGGCTCGGTCATGTACGCGCTGGCCGAAGCACAGCGCATCTCGTCAGTGCTCCTTCGTCCGTTCCTGACGAAGACGCCGCAATTGATCTGGCAGCAGCTGGGCATTGCTGACGATGACCTGCCGCGCCTCACCTCGTGGGAGAGCGCGCAGACCTTCGGGCTGCTCCCTGCCGGCACCAAGGTGCGGAAGGGAGAGCCCATGTTCCCGCGACTGGACGTGGAGCCGGAAATCGGCTACATCGTCCAGGCCATGGGCGGCGGCGCTGCTGCAAGCGCCGCTGAGCCTGCTGCGGCAGCGCCTGCGGCCGCTGCCTCAAGCGTGCCCGCGCCGGAGCCGAAGGACGAAATCGGCATCGACGATTTCGCCAAGGTGGAGCTGCGCGTGGCGCAGGTGCTCGCAGCCGAGCCTGTGAAGGGCGCGGATAAGCTGCTGAAGCTGCAGCTGGATCTCGGCTATGAGCAGCGTCAGGTGGTATCCGGCATTGCGAAGTTCTACAAGCCGGAAGAGCTGGTCGGACGCAAGGTGATCTGCGTCACGAACCTGAAGCCCGCTAAGCTGCGCGGCGAGCTGTCACAAGGGATGATTCTCGCTGCTTCCCACGGCGACCAGCTGACGCTGGCTACCGTGCCGGAAGGTATGCCGAGCGGCGCGATTGTTAAATAGTTAATCGTCATAAACCCTATTGGAAGCTTGCTTAGGTCCAATAGGGTTTTTCCTTTTATTATCAGACTAGCAAGGCTTCTTTGCGGTTACTCTAAAGGAAAATAACAATGGAGTGACGCATATGTCGGCTAAACGGATTGTAAACATCCTTTTGCTAGCATGCATGTCTTGGGCCCTTACCGCTTGCGGTATGCTCGGTAGCGGGCAATCGCAAGATCAGAAGGGGCAGCAGAATCAAATCGGCGGGCAGAAGGGGGATCAGCAGAAGGCTCAAGGCGGTCAAGGTGGTGAGCAGAAGGCTCAAAGCACCCAGGGCGGCGCCAGCATCATTGATCAAGAGCTGAAGAAGCAGTACGATATTTATAAAGAGATCCTTCAGTACCAAGTAGAGCAGGACAAAAAGATGATCAAGCAGTCGGAAGAACGCTATAAGCAGCTAAAGAAAGAAAGTGAAAAACCTGTGAAAATCGAAGAGGAACCGAAGTCTTCTCCAAGTCCGAATGAAAAGCAATCATCCTCTAAATCAAAAAGCCAATCTTCTTCCTCCAAATCAAAGAAACAGGGTAATGAAGAGAAAGAAAGCATGGTCGAGTAGACAATGGACCTAGAATTGACAATCTCGCCGCTCTCATCTGAGGGCGGCTTTCTTTTTTTCAGTCTTATTGACATCCAGGGATGAGGCTCGTATAATCAATCCGTTAATAAAAAAATTTACGATTTAGAACGGGAATGAGAGGTGCTTACCATGCGCAGATTCATGGTTTTATACATAATGCTGTTCGCGCTGATTTCAGTCCTGCTGGCAGGCTGCGGCCAAAGCTCTGAAAAAGCTGCGATTGTCGAAGGGAAAGTCAACGTCATTACCAGCTTTTATCCGTTGTATGATTTTGCGCGCCATGTCGGTGGCGACAACGTCAACGTGATTAATCTGGTGCCAGCGGGGTTGAACCGCATAATTGGTCTCCCAAAAGCCGAGATTTGAAGAATATGACGAAGGCTCAGGTTTTTGTCTACCAAGGCGCAGGCTTTGAAGGATGGGTCAAGGATTTTCTGGAGAGCTTGCCCAAGGATTCCGAGCTTAAAGTGGTGGAAGCCAGTGAAGGAGCAAAGCTGCTGCAAACGTCCGATGGTAACGAGCAGTTTGACCCTCATGCGTGGTTAAGTCCATCCAACGCAATCGTGATGGCAGGTCACATTAAAGATGCTCTAGTTGCGGCAGACCCTGCGCATCAAGCTAGCTATGAGCAGAACTACGAAAGCTATGCGAAAGAGCTGTCTGACCTGGATGCCAGATATAAAAAGGAGCTGTCACAAACTCCGAAAAAAGCGATTGCTGTTTCTCACCAAGCGTTTGGTTATCTATGCCGTGACTATGGCTTGACGCAAATGTCAATAATGGGGCTATCGCCGGATTCTGAGCCGACTGCGCAGGACCTGAAACGAATGAATGCTTTTCTCAAAGATAACGATCTGAAGTATATCTTCTTCGAAGAGCTGGTTTCCGATAAGCTCGCCAAGACATTAGCGAAGGACGCAGGTGTCGAAACGATGGTGCTGAATCCGCTGGAAGGCTTGACAGAGGAACAAATAAAAGCCGGTAAAGACTATATATCGGTCATGGATGATAATTTGAAAAACCTTGTCAAAGCTTTACAATAGAGGAGTAGGTTCCAACCGGAAGGTATCCACAAAGAATAGGAGTCCTCAATTATGGAAACAAACGATGCGCAATCGTGCCACAGATGTATCGCCGCCATTGATCATGTCACTTTTTCATATGAACATAAGAAAGTGATCGACAACCTTCAGTTCAACATCCTGGAACGTGATTTTGTAGGGGTGATCGGCTCGAATGGGGCAGGTAAGACTACGTTATTAAAAATGCTCGTTGGATTGCTGAAGCCTACTCAGGGTGAAATTCGGCTCTTCGACCAACCGGTTGGGCAGTTTAAAGATTGGGAACGAATCGGCTATGTCCCACAGAAGAATGCCTTCAATCCTCTTTTTCCTGCAACGGTAAGGGAGGTTGTCACATCAGGTCTGTACAGCAAGAAGAAGATATACAAGCGCTTGACTAAGGCTGACCTGCAAAAAGCCGAGGATGCTATGCTGGCTATGCGGATTGAAGACCTGGCTGCCAGACGTATCGGACAGCTCTCCGGCGGGCAGCAGCAGCGCGCATTTTTGGCTCGTGCTATTGTGAACAATCCTGAGCTGTTGATCCTTGATGAGCCCACAGTCGGCATCGACGCGGAATCGCAAGCAGGATTTTTTCGCATGATCCGCCACATGCATCAGCATCATCATATGACCTTTATTATGGTTTCCCATGACATGGAAATGATGCAGGCTTATTTAGGGACGGAGCCGCAGCAGGTCAGCGGCGGTATTAAATTTTACGTTAAGCATACACATGACCCGGAGGATTGCCGGGAGACCAATCTCACTCATTCGATCGGTCAAATCCGTGAGATGATCGGGATTCAATAAGGAGCGAGCAGCTTGGATATTTTTACGGAATATTTTTTTCAAAGGGCTTTGATCGGCGGCATTCTGATCGGTTTGACAGCTCCGCTGATGGGCGTTTTTCTGGTGCTTCGGCGGCTGTCGATGATTGGAGATACGCTTGCGCATGTATCGATTGCCGGCGTTGCCCTTGGATTCTTAATTAACATTTATCCGCTAGGCGTGGGTCTCGTGTTCGCATTGCTGGCGTCTTTTGCCATCGAAAGACTGAGAAAAGCTTATAAGACCTATGCGGAGCTATCCATCGCAATCATCATGTCAGGGGGCGTGGCCTTAGCTACTCTCCTGTTTACACTAGGCAAGGGCTTCAATATGAATGTGATGAGCTATTTGTTCGGAAGCATATATACCCTTGATTCTACAGACCTATGGGTCGTATTCGGCGTCTGTCTCGTGGTGGTTGGGGTGATAGCTTTTCATTTCAAGGAGCTTTTTCTTATGTTTTTCGATGAGGATGCCGCCAGCGTCAGCGGGTTGCCGCTTCGATTCTACAACATGATGATTACGATGTTGACGGCGCTTGTTATTTCGGTGGCGATTAAAATTGTTGGCGCATTGCTTGTTTCATCGCTTTTGACGATTCCGGTTGCCTGCAGCCTGCTCATTGCCAAGAGCTTTAAGCATTCTGTCATATTGGCCGTCATTTTCTCCGAAATTGCCGTCATTGCGGGTTTGGTCATTGCCGGTGTTTGGGACCTTGCTCCTGGTGGAACTGTCGTCTTAAGCCTGATCGTACTGTTAATGGGCATTATTTTGAAGAAGGGGCTGAGAGTGTAGCATGGATTCGGTTAATATATGGATCGCATTATGGGCGGGGGTAGCCTCGTTCATATCTCCTTGTTGTTTGCCATTATATCCGTCCTATTTATCCTACATAACGGGAATTTCCGTGTCCGAACTAAAGTCGGGACAATCATCTGCAGCTGTAAGGCGTCAAACGATGCTGCACACTTTGAGCTTTATCGTAGGCTTTTCCATTATTTTTTACGCGTTAGGTCTTACCGCAGGCTTCTTAGGCAATTTTTTTATTGATTATCGCGACCTGCTTCGTCAGATTGCTGCCATTCTTATTTTCGTCATGGGCATGTTCTTAATTGGAATTTTCCAACCGCAGTGGCTGCTTAAAGAAAGAAAGCTTCAGATCAAGTTTCGTCCTGCCGGTTATATAGGCTCTATGCTTATTGGTATGGGGTTTGCTGCCGGGTGGTCGCCCTGTGTAGGGCCTATCCTTTCCGCGATACTTGCACTGGCTGCAACAGAACCAGGAACATGGCTGCAGCTGACTACAGCCTATTCGCTAGGTTTTGCCATTCCGTTCTTCGTGCTTTCCTTTTTCATCGGCTCCACCCGCTGGATTTTACGATATTCGGCAACGATTATGAAAATCGGCGGCGGATTGATGATTCTAATCTCCATTCTGCTCTACACGGGTAAAATGACACAAATTACGCTCTGGCTGAATTCCATTACGCCCGACTGGCTTCGCTTCTAAGTGAAATATTCAATCTTCGCTTCAGGGAATTTGTCAAAGATTTGTTCAGTGATGAATTCTCTGAGAGCGGTGGCTTGATCATCCGGATACACGTATTTGCCTTGTCCCCAACGACCCCATTTATATTTCCGCTTCTCCTCGTCCATCTCCAGCTTTGTCTTCGGATATCTCTTTTGAATGACATTTTTTGCTGTTTTAGTGAACCTGTGCTGAATCATCTCGAAAGTTAAGTCTCTGGTTGCTTCTTCCGGCAGAGCCGCGTGCAGCTTTTCGAGCAGCAGCTTATACCCATCTTCCCAGCCATCATGCCAAATAATAGGAGCAATAATAAAACCGAGCGGATAGCCTGCTTTTGCGACCTTACCAGCAGCTTCAATGCGTTCTTCAAACTTGGAGGTACCTGGCTCAAAGTTCTTAATCACATAATCTGCATTCACACTGAAACGAAAACGGGTGTGATTGTTATGCTTGGCGTCCAGTAACGAATCGACGTGGTGGTATTTGGTGACAAAGCGCAAACGCCCAAGCGGCTGCTGCCCCATAAACTCAATTAGTTGCTTCAACGAGCCAGAGATATGCTCCAGACCAACGGGATCGGATGTACAAGCCGCTTCAAAACGAGTGATTTCCGGTTCTCGCTCCTCGATATACTGTTTGGCGGCACCGAGAATATCGTCAATATTTACATAAACCCGTATATACGGCTTGGCACCAAGCGTCGTCTGCAAATAGCAGTAATGGCAATGCCCCATGCATCCCGTTGCGATGGGGATGGCATACTCGGCAGACGGCTTGAGGTATCGAATTTCAGTGTCTTACGGATACCCACGACTAAAGTCCGCTTCGCGATGCGGTATTTTTCCAGCTCGGAATCACCGGGTAAGTCCCTGATTTGATTGTGGGAGGTTGTCATGTGGATCTCTAAGCCTTGCTCTTTCGCCCATTGATAGATTTGTTGGCCTTTCGGGTAATTCATTGCATCAGGCTCGAAATAGACGAGCTCTGGAACGAAAACCGACGTATTGGGAACCGGGCGGGTTAACAGCTCTGTTGTCATTCGTAGCTCCTTTCTAAATCTTCGTATAAATTAAGTGCGTTTCTATTGTTCCAAGTCTGGAAGGAAATCAATCGTGGGAGATTTGACCGCACCAATGATCATGCATTATGATAGGGGGAGCGTTTGGGACAGGAATAACAAAGCAGGGGGAACTTGATCGCATGGCTACACCAAGCATGGAGGACTATCTGGAGAGAATCTACAAGCTCATTGACGAGAAGGGTTACGCTCGTGTCTCCGACATTGCTGAAGGGCTTGAGGTGCATCCCTCATCCGTAACGAAGATGATTCAGAAGCTGGACAAGGACAATTATCTGATATATGAAAAATACCGCGGTCTCATGCTGACCTCCAAAGGCAAGAAAATGGGCAAGAGGCTTGTTGACAGGCATCAATTGCTGGAACAATTTTTAACCGTGATCGGTGTTCATGATGATAATATTTATAAAGATGTGGAAGGCATTGAGCATCACCTCAGCTGGGATTCGATTACATGTATTGAGACCCTGCTTGAATATTTTCGCAGAGATCCGAGCCGGGCTGAAGCGCTCCAGCAAGTGCGCAAGGATATGGAAACGGAAAGCTAGCAAATTCAATAGAATAGTGATAACAAGGAGACAGGGATTCGCTATATGCGTTCTCTGTCTTTTTTCTGCGAGCTGCATGTATGGATGCACATGAGGTCACTGCAGTCAGCAGTCTCTGTTCTTTAGTATGGAAACAAACCCTTGCAGCATACATAATTTATGGAGCCTATATATTCTCAGGCGCGGCTCAAGGGAGTGATTTCGGAATGAAAATTAATGGTGTGTTTGAAGGCGGGGGCGTAAAAGGTATTGCATTAGCTGGAGCCGTGAGCGCAGCACAGGATAAAGGCTATGAGTTTCATGAGGTAGCAGGAACAAGCTCGGGGTCTATCGTAGCTGCTTTTTTGGCCGCGGGGTATACAGGGGAAGAAATGAAGCGGATGATCTTAAGCATGCCATTTCGGTCTTTCTTACAGCGCTCTCCGATATTCAATACAAGAATCTTGGGACCTGCCTCCCGGTTACTGATTAAGAAAGGCTTATATTCAGGCGAAGCGCTTGAGCATTGGGTATACCGAATCTTGTTGTCCAAAGGAATCCGCACCTTCGGGGACTTGAGGCCAAATCAGCTTCGAATCATCGCCTCTGACATTACACAAGGTAAAATTCTAGTGCTGCCAGACGATATTGCGCAGTACGGCATTGATCCACGGATGTTTCCTGTAGCTAAGGCAGTACGCATGAGTACAAGTATTCCTTACTTTTTCGACCCGGTTATGATCCGCATTCAGAGAAAAAGCTCGGCCGGGGCAGAGCCTTTTTCTAAACAATTTTATTATATTGTCGATGGGGGAGTATTGAGCAATTATCCCCTATGGGTGTTTGATCGAGAAGCCTTTGTGGATCGCACCCCGGTGATCGGATTCAGGCTGGTCGGGAAGAGCGAGTTTCATCATCATAATATTAGAGGTCCGATAACCATGTTTGAAGCGCTTTTTTCGACGATGCTCAGTGCACATGATGCCATGTATATTGAGAAACAGGATCGCTTCCGGACCGTGAAAATTCCTACTCTGGGTGTACAGAATACGGATTTCAATCTTTCCAAAGAAAAAAGCCTCGAATTATACGAGGCTGGTTACAACGCTGCAGCGCAATATTTTCAGACATGGAGCATGCAAACCTATGAACAAGATTACGAGAAGTTTGTGCTCCGTAAGCGCTAGTGATATTTAGGGAAATCGTCCGAATCACGGTCTTTGCTACCGGGAATCACGCGGAATTTAGCTGCTTTGGCTTTTCTTCGTGTGCCTGCTTTCGCTCCCGTACCAAATCTGGATTTCCATTCGTTAGGAGGAAACTTGTAGAGCAGGAATATAATCCCCAGTACCAGGATGGGAATGAACAATACCCGCAAGCTGGCCAGCAGACCGATGGCAATCAAAACCATAATGATAATGCTGCTCAGGGAATATTTCTGTCTCATTGTCGTCCCTCCATAATTCTTTTTCCGCTTCGCGCATGCGATTGAAGGAAGCTATGGAGACCTCCACTTGGCTGTCATCCGGTTCTTTGGTCGTCAGAAGCTGAAGCCATAGACCAGGGTAGCCCAGCACGCGAAGCACGGGGGTTTCCCGCAGTGAGTTGGTAAAGCGCAATACTTCGTATGAAACGCCGATGACCACCGGCAAAAGCAGAAGGCGTTGAACGATACGCTCGACATAGCCGTCATAGTGCAGGAAGGAATAAATCACAACCCCGATAATAACCGTAAAAACGATAAAACTGCTTCCACAGCGGTAATGTAGGGTATTGAATTTCTGCACATTGCTGACGGTAAGCTCCACACCCGCCTCGTAAGCGCTAATCACTTTGTGCTCAGCCCCGTGATATTGGAACAAGCGTTTAATCATGGGTGTAAGTGAAATAAAGTAAATGTAGCCGACCAACAGCACAATTTTGATCAATCCTTCAACTAGGTTATGAAGAATTTGATTGCTGAATACATTTCCAAATAAAAACTGTTCAATAATGGCAGGTACCAGCGTAAATACGAATTTTCCGAATAAAAATGAGATTACGCCGACTACCGCGACGCCTAGCACCATGGATATATTGGAAAAGATGCCGGGCTTTTCTTCTTTTTTTGCGTTTGATTCAGAATCTTCATCTTCTCCTGCGAAGGTTTCGGCGGAAAAATTCAGATGCTGCGCGCCCTTGGCACTGGATTCAATAATTCCGACGATTCCCCGTATAAAGGGGATTTTTTTAATGCTTGGACCCACGGGATATCCTTTTTGGGGACTTCCAGGTATTCCAAGGAGCCGTCCTTTTTGCGGACTGCGGTCACGTGCACGTTTCTGCCAGCGAACATGACTCCCTCAATGACGGCTTGTCCGCCGTATATGCTGTTTTGTTCCGACAATGGCTTCACCTTCTTCATCTGTACTCTGTGTGTTGAGCATTACTTTCTCATTGTAACGGATTCACGGTTTGAATGCTACCGATGACGGTAGAACATACTATTCCTGATCAGGAAACTGTGAACATGCTCTACAGAGAAAGGAAGTTGATCATCATGACCGGCCAGAGTGCACAATCGATGAAAACGAATAGGTGGTTCTTCTCGCTTTATATCGGATTCTTTGCTGGTTTATTACTAGGTGGACTCAAAATTATCGAGCAGTATTTTAAATTCACCAAAATCAGCATCGGATTTCTGGTGGAGCCGTTTTTTAAACATGAATTTCTCATGACCTGGAAGGGGACATTGATTGGATGGGGCTTCTTCACGGTCTTTTCCATTGTAGCTGCGTATATCTATATGATTACACTGTGGAAGCTGAGCGGCCCTTGGTGGGGAATCGGCTACGGCGCTTTTTGGTGGGGGGCTATCTACCTGTTATTCGGACCTTTCGCTGGGATGACCTACTGGATTCATGATCTGGATCTTAATTCTATCTTAAGCGATTTCTGTTTGTTTCTCGTCTGGGGCTTGTTCATTGGCTACTCAATTGCCGTCGAATACAATGATGAAAGAACGAGAGAGCCTATACACAATACATGAAAGTTATGGTAAAATGTCTACGGTACTGGGCGAGTGCTTGGCATAGCCCATACTTATGAAGCAGGTTTTCTTACGGAAAACGCGTAGGGGGTTCCCTTGTTGAAGAAGGTTCTCGTTATTAACGGTCCGAACTTGAATATGCTAGGTGTTCGGGAACCAGGCATATATGGAAGTTTATCGCTGGCATCGATCATCGATGGCTTGAACGAACTTGCTCCTAGTCTGGACATGGAGCTTGAGTGCTTTCAATCCAATCATGAGGGAGCCATTATCGATAAAATTCATGAGGCTTTTGGAATGAAGCATGGTATATTGATAAACCCGGGCGCATTTACACATTACAGCTATGCCATTCGGGATGCACTTGCCGCCGTACAGCTTCCTTGCGTAGAGGTTCACATATCGAACATACATAAGCGGGAAGAGTTTCGCCATCATTCCGTCATCGCTCCAGTCGTGATCGGTCAGATCTGCGGCCTTGGTGCGCACGGTTACGAGCTTGGACTCAGAGCCTTGCAATATCATATGTAAAAGGAATGGTGATTACGGATGCAGGACAAACGACTAGAGCGGCTGAGAAAACAGATGCAGCAGTTGGATTTGCCGGCCATATTCATTACGAATGCGTTTAATCGTCATTATTTAACAGGATTTACAGGCTCGGCAGGCTACGTACTCATTACCATGGAACGAGCCATGCTTTTGACCGACTTTCGTTATATGACACAGGCTCCTGGGCAAGCCGTGCATTATGAAGTCATCGAGCACAAGCCCAAAGTCGTTGAGTCCATCAGGGAATTATTGCAGCAGCAGGGAATTAGCAAGCTTGCGTTTGAGCAGGCCGATATCACGTATGGCGATTATCTCAGCTATCAAGCTGGCCTATCTGGAATCGAATTTGTGCCAACAAATCGAATCGTCGAGCAGATCCGTTTTATCAAGGACGATGCTGAGCTGCAAATCATGCAGGAGGCTGCCGATCTGGCGGACGCTACCTTCTCGCACATTCTTTCCTTTCTGAGGCCAGGAGCAGTTGAGAAGGATATTGCGCTCGAGATCGAAATGTTTATTCGAAAAAACGGCGGTACTTCAACCTCGTTTGAAACTATTGTAGCTTCCGGCGAGCGTTCCGCACTGCCTCATGGCAAAGCAAGCGACCGGGTACTGCAGAACCATGAATTTGTCAAATTGGATTTTGGAGCGTATTATAAAGGGTATTGCTCGGATATTACGCGCACAGTAATGCTTGGACAGCCAACCGATAAACATAAAGAAATTTATGATATCGTTTTGGAAGCGCAGCTTCATTGTCTGGAGAACCTCAAACCAGGGATAACCGGACGAGAGGGAGATGCTTATGCTCGTGATATCATTACGCGGCATGGCTACGGTGACTATTTCGGACATGGGACCGGACACGGTCTCGGTATGGAAATTCATGAATCTCCACGATTGTCCAAGACAGAAGATACGATTTTAACGCCCGGCATGGTAGTGACCGTTGAACCAGGAATTTATCTCCCCGGATTTGGTGGAGTTCGAATTGAGGACGATGTGGTGATTACCGACTCCGGAATTAAAATATTAACCCATTCTACCAAAGACTTTCTTATCATTGATTAGCGGAGGGACTTACTAGTGATTTCAGTAAACGATTTTAAAACAGGTTTGACTATTGAAGTAGACGGCGACTTGTTCACCGTTCAGGATTTCCAACACGTGAAACCGGGTAAAGGCGCGGCGTTTGTTCGCTCCAAATTGAAAAACCTGCGCAACGGCAACACCGTTGAGCGCACATTCCGTGCCGGTGAGAACGTAGGTCGCGCGCACATCGACAACCGTGCGATGCAATACCTGTATGCAAGCGGCAGCGAGCATACGTTCATGGACACAGAAACATTTGATCAAATTTCTCTTGAGCAAGATCAACTGAAATGGGAGCTTAACTTCCTGAAAGAGAACATGATGATCAAAATCATGAGCTATCAAGGCGAAATCCTCGGGATCAACATGCCAAAAAGCGTTGAGCTGAAGGTTGAAGAAACCGAGCCGGGAATTAAAGGAAACACGGCAACTGGCGCTACCAAAAGTGCGAAGCTGGAAACTGGACTTAACGTTCAAGTTCCGTTATTCATCAACGAAGGCGATGTCCTTCTAATTGACACGGATGATGGCAAGTATATCTCCCGTGCATAGTTCCTTTCGCGTGATCCAAACCTCTCGGACTTCTTGTTCGGGAGGTTTTTTGACATGGATTCCCCACATTTCAGCAGGTTTATGCTATAATATTGAATTGTTATGCACTAGCACTAGTATGCGTTGGGAGTGAGTCAGCTTTGTCTCTTGTAGTGATGAAATTTGGCGGCAGCTCTGTCGGAGATGCGGAGCGAATGAAGCGTGTTGCAAAAAGGATCGTAGAACGAAAGCAAGCAGGCCATAGCTGTGTTGTTGTCGTCTCTGCGATGGGAGATACAACCGATGATTTGATCGATTTGTCCAAACAAATTTATGACGGAACGCCTCCTGCCCGTGAGATGGATATGCTGCTTACGACAGGTGAGCAGGTATCAGTAGCTCTATTAGCAATGGCTATACATAGCTTAGGGGAAAAGGCTGTTTCTTACACCGGCTGGCAAAGCGGTATTTATACGGAGGAAGTTCACGGCAAGGCAAGAATTACCGATATTCAGCCAGAGCGTGTTCAAGCTGCGCTGACCGAAGGAAACGTTGTTATTGTTGCCGGATTCCAAGGAATGTCCGAGTCTGGTCAAATTACAACATTAGGACGCGGAGGATCGGACACAACGGCTGTAGCACTCGCAGCTGCTATTAAAGCGGATCTTTGTGAGATTTACACGGATGTGGACGGCGTTTACTCGACAGATCCGCGTATTGTCAAGGTAGCCCGCAAGCTGCATGAAATTTCTTATGATGAAATGCTGGAGCTAGCCAATCTAGGCGCGGCTGTCCTGCATCCGCGTGCAGTGGAATATGCGAAGAATTACAATGTGACCCTGGTGGTCCGCTCTAGCTTTACTTACAATGAGGGTACGAACGTGAAGGAGGAAGCAGTGATGGAGCAAGGAATCGTCGTTCGAGGCATCGCGTACGATAAGAATGTAGCAAGAATCAGTATTCTAGGTGTACCGGAAAAACCGGGCCAACTTGCCAAGGTGTTCACCGCGCTGGCGGATGTTCAAATTGACGTGGATATTATCGTGCAAAGCGGTGTCATTAACGGATCGGCGGATTTCTCATTCACTACATCCTTATCCGATAAGGAGAAAGCGCTCGACACGATCGAAAGAATTCGTAATGAGATCGGCTTCCGTGAAGTGACTTCCGAAGTAAATCTTGTGAAGGTATCCATCGTAGGTGCCGGCATGGTCAGCAGCCCAGGTGTAGCCGCTACGATGTTCAAAGTCATTTCCGATCTAGGCATCAGCATCAGCCTCGTAAGCACATCAGAAATCAAAATGTCCTGCGTGATCGACAGCACACACTTGACCGATGTCATCCGTGCGCTTCATACCGCATACGGATTAGACACGACCGAGCAAGCCTTCGTTGGCGGTCCGCAGGACAGAAGATAGCTATCTAATTTTATCGGCTACGAAATATGCCAGCTTAAGTAAAAAAGCCGTAATTCCGGCGGCCATAAGAGGTCCAACCGGAATGCCGCGCATAAATACGATTCCAAAGATAGAACCAATGACCAGGCCCACAATTAATTGTGGGTCTACTTTTAGTAGTTCTAACCCTTTGCCGTTCATGTAGGTGGCAAGTGCCCCTCCTGTCAGTGCGATTATGCCCGGCCACGTTGTGAATACCGAGATAATATCTTTGAACGAAATGCGTTCACTGGCAAAAGGCACTAACACGCCCATGGTCAAAAACAGCAACCCCAGTTCAAGTCCCCGCCGTTCCATGGCAGGCAAGTAGCGATCGAGCCCAATCAGCTTCACAGCCAGAAGAATACAAGCTGCCGTCGTGATGATATGAGAACGCCCAACGAGCCCGATGATGATGAGAATGACCAATAATAAATCGCCGTTCATGGCAAAACCCCTTGTCTGCAGGAAGTGAAAAGACAATCCTAGTCTATGAAGGGGTCTTGGTTTTAGAACAAGCTTTGTTTATAAGGGACCATTTGATCATGCAGCAGCATGGGCACCATCGTCGTGGTGTTGAGTGCGCAGCATAAGTCAATATCATCCTGGAAGCCGATTTTACACAACCTCTTTCCGTTGGAGCAAAGCAGAATAGCTGCCCGAAGACCGTCGCGATTCCGTTCAAAAGCATGAAGCATGGCCTGACCGAAATCATTTAGGCACACTTGCTTATCCCCCAAAAGGCTTATTAATTCAGCCGTGATTTGACCGGCGGCCAAACCATCTTCAAGCGAAAATACATCCTGAGTGCCTGCGCATAAAATGACGACATCGCGTCTGAAGTCGACTGCAGCCGCCGCACAGGCCGCACCATTTATAAATGCACCTGCTAGAACATGGTCTGCTTTCATGGCTTTTTGAATTCCTCGCGTTCCATTCGTTGTCGTTAGAATGATTCTTCTTCCCTTTACGGCGGAAGGGGAGTATTCGGACGGTGAATTACCAAAATCAAATCCTGGTATTTTTTTGCAATACCGTTCGCCTCCGAGCAGATCCCCGCTGGTTTGAAGCTCTTTCGCTTGTATGACGGTCTCCACAGGAAGAATCGATTTGCAGCCGTTAGATAGTGCCGTGATCATTGTGCTTGTAGCTCGAAGCACATCAATGACGATAACGGTCTTATGAAGGAATTCATCAGACCGGGCTTCGCCGATGTTGGCTACGACATCAATTTGCATGACATTATTCCTTTCCGGTAGTTAAGGACAATGTATCGGATCGAAGACCTCTCCTCAACGCTTCGAGAGAAATTATCTCCTGCGATGAGATGTTGCCGAGATGGACATCGGCGCCTAGCAGTTGAATCAGATGGACCTGCTGACTTTTTAAAGGCGCTTCCCACAACAGAATCCCAGGACTTGGTACACTCGAGAGTACCTTGTGCAGCTCTTCATCTTTACAATTTCCCTGTGCGTCAAATATCCCCACACCCATTCCGGATTCCCGCGCCTCGATGGTAACAAGCTCGGCTCCGTACTCTGCATCTAGGGCTACGGTTTCGATTAGCTCATCGAGCTCAATTGAAGAGCCCCAGCCCTTCTTTCCATACTCCGTGTAGACCTCGAAGCCTGATTCCAATCCTCTAAGAATCAATTCGTTTCTGAGCTTACGGTCCATTTTGATAGTGCCGTCAGATACCTCAATGCCTGTAAAACCCAATGCAGAAATCATATCAAAAAGAGAAGCAACCGCGTTTTGAACGACTGCAACTTCCAGGAAGGTGCCTCCTGGATAAATGCTGATGCCCAAAGCTTTTGCCATTTCGATTTTTTTCTTCAACAATAGCTGAGGATATAATGGCGAGGTGCCGAAGCCTATTTTGATCATGTCGATATGATTGCTTGAGGTGCTAAGCAAGTCCTCGAACGCATTGAGGCCAAGTCCTTTATCGATTACCATCGTTTTCCCGAGTGTTCTAGGTTTCATCTGCCTTTGCCCTGTGGGATCGGCCAGAACCGGGTTCCATATCAGCTGAGAGGTCACTTCCATCGGATTCAATCTCCTCACTATCCTGTTAAGGTCAATTCTGAGTTCATCATATGCATTTTTGATTAGGGTGGTGCCCACCATGCCTAAAATCAGACGAGCTTGCATAAGGTAGGGTAAAAGGGATGAGCTGTCTGCTGCTCACCCTTTTTCAAGGAGGGGAACGATGGACAAATGATTAATAAAATTGTTATGAGTATGGCTTCTTTAAGGTTGCTATCGGGAAGTATTGAAATCATCGCGGCTATTATTATGATCCGATTGAATCAAGTGGAAAAAGCGCTCCTGGTGAATACCGGCTTGGCTCTAGTAGGTCCTCTAGTTCTATTAACTACAACGACTATCGGTCTAGTAGCGATCGCAGAGAAACTATCATTTGGCAAAATGATATGGGTCATCGCCGGAGTAAGCTGTATCTTCATCGGTATATTAAGAAAGTAAATTGTCATATCTCTTTTCTATCAAGCATACGAATAAGTATAAAAGACGGGACAACCTGGAGGCATGTCTTGCGATGTTAAGCTCAATTGTGAATCTGTTACCGCGCACGATGCAAATGATTCTTTCACAGCTGCCTAGTCAAGTAAGAGAAAGCATTGAGGAGATCAGGGTGAGAGAGTCCAGACCTCTTGAGATTGGCTTTCATGATTCGTACGCATTTTTGGATGGGAATGGCAATGTGACATTAGAAGAGCTGTCGGCATATAAGCCGACAACAGCAGATTGTATGTCGCTGCTCGAGATGCTGACGAATCATTCGCTCTATACCTATGAGGAAGAATTGCGGCGCGGTTACATCACCATTGCAGGCGGCCATCGGGTCGGACTGGCTGGGAGAACCGTGTTGGAACAGGGGAACGTCAAGCAAATACGCGATGTAAGCTCCTTCAATATCCGCATAGCGAAAGACATTGTCGGGGTTAGTAACGAGCTGATGCCTTACTTGCTGGATCCTGCACGCTCAACGATTCATCACACACTCATTATTTCACCTCCACAACAGGGCAAAACTACGCTTCTGCGGGATATTGTGAGGAATGTGAGCAAAGGCAATTGGGGAACGGATCCGAATGGCATATCGCCCATCCTGTCAGCAACGCGGCAATGTGCCGGGAAAAAGGTTGGAATTGTTGATGAAAGGTCGGAACTTGCTGCAAGCAGCAGAGGTGTTCCGAAATTCGATGTGGGCCCGCGTACTGATGTTCTAGACGGTTGTCCGAAAGCCGAAGGGATGATGATGATGATTCGATCCATGTCACCTGAGGTGCTGGCGGTCGACGAGATCGGGAGGCCAGAGGATGCAGCTGCCATTCATGAGGCGATCCATGCCGGGGTTCGTATCGTAGCTACTGCCCATGGCGCGGACTTTGAGGATGTACGAATGCGCCCCGTTCTCAAACAGCTCTTGGAGGAGGGGGTGTTCTCCAGATACATTGTCCTGGATAGACGCAAACAAGGGTTTGCGCCCTATCGAATCCTAGACGGGACAGGAAGACAAATTCAAGTACATCGAATAGGAAGAGGATGATCGATCATGTTGAAGTTTGTCGGATCCGTTCTCATCCTAGGAGCCGCTGCCTGGTTTGGGTTCTTACAAGCATCACATTACGCCAGGCGGCCGAAGCAAATTCGTTTGATGATCAGCGCGCTTCAGAGAATGGAAACCGAGATCGTATATGCAGTGACGCCGCTGCCCGACGCATTTCGATCACTAAGCAAGCAAATGGCAGAGCCTGTGTCCTCCATGTTCAGGCTAACCTCGGAAAGATTGATTTCCGCGGAAGGCCGATCAACCCGCGAGATTTGGCAGCATACGATCACGGACATGTGGCGGAGAACGTCGATGAAGCAGCCGGAGCAAGAGGTGGTGCTGCAGCTGGGCTCCGTACTTGGTTTATCGGACCGGGGAGATCAGATCAAGCATTTGCGGCTGGCCGTTAGTCAACTGCAAGCCGAAGAAGCTGAGGCAAGAGATGAGCAGCGTCGTTACGAAAAAATGTGGAAAAGCCTCGGTGTTCTTGTTGGAGCCTTAATCGTGATCTTGATGTATTAACGAAAATGGGGTGCCTGGAATGAACGTAGATGTAAACGCCATTTTCCAGATCGCCGGCATCGGCATCATCATCGCGATGATTCATTCGGTGCTCAAGCAAATGGGCAAAGAGGATATGGCACACTGGGTTACGGTTATTGGCTTTGTTGTCGTCCTTTTTATGGTGGTCAGCATGCTGGATAACTTGTTTAAAGAAATTAAAACGATCTTTCTTTTTCAGTAGGTGAGTCATGGAAATCATTCAGATTGTCGGTCTTGGACTCATCGTTACCATTCTATCTCTCATTATTAAAGAGCAGAAACCGATGTTCGCCTTTTTACTTGCCGCGTTCACAGGTGTCGTGATCTTCCTGTTTCTGATTGGCAAAATCTCATCCGTTATCCGCGTGCTGGAGGATTTAGGCGAGAAATCCAACATCAATATGGTTTTTCTTAAAACCATCCTAAAAATCATCGGTGTGGCTTATATCGCTGAGTTTGGAGCCCAAATCGTCAGAGATGCGGGGCAGGAATCTATTGCATCTAAGATAGAACTTTCGGGCAAGGTGCTCATCATGGTCATGGCGATTCCCATCATCACGGTGATCATTGAAACAGTCATCAAGCTGCTTCCGGCTTAACGAATGCTTACGAAGTTAGTTTTCCTTCGGAAAACGGAATGTGTTGATAAAGTAGGGATCATTCCGAGCTTCAGTAGCTTTTCTCCGATCGCTGTTGACATTTTGTTATTCGATTCAAATAAGAGCCTTCTAAGGTGATAACAAAACTGTCAAAGGCGACCGCTACGCTTCTCCGAAAACTACTGAGCCCTCCATTTGCCTTTATCATCAGTCTGGATTTTCCTAGCGGAAAACTCAGCACATGCTTACGAAGTTAGTTTTCCTTCGGAAAACTCTAAGGAGCTGACACTAGTGGTCCCACACAATTCGCGCTACTCGATGCATAACAGATGGATGCTGTTTCTGGTTTTGACCATAAGTCTTTGGCTCGGGTGGATGGGGACCTCCAGCGCAACTTCACCGGCAGATATCCTGATCCAGGAGCAGGCAAGCCATCTCAAAACCGACCAGGTTGAGCAGTATTGGAATAAGCTCATGAAAGACTACGGAGGATATTTTCCTGAAAACAAGACGCCTAGCTTTATGGAGATGTTGCTGGGGACAAAGGGATTTAGCGTATCCAGCATCTTTCGCGGGCTCTTGAATTACATTTTTCATGAAGTCATCGTCAACGGCAAACTGCTGGCATCCATTGTGATTTTAACCGTGTTCAGCATGATTTTAGAGACGCTCCAAAGCTCCTTTGAGAAAAATACGGTTAGCAGGCTGGGATATGCCATTGCCTATATGGTGTTGATTATCATCGCAATCAACAGCTTCAGTGTCGCAATCGGATACGCCAAAACCGCGATCACCTCCATGATTCAATTCATGGTAGCCATCGTGCCACTGCTGTTAACACTGCTCGCATCGATGGGAAATGTGACATCCGTTGCCATCATGCACCCGCTAATTATATTCATGATCCATTCCATCGGGACCGCGATCTACGTGTTTGTATTCCCGCTGCTGTTCTTCTCGGCAGTCCTGCACATCGTAAGCGCCTTGAGCGAGCGTTATAAAGTAACACAGCTTGCAAATCTGCTGCGAACTGTCGGACTTAGTATGCTTGGCGTGTTTGTAACCATATTCCTCGGCGTATTGTCCGTGCAAGGCACCGCAGGGGCCGTAAGAGACGGGGTAGCGATTCGAACGGCCAAATATGTGACCGGTAATTTCGTGCCTGTTGTAGGCAGGCTGTTCTCAGATGCAACGGAAACGGTAATCGGAGCCTCCCTGCTGGTTAAGAACGCGATCGGACTAGTTGGAGTGATTGTTCTCATTCTGCTGTGCGCCTTCCCGGCGATAAAGATTTTGACGCTTGCTTTCATTTACAACTTGTCTGCGGCAATTATGCAGCCCATTGGCGATAACCCCATGATTGTATGCTTGCAGACGATTGGCAAAAGCATGATTTACGTGTTTGCGGCTTTAGCCGCTGTAGGTTTAATGTTTTTCCTTGCCATAACCATTATGATTGCGATCAGCAATGTTTCCGTCATGATGAGATGAACCAGCTGCAGGAGGTGTAGGGATGGATTGGTTAGGCGGATGGCTAAAGTCGGTCATCATGGTCATATTGCTTGCCACTTTTGTCGATCTATTACTCCCTAGTAACACCATGCAGCGTTATGTGAAGACGGTACTCAGCTTGTTCGTCCTATTAACATTGCTTTCGCCAGTGATGCAGCTCTTTCAGAAGGATTGGAATGTGGATCGCCTTCTAAGCATGGCGGAAAGCAAACAGAATGGAATGGCTCTGCAAGCGAATGAAGGCGGGAGTAAAAACATGAAATCCCTGAATGACATCACCAAGGAAGCACAGCAGTTCAAGAATGAAGGGGATAAGCAGTCTATAAAGCTTATACAAAGCAAGCTGGCCGAGGTCATGAAAGAGGACTTACAAAATCAGACCGATCTTGTAGTCAGTGATGTACAAGTACTTGCACAAATCGACAACAATGGGAAGCCGGCCGTCACCGATGTCACGGCAACCCTTCATGATATAGACGCGAAGCGACCGGCTCCAACCGGGCTATCTAATAAGAGCATTGGGGTTATGGAACCGATGAAGCCGATTGATCCGATTCATATTGATATCCAGAACACAAACAAAGAGCAAGCGGCTGTAACTCAACAGACGGAGCCGGAAGACGGCAAGTTGAATGAGAAGCTTCGGCAAGAGCGAGAAAAGCTTACGACGGGGATCAGCCGGGACTGGCAGGTGAAGCCTGACCATATCCACATTCGAATCGAATCCGACTCCAGCAAGCTGTGAGTATAGGCTGCCAAAGATAGAATACGATTGTGAGGTGAATAGATGGGAACATTGCTGCAATGGATGGAACAGAAATTTGGAGGCGGCCCGGGGGCCCCAAGCGGAAAAATACACTGCTATGGGTGGCGCTGGTAGGGCTGCTCGGGGCTGCGCTAATGATTCTGAATTCTTTTATAACCGTAAAGGACGTCGATCCCATAAACGAAGGCCGGGCCTCCCCGCCGCAAAGCCAGGAAAGCAAGGAAACGTTTCTGGGCAGCACACCAAAGGAATCCTCTGTCTTTCACGAATATGAGCAAGCCTACGAAACGCAGCTGGAGGGTATTCTCAAGAACATTGTCGGGGTTGGTGATGTGGAAGTTCTGGTAACGATCGAATCGACGGAAGAAGTAACGGTCGATAAGAATTACAACGATAACCAGCAGATGACCACCGAGCGAGACTCGAATGGCGCAACACGAAATATATCCCAGGTTACACGAAGCGGAGAGGTCGTCATCTATCAGGTTGCAGGTGACCAAAAACCGCTTGTACTCAAATATATTAAGCCTAAGATCAGAGGCGTAATCGTTGTGGCCAAGGGAGCGGAGAATCTTACAGTGAAAAAAATGATCTCAGAAGCTGTAGAAAGAGGTCTTGATGTTCCGGCTCACAAAATCTCGATTTTACCAAGAAAAACAGGTTGATCAGCTTTACTTTCATCATAAATAAAAATCATATCATTTCAAGGAGGAATTACTCTATGAACGCAAAAAGACAAACAATTTGGCTTGTATCCATGCTTAGCTTGATGGTGGTGTTGTCCGCCTATTATCTATTCACTGAGGATGTTAATAAGCTTGATTTGGCTGCGACAGAAAGCGCTAAAAATCCGCAGGAAGTAAAAATCGATATGACCCAGCTGGACCCAGCATCTGCTGCAACTGGTCAAGGTAAAGCTGACGCGAAAGCAACTACAGGTACTGATACTAAAACAGACGCAAAAGCAAGCAGCACGAAAACAGATACGAAGAGCGGTGCCAAAACAGACGCTAAAGCAGATCCGCAAGCTGCCGCAAACGCTGCTAACGATGCCAAAATCATTCAGCAAGTGGAAGAACAATCCAAAGCGACTTCTGCCAGTGATTACTTCACGAACGCTCAAATGAAGCGCCATGAGGATTTTACGAAAAAGTCCTCCGATCTTCTGGACCTGATCACGGATAAGAACCAGACTCCGGATGCGGTAGCGAAAGCTAACAATGAATTAGAATCACTCTCCAATACTTATGATAAAATTGAAAATCTGGAAGGCTTGCTGCTGAAGGATTTCCCACAAGCGATCGTAACGCAAGAGGGCAAGGATTGGAAAGTAACTGTGCAGGCTGATAAGCTGGAAAAGAGCCAAGGTGTGACAATTGTTGACATGGTGATGAATGAGCTGGCCGCACAGCCTGAAAATATTAAAATTCAATATGTCCGTCCATAGGAGAGTATTTCTCTTTAAGTGATGAAAAAAATAGAGCATAGGAAAAGAGTCCGGATAAACTGGACTCTTTCCATTTCTTTCGTTTATGGTTATAATACTAACGTTGCACGTGGAGGGTAAACGCTTTACACAGCATTTACACTTTAGGTTATTGGTTCACCAACTTTGAAGGAGTGACTTGAATGTTCAAACTCAGTGAAATCAAAGAACTGATCAAGCTTGTCGATCAATCCTCTTTGCAGGAGATTGAAATCGAGAATGATGGATCTCGTCTTTTGATTCGCAAGCCTAATAAAACGGAATCCGTATTGGTCACAGCACCAGCGCAGGCCTCCTACGCTCCAGTCGGACAAGCCAGTATCATACAGCAGACTTCTGATCCTGTTATGGAAGCGTCGGCACCGGCTGCAGCGGCTCCTAAGCAAGAGGACTCATCCTTACATAAGATCGTATCCCCAATGGTAGGAACGTTCTATCATGCTTCTTCTCCGGGTGCAGCGCCGTTCGTTAGCGTAGGCTCGAAGGTAGGAGAAAAATCTGTTGTTTGTATTGTGGAAGCTATGAAATTGATGAACGAGATTGAAGCTGAAGTGAAGGGCGAAATCGTTCAAGTTCTGGTAAGAGAACGGTCAATTGGTAGAATACGGACAACCATTGTTCTTGGTCAGACCGGAGTAAGCGCGTTTTCAGGAGGGAAAATAATGAAATTCCATAAAGTCCTTATCGCGAACCGTGGAGAAATCGCAGTTCGTATTATTCGAGCCTGCAGAGAGCTTGGCATTTATACGGTAGCTGTCTATTCCGAAGCTGACCGTGACGCGCTGCATGTTCGTTTGGCAGACGAAGCTTACTGTATCGGTCCAACGGCTTCGAAAGACAGCTACTTGAACTTTACGAATCTGATGAGTGTCGCTACGTTGACAGAGTGCGATGCCATCCACCCGGGCTATGGATTTTTGGCGGAAAACGCCGACTTTGCGGAAATTTGCGAGAGCTGCAACATTACCTTTATAGGACCATCTCCCGATGCAATCAGCCGTATGGGTGACAAGTCTGTTGCTAAGCAGACGATGAAGGAAGCTAGAGTTCCGATTATCCCAGGCTCTGAAGGATTGGTAGAAAGCACAGAAGATGCTGTCAGCATCGCCCGTGATATCGGATACCCCGTTATCATTAAGGCAACAGCCGGCGGCGGCGGTAAAGGAATCCGTATCGCCGATAACGAAGAAATGCTCGTTCAGCAGATTACGACTGCACAGCAGGAAGCACAGAATGCATTCGGCAACTCTGGTGTGTATTTGGAAAAATATTTGACAGGCATGAAGCACGTCGAAATTCAAATTCTGGCAGACAAGCATGGGAATGTCGTACACTTGGGCGAGAGAGATTGCTCTGTACAGCGCCGCAAGACAAAAGCTTGTCGAAGAAGCGCCATGTCCTGTTCTGACTCCGGAAACTCGCAGCGCCATGGGTGAAGCTGCAGTGAGAGCTGCTAAAGCCGTAGACTATTCAGGTGCTGGTACGCTCGAGTTTTTGCTAGGTCCGGACGGTAAATTCTATTTCATGGAAATGAATACGAGAATCCAGGTCGAGCATCCGGTCACAGAGATGATTACGGGCATTGATATTATCAAAGAGATGGTTCGTATCGCAGAAGGCAATCCATTGTCTTTCACCCAAGCGGATGTCAACATCAACGGCTGGGCGATTGAGTGCCGGATTAATGCGGAAGATTCGAACAAGAACTTCATGCCTTCGGCAGGACAAATTAAGTTCTATTTGCCTCCCGGCGGTTTCGGCGTCAGAGTTGACAGCGCAGCGTATACCGGCTATACCATTCCGCCACATTATGATTCCATGATTGCCAAATTAATCGTGTGGGGTAAGGATCGAGATGACGCTATCGCGAGGATGAAACGGGCGTTGACAGAATTTGCAGTCGAAGGTGTTCACACGACGATTCCGTTCCATCAGAAGCTGCTAGAACATAAGAGATTCATTGAGGGCAACCACGATATTAAATTTCTGGAAGAGCACGATGTGAACGATCCGGAATCGTAGGATTTGTTTGTCATATTTTTAGTGAAATGGTATACTATTTTATTAAGACAGCTTATCCAAAATGTAAGTCGTAAGCATACATGAACTTCGCAGGGCGCAGAGCTCCGCTATAACAGCACATGCTTTACGCGTCCGTTTTACTGGCGTGTCACAGAGATCATACATGAAGAAGCCAGGTTTCTGGCGAAATTTTTAGGAGGTGCCACAATGAGCACAATCGCTCCAGACTACGTCAAAACAGACATGGGCAGCATTCAGATTGCCCCTGAAGTAATTGAAATCATTGCCGGTTTGGCAACGGTGGAAGTGCAGGGAGTAGCGGGAATGAGCGGCGGACTGGCAGGAGGCATTGGTGAACTGCTCGGACGCAAGAACTTGTCCAAGGGTGTAAAAGTTGAGGTGGGACAGCGCGAAGCGGCCATTGATGTCTCCATTATTGTCGAATATGGCAATAGAATCCCAGAGGTAGCAAGCGGTATTCAACAAAATGTAAAGCATGCGATCGAATCGATGACGGGTCTAAATGTGGTGGAAGTAAATGTGCATATCCATGATGTACATTTTAAACTGCCTGAAAAGCAAACGGTCGAAGAAGATCCAGCAGCGGCACACAGAGTAAAATAGGTGACAAAAGAGGAAACCCCTACAGGTTGCAGGGGTTTCCTACAAGTTTATGGGGTTAATGATATGTAGAAGGGAGACAAGCTTTCGTGGGTAAAGTCTTAGACAGGCTATTGTTATTCCTATACAGCCTAATCATATTCGCAGCGTCTATCGTCATCTTAGCCGTCTCATGCAGTTGGGTCCCGAAAGCACGTGCGGAAGCAGTGTTAGACAGCTTCTATTTTGATCAGAACGTCGCTTATCCCGCAATCGTCATCAGTATCGTCCTGCTGCTCATCAGCATACGATTTGTGTACATATCCGTGAGGCGTGGACGCGCTCAAGCGCCATCCATTGACCAAAGGACTGAAATTGGTGATATTCGAATCTCCATGGAAACGGTTGAGAACCTTTCACTGAAAGCCGCTGGACGAACCAAAGGCGTGAAGGATTTGAAATCACGTGTACGGGTGAATCAATCCGGGTTGGAAATTATGATTCGAACGGTTGTAGACGGTGAAAGCTCGATCCCAGACCTAACCGAGGATATGCAAAGCAATGTCAAACGATATATAGAAGAAGTCACGGGGATCCCGGTTGCCTCCGTAACCGTATATGTAGCCAATATCATTCAATCAGCTCCAACATTTAAAAGCCGAGTCGAATAGAGGTGAACCCACCCATGTGGAATGAGCTGTGGGAGCAGCATAGAGGCAAAACGGTCGGAGCTGGACTAGGCGTTTTTTTCGGTTTTATCTACTTGTTTTTTGGTTTTTGGGACATGCTCATTTTTGCTTGTATCGTTCTGCTTGGATTGTATGTCGGTAATAAGCTTGACCGTAGAGAGAATTTCGCGGTGCTTGAAGACATTTGGCGCTATCTCACACAAAAATGGAGAATGTTTCGCTAAAATCCTTGGATATTCCTTGGATTTTTTGTTTGGATTCATTCAAGAATGACGTATACTAGAAGAAAAGGGAAGCTGGACCCTATCGTTGCAAATTCAGCTTAGGAGGACATAAATGAAACGCAGAGTTGCTAGGGAATTAGCCTTACAAAGCTTGTATCAAATTCAAATGAATGCAGACACGACCCCGAAAGAGGCCGTTCAAATTTGTATTCAAGAAGCACAGCAGGACAATGAAGCTGATCTTGAAATCGGCAAGGAGAAAATTCCGTCCGATTATATTTATGAGCTGGTAGAGGGAACCATTCATCATAAAGTCCAAATTGATGAGGCGCTTGAGGAGTATTTGAAAGGCTGGCAAATGGATCGTTTGTCCAGAATTGACCGCGAAGTGCTTCGTTTGGCTGTATTCGAAATGGTTTATGCTTCAGAAGAAGTGCCGCCTAAGGTAGTCGTCAATGAGGCGATTGATATGGCCAAGCACTACGGGACCGACGAATCTGGCAAATTCGTGAATGGCGTTCTCGGTAAGATGATCAAAGAAGTCGATCAATTGAAAAGCAAATCTGCGAACTAATGGTTTGATATTCATTCATATTTCTTTATTCATGGAGGGGGAGTCCATCATGTCCGGACAAGTGATTAATGGGAAAGAACTCGTAAGCTCAATTCGTGAGGAGATCAAAGCGGATGTCGCCGCTTTAACTGCGCAGGGTAATCAGCCTGGCTTGGTTGTTGTGATCGTTGGAGAAGATCCTGCTTCGCAAGTGTATGTAAGAAACAAAGCCAAGTCTTGTGATGACGTTGGTATCTATTCCGAAGTACATAGCTTGTCTGAGAATACGACTCAAGCGGATTTAATTGCTCTTATTCATAAGTTTAATGCTGACAGTCGAATTCATGGCATTTTGGTACAATCGCCCTTGCCTAAGCATATTGATGAAGAGGCTGTTGTAGACGAAATCGATCCAGCCAAGGATGTGGATTGCTTCCACCCTGTGAATGTAGGGAATTTGATGATTGGAAAAGACGGCATGAAGCCCTGCACACCTCAAGGTGTCATTGAAATATTGAAACGTACCGGTGTGGAGATCGCTGGCAAGCATGCCGTCGTCGTGGGTCGAAGCAACATTGTCGGCAAGCCGATGGCCATGCTGCTGCTGCGTGAGCATGCGACGGTCTCGGTCGTACATTCTCGTACACCGAATATGGAAGAAATTACGAAGCAAGCGGATATTCTCGTAGTTGCTGTTGGTAAAGCTCATCTGATCAAAGCGAACCATGTGAAGCCTGGCGCGGTGGTCATTGATGTCGGGATGAACCGGCCGGCTGACGGCAAATTAACAGGGGACGTAGATTTTGAGGCGGTGAAGGAAGTAGCTTCTGCCATTACTCCTGTTCCAGGATGTGTGGGTCCGATGACGATCACGATGCTGCTTCGCAATACCGTGGATGCGGCTGGGCGCGCTGCCAAGGCGAATGTGGGCGTGTAACGCTTGACTATGAACAGACAGGAAGCCAAGGTTTTTTCCGTCAAAGATTTGAACAGGTATATTAAGCTTGCGTTGGAAGGCGATTCACGCCTTCAGGATGTGTGGGTTCGGGGGAAATATCGAATTTCACACACCATTCCAGCGGACATATGTACTTTACCTTAAAGGATGCGGACGGGCGGCTCAAAAGCATCATGTTCGCTTCACATAATCAGCGGCTGGCGTTTAGGCCGAAGGAAGGCATGCGGGTTATCGCCCGCGGCAATATTTCGGTGTATGAACGCGATGGCGCTTATCAGTTCTATATTACATCGATGCAGCCGGACGGCATCGGCAGCCTGTTCTTAGCGTTCGAGCAGCTGAAGAAGAAGCTCGAAATCGAGGGACTGTTTGCGCCGGAGCGCAAGAAACCGATACCTCGGTTTCCACGTGCGATTGGCGTAATCACGTCTCCGACGGGGGCTGCTGTGCGTGATATTATGATCACGCTGCAGCGGCGCTACCCGGCGGTGCCGATCCTCCTGTATCCAGTACTGGTACAGGGGGATCAAGCGGCTCCTTCGATCGTCAAGGCGATCGAAGCGATGAACAGGCTCGGTGAAGCCTGCGTGCTCATCGTCGGCCGCGGCGGCGGCTCGCTTGAGGAGCTCTGGGCGTTCAACGAGGAAGCGGTCGCGCGGGCGATTGCCGCCTCCGCGATTCCCGTCATCTCGGCCGTCGGCCACGAGACGGACTTCACGATCGCGGACTTCGTCGCCGATCTCAGAGCGCCGACGCCTACGGCGGCGGCGGAGCTCGCGGTGCCGCACCACCTCGAGCTGAAGCAGCAGCTGTCGCAGCATGTGCAGAGGCTGCACAATGGCCTGCTTCAGCAGCTGCGCAGCAAGCAGGAACGGCTGGAGCGCGCGAAGCGCTCCCCGTTCCTGACCAACCCGCGCAGGCAGCTGCTCATGCAGCCTGCGGAACGGCTCGACCGGCTGGCGGAGCAGCTCGGTTACAAGATGCGGCAGCGGCTGACGCGCGCTGCCGAACGTCATATGAGGCTGGAGCGCAAGCTATCCAGCTTCAATCCCAAAGAGCAGGCCGTGCTTGCCGCGGAGCGGCTGGAATCGACTAACCGCCGCATGCTCACGGCCATGCAGACCCTCCTGCGCTTGAAGAAGCAGGAGTGGCAATCCGGCGTCCGTCAGCTGGACGCCCTAAGCCCGCTGAAGGTCATGCAGCGGGGCTACAATCTCGCGTATGACGAGTCGGAGAAGAAGCTGATCCGCTCAACCCGACAAGTACAGGTCGGGGATGTAATTAAGATCAGGCTGGTCGACGGCCGGCTGGACTGCCATGTTAGGGGATTGGAGGAAAACAACGATGTCAAGCAGTGAAACGGAAGTCAGCTTTGAGCAGGCGATGGAACAGCTCGAGCGTATTGTCGGGCAGCTGGAAAGCGGTGACGTTCCTCTGGAAAAAGCGATCGAGCTTTATCAAGAAGGTGTGCGTCTGTCCCATTTATGCGGTTTGAAGCTGGAACAGGTCGAGAAGAAAATCGAGATGCTGGTGGAAGGAAGCGCGGGCGTGGTTCGCAAGCCATTTCAACCGGCCTTGGACGATAAGGGGAATTCGGTTGAATAACACAAGCACTTTACGCGATTACATAACGGAAGAAGCAAAAAATGTGGAAGCGGCTTTGCAGGAGGCTCTGCCAGGCGAGTGGCAGGTTCCGGCTCAGCTGCGGGAGTCCATGCAGTATTCATTAATGGCAGGCGGCAAAAGACTGCGTCCCATTCTTGTGCTGGCCGCAGCCGAAGCGCTTGGCGGCCCAAGGGAAGCGGCTCTTCCTGTTGCTTGCGCCATTGAGATGATTCATACCTACTCCCTCATCCATGATGATTTACCAGCCATGGACAACGATGATTACCGTCGAGGCAAGCTGACGAATCACAAGGTGTTCGGCGAGGCAATGGCCATACTTGCAGGCGACGCCCTGCTGACCCATGCATTCTACAGCATAGCTCAAGCACGTAAGGTGTATGGTATCGCTGCCGATCGAGTACTTGCTATTACAGAAGAGCTCTCTGAATATGCGGGAGCACGAGGCATGGTTGGCGGTCAGGCGGCGGATATGCTGGGCGAGCAGGGAATCACGAAGCTGGAGGAACTAGAGTATATCCATACTCATAAAACAAGCGATCTCATTATCTTTTCTCTACGCGCTGGTGGACATATCGCCGGGGCATCCGAAGAGCAAATGAATGCGCTAAGCCAATTCGGCCTTTGCATTGGACTCGCATTTCAAATCCAGGATGATATTCTTGATCTTGTCGGGGATGAGGCGAAGCTGGGCAAGCCAGTCAAAAGCGATGAAAAGCAGCAGAAGGTGACGTACCCGTTTTTTATCGGAATCGAGGCTTCGGAGAAGAAAGTGAAGCAATTGACCGATGAGGGCAAGCAGGCTCTGCTAGCAGCCAAACTGCCGAATCCAGACCGCTTGCTGCAGCTTGCCGATTACTTGATGCAAAGAGATCACTAAGAAAATACCAATATTACATCGTGGAACCCATTTTGTGTTATAATGGTGCAATCCAAGGATTTGAACACGGAAAGCGAGGAAACAAGCGTGCTGCTCGAACAAATCAATCAACCTGAGGATTTAAAGCGGTTATCCATAGCGGAGCTTGAGGAATTGGCAGGAGAGATCCGTCAGTTTCTGATCGAGAAGCTGTCCGTGACAGGTGGACACCTAGCGCCTAACTTAGGTGTGGTTGAGCTGACTATTGCTTTACATACCCTGTTCCACAGCCCGTATGATAAATTGATTTTTGACGTAGGTCATCAGGCATATGTACACAAAATTTTAACCGGCCGTAAGGACCGATTCGATACGCTTCGTAAATATAAAGGCTTGTGCGGGTTTGTCAAGCGCTCTGAAAGCGAGCATGATGTGTGGGAGGCCGGTCATAGCAGCACCTCACTCTCGGCAGCTATGGGAATGGCGATGGCCCGCGATCTGAAAGGTGAGCACAACAAAGTAGTTGCCGTGATCGGCGATGGAGCGATTACAGGCGGTATGGCTTTAGAAGCCATGAATCATATCGGCCACGAAAAGAAAAATTTAATTGTCATCTTGAATGACAACGAAATGTCGATTGCACCGAACGTCGGTGCTATTCACAACTATTTAAGCAAGATCCGCTCCGATCGTCATTACTTGAAAGCTAAGGAAGAATTGGAGCACTTACTAAAGAAAATTCCTGCGATCGGCGGAACGCTGGCCAAAACAGCGGAGAAGCTGAAAGACAGTCTGAAATATTTTGTGCTGAACGGTGTATGGTTCGAAGAACTGGGTTTTACGTACATCGGTCCTGTAGACGGACATAATCTGACGGTATTGCTGGAAACGCTGAAGCAAGCGGAGAAAGTGAACGGACCTGTTCTCGTTCATGTCGTCACTACCAAAGGAAAAGGCTATACACCAGCGGAAAAGGATTCGTTATCCTGGCATGGTGCGGGTCCCTATAAGATTGAATCCGGTCAGATGCTAAAAGCAGTCGGTCATCCGATGTATACGGAAGTTTTTGGCAATACGCTGATTGAACTCTCGGAAAAAGATTCAAGAATCGTTGCCGTAACACCAGCTATGCCTGGAGGCTCCGGACTTCTAAAGTTTGCCAAGCGTTTTCCGGATCGCATGATTGATGTTGGTATTGCTGAACAGCATGCTGCGACTTTATGCGCGGGTCTTGCGAGCGAAGGTTTGAAACCGGTGTACGCCGTTTACTCCACATTCCTTCAAAGGGCGTACGATCAGGTGGTACATGATATTTGCCGACCGAAGCTGAATGTGATGTTTGCGATTGATCGAGCAGGATTTGTTGGTCCTGACGGGGAGACGCATCAAGGTGTGTATGATATACCTTTCTTGAGAACGCTGCCCAACATGGTGCTGATGATGCCGAAGGATGAGCGTGAACTGCGGAATATGATGCAGACAGCGCTTGAATATAATGAGGGTCCGATTGCATACCGCTACCCTAGGATTAACGGAACGGGAGCAAGCACGGAAGAAACGCCGACGGCTATTCCGATTGGAACCTGGGAGACCGTTCGTGATGGAGATCATGTTGCGGTTCTTGCAGTGGGTCCTATGGTGCAGATTGCGGAAGAGGCAGCAGAATTGCTGGCCAAGGAAGGCATTCAGCTCCGAGTAGTCAATGCTCGATTCATTAAACCGATTGACGAAGCCTATCTGCTTGAGCTGGCCGAAATCGGTATGCCGATCATTACGATGGAAGAAGGCGCCATCCAAGGCGGCTTTGGAAGCTCCGTCATGGAGTTTTATGCGGAAAAAGGCGTAGTTAATCAGCAAGTGAAATTGATGGGCGTGCCTGATTATTTTGTTGAGCACGGCTCCGTGAAAGAACAAAGGGAAGAAGTCGGACTGACCGTACAGCATCTCATGGTTGAGGTTAAGGCTTCCTTGCCGCGCAAACGCCAGCGTGCGTAACAACGCTTGACAGTATATGGAACGAGGAGCTTAGCATCATTATGTCATCCGATAAAGAAAGAATCGACGTATTGTTAGTCGAGCAAGGATATTTTGAAAGCAGAGAAAAAGCCAAGGCCGCCATTATGGCAGGCCTTGTTTTTGCGAATGAAGAACCGGTAGATAAGGCCGGAATGAAGATCAGCCGGGCAGCTGCGCTTAAGGTCAAAGGAGCCGTTCACCCATACGTCAGCAGAGGCGGACTGAAGCTGGAGAAGGCCATTAAAGTATTTGGTATTGATGTCAAGGATGCTGTTATGCTCGATATCGGCTCTTCTACAGGGGGCTTCACGGACTGCGCGTTGCAGAACGGCGCTTCTTATGTGTACGCCATCGACGTTGGTTATAATCAGTTGGATTGGTCCCTCCGCAATGATGAAAGGGTCCATGTCATGGAAAGAACCAACTTCCGCTTTACGACGAGAGAGGATTTAGCCGGTCCTCCGCCTACGTTCGCTTCCATTGATGTGTCGTTTATATCGCTCCGCATCATTTTGCCGCCGCTCAAGAACATTTTTCAAGATGCAGGCAGTGTGGTTGCGCTGATTAAGCCTCAGTTTGAAGCAGGTCGAGAGAAGGTCGGCAAGTCTGGTGTCGTTCGGGATGCTAAGGTTCATGAAGAGGTCTTACAGTCGGTGCTATCGTTTGCGGACGAGACTGGCTTCAGGCTAAAAGGTCTTACTTATTCTCCTATTACCGGCGGCGAAGGGAATGTTGAATTCTTGGCCTATTGGACATGCAATTCAGAAGATACCGATGTGCTGGAAGGCGACAAAGAAGCTATGATAAAAGCAACTGTTCTAGAATCTCAGAGACTACAGGGCAAATAAACTCATCTTGACTCCGACAACGGCGCGGCCCAGAGATGGGTTTTTTGTTCGAAAAAGGATTTCATCGCTGTATCCGCGAATACTATGGCGAGGTGAAAACGATTGGAAAAGGGAGACATTTCAGTCATTTTACTGATTCTGATCATCGTCATGGGATATATGTTCATACGCTTCAGAAGCTGGCTGTATACGCCAAGAAGGAGACGCTTTCCATTACCGGAATCGTCTGCTGAGGTCACGCAGGATGAAGCTGTGGAGCTTTTGGAGGGGGCCGGTTTTGATATTGTTGCCGGGAAAGCGAAGGTTCCGATTACGATGATTATTAATGATCATGAGCAGCTCGAAAGCCGTTACTTCATTGACTACTTCGTACAGCAGGATGAAGAAGTGTACATCGTGAAGCTGGCGCGCGAGAGAAGGCCGCTGGAGATGACAGGAAGCGCCGTTAGGGACATGCTGCTGCCATACAGCCTGATCTATCCCGAAGCTGCCGGTGTACTCTATGTCGATTTGGATCAGCGTAGAATCAAAAAAATCAAGTTTCATATAGAGGTGTAAGCATGAAGGGTCAACGACATGTGAAGATAAGAGAAATCATAACGAATCATGAGATCGAAACGCAGGATGAGCTGGTGGAGTCTTTGCGTGCTGCGGGCTTTCATGTCACACAAGCAACGGTTTCCAGAGATATTAAGGAATTGCACCTAATGAAGGTCCCATTAGACGATGGGCGCTACAAATATTCGATGCCGGCCGACCAACGATATAACCCGATGCAGGCTTCGCCGGGCGCTCAGCGATCATTTTGTCAGTGTAGATTTTACAGATAACTTGGTTGTCATGAAATGTTTGCCAGGAACGGCAAATACGATTTGCGCGCTCATTGATAATCTGGAGTGGACCGAAGTAATGGGAACAATTGGTGGAGATGACACCATTCTTGTTATTTGCCGCGGTAAAGATCAAAGCCAATCCTTTGTAAATCAAATGATGTCACTTTTATCATAGAAGCTTAGGGGAAAGCATGTTAACGGAACTGTCGATTCGCAATTTAGCGGTTGTAGAGCATGTACATATTCACTTTAAAGAAGGCTTTCACGTGTTAACGGGGGAAACCGGTGCAGGAAAATCCATTATTATTGATGCGCTTACTCTGATAGTGGGCGGCAGAGGGTCGTCCGATTTGGTTCGCTATGGGGAAGATAAGGCAGAGATTGAAGCCATGTTCGATCTCCCTTCCGATCATCCGGTTTGGCAAACGCTTTCGAAATTAGGAATTCAGGCGGAATCCAATGAACATTTAATTATTAGACGTGAAGTGACGTCTTCTGGAAAAAGCTCCAGCCGCATGAACGGTCAGCTTGTGAATTTAACGATGTTGAAGGAAGCAGGCGAAAGCCTGGTTAATATACACGGCCAGCATGAGCATCAATCGCTTCTTAAGGTAGATGAGCATATTCATTCGCTTGATTTATTCGGGGAAGATGAAATTCGCCACGCAAAAACGATTTATCAGGAAGCGTATGATCAATATATGCAGCTTCATAAGGAATTGAAGGATTTGCAGGAGACTAGCAAGCAGGCGCTGCAAATGCTTGATCTGTACCGGTTTCAGATTGAGGAACTCTCTTCCGCCAAGCTAAAGCCAGGTGAAGATGAGGTTCTCGCGGAAGAAAAACGCAAGCTTGCCAATGCCGAGAAGCTCTATCAGAGCTCATCAGAGTCTTATGATTTGCTTTATGGCACGAATCGGGGCTTAGATGCCATTAACAAGGCGATTCACAGATTACAGGATATTGCCCACTTGGACCCAGTCAAGCTGAACCCAGTACTAGAGCAAGCACAGTCCGCTTATTACCAATTGGAAGATGCTGCGTATCAAATTAGAGATTACCGTGATGAGATTGAGTTCAATCCGGCTAGACTTGATTTTATTGAAGAGCGCTTGGATTCACTTTCTTCTTTACGGAGAAAATATGGGGAGAATATCCCGGAGATGCTGGCCTATCTGGATAAAATCAAGCGAGAAGTCGATACGATCGAAAACAAAGACGAGCATATTCGCAGGCTCGAGGATCAGTTGTCCAAGCAAGAAAGGAAGCTTGCCGCCGCGGCCGTAGATCTATCGGACGTTCGTAAACAATTGGCGCAGCAGCTGGCTGCCCAAATCGAGCTAGAATTGCGTGATCTTCAGATGGAGCGAACTCAGTTCCGTGTACATATCGAACGAACCCATGATGAACGGGGCATCGAGGTAGGCGGCAGTAAGGTTCGTTTTTCAAGAGAAGGTATTGACCAGATCGAATTTATGATGGCTCCGAATCCGGGAGAGCCTTTGAGGGGACTGAGCAAAATCGCCTCAGGAGGGGAGCTTTCACGAATCATGCTCGCGATGAAAGCCATTTTTGCTCGTATTGATCAGATTCCTGTCCTTGTCTTCGATGAAGTTGATACAGGAGTCAGCGGTCGCGCGGCGCAAGCCATTGCAGAGAAAATGTCTGTTTTATCGCGGAGCTGCCAAGTGTTTTCAATTACCCATTTGCCTCAGGTAGCCTGCATGGCGGATGTGCATTTTGAAATTCGCAAGGAAGTAGACCAAGGCCGCACGTTCACGCGCGTAACCGATTTAAGCGAAGCGGGTAGAACCGAAGAATTGGCGAGGATGCTTGGCGGTGTGGAAGTGACGGATACGACGCTTCATCATGCCCAAGAAATGATTGCGTTAGCTAATGAGAAGAAACAAAGGATATAAAAGTTTAAACAGTTATCATTTTCAGTTATAAAACATGGTGAGAGGGGTTAACTTATAGGTACGCATTTGACGAAGCTGTTCGTCGAAGCTCAGGAAGTGTAAAGGAGCGTGAAGTAGTTGCAATCCAGCAAAAGAAAAAGATTGATTGGACTCTTGCTCGTCTTCTTCGTTTGTTTGGTCAGTGTGTCCGCACCTTTCCAAAGCTTTGCCTCTTTTCCTCAAGAACTCCGTTTATTCAGCGGGCAAGGAAAGCAGCTCCAATTGACGATGCCGGTTAACGCGCAAGTCACCATTAATGACCCTGATATCGTGAAGGTCAACGGTAATGCCCAGCACTCATTTCAGGTTAATCTTCAAGACCCGATTTCCTTGCAATCCGATCATTCCGGACAAACCGAGATGAAAGTCAAGTTATTCGGAACCATTCCGATCAAAACAGTGAAAGTGAATGTCGTGCCTGATCTTAAAGTGATTCCAGGCGGGCAAACGATCGGAGTGAAGATTAAGTCTGCCGGTATTTTGGTTGTAGGTCATCATTTGGTTTCTGTTGCCCAAGACCAAAAAGTTTCACCGGGAGAAGAAGCCAAGATTCAAGTTGGTGATCTTATTACAAAAATTAACGGTAAGGAATCCAAGGACGTCAGCAAGGTTGCAGATCTTGTAGCCAAAGCAGGTGAAAGCAAAACCCCACTGGATCTTACGATTCGCCGCAATAATGAAGAAATTCAACTAAAGCTTCAGCCTGCCTTTGATGTTGTGGACAAGGCTTATCGTCTTGGGCTTTATATCCGAGATTCCGCCGCAGGTGTAGGTACCCTAACCTATTATGCCCCGGATCAGGGTGTATATGGCGCTCTGGGCCATGTCATTACGGATATGGATACCCAGACCCCAATCATTGTTGGCGCTGGAGATATCGTGTATTCGAACGTCACCTCCATTTCTAAGAGCCATAATGGTGAACCAGGAGAGAAGCGAGCAACTTTATACAAGGACAGTAAAGTGATTGGAAATATCGAGAAAAATACGGCCTTCGGGATTTTCGGCAAAATGTATGCTGCACCGGATCATAGTCTTGAGAAGGATGCTATCCCAGTGGCTTTTGCTGAAGAAGTCAAAGAAGGACCCGCACAAATTTATACAGTCGTAGAAGGTCAGAAAGTCGAGAAATTCGATATTCAGGTAGTTCATGTATCCAAACAGGATACACCAGCAACCAAAGGCATGGTAATCAAAATCACAGATCCTCGCCTGCTTGAAAAAACAGGTGGTATCGTTCAAGGGATGAGCGGCAGCCCGATTATTCAGAACGGTAAAATGATCGGAGCGGTTACCCATGTATTTGTCAACGACCCTACCAGCGGTTATGGATGCTTTATTGAATGGATGCTGCAGGATTCAGGAATTATTCTTCGTCCTTCATCATCGGAATCAAAGGCGAGTTAGTGCCTTTGATTCTTTTTGTTTGTATAAGTGGATATTTAATGGGAATCATGCATAATTATCTTTGTTTGTGTCGAAATATGTTGGATGTCGTTGATAAATATTTCATTATAAAGGAATGTGAAAAAAAAGAAAAGAAAAATAATTTTCGACAGAAGGAATTTAAACTCAAGTGTCGAATACCTATCCTAAGAGAGAAAAATTACCAACTTAACTTGCTTAGTACCTAAAGGAGGATTTCAAGTTGCAAAAGATTCAGGTTTTATTAGCGGATGATAATCGTGAGTTCACTCATTTATTATCAGAATTTATCGGTGAACAAGAAGATATGGAAATAGCTGGTGTCGCCTATAACGGTAACGAAGTATTACGTTTCATCGAGCAGCAGCGTGAAGTGCCGGATGTGCTCATTTTAGATATTATTATGCCGCATTTGGACGGTTTAGGCGTCCTTGAAAAGCTCCGTGAAATGAACCTGAATCCACAGCCCAAAATCATCATGCTGACGGCCTTCGGCCAAGAAAACATCACGCAAAAAGCTGTTCAATTAGGGGCATCATATTATATTCTGAAGCCATTTGATATGGAGGTCCTTACGAACCGAATTCGCCAGCTTGTAGGCGGCGGTAGCCAAGCGGCCGCGACAACGTCACAAGTGCCTAAAGCAAATGTCGTACATATGCCGAAAGGTAAAAATTTGGATGCGAATATCACCAGCATCATACATGAAATTGGCGTTCCTGCACATATTAAAGGATATCAATACTTACGAGAAGCGATCACGATGGTTTATAACAACATCGAAATTCTAGGTGCTATCACCAAAACACTCTACCCGGCAATTGCCGAAAAATACAAAACGACGCCTAGTCGCGTCGAACGTGCGATTCGCCACGCGATTGAGGTCGCTTGGACGCGCGGCAACATCGACAGCATCAGCTTTATTTTTGGGTACACGATTAATATATCGAAATCGAAGCCAACCAACTCGGAATTCATCGCGATGGTGGCGGATAAGCTCAGAATTGAGCACAAGGTTTCTTGAGAGGGTAAGGAGCTTTGAGGGGTAAGGGATTTCGATGTAAGCCATTTTAAGTCGATAAATATCTTTTGTTAAGCCAACAAATACCACTTATTTATTGGGCTTCTTGTAAGCCGATAAAGGAGTGGTATTTTTTATAACTGATATTAAAGAAGCGACTACAAAAGAGATATAACAACGACAACCATCGCTGATTATATTCGCAACATTAAAGTGTACTTTAACTATCTCTACAATGCGGAGCGGGAGATTAGAACAATTTGAAGCATCCAAACGATGCTTTTTTTTGTTTTTGATGAGGGTGGTGGGGGGATGGATAAAATCTTTACCCCCTACTTGTTTTCGCAGGAATGCTAATAGCACACCCAAAACTAGACATGTTTGGAAATTAGCACGAATTGAAGAATATCTCTGGGACAAGCAAGGGAAAACTGTACTAGGGTGAATAATGATGAAAATAAAATTTCTGTTTATAATTGTCCTTGCAATTTACTTACCAGGTTTAGCCTTTGCAGAATCTAAGTATCATAAATTGGATTCGCGTACATTAACAAAGATAAAAAAACAAGTAACTTTCAAAATGTTACTCCCTCAAGAACAGAGCCTGCCAAGAGGTTGGACTGTTGAGGTTAAGAATCCATTTCCTCTAGACATAAATAAGCCAATCAGAAAAATCAGGTTACATTATTTTGACAAAAATGAACACTATTTATTTGGTTTAGAGCAGTATTCAGTTAAGGGACGTAAGGTTATTAGAGAAGATACAAATGGTCAGAACAGTCGTCGCTCTTACCTTGATGACTTTGGACCATCTACAAATGGAATAAAGGTCTTTGTAAACAATTGTGAGGGGCGTTTTGTACATTGGGCTTTAACGAATGGGGAAAAGGGTGGTTTCCTATGGTGGATTCAAGATGATACATACATTGAAATGGAAAGCCTTACAATTAGCGAGACAGAAATGCTTAGAATAGCAAATTTATTGAAATAAGGATTAAGTATAAAGGGGAAACAGATGCTTAATTTGAAATGGTTATTAATCGTTTCAGCCATTCTTTTAAGTTTTTCATGTCCTGGATTGTAGATACATTGATTACTATTACAAATTCATTAAGATAAAACTATACAAGCACCATCATTCATCATGGATGGTGCTTTTTTTGTTTAATAAGCATTTATATTCCAAAATATGGTACAATGTCATTGGGTACATAGTTTTCTATAAAGTACTAAGTAATGAAATGTGTATTGTACTTTTTAATAAAAGGATGGGAAAGATATTTGATTGGATTAATGAATATAAACCAAAAAGTAAAGATGTAGAACATATACGTTATAGGAGAGTCCATTTATCAAAAGTTGCCTATGATACTCCCACATCAATGACTGAATTAGCACATTTTGTTTTCGCGCGAAGTGTAAAAGGGCAATTTCATTTAAAGGGAGAAGAAACATGTCGGAGAGAAAATTGTTATTTAGTGATTCGCCAAATACAATGGTAATTACATTAAAAAATATAGTCAAATGTGAGCAACCAATAGTTAGTATACGTTTCACATGACGAAGAGGATGGGATGTGGCACTTCCTTAATGGAAAAGACGTTGAAACAGAAAATGCTGTAACCGGTAAAATGGAGTCAACAGAAAACAACAAATAAGAATGAACACTCTTTCCATCTCATACCCCACCCTATTAAAATCATCTTAGATCATAAAGATTAGGGTGAGGAAGAGATATGAGGCGCTTAGAGAGGTGGCATATGTACTTCTCCATACTCGGAATGAAGGAGCAGGGCTTAAAGATCACACAAATTGCACGAAAGCTAGAGGTATCCAGAAATACGGTGTACAAGTTCTTGGAAATGAATCCAGATGAATTTAGTAAATATTTGGAACAACTGGAGACTAGACAAAAGAAGTTAGATGGATATGAATCGTCCATTCTACAATGGTTGCGGGAATATCCCGACCTGTCGGCTGCTCAAATTCACGACTGGCTCAAGGAACGGTTTCAGGTGCAGAACATTTCAGAGGGAACAGTGCGAAACTACGTAAGGGACCTTCGGAAAAAGTACAACATCCCCAAAGTCATGCAAGCCAGACAATACGAGGCTGTACAAGATCCTCCTCCGGGTTATCAGCTACAAGTAGACTTCGGGGAAACAAAGCTCCGGAATCTTCAGGGAAATTTGGTGCGGTTGTGGTTCATGGGATTCGTCTTGTCCCATTCCAGGCATAAATATGTACAGTGGTTGGACCGTCCCTTTACTACGAAGGATGTGGTGGATATGCATGAGGAAGCGTTCGCATTCTTCGGTGGGATCCCGCAGGAGATTGTTTACGACCAGGACCATCTGCTTCTTACCAGCGAGAATCATGGAGATTTGTTATTCACGCATGAGTTTGCAAGTTATGTTAAGCAGCGGGATTTTCGAATCCGAATGTGCAGGAAACAAGATCCTGAAAGTAAAGGCCGCATCGAAAATGTAGTCAAGTATGTAAAGCGAAACTTCGCAAGGCATCGCCTCTTCGCTAACCTAGACAGGCTCAATGAAGACTGTGTAGCTTGGCTCCATCGCACGGGAAATGCCAAGATCCATCACACCACTAAAAAAATACCGGCCGAAGTCTATGCTCTTGAAAAGAGCACCTCCGCCCGGTCCACACAAAAATAAACTCGCTACCACCAAGTATAACAAGGACCGTTCGGAAGGACAACACCATTTGGTATGAAGGAAACCGGTATTCAGTTCCGCTTGGAACCTATGACGGGACAGACAAGCAAGTGAGTATTCAGGTTACGGAAATGGGGCGCCTAGCGATTCGAGATCTGGACAGCGGGCAACTATTGGCCGAACATCCACTGGCCACAGGCAATGGACAACTCGTTCAGAACACCAATCACAAACGAGATCGAACGAAGGGCATTGCAGCCTACATCCAAACCGTAGCGGAAGCATTCCCAGACCCAACAGCGGCTAGCCCCTTCCTAAACGAGATTTACAACCGTAAGCCCCGGTACATTAGGGACCAATTACAGCTCATTCAGCGTGCTTTGGAGCCCGCAGAGCCGGATGCTGTAACGAAGGCTTTGGGTTACTGTATCAAACACCGTTTGTATCGGGCAACCGACTTTGCTGATGCAGTGGAGCATTACAAGAGGCCGAGACCACCGGAAATTCCCTCAGAAGCTCCTCTAAAACTGCTAAGCGATCAAGATCAGTCCAAGCGTAAAGTCAAGCCCCAAATTCGGGAGTTCGACGCCTACAAGGCCATTCTTACGGGGGGACAGCGATGAATGAAGTGACTGTAGAACTTAGACAAGCACTACGAAATCTCAATCTAACGGAAGCGGCTCAGGTCATCGAGCAAACATTAATGGAAGCGGACTCCAAGGAATGGACCTGCCGCCAATTCTTGCAATGGCTCCTGCAGTACGAAATGAACCGCCGCGAAGAAAAGCAACTCGCCAAACGGTTTCGCTGGGCTCTGTTTCCGGAGATTAAGAGGCTCGACGACTTCATGCTAGAGGAGCAGCAGTCGCTCAGCAGACGGCAGTTTAACCAACTAAGAGAGCTACTTTGGCTCGAGCAAAACTACAATCTAATTTTTCTGGGGCCGCCGGGCGTGGGAAAAACCCATTTGGCCATAGGTCTTGGCGTGGAAGCATTGAAAAAAGGGTACCGGGTCAGTTTTATTACGATGGACGGTCTCATTCAATTATTGAAAACGGAGACCATATCAAGGGTCTCTGGGTCCAAGCTCAAACGGCTATACCGATCCCAACTTGTGATCATGGATGACTTGATGTTTATGGCCATGGACCGTTATGAAGCCAACTTATTCTTTCAGTTTATAAACAAGTTATATGGGCAATCCTCGATCATCTTGACCTCCAATAAGGGTCCGGATGATTGGGGAGAGCTACTAGGCGATCCTGCCATCACCACAGCAATCCTGGACAGAATTCTGCATAAAAGTGAAATCATCCAGCTCCAAGGGGACAGCTATCGGTTGAAGCATCGACAGACCATTTTCAGCTAAAACTGTTCAAACTTATTTATCGAAAAATGCTCAAATGGACTTGACGGTTACAAATGCGTCAATTGTATCTCTTGAAGAGATTGTTCAAATTGATTCAGCAATAATTGATGTTGCAGATTTACCCCTTGGTTGGATGGCAATAAGAAGAAATAAAGATAGTGAATGGCGTAGAATAAAGCGTTAGATATAACATGGATATTATTTGTTGTTATTTTTATTAATTGTTTAGAATTTATTGGAGGTTTGGGATATGGTCGAAGATCAAGAAATACAGGCTTTAAAGGAACGTATTATAAGGCTCGAAACAAAGATTGATATGTTAACTCAATTTAATCCAAATAAGCAAGAACGTCCATTTTTATTAAATGCCATTATAGGATTTGTGGGTACATTTTGTACTATCATTTTGATAATATTTCTTTTGATTATTTTACAAAAGTTATAAGAGTTTTGAAATAAATGGATGAAATTAACTGTGATACAAAAAAGGGAAGTTCAATAAACAATTCACAGCCATCGTCCGATTATTGAGGATGGTTTTCATCATGCGTACGAGTCACATTAAGTTACATTCAACCTATCAAATGCACTTATGTAATCAGCTCCTAGGGGGTTGAATGGAAGCAAGCAACAAATCTGCATATAGTAATTGATGTTTAAATGAAGTATTAAAAGTCACTAGCGTTGCATTAAATTTCTCTGAATCTTCACAATCTTCTGTTATTTAGACATTCGAACAGAAAAAGATCCTTTACAATGGAATGACAGGTAGTACTGTCCATAATCCACCGAAAAGGATCAACCCATGGACAAGAATACCCTATTTTCTTCATTTGGTAAATGGATTTCTCCAATTTGTACGAAATCCTTCACGGATCGTATCGCGATGACCGGACAGGATAAGTATGTTAAAAAACTAACCACAATTGCTTATCTTAAATTGTTCCTGCATGCACAAATCCAACAGCGTGATGCCCTGCGAGATATTGCCGTTGATGTACTTTCGAAAGGCTTTCAGAAAGAACTTGGTTTAAGCTCCATCTCAGCGTCTCAATTATGCCGGAAGCACAATCAGGTAGACCCTGCTTCACTTGAGAGTGTCTTCTCCGAGCTCGTCGCACGCATTCGCCGTAGCACATCTCCTACTGTCTTCCGAAAGGACTTCAAGATCATTGACTCGACGACAATCGGACTCTGCTTACAGAAGTACAAATGGGCGGAGTTTCGTCAGACCAAGGCCGGGATCAAACTTCATTTTCGATTGGAGTACATGGACGATGATACTGTAGTACCCGAAAAAGTAACGATTACGCCAGCTAAGAAGAATGACCGTACTCAGATGGATGCTCTAGTTAACGAGATCGGTGTTACTTACGTCTACGACCGAGGCTATGTCGACTACGCCAAGTTCGATGATTACTGCGATCGCGGCATCTTCTTCGTCACAAGAACGAAGAAAAATGCGGTGATTCGGTCCATCGACTCGTTTCAGCTTCCTGCTGAGAGTGCGGTGCTTTCCGACGAGATGGTATATGTGGGCACTCCGCAAAAAAGGATGGAGAATGTCCTTCGTCTCATTCACACCGTAGATTCGGAAGGGAACCCAGTGGCTATCTTAACGAATCGATTTGACCTAAAAGCAGAGGAGATAGGTCAGATTTACCGGGAACGTTGGGCGATCGGCGTGTCCAGTTAAGGACACAACATCTAGTCGGTGAAAGTCCGACCGGGAGAAAAGACTAGACTCCCGTAGCCTGAGAGGCGCCGTGGAGCGAAAGCGAGACGGTGAAGCCCTCTGACATCACGCTCAAAAGGAGCATGGGCAAAATTCCAGGTTGTAACGTACAGTGAACGCAGACGTAGCCTCGTTACACGCAATTCCGGTGGCTGAGACGGTCGATAACGCGCGAAAGCAGCAAGAACTGACCGAAAGAGTCTGAAACGGCAGTTCTCACCGGCGGGGTATCAGCGGCGACATGGAGTGAAAGATGTTATGGAAACTGGAGAAGCCCTCGGCATCCGGTGAAGAAAGCTCACCGAGGAGGCATTCCCTATAACCGTGATCGGGAAATGGGACATGCAGATGTCAGGGTGGCGGATCGGACCGTAGTACTTTAGATCCGCGTGCAGCAAAACGCGCGGGGAGGGAAGGGTCCGGACCGGTAAACAAATCCGTATAACCAAAGGAGGCAAGGGTGAAAATGACAAAAACACCCATCAGTCTGCAGGAACTGAGGCAACGGATATATCAAAAGGCGAAGTCTGAACCTACGCATCGGTTCTGGGGTCTATTTACCCACATAACCAGCATAACGACTCTCCATGAAGCGTACCGACATGCGAAGAAAAACGGCGGTGCCGCAGGCATAGACGGACAAAGCTTCGCAGACGTGGAAAAAGAGGGTGTTATCCCGTTTCTCGAAGGCATCCAAGAAGAACTCCAAACGGGAACGTACCAACCTCAAGCCAACCGGAAGGTAGATATACCGAAGGCGAACGGCAAAATGCGAACTTTACAAATTCCCGTAATCCGGGATCGCGTTGTACAAGGTGCTCTAAAATTGATTCTCGAAGCGATCTTTGAAGCTGACTTCTGCCCAAATTCGTATGGATTTCGACCGAAGCGCTCACCTCACCAAGCATTAGCCGAAGTGAGACGAAGTGTACTGCGACGCATGACCAATGTAATCGATGTCGATTTATCCCGATACTTTGATACAATCCGGCACTCGATTCTACTGGAGAAGATGTCGAAGCGCATCCAAGACCCACAAGTGATGCACCTGATCAAACAGGTGATAAAAGCGGCGGGAAAGATCGGCGTACCCCAAGGTGGGCCGTTTTCTCCATTAGCTTCGAATATCTACCTGAATGAGGTAGACTGGGCATTTGATGCCATTCGGCGTAAAACGGCAGAAGGCAGTTACGAAGCGGTCAATTACCATCGATTTGCCGATGATATGGTGATCACCGTAAGCGGACACTCCAGCAAACAAGGGTGGGCTGAACTAGCTCTTAAAAGACTTCAGGAACAGCTGAAACCGTTGGGTGTAGAACTAAATCTGGAGAAAACTCGGATGGTTAACGTCCTGAAAGGCGAGGCATTTGCTTTCCTTGGATTTGACTTAAGGCGAGTACCAAACCGTAGTGGAACTGGATACTTCATCCTCATGACACCGAAGAAGAAAGCACGCATTGCAGTCAAGGCGCGAATCCGCGAGCTAATCCAAAATGGCGGGGCAACCCCGGCAAAAGACATGGTGAAACGGATCAATGCCGTATTAGCTGGATGGGTGAATTATTTTCGGGTTGGCAATTCGAGTGATGCATTTAGCGAGGTGCGTGACTACACGGAGATGAAAATACGAACCTTGCTGACGAGAAGAAAACGGAGAAGAAAGCGTAGTGTCGGATGGCGAAGATGGAGTAATGAGTACCTCTACGGTGTATTGGGACTATATTGGGATTGGAAAGTCCATCCCCTCAAGAACGTAGAAGGATACCGATGAAAGTGATCGCCATTTGATAGGTCTCATAACCCTTTTGAAGAAGTTTACTGGGTGAGCTGCTTGAGGGAAAACCTCACGAGCAGTTCTTATGGGGAGGGGCTGGAAACGGGTCGCAAACGACACCGCGCCAATTCTTTACCCGACAGACATTCTTCAAATGGTTGAAGCAACATATTCGGATTAAGAAGTTCTACGGAACCACTGAACGGGCCGTGATGAACCAGGTTTGGACTGCGTTAATCGCGTTTTGCTTACTGGTGTTGGTGAAATTAGAAACACAGTCGAAGCATAGTTTGCTACAAATCTACCGGTGGCTCAGGACCTTACTTTGGGAACCAGTTCAAACCTGGATCGATCAGATAGATCGACAACCGGAAAGAAGGTCCGCAAGTGGGTGAAAGTCGAAATAAAGCTGGATGTTGGTGCTAAAACGAAGCAATTACCATAAAATTACCAAATGGATAAAGGCTACCTTCTGACAGGACTTCGACCTTTTGGTCTATGAGCCGAGAATTTTATTCAGAATAATGTGACAATTGGCTTGTGGTTTTTTTATGCAACACTAGTGATTAAAAGTAAATTTAATTTATTTGTGAAGAGATTAGTTGGGTTGACAGAAAACAACAGTTAGCCTATTTTTAAATCAAGGCAATTTTGCCCATTAAATTTAGCAGTAGAAGCCAATAAATATTTGGATTGTGTTGATAAAAATATAAAATAGATATTTTGACAGATGATGTTCCCAAAACCCTTAATGAGTAAGGCTTCATTATAGACAGCATCAGCTTTATTTTTGGGTACACGATTAGTATATCGAAATCGAAGCCATCCAACTCGGAATTCATCGCGATGGTGGCGGATAAGCTTCGGATCGAGCACAAGGTTTCTTGAGAGGGTAAGGAGCTTTGAGAGTGATTTGTAAAGTTTTAGAAATTTAAACTATAAATACCATTTCTTCCTTGGCTATTCGTGCCATTGAAGAAGTGGTATTTTTATTGTGATCAGAAATGTATTGGTGATATGATTAGTCTATAGGTATCTAGAGGTATTATTTAATATATAGGTGAAACACATAATGATAGAATTATTCATTGGTCTTCTTCTGTTTATATTAATTCTTATTAGTATCAAATATAATATTCGTAAATTTACACAGATCGCTATTGTTCTGATAAATGTATTACTTATTGCAGAATTTGCAGGTTCCTACTTGTTTTACAACAAGCATAATCTGTCCATGTGGGATTATTGGCAGTACAAACATCAAGCACTGGATTACTCAAAGGTACATGACCCTAGTCAAATTTATAAGGTTGCTAATATAGAGAAACAAGGATGTAAATTACTGCAAGGGTGTCTTGTTTTTGTGAACTTGGAGTCTACAACCAGTCAAGATATGATGGATGTTATGTTTCATAATGGGAAAATTATCCAATCCGCACGCCCTATGGATGAAAAAAGATAGAGGATTCACTTCGTGAGACCTAACTGAATATCAAAGTACCGAACTTTGACTCGTAACCTCTTCGATAAGTTTGATCATGGAAGTTACGGAATTTGATATTTCTAATCAATTGTTCAGAAATCAGCGGATTCTTGGCTCAATCTAGCCAAACAAAATATCCATAATCGTACCTAGCTGTCCGCGCGACTTTCCTTCGAGTATGCTGGGGTTGTATACTTCAACAAATCCGCAGCCTTCACACGATACAAACAGGAAGTGGTTGTGCTGAATATCAAACATCTTACTTAGTCCTGTTCCGGTCATAGCAACTTCTTTAGTTCGGCAGTTTGTGCCGCTGCATTTTGTACATCTGAATTTTTCTTTTATCGCATCTTCAATTCGCATTTTGAAATACCTCCAGTTTCTCAAGTATAACTATGTATAACATACGAAATTCACAATGAAAGGATTCAATGAAGAAGATGTTACCACTGGGACTCGCACCATTGCTGCCAATCTGCATTAACGCCGAAATTCTCTTCGAGAGTTAGGATAACCAGGATTAACTGAAGAATGAGAACGATTTTTTTCAAAGTAACAGCTCCTTTGCTATGAATTACTTACTAATATAGACTGAGTTTATGGTGTAAAAGTTTCTCGAATTGGGGTTATATGTAAAATGAAAGCTGCTGCTCAGGTTCATACAAGAGCGAAAGCTACTGCTAGGTCGGCTCAAGGCAGAGTATTTCCTTTCTACGGTTCTCTTGAACGGTCTACTGGTTCATATCCAAATTATAGACAAAGGGCCGCTTGCAATTATGCAAAGCAGCCCTTGAATTTGTAACCTTATTTCATTTCTTTTTGTCTATTGCCAAGGAAAGTCAATGCTTACCAAGCGAAAGCACTAGTAATAATGACCAGGAGAATAAACAGAACGAGAATTGCTGCGGAAGACGTGTAACCAACACCTGCACCTGCTAAGTTAGACATTCAAATCATCCTTTCGTTTTATGAATTATATAGTCAAGGGAAGTCAATGCTTACCAAGCGAAAGCACTAGTGATAATGACCAGGAGAATGAACAGCACGAGAATCGCTGCGGAAGACGTGTAGCCAACACCTGCACCTGCTAAGTTAGACATTCGAATCATCCTTTCGTGAATAGGTTATATGGTTAAGGGAAGGAATTGCTTACCAAGCAAAAGCGCTTGTGATAATGACCAATAGAATGAAGAGCACGAGAATCGCCGCGGAAGAAGTATACCCTACACCTGCACCAGTTACGTTAGACATTCAAATCATCCTTTCGTTGATGGGTTGTTGTTACATGGTTAGTATATGGGAAGATAGCCTGAGTGTATGGGCGAATTGAGGGATTGTGCGAATGCCCTTATGGATACAAAATAGGCGAATAGCCCTAGGAGCTCATACATACAGAAGGTTCCAGCATATACACATGAAACTTTGAACGAATGGAGATTATAGGAATACAACGTTTTGGGTGGGATCGAATTGCACTTTGCATTAGCACTTCTAGTAGCTATTATTGTTTGGCGGAAAGGTGTTTGGAGAGAATGGAGTAAATATCACACGACCATGATGTTTTTTGCAGTGGGTAATGTGACATATAATTTCCTTACGGCTAATTATTTTCTTTGGAAGATGAAGCCGGACTTTTTTCCCAATCATAGCATTACGGAGATGATCTATTCGTTCATTACGTTTCCTAGTACTGCACTGCTTTTCCTAAGTGCTTATCCAGAGTCCGATACATTCAAAGCCGTTATTCATCATGTAAAATGGATCCTTATTTATGTGCTCATTGAGTGGTTTTTTACAACGAATGACCGGATGATCTATCAGCATGGCTGGAACTTGTGGTGGTCGGCTGCCTTCGATGTGACGATGTTTCCGATCTTGCGGCTGCACCACAAGCGCCCGATATTGACATATGGAATATCCGTTGTATTATGCGTGTTCTGGATATGGATGTTTGATGTGCCTGTGAATGTACCGATTGAACAAAGGCACGGGTGACGGCAAAACTGGAATGTACTGGTATCCCATGTTATGATGGGGAAGCAGCGGCAAGTCTCAAGGAGAGGTATGAGCAAGACATGGAAGAGAAAACGGAGAAAACGTTTCATCTGTTAGGTATTATTGCAGGTGTGATCGTTGATAATTTGGGGACATTTATGTCTTCGGGGTTAATGGGCAGCATATATTTGTCTCTTCATGAAGGGGATAAAGAAGAGTTAATACAAGTGTATAATCACATCGGCTGGCTGATCTTGTTTATGGTTGTTGGCATGCTGTGGTCATTCTTCGGTGGCTATGTGGCAGCAAGGGTAGCCAGGCGGGCAGAGCTTATCAATGCAGCTTGTATTGGTGTAATTGGGGCTGGAATTGAATTTGATTCTTTTATTTCAAACCCTGGCATAGCTACCTGGTATCAGGTAATTGGGCTTTTGATCGTTATTCCTGTGTCCTTGCTTGGCGGAAAGATGGCTCTACGAAAAAAACAGCGTTCTACAACATGAAAACGTAAAAAGAGACTCGACCTACATCGAATAGGTGAGTCTCTTCCTATGTAACGGGATAACTAATTGGCCGGTGTTGGCATATAGCTGAGCATGGTTGTCCGTACGGATTCGGAGGTTTGCTGGAGGTCTATGTTTTCAAAGACATGCTCGCATTGCTTTCGGTAGGACACTTCTTCAATATAATGTTTCAAATAGTTGTCGACTACGTCTGCAGGTGTTTGGCGTGCGAGTAGGCGTTCCATAATCGTTTGTTTGTTTACATAGATGAAAATACGAATAGCCCGGTCTCCAAATTCGTACTTAAACCGGTTGGCTGCGTAGCGATTGACAATGACGTAGATGGACTCATGCTCTCTAAGAGCTTGCTCCAGATCTGCTCGTTTGATGCCATAGAAATTGCCGTCAATTTCAACTGTTTGAAAGAATTCGCCCGCAATATCCGCATCGATAAACGCTTTCCTCGATATAAATTTGTAATCCGTTCCCTCGATTTCTTTAGGTCTTGGTGTTCGAGTTGTGTAAGAGACAACCGATGAAAATCCGAGCTCCTCGGCAATGCGGCGGGCAATAGTTTTGCGTCCTGAACCGCTGGTGCCGGTAATCACAAAGATCAGTCCTTGCGCACGTTGTTCGCTCATCATGATTCCCCCTCCAATCGAAAGTTGAAAGCGTCATCCTTACACTTTTATTATAGTATGAAAATTCCGAAAATTAAAGAAGGAATACGTCTTTCTATGCTTCTCATGTATAATAAAATGTTGAAAGGAGAGGCTTCCCCTGAATTTAAGATCATTCATACAATTGAATCAATCGCTACTGCGAATTGTGCTTGCGTTGTTCATTGCGTCTTCCGGCAGTGTCCTACTCTTGCTATTAAGGATCATATGGTCGCACAGCACGCTCTACCATTGGCTGATTCTGCCTAATCTCATTTTGGCTTGGATCCCGCTTGTGGCAGCTTTAGTCGTACGATATGCATGGCAAAAAAAGCGGACTTCCGCTTCGGCATTTTATTTGGACTGGCATTCTGGCTGCTATTTTATCCCAACTCCCCTTATATCATTACTGACATCGTTCACTTGACGTACTTAAAAACCTCAATTCCGATCCAATATGATATATTGCTTAACGCGCTGACGGCATTTACCGCTCTGTTAACAGGATTATTATCATTGTACATTGTTCACGAGATGTTCATGGAGAAATTTCGCTCACGTACCGCGTGGCTGTTTGTCGGCGTTTTGCAGTTTTTGTGCAGTATAGGGGTTTTTCTGGGACGTTTTTTGCGTTGGAATAGTTGGGATATTGTGAGCGATCCTGTAGAGATTGTACAAGACTCATTGGATACGATAGAGTCAAGCAGTTCGCTTATTTTTATCTGTGCCATGATGCTCGTCATGTGCTGTTCCTATCTGATGGTATATACCATGCTGCGATATAGAAGATAGCGACTTTTCTGGGAAGGAGGGCAGAATATGCCTAGCTATGCAAATCACAGTTTGGAAGCTACGCAATTCCTTCAGCAAAAGACAGGAAGCACGCAGTTGGATTGCTATACGTACATAGATCCTGAAAACACCGAAAAAAGCTTTTTCGTCGTAAAAACGTCGAATAAGGTGATTCATGTTTCTTTCTCCGAAATTGAATATAATCCATTAGATTATAGGAGCTTGCTAGAGGGCTTATACCAAGTAATCTATGAATAATGCGTAGACAAGCGATAGTATTGATGATAGGATATTTCTAATTGCATATTTGGAATCAGGTGCCAAATGAACCTTTCATTTGGTTAAAAGGGAAGTCCGGTGAAAATCCGGCACGGACCCGCCACTGTAACGATGGCCGAATTATTTCGGCATCTTTTCGCACGAAAGTCACTGGAGCGTTTGCTCCGGGAAGACGCGAAGAGACGGTAATCGAAGTCAGGAGACCTGCCTGGTTTATCAACACTGCAAACCCTACGAGGAATTAGGGAGTGTTAGAGAGCGGTTGCTCCTTTTTTCTTCTTTTTTGGCGCGCTAACCAAGCACTTCTAACATGATTCTGTGTTGGAAGTGCTTTTTTTCATGCTTACATATCGTGAAACTGGGTTTTAGACGGGCAATTTTGTGAGAGGGGATGAAGATATGAAAGGGAAGTTGCTGATTATCGGCTTCGGTCCGGGAAGCTTTGAACATATGACCAGGCGGGCACGCGAAGCGATTCAAGAGAGTGAGGTCGTTATTGGCTACAACACATATGTGGACTTGATCTCAGGCCTGCTCACAGAACAACAAATCGTTCGAACAGGCATGACGGAGGAGGTCAGCAGAGCGCAAGAGGCAGTCCGGCAGGCTAATTCAGGCAAGAAGGTAGCAGTCATATCAAGCGGTGACGCAGGTGTATATGGAATGGCTGGACTCGTCTATGAGGTGCTGATGGAGCAGGGCTGGACACGGTCTGCAGGGGTTGAAGTGGAGGTCATCCCGGGTATTTCCGCTCTACATTCTGCAGGCTCGCTGCTTGGGGCGCCAATCATGCATGATGCTTGCACAATTAGCCTCAGTGATCACCTTACACCTTGGGAATTCATTGCCAAAAGAGTTGAGGCGGCGGGGCAGGCCGATTTTGTTATCGCTTTGTACAATCCGCGCAGCGGAAGAAGGACGAGGCAGATCGTGGAGACTCAGAGAATCCTCCTTCAATATCGTTCACCGGATACGCCCGTAGGTATTGTCAAGAGTGCGTATCGGGATCGGGAGCATGTCATCGTCACGACGCTATCTGAAATGTTGAACTACGAAATTGGCATGTTGACCACCATCATCATCGGCAATTCAAGCACTAAAAATTACGACGGGCTCATGATTACGCCAAGAGGCTATCAGCGCAAATATACGCTTGGAGCAGAGATTCAGCCTCTGAAGCCTCATCAAAGACTTCAAGCGGAGGCAGAGCCTTGGGCGCTTGCACAAGAAGAGGCGTCACAGGTAATCGGAGAATCAAGGAATACAAAGCCGTTAGTTCCGGCGCTGGGGTTCGATGAAACTTTGCAGGTAAGGCCAAATCTACATGAACTGGCTGTGGAGGCGCTCCAACTCGTTTCCCGAGGAAAAGGAGAAGAATCGTGTGCTGCACCAGTGCAGCTACCAGCACAACTACAGGCACAAACACTAATATCAGCTGAACTACGAGCACAAACGCAAGTACAATCGGCGGTGACAGCGACGAAATCAATCTTTGAATTCGCGGTTAGCCCTGGAATTGCCAATAAAAAGCTAAGCAGTACACAGTTAGTAGCTTTGGGACAAATCCTTGGGGATCGCGGAGATATGGAATACACGCCGCATCATCAGTTGATCGTAAGAATTCAAACGGAGAATCCGGTAGAAATAACAGAGGAGCTTGAAGCGCTGGGACTTCTGCTCTCTCCTATTGGAGACCTAGCGCAAATCAAAGCTTGTGATTTTTGTAATCTGGAAAAAAGTGAATCCATTCCTTATGCAGAGGCCATTCATAAGCGAGTCGGCAATCTCGAGGTTCCCAAAGAATTAAAGATAGGTTTTAACGGATGCGGGATGGCATGCTACGGTGCTGTACAACAGGATATCGGTATCGTGTACAGGAAAGAAAAGTTTGATTTGTTTCTTGGGGGCAAAACGGTGGGACGAAACGCGCATCCTGCCCAGCCTGTAGCTGAAGGAATCGAGCCAGGAGAGATTGTCGAGCTTGTAGCGCGAATCGTTGAACGATACAAGACAGAAGGACATCCGAATGAAAGATTCCATAAATTTTATAAGAGGGTGAAGGAGATCGAAGGGTACCGACATCAGGAAGCGCAAGGCTTTGTCATCGAAAATGCGGCCTGCGGGGATTAATGCTTGGATCATTTGCAATAGAAGTTCAGGAGGAGAACGAGATATGAATGCAGTTTTATTTGTTGGTCATGGCAGCAGGGATGAAGAAGGTAATGAAGAGGTCAGGCAATTTGTAGCTGATATTTCTGCAAGAATGAATGGTTTTTTAGTGGAAACGTGTTTCTTGGAGTTCGTTCTGCCTACGATTTCACAAGGAATTGAACGATGTATATCGCAAGGAGCATCACGTGTGATCGTGATACCGATTATATTATTTGCTGCCGGACACGCCAAAATCCATATTCCTGCAGCGATCGACGAAGCGAAGCTGAAATATCCGCAAGTTCAGTTCACCTACGGGAGACCAATCGGTGTTCACGATCAAATTCTTGACATCTTAACCTCACGGATTCTTGACTCTGGGATCCAAGTGGAGCAGGAGCAAGAGGACACGGCTCTCCTCGTCGTAGGACGCGGAAGCAGCGATCCAGACGCAAACAGTGATTTGTTCAAAATTTCTCGGCTTTTGTGGGAACGCCTTAAGGTCAAATGGGTGGAGACCGCCTTTATCGGGGTAACGGCTCCGCTGATTGATGAAGGTGTTGAACGATGTATCCGACTTGGAGCAAAGAAGGTTGTGATTCTCCCGTACTTCTTGTTCACGGGTGTGTTGATTCAAAGGATGGAAAGTTTGGTTGAGGGGTACGGCGAGAAGTATGTAAACCATGAGTTTGTGCTTGCTCCCTATTTCGGCTTCCATCCGATTCTGAAGGAAATTCTCATAAGCCGGGCGCTAGAGGCCGTCCAGGATGAGGTGAAAATGAACTGCGATATGTGTCAGTACCGTTTGGAAGCGATGAAGCATATCGACCATGATCATCATCATGATCACCATGGGCTTCATGATGAGCACCATCATGACCATGGACATGTTCACCATCATCATCATCGTGAGCACAACCATGAACACCACCAAGAGCATCACCAAGAGCACGATGAACACCACCATCAACACCAAGAGGAGAATCTTGGCCTTGAACATAATCATCATCACCGTCATGCGGATGTGCACGAGCGTGATCACGTCCAAGATCATCACCATGAGGAACACAGCGAACAACACGAACACGACCATACACAGCTGCAAGACAGCATCCCCGTTCAAATTGGGGGTACAAAGATATGATTCTTGTCCTAGCCGGAACAAGCGATGCGAGAGAGCTCGCACTCCAAATTCGAGCTGAAGGCCATGCAATTCTGACGACGGTGGTTACTGACAGTGCAGCTAAAAGCATGGAGATGGAAGGACTTCCTGTCCTGACCGGCAGATTGACAGCGGAACAGATGCAGGAGCTCATTCGTGATAAATGCATCCGTGCCGTGGTCGACGCTACACATCCGTTTGCGGAGGAGGCTTCCAAGAATGCGATAGCGGCATCGCAGGAAGCTAAGGTTCCTTACGTTCGCTTTGAGCGCCAAAGTCTAACTTACGAACAGAGTGGTCTCATTACGATCGTCGATGATTACCAAGCAGCGGCGGAAGAAGCTGCGCAAAGAAGAGGCAATATTATGCTCACGACGGGCAGCAAAACCCTAGGCATTTTTGCGAAGCGCTTGTTAGGGCTGCCTGATACAACATTAATTGCCCGTATGCTTCCGCGCAAGGACAATATGGAAAAATGCGAAGAGCTGGGATTGGAGCAGAGGAACATTGTCGCGATGCAAGGTCCTTTTTCCAAAGAGCTGAATCAAGCGCTATACGCCCACTATAACGTTACACTGATGATCACCAAAGAAAGCGGAAAAGTAGGCGCGGTGGATGAGAAGCTGGAAGCAGCGCTGGAGATGGGCATTGAGAGCATTGTGATCGGCCGTCCGGGGCTGGAATATGGGACCCAGTACGCAGACTTTGACGGTGTGCTGCAGCATATCGGACAGCTTATTTTTAAGGAGGCATAGACCATGGAATTTCATACGGACTTTAAACCGCTAACCGTTCAGCCGCAGGAAATCGAGGAGAAGAGCTTCGAAATGATTACGGAAGAGCTTGGTGAGCACAGCTTCACAGAGGAACAATATCCGGTCGTTCAGCGCGTAATTCATGCTTCGGCGGATTTTGAACTGGGAAGAAGCATGCGGTTCCATCCCAGAGCAATTGAAGCTGGCGTTGAAGCAATTCGTTCTGGGAAAATTCTGGTTGCCGACGTGCAAATGGTGCAGGTGGGCATTAGCAAGCCCCGCATCGAGCAGTACGGCGGCGAGGTCAAAGTATACATATCCGATCAAGATGTCATCGAGGAAGCCAAAAGGCTCAACACGACACGTGCGATTATTTCCATTCGCAAAGCGATCCAAGAGGCGGAAGGCGGTGTTTTTGCCATTGGCAATGCGCCGACGGCGCTACTGGAGCTGATCCGCCTGATCAAAGAAGGCGTTGCGAAGCCCGGACTCGTCATCGGCGTGCCGGTCGGCTTCGTCTCGGCAGCGGAGTCGAAGGAGGAGCTGGCGAAGCTCGATATTCCGTTCATCACGAATATCGGCCGCAAGGGCGGCAGTCCGGTCGCCGTGGCTGCCGTGAACGCGCTGTCCATCCTCGCAGCGCGGATGGGGTAAAACAGGCCATGGACGAGCAAGCGAAGCCGCTCCGCCATGGCTACACCACAGGCTCCTGCGCGACCGCAGGAGCCAAGGCGGCGCTGCTGGCGCTCATCGAGCAGGCGCCGCAAGCGGAAGTGCGCATCCGTATCCCGATCGGGGATACGGTCGCATTTGCTCTGCACAGCTGCGAGTACACGCAGCTGTGGGGCGAGGCCGCCGTGATTAAGGACGGCGGCGATGACCCTGACGCGACGCACGGCGCTAAGATCATCGTGCGCGTGAGCTGGCGCGATGAGCCCGGCATCGCGATCGACGGAGGCATCGGCGTCGGGCGCGTCACGAAGCCCGGCCTCCCCGTGGAGGTCGGCATGGCCGCGATCAACCCCGTGCCGAGAAAAATGATTCGCGAGACCGTGCAAGAGGTGCTCGAGCAGTACGAGATGGAGCGCGGCGTCTACGTGCTCGTCTCTGTGCCTGACGGCGAAGAAATCGCCAAGAAAACGCTCAATGGGCGGCTTGGTATCATCGGCGGCATTTCGATCTTAGGCACACGGGGAATCGTGGTACCTTTCTCAACAGCTGCCTATAAAGCCAGTGTAGCTCAGGCGATCCGCGTCGCCGTCAAATGCGGCTGTGAGCATATTGTGTTATCCACAGGTGGCCGCACGGAGACTTACGGAATCAGCATGTATCCGAATCTTCCAGAGGAAGCCTTTGTGGAAATGGGCGATTTCGTCGGCTTCGCCTTGACGCAGTGCCAGAGGCAGGGAGTCCGCAAAGTGACACTAGTCGGGATGATGGGGAAATTCTCCAAGGTTGCTCAGGGAGTGATGATGGTGCATTCCAAGAGTGCCCCGGTTGATTTTAATTTTTTGGCACAGGTAGCAGTAGAGTCAGAAGCTTCCGACACTTTACTTGAAGAAATCCGAAACGCCAACACAGCGGCGCAGGTAGGCGATCTGATGGCGGCAAGCGGTCATCGCCGCTATTTTGAACGTTTATGCGAAAGGTGCTGCCGCGCAGGTCTTCTGGAGGTTGGGGGCGGAGGCTTCGATGAAATCGAAACCGTCATCATTTCCATGAAAGCAGAGCTGCTGGGTCAGTCCTCAATTCGAAGAGAGCCACAGGCTCTGTAGCATTGTACGAGCGGTGTGGCATCGTATAACGGTTGTCAACGTTTACACGCTAGATGATCCACATAACCGGATAGCAAGATACATGAATCAGCTCCGAAAACTATTATCATTTTGAATGGCATTATACACAGATAGGATGAATCGAATGAGCGGCACAATGAAAATGATTGGTATCAGCGGTAATGGGAAAGAGAGCCTGTTACCTCTGTATATGAAGTGGATAGAGGAGTGCGAGGTATTAGTCGGCGGGGAACGCCAGCTAGCTCTCTTTCCGGATTTTCAGGGGAGAAAATCGTGATTAAAGGAAGCCTGCAGGCGTTGATGGAGACGATCGCAGGAACAGAGAAGAGAACCGTCATTCTTGCTACAGGTGATCCTCTCTTTTATGGAATAGGAGGATACGCCTCGAAGAAGCTAAACGGGATAGAGATTTATCCAAATGTCAGCTCGATTCAACTAGCCTTCGCCCGCATCGGGGAAAGCTGGCAGGACGCTTACATCACCAGTGTACATGGCCGCAGCATGAAAGGCCTCATACAGCGAATAGACGGCAAGCACAAAATCGCACTGCTGACCGATGATACGAACACACCGGCTGAGATTGCCAGGTATCTGCTCTCCTACGGAATGACGGAGTACCGGGCATTTATTGCCGAGAATTTAGACAGCGATAGCGAACGCACAGGTTGGTACGAATTGGAGCAGCTTACGGCAGCGGAATTTTCGCCGCTCAATGTGATGCTCCTGATATGGCAATCAGCTGGCCCGGAGTGGACATTAGGCATCGAGGATGATCAATTCGCACAGCGAAAGCCGGATAAAGGGCTGATTACGAAGAAAGAAATTCGCGTTCTGAGTCTGAGCCAAATGCGGCTGAAAGCAGACAGTGTCGTGTGGGATATTGGTACTTGTACAGGCTCGGTGGCCATTGAATCTGCCAAAATAGCCAAGTACGGACAAGTATTCGCGATTGAGAAAAATGCTGACGATTTGCAAAATTGCTTGGATAACTGCCGGAAATTTCGAGTAGATCTCACGGTTGTTCAGGGCCGGGCTCCTCAAGGCTTGGATTCCTTTGCGGACCCCGACGCTATCTTCATTGGCGGCACCGGCGGCGAGATGAAGGAGCTAGTAAAGGTTTGTTCACAGCGGCTTAAGCCGAAGGGCAGAATCGTGCTGAACGCTGCAACCATTGAGACACTGTATGAAGCTGATCAGACGTTCACAAGCCTGGGGTTTGAGACGCAGATTACGCTGGCACAGGTGTCGAGAAGTAAGCCGATTTTGAATATGAAGCGCTTTGATGCCCTCAATCCCATTTACATCATCACAGCCAAAGCCAAGCATGCGGAAGCGACAGATCAGGGAGGAAACGATGATGAGTAAAATCGGCACGTTATACGGTGTTGGCGTTGGTCCCGGGGACCCGGAGCTCATTACGGTCAAAGCGTTCCGGCTGCTGAAAGAATGTCCGGTTATCGCATACCCGAGAAAAATGCGCGGAGCTAAAAGCTATGCACTAGCGATTACAGAGATGTATATGAATACAGCGGATAAAGAAATGCTCGGACTCACCTTCCCTATGACGAGGGACAAAGAAGCCCTGGAAGCGCAATGGACCAAGACGGTGGAGCTGGTATATCAGTGTCTCGCCGAGGGTAAGGATGTCGCATTCGTTACCGAAGGGGATCCGATGATTTTCAGCACATATATTCATTTGATGCGGTTGATGAAGGAGCAGCATCCCGAGGTTCAGGCCGTTTCCATACCGGGCATATCGTCGGTGAATGCTTCAGCATCCCGATTAGGACTACCGATGGCGGACGGGGATGAGCAAATCGCGATCGTACCGGCAGTAGACGATTACGAAGCCATGCGCAAAGCGATTGAAGAGCACGACTGCATCGTTTTTATTAAAGTGGCCAAGGTGATTGATCTCATGCTGACGGTGCTGCGTGACCTGCAATTGGTGGACAAGGCTTCCGTTATTACCAAAGTGACATCTTCCGAGGAAATGATTTGGCGCAATGTGGAGGAGCTGCAAGGGCGTGAGCTGGAATATTTAACTTTAATGGTGGTGAGAAAATAGATGAAAGTATACATTATTGGAGCAGGTCCCGGCGATCCCGATCTCATTACTGTCAAAGGTCTGAAGCTGCTTCAGCAGGCGGATGTGGTCATGTACACCGATTCCTTGGTCAACGATGAACTGATTGCCATGGCAAAGCCTGAAGCTGAGATTGTGAAAAGCTCAGGCATGGAGCTCGGCGAAATGGTACAGCTAATGGTCGATAGGCTGAAGCAGGGCAAAATGGTGGTTCGGGTCCATACGGGTGATCCCGCTATGTTCGGTGCGACCATGGAGCAAATTGCCTTGCTGCGTAAGGAAGGAATCGGCTATGAAATTATTCCCGGTGTCAGCTCGGTCTTTGCTTCGGCTGCCGTGGTAGGCGCTGAATTAACGATTCCGGAGCTAACACAAACGGTCATTCTGACCCGTGCCGAGGGCAGGACACCGGTGCCGGAGCTTGAGAAGCTTCGTGACCTCGCGGCACACCACTGTACCATTGCCTTGTTTTTGAGCGCCACACTGACCAAGAAGGTCGTAGGTGAGCTGCTGGAAGCGGGCTGGAGTGAGGACACACCTGTAGCGGTCGTTCAGCGCGCATCATGGCCCGATCAGCAGATTATTCGTACGACGATCGCGCGTCTTGAGGAAGATATGAGAAAGGGCGGCATCCGCTCGCACGCAATGATTCTAGCCGGTTGGGCGCTTGATCCGGAGATTCACGGAAAAGAGGAATACCGCTCCAAGCTGTATGACAAGACGTTTACGCATCGCTTCCGCAGAGGAGTGAAGGCATGATCATCTCGCTCAAAGAAGGCAATATACCTACTATTCAGCAAAGCAGTGATTATGCCATTGTTGCGATTACCAAACACGGCGTTGAGACAGCGCGCAGGCTGCATGAACGTATGAGCGGCACGGACGTTTACTATATGAGCAAGTTTCGGCACGGAGATGAAGAACAGAAAGGCATTCAGCTCTTTGAGAATAGTGTGCGCCTGCTATTCCCCGCTTTATTTCCCGCTTATCAAGGATTGATTATCATCATCTCGCTCGGTGCTGTCGTGCGAATGATCGCGCCGCTGCTTCAGGACAAGAAGAAAGACCCAGCAATTGTCGTCATCGACGATCATGCCGAGCATGTCATCAGTGTGCTGTCCGGCCATTTAGGCGGAGCTAATGAGCTTACGCTGGAGGTGGCGGCTGCATTAGGGGCAAGACCGGTCATCACAACAGCCTCTGATGTGCAAAAAACGATTCCCGTCGACCTGTTCGGCCGCCGTTTTGGCTGGAGGTGGGAGTCCGCGGATAAGCTGACCCCGGTCAGTGCATCTGTCGTTAATGAAGAACGGATCGCGGTTATACAGGAATCCGGTGAAACCGATTGGTGGCAGCATGACCGTCAGATCCCGCCCCACATCCAGAGGTTCACGCAAATTGAAGACGCTGCCGCCTACGATCCGCAAGCGGTGCTGCTCATCACGCATCGCTTGCTGCGGGCAGATGAACAAGCTATTTTGCATAACGGTGTATTGTACAGACCGAGAGTGATCGTGCTTGGAATCGGCTGCAATCGGGGAACCGCGGCAGAAGAAATTGAAGCAGTCATTCGTGAAACATTGGACGAGTTAGGCTTTTCTCTGCTTAGTGTGAAAGCTGCTTGTACCATTGATCTCAAGAAGGATGAAGAGGGGCTGCTCGCGGTCGTTCGCAAATTTGGCTGGGAATTCGTCTGTTATACACCGGAAGATCTCAACCGTATTCCTGTTGAAGCCCCATCCGAAACCGTATATAAATTCACAGGAGCCTATGGGGTCAGCGAACCGGCAGCCAAGCTCTACATCCAGTCAGAGCAGCTTGCTCTGACCAAGAAGAAATCAGGGAACGTAACGATCTCTGTCGGTTTGCTGCGATTTGCGGAGGGAGGGCCATCGTGTCAGGAAGAATTGTCATAGCAGGTACAGGCAGCGGTGTCGGTAAGACGACACTGACGATCGGCATCATGGCAGCTTTACAGCAAAGGGGACTTGTCGTGCAGGGGTTTAAATGCGGCCCTGATTACATCGATCCCACCTATCATACGGCGGTAACCGGAAGGCCTTCGCGCAATTTGGACAGCTGGATGACAGGACGCGACGGTGTAAAAACTACCTATCTCAAAGGAAGCCAAGGTGCCGACATTTCCATTATTGAAGGCGTTATGGGCATGTATGACGGGAAAAACCATTTATCCGATGAAGGCAGCACCGCAGATATCAGCAGAATTTTGGATGCACCGGTGATCCTCGTTGTCAATATTGCCAGCATGGCTAGAAGCGCGGCTGCAATCGTGAAAGGGTTTCAGCTGTTGCAGCCGGCCTGCCGTATTGCCGGTGTCATTGTGAACCACGCTGGAAGCGCCGGACATTATAAGATGGTCAAGGAAGCTACCGAGCAGGAGTGCGGTATACCGGTAATCGGCTGGATGCCGAAGGCCGCGGATATTGCACTGCCGGAACGCCATTTGGGACTTGTTCCTTTCATTGAAAGAGGAGAGCTCGATGGGTATTTTCAGAAGCTAGCAGAGATGATCTCAGCTCAAATCGACTTAGACCAATTGCTTCAGATTTCTTCGATCGCAGCGGCTCTTCCGGATTTGAATGGAACTCCATCGACTCTTACGGGAGCGAATCAACGTGAAAAGCTGACCATCGCCATTGCCAAAGACTCCGCGTTTCACTTCTATTATCCCGAGAATATTGAGCTGCTGGAGTCCAGCGGAGCGGAATGCATTTACTTTTCTCCACTTGCCGGTGAAGAAGTACCAGCCAATGCCGATGGACTGTATATAGGCGGCGGCTTCCCTGAAGAGTTCGCGCAGCGGCTTGCAGCGAATGTTCATGCTAGAGAATCGGTTAGGACGAGAATCGCTGACGGGCTTCCGACGCTAGCGGAGTGCGGAGGATTTATGTTTTTAACGGAAGAGCTTGTGGATTCTGCCGGTGCGGCACACCCAATGGTTGGAGTCATTCCTGGAAGAGTGGTCATGCAGCGGAAGCTGGCAGCGCTCGGGTACCGCGAGGTGGAAGGTGTGCCAGGTAATTTCCTATTAGCAGAGGGAGAGAAGGCAAGAGGGCATGAGTTTCACTATTCTACCTTTCATAGCGATGAACAGGAAGTGAAGCCTGCCTTCCATTCCAAAGGCCGGCTCGGAACAAAGCCCGAGGGCATCGTCATGGCCAATCTGGTAGCCGGCTATACGCATTTGCATTTTGCCTCTAATCCGCAGATGGTCGGTCGATGGCTGGATGCCTGCGCCGTATACCGCGACAAGAAAAAAGAACCTAACCAGTAGCGGTCAGGTTCTTTTTTGTACCCATAGCAACAATTATTTAATGTACTGCATGGACTGTTCAGCAATGGTATGCTTAAAGCGATCCAGGCAATTGCACAAGTAATCTTTGCGGCAAATCGGGCAAGGCTCTTTCATTAATCTATTCAGGTCCGTTACTTTGCCAACTCCTGTTTCGGGATCTCTCTCGAAAAAGAGGCGGCACTCGTTTCTGTCTTTAAGAACGGCCACAATTTCGAAGAGACCATTTTTTTTGTTGTCACTGACAACCTTCGCATCAACTACCTGCGGATCATAAGCCACATGAATTCCTCCTCAAACTAGCATGACCTAACCTTTGTTAGCATGGGTGCATTAGTATATTATAGTAATAAACGAACTTTTATTCAATAGGAGGGCTGGAAGCGTGATAATCGACTATTGGGAGAAGGATGACAGTGGTTCCGAACCGAACATCTACGTAGGGCTGCAGTTTGAAGACGAGCCTGATTCGCTATACGTTGCGGAGTTGATTCTAGCTGAGGATCGCTCGATTCACAAGTGGGGGCTTCTTTTTAACGGCTTTGACTGTAACTATGCGTTTCGTGAAGAAGAGAAGGATCAGATTACGACCTATCTGAAGTCTCAAGGCCTGGAGCTGCTTTAAGAAGATGAATATAAATAGAAAAGGAATCGGCTCCATGTTCCTGGCTCCAATTCCTTTGTTTATGTTTGTGGTAGCGTCGCTCTAAAGCTTCCTTCATGGTCGGTGTTGTTTTGGTAACAGGATTTACACCATTCCAGTTCAGTCGTTGGACAGACGGATCTGATTTGCCTTCACGAAGATGCTTGATCCGTTTCTTTTTTGCTGTTGATAGAGACATCATCAATCCCTCTTTTCATAACTTGTTGTTTTTCTATTGTATGCAAACGGAACCGTTGCAGCAATGGAAAGTTTTATTGTAACGAAATTAGCTTCAAAAGGTGGTGTCAACATGCGTGTCCAAGTAAAGCTGTCTGTTGAAGGCAGTGCTGTCAAAGAAGAGATGCTCGAAATTGCAGAGCAGAAGCTCGGTGAACTTACCGATGAAGAAATTCAGCAGGCCATCGAAATCAACATACGTACTTGGTTAGATAAAATGCTCCAGGTCGAATGGGAAGTTATCGAGGAGTAGGCGTACACAATTGAAATGTAGGTAAAATAGGAAAAGCCCCGCAGGAATCTCAGGTTCCGGCAGGGGCTTGTTTGATTTGTGGGTCTATGTATGATTAGTGGATGTCGTTAACGCCAGTCTTTTGAATCGCGTGCTCCCAGCTAGGATAGTAATACAAAGCATTCTTCATTAAGTCCGGATGCTGCTTCTTCACATTTTTTCGTAAGTGATTCTCCGCTGTTGTGAAGCTGCACAATGTGACCCAGGACCTCGTCTGCACTCATGTTTAGCTCCATCAAGTCTCAACCTCCTTACTATGAATTTCTTACAATCATTGCCTCGAAATTGGCAAAATATACATAGATTCACGGTAACAAGGTTACAATAATTCCAACATTTGAGTAGGCACAAAGGAAGTCGGTGTAATCATGAATTGGCCATCTTTCACAGGCTTGAAGGACAAACTTGAGCTTATTTGTAAAGGAAAAATCAGCATCTGCCCTATACCTCAAAGCACGCTGCGCGCTCTTCCTCCAGGCAGAATCGTCGTCATGAAACAGCAGGACTTAGATGAGTCAACAGCTCAAGCATGTATAGAACGCAAGGTGAAAGCAGTTATTAGCTGTGAAGAAGCAATGAGCGGTATGTATCCGTCTCATGGTCTTCTCTTGCTGCTGCGGCACGGAATTCCCGTGTGGGAAGCGAGCTTGGAGGACTTGGAGCGGTTCGAGCAGGACATTATCATTTATATGTACGGAGATTACGCAGTTTGGGAAGATCAGCAGGTTTCCTGCAAGTTGATGACCAAAGAACAATGGATGAAGCAGATGCAGTCAGCGCAAAGCTGGGCGGCTGATCGAATGGAGTCTTTGATTGAACAGACATTGAAGACGGCTTTGCAGCACAAACATGAAATTGTACATAGACAACCTTTGCCCGATTTGCCTGTGGATTGGAGTGACAAGCATGTACTGGTTGTTGCCGGTGGCAAGGATTGCCTGACAGATGTAGAGGATGCGAAAGCGTATATACGGGATTTCCGCCCGATTCTCATAGCCGTGGAGCGTGGAGCTGATGTGCTTCTGGATTGCGGCTACAAGCCCCATCTGATCGTAGGTGCATTGGGGAGCATGTCGGACCGGGCGCTCCATTGCGGGGCTGAGCTGATTGTTCACCATGAACGGGACGCAGAGGAGTCGGAATTGCAGCGGCTTCGAATGCGCGGGCTTAGGGCGCAGGCTTTTACTGGTTTCGGAACAAGTACGGAAGTGTCGATGCTGCTTGCCTTTGAGAAAGGGGCTTCATGGATTGTGACGGCAGGGACTGACACCCATATGATCAACTTCTTGGAGAATGGAAGAACAGACATGGGCGGAGCTCTGCTCGTTCAGATGAAGGCAGGTCATCGACTGATCGATATCAAGAGTGTCAACATGTTTTATCAGCAAAAACGGTCACAGCTAACCGAAACGCTCATAACGCTTTGTTTGTCGGCGGGTTTCATTGCTCTTACTCTGCTGCAAATGGATTGGATTACAGATAAATGGACACAAGTTGTATGGAAGCTAGGTGGGTATGGATGAAGCCGAATCTATCGATAATTGTCCCAGCCTGGAATGTGGAACGAACGATTGCTCATACACTGCAACATGTGACGGAGGTGCCTTGGGAGCACTACCCTACACGGCTTGATTCAAGAAAGCATTATGAGCTGATCGTCATCGACGACGGCAGTACCGATCGAACTTACGAAGAAGCCTGGCCGTGGTCTGATCTGTTAGTCAGGCACCGGTTGAGACTGGGGAAAGAGGCTGCCATACAAGCCGGAATCGCTCGCGCTCAAGGGGAAATCGTGCTTATACTCGACGCCGATCTCCAGGAAACCGCCAAGCTTGCTCCCAGGCTGCTGGAGCCGATCCTGTGGGCCGATGCCGACCTGGTCATCGGCACGCTGCCTTCACCGGCCAGGTCCGGGATCTCCGGCCTGGCCAAACGGCTTACCGCTGGAGGAGCTTTTCGCTCCAGCGGCAGTAAGACCGCAGCTCCCTTGTCCGGACAGCGCGCTATGCGCGCTGATCGGCTGCGGGAGCTGGAAGAGCTGTTCCGCGGCTTCGGTTCGGAAGCCGCGCTGGCTCGCGATGCGCAGCAGCGGGGCCTGCGCATCGCAGAAATAGCCGTGCCCTTCGAGCACCGGGATTCCCGGCACGAATGGCACGGCTCTGCACGCAGCCGCGGACAGCAGCTTGCCGCGGCAGGGGCGGCTTTGTTTTCGCGTTGGAGATGGAGATAAGTGGCGAACAGCCGCTTGAGCTTCAAAGTTGCTTTCATCAAACAGTAAGACCGGACGCGAGTCCGGTGAGCTTGTTGATAAAGTAGGCTCACTCCGAGCTTCAGTAGCTTTTCTCCGAGCGCTGTTGACATTTTGTTATTTGATTAAATTAATACCTCAACTTTCGCAGCTTGAAATTGGCAAATAAACCTTGATGTAGCTAGGCAAACCGGCTATCCAATCGTGGAGTTGACGATGGATCAGTTTTGAGATTCTCTTCCCAACTTTTGTGGCAACTTCGTTCATCAGTTCGACCAGTTGTTGAAGTGCAACGACCCAGTCAATCGTGCCAACTTCGTCACACAACAAATAGAACAGACCGCCAATTGTCCGCTGATCCGTGCTTTGGCGATGCTGCCAAGCCAGTAAGATATAGCGCGCGAATACGATCGTTGTATGGCTAATAAGCAGATCGTAAGAGCGTCCTTGAAACTCCTTCTGCAGGCGCAGCAAGGATTTGGCGCACTTAAAGAAGACTTCTATTTCCCAACGCATTCTGTAAATCCGAATGATGTCTGAAGCAGATAACGTAAGATCGGTAGAGAGGATAGCTAGCCATTCCTTCTTCTTGGATCGATGACGGACGAACACAACCATGACGGGGATCCCTGGAGCTAGCTCCGTCCGAATCTGCCGAAGGATGTGCCGGTTCTTTCCCTCGATGCGAGCCGCAAGTGAATATAGTGAATTCAGGCAAATGCGATGCCCATCTACTAGATATCGCTTTCTATCGTTTTTCACCATGCCAATGACGTGTAATTCGCGATTACGCATCTCTTGAATCAGTGGCGCGTGAGTAAACCAGCTATCCATGAGCACATAGGACGCGGAAAGACCGGCAGCCATAGCGCGATCCAGCATAGCGGCGATGTTATCTGGAGCACTTTGCAGCGCTTCTTTCCGACGCTTGTAACCTGACGAGCGTTTATCGATACCGTCGGCGATCCCATTGATGCTGGAGTTGTTCGAGCTGAGAAGCGCGAAGTCAATTGGAACGAAGGAATGTCCATCTGTCCATCCCATGGTTAGCATGCGGAAACCCTTATAGTACGCTCCTGTGGCATGATCTTTAAAGCGTGCGAGCATCTCGACAGCCTTGCTTCGGTTACGTTCAAACATTGAATCATCGAAGATGAATGCCGTTTCGCGCTTGTCAGAGGTAAGGTGCTCCATGCGATGAACGGTCTCATGGCTTAGTAGTGTTAAAAAGCGTCGCCAAGCATATCCACTGTGATTGAGAAAACGATAGACCGCATCTTTCCCAGGATAATTTGTGCCCTGAGGGCTTTCGAGCAGACGAAACCAATTTTTCTGCTGAAACAACAGTACAAATATGATTCGGAACAAGGTCGCACAGGTGAAGCCGAACTTCTTTTTGAAGCCAGCATCATTCAAGTGTTTAATGACCTTCAGTTCCTGGAAAGCCAACTTAATTTCTGCTGGCAGTTGATCAATGGATAGCTTTTGCTCTATCATATAGAGGACACCTCTTCTGTGTGGTAGTAGTGTGACTTCGACACTCTCACTTTACCAAAGGAAGCGGTGTTTTTCTATTTTCAAGCAGGGTATCTTATCGATCACAAATCCAGTACGCACCTGGACTTACGCTGATTTATTAGGTGCGAAAGTTGAGTTAATACCTTCTAAGGTGATAACAAAACTGTCAAAGGCGCACGCACTCTTCTCCGAAAACTACTGAGATCTCCGTTTGCCTTTATCAACAGTAAGACCGGACGTGAGTCCGGTCTTATTTTTGCCTTTTTGCCTTAAATCGGGGGGCAACATAGTTGCGTTTGCGGTCTCTGAAGAACGTCCAGCCGCCAATAAAGGCGACACCGAGGGCAAAAAGAATAAATCCAAGTGAAAATTTCCCCCAAAGCATATGTCCGATCTCGCTGTTGAATTGTGCAAAAAAGCATCCTTCATGGCGAGAAAACCGTAAGTGGCTGCAATTCCTGGAATGACGAGTAAAAGAATCGCGATAAATCGATAAAATGGCGCTTTCATAGCTGCTCCTCACGTTGTTTTCTCCATCATACCCCGAATCTCATTTGCTGTCTAATTCACAAATAAGACTATGATTCTTATACCAAATAAGGGTAATATAATAGAGATAAGCGTCTCATATCATGCAATAAATCAAATTCATAAATGTATGTGCTGTTGAGGAGGAATCGTAAGAATGAGTGAATATAGATACGATATCGTCGTGCTTGGAGGCGGAATCGGGGGCTATACGGCTGCTATTCGTGCTGCGCAGCTTGGGAAGTCGGTTGCGATTGTTGAAAGGGACAAAATGGGGGGCACCTGCTTGCATCAAGGCTGCATCCCGAGCAAGGCGCTGCTGCGGAGCGCAGAAGTGTTGGCTACACTCAAGAACAGCGAGGAGTTCGGCATTGTGTCAGGACAATCGGAGTTGAATTTTGAGCAGGTTCAGCGCAGAAAGCAGGGCATTGTCGATCAGCTGCACCAAGGGCTGCAATTTCTGATGAAGAAGAACAAAATTACGATACATAACGGTAACGGTCGAATCATCGGCCCATCCATCTTTTCGCCCCGCAGCGGGGCCGTTTCTGTGGAGAAAGAAGACGGCGAAATCGATATGCTGCTTTCCCAGAACCTGATTATTGCGACGGGGTCCAGACCGCGGAGTCTGCCTGGACTTGAAATCGATGGGAAGCATATCCTCTCCAGTGAAGAAGCTCTTCAGATGGACGAGCTGCCTAAGTCGATCGTGATTATCGGCGGAGGCGTCATCGGAGTGGAATGGGCTTCCATGCTGAATGATTTTGGCGTAGAGGTGACGGTCGTCGAGCTGGACAAGCGCCTGGTGAGCCTGGAAGACGCTGATGTTTCCAAGGAACTGGAACGGCTGTTTAAAAAGCGCGGTATCCGACTTGTAACTGGAGCGAAAGTCATTGCGGATTCCATCGCCGTTACGGACGGCAAGGTGACTATGCGGGCCGACCAAGCAGGCGAGATCGTCGAGCTTTCCGCGGACAAAGTCCTTGTATCCGTAGGTCGAATTGCCAATACAGAAGGCATCGGGCTTGAAAATACCGATATCCAGATCGATAAAGGCTTCATCCGCGCTAATCGTTACATGCAAACGACAGAATCGCATATTTACGCAGTCGGGGACGCCATAGGCGGTCTCATGCTGGCGCATGTTGCCGGACACGAGGGCATCATAGCTGCGGAACATATCTGTGGCCACAATCCGGATGAACTGTCGGCTCATCTTGTGCCGAAATGCACCTATACTCGTCCCGAAATCGCGAGTGTGGGACTCACAGAAGAGCAAGCCCTGGAGAAGGGTCACAAAATTAAGACGGGCAAATTCAGCTTTAAAGCTATCGGTAAGGCGCTCGTATACGGAGCAGCAGACGGTTTTGTCAAAGTCATCGCTGATCAGGAATCCAACGATATATTAGGTGTTCATATGATCGGACCGCAAGTGACGAACAGCATTACGGAAGCCGCTCTCGCGCAGGTGCTCAACGCCACCCCATGGGAAGTGGGCCAAACCATTCATCCGCATCCGACCCTATCGGAAGCCCTTGGTGAAGCAATGCTCGCGGTTGATGGCGTGGCAATCAGCGGATAAAAACGCCAAATGGATTTGAAATTGTATTCATAAGCCAATCCGTTTATAATAAGATTATAGAGTCAAGTCTTAGGACCAGGTATTAAAAGTATTGTTAAAAAGATTCACTACCCATTTAAAGGAGGTTATCTCCATGTCAATCGGTCAGCTATTTAAGCACCGCAGCTTAGGAATATCGGATGAAGATGCCGTTCGGATGTATACCGTCATGAACATGGCTACTAAATATGATGAACGCGGCTTGATGCTGCAGCGCGCGGGTAAGGTGCCTTTTCACATCGGCGGCAGCGGCCAATATGCGGGTCAAGTTGCCATGGCCTTCGCCATGCAGCCGAAGAAGGACTATTTCTTGCCCTATTATCGGGATTTCGCCTTTGTTCTTTCGATCGGCATGACGGTCAAGGATTTGATGCTTTCGCTGTTTTGCAAAGCGGAGGATGTCAGCAGCGGAGGGCGCCAGATGCCGGGTCATTTTGGCGATAAGCGATACAATATTGTGACAGGCTCATCGCCAGTTACAACGCAGGTACCTCATGCAGTCGGTATTGCGCTAGCCGCGAAGATGAAGAAACAGGATTTCGCAACTTTTGTTTCCTTTGGCGAAGGCTCCAGCAATCAAGGTGATTTCCATGAAGGCTGTAACTTTGCGGGCGTACACAAGCTTCCGGTCATCTTTGTATGTGAAAATAATCAATATGCGATTTCTGTACCGCTGCATAAGCAGGTTTCCGGTAAAATTGCCGATCGCGCGATTGGCTACGGATTTCCGGGCTACCAAGTGGACGGTAGCGATGCTCTGGAAGTGTTCCGTATCATGAAGGAAGCGAGAGAAAGAGCGATCCAGGGTGAAGGTCCTACACTGATTGAAATGATCTCCTACCGGTTAATGCCTCATTCGACCTCGGATGACGACATGCTGTACCGGACTAAAGAAGAAGTGGAAGCGAACCGTCAGAAGGACGGCGTTGTGAAATTTAAAGAATATTTAATGGAATGCGGCTTATGGAGCGAGGAACAGGATCGGGAGCTTCAAGACAGGCAGAAGCAGGAGATTAACGAAGCGACCAAGTATGCAGATTTGGCTCCTTATCCGAAGCCGGAAGACACGCTTCTCCATGTGTATGCGGAAGGGGAGGGAGTATAGCTTATGGCAGTCATTACCTATTTGGAAGCCATTCGCTCTGCCATGCAGGAAGAAATGCAGCAGGACGATAACGTATTCGTGCTGGGTGAGGATGTCGGTAAGGGCGGTGTGCTCAACACAACAAAGGGACTTCGCGACATGTTCGGCGAAGACAGGGTGCTTGACACCCCTTTGGCGGAGTCCGCTATTGTCGGCGTGGCCATCGGTTCGGCGATGTACGGCATGAAGCCAATCGCGGAAATCCAGTTTGCCGATTTTATCTTCCCGGCAACGAATCAAATTATTAGCGAAGCGGCCAAAATCCGCTACCGCTCTAATAATGACTGGAGCTGTCCGATTGTCATCCGGGCCCCTTACGGTGCTACAGGAGCGAGCGCGCTGTATCATTCCCAATGCCCGGAATCGGTGTTCTTCGGTACACCTGGACTTAAGATTGTAGCGCCTTCGAATCCATACGACGCTAAGGGGCTGCTGAAGGCGGCAATTCGTGACGCAGACCCTGTACTTTACTTCGAGCACAAGAAGTGTTACTTGGCGCTTTCGGCTGATGTACCTGAGCAGGATTACATCGTACCGATCGGCAAGGCCGACGTGAAGCGTCAGGGCACGGACATTACGGTAATCGCATACGGGATTGCTGTGCATTACGCACTGATTGCAGCGGAAGAGCTGGCCAAGGAGGGCATTAGCGCACACGTGCTGGATTTGCGCACGCTTCAGCCTCTGGATAAAGAAGCGATCCTGGAAGCGACTGCCAAGACCGGCAAAGTCCTTATTGTCCATGAAGACAATAAGACAGGCGGTGTAGGCGCTGAGGTTTCGGCGATTATCGCCGAGGAGCTGCTGTTTGAGCTGGACGCTCCGATTGCGCGTCTGTGCGGTCCGGACGTTCCTGCGGTTGGCAACAACCCGCCGATGGAAAAGTTTTTCCTGCTAAGCCCGGATAAATTGAAAGAAGCGATGCGCAAGCTCGCTATGTTTTAGAAGACAGGAGGTCCCTTCATGAGTGGTACGAACGGCCGATTGATCGAGGTTACGGTTCCGCATCTTGCGGAAAGCCTCGTTTCTGCGACGATTGGTAAATGGTTAAAGCAGCCTGGCGATTACGTCGAGCAATATGATGTGATCTGTGAGCTGTTCACGGAAAAAGTAAATACTGAGATGCCTTCTCCCATTGAAGGCAAGCTCGTGAAAATCATAGTCGGCGAAGGGGAGACAGCTGCAGTAGGCGAAGCAATCTGCCTGCTGGAGCTTCCGGCGGAAGCTGGCCGCGAAGCTTCAGTTGGTAGCGGCGGACATCAAGAAGCCGCTGTACAAAGCGGCGCTGCCCTTGCTGTAAGCGGTGACCAGAGCATGCGTGGACGCTATTCGCCGGCGGTGCATCGTCTTGCCATGGACAACCGGGTTGATTTGTCCCGCGTAAATGGAACAGGGCTTGGCGGTCGAATCACCCGCAAGGATGTAGAGCAGTTCATTGCTTCTGGAGGAGCCTCTGCATCGGCATCCGCAGGTTTTGTTAGCAGCTCTGCGGCAGCAGCCCCTTCTTCGGCACCGGCAGCCCCTTCAGCTGCAGCTATGTCTGCACAGCAAGCAAATCAGCCCGCATCCCCGGCACAAGCCGCACCAGCGGTATCGGCACAGGAAGCAGCTGCAATGAAACAAGCGGCACATACACCTGTTAGAAGCTCGGGTCTCCATCTGTCGGCGAACCCGCCTACACCTCTTATTGAAGTGGAAGGACAGCCGTCCGATGCGCGCAACGAGTATTTCATCGATGTGACGCCGATCCGTAATGCCATCGCAACAAGGATGCGCCAAAGCGTAACGGAAATTCCTCATGCATGGACGATGATTGAAGTGGATGTCACCAATCTGGTCGTGCTTCGCAATAAGGTGAAGGATGAATTCATGCGACGTGAGGGCATTAACCTGACATATCTGGCATTCATGATGAAAGCTGTCGTCAACGCGATTAAAGACTACCCGATCATAAACTCGGTATGGGCAGTCGATAAAATCATCGTCAAGCGCGATATCAATATCTCTCTTTCGGTTGGTACGGAGGATTCGGTGTTAACGCCGGTCATCAAGAAGGCTGATCAGAAGAATATCGCTGGGCTTGCCAGAGAAATTGATGAATTAACGAAGAAGACAAGAGCGGGGAAATTGTCGCTGAACGATATGGTAGGAGGCACCTTTACGGTCAATAATACAGGCTCCTTCGGTTCGATTCTGTCGTATCCGATCATCAACTACCCGCAGGCAGCGATTGTAACGTTTGAATCGATTGTGAAGAAGCCTGTCGTGATCCATGATATGATTGCGGTTCGTTCCATGGTAAACCTGTGCCTGTCGCTTGACCATCGGATTCTCGATGGAGTTATCTGCGGAAGATTCCTGCAGAGAGTGAAGGAAAACCTTGAGGGATATAATTCGGAAACCCAAATATACTAAGCTTGAGTATTCGACTAGTAGAATAAGCTGACTGTGAACAGCACAGTGGATAGAAGCATCGTAATGAGCATGATGTAAATGACGACTTTAAACCAAAGTTTATTTCGAAACATGAAGAAACTCACTCCTTTTTTCCGCTTTCAACGTCATGAATTGAGGACGACAGCTAGTACTTACTTATTGTAACTCATTGTATGTAACGGAGGAAAGTCCATGATCGAGGAAAATCGTTTGGTTCAGGAGTTCATCTCGCTTGTTCAAGTGGACAGCGAGACCAGATTCGAACAAGAAATCAGCGCAGTGTTAAAAGAAAAGTTCAGCGCGTTGGGCCTTCATGTGATGGAAGATGACTCCATGGCCAAGAGTGGTCATGGATCGGGCAATTTGATTTGTACGTTGGAAGCAACGGATCCCAACAGCGCGATCCCAACAATTTTGTTTACATCGCATATGGATACGGTCGCTCCGGGCAAAGGCATCAAGCCGCAAATCGGGGATGACGGCTATATTCGGAGTGATGGAACAACCATTTTGGGCAGCGATGACAAGGCTGGTATTGCCGCTATGTTTGAAGGAATCCGAGTACTCAAGGAACAACATATTCCGCATGGCCGCATCCAATTCGTCATCACGGCAGGAGAAGAAAGCGGTCTTAAAGGATCCCGTGCGATGGAAGCTAGTCTGCTCGATGCCCAGTTCGGATTTGCGCTGGACTCTAACGGCAATATCGGTGAGATTGCTACAGCGGCCCCGGGCCGGGCCGAGATCGAAATCATATTTCACGGCAAGTCGGCGCACGCCGGCGTCAATCCTGAGGACGGCATCAGCGCCATTCAAGTGGCCAGCAAAGCGGTGGCACGGATGTCGTTAGGCCGCATCGACAGTGAAACGACGGCCAACATTGGAAGCTTTTCCGGTGTAGGACCGCTCAATGTTGTATGCGATCGGGTCAAAATGGAGGCTGAAGCGAGAAGTATTGTGCAGCACAAGCTGGAAGCGCAAGTCGCTTCCATGAAGGAAGCATGCGAATCCGCAGCGGCCGATGCAGGAACAAATTGTGAATTCAAGGCAGAAATTGTTTACGCATCGTATATGCATGGTGACGACGCGCCTGTTGTTCAGCTTGCATCGCGTGCACTGGCATCGATGGGGCTTGAAGCAAGCACGTTCCACTCCGGCGGCGGCAGTGACGCTAACGTATTTAACGGCTTCGGCATTCCAACCGTGAATCTGGCTGTCGGCTATCAAGAAATTCATACGACCAAAGAGCATATTGCAATCAAAGATCTGGTCAAGACAGCGGAGCTTGTCGTAGCGATTGTTAAAGAAACTGCAAAAGCATAAGCGGTCAAAAAATAAAGAGCCTGTACATGGATTCAGATCCTTGAACGGGCTCTTTGCTATTTAGAAAGAATGTGGACTTATAATGTTCATTATGATTGAACTGGAAAAGTGATAATTCGGCCATATTGTACATTATCTGTTCTTCTGTACTCCTGCGGAATCGTCCGACTATCCAGGTAATCGATCAGCTTGATATCGCCATCCGTGGCTTGCAGCATCAGCTGCAGCTGACGGCGAATTTCCCCAAACCTTGCCTACTAGGCGGATTTGACGTTCCTCGATATAGCTTTTCATTGACGATCCCTCGTTTTCTTGAAAGATTTGTTATAATGAACCTTATGCGGCAGTAGGACAAGCTATGCCAAGAATTTTGAAGGAGGAATGTTGAGATGACAGATGTACATAAAAAATTTGAGGAAAAAACGATTCGAACGGAGCCTATTTTTACAGGTAAAATCATTTCTTTGCAGGTGGATCATGTAGAGCTTCCGAATGGTGAAGTTGCGACTCGTGAGATCGTTAAACATCCTGGGGCTGTCGCTGTTCTGGCGCTTCTGGACGATAAAATGATCGTGGTGGAACAATACCGCAAGCCTTTAGAGAAGAGTCAGGTGGAAATCCCTGCGGGCAAGCTGGATGCAGGAGAGGATCCGCTGCATGCTGCACTGCGGGAGCTAGAAGAGGAGACCGGATACAAATCGGATCAAATTCGTCACATCAGCTCGTTTTACACATCGCCGGGCTTTGCGGATGAGCTGCTGCATTTGTATGTGGTTGAGAATCTGGTCAAAGGCGAAGCACGGCCGGATGAGGACGAGTTCCTCGAATGCGAAGCGATTACGCTGGAAGAAGCTCAGCAGTATATTCGCGAGCAGCGGATCAGCGATGCCAAGACGATCATGGCCGTCTACGCTTGGCAGCTGTACAAGCTTACTGGAAGCATCTAAATGAATTCCTATTACGTCGATCTTCACATTCATATTGGCCGGACAGAAAAAGGGAATGCAGTGAAGATCAGCGCTGCGAATGACCTAACCTTTTTTCATATCGCCCATGAAGCCTCCGAACGCAAGGGTATTCAGATGATCGGCATCATCGACTGTCATTCGCCGACTGTACAGGAGGAAATTGAGATCTATCTGGATCGGGGAGAGATGGCGGAGCTTCAAGGCGGAGGCATTCAATACAAGGATACGGTCATTATGCTGGGCAGCGAGATTGAAGTTCGAGATCCTGGCATGGGGCCTGCGCATTTACTTGCCTATATGCCAAACCTGCAGGTCATGCAGGATTTCACCTCATTCATGAAGCGGCATATGAAAAATGTAGAGCTTAGCTCACAGCGTATTTATGTGGACGCACGGACGCTGCAGGAGGAAGTGATAGGACGCGGTGGAATCCTTATACCCGCCCATATTTTCACTCCGCACAAGAGTGTCTACGGCAGCAGTTCCACGCGAATGGAGCACCTGCTGGACTTGAACAGGATTGCGGCGGTAGAGCTGGGTCTCAGTGCTGACTCGGAGATGGCGGGCCTGATCTCAGAACTGGACAGATATACATTTGTGACGAATTCCGATGCACATTCTTTAGGTAAAATCGGGCGTGAATACAATGAGATGAGGATGGCGGAGCCTAATTTCGAGGAGCTTGTAAAAGCGTTGGCTAGGCAGGAAGGCAGAGGCGTTGCCGCAAATTACGGCTTGAACCCGCGCCTTGGGAAATATCATCGGACCTATTGCGGCCAATGTGAGTCTATTCTTGATGAGAGTGTGACTGCGGTTGAGAGATGCTTATACTGCGGAAGCGGGAAAATTGTTCGGGGCGTTATGGACCGCATCTTGTCTTTAGCCGACCGCGAAGAACCTTCCATTCCGGATTATCGTCCGCCCTACAACTATCAGGTTCCGCTTGAATTTATACCGGGACTCGGCAAGAAGAAGATGAATCTATTGCTGTCTGAATTCGGAACAGAAATGAACGTCCTGCATAGGGCTTCCTTTCAGGAGCTTTCGGTTGTTGTCGGTGAGGAGCTGGCCGGGTATATCGTTATGGCGCGAGAAGGTCGGCTTCAGCTTGAGGTCGGCGGCGGAGGGCGTTACGGGAAAGTCGGAAAAAATCATTCATAGTTTGCCTGCTTGTCTCATAAGCTTGTTTTAGGTATAGCAAGTTGATGAGGAAGGGGCAGCATAATGAACAGAAACCTGTCGATGAAGCAATATTTGAATGAGAACTTGCCTCTATTTGTGTTTGTGTGTGTACTCTTTATCATCGGGGTTGTTTTCGGCACGGTCATGGTCAATGCGCTTTCTTTAGAGCAGAAGCAAGAAATGACGCGGCACCTCGGCAGTTTTTTTCACGAAATGACGGATGGGACTGAGTACAATGGAAAAGAATCCTTTGTACAAGCCTTTAGCTCGCATATGAAATGGATATTGCTAATTTGGTTGTTTGGACTTTCTGTAATCGGCTTGCCGCTCATCTTGATCCTGGACTTTCTCAAAGGCGTTCTGGTTGGCTTTACGGTCGGCTATTTGGTCGGGCAAATGTCTTGGAAAGGGATGCTGTTCGCCCTGGTGTCGGTAGCTCCACAGAATCTGATCGTCATTCCTGCTATCCTCTTTTGCAGTGTGGCGGCGATTTCATTCTCCATTCATGTCGTCAAAAACCGGTTTATGAGCAGGAAGGGCACGATCTATCAACCCTTTATGAGATATACGTCCATCACACTGATGATGGGAATCTGTCTGCTAGCAGCTTCATTATGGGAAGGCTATCTGTCCCAGACGGTTATGAAATGGGTTACACCGATGCTGAGCGGGCTATATTAAGCCCCTCAGCATTGTTTACGTCATGTTGACTTTGCCCGCAAGCTCCCCTATAATGAAGGAAAATGCTGACTACGGGCAAAATTGCCCGCCGGACTGAGGGGGCGGAGTATGGAAGCAAGAATCGAGAAGATCAAGCAGCAGCTGCAATCCCAAGGGTACAAGCTTACCCCCAACGGGAAGCGACCGTGCGGGTTTTGCTGGAGAATGAAGAAGATCACTTGAGCGCTGAAGAAGTGTTCATGCTGGTTAAGGATAAAGCCCCGGAGATTGGCTTGGCTACAGTCTACCGAACGTTGGAGCTGCTCAGTGACCTGCACGTTCTCGAGAAGATGAATTTCGGCGACGGGGTCGCCCGTTATGATCTCCGTAATGAAAGCAATCGTCATCATCATCATCATTTGATTTGCGTTCAATGCGGCGCTGTGGATGAAATTATGGAAGATTGGCTGGGGCCTCTCGAGGAACGGTTAGAACGCGAATTTCAGTTTCAGGTATTGGATCATCGCTTGGATTTTCAAGGAATATGCCATCGCTGCAGGGATCATACTCAATCGGAATCATCTGATCCATCTTAACGACATGCTTGTGCTTCGCTTGCTGCGGACACAGGCTTTTTTTGTCATGAAAGAACTTGAAATCACATAAACATGCCGCATGAAGGGGTACATTATGGGTATGAATTTGACTCCGGAAGAAGGTAGCGATGATGACAGGAAATCCATTCACAGTCGGTGTTCCTAAAGAGATCAAAAATAATGAAAATCGGGTTGCGCTTACTCCCGGAGGAGCAGGGATGCTTCGGGCAGCAGGACACCGCGTTCTTGTAGAGAGCGGAGCTGGCATCGGCAGCGGATTTCAGGATGAAGATTACCGGCAGGAAGGGGCAGACATCATAGCTGAAGCTTCCGAAGTATGGGCGCAAAGCGATATGGTGATGAAGGTCAAGGAGCCTCTGCCGGCGGAATACGGCTTCTTCCGCGAAGCCTTAATGCTGTTTACTTACTTGCATCTTGCGGCGGCCGGGGATTTGACAGAGCACTTGGTGCGTAAAGGCGTTACTGGGATCGCGTATGAAACCATTCAACTGCCTAGCGGCGGTCTGCCCTTGCTAACGCCTATGAGCGAGGTGGCCGGGCGGATGTCGGTTCAGATCGGAGCGCATTATCTGGAAAAAATTGTATGGAGGCCGAGGCGTTTTGCTCGGCGGCGTTCCAGGAGTACCTCCGGCGGATGTCATCATTCTGGGAGGCGGTATTGTTGGAACTAATGCCGCCAAAATGGCGCTCGGTCTGGGAGCTAATGTTGTGATCATTGAGCGCAGTGCCGACCGGATGAGAGCGCTGGATGATATCTTTAACGGACGGCTGCGCACGTTAATGTCCAATCCTTACAATATTGCGAATGCGGTACAAAAAGCGGATCTGTTGATCGGTGCCGTTCTGATTCCTGGTGCCAGAGCGCCGAGGCTGGTGACAGAAGCCATGGTCAAGCAGATGAAGCCAGGCTCGGTTATTGTCGATGTTGCGGTGGATCAAGGCGGCTCGATCGAAACGATTGACAGAGTGACGACGCACAGCGATCCGACCTACGAGAAGCACGGAGTTCTCCACTACGCGGTCGCCAATATGCCGGGAGCCGTGCCTAGAACCTCTACGCTCGCACTCACGAATGTCACGATTAGCTACGCGTTGGAGCTGGCCGCTAAAGGATTGAAACAGGCGATTACGGACAATTTGCCACTTCAGCTGGGAGTTAACACCCACAAGGGGCAAGTGACTCATCCTGCCGTTGCCCAGGCACTCCAGATGCCTTATATGAAGTTGTCCGAATTGACATAAACGAGCAGTCAAGATCATATCCTGTCCCTGCGAGGGTTAACTCTAGTAAGGAGGACCGGATATGATCGTTTCGTATCGCAAGATGATGGCGCGGCTGCGCTTCATGCTCATTTTCATGGCGCTTTCAATTGTGCTGTATCAGATAATGACCATGGTTACAGGTTGGATTGAGCCTGCTGAGAAGTACAAGCCTCCGACGGTAGAGCCGAGCGCGTGTTTAATCAAAAACACGTCTCGCTGTCCGATACAGGCTCTATGGGGGAACGCCTCCGTCTGTTCTATTGGTATGGGGAATAATCGAAAAAAGAGGAGTTTGGGATGATACCGTTGAAATCCTTCCTAGGCTACAAGGAAACTGGGCGAAGGGGCAAACCGTCATGATGATGAACGACCTAGAATCTTTCATCCGTTTTTTAGCGGCGGAACGCGGGTTATCCAAGAATACGCTTGAATCCTATACAAGGGATTTACAGCAGTTCGCCGCGTATGTTGAACAACAAGGAATAACAGCTTGGAAAGATTCGGGGAAAACCCACGTAGCCGGCTACCTGGCCAAGTTAAAGCTTATGGGAAGGGCTCCCACGACGCAATCTCGCAGCTTGGTATCAATTCGAGCATTTTTTCAGTATTTGGTACGGGAGCGTATCTTAGTTTCGGACCCTACGTTATATGTAGAAACACCTAAACTTGAGAAAAAACTGCCAAAGGTGCTTTCTATTCGTGAGGTCGAAACGATTTTGGATGCCCCCAATTTGGAATCTCAGACAGGTGCCCGCGATAAAGCTATGCTGGAGCTGCTCTATGCGACGGGTATCCGCGTGTCGGAATTGGTTGCGCTCAACCTTTCGGATGTGAACCTTCATATGGGCTTCATCCGCTGCTTAGGTAAGGGAAATAAGGAGCGCAATATTCCTATTGGCTCTATGGCAGTTCGATGCCTTCAGGCATACATAGGCGAGTCTCGTTCTAAGCTTGTCAAAGAAGAGGATGACGGCGCTCTGTTCATCGGTCACTTGGGGACGCGCATGACCCGTCAGGGCTTTTGGAAAATATTGAAGCGTTACGCGACGGAAGTGAACGTTACGAAGGACATCACCCCGCATACGCTGAGACATTCCTTTGCCGCTCATTTAATTGAGAATGGCGCGGATCTCAGATCCGTCCAGGAAATGCTCGGGCATGCCGATATATCGACAACGCAGATGTATGTGCAGGTTACGAAGCTTAAGATGAAAGAGGTTTACGATAGAGCGCATCCAAGAGCGAATATGTAAGAGAGCACAAGGAAGCTTTTTATGGAGCTCGATGGGGACCGAAGTTAACAGCGAGACAGGCAGCATCTTCCTCGGAAGATCGCTGCTTTTTTGCATTCATATTGGAGAAGTGAGATAATATAGGGTGGAAAATGTTACACATGTTCATGAATTTGAATGGTAATTGGAAACGCAAACTTTTGCTTCTTTTGGAGGTTTACTTATGCGCTTTGAACGAATAAGTGTAATTGTGCTCGATAGTGTCGGTATCGGAGAGCTGCCGGATGCGGCACAGTTTGGCGATGTAGGCTCGCATACGTTAGGGCATATCGCTGAGCGCGCCGCAGGCTTCGCGCTTCCTCACCTTCAGAAGCTGGGACTTGGCAACATCGCCGAGTTAAAAGGTGTGCCCGCCGCGGATTCGCCGCAGGGCTGCTTCGGGAAGATGGCCGAGGTTTCTGTCGGCAAAGATACGATGACCGGACATTGGGAGCTCATGGGTCTAAATGTGACGATACCGTTCAATGTGTATCCGGACGGTTTTCCTGAGGAGCTGATCCGTCAATTTGAGGAGCAGACAGGACGCAAGGTAATTGGCAATAAGCCCGCATCGGGCACAGAGATATTGGATGAGCTGGGCGAAGAGCAGATGAAGACGGGCGCATGGATCGTCTATACGTCTGCCGATAGTGTATTTCAATTGGCTGCGCACGAAGAAATTATTCCGCTTGATGAGCTATACGAAGCCTGTAAGATTGCCAGAAGGCTTACGATGCAGGATGAATTTGCTGTAGGTCGGTGATCGCTAGACCCTATGTAGGCACTCCGGGGGCTTTCAAGCGTACGCCGAATCGACATGATTATGCCGTTAAACCGCCTGCACCGACCGTGTTAAACAGACTGATGGAAGCGGGGTTCGATACAATCGCGATTGGTAAAATTAACGACATCTTTGATGGCGAGGGTATCTCGCAAACAACATCTACAAAGAGTAATCTGGACGGTATTCACAAGACGATCGAAACGATACGTAAGCCGTTTAAGGGTCTTGCCTTTACCAATTTGGTTGATTTCGACTCGTTGTACGGGCATAGACGGGATCCAGAAGGCTATGCGAAGGCGCTGGAGGAGTTCGATGCTCATCTGCCAGAACTGATGGCAGGGATTGGTCAGAACGATCTGCTGGTCCTTACAGCGGATCATGGCAATGATCCTATTCATGCAGGGACGGACCACACGCGAGAATACGTACCGATTTTGCTGTACAGTCCGAGCTTGCAGCAACCAAGCTCCATCGGTATACGAAGCACATTCGCCGATCTTGGAGCAACCATCGCCGAAAACTTTGGTGTAGACTCGACCGGTAACGGGGAAAGCTTTTTGTCATTATTACGGTAAGATACTTGGGAGGTAATCCGTATGTCAGAACAATCCATGGTACAGAAGATTCAAGAAGCTGCTTCATTTATCAGTAAAGAAACCGGCATTAAGCCGCAGATCGGGTTGATCTTGGGATCCGGCTTGGGGGTATTAGCAGATTTGATCGAACAGCCTACGGTTGTAGACTATTCCCGCATTCCCCATTTCCCTGTTTCTACAGTAGAAGGGCATGCAGGTGAGCTAGTTGTAGGTTCTATCCAAGGAAAGCAAGTGCTTATCATGAAAGGGCGCTTTCACGCATACGAAGGTTACGGAGCGGAGACCGTATCGTTCCCTGTTCGCGTGATGAAGGAGCTGGGCGTTGAAACGCTGATCGTTACCAATGCGGCAGGCGGAATTAATGAATCTTATCACGTAGGTGATCTCATGGTGATTAGCGACCACTTGAATCTGACCTACCGCAATCCGCTTATCGGACCTAATGATAACGCGCTTGGAGTGCGCTTCCCGGATATGTCCGAGGCCTATAGCAAGCGTCTGCGCAAGCTCGCTCATGAAGTGGCGGCTTCGCAGGATTTTTCCTTGCAGGAAGGTGTTTATGTGGGCTTGCTCGGGCCGAACTACGAGACCCCGGCGGAAATTCGCATGTTCCGGACCTTGGGCGGCGACGCAGTAGGAATGTCCACAGTACCTGAAGTCATTGTGGCTCGCCATGCGGGAATCGAAGTGCTTGGGTTCTCATGCATCTCTAACATGGCATCTGGAATTCTTGACCAACCTTTATCTCACGCAGAGGTCATGGAGACTACCGAAAAAGTGAAGCCGAAATTCCTCAAATTGGTTCTCGGCATTATCGAAGCTCTTTAATTTCAGCATCCGGGAGGATTATTTGTGGAAACTACATATATACAGCAAATTCAAGAAGCAGCAGCTTTTATATCAAGTAAATTAGGTCAAGTAAAGCCGGTTATTGGTCTTGTTTTGGGCTCAGGCCTGGGAGATTTGGCCCATCAGGTGGAAAATTCGATAGCGATTGATTACAGCGATGTTCCCCATTTTCCGGTATCCACGGTGGAAGGGCATGCCGGTCGCTTTGTAGCAGGAACCTTGGAAGGCAAGCAGGTAATCGTTATGCAGGGGCGCTTTCATTACTATGAGGGTTATCCAATGAAGAAGGTCGTCTTCCCCGTCTATGTCATGAAGGCATTAGGCGTTCAAACCGTCGTAATGACGAATGCAGCCGGAGGGATGAACCGCAGCTTCCAAGCCGGAGACCTGATGCTGATCAGCGATCATCTGAATATGACGGGAGATAACCCGCTTATCGGACCGAATCATGCGGAGCTTGGAGTCAGATTCCCGGACATGTCCGAAGCGTACAGTCGTGAATACCGCGCGTTAGCGCATCGTTTGGCTGAAGGTGTTGTCGGTGAGGATGGTAAGGCACTCAAGCTGCAGGAAGGGGTCTATGCCGGAATCAGCGGCCCGACGTACATGACACCATCCGAATTGACAATGCTCGCTAGAGTGGGCGGAGATGCGGTAGGGATGTCCACTGTCGGCGAAGTTATTGCTGCCCGTCATGCGGGGCTTAAGGTTCTAGGAATTTCTTGTATCACCGATATGGCAATTGGCGAGGAACTGGAGCCGCTTACACATGAGCAGGTGGTAGCCGTAGCCAATCGTACGAAGCCGAAATTCATCGCGCTTGTAAAAGCTTTCGTCAGAGAAGTCGCAATGTAAGTTATAAAGGTTAGAAGGGCTGTCTGCTAAGCAGACAGCCCTTCCTAGTAATCATTTGATTATGTCGATTTCATTACCAAGCAAACGCGCTAGTGATGATAACCAACAAAATGAAAAGCACCAGGATCGCAGCAGAAGAATTATAACCAACTGTTCCACAAGACATTCAAATCACCCTTCCATCTGATGGTTTTTGTTTGGTTGTTACACCCATAGTCTATGGGATTTCAAGGCAGATGGTTTGGGCAAAGGTGCATATCGGTGATAAATGTGCGATAGCCCTTCTGGTTCGAATTCCTTAGAGTTATGCTGTTAATTTGATGAAAAACTCTCACTTGAGACCTATGATTCTGGCGGAAAGCATGATACAATATAGTTACTTAGAACTATATGGGAGACCTTGCAGCTTCAAGGTCTGTCTCCAAAACAAGGACGTGATGGAGCATGTCAATTCCACAATTGAAGGTAGCGAACTGCCCGCGCTGCGGCAAAGTATATCAAAAAAACCTGCGTAATCAGTGTCAGGATTGCTCCAGAGAGATGGACATGGCGCTGAGCAGCAGCCTGCAATTTTTACAAAAGAACTACAAGGCAACTAGCGAGCAGGTCAGCATAGAGACGGGAGTTCAGCTTCAACAGGTTCACACATGGATGAAAGAAGGGAAATTATTGCTTTCGGATTATCCCAATCTCTCCTATCCATGTGAATTATGTACACAGCCGATACGAAAGCACAAGATGTGTGTAGATTGCTTAACCCTGCTAAACAAAGAAATTCGAGCATTGCAGGAGCAGGAGAAGCCGAGATCATTTCGAAGTGTTCCGGTTGCAGCGGCTGGTGCCTTTCAAATTCGAGATCGTATGGGCCGTGTCTAAATGACAACATATTTGGCTATCATATAGATGGACGTCCTCCGAGAGGAGGATATTTTTATGAAAACATGTTCACAAATATGTCACAAAATCTTCAATGTTTTGCCACCACATCCATATGGGATTGTAGGGAGTAGTTAGGTAAAATAGATGAAGTGAACACATTATGGGGGGATATGCATGCAAAAGTGGATTTTCTTTGTGTTATTTATACTTGCGGGCGTACTGGGGCTTGGAGTCCTCTTTCAAGATATTTCCGGACGCCAAGAGGCTCGGGAAGCTGAAGCGGCAGCTAGCAAAGGTCAACAACTGAAAATTATCGCTTCAAACTGGCAATTCGATCAAAAAGATTACACAATCAAATCAGGTGAACCAACTAAAGTTTCTTTGATGTTAAAAGAGGGTGTACACGCGGTTCACATTAAGGCCGGCGGTGTGGAAATCAAGTTGGACAAGGAAAATCCTTCCCAACAAGTAACATTTGATGCACCAGGGACTTACGATATCGAATGCGTGCTTCCTTGCGGTGAAGGTCATGCAAACATGAAGTCCAAATTAGTGGTACAATAAGATAAACAAGATGAGGGAGCTTATGATAAGCTCCCTTTTTTTAATGACAGGAGGAACCCTGATGAGAATGGTAGACTTGATACATAAAAAGAGATCAAACGAGTCGTTAAGTAAAGAAGAAATTAATTTTATCATACAAAGCTACACCAAGGGTGACATTCCAGATTACCAAATGTCCGCATTGTTAATGGCCATTTATTTTAACGGCATGTCGGGAGAAGAGACCTCCGCGCTTACGATGGCCATGGCTGGATCCGGTGATATGATTGATCTGTCAGCGATTTCAGGAATTAAAGTGGATAAACATTCGACCGGGGGGTAGGCGATAAAATTAGCCTGATTGTTGGTCCAATCGCAGCTTCCCTAGGAATACCAGTAGCCAAGATGTCAGGCCGCGGATTGGGGCATACCGGGGGGACCGTCGACAAACTCGAATCCATTCCCGGATTTCAAATTGAGCTTAAGAATGAAGATTTTATTCGAGCTGTTAATGAAAACAAGATAGCTATTGTAGGGCAGAGCGGGAATTTGGCGCCTGCTGACAAGAAAATTTATGCTCTTCGCGATGTGACAGCGACTGTCGACTCTATTCCGTTGATTGCAAGCTCTATTATGAGTAAGAAGATTGCGTCTGGCGCCGATGCGATCGTGTTGGACGTGAAAATTGGCTCCGGGGCGTTTATGAAAACGGTGGAAGATGCAAGGATACTAGCTCGTACAATGGTTGACATCGGGAAGAGTCTGAATCGCCATACTATTGCTATGATTACTGATATGGAGCAACCCCTAGGCCGTGAAATCGGTAATGCGAATGAAATCCGTGAGTCCATTGAGGTGCTTCGCGGTCAAGGTGAGAAGGACTTAACAGAAGTCGCCATTTCCGTTGCCGCTTACATGTCCTTACTCGGTAAAGTGTACAACTCGTATGAGGAAGCGCGCGAAGGTGTAAGGGAAGTTGTCATGAGCGGAAAAGCGATTGAAACGATGAAGAGGTTTATTGCCAGCCAAGGTGGTAATCCCGATGTGGTAGACCGGCCTGAATTGCTGCCTGAAGCTATGCATCACTTTGAGGTGGAGTCCCCTGTTTCGGGCTATGTTGGAAGCATTGATGCAGAGCAAATTGGCATTGCCGCGATGCTGCTTGGTGCAGGACGCGCAAAGAAAGAGGATGCGATTGACTACGCAGTCGGCCTCACTTTGAATAAGAAGATCGGAGATGCCGTTGCCGCAGGAGAATCTATCGTTACCATCCATGCGAATCGGGAAGATGTAGAAGAAGTACACCGCATGATTATGGATGCTTTCCGTATTCAAGAGCACAGCGCCGTTGCGCCGCAGCTTATTTATGATGTGATTATGTGATACTGGCCCTTTTTAGGGATCGGAGAAGCACTTCCTTAGCGGAGTGCTTTTTTTGTTTGTTCATTTAATTTGCTTCGTCTGGAATATTTTGCTCGCAAACCGTCAAAACTGATTACCAGTAATTCAAGCAGCTTTGTTGCGGTCTATGCTTCATACATTTACAGGAGGGGTAGAATTGCTATGCGAAAAAAAGGGATTCTAAGCTTTATTTGTTTGCAGCTTGTACTGATGCTGGTGCTGCCGGCGGCCTTCGCCGAAGAGAAGGCGGCTCAGTCGGTGGATTTAGCGCCTAATGCGCAGTCTGCAGTCCTGCTGGATGCAGATACCGGGACCGTGATTGTTGATAAAAATAAGGATGTCAAGCTTCCGCCTGCCAGCATTACAAAGATTATGACCATGCTTCTGATTATGGAAGCTATCGATCAAGGCAAGATCAAAATGGATGAAAAGGTCCGCGCTTCGGAATATGCAGCCTCGATGGGCGGTTCGCAGATCTTCCTAGAGCCGGGCGAGGAAATGACGGTTCAAGAAATGCTGAAAGGAATCGCTATGGCCTCAGGCAATGATGCTTCTGTGGCAATGGCCGAGAAAATTGCCGGCTCTGAAGAGAATTTTGTGCAAATGATGAATGAAAGAGCCCAGCAGCTAGGCATGAAGAATACACATTTTTCCAACTGTAACGGCCTGCCTGTCGATAATCATTACACAAGTGCGTATGATATTGCGATTATGTCCCGTGAGCTGTTAAAGCATGAGGAAATCACAAAGTTTACAGGTGTTTATCAGGATTACCTGCGCAAAGACTCTCCAAGCCCATTCTGGCTTGTCAATACGAATAAACTGGTCCGCTTCTACACCGGGGCTGACGGTTTGAAAACAGGCTACACAAGCGAAGCTAAGTTTTGCCTGTCCGCTACCGCTAAACGTGACAATCTGCGATTGATCGCAGTCGTTTTGGGTGAGCCCAATACGAAAACTCGGAATGCGGAGGTGACCAAGCTCTTTGACTTCGCTTTTGCCCAGTACACGAACCACCCAATCTTTAAGACGGGAGACAGCCTCGGGAGCTTTACAGTGAACAAAGGCGAAGTGTCGACTGTACCGCTTGTAGCGAAGCAAAATTACAGTATCTTGATGAAAAAAGGCGACGCCGCGCAAGATATTCGACATGAATTGCAAGTTGATCCGAACCTTAAGGCGCCTATTACTCTTGGACAGCCGATCGGTAAAATTGTCGTGTACAAAGGCGATACGGTGCTTAAGGAGTATCCATTAGAGTCGCCGGTTGCTGTGAATAAAGCTTCATGGTGGAAGCTGTTCAAGCGCACGACTTCGAATCTGTTTCGCACCGATGGAGTCGAATCTAACAAATAATCTCGTTTTTTACCTACTTTTAGCGCATTTCTTCTAGTTTTGTCGGGTGGCAGGAACTTCCTCTGGCTCTGTAGAATCCTTGATTCATGACAGGGAAGGAGTGAGCATGGTTGAGCCTGCAAATCGAATTTGAACAAGGCAGAAGAGCGCTGATCGTCAGATTGAAAGGCGAGCTGGATCACCATACCGCAGATATGGTGAAAGCAAGGATGGAGGAAGCAATCGCCAAGGAGGATACTCAGCACGTCATTCTGAGCTTGAAGGACCTGTCGTTCATGGACAGCTCGGGTCTGGGTGTCATCCTTGGCAGATATAAACAAATTACAGGCAAGGGCGGCAAAATGGTTGTATGTGATATGACACCTGCCGTATATCGTCTGTTTGAATTATCCGGTTTGTTTAAAATCGTATCGATACAGGATAATGAAAAATCGGCAGTCTCCAGTCTGGAGGTTGCATTATGAGCGATAAAAATTTTATGACTTTACAGTTTTCAAGCCGTTCCGAGAACGAAGCTTTTGCCCGTGTAGCTGTTGCGGCGTTCGTCTCCCAGCTGGATCCGACGCTGAATGAGCTGACGGATATTAAAACGGTCGTATCGGAAGCAGTGACCAACTCGATTATTCACGGATATAACAATCGTACCGATGGAGTTATCACCATATCTACGCAGATTGAAAACGACATGGTGCACATCACCGTCGAGGATAACGGGCTTGGCATTGAGGATCTGGAGCAGGCGAAGCAGCCGCTATATACCTCAAAGCCGGAGCTGGAGCGATCAGGGATGGGCTTTACGATTATGGAAAATTTCATGGATGAAGTTGACGTTGTGACGGCTGTCGGAGTCGGAACCAAAATTAAAATGATGAAGCGAATTGAATCTAAAAAAGCTTTATACAATTAGGGGTTTGATCTATGGATGTTGATTTGAAGCATGCCTCTCACAGTTATTTGGACGACAGTGAAGTCAAACGGTTAATCGCGCTCAGCCAATCCGGAGACAGTATTGCAAGAGAAACGCTCGTCAGCTGCAACATCCGACTCGTCTGGTCTGTAGTTCAACGCTTCTTGAATCGTGGCTACGAAGCTGAGGATTTGTTTCAAATCGGCTGTATCGGCCTTCTCAAGTCCGTTGACAAATTTGATTTGTCCTACGACGTCAAATTTTCTACCTATGCGGTCCCGATGATTATCGGTGAAATCCAACGGTTTCTTCGTGATGACGGAACGCTAAAGGTCAGCCGCTCACTAAAGGAGCTAGCCAATAAAATTCGGAAGACAAAGGATGAGCTATCCAAACGTCTAGGTAGGCTTCCAACAATTAAGGAAGTGGCTGAAGAGCTGATGATTACGGCGGAGGAGGTTGTTTTCGCACAGGAAGCGAATAAGCCTTTGACGTCCATTCATGAGACTGTCTTCGAAAACGATGGAGATCCGATTACCTTGATGGATCAAATTTCCGACGAGTCCGGCGAGAAGTGGTTTGAAAAGCTAGCTTTAAACGAAGCAATCGGCTCGCTTTCCGAGAGGGAGCGGCTTATCGTATTCCTTCGATACTTCCGCGATCAAACACAGTCGGAGGTGGCAAGCCGACTAGGCATTTCCCAAGTCCAGGTATCGCGGCTGGAGAAGAAAATATTGCAGTCCATTAAAGATCAAATTGCGCAGTAAATGATGACGTCCTCCTTTCGAAAGGAGGGCGTTTTTCGTCCAAAAAAAGTAGCCACCCCTTAGCAAATAAATAAGGCGGTGGCTTTTTCGTACCGGGATTTATCTTGCCGCGGCATTCTCTTCAAAGTAAAAACGCACACAATATAAGCCGGCAAGTCCTACAAGTGAATAAACAATTCGGCTGATTCCCGAGGATTCACGATGAGAGTCACCGCCGAGCAGTGCTGAGACCAAATCCCACTCAAAAAGCCCGACCAACAGCCAATTCAGCGCCCCGATGATAACGAGGGTTAACGCTAATTTTGCCATTTCTATCACCCTTCTCAATGAGGAATAGTTTCTTCTCTCTTACTATTGCCAAACAAATAGAATTTTTATTCATTAGAGGAAAGGTAGGAGCATTTACCAGTTATTTGAGGGATTATTGCCAATCAATATTTTGCATACTACTCCTATACATGGATGGTAAAAGGAGTGAGAAGATGAGACAGGTCGAAGTCTCTCCGTACCTTTACATCCGGCTGCGCCGGAGGGCCCAGATTCGTAAAGGCAGCTTCGTACGTCTAGGCGATATCGCTCAGATGATTGTGGAGCCCGAATATGAAGAAAGGCTGAACCAACTCAACATTTATAAGTCGCGGCATGAAGACGGGAATCGCGTATTAATTGATATGATGCTGATCGTGCGCAAAGTAAAAGAACAATTCCCGGAGCTCCAAATTGAACATTTCGGCGAACCGCATGTGCTGCTTGAAATTTACACGGATAACAAGAAGCCAAGTCCTATGTTAATCGGGGTAGTCTGGTTGCTTCTATTTATTGGTTCAGGCCTTGCCATCATGAATTTTCATGCGGACGTAAGCATGATGCAAGTGCATCAGAGAATTTATGAGCTGCTTACCGGTTCTAGAGTCGAGCATCCGCTCATACTTCAAATTCCGTATTCGATAGGCATCGGAGTAGGGATGGTCATATTTTTTAACCATCTGTTCAAAAAGAAGTTCAATGAGGAGCCCAGTCCGTTAGAAGTGGAAATGTTTATGTATCAAGAAAATGTGAATCACTACGTTATTACGGAAGAATACGGAAAGATACACGAAAGGAATGAAATGAAGTGATTACGCAGATCGGCGAAGCGGCTTTGGCAGCTTTCATCGGCCTTGCGGGAGGCATCGCGGTCGGAAGCGGCATGGTTGCTTTCCTTGTGGTCCTTGACATTATTCCGCGTCTTGTGCAAATCACACATACTCACAAACAAATTCATACGTATGAAGCTGCGGTAGTTGCGGGGTCACTAGCATTCACCTGGATTGATCTCAGTGAAGTGCATTTCCACCTATTTCCGTTAAGCGCTTCGTTATTCGGTATGTTTGCAGGTTGCTTTGTCGGCATGCTCGCCGCTGCCTTAACGGAGATTATCAATGTACTGCCTATTCTTGCTAAGAGGGTGGGCATGGGCTCCTATATGATCCTTTTGCTTATGGCCATGATTTTCGGCAAGGTGGCGGGCTCCATCTTTGAATGGCTATTCTATTAAGGGATTTTATGAAGCGAACAACGTAAGGAGGACAAGTGATGAAAGTGATCGTGAGAAAGGGAGAAATTAAAAAAGGCCAGCAAGGTGCTGAGCAGAAATATTCTGTTGATGAAAATGGAAATTTACAGCCCTATGAACCTGAAATCGATATGACTGAAGAAGAAAAAGCACTCAAGGTTCAGGAGAATATTCCGGATCGTCTTCAGGATGTTCAGAGAGTGCTGGAAGAGCGGGTTGGTTTAAACAAAAGCTTCGATCTAGTCATGAGAGAGATGGTGTTCGGCAATAAGCGCGTCGGGATGTTTTACTGCAACGGCTTTGCCAAGGATACGGTGCTAACGGATATCATTACAAGACTCTCTTACGCTCCTTCCGAAAGTATGGAGGAGAATACGGTACAAGCCTTAACCGATCTCTTGATTCCGCACATACAGGTGAAATCTTACGAAAAGATGTCCGAAATCGTCGGACAAGTGCTTATGGGCGGTACCGCCTTCTTTATTGAAGGGGAGACCCAAGCCATTGCTGTGGACGCGAAAAACTATCCGGTTCGGTCCATTGCAGAACCCGATCTGGAGCGGGTTGTAAGGGGATCGAGAGACGGCTTTGTAGAAACGCTGCTGACGAACGTGACCTTGATCCGTAGACGCTTGCGGGATGAAAGATTGAAGCTGGAAATCATGCAAGTGGGGAAAAGGACGAAGACGGATATCTGCGTCTGTTATATCAATGACATAGCCGACGCCAATCTCGTAGAATCTGTGAAAGATAAAATCAAGAAGGTCGAGATCGATGGTCTGCCCCTTGCTGAAAAGCAACTGGAAGAAGCATTTATCAACAAGGGCTGGAATCCTTATCCGATGGTTAGGTATTCAGAGAGACCTGATGTCGTGTCAGCGCATTTGCTGGAGGGGCACCTTGTCGTGCTAGTGGATACGTCGCCGAGTGCGATGATCATGCCGACGACCTTTTTCCATCATGTGCAGCATGCTGAAGAATATAGGCAAACCCCGTTTATCGGCACCTATCTCCGTTGGGTTCGCTTCACTGGAATTATGGCATCGTTATTCCTGCTTCCGCTTTGGTTTCTGATGGTGCAGGATCCATCACTCAAACCGGCAGGATTGGAATTTATCGGGCCGCAAAAGAAAGCCATTTGCCAGTGTTTTTACAATTCCTCCTGGCTGACATCGGGATAGACTTGATGAGGATGGCGGCGGTTCATACACCGACTCCACTGGCGACTGCAATGGGCCTCGTTGCTGCTATTCTCATTGGAGATATTGCGGTCAAGACAGGTTTGTTTATCAATGAAGTCATTTTGTATCTGGCCGTAGCATCCATCGGAATGTTCGCGACACCAAGCTATGAGCTTAGCTTGGCGAATCGGATATCAAGATTGATTCTGCTTATTGCTGTAGCGATCTTTAAAGTCCCAGGCTTGGTTGTAGGCTCTACGATATGGCTGCTGCTGCTGGCCACTAGAAGATCCTACAACACTCCTTATATGTGGCCGCTTATTCCTTTCAATGCAAAAGGCTTCTTTGCAATTTTGGTGCGGCGTCCTGTGCTGTCAGGAAAGACGCGCCTGAGCATCACAAAGCCGATCGACGGTACGCGCCAACCGAAAAAGAAGTAGGAAATATGAAATCAAGGATACGAACGAGTAGAAGAGATGGGGGCATAGCCGCCCATTTCTTTTTATTGCCTGCGCCTGTATTGTCAAAAGCATTTGCATTATGATACTTTTAATTGTAATGCACATAAGGAAGAGGGGAAACAGGAGCTATGTATTTACACGGTACTAGCAAAATAAACAATAAAGGCCACCTCGAAATCGGCGGTGTCGACGCAACAGCTCTTGTCAGCGAATACGGCACGCCGTTATATGTTTTTGACGAAGCGTTGGTCAGACAGCGCTGCCGTGAATTTGTGAGCGCTTTTCAAGCGTCGGGGCTTAAATACCAGGTTGCATACGCAAGTAAAGCATTCATGGTGATGGCGATGTGCCGCATTGTTGAGGAAGAGGGCATGTCACTGGATGTCGTATCCGATGGTGAATTATATACGGCACTGCAAGCAGGTTTTCCAGCCGAACGTATTCATTTCCACGGAAACAACAAAACACCGGAAGAGATTGAAATGGCAATCGACGCCAGAATCGGCTGCTTTGTTGTAGACAACTTCGACGAGCTGCAGCTGCTCAATGCCATTGCAGGTGAAAAACGCCAAAAAGTAAACATTCTGCTGCGCATCACGCCCGGTGTGGAGGCGCACACTCACGAATATATTTCAACGGGACAAACTGACTCTAAATTCGGCTTCGATTTGGGGAACGGATCGGCGTTTCGTGCCATTAAAGAAGCTTCTGAGCAAGCACATCTGCAGCTTCTGGGAGTTCATTCCCACATTGGCTCCCAGATCTTTGAGGTGGAAGGATTCCGTATGGCGGCTGAGAAAGTAGCTGCATTTGCCGTTGAGGTGCGCAAGGAGCTAAGTGTGATCTTCCCTGTAATCAATCTGGGCGGAGGCTTCGGCATCCGTTATATGGAAGGAGATACACCACTTCCGGTTGCTGTATATGTAAAGGCAATAACTGACGCGATTAAAGAAAACTTCGGAGCGAACGATTATCCGCTTCCAGAGATTTGGGTCGAGCCGGGCCGCAGCATTGTAGGCGATGCCGGCACAACGCTTTACACGATCGGTACTACAAAGGACATTCCAGGTGTTCGTAAATATATAGCGGTGAACGGAGGCATGACCGATAACCCGCGGCCTGCCCTCTACGAATCGGAGTATGAGGCGATGCTGGCGAACCGGGCAACCGAACAACCGGAGGAGGTTGTCTCCATTGCAGGCAAATGCTGCGAAAGCGGAGATATGCTGATTTGGGACATCCAATTACCAAAAGTTCACGTTGGCGATGTGCTCGCGGTATCCTGCACAGGAGCTTATAACTATGCTATGGCAAGTAATTATAACCGCATACGTCGACCGGCTGTCGTCTTTGTTAAAGACGGTCAGAGTGATTTGGTTGTCAAACGTGAAACGTACAATGATATCGTTGGAAATGATGTCATTCCAGAACGAATGAAGCAAGTAAGCAAATCGGTTAGCTCATAAGGAATGAGGCTTTATCTACAAATTGGAGACTGCGCCAAAAGCAGTCTCTTTGCCTTTTTATGTGATGATTCAGCAGGCATAAACCCCTCTATGATCGAGCATAGTAACAATCGATTCGATAGATCAAAGGAGGAATGGACATGACATCGAGCAGAAATCATCAAGGCGCCCATGGGATTGGTCAAATCGAAAAACAGCTGAATCAACAGGCACAAGCGGCAGAGCTTATTCAGGGAGCTTGTGAAGCAGACCAGCATATACTTGCAGCTGCCAATCAGCAGGGATCATCGTTAGATGACATTATCGAGGTGCAAAACACGTAGCGAATAAATTATGGCATGCTGCCGGCTTAGCTCTATAGGACCGGCAGCTTTCATACATAAAGAAAAGGCGAGACATCTTCAGTGGGGAAGATGTACTCGCACAAATGAGGAGTTACATGGAGGAATTATGAAATCGTAGATAAGACAAGACGGGAGTGGAAGACTTTGGACGGAGGCTGTTGCTCATTAGTGTCCAATTGCTCCTGAAGCTGTTTTTTCCAAGCTTCAAGCGTGTCTGAGGAAATGCCTAATTGAAAGGCAATACGTTCACATTCGAGAATCTGCATGAAAGTTTCCTCCAGAAAAATCAAAAAGACCATCTTAGAAACAGAAGATGGCCGGTTGCACTACTAAGCTCCAACGTTTCCAAAGTGCCCAGATAAAAGAAACGTTTTCATCGCTTTCCATATATTAGCATCAGTTACATCATCAGTATAACAAAACGATCCATTCATTTCTGTGTGATATTTCACAAAAATTAGGGTAAGTGGCAGAAATGCTAACATCGTAGAGTGAACGGCAAACCGGTAAATTTGTGAAACGGATGCTTTCATAGTACAATAGGTTATTATTGTCTAAAGGAGTGGACCTTACATGGCCAAACAAGCAAAAATTACACTCGCCGGTGGCGAACAAGTCGTGATCGATCTATTTGAAAAGGATGCTCCGAACACAGTTGCGAACTTCGAGAAGCTTGCAAATGACGGTTTCTATAACGGTCTTGTGTTTCATCGCGTAATTCCTGGCTTCGTTGCACAAGGCGGTTGCCCGACTGGAACAGGAACAGGCGGTCCTGGCTACCAAATCAATTGCGAAATTAACCCTAACAAGCATGAGCGCGGCACATTGGCTATGGCTCACGCCGGCCGTAACACAGGCGGAAGCCAGTTCTACATTTGCTACCAACCCCAGCCACACCTCGACGGCCAACATACCGTATTTGGTAAAGTGGTCAAAGGTATGGAATATGTCGATGCATTTAAGGGCAGAGACAAAATGGAAAAAGTAGAAATCGTAGAAGTGTAAAAATAAAAATTACAGTATAGACAGGAAACACCTTCCTTTGTATACTGAACATATTGTGTATACCTTCGGGGCGGGGTGAAATTCCCCACCGGCGGTGATATGTCCTATACGGCGCAAGCAGTTAGGGCATTCAGTCCGTGACCCGTATTGAAGCGTTTAGCGTTATTTTTGCGACAGCTTCTCTGCGGCTGACCCGGTGTAATTCCGGGACCGACAGTATAGTCTGGATGGGAGAAGGGTGAACCACGATTATAGGTTCGATACACGTGTATGTTTTTTCCGTATGTAATCATCCGGGCAGTTCGTCTTTAGTGACGAAGTGGTTCCCGTTTTTTTAGCTTACCGGAAAAACGCTTGCACGTTTCATCGCAGCTTATTTCGTGCTGATCTGATCTTATAATGGCCCCTATCCAACTCTGGACGGGGCTTTTTGTTTTGTTTTGAAAGCGAAGGGGTGAGAAATGTTCCGTGAAGCTGTTAGATGATGAATCTTACATGCGTTTGGCACTTCAAATGGCAGAAAGCGCCTTAGGTCAGACCGGCATTAATCCGGTGGTTGGCTGCATCCTGGTTAAGGATGGACGCATTATCGGCATGGGCGCGCACTTGAAGCGCGGCCAAGGGCATGCCGAAGTCCTCGCTCTGCAGATGGCCGGCGAGGAGGCCAAGGGCTGCACGGCTTACGTCACACTGGAGCCGTGCAGCCACTACGGACGGACGCCGCCCTGCAGCGATCGGCTCATTGAAGCCGGCGTCGCCCGCGTCGTCGTCGCCGGGATGGACCCGAACCCGCAGGTAGCCGAGTTCGGGAATCGAGAAGCTGCGCGCTCACGGTATTGAGGTGAGCGTTGGGCTTCTCGAGCAGGAAGCCGCCTCGATCAACGAGGCGTTCCGTAAGTATATCGTCACGAAGCAGCCCTTCGTGACGCTCAAGACGGCGAGCACGCTGGACGGCAAGGTCGCCTCGCGCATCGGCGACAGCAAGTGGATCACGGGCGAAGCGTCCCGCGCTGTCGTGCATGCCCTGCGCCACCGGCATCAGGGCATCATGGTCGGCGTGCAGACCGTCATCGCCGACGACCCGCTGCTCAGCGCGCGCGGCGACGTACCGGCTGTGCAGCCGGTACGGATCGTCGCAGACTCGCTGCTGCGCACCCCTCTCGGCGCCCGTGTGCTGCAGGAGCAGGATCGTCAGCCGACGATCCTGCTCGCCAGCGCACAGGCGCCGGCGGAACGCCGCGCCGCGCTGGAAGCGCGCGGCGTGACGGTGCTCACCTGCGGCAGCGGCCCGCAGGTGGATTTGACACTCGCCATGCGGCTGCTGGGCGAGCGGGAGATCGGCTCCATCCTCCTCGAGGGTGGAGGTGTCCTGAACGGCGCCATGATTGAACGGCGCCTGGTCGATAAGCTGGTGCTGTTCTTTGCACCGAAGATTATCGGAGGCGGCGCAGCCGCACCGGACAATATCAGCTTCGAAGGCTTCGAGCTGATGAGAGACGCATTGACGCTTGACCGCGTGAAGGTCGAGCAGTTCGGTCAAGATGTATGCTTGACCGGATATCCGGTCTATGAAAGTGGGGAGTAATCGTGTTTACCGGAATCATTGAGGAAATCGGCAGCATGCGCCGTATCCATAGTCAAGGTCAAGCTATGGTACTAACGATTGGGGCTAATAAAGTGCTCAAGGATGTGAAATTGGGTGACAGCATAGCCGTGAATGGCGTATGCTTAACGGTGGTTTCATTTGACTCTGACTCCTTCTCTGTCGATGTCATGCCCGAAACGTACCGCAAGACAAATTTGCGCACGCTGCAATCCGGAGCACGGGTTAATCTGGAACGCGCCATGGCGGCAAATGGCCGATTCGGAGGTCATATCGTGCAAGGACATGTCGATACGACTGCAGTAATCGTGTCCCGTAAGCCGGAAGAGAATGCGGTGGTGTACCGGTTCGAGCCGGAGGATAAGGACTTCTTTAAATACATGCTGCCAAGTGGTTCAATCACCATTGACGGTATTAGCTTGACAATTGTGGAGGTAACGGATGCCTATGCTTCCGTGTCGATTATACCCCATACGTTGTCACAAACGGTGCTGGAGGATAAACATCCCGGTGATACCGTCAACATCGAGTGTGATGTGCTTGGTAAATATATGGAACGGCTGTTGTTCTTCGGTCAGTCCGATAAAACGGGAAAGAAAAAATCCGCATTAACCGCTGATTTTTTAGCTGAACACGGCTTTATGTGATTGATGAAAACCAAACAAGGAGGAGGGGGACCTATGACAGATATTCAGTTCGATAAAATTGAAGAAGCGATCTACGACCTCATGATGGGCAAAGTTATTATCGTTGTCGATGACGAAGACCGTGAGAATGAAGGAGACTTCATTGCACTAGCTGATAAAGCCACACCTGAAGTCATTAATTTCATGATCAAGGAAGGACGGGGGCTCGTATGTGTGCCGATCACCGAAGAACGTGCACAAGAGCTGGATTTGCCTCCCATGGTGTCACGCAATACGGATTATCATGGGACGGCTTTTACCGTCTCGGTAGATCATGTTGAAACCAGTACGGGGATTTCCGCTCACGAGCGTTCTAGAACCGTTCAGGCTTTGATTGATCCAAAAACAAAGCCGCATGAGTTTCGTCGCCCCGGACACATTTTTCCGCTGATCGCCAAAAAAGGCGGTGTTCTGCGCAGAGCAGGCCACACGGAAGCGGCTGTGGATCTCGCCAGAATGTGCGGGTCTTATCCGGCTGCTGTGATTTGCGAGGTGATTAAGGAAGACGGTTCGATGGCGCGTGTTCCTGATCTGATGGAAGTAGCCGCTCAGCACCAGATGCGGATCATTACAATCCAGGATTTGATTCATTACCGCAATCAGAAAGAGAAGCTGGTAGAGAGAGAGGTTGAGATTAAGCTCCCTACCGACTTTGGAACTTTTAAAGCGATCGCATACACCAATCAGCTGGATAACAAGGAGCATATCGCTCTTGTCAAAGGAACGATCGATTCATCGCGTCCCACATTAGTAAGGGTTCACTCAGAATGCTTGACGGGCGATATTTTCCATTCTCACCGCTGCGATTGCGGTCCCCAGCTCGAAGCAGCATTAAAACAGATTGATGAAGAGGGCTGTGGTGTATTATTATATATGCGACAGGAAGGCCGTGGAATCGGACTCATCAACAAATTGAAGGCTTATGCGCTTCAAGAGCAGGGATTGGATACGGTAGAAGCGAATATAAAGCTTGGATTTGCCCCTGACTTGAGGGATTATGGCATCGGCGCGCAAATTTTGAAGGATCTTGGCGTACGCCAGCTGCGGCTTTTGACGAACAATCCGCGCAAAATCCGCGGTTTGGAAGGCTACGGGCTTGAGGTGGTTGAGCGCGTACCGATTCAAATGGAAAGCAAGGAGCATAATCTCAATTATTTGCACACGAAGCAGCAAAAATTAGGCCACATGCTGAAGTTTCACGAATCCGGCAGCGGCATTTAATACGAAACAGTAGAGCAACAGGACATTAGAAAATAAAGAAAGGGAGTATCTCTCATGGCTAAAATTTACGAAGGACATTTAGTTTCCCAAAATTTAAAATACGGAATTGTTGTAGGACGATTCAACGAATTCATTACCTCTAAGCTTCTTGGAGGCGCTCAAGATGCTCTGAAGAGACATGGCGTGCAAGACGATGAGGTCGAAATTGCTTGGGTTCCTGGTGCATTCGAAATTCCGCTAATTGCGCAAAAAATGGCCGAAAGCGGAAAGTACGACGCGGTTATTACGTTGGGAACGGTAATTCGCGGCTCCACGCCTCACTTTGATTATGTATGTAATGAAGTGGCCAAAGGGGTATCCGCGATCTCGCTAAAAACCGGAATTCCTACTATCTTCGGAGTGCTGACGACGGATTCCATTGAACAAGCGGTGGAGCGCGCAGGTACGAAAGCAGGGAATAAAGGCTGGGAAGCTGCGGTAACAGCAATTGAAATGGCGAATTTAACCAAACAGTTCAGTTCCTAATGACATCTTATTTCCATTTGGAAACCTTGCTTCCCAGGCTGGTTGCCTTCCTGATTGCCATGACGGTCCATGATGCTTCGCATTTGTTTACTGCATGGCTTCTAGGAGACCGCAGCGCCCGGGAGCATTATAAATTATCGCTGAACCCCTTGGCGCGTCTAGACGCCCTGGGGCTTGCGATGGTTTTATTCGGACCTTACGGCTGGTCAAAATCTTTGACGATCCGTAAAGAACACTTCCAAAAGTACCCCCGTCTGTATCATACACTCGTTTATGCCGCAGGTCCGCTATCCAATTTGCTGCTCGTATTCTTTTTTTGGTGGCTTTATTTCTACCTTCCCGCTTGGGATACAGGCAAGATCGAAAACTTTTCTATTGAAATGTGGAAGGTTTACATTCAGTACGGTATCATTGTGAATGTCATGCTTGTTCTTATACATATTTTACCTTTATACCCGCTTGACGGGTGGCATATTGTGCGTGGCTTATTACCTGCACAGAAACAAGGCTGGTTTCAACGAAATGAACGTTACGGGCTGCTGCTCGTTTTGATATTATTAATAACGCCGATCGGCCAATGGGCCCTGGAACATGTGTATCCGGTTGCAGCGCAGGCAGTGATGAATGTATTTTCATTGTAAATGAAGGGGGAACAACATGGATGAAAGTGACATATAAGCTCGCCGCCTTTGAAGGCCCCCTTGATGTGCTGCTGCATCTGATTGATAAGAATGAACTAGATATATATAATATTCCGATTAAAGAGATCACCGATCAATACTTGGAATTTGTACAAGCTATGCAGGAGCTGGAGCTGGAGGTTACGAGTGAATTTCTGGTCATGGCTGCAACGCTGCTTTCCATTAAGAGCCGAATGCTGCTGCCGAAGCCTCCTGTCATTGAATTTGAGGATGAATACTACGATGAATTCGACGATGAGCTTGATCCGCGCGCAGAGCTCGTACAGAAGCTGATTGAGTATCGTAAATATAAATCGATAGCGGACATGTTACGCGATAAAGAAGTAGAACGCAGTAGAGTATTTACAAGAGAGCCTGAGGACCTGACACCATTTTTGCCTGAAATTCAGGAAAACCCGGTTGAGGGACTGGATGTTGCCGATTTGCTAATCGCCTTCCAGCGCACTTTGCGGAAGCTGACCAATCGTAATACGGTCGCCAAAATACGCAGAGATGAAATTTCAGTCAAGGAGCGTATGGGAGAGGTGGTCAGCCTGCTCAAATCTAAGGGTGGGAAATTGTTATTCTCCAAGCTGTTTGATTTCGAAATGACGCGTGAGGAAATCGTAGTTACATTTCTGGCAATTCTCGAACTGATGAAGGTGAAGAAAATCGTATGCTTTCAGCACAAGCTGTTTGAAGACATCGTGATCCATGCTAAAGAGGAGGGACCTGACATTGACACTCAATATTCAGCAGACGAAATCCGTTATTGAAGGGCTGCTCTTTGCTTCCGGAGACGAAGGACTAGATATCAAGCAGCTGGCAGAAGTGCTGGAATTGGATGCTTACTTGGTGAAAGATATGATTCAGGATATGCGGAAAGACTTCAAGCGAAAAGGACGGGGCATCCAAATCGTTGAAGTGGCAGGTTCTTATCAGTTAACTACCCTTGCGGAGCACGCTCCCTATTTTGAGAGGTTGGCTTATACACCTTCCAGGTCATCGCTTTCACAGGCTGCGTTGGAAACGTTATCTATTATTGCGTATAAGCAGCCGATTACCCGAGTAGAGATTGAAGAAATCCGCGGCGTGAAGTGCGACAGGGCGCTGCAGACACTCATGGCCAAAGACTTGATTGAGGAGGTAGGCCGGGCTGAAGCCGTGGGCAGACCTATTTTATATGGAACATCCAAACAGTTTCTGGAGTATTTCGGTCTGAACTCGTTGCAGGAGCTCCCTGACTCTACGAGCTTTCAAGCTGGAATTGACTTGGAAGAGGAGACAAGGATGCTTTTTGATCGGTTGGACGGCCAACAAATGACTTTTGAAGATATGAAAAAAGAAGACATGTAGACACCTATGACATAACTCTCTAATAAGACCATCGCGATTGGGCACGAAGCTCTGCAGCAGATGGTTTTTTTGCATGTTGCAGTAAGCTTGGATGCATTCCCCTTCAAATTGCAGGCTATACTAACCATGCGAGAAATCCTTTGTTAAGGCAGATATTACTCTTGCAGTTAGAGTTCGTGGTCAAGCAACTAGTCAAGCAACTAGCTATGTGAGGAGGGACTGATGTCTTGTTCTGGATCGGAGCAGCCTGTATTTTGTTGATCATCGTCTTGATTGCTGTCCTATCGAGCCAAATATACGGTGATTTTTATTTTTCCCGAGTGAAGGACAACGATCAGCTCTTCGTTGAAATTCGGGCTTTGTTTGGAATCGTTCGATTCCGCTATGTGATTCCGGTTATTCAGTTCAAGGGACTTCATAAGGGGGTTCTGGTGAAAACGGAGGCTGTGAATCAAACACAGGCTTCATTAGAAGGGCAGGCCAAGGAACACATCACGAAAGAAAAAGTTTTAGAATTTTTCAAGAATGCCAAAGTCATCTTGGAGCACACAGCTCAATTGTACGACTGGATGAAAAAGACGATTGCTAAGGCGCAAGTTACACACTTATCTTGGATAACGCGTGTCGGTGTGGGCGATGCGCCGGAAACTGCGATAACTACAGGTGCCATCTGGGCTATTAAATCTTCGCTTCTTGGCTTCGGCATCCGTTTTATTCAAATGCTGTCAAAGCCGAAGGTAGCAGTTACCCCTCAATATAATGCAACCTATTTTTCAACCGAATTCGTATGTAAGGGCCGCATTCGCACATGGCATGTCATGTGGGCGGGTATCGCGCTAGTCATTCGCATCTCCAAAGTGAAGGGAGGACTTCGGGTTTGGTACGAAATGCTTAGAAAGCCTCGAATGAAGCCTGCTTCGTAAGCTTACATAATTCCACTTAGGGATGGTTAACCTAATCTTGCTTATCACTACATGTTTTCGACAGGAGGAATATGAAAATGTCTGAACATCCAATCCAAGGTCTTATGAAAGTAGCAATGGAAAATATTAAAGAAATGGTAGACGTAAATACGATAGTAGGCGATCCGGTAGAAACCCCTGACGGCAGTGTGATTATGCCAATCTCCAAAGTTGGCTTCGGTTTCGCCGCAGGCGGCAGTGAGTTTACTACTGACTCTGAAATTGAAATTGAGGGCAACTCGGTAAACCGCAATGACGCGCTTAATGCCAAAGTCGCACTTCCTTTTGGCGGCGGTAGCGGCGGTGGTGTTTCCATTACTCCAATTGCTTTCTTGGTTGTAGGGAAAAGCGGTGTAAAAGTCGTTCCTCTCGATAATCAAACTCATATTCTGGAACGCTTGATTGATTCGGCACCCCAGGTTGTTGACAAGATTCAAAGTATGATGAAGGGGACTGCAAGCAAGTCCACCGGCACATTGTCCACCGCAGGTGCATCCGGCTCCACGAATGTTACGAACATCGAAAATCAGAACTTTATTGTATAATCAGGCTTATGGCGGCTGTCCTCAGGGACAGCTTTTTTTTATGGAAGTATAAGTTACATACGTTTGCTTCACATGAACCTTGACAATAACGATCGTCCTGTTTGGACGAAGAAATCGTTTCCTCGATGAATTTCTTCCGAGCAGGACCATCGGGAATATGAAAATAAGAGCCTGGACATATCCTGAAGTGCATCGCATATACTTGTACAAAGTTTTGTCAGTCCTACTCATAACCAGAGGGATGGCCGGCCATGCAGCTGTCCACTAGGAAAACAGGTCTAAGTTTCATAACTGTAGGAGGAAAAACATGAAGAGAAATTGGTTGGTAACATTGTTGTGTTCCGTGCTCATGATGATAGGCCTTATTCCCATGCAAATCGTGGAGGCTGCACCGCCTAAGATTGGTACAAATGCAGTTGGCGCTGCGCTGATTGATGTAGAATCCGGGCGTATTTTGTACAGCCAGCAAGGGGACGTTCCGATGCGGATTGCAAGCTTAACAAAAATTATGACGGCAATTGTGGCAATTGAGAACGGAAACTTGGACGATAAGGTAAAGGTAAGTAAAACAGCCTTTGGCAAAGAGGGCTCCTCGATTTATTTGAAGCTGGGGGAAGAGATGACACTTCACAATATGCTGTACGGCTTGATGCTTCGTTCGGGTAACGATGCGGCCACTGCGATTGCCGAGCATGTAGGAGGCAGTGTAGACGGATTTATATACATGATGAATGAGAAAGCAAAAATGCTCGGGATGGAGCATTCGAATTTCAACAATCCGTCCGGTTTGGACGAAAATGGAGGGAATCAGTCCAGTTCGAACGATATGGCGAAGCTGACCGCATATGCGCTTAAAAATCCGACGTTTCAGGAGATTGTCAGCACCAAAATCAAAAAAGTACCAAATCCCAATGAAAGTTGGGATTACACATGGCTGAATAAGAACAAGATGCTCGGGATGTTTGATGGAGCCGACGGCGTGAAAACCGGATATACGAAGCTTGCCAAACGATGCCTTGTCTCCTCAGCAACCCGAAACGGTCAGCAGCTTGCGGTTGTTACATTGAATGACCCTAATGACTGGGCTGATCACGCGAGATTGTTGGAGTATGGCTTTGAGTACTATCCGCTGCAGAAGCTGGTTTTAAAAGGGGATGCGGTACCAGGCCAAACATGGGTAGTGGGAAGAACGGTTTCGTATCCCTTGGCAGAGGGAGAGAGCACGAAAATCACGAAGAAAGTTGCCGTTGTAAACCCGGATAGTACAGCGTACCGTTTGGGAGATCGAGGTGTTCTCCAACTCTACATGAATGACAGGCTCATTAGCACGACGCCTTTGTTTGAACCTGGAAGCACGCGATTAAATCAGCAGGATCAATCGGTGTTCCAATTCTCAGAGCCTTATCAAGGGACCTGGGTATCCCGATACGGGTTGCTGCTCAGGATGCTGCTCCAGGAGCTGTTCTCCGTCTCCGGTGCAGGATGAACGATTAAAGGGAGGCCTGGCGCATGGTTAACTGGATTTGGTTGTTTTTTATCGTAGCGGGATTTGTGGTTGCGGCAGCAACCGGAAATGTGGAGGCAGTCACGCAGGCTGCCTTCGACGGTGCGAAAAGCGGCGTTACAGTTTGCTTTGGTTTGATCAGCATTCTTGTTTTTTGGCTCGGTATGATGAGAATTGCAGAGGATGCAGGATTATTATCGAAGCTGGCTGTCTTGTTGAGACCGCTTGTCCGCTTCCTGTTTCCTGGTGTTCCGAAGAACCACCCAGCGATTGGCTACATCATGTCCAATATGAGCGCGAATATTCTCGGGCTTGGGAATGCGGCGACACCGATGGGAATTAAAGCGATGCAGGAGCTGCAAAAGCTGAATGCCAATAAAGAAACGGCAAGTCCCGCCATGTGTACGCTTCTGGCGCTCAACACATCGAGCATTACGCTGATTCCAACCACCCTGATTGCCATCCGGATGAATTATAATTCCGTAAACCCGGCGGAGATCGTAGGCACAACGTTAATCGCGACTGCCATCTCCACCGCGGCGGCTATACTGGTTGACCGATGGTACCGAAAACGATCAAGCTTGTCCGGCTCATAAGTCCCACTTTCCTGTTGAAAGGATGATACTCCGTGTATTCGATCGTCTCAATCATTTCTGCATGGGCCATTCCGGTCATGATCGTCTTCATTCCTTTATTCGCCGCCTATCGAAAAGTGCCGGTATATGAATCCTTTGTGGACGGAGCTAAGGAAGGCTTTGACACAGCGATCAAGATTATTCCGCATCTCGTAGGAATGATGGTCGCAATTTCGGTCTTCCGTGCTTCAGGTGCGATGGATATGCTAATTGGGTGGATGCGTCCTTTCTTCGAAAGCATGGGCATTCCTACAGAGGTCCTTCCTCTTGCGATCCTGCGCCCCATTACCGGAGCGGGATCACTAGCGTTCACGACAGATTTGATCCAGCAATTTGGACCGGATTCTATGATTGGCAGAATCGCCTCTACTGTACAAGGCAGTACGGATACCACGCTGTATGTTATCACCGTTTATTTTGGCGCGATTGGCATCCGCAAAGCGGGTTATGCACTAAAAGTCGGTCTGATCTCGGATCTGGTCGGCTTCATAGCTTCGATCTTCATTTGCTACTTGGTCTTCGCCTAGAACTCCTTGCTCTTGTGATTTTCGACATAAATCGTTATCATTAGCTTTGAGGTGAAAGCGGAGCATGGAAAGACTGCAAAAAGTGTTAGCGGAAGCGGGGATCGCTTCACGCCGTAAGAGTGAAGAAATCATCCTAGCGGGCCGTGTTCAGGTAAATGGGGAAGTGGTAACGCAGCTTGGCGTGAAGGTAAACCCGGAACAGGATGAAATTAAAGTGGACGGACGTACCATCAATCAGCAGAAGAAGCTGTATTTGATGTTGAATAAACCGAAAGGCGTCATCACGAGTGCGACCGACCCCGGCGGTCGTAAGGTCGTCACAGATTTCTTGCCGGGGATTAGGGAACGCGTATATCCGGTCGGCCGATTGGACTACGATACCGAAGGACTGCTGCTTCTGACCAATGACGGGGAATTTGCACATCTCTTGACACATCCGAAGCATCATGTACCTAAAACTTATCAGGCTACCGTTAAAGGTGTACCGCACGGAACCCTGCTGGACAAGCTTAGAAACGGCATTGAGCTGGAGGATGGCATGACGTCGCCTGCAGAAGTGGAGTACGCGGATGTCAATCCTGAAAAGAATGAATCGGTTGTCGAAATCACCATCTACGAGGGCAGAAATCGACAAGTGCGGCGGATGTTTGAGGCGATTTCATTCCCCGTGATCAAGCTTAAACGTATTAAATTCGGTCCTATCTTTTTGACCGGTTTGCCGCGGGGCAAGTACCGCCATCTGACGGCTGGTGAAGTCAAAGAGCTCGTGGAAGCGGCTAACCAGACACATAATATTCAAAAAGGCCAATAGTGTTTGGCCTTCTTTTCGTTATAATGAATTTAGAAACGTTTGTGAAATGGATTACAATGTGAATAATGAAGGTGATGACAATCATGGGTGCAAATAAGAAATGGGTACAAATCGGTATCTTTGCCATTGTACTCGTTATTGGCGTGTTTACCATTATCACAAATTTGTCTGCATCGGACAGCAAAAAATACCCGCAAGAAGGGGATAAAGCTGTCGATTTTTCGTTGGTCGGGCTGGATGGCAAGACGCACCAATTGTCGGATTATAAGGGCAAGCCCGTGCTGGTGAATTTTTGGGGGACGTTCTGTCCTCCTTGCAAAGAGGAAATGCCTTCGCTACAGAAAATGTATGAGAAGTGGAGCCAAAAAGGAGTTGTGTTCCTGGAGGTTAACGTGGACAAGAACAAAGTCACGGTTCAGGGCTTCATGGATCAATACAGCTTGAACCTGCCGGTGCTGCTGGATGCCAAGGAAGAAGTGCGTAAGAAGTATGGCGTCATGGACTACCCCACAACTTTCTTTGTTGATTCAGAGGGGAGAGTCGCGGTGAAGCGAATCGGTCAGATGGATGAAGCTTATATAGATCAGACACTGTCCTCGCTTACTGGAGCCAAATAATCAAAAGAACCAATTGAACAAGCAAGTTTTCCTCGCAGAAAACTTCGAGGAGGTACATCATGTTTACCAATACGAAATGTGAGTGCGGGCACCAGAATCATATTGGCACCACGCTTTGTGAAGCCTGCGGGAAGCCCTTGGAGGATGCGGATGGCAGTGAGATTCTCGAAATGCGTTATGACGGTATGGCCAGGCGTTCGCAAAAAGCAAACCCGTCTATCCTGGATAGGGTCTGGAATTTCTTCTCTTCGGTAAAAATAGCCGTATATATCATTGCTGCAACTGTATTGGCTTCCGCTGTAGGGACCATATACCCGCAAGAGAATACGTTTCTCGACATGGATCCGGCCGCGTATTATGAACAAAACTATGGAACGTTAGGAACGATTTATTATAAGCTTGGACTGTCCCATACCTTCAATTCCTGGTGGTTCATTACTCTGCTTTTCATGATCGGCACCTCGCTGGTCATATGCAGCTTAGATCGCGTGCTGCCGCTATACAAGGCATTATCGAAGCAGCAAATACGTAAACACATCAGCTTTTTAACTAGGCAAAAGGTAACTTACTCCGGTCAAATGCCGGAAGGTCAAGAAGAGGTTCAGTGGACTAGCCAAATGGCTGAAGCACTTCGCAAGAAGCATTATCGAGTACATACGGATGAAAGCGGTACGGCTCTTCTAGCGGAAAAATACCGGTTCAGCCGCTGGGGACCGTATATTAATCACATCGGATTGATTATTTTTTTGCTCGGTGTGCTAATGAGAAGCATTCCCGGTTGGCACATGGATCAATACATGGGGATTCTTGAAGGGGAGACTAAACAGATTCCTCACACCTCTTATTATTTGAAAAATGAGAAGTTTACGCTTGAATTGTATGACGATAACGCGCTTCCGCAAAGCATCAAGGATAAAGGACAGATTGTTCCTAAGACTTACGAAACACAAGCTGTACTCTACCATTGTACGGCAAACTGCGACGACCCTACGAAAGAGCCGGTGCTGGAAGAGGTACATCGCTCCAACATTCTCGTCAACGAACCGCTGGACTATAAGGGGCTAAAAGCCTATCAATTCGATTATAGGCAATCACTTCAGCTTATCTCTGTGAAACCGACGCTCAGTAATCCTCAGACGGGTGAAGTATACGGATCGTTCGAACTTCCCATGAACAATCCGAAGGATGAATACCAAGCTGGACCTTATAAACTCAAGCTGAAAGGGTACTTCCCAGAATTTGGCATTGACGAAAAGGGACAGCCGATCAGTAAGTCCAATGAACCGAAGGCGCCAGCCTTTATCTTTAGTATATCCGGTCCAGGACTTGCCGAGGGGGAGAGCCTTATATGTATTTCCCTCGTCAGATTGATAAAGAAGCATTCAGTCAAGATTCCATCAACGGAGCGATCAGTGAAAAGCTGAATTTGGCTGTAGGATCGATGGAAGGCGTAAAATTCTCGGAATACACGTCCTTTTTAAATATCCGCGTCGATAAAGCGATGCCGTATATTTGGGTAGGTGCGGCCATCTTTATGATCGGTGTCATTATGGGCTTTTATTGGCAGCACCGCCGGATTTGGCTGCGTATCGATGACGGTAAGCTGACTATGGGGGCGCACACCAATAAAAACTGGTTTGGCCTTCGAAATGAAGTTGCCGCAGTTTTTAATAAAAATCATATTCCTATAGAACCGAAAACTTTGGATCGAGGAGGGAAGCAGGAGTGAATCTCAGTTCCGTCAGCAGCACGTTTTTGCTTATCGCATTTTTTGTTTATATAGCGGCATTCCTGCTCTTTGTCATTTCCATTACAGGGAAGACATGGAGCAATAGAAAGCCTGAAGAGCATACGAAACGTTGGGGATTTGTCGCTTTTGCCGTTTCCGTGCTCGGATTTGTCTGCCAAGCCACTTTCTTTTTTACGAGATGGTATGAGGCTGGTCATATCCCGACTTCTAATATGTATGAATTTATGACCTTTCTAGGCATGATGATTATGCTGGCCTTTCTCATTATTTATTTAATTTATCGTACGCCGGTGTTGGGCGTGTTTGCATTACCGATCGGCTTCATTATGATTGCATATGCTTCCGTGTTTCCGAGCGAAGTTCAGCCATTGATTCCTGCCCTGCAGAGCTACTGGTTGAAAATTCACGTTACGACGGCTGCGGCTGGGGAAGCGTTCTTCGGAGTTGGCTTCGCAGGAGGGCTCATGTACCTGCTTCGCACCGTTAATTACTCAGGTACTTCCAAGAGCGAAAAAAAGAACAGCGTTGGGTAGAGTTCACGCTTTTCTTTATCCTGATGCTGGTTGCTTTCATCGGCTCGATTTTTTCCTTTCATGCCTCGGGCTACAAAGCGGTGTTTACTAAAGATGTTACCGCTACCGATGCGACAGGCGCTTCAGTTACGAATAAACAGAGTGATCTCTATGTGCTGCCTCCTATCGTGAAGCCTCATGGAGCGGAGGTGACGGAGATGACACCGTTCCTTGGAATGACCAAGCCTTTGTTTGAAGCTCCTTCATGGATGGAAGGCGCTAGCGCTGGACGTAAGCTGAACACGGTTATCTGGTCCATCCTGTTGGGGCTCATTCTATATGGGCTTGCTCGGCTGGTGGCGCGTAAACCGTTAGGAGCTACGATTAGTCCCATTTTGAAGGGGATGGATCCGGAAGACCTGGATGAAATCAGCTATCGGGCTATTGCGATCGGTTACCCGGTCTTTACGCTCGGAGCGTTGATCTTCGCTATGATCTGGGCACAGGAAGCATGGGGCAGATTCTGGGGATGGGATCCTAAAGAGGTCTGGGCTCTGATCACCTGGTTGTTCTATGCGGTTGTCCTGCATCTTCGTCTGTCTCGAGGCTGGCAGGGTAAGCGTTCCGCGTGGCTCTGCGTCATCGGGTTTCTAGTTGTTATGTTTACACTTGTCGGGGTGAACCTGGTCATCGCAGGTTTACATTCCTACGCAGGCGTTTAATGTTCTCGTTATGAATGAAAATGAAGTCGGGAATAGGATGTGAAGGATATGGAATTGAATGCAAGTATTTTAGTAGTAGATGACGAAGAACGGATCCGCAGACTGCTGCGCATGTACCTGGAAAAGGAGGGCTACATCATCGAAGAGGCTGAAGACGGTGAAACAGCGCTTCGTATGGCCGTGGATTCGGATTACGATTTGATTTTGCTCGATGTCATGCTGCCCGGTATTGATGGTATCGAAGTATGCGCAAGACTCCGTCAAGTCAAGTCTACACCGGTTATTATGCTTACAGCTAAGGGCGAAGAGACGAACCGGGTCAGCGGGTTTGAGGTCGGTGCGGATGACTATGTAGTTAAGCCGTTCAGTCCGCGTGAAGTGATATATCGGGTGAAAGCTATTCTTCGACGCTCTTCGGCGACCGCGTATCTATCTAAGGATGCTAGCTCGAGCAACAACATTGTATTTCCAAATCTCGTAATCGAGCATGACGCTCACCGCGTAACCGCTGGGGGGCAAGAGGTGGCGCTAACACCTAAGGAATATGAGCTCCTGCATTACCTGGCGGTTTCGCCGGACAAGGTCTTCTCCCGCGAAGAGCTGCTGAAGGACGTATGGAATTACGAGTTTTTTGGTGATCTTCGTACGGTAGATACCCATGTCAAGCGTTTGCGTGAAAAATTAAACAAAGTATCCCCGGATGCTGCAGCTATGATCACAACGGTGTGGGGAGTAGGCTATAAGCTAGAGGTGCCCAAATAAAGTGTTTATCTTTCGATCGGTTGTAGGAAAGCTGTGGATTACGATTATTGGCCTAGTTGCGGTAGTACTGCTCATACTGGGCTTTTTTCTTGTTAATTATATGGAAAATTATTTTTCTCAAGCGAAGGACCAGAAGAACGATATTCAGAAGCTGGCCAACCAATTTTCGCTTGAGGCGACGAGGCATTTGGATGATTTAAAGTTCTATCAGCTGAGTAACGAGCTTCTGAGCTTGCAGGATGCCAGAATGCTGCTGGTTAAAAGCAACTATGAAGAGATGTCCATCCCGGTTAGTGCAGACAGTAGTGTAGCGTCATATCATGCATCGGATTTTTTTAGCGAAGATGAACTCAAACAGGTTATGGAATCACAAACGATCATCAAACAAATCGGCAGAGATGAAAGCGGCAAGTTCCTGACCGGTACGGAGTATCTGGCGGCAGCGGTACCGCTGCGTGACCAGCAAGGCGGTATTCAAGGAGCCGTAGTGCTCTACCAATCGCTGCAATCTCTAGAAGCAACACAATGGTATATGCTCAAGTTGTTTGTGTATGTGTCTATTGTAGGGTTTCTCATGACTACGTTCTTTGCTTTCTTTTTATTTTCAAGAATTACAAGGCCCCTTCAGCAGCTTAAGAAGGCTGCCGATTTAATCACAATGGGTGAGTACGGTACACGTGTTCCGATCATGTCCAAGGATGAAATTGGAGAGCTGGCCAAGACGTTCAATCATATGGGAGAAAAGCTGAGGGAAAGCATCAAGGAGCTAAGTGAGGAGAAAGAGCATCTATCCAGCGTGCTTCGAAGTATGACGGACGCCGTTATTACACTAGATGCGGAGGGGACGGTCATTTTGACCAATCCGCAGGGGAACAAGATCGTTCAGGAATGGAGCGAAATCGAGTGGGAGGATGACATCGTTACGCGGCCCATCAAGCAGGACACGGCGCTTGGAGATTGGGGGCTGACAAGTCTCAGCCTGCCATCGGGGGAGCCGATTCCGGTTCCATTGATTCCTTTATTCGAAGCTGTTGTAGCTGAGCCCTCCGAAACCGCATCGAAGCTTCATGTACAGAATGGCGTCTGGTCCGTGGCGATGACCCCGCTGTACTCGCGGGATCAAGTGCGAGGCGCGGTAGCGGTGCTTCGCGACATTACCGAGGAGGAGCGGCTCGACAAGCTTCGCAAAGACTTCGTCGCGAACGTCTCCCATGAGCTGCGGACGCCGCTTTCCATGCTGCAGGGCTACAGTGAAGCCCTGCTGGATGATATTGCCGCGACGCCTGAGGAGCGCAAGGAGCTGGCGCAGGTCATTCACGACGAGTCGCTCCGCATGGGGCGGCTTGTGCGCGACCTGCTGGATCTGGCGAGGATGGAGGCCGGCCATCTCGAGCTGTACTTCAGGGAGGTCGAAGTCGACTCCCTGCTGCGCCGCATGCACCGCAAATTCTCGGTGCTGGCCAAAGAGCGCGGCATCTCGCTGAGCGCCGAGCTGCCGGAGACGCCCCTCATCCTGCGCAAGGCGGATGAGGACAGGCTCGAGCAGGTGCTGACGAACCTGCTCGACAACGCCTTCCGGCATACGGCCAGCGGGGCGCGTATCGCCGTTAAGGCAGGGCAGGCCGTCCTGCGGGAGCAGCCGGCCATCCGCATCGAGGTTAGCGATGCGGGGCAGGGAATACCGGCTGACGACCTGCCGTACATCTTTGAGCGCTTTTACAAGGCTGACAAAGCGCGTACGCGCGGCTCCTCCGGAGGGACGGGACTTGGTCTCGCTATCGTCAAAAACATCGTAGACGCCCACCAAGGAAGCGTTAGTGTGCAAAGTGCGCTGGGACAAGGCACGACCTTTACGATTTTGATTCCGTGTAACCCTAAAGCTGTATCATAATCAGTAAAGGAAATGTAATTGTTTTGAATTTCGGGAAGATAGCGAATTGCGCGACAATTCGACATGAAAAGAGGCGGCAGCGGGATTATTCCCCGCAGCCGCCTCTCTTTTTGTAGAATCTTCAAACAAAATCTTGTTGCTCGTGAAACATTCTGAAAATTTTGTATTATATCGTAAGCGCGCGAACGTTCACGATTTCGGCTTGTTTCGTCAATTCAGCAAGCACTTCGGCAGGAGCCGGCTTGTCGATCGTCAAGACCATGATCGCCGATCCGCCGATCACTTTACGACCTACTTGCATGGTTGCAATGTTAACATCGTTGCTGCCCAGCAGGGTACCTACGCGACCGATGATGCCTGGTTTGTCATTGTGGGAGATCAGCAGCAGATTACCTTCTGCAGCAAAGTCTACCGGATATTGATCGATACGGACGATACGCTCTCCGAAGCCTGCAAGCAGTGTGCCCGCCAACGTCTTTTCTTCCTGCTTCGTTTTCACAGTAACGGTCACCAGGTTGGTGAAGCTGCTTGAAGCATTCGACTGCTGAACGATGATGTTCACGCCGCGTGTTTTAGCTTGGTGCATGGCATTAACAATATTGATCGACTCCAGCTGCTTTTCGAACAGACCTTTCACAATGTAACGAGTGAGTGGGCTTGTATCTACATCGATCAATTCTCCGGCGTAGCTGATGACGATTTCGTTTACGGCGCCATGAGCGATTTGCCCCAAGATGCTGCCGATTTTTTCACCAAGACCGAAGTAAGGCTGCAGCTTATTCAGCACGTTAGCTGGAACAGGAGGCATGTTCACGGCGTTCTTGAACGGCTCGTTGCGCAGAATGTGCAGAACTTCTTCCGATACGTCAATCGCAACGTTCTCTTGTGCTTCGACGGTGGAAGCGCCAAGGTGAGGCGTTACAATAATTTTTGGATTGTTCAGGAACGGATGATCTTTTTGAGGCGGCTCGACTTCAAATACGTCAAATGCGGCGCCGGCTACGATTCCTTGGTCGATGGCTTCCACCAATGCCATTTCGTCAATAATGCCACCGCGTGCGCAGTTAATGATGCGAGCGCCTTTTTTCATGATTTCAAATTGCGGTTTGCCGATCAGGTGACGCGTCTCCGGAGTCAATGGAGTATGGACTGTAATAAAGTCAGCCTGGGCTGCAATTTCATTAACAGTTCCTAATTTTACACCCAGTTTTTCAGCGCGCTCTTCCGTTAAGAACGGATCGTAGCCGATGACATTCATGCCGAATACTTTCGCACGTTTCGCAACTTCACTTCCGATACGGCCCATTCCGAGGATACCGAGTGTTTTGTTGCGAAGCTCTACGCCGATAAATTTACGGTCCCACTCGCCGCCAACCGTTTTCTTGTAAGCTTGAGGAATAGAACGGGCTACGGACATCATCATAGCAAAAGTCAATTCACATGTAGCGATTGTGTTTCCATCCGGAGCATTAATAACAACGATACCGCGCTTGGTTGCAGCTTCCAGATCAATGTTATCGACGCCAACACCAGCACGTCCGATTACTTTCAGTTTGCCTGCTGCGTTCATGATTTTTTCTGTAACCTTTGTTTGGCTTCGCACTAGCAGCGCGTCGTATTCACCGATGATCGCAACGAGCTCGTCTTCGGAAAGACCAGGCTGCTTGACTACCTCAACATCGCTTGCATCGTAAAGCATTTGAATTCCCATGTCGCTGATTGGATCTGATACTAATACTTTGTACATGATTTCTCTTCCTCCTCAAGGTTTACGCTATCTAGTCTTGATATAAAAAAACTCCCAGCCCTTCGGTACAGACAATGAATCTGTATCCAAAAGGGACGAGAGCTTGCTATCGTGGTACCACCCTAATTCGCTGGCCGTTCGCACGGACAGCCTCATTGGTCTTGCGACCTGGAACTGTAACGGGTTCCTTAACCGAATGCATCTACTTATTTCAATGCAATAACTCTGGAGTGCTCCGCATTCATTTCACTACCGATTCTCACCTGCCACCGGCTCTCTGAAAGCTACTTCGATATGCTTGGCTCCGTCAACGCTTTAGTGTGATATAGAATTTTCATTAGATTACCATGGGGCTCCTGCGAGTGTCAATAGGTGTCGAATCATTTTCACATGAAATTCAAAAATGTTCGTGAACAGCCCATTGATTGATGGTTTCGTTCCTTATTTTATAGTAAATATGAACCTTTTTGCAAGGTTTTTTGCTTGAATTGCATGTTAATTTTCGTTATTCTTTCTTTAAGCATGTGTAGGGAACGAATTGCTGGAAGGAGCAGTCGATATGGAAATAAAAAGTATTCATCCGGCTACATTGGTTAACATGCTGGACGAAAATAAGCTGGATGGCAGCATCATCATTGACGTAAGGGAACGGCACGAATGGGAATATTATCATCTGGATGAAGCCTTGCTGATTCCTATGAGAGAAGTTCCGCACCGGCTGGGAGAAATAGATGGAGACCAGAACGTATATATCGTATGCGCTCATGGGGTAAGGAGTTATATGGTATGTGAATTTCTTGCCGAGCAAGGATATGAGCATGTGGTGAATGTAGAAGGCGGCATGGCGGCTATCGGATCGATTCGAGGCTTTCAGTATGATTAAAGAAGAGCCGGGCAGGTGCCCGGCTCTTCTTGATCTCTTCCATTGATCAGTTCGCATCAAAGAAGAAGGGGAGCTGAGGAAGAGGTTCATTGCTGTAGTATTTGGTTTTACCTTTGACGAAATCTCCAGAACGTACGGCATCTGTGCTGAGAAGAAGATTAATGGTTTGGTTGACATCCGTCACGCCGAGCTTCTGGGTTTGTCCTGAAGTAATGAAGTCATCAATTCGTATGGTCAAATCCTGCGGATAAAATGGTGTAAAGGTTTTGCCGCCTAGCAGCTTTGCCGTAATATAAAGGTTTTTCACATTCACATTCATCTGGCGCCATTGGTCAAGGGTAGCGTCGTTATTGGGATCAAAGGGCTCCAGCTCAGGATCGACCGTATCGTTCCAAGCTACGATAGCTGCAAAGTAGTCCTTTTGGGCGGTTAGCGCCTGGGTGGCGGCTTCCATGTAAAAAGCATCCTTCTTTAAGGCCGCTATGAGCTCGCTGCCGCGCATGCCATTGGCTTTGGATTGGTAAGATTTCAAAACATCTGTGAACAGTTTCAAGCTTTTTAAATATCCTGACTGCGATTGCTGTAGCAGAGGTGAGTTTGCCGGGACTGTCTTACTTTGCAGCAGATTATATTTTTCATCAGCAAGCTTGGAAAGCTCTTTGAGTACAGCGGAAGCATCTACAGATGCGCCGCCTACTTCAATCTGATTCAATTGATCGAACCATTTGTTCTGAAATTCCCTAAACGGAAGAAAAATGGTATGGTAATAGGAGACAAGTACTTGCTGGTCATATGCTCCTGGTTCCTGGACCGCTGCGCTGTCGGCATGCAAAATCTTTTCATATTTCTCGTCGGACTTTTGCTGACCGATTTTCAGACCGTAAAAGAAGGCTCCCAAAATACAAACAAGCATAAAGATAAACATCAGGGCGAATAAATAATCCGTGCGGGTCAGGCGCTTATTCATAATCGAGCTCCTTATTCTCTCTTTTTTCTTACATTAGTATAGGTGAAATAGCTAGAAAAGGGAATATCCGAGGGGGACGGCATGCAGCATGAAAAAATTTGATTTTAAGAAAATCCGCTTCGGTAAGGTCGATTTAACTGAACTTAATGACCAGTCATTATTACTCAACCTATATATCACCCAACTCCTTACGGTTATTATCGGTTTGATCATTGTGTTTTTTCAGAGCAATCATCAATTCTTTCCGATGTTTAGGTGGCAGGGCGGCTTTAGTATACCGCTTTGGGGGGTATTGTTTGCCGCAGCAGTATTGGTGGGAGACCTGATTATTTCGAGATGGGTACCAAAGGAAGTGACGGATGACGGGGGCATCAACCAGATGCTTTTTGGCAGCAGGCCGCTCTGGCATATCGCACTCATTTCACTTATTGTTGCAATTTGTGAAGAGATCTTGTTCCGCGGCGCCATTCAATATTCTTGGGGAGCTTATTGGACCAGCATTTTATTCGCAGCGATTCACATTAGGTACTTGCAGCATTGGCTGATGACGGGAATGGTGTTCAGCATCAGCTACGGCTTAGGATGGATTTACATGCAGACCGGAAGCTTGTGGACACCGATTATAGCCCATTTTGTTATCGATTTTGTAATGGGCTGTGTATTACGTTATGGCAAGGAGGAAGACGAAGGCTCATGAATGATCCGGAACGATCATTAGTACGGACAGCTCCTGTACTGCCTATTCAGGAGGACGAGGACACCTATCTGCCGCCGAGAAAAGCGGTTCATCCCTCTGAAGAAGGGAAATGGACTCGAATTTTTTATGCAACACTGCTTTGGCTGTTTGTTGCTTTGGTCATTGGCTTGACGGTATGGGGCATCCGCTATTATTGATTTTTTTGACATCTACTACCATATCTGCAAAAGTTGTCTGATCGTCTGTGAGAAGCTATGATAGATTCATAGTTTCTTTTTTTATTTGCAATAGAGGGGAGAAGAACGATGAAAGTACACCTTAGAATCAAGTGGCTGTACCGCATGCTGCTGATTGTTTGCCTTGTTGTTTCGGGTCTGCTTCCAGCCGGCCACCCGACCTATGCTTTATCGTTTGGCGCTTTGCCGTTTCCGAACGGGAATGTAGGGATCACGCAGCCCGATATCGGCGCTGAAATTGATTTAAGCGAAGGGAAAACACCAGAAAGCTATCATTTTTATTTGAATAATGAGGAAAAGCCTGTGATTTACGACCCTGTCTCCGTGAAATATACGTACCGTCCCGAGGCACCTCTTCCTCCTGGCGAATACACGGCAAGACTAGTATTCTCTTTTGCCGGTTATCAGCCTGCTTCGTATGATTGGAAGTTTACGATTACTGCAGGTGCTTCTACACTTTCCACAACGGTAACTAAAGAGCAGGACCAGGGACTCAAGGCAATTAATGATTACCGCGCGAAGTTGGGACTGGCTGCAGTCAAATTCAGCGATGCGCTCAATACGGCTGCTCTTAAGCATGCGGAGTATCTAGATATGAATCAAGTGGATCCGATCCATACCTCCGTTTCTCTGCATGATGAGAATGCTTCGCTGAACGGGTACATTGGCAATTCAGTGACGGAACGCTATGAGTATGTTGGTTACTCGCGGGCTGGGTCCGAAGACGTAGCTTACAATGAAGCGACTCTTGTTGAAGCCATTGATTCCTTGTTTGACGCTCCTTATCATAGATCGCCATTCATGGTGCCTAGCTTGACGGAAATTGGTGTCTATAAAAAAGGCAATTATCATGTCATCGAGTTTGGATACGCGGACGGCATTGCACCAGAAATGACGGTTTCTCCTGGGGCAAACGACGTGTATGTACCAACTTCTTTTGACGGCCATGAATCACCGGATCCACTGCGCAATTACAAGTCTGCAGATTATCCCGTAGGCTATCCGATTATGGCCGCGGTGAACGGACCCAAAGTCAAGGGAGTTCGACTACTCGAATCTGGGCTGAAGGATGAGAAAGGTTCAAAGGTGAACATACTCGTCAATTCCCCCGAGAACGATGATCATTTGGAAAATGAGGTCATGCTGCTGCCTGCGAAGCCTCTCGCGTTAGACTCCACTTATATTGCACAAATAAAGCTGGAGGTTACCATGGTGGATGGCAGCACGAAACAGCTTGAGAAAGAATGGAGCTTTCGAACGGAGCCGGTGAGTGGCATCGGTGTAAAAAAGCTGCATCAGGATGCTAAAGCATACACCCTCCAGATGGCCAACTACGGTCTGAACCGTAATCATACGGTGACCTTTGGTTTGGATGATGACAGCTACAGACTTGATCTCGTTTCTTATCCCATGATGCAGAAGCCACTTATATTGGATGGAACTTCGTATTTATATATAAGGGATCTTGCAGCAGCCTTGGGAGCAGAAGTGGAATGGGATGATAGTAACAAAGCGGCGATATATAGGAAGAAGGATAAAACGATTATTTTCTACACAAATAGGAATGCCTACTCAATCAACGGACAAGAATTTGAAACTTCTTCTCCTGCTCAGCTCTATCATGAAACGACCATGATTCCTGTCCGCTTGCTGTCTGAAACGTTAGGAGCCAAGGTATCGTATTACGAGCCTACAAGAACTGTCTCCATTACGTATTAATGCTGAATAAAACAAAAATGGTTGCGCAGATTACCTGCCAACCATTTTTTATTTGCTATTATCTCATTTCAAGCTCGATGGAGCCCGGGTCTACAAAGGAATAACCTTTTTCTTCCAACTTCGTCAGTAACGGATCTAATGCCTCGACTGTCCAAGGCAATTCATGCATGAGGATATTGCTGCCGAAGTGGAGCTGCTTCATGACATTGTCGATCACTTTATTCGGATCGTTTTTCTTGGTTGTCATTTCCCAGTCCAACGAGCCATTGGACCAGGTCATATAGAGCATGCCTTCGTTTTTTATTTTATTTTTCAAGTAATCGTTACCTAATCCGTTCGGTGGACGAAAGTATTGTGGAGTCTGACCAATAATACCTTTAACAATCCTTTGTACGTCGTCAATTTGTTGATCGATTTTCTCGTTTGTTTGCTCATTCAGATGAATATGGTCCCAGGAGTGATTGCCGATGTAATTGCCGCTGTTATGAATAAAGGTAACGAGCTCGGGTTTCTGTTTAATCCGGTATCCGTTCATGAAGAAGATCGCTTTGGCTTTATGTTTATCGAGAGTTTTTACGAGTGCCTCATTCATTTCCTTTTCTTTCGGACCGTCGTCGAAGGTGAGGAGCACCACTTTTTTATTCCCGGCAGGGTCGTTAGGGACGATATCGTAGTTTTTATTCATATGATATTCTTTTTTTACTTCAATAGGTGTAGGAGCTGGTGTTGCTGTTGGTATTGGAGTAGGCGTGGCCGTTGGTACAGCGGCTGGTGCAGGACTCGGGGTTGCTGCGGCTGTTTCCGACACAGATGGAATGGAGTTACCTTGGCTGCACCCGGCGATCAGGATGCAGATTCCTGCGCTCCAAATTGTTAATGTTCGTTTCATTTCATAATCTCCTTCGTCTTTGGTTCAGGTCTGTATGTATTTTACCACAACTGGGCCCAATCATATCTCCTATCTTTTCCTACTCAAAGAACGAATGATGAAAGCATCCCTCGAGCAAAATAGAAGTGATTCATACTACTTTCATGGAGGGATTCTCATGCGCATAGGAACTTTTCTACTTGGTGGTTTGGCAGGTGCAGCAGCTGTTATCTATCTGAATCGTAAGAGCAAATCGATGATGCTGTCCGCATTCAGCTCTTCCAGTGAATCGATGGGAAAAGTAATGGACAAGGCCAAGGATACATTCACTAACAAATCGTTTAAGGATAATCATTATAAAGATACGGTATCCAAAAGCTACACAAGCACATCGACGAACACCACAAGTTCGCATGGCTTGAATGATGTGGAAAAAATCGTGAAAGAAGATCCTTCATTGAAAGCTACAGTGAATGAAATATTAAGAGATAATAAGGAAACGACGACGACAATCCAGTAAGAACGCGGTTTTCGCACAGTCTGGCATACCCACGGGGCCGGCTGTGCTTTTTTTATTTATACATAACTTGCACGTGCATTTCTCAGTAAATAGTGTTAACATGAAAGGTGAAAATGTGAAGAGGCTGCATGTCCATTCAAAATATATGAATCACGTTTATGCAGACTCATTCATATTATGTTCTAATAAGATGATAGCTTTTCTTTTGAAGAGCTCTAAGGAGGATCCTATCATGAAAATTGAACGATTAAGTCAGGATAAGATACGGATTTTCCTAACATTCGATGACTTAACTGAGCGTGGGATTCAAAAGGACGATATGTGGAGAGAAATCCCCAAAGTTCATGAGCTGTTCAGCGAAATGATGGATCAAGCATACTCTGAGCTCGGGTTCGATCCTTCCGGTCCTCTTGCTGTTGAAGTGTTTGCGCTTCCCGCACAAGGTATGGTTGTGATCGTTACCAGAGGTAAGCTGGATCTCTATGCAAGCGCAGATGCTTACGATGATCATGAACCCGACGAAGTGTATGAGATGGAGGTAACGCTTGAACAGAGTGACTTGATCTCCTACGCATTCCGTGATTTCGAGGACCTGCTTCGTGTGGCCAAAATCATTAACCCTTTCCTTATGGAAGGCGGAATGCTTTACTCCTACAAAGGCCGATACATCCTGCAGCTCGAGCCAATTGAACTGGAAGATACCAAGTATCAGGCGCTGATCGCAGTACTTTCTGAGTATGGCGAAGCATCATCTGTCACTGAAGCGGTGTTGGAGGAATATGGTAAGACGATCATAGCGGATGATGCCGTGAAGGTACTATGCCACTATTTCAAATAAAATCGTTTTTTTCTTTGTAGGATATTTTGAAACAAGCATCTTTTCAAAAACGATTGTTTTTGTGAGGTGCTTTTTATGTTGAAATGGGGGATGGTACATGACTAGCTCAGAGAGAAAGCAGCTCGCCCCGACGCCTGCGGCTGTTGATTTGGACGGATTACTATCCTATTACCAGAAGCAATTACGGGAAGAAGCATACTTTTATTTGCAAAAAAGAGGGATTAACGAGGAAACGGTTGAGCAATTTCAGATTGGCTTCGAAATTGGAAAGATTGGCTTTTATGTAGACCGCAACCAATTGGGCGATTATTTTGAGAATCGTGTTATCGTTCCTATTCATAATTACGATGGGGAAATCGTCGATTTGATCGGCCGATCCATTGATCATAGAGAACCTAAATACAAACCGCTATACGGTATAGATCATTATTTGTTCAACTATCCGGCTCTTGAGGAGTCTGATGAGGTTGTCCTCTGCAACGGGATTTTTGATGTCATGACATTGACACAGGCGAGAATGCCTGCTGTCTGCGTGCCTGATTTTGCCATATTTAAAGACCAGCATATTGCAATGTTTACCGGTAAAAGGGTTTACATTTGCATGGGGAATGATGAAACCGGCCGAAGGGAATCTTCCCGCATAGAATCAATGCTCAGAGAACATGCTAAAGAAACATATATTGTTAATTTACCTGAGACGATAAGGGATATTAATGATTTATTTGTCCGCGCGCAGAACCCTACTGATGCGTTTATTCAACTAGTGAATCTGACGGTTGAAGAGACTATGCTGGCACCAGTCGCTCCTGATATTAAGAACAGCACGGTATACCTGGAAGAATACATGAAGCGCTACCGCGGACAGGTTGCCGGCACAAGCACTGGGTTTGCAAAATTGGATTCAATCTTGTTTGGCGGATTTGGAAGCGGTTTGTATTTGCTGGCTGGTACAGGTGCGATAGGGAAAAGCATGCTTCTTAAGCAAATGGCGGATCATATTGCCATGGCACAGACGCCTGTCGTATTCGTCTCCTGGGATATGACCAATTTTGAGATGTGGTCCAGAAGCATTGCGAGAATCATTGGAATAGCTCCGCAGAAGATTATCGGAGGGAAGGTTGATCCTGAGCATGTAGTGGAAGCTAACAAGCAGTACAGCAGGATCAGCCGGACATTATGGACGCTCGAATGCACAATGGATACGAGCTTGGAGCAAGTGGCCTCCTCTATTGAGCGCATTGCGGTTATTGCAGGCAGAGAGCCGGTCGTATTCATTGATCATCTGCAGCGCATTCCAGTAGGCAAGGAGCTGGCATCACTGACATGGCAGCAGCAGCAAGCAGCTATCGCCTACACGCTTAAACAATGGTCGAGAGAATGGAACAGTCCAGTCATCGTAGCTGCGGCTCTTGAATACGGGCAAGATCATGTGCATGAAGGCGTTCAAGCTGCCGCCGATGTGGTCATGGTTTTGAAGCAAAAAGGGATCAAAGAGCATTATGTACAGCCATTGTCACTTGAACTTACCAAAAACAGAAACGGCACTCTTGGTTTCCTGCCGTTATTCTTTCATAACGATCGTGCGCTATTTACTGAATAATTCGTACCTGAGGTGGTCCTATGTCGAATACGGAAAATCTGAACGTGCTGCAATCAACGCAAACTGTCATTCAGGAAGCATTGAAAAGACTTGGTTATCCTGACGAGATGTATGAGTTGCTCAAAGAGCCTCTGCGAGTTCTTACTGTCCGAATTCCGGTGCGAATGGATGACGGCAAGGTGAAAATCTTTACAGGCTACCGGGCTCAACATAATGATTCCGTTGGTCCAACCAAAGGCGGAGTGAGGTTTCATCCCGATGTCAACGAAGATGAAGTGAAGGCGCTCTCGATTTGGATGAGTCTGAAGTGCGGTATCACGGATCTTCCTTACGGCGGAGGTAAGGGGGGATCATCTGCGATCCTCGGGAAATGTCGTTCCGTGAGCTGGAACGGCTCAGCCGCGGTTATGTTAGGGCAATTAGCCAACTTGTAGGACCGTCGAAGGATATTCCGGCTCCCGATGTGATGACCAATTCACAAATTATGGCCTGGATGATGGATGAATACAGCCGCATTAGGGAGTTTGATGCACCTGGCTTCATTACCGGCAAGCCAATCGTGCTTGGTGGCTCTCATGGCAGGGAAACGGCGACGGCTAAAGGTGTAACCATTATGATTGACAAAGCGCTGCAAAAGAAGAATATTGCTCTAAAGAACGCTCGAGTCATCATTCAAGGCTTCGGCAACGCCGGAAGCTATTTAGCTAAGTTCATGCATGAGGCTGGAGCTAAGGTGATCGGCATCTCGGATGTTCATGGCGCTCTCTATGATCCCAATGGGCTTGATATTGAATATTTGCTTGACCGACGCGATTCATTTGGAACTGTGACCAAGCTGTTTAAAAATACTTTGACCAACAAAGAAATTTTGGAGCAGGAATGCGATATTCTGGTCCCGGCAGCTATTGAAAATCAGATTACCTCTGAGAATGCGGACCGGATTAAGGCTAGTATTGTTGTGGAAGCAGCTAACGGGCCGACGACACTAGAGGCCACCAAGATTTTAACGGATAAAGGGATTTTGATCGTTCCTGACGTTCTTGCTAGCAGTGGAGGCGTCATTGTCTCTTATTTTGAATGGGTTCAGAACAATCAAGGCTATTATTGGACGGAAGATGAAGTTCATGCCAAACTGCAAATTGTCATGGAAAAGTCCTTTGAAAATGTCTATAATGTTCATAGCACACGAGGTGTCGATATGCGTCTAGCCGCCTATATGGTAGGTGTACGCAAGATGGCGGAAGCGTCCCGATTCAGAGGGTGGGTCTAGCATGGGCCTCGTTAATTGAAGCAAAGGGAGGGAACTTAATTTGCATATCCTGTCTATTATCATGGCAGCCATTGCACCTGGGCTCTCCCTGCTTACTTACTTTTACTTAAAGGACCGATACGAAACCGAACCGATACATTTGGTCATCCGAATGTTTATTTTCGGTGTGCTGCTCGTGTATCCCACAATGGTATTGCAGCATTCTTTGATCCAAGAGTTCGGCGAGGGAACTTTTACTTCTGCCTTCTTTTTGTCAGGGGGTATTGAAGAGTTTCTAAAATGGTTCGTAATTTATCATCTGATTTACAGACATGCATCCTTCGATGAGCCCTATGACGGGATTGTGTATGCGGTAGCCGTTAGTCTCGGGTACGCAACGCTTGAGAATATCATTTACGCCTTCCTGAATGCTTCCTCGTTTAGTGAATTGCTAGTACGGGCGCTGCTCCCGGTATCCGCTCACGCTTTGTTCGGCGTCATGATGGGATATTACATGGGAAAAGCGAAATTCACTCCAAGCCAGAAGAAAAAGTATTTGTGGTTTTCCATTTTCCTTCCAATTCTTTGGCATGGAGTGTTTGATTATATTCTCTTAATAGCCAAAAATTATTGGGTATGGATCATGATTCCCATTATGACGTTCCTATGGATTCGGACGATATGGCGTGTTGATCGAGCCAACGAGCACTCTCCGCTTCGAATCTCTCCAAGCGATGAAAAGATTAAAGTGGGTTAAAATTGGTCATAATGGACAGTACAACAGCCGAATTATGGCTTGGAAACAACCGGGAGGGTGCGTATGTCCGTGACGAGAGTGAAGGTAATCATTCGCTGTAAGCAATGCGGGGAGCGATTTGTCTTGAAAGGTAAAAAAGAAAAAGGAAAAATAGAGACGGGATTCCGTCAATGCATTTGCAGCAACGAGCATGATTTTGATATTGAGACTGATGACTAGGATGAGGCCATTCTCCATGAATAGGCCTCTTTTTTATTCCTTAGCTCCGTATGTGTTGTATACGCTTGAAATGCGCGCTCGCTATGTATAAAGCTGAATCTCCAGGCAGAAACTAACGGCAAGTTTGACGGTATGAAAGGAGATTGGAAGTCGACATGTACAAAAGACTAAGCATCGTCATGTTCCCCTTTCTTGTTCTGGCTTTGATTGGGGCAGCGGTTTGGGGTTACCTAGAGCATCAAGAAAAAAACACAATCCTGATTAAAGCGGAGAATCAATATCAGCGTGCATTCCACGATCTATCTTTCCATGTGGATAAGCTACATAGCGAATTGGGTAAGACTCTGGCTGTTAATTCAACATCGGAGCCGTCTTACAGAAAAGGATTGGTCAATGTGTGGAGGCTAACGAGCCAAGCGCAAAGCGACATTAATCAATTACCGCTTACGCTTCTCCCTTTCAACAAGACAGAAGAATTTTTGGCGAATATGGCCAATTTCTCGTATCAGATGTCTGTTCGAGATATGACCAAGCAGCCGCTTAGTTCGGAAGAAATCAAAACACTCAACACGATGTATGATCACGCAAGTGAAATTACCAATGAGCTTCGCGGTGTACAGGATAAAGTTATAGCTAATAACTTGCGCTGGATGGATGTGGAGGTTGCACTGGCATCGCAAAAAGAGGTTCATGACAATGCCATTATTGACGGATTTGCAATCGTGGATAAAAAGGTCGGAGCTTACTCAGAATTGAATTGGGGACCGGGCAGTCTCAGCGTGTTTCAAAAAAATGACGTGCAGACGCTCCCAGGCAAAGAGATGACGGCGGATGATATTAAGCAGAAAGCTGCTCAGTTCCTAGGCGGGCAGGATGCATCCCATATTACTGTTGTGGAGAACGGCGGAGGTTCACCGGAGTATCAATCCTTCACGGCTATTCTGCCTGAGGCGGGCGGCAGCGATATTCATATGGACTTTACCAAAAAAGGCGGGTACCTGGTTTATTACATGAACCCTAGGAATGTGCAGGAAACGAAGTACGATCTGCGTCAGGCTAGGGATGTTGCGAACGAATATTTGGACCAGCATGATTATAAGGACATGAGTGCCGTCAGCTATGACCAGTACCAGAATGTTGCCAATATCATCTTCGCCAAGCGCCAAAATGACGTGACCATTTATCCTGAGCAGGTCAGTGTGAAGGTTGCCTTGGATAATTTGGAGGTAACGGGCATCCAGGCTACGGACTATATCTTCGGACATAAAGAGCGAACGATCGGACAGCCTAAGATCAGTGCGGAGGAAGCGCGGAAATCGACAAGCCCGAATCTGAAAATTTCAAGCCAATCCCTCGCAATTATTAAAAATGAGCTGGATCAGGAAGTACTGTGCCACGAAATAATCGGCCGCATGAACGGGAATATTTATCGTGTCTATATCAACGCAGATACAGGGTACGAAGAAAAAATAGAAAGCATTAGGCCCGAACAGGCGAAGCAAGCAGCTTCTGCTTGACTGGTGCAAGGAAGCGGGATGTTTCTCGCTTTCTTTTTTGCTTTCTAAATTTCATCGACATGATATAATCAGGTTGAACTAGTACTTAAGAAGCAGATTTTTGACAGATTACGCGTTGGAGGTGCAGACGATTGCTTCCTAAGGTAAATCAGATCTTACATATGCAAATCAATTCAATCGACGAGGAAGAATCCAAGATTGAATACAAATCCAGAATCGCCGATATTACTGATACAGCCATCGTGATTGAAGTTCCTTTGAATGAAAAGACAGGGCGACTCAAGAAGCTGTATGCAGGGGATGAGTTGAGCACATTTTTTATCTCCGATGGCGGTGTGAAGAATTATTTCAGCACGACAGTGACTGGCTTTCAAGAAGATGTGATTCGTCTTATCGAATTGAGAAAGCCTGAGCCCGAAGCGGTAACTCAAGTCCAGCGTCGCAATTTCCTCAGGGTGCTTGCCGAGCTGGAGATGGCTGTCAAGGTCTCAGATCAGATCCATTTTATTGCAGTAACCGATGATGTGAGCGGAGGCGGTATTTCCTTTATCTGCGAGCCACAGGTTCCAATTGGGTTAAACACCCCCATTTCCTGCTGGATTTTAGTGCCTTTTAAAAACGGTGTTATAGAACATATTCCGCTTAAAGGGGAGATTGTTCGTATTAAACAGCTAGATACAGGTAAACAGCTGGCAATGGTTAGATTTATAGAGATTACAGATCGAGACCGTCAGAAGCTGATACGGTTTTGTTTTGAAAGACAAATGGAATTTCGTAAAAGATAAGTTGGCATAAACCAAGTCCGCTCAGGTAATACTGTGATCATGATGAGAATGGTGGCAGGTGACCAAGGATGCGTTCTGGTGACGAACAAGATCAGATGGATTTCTACGAGCGGCTGTTTATCCTCTTTTCTACAAAGGTAGAGAAGGTGCTAATACGGCTCATGCTCGTTTTTTTCATTCTTCTGGTGAGTGTGCAAGCTTTGCTTCAGATTCCATGGATCAGGAAGCATATAACGAGAGTGGAGCCTTTAGAAGGGAAACCGTATACCACATCTCAACAGATAGACCCGAGGTGATTCAGGTTTTGCATATGGGTATAGGGTGTGGTATAATTTTCTACATTAGCAGGCAATGCCTGCTTTTTTGTTCGTAAGGTAGTGTTAGGAGGAACAGGAGCTTGGAAAAGTTCAATATTGCCATAGATGGTCCCGCCGGAGCAGGCAAAAGTACCATAGCGCGGTTGGTTGCAGGCGCACTGGGCTTTGTTTATGTGGACACGGGAGCTATGTATCGGGCAGTAACATGGAAGGTACAGCAGGAAGGTCTGTCTCCTCACCAAGAGTCAGAGGTTATCGCTCTAGCTAGGCGCATGCGCATTGAATTGATACCTCGTCCGGAGGGACAACAGGTTCTTGTGGATGGTATTGATGTGACGAAGGACATTCGCACGACAGCCATTACAGACCATGTCTCTCAAATTGCCAGCATAGGCGATATCAGACAGCTGCTTGTTGCTATGCAGAAACAAATGGCAGCATCCAAGGGCATTGTCATGGACGGCAGAGACATTGGCACGCATGTTTTGCCTGACGCAGAAATCAAGATTTTTCTGACTGCCAGTGTGAAGGAAAGGGCGGAGCGCAGATTCAAAGAAATGCAAGACAGCGGGAACAGCGAAATGACGCTTTCACAGCTGGAGCAGGATATTGCGCGACGGGATCAGTTGGACCAGGAGAGAGAAATCTCACCACTGCGCAAAGCTCAAGACGCCATCCTGATGGACAGCACATCCATGACAATCGATGAGGTTGTCGATCAAATTCTCGGGCTTTGTAAGGACAAGGTCGGAGGTGGCAAATAGATGCTGTACAGCATCGGGAAGTTTTTATTCCGAGTTATTTTTTCTGTATTCTTTCGCTATAAGGCCATTGGTACAAGCAATGTACCCGCTCAAGGGCCGGTTGTACTATGCTGTAACCATACTAGCCTGCTGGATCCGCCGCTATTGGGTTCTCCACTCAAACGCAAGGTGTACTTTATGGCGAAGGCGGAGTTATTCAATGTTCCGATACTTGGGACTTTGATCAGCAAGGTAGGGGCTTTTCCCGTGAAGCGTGGTGGAGTAAGCAAGGAATCCATACGCCTTGCAATCCAATTGCTGAAAGACGGCAATGCAATGGGGATATTTCCCGAAGGATCACGAAGCAATGCCGGAGGTATGGGGAAGAAAGGCGCTGCCAGTCTTGCGATCAAATCAGGAGCTGCTGTTGTTCCTGTCGCCATTGTTGGCAACTACTCTTTATTCCGCAGAATGACCATTATTTATGGCAGACCGATGGATATTCGTCAGTTTGAGGGAGCTAGCTCTGATGATTTGGAGCAAGCGACGGATCTGATTATGACGGAAATTCGTGCGATTCATGCTGCGCATAGCAAAGCTTAATATTCATGTATGGAATCGTACCCTTGGAATTATACTATCTCTAAAGAGAATGGAAGTTTTTGTGACAGCTTAGTACTTGTTTATGAAGTCTCAAGTAGAGTGCCTTCTACAAGATTGGACTTTTTAAACGATATGTATAAACTATAATGTAAGTGTTGAATGAGGAGGCCAAACCATGTCTGAAGAAGTAAAAGTTCAAGATCAATCCCAAGAGGTGCAGGAAACTGCGGTATCGCAGGCTGAAGCCGAGGAAGCTATGAGCAACGTAGCAGTCCTCAAAAAGGGAGCCACTGTTAAAGGTAAAATCGTGAAAGTGGATGCCGACCAAGCATTCGTAGATATCGGCTATAAATATGACGGCGTTATTCCTGTTCGCGAGCTTTCATCCGTAGCAGTTGACGATGCTAGTCAAGCAGTACAAGTAGGTCAAGAAGTTGAATTGAAGGTCGTTTCCATTAACGACGCGAAAGAAACTTTGGTTCTTTCCAAGCGTGTTGTGGACAGCGAGAAAGCATGGGAGACCCTGCAGGGTCAACAGGAAAGCAAAGAAATTATTGAAGCTACAGTTGCAGAGGTAGTAAAAGGCGGCCTTGTAGTCAATGTAGGCGTACGCGGGTTCGTGCCTGCTTCCATGGTTGAGCGTCACTATGTTGAAGATTTCAGCGACTACAAAGGACGTACATTGCGCCTTCGTGTGAAAGAAATCGACCGCGAGAAAAAACAAAGTGATTCTTTCTCAGAAAGATATTTTGGATGAAGAGTTCGAAGCGAACAAAAAGAAAATTATCGAGGGGCTACAAGTCGGACAGGTGCTCGACGGTACAGTTCAGCGTTTGACTCAATTCGGTGCGTTCATTGATATTGGCGGCATCGATGGACTTGTACATATTTCCGAAATGGCTTGGCACCACGTTGAACAGGCATCGGATGTTGTTAAAGAAGGCGACAAGGTGAAGGTTCAAATTCTGAAGCTTGACCCTGCGAACGAAAAAATCAGTCTGAGCATTAAGGCGACTCAAGAAGGACCATGGTCCAAAGTAGAGCGTGAATTCAGTGCAGGCGATATCGTAACAGGTACAGTTAAACGCCTTGCAACCTTTGGTGCATTCGTGGAAATCGCTCCTGGTATTGAAGGTCTTGTGCATATTTCCCAAATCGCTCACCGTCATATCGGCACTCCTCATGAAGTGCTGAAAGAAGGTCAAGAGGTTCAAGTGAAAATTCTTGAAATCAATGCCGGTGAACAACGCGTTAGCCTAAGCATTAAAGAAACAGAAGAAGCGCCAGAAGCACCTGCAGCGGCTGCAAAACCGGAAAGAGAAAGACAGCCAAGAGCTGACCGTGACCGTGGGAATAGTGCAAGTCATCAGAAGGAAATTGCTAATAATGAGAACGTATCGCTGAGCAATCAAGGTATGTCTCTCACACTTGGCGAGCGTTTTGGCGATAAGCTGGCAAAATTTAAATAAGAGCGCGAGATCATTTGTAGTGGACTGGGCTTTTCTTTGAAAAGCAATAGGAGGAAATGTATATGCGCATATCACGCAAGATGGAGCATGTCCATTATGCGCTGGAGCTTGGACAGTCGGGCCAGCAAGGCTTATCCGACTTCAAGCTTGTGCACAACTGTCTTCCTGAAACCTCAATGAATCATATCGTGTTAACGACCGAAATCGGCGATCTCAAATTGAGTTCGCCGATTTTAATTAATGCGATGACGGGCGGTGCTCAGGAGACAGAAGTCATTAATCGGGAGCTTGCCATTGTAGCTAGGGAAAAGGGTCTTGCGATGGCGGTGGGCTCTCAAATGTCGGCCCTCAAGGATCCAGAGGTAGCTTCTTCGTACCAAGTGGTGAGACAGGAGAATCCCAATGGAATCATCATCGCGAACTTAGGCAGCGAAGCAACTGTGGAGCAAGCTAAGCGGGCGGTTCACATGATTGAAGCCAATGCCATTCAAATTCATTTGAACGTCATGCAGGAGTTGATTATGCCGGAGGGAGACCGCAGTTTCGTCGGAATGAAGGAACGGATAGCAGCGATTGTGGACAATATTGGCGTGCCGGTCATTGTAAAAGAAGTTGGCTTCGGAATTCTACGCGAGAATGCGCAAGAGCTTTATGATATCGGGGTTAAGTATCTCGATATCGGCGGGTCGGGTGGAACGAATTTCGCTGCTATTGAGAATGCTAGGCGTGGAGCATCGATGAATTGGCTGAATGAATGGGGAAGCCCTACTGGCATCGCATTACTTGAGGCTCTTACTGTATATCCGAGAGGCGCTATCGTTGCCTCAGGCGGTATCACGAACGCTCTGGAAGCCATTAAAGCACTTTGTATCGGAGCATCGGCTGTCGGCATGGCAGGTGCTTTCCTGAAGGTGCTGCGTAACGAAGGGGCAGCGGCGCTGCATCGTTTTGTGGACGAGCTGGAGCAGGGTCTTGTCCTGACTATGACCGCTTTGGGGGGCGAGGTCGGTCAAGGAGCTGTGGAACCGTCCTATCGTCATTACCGGGGATACGGCACAGTGGTGCTCAAGCCGGGATATATCAATAACAGAATATGCCCGAAGAGGAAGCCGGAGTAAATAATCTTTTTTTTGCCATACTAAGAATCAGACGACGCATCTGAACAATCCACGTTTGGGTGCGCAAAGATTCTCAGGGTGGTAAACGAAGATGAACTCCGGCTATCTTTCTCTTATTCTCCTTTGCATCACATTGATTTTGTTTGCCAGTGGGTGGAAGGAACTGTATGTAAGAAGTATATCGCATAAAGGAGTACTTCTTTTTTTTATGGTTTGGCTCGGCGGCAGCTGGTTTTCATTTGAAGTTAAACAGATGCACATTTATGCCGTGTTTGTATGGATCGCTCTAATCAGTGCTTATATCCTGTTCTCACTGCAGGGATTTGTTCAGAAGCTGCACTTGCTGTCCATTGGTCTATTACTGGGCTCATTCCACTTCTTGCTGCAGCAGCTGATGGCCATGGATCCAATCCTCATCGTCGGTAATCCCAAGTGGGATACTGCATTGATACTGGCAGTGGTTGCCACGGTTATTCAGCGCAAAGAACTGGAGCAGATCGCAGGTTTATCAATAGCCTGCCTATTGGGAGATTTATACCAAAGCGGTATGCACTCATGGACCAATCTGCACTCACTTGGCGGCAGTGACTTTCGAGATCAGTGGTGGCTGTCGGTGTTTGCTGCTCGCACGTTGACTATCATTATGCAGACCGCTTATGGCGGATGTAAGGCAGTCGTACAAAGCTGGATGGATCGAAGAGGAGGCTGGAAAAAGTGATAGATTGGTTTTATGCGAACCGATACACAGTTGGGATCATAATTGGAGTCATTTTTGGCATATTGGCTAGACTGAACATGCTGCGCACCGATTATCGTCAATATCCCACCTACCCTCATGGGAAAATTATTCACATCTCACTTGGTATCATAGCTGCAGGACTAGGGGCTGTGGCTGTGCCGGCGCTTTTGGAAAAGAATTACACCGCTGTCACGTTCTTGTCTCTGGCTGCACAACAGTTTCGTGATGTCCGCAACATGGAGCGTCAAAGTTTAACCAAGATTGATGAGTTGGAATTAGTCCCCCGAGGGGCTTCTTATATCGAGGGAATAGCCATGGTCTTTGAAGGAAGAAACTATCTGGTCATTTTTGCAGCATTTGTCGCATCATTCTTCAGCATTCTATTTCCTTGGTATTGGGGGATCGTCGCAGGGATTTTATCCATTGGCGTAGCAAACTATTTCAAATCCGGGAACAGCTTGTCCACGATTGCCACGATTGAACCGGCGCCGATCCGATTGGATGGTCCAGATTTATTTGTAGGACCCATCTACATCATGAATATTGGCCTTGAGGACAGCCGGAGGCTCATTCAAGAGCATGCATTAGGATTCCTTTTGAAACCCAAGAACAAGAACTGTCGGGTAACTTTAGCTAACCTAGGGCAAAGACAAGCAATTTTGCATGATATATCAACGCTATTCGGCGTTTACCGCGATGAAGGCGAGCCTTCGCTGCTCCCTATGGCAAAGCTTGATATGAACGATGGTACGCTGGCGCTACTGCTTCTACCACAGGATAAAGACGAGGAAAGAGCACTTAAGGCGCTGCATCGTGTACCGGTATTGGAGAGCGCTGTCCGGATGCCTTCCGAAGCCGGTGTGAACCAACGTAAGGAGGCGCGAAGCTAATGGCTCAAATTCTTGCAATTGTTACAATGGACCGCGAGCGGATTGGTGGAGGTGCTCCAATTTTTATTGTAGAGAATCAGGAGCAGCAGCAGAAGGTTTCGTTTTCGCTGGAGAAGATTCTTGATGCAACGGCTCATGATTTGAAAAACGGCACGATGATCTTGGTGAAGCACTCCTAATCGTCTGGGAGGGAGGACTAGCTTGCCCAAATGAGAAATTTCTCATTTGGGATTAGCCAAGCCGTGTCTTTTTTGTTATGATGTAAGTTGTGAATTTTTTCAAAAACTCAGCATAATTTATGAAGAATGTTTTGCATGGGCAAAACGCTAGGGAGTGAACAACATTGGCTAGACCTGTAATTGCAATTGTTGGACGTCCGAATGTCGGCAAATCGACGATTTTTAATCGGATCATTGGTGACCGTCTTGCAATTGTCGAAGATAAACCAGGTGTTACACGAGATCGGTTATATGGGGTTGGAGAATGGCTCAATCAATCCTTCAGTGTCATTGACACGGGCGGTATTGAGATCGAAGGCGAAGATACGATTATGAAATCTGTTCGTGTTCAAGCGGAGCTTGCCATTGAAGAAGCGGACGTGATCATCTTTATGGTGGATGCCAAGGCAGGTGTCACGCCGTCGGATGAAGAGGTTGCGCAGCTGCTATTCCGTTCGAAGAAGCCGATTATTTTGGCTGTCAACAAAGTGGACAATCTGCAGCGCCAGGATGACATCTACGAATTCTACAGCTTGGGCTTTGGCGATCCCATCGGCATCTCCGGTTCCCACGGCATCGGTATCGGTGATTTGCTCGAAGCAGCTTGTGCGCTGTTTCCTGATATAAAAGAAGATGAATACGGCGAAGAGGTTATTAAATTCGCGTTGATCGGCCGACCGAACGTAGGCAAGTCATCACTGACGAACGCCATTCTTGGCGAGGAAAGAGTAATTGTCAGTAACATCGCGGGAACGACTCGAGATGCAATCGACACACCGTTCGAACGGGACGGGCAAAAGTTCGTAATCATTGATACCGCTGGTATGCGCAAACGAGGCAAGGTTTACGAGAATACGGAAAAGTACAGCGTCATGCGGGCGATGAAAGCGATCGAACGCGCAGATGTGATTCTCATCGTGATCGATGGAGAAGAAGGCATCATCGAGCAGGATAAACATATTGCAGGTTATGCGCATGAAGCGGGAAAAGCGGCGATTTTCGTCGTCAACAAGTGGGATATCGTTGAGAAAGACGATAAAACCATGCATCAATTTACACAAAAAAATCCGCGACCATTTCTTGTTTATGACGTATGCGCCTGTCGTATTCGTATCGGCGAAAACGACACAAAGATTACATAAGCTTCTGCCCGTTGTGGTCCAGGTTGCGGAGAATCATGCCCATCGTGTTCAAACTCATGTGCTCAACGATGTAGTCTCTGATGCAGTGGCCTACAATCCGCCGCCAACGGATAAAGGCAAGCGTCTTCGCATCAACTATGCCACACAAGTCGCAGTGAAGCCTCCAGTGTTTGTCGTGTTCGTCAATGAGCCGGAATTGATGCACTTTTCGTACGAGCGATACCTGGATAACAAGATTAGGGCAGCATTTGGTTTTGAAGGAACGCCAATTCGAATCTTGAGCCGAAGAAAAGCTTCGGATGAATAAGGGGGATGCAGCTTGATTTCAATCATTGGGATCATAGTAGCCTATTTGTTAGGCTCAATCAGCTTCAGTTACTTATTCGGCAAGTGGTTAAAAGGTATTGACATCCGAAAGCACGGTAGCGGAAACGCGGGTGCAAACGAATACGCTTCGCGTGCTTGGTAAAGGACCTGCCATATCTGTTCTTTTATTAGATGGGTTAAAAGGGGTAGCCGCCGTATTTATTGGAGTATGGGCGGCTCCTGATGAAATATGGATTCGCGTGTTGTGCGGACTAGCTGCTATCGTGGGTCATAACTGGCCTGTATATTTTGGCTTTCGCGGCGGCAAAGGAATTGCAACTACGATCGGCGTAATGGCAAGTCTATGCTTTATTCCTACCTTGATAGCCGGACTGACGGCCATTGTCATTATTGCCGTTACTCGTTTTGTATCACTCGGTTCCCTCATTCTTACTGCACTTTTACCTTTCTTAATCTGGGGAATGGACCGACCTCTTCCCGTATTGTTAATCAGTATTTTGCTTTGTTTGTTTGCTTTTGTCCGACATCGAACCAACATTGTTAAGCTAATTCAAGGCAAGGAAAACAAATTAGGCTCCAAGCGCGCATCGTAATGCCGAAAGCTGGTTAGGAGGATTCCACAATGTTGAATAAAGTCGCGGTTCTTGTAGCAGGAAGCTGGGGCACGGCACTTGCATCAGTGCTGGCTGATAATGGAAGAGAAGTGCTGCTGTGGTCACGGAATGAGGAACAAGTGAAAGAAATCAATGAAGAGCACCGGAATCGGCGTTTTCTGAATGACGTCGAGCTCTCTCCCCTGATTACAGCTACAAGCTCTCTTCAGCAAGCAGTGGAAGATGCAGACGCCATCTTAATGGTGGTGCCTTCTTCCGGCATGAGGGAGGTCGCTTCGCGCATAAAGCCCTTTGTTAAGAAAGACACGCTTCTTATCCATGCGACCAAAGGATTTGAAACCGGTACGCTGAATTCGATGTCGGAAGTTATCTCGGATGAGCTTCCGCAAATAAATCCTAAACGGATCGTCGTCTTATCCGGTCCCAGTCATGCGGAGGAGGTCATCCTCAAATGCCCTACTACGGTGGTGGTGGCCGCCGGGGAGCTGGAAGCTGCAGAGGCTGCGCAGGATCTCCTGATCAACTCCTATTTCCGCGTTTATACCAATCCGGATGTAAACGGGCTTGAGGTTGGAGGCGCTTTGAAAAATATTATTGCTCTAGGCGCGGGGTTGACGGACGGGCTTGGTTTTGGTGATAACGCCAAAGCGGCCCTTCTCACCAGAGGGCTTGCGGAAATAGCTCGGCTCGGAACGGCGATGGGTGCTAACCCATTAACCTTTGCAGGTCTTGCAGGTATTGGCGATTTGGTTGCAACCTGCACCAGCAAGCATAGTCGTAACTGGCGCGCAGGCTTCAAACTGGGTCAGGGGGCGGCACTCGATGATGTGCTGAAGGATATGGGCATGGTTGTAGAGGGAGTTAAGACGACCAAGGCCGCGTATGAGCTGTCACGCAGGTATGAAGTTACCATGCCGATTACTGACGAGCTTTATCAAGTTCTGTTTGAAGGAAAGTCTCCCAAGCTAGCCGCTCAGGATCTAATGGGCCGAGTCCGAACACACGAAATCGAAGAGGTAGCTAGTATCTCTTCGCCTAAGTGGCAGGGATAGCCTACACCATCTCGCACGCACCTTCATACTATACCTTAGGAATTAAGTTATCCGAGGAATGGAGGCGGCATGTGTGGCAAATAAAGATTTATCTAAAGATATCTTGAATGTGGTAAAGAAAAAGACTGGTAAATCCGTTACCTCTAAAGATATTCAAAAAATCGCTAGCGGTGTTAAGCCTTCCACAATGCAGAGTGAAGCCCAGCTCCGGCAGTTGATCAAGCAAGTATCTGGTCTAGTGAATGTGAAAGTGTCGGATGAAATGATGAATGAAATTATTCAAGCGGTGAAAAGCAGCAAGCTGGACACGAACAATATGCAGCAATTGATGAACATGATGCTCGGCAAAAAATGATGGCATAGAGGGGGCTCCCCTTTATGCTTTTTTTGTCGTCTTATGCTATAATAGGGGCTGCTGTTGCAAAAATCACATTAGGAGTAATACGTATGTCAAGTTTAGATAAGATGTGGGCCTCTTTCGTAGCGATTGGATTAATGGTTGTGGCTTCATTGCTGATTTCCTATGCTAGAACGCGAACGAAAGGTGCGGTTCGTGTTATTTTGTCTATAATCGCCTTTTGTTTGTTTATACCGATTCTATTGTATATGCTGCTATCCTTGCTATAAACACGGAGGGTTTCATAATGTTAGAGCTAAAGACACGCAAAGTTCAAACGAAGGTAGATATTGATGCGGGATTGACTATTCTAGACCTGGCACTTAAGCACGATGTTGATTGGGGCTTCTCTTGTACGAGAGGAACTTGCGCTAGATGCAGATGCTACGTATCGGAAGGCCGCGAATTACTTGCCCCGCCTACAGAAGCAGAGGAGGCAAGATTAGAGCCTGAGGAGCTAGAGCAAGGGTATCGACTAGCCTGTCAATCTATCGTGAAACAAAACGGCGCAATTACTGTTGTACATAAGCCATATTTCTAAACATCATGGGTGATGAACCGAGAGGAGTGGACTCCTTGCTGCTAAACGAGCCATTGCTCAGCGGGATTCAGAAAATGCAAGAGCTGCTGGAACCGCACCGCACGAAATGGGTGCTAGGAGGTAGCTGCGGCTTGCTATTGCATGACGTTAAGCTGGATCGCAGTCCCAGGGACATCGACATTTACGTCGATGAAAACGCAGTAGGAACCGTTTATGAAGCCATGCGGACGTATGCGACCGATCATCCCGAGTATAGTGAAACGCCTATTTATGCCTCCATTCTAAGTCACTACCAGCTTATGGATTGCACGATAGAAGCTGTTGGAGCTTTTCGAGTTCATGCACTGGAATCCAGCTATCAGGTGGAGGCGGGATACCTATGGGATCAATATAGCTTTCATACAGAGGTAGGCAACCGTAAGCTAAGAGTCATGCCGCTAGCGCATGAACTGCTTTTTAATTTGTTAAGATGCCGCGCGGATCGATATGAACGCATAGCTGAGGTGATGCGCCAAGCACCGGAAACACATTACCCTGCATTAAAAGCGCTCCTTGCAAGAAATAACTGGAGTGCTCCTGTTTTGAAGCACATCGAAGAATTACTTCAGTTGCGGTAATGGTATAGATATCTTTTGATAGAAAGGGCTTGGCATTTATGTCCTTCGTGGAAGTTCATTTTCTACCAGACAACAAGAAGATTACGGTTCGACCCGGGACTACCCTTCTGGATGCGGGAAGACGTGCGAAGGTAAACATCCGAACCCGCTGCGGAGCGAAAGCAGCATGTTTGATGTGTAAGGTTCATGTGGTCGACCAGTCGGGCCTTGCGCCCATGAACACGAATGAACGCTTGAAGCTGGGGACACAGGCAGATGAAGGGTATCGACTTGCCTGTCAGGCTAAGGTCGTTGGCCCGGTTCAGCTCACGGTTCCCGAGGACCCGCTCAAAGCCGCCATACGTGCTCAGCTGGCCAGGCAGCAGGAAGACAATTTTTTGTAAAAAGGGATGGTTCGAATTGAAGCGTCAATTATTATCGAAGCAGCTGGGGATATCCGTCCTTTTCATTTGTTTGCTCGTTGCTCTTAGCGGATGTGCTTATCCGAGCGAGCTGCGCATGGAGAATAAGATAAACCCTGCTGAATTTATTACCGTTGTACAGCAAGCTGTTGATCAATTTCATGAGAAAACAGGTGTACTTCCCATTAAGAACAGTGAGATGGATACACCCTTATATGAGAAGTATGTGATAGATTTCGGAAAGCTTCAAAAAGGTCATTTCTTAAGCAGTGTGCCTGCGAATGCGTTTGAAAGCGGCGGCATATTTATCTATGTCTTAATTGACGTGGAAACAAAGCCTCAGGTCAAGCTGATGGATTTATCCGCATATCAAAGCGTACCTGATGTTCAAACGAAGGTTGACGAATATAAGATGAAGCATAACGGAGAAGCTCCTGTAAGTATCTCCATCAACGACCAGTTCGGTTATGTAGACTTTGATAAAATGGGCATGAAATCTCCTGAGGTGAAGTCGTCTTTCGACAGACAATCCACGATCACCTACATCATACATAAACAAACCGGCACAGTAGCCATTGATTACGCACCTGACATCATGAAATTGATTCAAGGAAAAAGCGGTACTCTAACCGACTACTTGAAGCCGGATCAGGACTTGCGGAAGCTTCTGGCCGCTCAGTCTTATTTTGTACCTATCAAAAGCTATCCGTATCGTTGGAAAGATGAACAGCCGATTCCGGTTGAAGAATAAATAGTCACGGTAAGCCCCATGCGCATCAGCTGCGAATGGGGTTTATTTAATTTTTAGAATATGTAAGAGATTCCTCTCATATATTCATTCAGAGGTTCTATAAGGAAAGCCGTATGTGCTTTCACGAAATATGAGGCACACCATAAATAAATATACAAACAAAGAATCATATTTCTATTGAAAGTACATATATTTCTTACTAGTCCAAATGAATGTACGAGTAGTCAATTGTTATCGACGAATAGTCAGTTGACGACCAAACTGTAGGAGGGATTCTCTTGGAGAAAGTGGATATCTTTAAGGACATTGCAGAACGGACGGGAGGGGACATTTACCTGGGGGTAGTGGGCGCTGTCCGCACAGGAAAATCGACCTTTATCAAGCGTTTTGTGGAATCTGTAGTGCTTCCAAACATTCAAAGTGAAGCGGATAGGATCCGGGCTACCGATGAACTCCCGCAGAGCGCTGCTGGCCGCACAATTATGACGACCGAGCCGAAATTCGTACCCAATTCCGCTGTTCAAATTTCTGTAGCTGAGGGCCTTAACGTAAACGTTCGCTTGGTAGATTGTGTAGGCTATGCAGTCGATGGCGCCAAGGGCTATGAGGACGAGAACGGACCTCGCATGATCAATACGCCTTGGTTCGATGAGCCGATTCCTTTTCAGGAAGCAGCTGAAATCGGAACGAGAAAGGTCATTCAAGAACATTCCACGCTCGGCGTTGTCGTTACGACAGATGGAACGATCTCTGACATTCCGAGATCCTCATACGTGCTTGCAGAGGAAAGAGTGATTAATGAACTCAAAGAGGTTGGCAAACCGTTCATTGTCATTATCAACTCTCAAAAGCCGAATGCAGAGCCGGCGCTGGAGCTGCGCAGCGAATTACAAAGTCGATATGATGTGCCTGTCGTCACGATGAGTGTAGCCAATGCCGGAGAAGAGGAAATGGTTTCCGTACTCCGTGAGGTGCTCTACGAATTCCCTGTTCATGAAGTGAATGTGAATTTGCCAAGCTGGGTCATGGTGCTCGAAGAAAATCACTGGCTGCGCGGCCGATTTGAAAACTCGGTACGCGACACCGTTCAGGATATCCGTCGTCTCCGTGATGTAGAACGCGTGGTTAGTCAATTTGCTGAGTATGACTTTATTGATAAAGCGGCGCTAGCCGATATGAATATGGGGCAAGGCGTTGCCGAGATTGATTTGCACGCTCCAGACGAGCTGTACGACCGCATTCTTCAGGAAGTAGTTGGTGTCGAGATTCGCGGTAAGGATCACCTCCTTCAGTTGATGCAGGAATTTACTCATGCGAAGCGGGAATATGATCAATTTGCCGAGGCATTGGAGATGGTGAAGACGACCGGGTACGGGATCGCGCCTCCTACGCTGGCTGAGATGGCGCTTGACGAGCCAGAGCTTATCCGCCAAGGATCTCGCTTTGGTGTACGCTTGAAAGCGACTGCTCCTTCCATACATATGATTCGTGTGGATGTTGAATCTGAATTCTCGCCGATCATCGGGACAGAAAAGCAGAGTGAGGAGCTTGTCCGCTATCTGATGCAGGATTTCGAAGATAACCCGCTCAAAATTTGGGAGTCCGATATTTTTGGCAGATCTCTGCACTCCATCGTGCGTGAAGGTATTCAAGGTAAGCTTGCCATGATGCCGGATAATGCCAGATATAAGCTGCAGGAAACACTTGGTAGAATTATCAACGAAGGCTCTGGCGGTTTGATCGCAATTATTTTGTAAGAGCCATAAATATGGGCAAAAAAACACTCGACAGAGTGTTTTTTGTCGATTTATAGCAAAAATCTATACATAAAAAGGAAATCTATACTTGAAATTGCTGACTCTGTGTATTACTATGAATTTATTCGTCTATCAAGCGGATTCATTATATATCTAATGATTCTAACGATTTTAGTGTGCTTATGTATATTTTCTGACAAAACGGTAAAAACAGGAAGTAACGGTAGACAGAATTCTTGGGGGGGAGGTGAATGGCATGAATAAATCTGAATTGATCAATAAGGTTGCTGAAACTTCCGAACTTTCCAAGAAAGACGCTACGAAAGCAGTTGATGCTGTTTTTGATGCAATTTCCGAAGCTCTGCAAAGCGGAGATAAAGTACAGCTTGTTGGATTCGGTAATTTTGAAGTTCGTGAACGTTCCGCTCGTAAGGGACGCAATCCACAAACGGGTGATGAAATCGAAATCCCGGCAAGCAAAATTCCAGCATTCAAACCGGGTAAAGCGCTTAGAGACGGAATTCAATAATTGCTTGTCTTACATACGATTTTTTCTATAAATAAAGAAGCCGTTCGCACGTCAAGGTGCTGACGGCTTTATTTATTTTTTTCCAAACGTGAAAGAAATTTGCCTTTACATTTTTATGTGCTCCCACTATAATTACAATCGTAATTAAGTGAGTACGCTACGTATTCGCTTCGGGGTATGGCGCAGCCTGGTAGCGCGCACCCTTGGGGTGGGTGAGGTCGCACGTTCGAATCGTGTTACTCCGACCATGAGGAAGACATCGTCAAGCCGATGTCTTTTTCTTTTGTAGGAATGCTTCTTACTAGACTGGGGGACAGCATAGGACATGCTTAAATTAAACGAAAAGATTAGGTCTCTGGATTGGACGATGTATGGTATCATCTTTTCGATCTATTTGGTTTGGCGAATTGGAACCGTTGGTGGATGGAGTCCATCCTGCTGGGGCTTGCTGCTAATTTGCTTGCTTGGCGTGCGTACAGATCAAGTTGATGTGGACTGGAAGCGTTTTTTTGTCTTTGGTATTCCGCTGCTAGGTGTCTTTTATTATTTTTATGGATCGGGCAACAGCCTATGGTGGAAGATTGCCAATTGGATGTTTGAGAACAATCGTCATCCTTGGCACTGGGACGATTATATGAATGCGATACCGCTGAATACAGGCGGATGGGCCCGCTTAATCGCCAATCCTTATCTTGATAAGTCGATGGTTTGGATCTACAACTACGGATTTGTACTTTCTCTTTGGATTTGTATTGTGCGCAGCTTTTGGACTCGCAGTATCAAGAAGATGGTTTCCTATGCCTTATCCGGCCATATGCTGCAATTTCCGCTTATTTTGCCCTTTTATAATCTAATCTTGCTTCATGAGGTTTGGTATGTGAATAAGCAGCCTGATTTACTGCATCGGACGTTTGCGGACAATAATTCGCTTCTCGTTGCTGTAATGAATTGCTTCCCCAGCATGCATACATCCATATCATTTGCCATGCTGCTGTTAGCTTTACGTGAGAAGGACCGGATTTTTAAAACGATGATGGTTACGTATTGCAGCGCTATCATTTTCTCTACACTCTATTTACAGATTCATTGGCTCATCGATGTTTGTGCAGGAATGCTGTTTGCATTTGGTACGGTAAAGCTCGCAGATTTCCTGATTCGTATTGTGACGAATAAAGTGCTGCCGGGATCCATTAAGTTATTTTACCGGAAACGAAATATAGCACAGGAAACAGCTTTGTAAGATTAGATGCAGTTGACTTCCGCTTTTATTTTCTGCATCATAGAACCTAGTTATGCTTTAAGCATGAGAACGGAGGGTTTCTTATTATGGAAGGTAATGGAAATAACAATGATTTCTTTATCATTAAAGCGAAGGACAACGGCGTTCATGTGATCGGCTTGACCAGAGGTCAGGATACTCGGTTTCACCATACGGAAAAGCTAGACAAGGGAGAGGTGATGATTGCTCAGTTTACTGAGCATACCTCAGCTGTGAAGGTTAGAGGCAAAGCGATCATCATGACGAAATTTGGTACGGTGGATACAGAAGAATAATTTAACGAGGCAGGCATAGCCTGCCTTTTCTCATTGTACAATGGTGTATAAGCCTTTTGCTTAGCATGCAGTTTACAGTTTCGAATCAGCGAAACTCGTGGGAGGTGTTTTTGTACAGTGAATTGGACGGCTCGTATAGTAATTACAGCGTTCGTGTCCGCTGCTGTGGCGGGCGGTTTGTCCTTGCTGCCAAAGTTGGATCAATATGCAGGAGCCCCTTCTAGTCAAGCTTGGTCGACAGGAAGATCGGCTCAATTAACGAGTGATAACTTGGTCGATTTACTCGTACAAGTTCCTTTACAGCTTCGAATTCGGAAGGTTGAATTAAGCGATTCGATCTTATTTATAGATCTTAGTCTTCCAAAGAATGCTGATGCTGCAACCGTTTACCGTGATTTATATACAATTGCACAAACGATGAATGCAAAAACCAAGAATGTGAATCAGGTAATGGTAAGGGTCATGGACTATGCCGGCTCAGCAGACAGCTCTTCGGCCCAACTGGTGCTTGCGATGGTTGCGGATCGTGAACACGGGAAAGACTTAAAGGAGAAGGCGAGCGAGCTGACTCAGGTACAATTGGAGAGGCAGCTGATCGATCGCTTTCGGCTTACCTATACAACAAGATGGCAGCAGAGATATCCGCTCTAAGAATCGTATATAATTTCATTGTGCTTCTCAAAGCGGGTTATGATATAATTACTTGGATGAAAACATAAAGACACAACTGCATACGGTATCGGAGGCTTTTGCATGAACTCTTTTCGAATCCCAGAAATGGCCAAACAATATACGGAGTATGACATGATTCAGAATCATACGGACTTACCTGAATTTCCTGAGCTCCGCACACGTTTGTTGTTTGCATTCCTAAGCGGCAGCACCAAATATCATACATCAAGCGAATTATACAGCTTAGCAGCGTCGCTTGTTCAGTTAGGCTTGGACACGCATGATCAGGTAACTCCCAGCAATGAACAGAAAGAGAAGAAAGCGGCGCGGTCGAGACAGCTTCAAGTATTAGCCGGTGATTATTTTAGTTCACGCTTCTATCACCTGCTATCGCAAGCAGGACAGATCGATATGATTAAGCAGCTGGCTGGAGCTATTTGTGATGTAAACCGGATGAAAATGAGTTTATATACGAAAATGAAGCAGCTCAAAGTAACGGCAGAGGATTATCTCCATCAAACCGTGGAAATCAAATCTCAGCTGTTTTTGGCTTTTTCAGAAGTTATGGCTGAGGTGTATGATCAAACATGGCCGGAAATTTTGCAAGCCTACTCCAAATGTGAAGTGCTGTTTGAAGAAATATTTCGAATTGAATCCGCGTCTAACCTTCATGGAAGCTGGGGCTTCTGGCACATTCTTCAGCATGGTACGAAGGAAGAACGCAAGCAATTACATGCAGACGAGCCTGATCATGCCAAAATTCGGACACTCATGCATAAGTACCACATTTCGTCACTGCTTTATCAAATGCTCGAGACGCATATCAAGCAGTTACATAACAAGATCGGGCAGTTGGATTCCGATAAACTCGTAAGTGAACTGTTTCACATTGCTGAACCGTTTCTTCGATTTTTGTCTAAACCCAAAGTGCTTGAAGACATATGAGGTGAAATGACAGATGGCTACAAAATCAAAAGAGGAATTTGTTCATTCCGTATTTGAACGGATCGCGCCAAAATACGATATGATGAATAATATTCTTAGCTTTCGCCGCCATAAGGCATGGCGCAAATTTACCATGAACAAGATGAAGGTTAAGCCGGGCTCTACAGCCATCGATATTTGCTGCGGAACATGCGATTGGACGATCAGTCTCGCGCAAGCCAGCGGTAGCGGTGAGATGGTAGGGCTTGATTTTAGTCAGCATATGCTGGACTTTGGCGCGGAAAAAATCAAACAGCTTGATTTGGACAAGCAGATTCGTCTCATACGAGGAAATGCCATGAGCCTGCCGTTTGAAGATAACACCTTTGATTATGCGACAATCGGGTTTGCGCTGCGCAATGTACCTGATTTGGAGCAGGTTATCCGCGAAATGCAGCGAGTGGTGAAGCCTGGAGGACTTGTTGTGTCTCTGGAATTGTCAAAGCCTACTTGGGAGCCTTTCAAATCCATTTATTATTTTTACTTTCAGCGGGTGCTTCCTTTCATGGGCAAGCTGATCGCGAAGAGCTACGAGCAGTACAAGTGGCTGCCGGAATCATTGATTCATTTTCCCGATCACAAACAGCTGGCCGCTATTTTCGCCAAACAGGGCTTGCAAAATGTAGAAGCTTATCCGTTGACTGGCGGTATTGCGGCACTGCACATAGGCACCAAGGGGAAAACTAAATCGGGAGTGTAATAGCGATGTTTACTAAATTAAAAATATTTTTGGAAATGATTAAATTTGAGCATTCCATCTTTGCTCTGCCCTTTGCCTTTATGGGGGCTATCTTGGGTTCGGTTGTTCTTACAGGCCATTTACCAAGCTGGATGCAGATTTTATGGATCACTTTAGCGATGGTTGGGGCCAGAACAGCTGCAATGGCACTCAACCGGGTCATTGATCATGTCATTGATAAGAAGAATCCTCGGACATCTAATCGTGCCATTCCAGCCGGATTGATTTCGATTCGTCAGGTCATTATTTATATCATACTTTCGTTTCTTCTCTTGTTTTGGGCAACTTACAATCTAAGCTCGCTAGCCATGAAACTACTGCCAATCGCAGTGTTTTTTCTTGTGTTTTACTCGTATACCAAGCGCTTCACTTGGACATGCCATTTTTTCCTGGGTATTACGCTAGGGCTTGCGCCTCTTGGCGGTTGGGTAGCCGTAACCGGTCAGTTTACTTGGTCATCCATCATTTTTTATTTAACAGTCGTGTGCTGGAGCGCAGGTTTCGATTTGATTTATGCCTGTCAGGATGCAGAATTTGATAAGCAAGAGGGTCTTCATTCATTACCTAGCCGATTTGGCATTAAAGCTGCATTAATGACAGCGCGAGTTCTGCATGTGCTAACGGCCGTCGGACTCGTTACTCTGTTCTTTATGACTCATTTAAGTTGGTTATATCTTGTGGGTCTTGTGATCGCTTATGTCTTGCTTTACAAAGAACACAGGCTAGTTTCCCCGACTGACTTGTCCAAGCTGAATACGGCATTTTTCACGATGAACGGTGTCCTTAGCATCGTGGTGTTTGCTTTTACATTGCTGGATATTTTCTTTATACACCGTACATGAGCGGTAATTGGATTGTAGGGATTACCGGAGCTAGCGGCGCAGTCTATGGGGTGAGGCTGTGCGAAGTGCTGTTGGAGCAGGGCTTGAGTGTCCATCTGATCATAACTGAAGCAGGGTGGAGAGTCTTGCATGATGAACTGCAGTGGAATAGCAGCAAGCGTAAAGAGACCCTTCAGGAGAGATTCGGAAAGTATCCGGGAACCTTTGAGTATCATCCGATTTCGGATATAGGAGCTTCGGTCGCTAGCGGCTCATTCCGCACTCAAGGAATGGTTGTCGTTCCTTGTTCCATGGGAACCTTATCGGGGCTTGCTCACGGCTCATCGGATAATTTGCTGGAACGTGCTGCCGATGTGATGCTGAAAGAGGGAAGAAAGCTCATTTTGGTACCTAGGGAAACTCCTTTGCACTCGATTCATCTTGAGAATATGCTGACATTGTCCAGAATGGGTGTGCGTATGCTCCCAGCTATGCCTGCATTTTATACATTGCCGCGTTCGATTGATGAAATGGTTGACTTCTTGGTGGGTAAAGTGTTGGACAGCATGGAGGTTGAGCATTCCTTATTTCAAAGATGGGGAGAAAACCATGAGGGATCGTGATGGTAAAAAAATCCGCATTGGCCGTATTAATTACACCAATGTATGGCCGATATTTTATTATTTTCCAGAGATGATGGCCGATAGAGATTTAGATATCATCGAGCAGGTCCCATCCTCGCTGAATAAAGCGATGGCTGCCGGTGAGATTGACATGGGGCCAATATCGTCATTTGCCTACGGTCAGAATTTTGGTGAATATTTACTTTATCCGGACCTGTCTGTAAGTGCTTATGGCAATGTGAATTCCATCCTGCTGTTTCACGACAAGCCTCTAAGTGATATCGCGCACGGACGGATTAAGCTGCCGACAACTTCAGCAACCTCGGTGAATCTGCTGAAGATTATCCTGGAGAAGTTTTATGAAGGTAATCCTGAATATGAATACGCATCTCCCGAACTCGATCTGATGATGGCTGATGCAGACGGAGCCTTGCTTATCGGAGATGACGCGATTCGTGAGAGCTGGCGCAGCAGCAAGTATATGATTACTGATCTTGGGCAAGAATGGGCGAAATGGACCGGTCAATGGATGACCTTTGCCGTTTGGGCGATTCGCAAGGATACGGCGGAACGTTATCCGGATTTGGTTACACGAGTATTTGAGGCTTTTGTCAAAAGCAAATGCAAGGCGCATCGACAGCCTGACGAAATGATTAGGGAAGCGCAAAGCGTTGTAGGAGGCACGGAAGCTTATTGGCATCATTATTTTCATGCGTTATGCTATGATTTTGGTCCTGAACAATGGCAGGGCTTGCAATTGTATTACCAATATTGCTTTGAGCTAGGTCTACTGCCGTGCAGATCCCAAATTGAGATTTGGTCAGAGAAAGTAAAAGATCAGGTGACAGAATGAAGAACCTTTTGGATATTTATGCAAGAAAGAAAAAGGATATAGCAGCGATCGAACGCGAGCTGGAAGAAAGCATCTACACGGATCACTCTATGCTGAAAGAAGCTTCTTTGCACTTGCTTAAAGCAGGCGGCAAAAGAATTCGGCCCGTTTTTGTGCTGTTGGCGGGCGAATTCGGAGAATACAAGCTGCAAACGATGAAGCATATTGCAGTTCCGTTGGAACTTATACATATGGCATCCTTGGTTCATGACGACGTAATTGATGATGCGAATACAAGACGAGGTCAGCTGACGGTGCGCTCCAAATGGGATAACCGTATAGCGATGTACACAGGTGACTACATTTTTGCAAAGGCACTTAGTGTTATCACACAGATTCCTAAGCAGGCTGTTCATCAAGTCATGTCAAAGGCTATCGTCGAAATGTCCATTGGAGAAATGGAGCAGATCCGGTTCTTCTATGACCATGAGCAAACGATTCGGGATTATTTGCTGCGGATTCGCAGGAAGACCGCTTTACTGATTGCGATTAGCTGTCAATTAGGCGCTATGGCGGCAGATGCGCCGGATTGGATCTGCAACAGGCTGTATGCATTTGGCTACAATATCGGTATGGTGTTTCAGATCCGTGATGATGTGCTCGACTTAACGGGAACAGAAAAACAAATCGGTAAACCGCCTGGAAGCGATATTAAGCAAGGTAATATTACCATTCCGGTCATCTATGCGTTGAAAAATCCAGTTTTGAGGCCGCAGTTGTTAGGCGAACTGGAGCGCATTCAACAGCTGGACGGTCAAACGGATGTCAGTAGGTTTATTGATCTTATTCGGGGCAGTGAAGGTATTGTGCAGGCAGAGGAGCTTTCGCAAAAGTATTTAAATAAGGCGCTGACCGCTTTAGATGATCTGCCTGATAGACAAGCGAAGAAAGACCTGATCGAGGTCGCGCGATTTATCGGCGACAGAACTTATTAATCTTCTATCCCGCAATAAATTTGAGAAAAGCTTCCAAGAAGTGTACACTGATAATACATTAAAGAACAGTACACTACGGTCTCGGAGGCGAAAGAAACATGGAACAAACATTCTTAATGGTAAAACCTGATGGTGTTCAGCGCGGTCTGATTGGTGAGATCGTAAAACGCTTTGAGCAAAAAGGTTTTCAACTGATTGGATGCAAGCTGCTTGTGATGACGAGAGAGCAAGCCGAATATCATTATGCAGAGCATAAGGGTAAAGACTTTTTTGAAAGATTGGTAACGTTTATTACTTCAGGTCCTGTATTTGCCATGGTATGGGAAGGCGAGCAGGTCATTGCACTGTCTCGGACTATGATCGGGAAGACAAATTCTCTGGAGGCAATGCCGGGCACCATTCGCGGGGATTTTGCTGTACATACGAATTTAAACTTGATACACGGCTCGGATTCACCTGCTAGCGCCGAGCGTGAAATAAAAAACTTTTTTACGGAAGCGGAGCTTTGTCGATACAGCAAAGTGATCGAGAAATGGATCTAGCTGACTGTTTCGCTCATAGTAGTGATATTACAGCCCTCTGCCCTGGCAGGGGGCTGATTTTGCGTGCAGGTACGATGATTTTTGTAATGTTCTGTCGTCTCATGCAGGAATTTCGCTACACATTCAAGAAATAAGCACATAGCAAAATGCCAAGGCAGGTGTACATCATGGAAGATCAAGATTTCGCGTTATTTATAAAGAAAGTAAAGGACTTCACAGCCATTGATTTAGCACAATACAAAGAAGCGCAGATGAAGCGGCGATTAACGACTTTGCGTATGAAGCGAGGTTATCACACCTTTGTTTCTTTCTTTGATGCCATGATGAAGGACAAAGAAATGTTTTATGAATTTTTAGATAGAATGACGATCAATGTATCTGAGTTTTGGCGGAACCCGAACCGTTGGGAGCTTGTGGAACAGAGGTTTATTCCGGAAATGCTCCGCAACAACCGGCGGCTTAAAGTATGGAGCGCAGCTTGTTCAACAGGCGAAGAGCCGTATACACTAGCTATGATCTTAGCAGAGCAAGGAGCATTAGCTGATACGCATCTGCAAGCAACCGATATTGATGATGGCGCATTGGAGAAGGCGCGTAAAGGCGTCTACCTGGACCGTTCTCTAAGGGATGTTCCGGACAAATACGTCAAAAAGTATTTTCGTCAGGACCAGGTGTTGTACCATGTGTCCGATGAATTGAAACGCGCGGTCAAGTTTCAGAAGCAAAACCTGCTTGTTGATACGTTTGATACCGGATTTGATCTTATTGTTTGCCGAAATGTTATCATCTACTTCACGGAAGAAGCAAAGCATATCTTGTACCAAAAGTTTTCTAAAGCGCTTAAGCCGGGTGGACTGTTGTTTGTAGGCTCTACCGAACAAATATTTTCGCCAGGACAGTACGATTTTGAGCCTGCTGACACGTTTTTTTACCGGAAAAAAGGATAATAGTCTTCTTGAAGTTGTATAAGATTTGCCAATAATTCCTATACTAAGAATAATAGATGCAGCTGATTGTTCTTAGGAGGGTATTGATGGACAAGAGGAAAGTAATCACCGCGTATCGCAGAGGCATGATTTCGATTCAGGAATGTGCACAAATCCTCGGAATTGATTCCATGCAGATTATGGGCTTAATGAATGACCCGCAGATGGCGGAAGCGCCTCGCGTTATTCACAATCAACCGATGCACGGCTAAGAAATGGTTCTATGCATATGAAAAGCACGTTCTATCAGGAGAGCTTGAACTCTTGACAGGGCGTGTTTTTTATTTAGCAGGCACAGGTATATTCGGTTGCCAAACTGGTAGACCTATACTATAATGACAAAAGATAATTACGCGTCAAAGCGCTAAAGCGCTCTGCTTTCGCGTAAGGTAGAGGCAGAAATTGGCGAATGCTTGCGAGGCAAGAGATTCGATGAAAATCGCTCAGGGGGGAACGGATATGAGATACTTAACTGCAGGAGAAACGCATGGCCCGCAGCTTACCGCTATTATTGAAGGATTTCCAAGCAATGTGACACTAAATTTTGATGAGTTGAATTTTCAATTACATAGACGTCAAAAAGGCTACGGCCGCGGTCGACGGATGCAAATTGAGAAAGACACGGCTAATATCGTCGGCGGCGTTCGCCATGGTAAGACAACAGGAGCGCCAATCGCGCTTGTCGTCGAAAATAATGATTGGAAGCACTGGACGACTGTGATGGGCATTGAACCGGTTGAAGGTGATAACGAAGTGAAGCGCCGCGTGAATCGCCCGCGTCCTGGACATGCTGATCTCAACGGCGGTCTGAAATACAATCAGAAAGATCTTCGCAACATTTTGGAGCGCTCCAGCGCCCGTGAGACAACGATGCGAGTTGCTACCGGTGCAGTAGCCAGACAACTGCTTGCCGAATTCGGTATTAAAGTTGCTGGACAAGTTATCCGCATTGGAGATGTTGAAGCTCAGCGTCAAGAACTGCCGATCGACGAACTGATTCGGGTAACCGAAGAGTCGCCGGTTCGTGTGGTTGACAAAGATGCAGAAGCGAAGATGATCGCAGCTATCGATGCTGCGAAGGAAGATGGAGATACTCTTGGAGGTATCGTGGAAGTCATTATTGAAGGTGTTCCTGTCGGTCTTGGCAGCCACGTTCAATGGGATCGTAAATTAGATGGAAAGATTGCTCAAGCCGTTCTGTCCATTCAAGCATTTAAGGGCGTGGAATTTGGAATTGGCTTTGAAGCAGCCGAGCGCAGAGGCTCGAATGTGCACGATGAAATCTTGTACACCCAAGAAGGCGGTTTCCGACGTGCAACCAACCGTGCTGGCGGATTTGAAGGCGGAATGACAACAGGGGAACAGATTATCGTTCGCGGTGTTATGAAGCCGATCTCAACGTTATACAAACCGCTGCAAAGCGTAGATATTGATACTAAGGAAGTTTTCACAGCGCAAGTTGAACGTTCCGATACGTGTGCAGTTCCTGCTGCAGGCGTTATTATGGAAAATGTGGTGGCATGGGAAGTAGCGAATGCCTTCCTGGATAAGTTCGGCGGAGATTCCATTGAAGAAATTCGTGCGAACCTTACCAACTTCCTGGCTCAAGTGGAGAGCTACTAATTATGAGAGAACTCACAGTTGATTTGGGAGAGCGTTCTTATCCGATTTACATCGGTCAAGGCGTACTGAACGACATTGCCGCCCTCTTCGACAAGCACGCCATCAGCCGCAAGTCGCCACTTCTCGTCGTTACCGACGATGAAGTGGCTTCGCGCCATCTGGAGCGCATGATGACGCTGCTCGGCGAAGGCGGCTTCGCCGCTACAGCCTGCGTCGTGCCCGCAGGCGAAACCTCCAAATCCCTCGCGCAGCTCGAGGGAATCGTCCTCTGCCGCCCTCCAGGCGGGCCTCGATCGCAAATCTGCGATCGTCGCCCCTGGAGGAGGCGTAGTAGGCGACCTCGCCGGCTTTGCGGCGGCGAGCTTCATGCGCGGGATCCGCTTCGTGCAGATCCCGACGACGATCCTTGCCCACGACAGCAGTGTCGGAGGCAAGGTAGCGGTCAATCACCCGATGGCAAAGAACATCATCGGGGCGTTTCATCAGCCTGAGCTGGTCCTCTTCGACATCGATACGCTGCTGACCCTTCCGCTTCGCCAAGTGAAAGCGGGCTTGTCCGAAGTAATCAAGCACGGCTTGATCTGGGACGCTGAATTTACGCAGTGGTGCGACGATAACGCCGAGAAGCTGCTCAGCCTGGATACGGATGCGTTGGAGTATGCGCTTTATCAAGGGTGCAAAGTGAAATCGATCGTCGTTTCGCAGGATGAGAGAGAAAATGATCTCCGTGCTATTCTAAATCTGGGCCATACCATTGGCCATGCTTTGGAAGCAGTCGCTGGCTATGGCGAGCTGCTGCATGGGGAAGCCATCTCAATCGGAATGGTCGGTGCAGCTAAGCTGGCGCAGCAATTCGGCTACAGTGAGGATATCCATACGGTCACTCGGAATTTATTTGTGAAATTTGGTTTGCCGGTTGCCATTCCTGCTCACTTGGATACGGACAGTATTATGAGCGCTATGATGCATGATAAGAAGTTCCAGGAAGGGACTATGGTTTATATCGTGCCTACGGAGATTGGTAAAGTTGAAATCCGCAAGGACGTACAAGTCAGTCAGGTTAGGGATATTGTGAACCAACTCAAAGGGGAGAGCTAATCTATGTTCGCAAGGGGAATTCGCGGTGCCACAACAGTAGAGCATAATGAAGAACAAGAGATACTATCTGCAACATCCGAACTGCTTCATGCCATCATAGCTGCTAATGATTGCAGACCCGAAGATATTAGTTATGTGTTTATCACAGTAACCCAAGACCTAACGGCAACATTCCCGGCTCGTGCAATTCGTACGATGAGCGGTTGGGAGCTTGTGCCACTGATGTGCGCGCTGGAAGTGCCTGTAGAGAATAGTTTGCCGAAATGCATCCGTTTAATGGTTCAAGTGAACACAACAAAGAGCCAATCCGAGATAAACCACATCTATTTAAAAGCAGCCCAAGCGCTGCGACCTGACATAGTGAATTTGACAAATCCGCAATAGCGGTAGTATAGTGTTTATAGATGAGTAAGTAGTGAGTAGAGCCTAGAGTTAGTATAGTTGAGCAGAGAACAGTTGAGTTGAGAAAGCAGAGTGTTTACGAGCATATGGTGGAGCATGCCTATTTAGGTTGCCATTTTACATATGCAGACACATCTTCTTTATTCATTTCATACTACCCTTCAACTTAAACCTAACACCTCTACTTCGGTAGAGGTTTTTTTATTATATTCCATTCAAAACGGACCCAAACTAAATGGGATATGATGGTTCCTCCATCGTAAAGCTTGACTTAAAAACGAATGAGTCTCCTTAGTGAGGAGCCTGTTGGAAGGGGAGTTCGATGATGTACACACCGGAAATCCAAGAAGTGATTCGACTTGCCAAAGATTATAATTTGATCCCTGTCGTTCGCAACCTGCTGGCCGACACGGAAACGCCGATTCGTGTGTTTCAACATCTGTATGCAGAACGTCGCGCATTCCTACTGGAGAGCGTAGAAGGCGGTGTGAAATGGGCGAGATATTCCTTTATCGGGAGTGATCCTTTCCTGATGATTCGCGCCAAGCACGGTAAAACGGAAGTGGAGACGGCAAGGGAAACGATAGTTTCCGAAGAAAGACCGGTTGAAATATTGAAAGCCTACCTTCGTTCCTATTCCAGTCCTCAGATTCCGGATCTTCCTCGTTTCACAGGTGGAGCTGTTGGGTTTTTCGGATATGATCTGCTTCAATACTATGAAAAGCTTCCGGCTCATCAAATTGATGATCTGCAAATGAACGATATCCAGTTTATGTTTTGTGATCAAGTGATCGTATTCGATCATTTTAAACAGCAGATTAAGGTTATCGCCAACGTGCATGTACCTAACTTCGCAACAGATGCCGACATTGTTGAAGCTTATCATGCAACCTGCGCGAAGATAGATGCTACGATTGAAAAGATCAAGCGACCGCTTAGCTTTGATACCATGACGCATAATCCGATCAAGGAAGAGCCGGAACTTGGTGAAATCCGTTCAAATATTACGAAAGATAAGTATATTGCCAATGTCGAGAAAGCCAAGGAATACATCCGGGCTGGCGACATTTTCCAAGTCGTGCTTTCTCAACGTTTTGAAATAGAAACAGCGGTATCGCCGCTTCAAGTGTACCGAGTCCTTCGTACGATGAACCCATCCCCCTATATGTACGTTCTCAAAATGGATGATGAAGTCATCGTTGGAACATCACCTGAGCTGCTGGTGCGTGTTGAGGAAGATAAAGTAGAAACTAGACCGATTGCGGGTACACGGCCAAGAGGCAGGACTCCGGAAGAGGATCTGGCTTTGGAAAAAGAACTGCTGGCAGACGAGAAAGAACGTGCAGAGCATCTTATGCTGGTTGATCTCGGACGAAATGACCTCGGACGTGTGTCGGAGTTTGGTACAGTAAAATGCGACACTTTTATGGATATTGAGCGTTACTCTCATGTCATGCACATCGTATCCAATGTGTCTGGTAAAATAGCAGCCAATAAAGACTTCTACGATGCCTTCCTTTCATGTATGCCTGCTGGCACGGTTTCAGGTGCTCCGAAGCTGAGAGCCATGGAAATCATTGCAGAGCTGGAGCCTGAATCGAGAGGAGCTTACGCGGGTGCCATCGGCTACCTGGGCTTCTCCGGTAATCTGGATACGTGCATTACGATTCGTACGATTATCTTCAAGAATGGCAAAGCTTACGTCCAGGCGGGTGCAGGAATCGTATGGGATTCCGTACCGGAGAATGAATTCGATGAAACGGTGAATAAAGCCAAAGCGCTGCTCAAAGCGATACGCATGGCGGAAGCGATGTTTAGTCCGGTGCCGAAGCCGGTAAGCGATATTAATAAAGATTACTTTGTCAATTCGTAGAAGGTTGGGGAGAAAGGGGAACGGATGTATGAGCGAGCAAATGACGATTCAAGGCGCGATAGCAAAGGTCATCGGCGGCGGCCATTTGAACCGTGAAGAAGCGCGGAGTATCATGTCGTGCATTATGGAAGGAGAAGCTTCGCCAGCTCAAATTGGCAGCCTCCTTACGGCGCTGCGGATCAAAGGGGAAACACTAGAGGAGATTACGGGCTTCGCCGAATGTATGAGGAGCAAGGCCGTTTCGGTGCGAGTATCTCAATCCAATTTGCTCGATACATGCGGTACCGGTGGAGATGGCGCGGATACGTTTAATATCTCGACAGCGGCCGCTTTTGTTGCGGCAGCAGGCGGAATACGTGTTGCTAAACATGGAAACAGAGCGATGTCAAGCAAGAGTGGAAGCGCGGACGTTTTGGAAGCACTGGGCGTTAATATTTCTATTAGCGGTGAACAAGCGGCTGAAGTCTTGGATCGAATCGGAATTTGCTTCATGTTTGCTCAGGCTTATCATCAGTCGATGAAGCATGTTGCAGCTCCTCGTAGAGAGCTTGGTTTCCGTACCGTATTCAATCTGCTTGGTCCTTTAACGAATCCGGCTGGTGCCGATCGCCAAGTGCTTGGCGTATTTGACAGTACGAAAACAGAGCTGATTGCAGAGGCGCTGAAGAACCTGGGCTTGAAACGTGCTCTCGTCGTTGCCAGCGAGGATGGCTTGGACGAATTCAGCATATCGGCTCCTACTAAAGTGACCGAGCTGAAAGACGATACCATCACAACCTATCTCATTACACCAGATGACTTGGGACTGCGTGCTCACAGCATCAAGGATGTAGCGGGCGGCGATGCACATCTAAACGCCGAGATTATCCGTAACATTTATGCCGGAGAAAGAGGCGCTCACCGAGACATTGTGCTGGCTAACGCTGCTGCTTGCTTCTATGTGACTGGACATTGCGGCACTCTGCAGCAAGGTGTTAAGCTTGCGGCCGACTCGATCGATTCGGGCAGAGCGGCACAGAAGCTGAACGAATACATTCAATTTACGGGAGAATTTAGCCATGTTTCTAGATAAAATTGTCGCGACTAAACAAGCGGAAGTAGAAGCAATGAAGATGACCTTCTCGATTTCTCATGCAGAGAAGGAGATCGCTTCGCTTCCCCCCTGCTTGGGGTTTGAAAAGGCACTGACTGAGCGAAGAAACCGCTCGATGGGTCTAATCGCAGAAGTGAAGAAAGCTTCCCCTTCAAAAGGGCTCATTCGATCGGACTTTGAGCCAGTCGCATTAGCACAAGCCTATGAGCGCGCCGGCGCGGACTGCATCTCGGTACTTACTGATGTAGATTATTTCCAAGGCAGCAACGACTATTTAAGCGCGGTGCGTAAGGCTGTTAACGTGCCGCTGCTGCGTAAAGATTTTACAATTGATGTTAAGCAAATATATGAAGCTCGGATGATCGGAGCGGATGCGATCCTCTTGATTGCGGCCATCTTAACTACTTCGAAGATGAAAGAATTCTTGGCGCTTGCTTCCGATTTGGGACTAGACGCGCTGGTCGAGGTTCATAATCGGGAAGAATTAGAAAGAGCGTTGGAGCTGGATACACAGCTTATAGGTATTAACAACCGTAACCTAAAAACGTTTGTGACGGATTTACATACAACAGAGGAACTAATCAGTATGATTCCCAAGGGGAAAACGGTGGTAAGTGAGAGTGGTATCTCTTCGAAGGCTGATATGACTTATCTGGAACAAATCGGTTCCCATGCCGTACTTATCGGTGAGCATTTCATGCGTCAGCCTGTTGTAGAGCAAGCGGTATACGACTTGATGGGCGAGAAATTCAGCGGCAAAAAGTAAGGAAAAGAGGCGGACAATCATGGCATTGCAGGCAGTCCCCACCATAAAAATTTGTGGACTACAAAGCGTTGAAGTGATAAAATCAATCGTACATTTGCCGATAGATCATATCGGTTTTGTTTTTGCTCCCAGCAAGCGCCAGATCACGCCGGAGAAGGCGGGCGAGCTGATTGCTTATTTGCAGTCAGAAGCTGCTGCCGGACTTAAGACGCCCCTAACGGTGGGCGTTTTTGTAAATCCGACGAATGATGAGCTGGAGCGAATCATGGCTGTGGCGAAGCTTGATGTGATTCAACTGCACAGCAAAGAAACGCCTGATTTTTGCAGGTGGGTTCGCGAGCATTTTCAGGTACAAGTGTTTAAATCCGTATCCATTTCGAAAACATCTGAATCAGTGCCAACCCCGGAGATGGTTGCAGCACAGCTGGACCCTTTTAAAGAGGCGGTTGATGCCATTCTGTTGGATACGTTTGATCCTGTGTACGGCGGCGGCTCCGGAAAGACTTTCGCATGGGATTGTATTCCTGTTTATCAAGAATGGGCGCGCAGGAGCGGCGTACGTCTTTTAGTAGCGGGAGGCCTTCAACCGGATAATGTCGATCAGTTAACATCGGTCTATTCACCTGATGGAGTAGACGTTTCCAGTGGTGTAGAGACCAGCGGTGTCAAAGATATAGCTAAAATTACTGCATTTGTAGAAAGGGTGACCCGTAAGTGACGCAAATACCTGACGCTCAAGGCAGGTTTGGAAAGTTCGGGGGCCGTTACGTGCCGGAGACGCTGATGAATGCGCTCATCGAGCTGGAAGAAGCTTACCAACGATATAAGGATGATCCTGAATTTATAGAAGAAGTTCGTTATCTGCAAAAGCAATACTCGGGGCGCCCGACCCCTTTGTATTATGCAGAACGGCTGACAGAGAAGCTCGGCGGAGCAAAGATTTATCTCAAGCGGGAGGATCTGAATCATACCGGAGCTCATAAAATCAATAATACGATTGGACAAGCTGTGCTTGCCAAACGAATGGGCAAAAAGAAAGTCATTGCAGAGACGGGCGCCGGACAGCATGGCGTGGCTTCGGCAACTGTGGCTGCTCTGCTCGGTTTGGAGTGCAAGGTATTCATGGGTGAAGAGGATACCAAGCGCCAACAGCTCAATGTATTCCGGATGAAGCTGCTCGGGTCTGAGGTCATTCCGGTAACATCCGGTACAAGAACACTGAAGGATGCATGTAACGAAACCCTTCGATATTGGGTTAGTCATGTTCAAGATACCTACTATATTCTTGGTTCGGTAACCGGACCGCATCCTTATCCTATGATGGTTCGTGATTTTCAACGTGTCATCGGCGACGAATCCCGCGAGCAAATTTTGGAAACGGAAGGACGTCTGCCGGATGCTGTAATCGCATGTGTAGGAGGCGGCAGCAACGCGATGGGGATATTCTATCCGTTTGTTAACGATACGGATGTAAAGCTTATAGGTGTTGAGGCAGCCGGTCGCGGTGTCGATACGGATGAGCATGCAGCTACGATGACGATGGGAACTCCTGGAGTGTTTCAAGGGTCGATGAGCTACCTGCTGCAAGATGAATTCGGTCAAGTACAGCCTGCACATTCTATTTCTGCAGGTCTGGACTATCCGGGGATTGGTCCCGAGCACGCATATCTGAAGGATATCGAGCGCGCTCAGTATTTCCCTATTACCGATCAGGAAGCACTTGACGGATTGCAGCTCCTTAGCCGTACGGAAGGGATCATACCAGCTCTCGAGAGCGCACATGCCATCGCGCAGGTTGTGAAGGTTGCGCCAACCATGGATAAAGATCAAATTATCGTCGTCAGCCTGTCCGGTCGCGGAGATAAAGACGTAGAAGCCATTATGGGTTATTTGGGTGAGGGGAGAGAATAAGCATGAACCGTATTGATCAACGATTTGCTGAGTTGAAGGAGCGCGGCGAAACAGCTTTAATTCCCTTTTTGACCATTGGAGACCCATCGCTGGATGCTTCAGTCGAATTGATTCTTGAGATGGAGCAAGCCGGTGCGGATCTAATCGAGCTAGGTGTGCCTTATTCGGATCCGCTTGCGGACGGCCCCGTCATTCAACGTTCTTCCGAGCGCGCCCTGCAGCGCCGCATTTCTGTTTATGATGTGATTGAAGTTGCCAATAAAGCGCGTAAACGTGGCTCCAAGCTTCCGTTTATTTTGTTTACTTATTACAATCCCGTCCTCCAAATTGGACTTGATAAAATCTTTAAGCTCATGCAGGAGAATGAAATTAGCGGAGCCATTATTCCGGACCTGCCGCTGGAAGAAGACAGTGAGACAAGAGAGGTTGCAGAGCGTTACGGAATCCATCTCATTCCGCTTGTTGCACCGACATCAAATGAACGTGTCAAGCGAATAGCAGCAGGTGCTAAGGGCTTCGTATATTGCGTTTCGTCACTCGGTGTCACTGGCGTTCGTTCAGAATTTTTCGGAGGGATCGATGAATTCTTATCGACCGTTCGTGAAGCGGCTCAGGTGCCTATTGTCGTGGGATTTGGTATTTCCAACCGTGAGCAAGTGGAGCGCTTTGAAAAACAGTGTGACGGAGTCGTAGTGGGCAGTGCCATCGTAAGAACGATTGAGGAAGTGCTGCACCATTTACAGGCAGATAGCGCACATCCTGAAGGACTCTTGCAAATACGCAAGTTTGTGGGACAATTAAAAGGTACGACAATTCAATAAGAGGTGACCTGAACCTATGCAACCTAAACAATCGATCGTTCATTTACCAGTCTACCAGCCTGGCAAGCCTATTGAGGAAGTAAAAAGAGAGCTGGGTCTTTCTGAAATTATTAAGCTCGCGTCTAATGAAAATCCTTTCGGCAGCTCGCCAAAGGTGAAAGCGGCAATCGAAGCCGAGCTGGCTAATATCAGCCTATATCCTGATGGCGGAGCTGTTGATTTAACATCCGCCGTTGCCAAGTATCTTGGTGTAGAGACGAACCAACTTATTTTCGGAGCAGGTTCGGATGAAGTTATTTTGATGCTCGCCAGAGCGTATCTAGTCCCAGGGGACGACACGGTGATGGCGAAGCATACGTTTCCGCAATACAAGCATAACTGTGAGATTGAAGGGGCCAACTGCATTGAGGTGCCTTTGAATCATGGTACACATGATCTTGATGCTATGTTAGCGGCGATTACTGACCGTACGAAGATCGTATGGATTTGTAATCCAAACAATCCTACAGGAACTATGAATACGGATGAGGAAATTAAAGCTTTCTTATCCAAAGTACCTTCAAACGTGCTTGTTGTGCTTGACGAGGCCTACTGTGAATACAACACAACAGGTGAGTATCCTGACAGTATTGAATTGATCAAGCAGTATGAGAATGTGATTTCTCTTCGCACTTTCTCCAAGATTTACGGATTGGCATCTTTACGGATTGGATACGGCGTCGGTCATCCTTCGGTCATTCGCACGATTAATCAAGTTCGCGAACCTTTTAATACGACTCGCATGGCTCAAGCAGCTGCCATCGCGGCGATTCAAGACAATAAATTTATTGAAAAATGCCGAACTGCCAATTCTGCCGGATTGGCCTACTTGACGGAGCAGTTTGCCAAGCTTGGTTTAACGGCGTTCCCAGCACATGGCAACTTTGTGATGGTGGATGTTGGCCGCCCTGCAGCAGCAGTATTTGAAGGTTTACTGCGCAAGGGGATTATTGTGCGCGGTGGACATCAATTGGACTTCCCGACATCAATTCGTGTGACAATCGGCAGCAGCGAGCAAAATGAAAAATTCATTGCTGCATTAACTCAAGTTCTAGCTGAGACAGCAGTACAAGCATAATAAACACGTTAAAGGTTGATTTGATGATAAAAATTGCGATATTCGGCGTAGGGCTGATCGGCGGTTCGATTGCCTTGTGCTACAAAGGAAAACCGGGCTACACCGTAGTCGGTCATTCGCCCAATCCCAAGTCAGTAGAGAAGCTGCTCAAACGGAATGTTGTGGATATGGCGACAACTTCCATGCAAGAAGCTGTTGAGGGCGCAGATTATATATTCCTCTGTGTGCCAGTGGGAATGCTCGAAGACTACTTGCTGCAGCTATCCAAGCTTCCTCTTAAACCAGGCTGTGTGATTACGGATGTTGGCAGCACGAAGGCATCAGTGACTGAATGCGCGTCAAAACTTGCCTTAGAAGGCGTTTATTTCATTGGGGGCCATCCTATGGCAGGCTCTGAGAGGCATGGGGTAGAAGCCGCTTCATCTCACTTGTTTGAGAATGCATTTTATGTGCTTACACCGGCGCTTGGGACACCTCAAGAAGTCGTAGATAGGTTAACAGACCTGCTGAAGATTACGAAGGCGCAAATCGTTCAGGTTGAGGCCAAAGAGCATGACGATATTGTGGGCGCGATCAGCCATCTGCCGCATATCATTGCAGTAGCTTTAGTGAATCAAGTTCGAGGATATAACGAATCGAACCCTCTTTATCAGAATCTAGCTGCCGGCGGATTCCGCGATATTACACGTATTGCTTCTAGTGAGCCGACAATCTGGCGGGACATTTTATTGAACAATCGGGATGTACTCTTGCGGTTGCTCCGAGATTGGAATGTAGAAATTGATCGTTTTGTTGACTTGCTGAATAACAATGATGGAGATGGGATCGCCGATCAGTTCCGCATAGCCGGAGAGTTTCGGGGGCAACTGCCCGAGCGTCGAAAAGGTATGATAACGTCCTTATATGATATTTATGTAGATATTCCTGACCACCCTGGCATCATAGGTCAAATTACGACCTTGCTTGGTAATCAGAGGATTAATTTAAGCAACATCCAGATCATTGAAAGCAGAGAAGATGTTCCTGGAGTGCTAAGATTATCTTTCCGTAATCAAGAGGATGCGGATAGGGCCGCAGAATTGTTGAAAATCAACTATACAGTTCGAATTTAACAGAAGTAAAGACTGGGTGACCTTTTCTATGATAAATAGGAGAAGGGGACCCGGTCTTTTTTAGTAGATAAGAAAGTATAAGTTTTATACTTTTGCTTCGCATCAACCTTGATAAACGCGCTCGTCCTTTAAGGACGACGAAGTTCGTTTATCCTTGACATATAAGAATTTATAAGTTTCACTCCATAATTCGGCTTATATGTTTTATAAACGTACTCGTCATTAAAGGACGGAGTAAGCCGTTTATCTCACATCAAATAATTGTTGAATCCGTTTTCAAAAAAAGTATTGACATAATGAAAACGGATACATATAATAAAAGTACAGTATGGTTTCTCTCCACTCCTTATCCGATAATCGCACCATAAGTGCAGCCGCCAATTTGGCGGTTTTTTTTTGTCTAAATAGCCATATTTTAATAAATTGCTTGATACAATGAAAAGACGGGCTGTCATGCAAAGCATACAATAGAAAGATCTGTTCACGAACATTTTACATATTATTGTCGAAATAAGCAGGAATTTTGCGTTCGATCAAGAATGATAATAAACCGCCTTATTTGATGCTTATAAATTGTTGCGATTCACGCAACTTTTCATTCCCGCCGAAGTACAACATTGTATAGCCGGCTGGGAATTTATCAGGAATCGCGAGGAGGATCGCCGCGTAATGACCGATTCCCAGTTGATACGAGAAATCAAGGATGGCAACGTTCAGCTCTATAATGAGTTAATGCGTCGTTATGAGCGTAAAATCCTTGCATTCATCTACCATATGCTCAAAAGCACACAAATGGAGGCAATCGCTGAAGATTTGTGTAATGAGACATTTTACAAAGCATATCGGAGCTTACATTCATTTCGAGAGGTAGAAGCCTCTTTTTTCTACGTGGCTGTACACAATTGCTCGCAATACCGTACTGAGTGAGCTGCGTAAGAATAAGAGTATTCAGGTGTCTTTGGAGCAAAGCGGGCATACGCCTATTGCATCCTTTGATTCATTGCCGGAACAGACCATGCTGCGTAATGAGAAGGTTATTATGGTTAGAGAAGCAATTAACAGTTTACCGGAGAAGCAAAGATCGGCTTTAATCTTACGAGAATATGATCAGCTTGATTATCAAGAAATTGCAAATATACTTGGCCAGACGGTAAGCTCAGTGAAATCGTTATTGTTTCGGGCTAGAGCTTCTGTCAAGCTTCAGCTGGAGCCCTATTTCAGCGAATCAATATTTGAAGAGTACGAAGGGATGAAGCAACGATGAAGTGTAGTGACATTCAGGAGTTATTTGGTGTCTATTGGGATTTGCCGAATGATGACCTGAGACGCGCAGCGGTAGATCAGCATATTGCTGGTTGTCCGGATTGCGCGGAGGAATATCAAATCTGGGAAGAGAGCACGATTCTCATACGGAGCGCTTCGTTGGATAAAGAGCTTCCCGAGTACGAAGCCACGGTTTCGAATCATGTGATGAACCGGATCTATCAGGATGAATCATGGCGGATTCCAGTACCCGATCGTATGTATGCGATCTCGTATAAGCTCAGAAGAAACCTCACTGCGGTCATTGCGTTTTGTTTAGCTTTATTCATGTTTAGCTTTTTATTTGCGGTTGTTTATGGAGAATCGCCTGAGTCCTCTATGGCCAAAGCCGACAATTCTCTATACGATTTGCAAGCACCTCAAGCCTTGAAAAGCGACTCCTCCGAGTCGATGAACGGGCGTCAGATGGTGACTGCCGTTGCCAGCTTAAACAACAGCTTCATGGAGCCGCTAAGCTTTCATGTAGGACCGATCCATTCGTACCCGCATTATTTATTAGTAGTGTCAATCTTAGGGCTGATCAGTACCATGTTAATCATGAATTGGCTTTCACGTACGAAAGCGTAAGTATTGTGAAGAACAAAGTGCTCCCCGGTGGACCAGTCAACATCGATTAAAGATAAGCTAGTATGAAGAGCTCAGTAGGTTTCGGTGAAGCGTAGCGGTCGCCTTTGACAGTTTGTTATCACCTTATAAGGCCTTTAGTTCAAAGAGATAACGAATTGTTAACAGCGATCTGAGAAAAGCTACTGAAGCTCGTAATGACACCTATTTTATCAACAAACTGACTGCTCCGTAAGGAGCAGTTTCTATTTGCAGGGAGGATGTATCATGACGACAATTGGACTAATCCGACATGGGAGTACCGAGTGGAATCGATTAGGGAAGCTTCAGGGTCAATTGGATACGGAATTAACAGAGGAAGGCAGATTGCAGGCTCGAATGCTGGGTAGAAGGCTTGCTGATGAGAATTGGTCAGGTATGATCAGCAGCGACTTGAAACGTGCGAGTGAAACAGCAAGTATAGTCTCTGAGATCTCGGGTATTCCGTTTCTTCATACAGATGTAAGGCTTCGCGAGAGGAGCTTTGGGCTAGCTGAAGGTACTACGCTGGCCGAGCGACATGCTCGTTGGGGAGAGAACTGGAAGCAGCGGATTTAGGTGGAGAAAGCGATGAGCAAGTATGGGCTAGATGGGAGCAATTAATCAGTGAATTGACTCAACAGCACCCACAGGGCAGACTTCTCATTATTTCTCACGGTGGATTTATTGTACAAGTACTTCGCGGACTTCAGATGGAGCGAGAGGAGTTTTTAAATAATACGTCGTTGACAGTACTCAAGCGTTCGAATGACAAATGGGAGCTTGAGCTCTATAACTGCCAAGCACATTTAGCTGCATTATGAGAAACTTCTTTCCTTACCTGTAACTCTATTAGATTTAGGACGAATAATACTTTATTAGGAAACTGGCGTCGCTCTAACCATGAGCGGCGTTTTTTTGTGGTCAATCCGAATATTTTCGGAAAATAATCCCATAATGGTTACTAGAAACCTTGAAGGACAAGGTATCTAGCACTGGGGGATAACATGGAAATGAACCTAGCAGATATGCTCAGCTATGCCGACATCCATGATCTAAGCAGAATAGCGACTACTTATGAATGCGAGTGTAACGGACATTCGAAGAATGAACTGATTCAATCGATCCTAAGCACAGCGCTCCGAAAAGAGATTTTTGAAAAGCATGTGGAAAGCCTCAGGATCGAGGATGTACGGTTTCTGAATTCGTTATTATTTGATTCCAGGAATGCGTTCAGTTTAGAAGAATTAACGGCCAGAGTTCAGCAATCCCGCTTTTCGAAAGAAGCAGATGAGGGTTGGAATCCGCGTGATATGATTATCAAATTCAAACAGCGTGGATGGCTTTTCAATGGATATTCCCAGCAAACGAAATATTTGTATCATGTACCACATGATCTGAAGAAAAAATTTCGTGATGTGCTGATGAATCAATTTAAGCAAGATATGGCGTACAGCGGGGAACCGAATGTCTACCGGGACGAGCAGATGCTGATTGTTGACGATATATTTCATTTTCTCAAGTATATCTCCCTGCAGCAGGAAATTCCTCTTACAGCGGACGGTACCATGTATAAACGTCAGCAGCAGCAAATTTATGAAAGACTGTCCGTTCAGGAGGACATGGTACAAAAAGGGGTCTGGCGCTTTGGTTACGGGAGAATGTTCAAAGAATACCCAAACCGATTCTCACTTATATACGACTATTGCTATTATCACCATCTGATCGCTGAGAATCATCAAGGGCTTGTACTAACTCAAGAAGGTAGAGCACGGGTAGAGGAGAACAGGAAGGAAAATATATCTCATGTCTATCGTTTTTGGCTTCGTCTGTATAAAAATCCGATCCCGAATGTACATGTCATTGCGAATTGATCGACCGACTTGCCAGCCAATGGGTGACTTCGGATTCACTGGGTAAAGTTTTAACAAACCTGATCAAACCTTTTTATTATGATAACTCCGAATCCGTCTTTGAACAAAGAATTCTTCAGATGCTGATGCATTTGGGAGTAGTTCGGGTCGGAGATGATGAGAATCTGGGGACGGTTGTTCAAGTGACCAAATTGGGTAGCAGCTTGATTCAAGGAACGTTTGTTGCCGAGCATGATAAAGTTGAGTTAATTCTGGATCCAAACGGATCCATCCGTGCTTCGTTATAAAAAAGTAAGGTGATGATGCGGTAGGTAAAGACACATTCATGTGCGAAGAGGGCGTTTGCAGGAAACGCAGCAGGGCTAACTGAATATGCTTTAGTAGGGGCATTCACATTTGAATCCATAGAATGTGAGAAATCAACAGGAGACGCTCTTGCCATGAATGTTCCTGACAAACCGCGGACACAAAGTGGAGGTAGGTCCTATGGGAAAAAATGAATGTATCTAATGACGCGCTTTTGGCACTTTTCGCTGAAATGGTTTGGGACGACGCCATTCGCAAATATAAAGAAGAAAATCTCTATAAGGAGATAGACTGTGCTTTAGCCAAAGGCGATCAAGAAACGTTCCTGGCCCTAACTTCTGAGCTGAAAACACTACAATCGCTGGGTTAGAACGTGTTTGGTTATTGACGCATTATCGTCAAATTTCGGTACCTCAAAGACATGTGATGAAAAAATCATGTGTCTTTTTTTGCTATTCGAAAGCGATTTCCGAAAAAAATGTGGAATTTTCATCGAATTTCAGAACCAAATCAGGCTTTCATTCGTCAATACCTATGTTGATTTTACTGCGAGGAGTAGACATGAGAATGAAAGTAAGGAAAAGAAAACGAACAAGCAAGCTGTTGATAGTTCCCGTATTACTAATTGGCATCCTGATCGCTTCAGGCGGAACTTATGCGGCATATATGTACGCGAAAGTCAATACGACTTTAGAACAAATCTCTGTTCCTTCAGAGCCTTCCGAGCGCAATCAAACCGTGACTATGACGACGTATAATCAGGATCAGCAGATTGAATCGGTCGATAAGCCGCTAACGTTCCTTCTGACCGCAGTTGATGAGAGAGCAGGGAGCGAAGGCTCGCTCAATACGGACGTGATGATGCTCTTTAGCCTGAATAAGACTACGAAGAAAGCAACAATTGTCTCGATTCCAAGAGATTTGGAAGTGACACCTGAGCAGTCAGGTCTAGCTGAATCTCACAAAGCGAATTATTTTTATGCTTACAATTATAATAAAAACAAGAAGACCGCTTTGCAGCAGACCAAGCTTATGTACAGCCGCATCTATCAGGTTCCGATCGACTATATGGCAATTATAAATTTTGAGGGCTTCAAGCAGCTTGTCGATGAGCTGGGGGGCTTACAGGTCAATGTAGACATGGATATGAAATATACCGACACGAGTGATGGAACTCATATTGATTTAAGGAAGGGTGAGCAGCTGCTGAGCGGTAGTCAAACGCTTGATTTCATCCGTTACCGAAAATCTAATCAGGGTACCAAAGAATCCTCGGACGTAGCTCGTAATGAGCGAGAGCAGGCTGTGCTTGATCAAATTCTCGATAAACTAACCTCCTTCAGAGGAGTAACGGCTTGGAGTAAGCTGCTTGAGATCATTGGGAAAAATGTGAAAACCGACATGCCAGTCGATGAGCTGAAGGCGCTGGCAGCCTCTTATCAAGAGGTAAAGCCTGAAACGATTCATTTTATTCATTTGGATGGAGAATGGCACAGTCCCTATCTGGTTATCCCGCCTACAGACCTGAATCAAGCCCTGAATGAGCTTAAAGGTCACAATACGGTAGCAATTGACAGTTTCATAAGGACAGATTAAAGTAGCAAATAGAGCTTGGATGGCATACATAGCAAGCTCTTCTTCTGCAGAATATATATGGAGGGGATTCCATGAAATTCAGTGAGGTAGAGCAAGAGCAATGGTCCGAATTGGAGCCTTATTTGGATACTTGCTTATTGCCGCTTACAGGTCTAAACGGAACGGAAAAACCGTGGGAGGCAACCAAGGCGCTGGAGGACTTGAGAGATGCGCTTGAAACGATAGAGCTTCCATTCAAAGGGAGAGTAGTGACTTACCCGGCGCTTCATTATGTAACAGGTGTAGATGCGACCGGACAAATAAACGCTCTGACTCTTCAATTGAAGGAAGCGGGTTTTCGGTTTGTAATTGTCCTAACGGCTCAACACGAGGCATTTAGTGAAGTGCCCCAAGAGCCTGATTTATTCATTACAGTAAATATGAATGAATGGACAAGCCATGCTGCCGCATGCAAATCTGATATTTCAAAACAAGTCCAGCACTTATGGTATGGGGCCAACTAAATTTATCCGTATCCGCGTATCAATGGAAATAAAATTGCAAAGGATAAGGAGAGTAAACGGTTTTTGAGGTGGACAGAAGTTGTGACAATTTCGTTAAAATTTGTCCAAAGCCCGAGAATTACGTCATTGAAAACAAGCCGGGCATTCTTGACGCCCTAAGGGTCGTAGGCTATTATTAGTAATGTCCTAGTTATGTAGTGTAATGTCGAACGACACGTGATAGAGGTTTCTGTGCGTCCGCACCCGCGGACGCCGGCCAATGTAGGAGGGTAGACCTGAGAATGAGTGACCACAACAATCACAATGAAGAACAGCATGGAAAGAAACCGGGAAACAAAGCGCGAAATGTCCCGTCGACAATTTCTTTCTTACACCCTAGGTGGTGCTGGAGGATTCATGGCAGCCGGTATTTTCGTACCAATGCTGAGGTTTGCTGTTGATCCTGTGCTTCAACCAAAGAAAGCATCAGACTGGATTAAAGTTGTCGAAGAAAGCAAGGTTACGAATGAACCGCAATCGTTCACATTCCAAATCCATCAAATTGATGGCTGGTATGAGAGTGATGCAGAGCTAGTAGCTTGGATTTCTAAAGACAGCAGCGGCAAGCTGTTTGCTTTGAACCCAACTTGTAAACACCTTGGATGTACAGTTAACTGGAACGACAATCCTGCTTACAAGAATCAGTATTTCTGTCCTTGCCACGGCGCTCACTATACGCAAGACGGCAAAAACCTTGCGGTAGCGCCTAAGCCATTAGACGAGTACTCGGTAAAAGTAGAGAACGGATTCGTTTACGTGGGACAACTGCATGCCAACACAAGAGTATAAGGAGGCGTCACGATCAGATGTTTAAAAATGTATACAACTGGATTGACGAACGTCTTGATATTACGCCGATGTGGAGGGATGTTGCAGACCACGAGGTTCCTGAACACGTTAACCCTGCTCATCACTTTTCCGCATTCGTATACTGCTTCGGCGGTTTGACGTTTTTCATTACAGTGATTCAAATTTTGTCAGGTATGTTTCTAACGATGTATTACACGCCTGATATTATCAACGCATATGCGTCGGTAGACTATTTGCAGCATAAGGTTGCATTTGGTGTAATTGTAAGGGGATGCATCACTGGGGTGCCAGTCTTGTAATCGTCATGATGTTCTTACATACCTTGCGCGTGTTCTTCACAGGTTCTTATAAAGCTCCTCGTGAAATGAATTGGGTTGTTGGGATGCTTATTTTCTTCGTAATGTTAGGACTTGGTTTTACAGGATACCTGCTTCCTTGGGATAACAAAGCTTACTTTGCAACTCAAGTAGGTATCAAGATTGCCGCGTCTGTACCGTTCATCGGTCAATACATACAGACATTGCTTCAAGGTGGACAGATCGTTGGAGCTGAAACTTTGACTCGTTTCTTTGCAATTCACGTGTTCTTCCTGCCTGGCGTTCTGCTCGCTTTGCTTGCCGGACACTTCTTTATGATTCGCAAACAAGGTATTTCCGGACCGCTATAATTGAAAGGAGGGCCTACTAGCGTGGCGCATGGTCATAAGTCTGACGAAAAAGTTGTTTACGTTGGGGATTCCCGCGTAGTTAAAAAATCACCGGAGCAGCGTTTGATTCCTAGGGATTATTCAGCGTATCCGGGGAAATCAGAAGCTTTTATTCCTAACTTTTTGCTGAAAGAATGGATGGTAGGGGTAGTAGTTCTGGTTGGGATGCTAGTGCTCGTTATGTCGGATCCGGCACCTCTTGGTTATCCGGCTGATCCGAAGAATACACAATTTATTCCTATGCCTGACTGGTACTTCTTGTTCATGTACCAATTATTGAAATATCCGTATACTTCAAATCAATTCGTCGTACTCGGAGCAGTGGTTGTTCCTGGTCTTCTGTTTGGAGGATTGCTTCTTGCTCCATTCCTGGATACAGGCAAAGAACGTCGTTTCTACAAAAGACCGATTGCTTCTTCCTTGATGATCTTATCTTTGGTTGCATGTTCTTATCTGACTTACACATCTTGGGCACATTACCAAGAAGAGTTGAAGGAGAAAAAACATCATTCCTGAGCACATCAAGCGCGAAGAAGAGCTACAAGCTAATAAAGGTGCATCTGGAGGCGGAGCAGCTAAGACCCCTGCGAAAGCAGCGGCGCTTGTTGCGGCTGATGATCCTGCGGCTGAAATCTACAAAAAAGCTACATGTATTTCTTGTCACCAAGCTGGTCTTAAAGGTATGCCGGCATCCGGTGTTCCTGCACTGCTTGGAGTTGGAGACAAGCACTCCAAGGATGAAATTTTAGGTATTATTAAGAATGGTAAAGGCAACATGGGCACACAATATCAAGCAAATATTGATAAAGGTCTTACTGATGCCGATATCGATAAGCTTGCAGACTGGTTGTCCCGCCAAAAGAAAGCTGAGTAAGAACAGAACCTGACCGACAATTGCGGTCAGGTTTTTTTACCAAATAAGGATGCGGTTCATCGTTTCATCACATAAAAGGAGGAGCTCGTTTGCAGGAAGGATTCTCTATATCTTATTTTTGGAGTCAATCTTTTTTACGTTCCAGAGGTTTTCTATGGCTGCTGTTAATCTGTAATTTATTAGGTACGATTTACGGATACATTTGGTATTGGAATCAGATGGTGGATACGATTGCCGAAAGTCCAATTTGGTACGTTTTGTTTGTCCCTGATAGTCCAACGGCTAGCTTATTTTTCACTTTATCGCTCATTTACTTGTTAGCTGAGCATAATCCAGAGTGGAAGCCATCCAAACTCTCTCAGGCCATTCGAGGGTTTATTGACGCTTTTGCTCTTATTACCTCATTCAAATATGGGATATGGGCGGTAACAATGATCTGGATGGGGGCTTGGCAGGGAGTTCCGGTTGGTGGAGAAGGATGGATGCTGACCGCATCGCACTTAGCTATGGCAGTGGAAGCGTTATTATTTGCGAGATGGTACACCCATCGGCTGGCAGCAATTATACTGGTTGCCATTTGGACATTTTCTAATGATTTTATGGATTATGAGCGTGGAGTGTTTCCAAGATTACCTAGAGAGCTTTGGGATAATTTGGGCCAAATTCAGCTCTTTACAATTTGCCTTAGCATAATTGGAATCGTAATTGCAGCAGTCTTTTTAGTGCGTAGAAAAAATAGATAGGACCTTACGGTACTTGGTCTAATTTGGGACAATCCTCCATAAGATGATGGTGAAGGAGGGAATGTCCCATGTTTGTTGATTCAGGAATAAAACGGGTAACCGCTTTTCTGCTAATTATCATCATGGCATGCGGGATATCGGCTTGCAGCAGCGTGATCGGCCAAGACAAAGGACATGCATCTGTACAAACGGATCCTGAGCAGGCGAAGAAAATGGATTTATTAAATGAAGCAGCGGAAGATATGTACAAAAAAACCATGGAAGGCCAAGTGGTGGAGGCGCGCACCAGGCTTATGCAGATTTCGGATCAAATCCCTAAGATGCGTTTTGAGGGAGTAACATCTGTAGAAGGGCTGAATGCACTGACGGAGACCATCACACAGGCCAAACGTGTATATAATGCGGTTAGTTACTCCCAGAATGAAGGACAAGTTGCCGTAGCCAAACTAAGACTAGCCACGGATGCGCTTACGCATAAGAATCAACCGATGTGGCTCCAGTATTATAAAGTTTTAAAAAATGATGTGACCAATCTAGAGCAACAGGTGAAAGCGAATCAAAGCAATGAAGCAATTGCCAGCTTCAATAAGTTGTCTCAACACATCTCTGTTGTCCGTCCTTCCATGCTGATCAGCAGGGAACCCTCGGATGTAGAGAAGCTGGATTCGTTGATGACGTTTGTCCATAATAATTTGAACAGCTCCCCCATGGATGCGAAGAGGGTGGAAGCTGGCATTGAACAATTGAACAGAACGATTGATGAGCTTTTCATGAAGAAAGCAGAGACAGCCGCTTATGTACCGATTACGGATCCGAATCAGCCGATCCTGTGGTCGCTTGGAATAGGTCTCATTATTGTAAGTGTATTGTCATACTCCGGATGGCGGATGTTCCAATCGGGCCGCCATGTCGTTTCGGTGAAGCATAGCAAGGAAAGAGAACCCATGTAAGAGAAAACAAGTAAGTGTAGAGACACCAGGTCATTGAAATCCCATTACCGCCTTTGTGCGGGTATTGGGATTTTTTTATTTGCTTAGACAGTATAAGTTGTATACTTTGCTTCGCATCAACCTTTATAAACGCGACTGTCCTAATGGGATCAGTGAAGTCGTTTATCCTTGCATCATTTATTCTTTTGAGGCTTCTCGTAACATACAAGAAATATCTTGAAGCCAAGTATTCAGTTATGTAAGTGGGGGTTACTAGGGTGTTTTAAAGCCTTCGCCAAGAACATCATGTACATCGCCAATGATAATAAATGCACTAGGATCAATGGCTTTAATAATGTCTCTAAGCTTGCGGGTTTCATGACGGTAGACAACACAGTAAATGACTTCCTTATTTTTGCCAGAGTAAGCACCGCGGGCCGGAAAAAGGGTAACCCCTCTGTCCAGTTCTTTGGTAATTGTCGAAGCAAGGAATTCTGTGTGTTCGCTTATAATCGTGAACGCTTTGGCGGCATAAGCACCCTCAGAGATATAATCAATCATCTTTGAGGTGACGAAGACAGCAACCAGTGAATACAGCACCTTTTCCTTGGGCAAGTACAACAAGGAGGATCCGATTACGATTACATCGATGATTAAGATCACTTGCCCGACACTCCATCCCCGCTTTTTATGACCGATTCGAGCGACAATATCGGAGCCGCCAGTCGTACCTCCGTATCGAAATACTAGACCTAATCCTGTTCCAAGTGTAAGTCCTGCATATAAGGTGGCCAGAAAATAATCCTGAACCGTAGTAAAAGGGACGATCCAACCATTACGGATTAGCGATTCCATAACCCATAGAAACACTGAAAGAGAGATAACTCCGAAAATCGTATAGATCATCGAGCTTCTCCCAAATATTTTCCATCCCAAGTAAAACAAAGGTATATTGATGATTAGAGTAGATACAGAAGGAGGGATATGAAGCACGTAATTCAGAAGCAATGAGATTCCTGTCACTCCGCCCTCCATTAATTCGTTGGAAATTACAAAATAATGCAGACCAAATGCATAGATTGCAGTGCCAAGCATGATGGCAACGAATTGCGTGAGGCGATGGGGCAAATAATTCGTTAGCATGAAAGTATCCTCCAATAAGCAGGGTATGAGCAAAAAAACGAAAAAAATTTGTCAACTTTTCGTCTTTAGTTTAACATGGTAATGATATCCTCGTTTGTATTCAAGGAAAGAAGGGTGAGCATGTCAGAAAGAACACTTAAAGACCTCCAACAGGAGGTTGATACTTATATTTCCCAGTTTAAAGAAGGCTATTTCAGTCCGCTCGCTATGCTTGCGAGAATGTCGGAAGAAGTGGGCGAACTGGCTCGCGAAGTTAATCATCAATTTGGTGAAAAGCCTAAGAAGGCCACTGAAGCTGCCAATTCAATTGAGCTTGAGCTGGGAGACATTCTGTTCATTACGATATGTTTTGCCAACTCTCTTGGCATTGATTTAACGGAAGCTCATGATAAAATCATGCATAAATTCAATACACGAGACGCCAACAGATGGACGAAAATTAACACCGAAAACACATAACCTTCATAAACTGTACCATCCCACTATGCAAGGGACCCGGAAGAGCTGCGTTTGCAGAAGCTAATCTAGCCAGGGCAAAGCTATGGAAGGAGGATGGGCAGAATGGATGGAGAGCATGAAATACAAAAAGCATACGAATCCATACTTGGACATGATTTTCAGAAAGCCATAGAGTGGTTTGAAAAAGCGATCGCAGTCGAGCCTGACAACGCTGCCTATCATTATAAGTTATCAATTACTTATGCGAGAAGCAATAAGCTCCATAAAGCGATTGACCATGCGACCAAAGCCGCTCATCTGGAAGAAAGCAGTCAGGCATACAAATACCATTTACAAATACTACATGCAAGAGCTCTAGTTGAAGAAGCGCAGTATCATGTAAATGAAAAAGAAGAGCATCCAGAGAAGGCCATATTCCTGTTAAAGGAAGCGATAGCGCTGGATCCTTTAGCGATTGAGGCCTATCTGATCCTTGGTGAAGTGTTCGCAAAGAGACATGATTACCACCGCGCCCGTCAAACGGTGTTGGAGGCGCTGCGTTTGGAGCCGGATCACGAACTCGCCAAGCAGCAATTGGATCTGTATGAACGTCAAATGAAATAACATTACACGATAAAGGGGACCTAGCATATATGGATCGTAAGATTAGAGTTGCGGTAGTGGGAGCAAGCGGGAGAATGGGCCTTGAGGTGGTGAAGACGGTTCTAAGCGAACCTGATATGGAGTTGGTTGCAGGTGTAGCCCGTTCTACAGGTCCCGTAGATTTAGGTACATTAGTCGGTCTTGCGCCATGCGGAGTGACTATGACAAGTGATGTTGAGCTAGCTTTTGTAGAGTCGAAGCCGGATGTGGTTGTCGATTTTACAGGTCCTCACTCCGCCTTCTCCCATACTTCGCTTGCAATCCGTCACGGGATTCGTCCCGTTATGGGAACAACAGGCTTCACATCGCAAGACATCGAAGAACTGGACAAGCAATGTCAAGAGAAACAAATTGGAGGCATTATTGCTCCGAACTTTTCAATCGGCGCTATTTTGATGATGAAATTTGCTGCTCAAGCCTCTAAATATTTTCCGAATCTGGAAATTATCGAATATCACGGCGACCAAAAACTGGACGCTCCATCTGGAACTTCCATTAAAACTGCTGAAATGATCTCGGAGGTACGGGAGGAGCGGCGTCAAGGAAATCCAAAAGAGGAAGAAACGATTGAAGGTTCGCGCGGCGGCTATTACAATGGGTTCAGGATACATAGCGTCAGATTGCCTGGAATTTTTGCTCAGCAGGAAGTCATTATGGCGGAACCGGGCCAAGCGCTGAAAATTCGCCACGATTCCTATGATCGAGCAGCTTATATGCCAGGGGTTGCACTGGCTGTACGTAAAGTTATGACCTATACGGGCATGGTATATGGATTTGAGCATTTTATTGACTAAGGAGTGGAAGTTGGATGTTAAAAATAGCACTTATCGCACACGATCGAAAGAAGGACGAAATGGTCAATTTCGTTACAGCCTATGAGCATGTGTTTGATGGGCACAAATTATATGCAACAGGTACGACCGGCCAACGGATTATGGATAATACTAATCTGAATGTGCACCGGTTTATGTCAGGACCGCTCGGTGGAGACCAACAGATTGGCGCCCTGGTAGCCGAGAATGAAATGGATTTTATTATCTTTTTGCGTGATCCGTTGATGGCTCAGCCGCATGAGCCGGATATCATTGCACTGCTTCGTCTGTGCGACGTTCAAGGCATACCATGTGCAACAAATATCGCAACAGCGGAGCTGTTAGTTCGAGCACTGGACCGCGGTGATTTTGCATGGAGAGAGCTTGTCCACAAGTACAAGCCTGGTATCGACGCCAATGAGTGAGCAGCTGGACTTTCTTATTTTCGGGGCGCATGCCGATGATGCGGAGATCGGGATGGGGGCAACGATTGCGAAGCATTCAGCTGCCGGGTTGCGAATCGGCATATGCGACCTGACACTGGCGGAAATGTCATCCAACGGTGATGTTGAGACCAGAAAACGGGAAGCCGCTGAGGCAAGTCATGTACTCGGACTGGCGATGCGATCCAATTTGGAGCTGCCGGATCGCGGGCTCTTACCCAGTCCTGAATTCATAGAGAGGATTACACTCGAGATCAGGAAGCATCGTCCGCGTGTCGTCTTCGCCCCATATTGGCAGGACCGGCATCCAGATCATATTGCCTGTTCGCAGCTGGTTCAGGAAGCCGTATTTAATGCGAAGCTGCGCAAATTTTTGCCGGACTCGGAAGCTGTCAATGTGCAGCAACTGTATTTTTATTTCATCAATGATGTGTATGAAGCGGATGTTATGGTAGACGTCTCAGAAGTATATGATCAAAAAATTGCTTCGCTGAGCGCTTACCGCTCACAATTCGAAACGGGTACAGATACGGTGGCGACGCCGCTGAATCAAGGCTACATCGAAAGGGTTGTGGCTCGTGACAGACTCATGGGGCAAAAACGAATGATTACCTACGCTGAAGGCTTTATCTCGAAACTGCCGATATTGGTGGATCGTTTCGAATAAAGAGAAAGAGGGAACAATGAGCGAAACACTGAAAATTGGTATTACCTGCTATCCGACTTTGGGGTGGCTCCGGTGTCGTAGCGACTGAGCTGGGAAAGCTCCTGGCGGAAAAAGGTCATGAAGTGCATTTTATTACGCACAGCATGCCTTTTCGTTTAGGGAAATTCCATAAAAATATCTTTTATCATGAGGTTGAGGTTAGCGACTATTATGTGTTCCGTTATCCTCCTTACGACTTGTCTCTAGCCAGCAAACTGGCACAAGTGGCGAACATGGAGAATCTGGATATATTGCATGTGCACTATGCGATTCCTCATGCCGTATGCGCATTGCTCGCCAAGCAGATGATGGGCAGTAATCTGAAGGTTGTGACGACGCTGCACGGGACGGACATCACAGTACTGGGACAGGATCAATCCATAAGCGACCTGATTCGTTACGCCATTAACGAAAGCGACGCCGTAACGGCAGTATCCCAGGATTTAATCAATGAAACCAGATCACTGCTGGATATCAAACGTCCGATTGATCTAGCTTATAATTTCGTCGATAAGCGGGTGTATTACCCGAGAGATATTAGTAAGTTGAGACAAGAGTTCGCTAACCCGGATGAGAAAATTCTCATTCATATTTCTAATTTCCGTCCGGTTAAAAGGGTTTGCGACGTAGTGGATATCTTCAACAGGGTGAGCAAGCAAATCCCGTCACGGCTTCTCTTTGTTGGCGAAGGGCCTGATCTGTCTAAGATTATTTCGAAGGTCAAAGAGCTGGGGTTAAGCGATAGAGTCACATTCTGTGGAAAGCAGGACGATGTGGCGCAGATTATTTCGATGGCGGATGTCATGCTGCTGCCGTCAGAGAAAGAAAGCTTCGGATTGGTGGCTCTCGAGGCTATGGCATGCGGAGTTCCGACTGTAGGTTCCAACGCAGGTGGCATTCCGGAGCTGATTACGCACGGGGAAACCGGCTATCTGGCGGATATAGGCGATACAGAAAAAATGGCGGAGTATGTGGTGCAGATGCTAAGTAACTCTGAAATGTATGAACTCATGGTTCAAAAATGCTTGTATCGTGCCCGTCAAACGTTCTGTAACGATCTAACTACCGTACAATACGAAGAAATCTATTATAGGGTCCTAGGTAGAGAGTTGCCTGAATCTCACCGTCTGACAGCTTCCTCGTGTCAGTAATTCAACAGGTAAGGGGCTCACTATGCAAGAACTAGAGATTGAAAAAGCGATGCAAGAAGGCGCTAAGCTGGTGCTTGGTGTGTTGGAAGAAGCAGGCTATCAAGCCTATATGGTTGGTGGCTGTGTCCGGGACCGAGTGCTTGGCAGACCGATCAAAGACATAGATATCGCGACCTCGGCTCTGCCGGAGCAGGTCACCGCTTGTTTCGAGCGGACAGTACCGACAGGGCTTCAGCATGGCACGGTTACTGTTGTGCTGGAGCAAGGTACGTATGAAGTGACGACCTTCCGCAAGGAGTCGGAATATGAGGAGTTTCGCCGCCCGGCTTCGGTTGAATACATTTCGGATTTGACCGAAGACTTAAAGCGGCGGGATTTTACGATGAACGCCATGGCGATGGACAAGGCGGGAATCATCCTCGATCCGTACGGCGGTCAGCAGGATCTACAGGAAGGCATCCTCCGCTGTGTGGGTACAGCGGAGGAACGATTTGGCGAAGATGCGCTCCGCATGCTTCGCTGTATCCGTTTTGCCTCGACGTACGGACTGGAGATCGAGGCAGGTACGTGGCAGGCGCTGCTTACGCAAGCTTCGCTGCTGCGTCACATCGCTATGGAGCGAGTGCGCAGCGAGCTGCAGCGCATGATGGAAGGACCTGCGCCGGCGCGCGCGGTCCGGCTGCTTCTCGCGAGCGGCCTTACGGCCCATGTCAAAAAGCAGCTTCCGCTGCCTTTTGACCGCTGGCTCGCGCATGACGGCACGCTGGACGCAGTCAGCGCGCTGCCCCAACAGCATGCCCGCTGGGCGCTGCTGCTGATGCTCCTGGAGACGTCGGCGGCGATATGCCGCGAGGCGCTCCAGGAGCTGACCTTCTCCCGCGTCGATATGGACGCGGTCATCGGCATGCTCGGCCTCAAGCAGTGGCTGGCCGAGCAGCTCTTGCCCAGCGGCGGCGCGGATGCTGCCGCTGGTGCTGCCCCAGACCCGGCGCACATGGCGCGGGTCTGGAAGCTTGGGGCGGTCCGCCGCGGCGAAGCGGCCGCCCGTGGTCTGCTGCAGGTGCTGGGCGCCCTGCAGCCGTATGCACCGAAGCGCGGCGAGTCGGAGCTCGCGCGCTTCCTTCAAAACGCCGCGCCGAGGCTTGTCCGGCGCGGCGAAGAGTGGCTGAGCGAGGTTCCTGCTTCAGCCTGAAGGAGCTCGCCGTCTCTGGCGGCGAGTTGACGGCGCGCGCTGGCCGCAAGCCGGGGCATGGCTGGGAGCTCTGCTCCAGGAGCTGCTGGAGCAGGCAGCGCTGGGCGAGCTTCCCAACGAGCGCGAAGCCTTGTTGCAGCGCGCGAAATCATCCAGCTGAGCTCAGCAAACAGCAGCACGTCGAACCAACCAACTGAGCTCAGCAAACTATAGCACGTTAACCAAACCAACTAAACTCAGCATGAAGCAGCACGTCGAACCATCCAATCAATCTCAGCATACTGCTGCAGTACCCGAACCATCCAACTGACTTCTGCCAGCGGCAGAGGATCATATAGAATGTGAGTTGAACGGAATGACATGAATGAGCGGATCTTGCAGGTGTTCGAAGAGTTTCCGGACAGCTACGTGTCAGGGGAGGAACTGAGCCGAAGATTAGCGTGCAGTCGAACGGCCATATGGAAGCACATTGAGGAATTGCGAGAAGCGGGTTATGAATTTGAGGCTGCGCCCCGTAAGGGCTACAGGCTGGTCAAAAAGCCGGAAACCTACGATAAAATCAAGCTGCTCGCAGGGCTTCGTAGTAAGGTAATGGGCCAACAGGTGCACATGTACGGCGAGGTGGACTCTACACAGACAATTGCGCATTCGCTTGTAGGTGCCGGTGCTTTTGAGGGGACCTTGGTGTTGGCTGAAGCGCAGACATCCGGCCGAGGCCGAATGGGGCGTAAGTGGCATTCCCCGGCAGGGAAAGGCATTTGGATGAGTCTCGTGCTGACTCCGAGAATACCTGTCTATTTTATGCCTCAATTAACCTTACTTGCTGCTGTAGCGTTATGTCGATCCATTCAACAAATGTGCTCCGTAGATATTGGCATTAAATGGCCCAATGATCTCCTCATCCGCGGTAAAAAGGTGAGCGGCATTCTGCTGGAAAGCAGCGGCGAGGATGAACGGCTTAAATATGTGATTGCGGGTATTGGGATCAGCGCCAACCTGAAGACGGAAGATTACCCGGAGGAATTGCTGCCAATAGCAACTTCACTGGCGATCGAATCAGGACAAGAAATTAGCAGAGAGCAGTTAATCCAAGCATTTCTTAAAGAATTTGAAGATCTGTACTTCCTATATAGTGAGCAGGGCTTTGCTCCGATTCGCCTGCTGTGGGAAGCACTCAGTGTGACACTGCATAGGCCGATTCGTACGCAAGGACCGGCTGGAATCATAGAAGGAATCGCTGAATCGTTGGACGATTCAGGAGCATTGACCGTTCGGACAGCAGATGGAGCACGAATCAAAGTATTTTCCGGTGATATCGAGCTCAGGTGACCGTATCAAAAGGAGCCTGAGTTTGGTATACTAGAGGAAAGGTTGTAGGACCTGTAAGCGAGGCGGTATCCTAACAGAACTGCACTCCACCTTGCGGGAAAACCTTGCATGTATGTTAGCAATATATTCTGTATGGAAATAAGTAGATTGGATTCTGCTCTGAGCCTTAAAGGACCGAGACGGAAGAATCATAACGGATTCTTTTGCATGCGCTCCTTTTAGCTCTGAGGCTAAAAGGTTTTTTTATTTTATAAAAGAAAGCTGGGATTGCCATGGAGCAGCGTAAACCGCTGACGACAGCGAAAATGAGAAAGATGAAGCAGGACGGAGTCCCGATCACCATAGTGACGGCGTACGATTATCCGTCTGCGAGGCTTGCCGAGGAAGCGGGAATTGACGTGATTTTGGTCGGCGATTCACTAGGGAACGTAGTACTGGGCTATGATTCTACGCTTCCCGTGACCATCGACGACATGGTCTATCACACGCGGGCAGCTGTACGTGGTGCGGCGAATACGTTCGTGGTTGCTGATATGCCCTTTATGACCTATCACGGAAGTGTGGATCAAGCGCTCAAGGGAGTGGCCCGATTGATGCAGGAAGGCGGAGCCAAAGCGGTGAAGCTGGAAGGCGGCGCTGAGATTGCTGGAACGGTGGAAGCTATTGTAAAGGCAGGTGTTCCCGTTGTAGGGCATTTGGGCCTAACACCTCAGTCCGTCCACCAAATTGGCGGTTTCCGTGTTCAAGGCCGCAGCTCAGAGCAAGCGGAAAAGCTGCTGAGCGACGCGAAGGCGTTGGAGCAGGCAGGGGCCTTTGCATTAGTCATTGAATTAGTAACTGACGAGCTTGCTGCATGGGTGACTAAACAGCTGTCGATTCCAACAATCGGTATCGGTTCCGGTGTTCACTGTGACGGACAGGTGCTCGTTTTTCATGATTTACTTCAATATGGACCTGTTACGCCCTCAAGAAAATTTGTTAAAACCTATGGCAATGTCGGAGAAATGGTGCGTAATGGAATCAGTGCGTATGTAAAAGAAGTCAAGGCCAGAACGTTCCCGGCCCCAGAGCACACCTTTCATATGGACAATGATGTTGTACAATATTTGTACGGGGACAAGGGGTGAGCGGAACTATGGAAGCTACACAAACCATGCAGGTTATTCGTACGATACATGACTTGCGTGCACAGGTTCGCAATTTTCGGCGCGGAAGCGATGCTTTGGTCGGATTTGTGCCGACAATGGGATTTTTACATGAGGGCCATATGAGCTTATTGAAAGCGGCTAAGGAGCAGTGCAGTTTAGTCATACTCAGTATTTTTGTCAATCCGCTGCAGTTTGGACCTAATGAGGATTTTGACCGGTATCCGCGCAATGAGAAGCGCGACCTTGAGCTCGCTGAAGCCGCGGGTGCGGATTTTGTTTTTATGCCGGACGTCAAGGAGATGTATCCGAGCGAAGTTCGCACGACTGTTTCTGTGACCAAGCTAACGGACCGTCTGTGTGGAGCCTCAAGGCCCGGGCACTTTGACGGGGTGGCGACAGTCGTCAGTAAACTGTTTCATATTGTGCAGCCGGATAAGGCCTTCTTTGGGCTCAAGGATGCTCAGCAAGTGGCGGTCATCACGCAGATGGTGCAGGATTTAAATATTCCTGTGGAGATCGTACCGTGCCCGACCCTTCGGGAAAGCGACGGGCTTGCGATGAGCTCTAGGAACGTGTATCTTCAGGAGGAAGAACGCAGGCAGGCATTGGTCTTGTCACAGGCATTAAACAAAGCCAAGGAGGCCGTATTGGACCGTTCCATCGTTACCTCTGAAGCGTTAACGGCGTTAATCCGCAATCATATTCAGACAGCCCCACTTGCCGTGATCGATTATGTTGAAGTTCTGCAATTCCCATCGCTTCAGCCTTTTGAGTCCACCCACTCTATGGTTAACGATTCACTAATTGCGGCAGTCGCCGTTAAATTCGGCAAAACCAGACTCATTGATAATCTTATACTCTCTGTAAGGAAGTGATTGATATGTTTCGCACTATGATGAAGGGTAAGATCCATCGCGCAACGGTAACGGAAGCGAATTTGAACTACGTAGGCAGTATTACGATTGATGAGGATTTGATTGATCAAGTAGACATGCTGCCCAATGAGAAAGTACAAATCGTTAACAATAACAATGGTGCCCGTCTAGAGACTTATATTATTCCAGGCCCGCGCGGTTCAGGTGTGATTTGCTTGAATGGAGCGGCAGCTAGACTGTGTCAAACCGGTGATACGATTATTATCGTTTCCTATGCCATGATGACAGATGAAGAAGCAAAGAAACACCACCCTAAGATTGCCATTATGGGAGAGAACAATAAAATCGTTCAACTGCTCAAAGAAGAAGAGCATGCTACCATCCTCTAAGCCTAGAGGATTTTTCCCTTTTTCCTCATGCATGAAATCGCTGCTACTGACAAAGAATGAGGTTAAGCTTTGAGGCAAAGGTGGGATGGCAAATGTTTAAGCATTTATTTTCCACGATGAATGAGGTACTGGAAGAAATCGAAAAAGAATATCCGGAAGCTGCAGAAGGTAAGAGAGCAGAGCTGGACGAGCAGCTACAGGTTTTAAAGACGATGAGCGATGAGTTTATTGAGTCATGGCTGCTTTTCGAGGAAAAGCTGGGAAAGTTTTATGGAGGCGCGCCGATCAGTACGCAGACCCTGCACCAGGAACTCATGGACTTGGAGGCCTCCGATGTATCGGGAAAGAAGACAGAAGAATTTTTGCGGGGACAAGGGTATTATAAGCTGGCCATGTATGACCAGGCGATCCAGGAGTTTGAGGTTCTAATGGCTCGCAAGCCTGATTTTCTGCTCGCCCGAGTTTATTTGGCTATGGGATACTTGCGCAAAGGTGATTTCAAAGAAGCACATCGGCACTTTCAATTCCTTCTTCCGCTTACATCCGATACCAAGGTGAAGGCGATTTCGTATAACGCAATGGGCTGCATTCAAGCGCAGAATCAAAATATGGAAAAGGCTTTCGAATATTTTGAAAAGGCGCTGCACACGGACCCTTCTCTCATTGAGCCCCTCCATCATCCTGATGAATTTCATGGATAGGAAGCAAGTGGGTATTCCCTTTTCCTGAATAGATTTGGTATGCTAGAGAGAGTGCAGGACGAAGGGATTGAAGGTTACGCCATGAAATTTGCAGTATTGGATTTTGAAACGACTGGTAGCCAATCGACGGATGAGATTATTCAGGTTGGGCTCGTCATTATAGATCAATTTCAAATCGTTGACAGGTATACTTCCTTGGTAAATCCAGGGATCGGTATACCTTCTTCGATTACAACGTTAACGGGAATCACCGATGATATGGTGAAGGATGCTCCGGCTCTTGAGCAGGTCATGACCGATATGTTTCCTTTGCTGTTTGACTGTGTGCTAGTCGGTCATCATGTGCAGTTTGATTTATCCTTCTTGCAGAGAGGTTTGACAACAACCGGTTTTCCTCCCTTTTCGGGGCGTGTCCTGGATACGATGGATTTTCTTCGCATGCTTTTTCCCTCGATATCCAGTCTACAGCTCAGTATGGTGGCCGGTTTATTCGGGTTGGACCATGAGAGACCGCATCAAGCGGACAGCGACGCTGAGGTTACTGCGCTTATTTGGATCATTTGTCTAGAGAGGCTGCTAGGTTTGCCGCTGCTTACCGTGCAGCGTTTAAGTCAAATTTTTGAGAGCGGAGCCAGCGATTCAGGTTGGTTCCTAGATGAAATCTGCGCTTTTAAAGAATCTGAGACCAGTGTCGATATGAACACCCATCGCTATTTCCGTCAGTTCACGATGAATGTGAATGACTGGGGAGAGGACGACGACGAAGAGGAAGATCGAAGTGTAGCAAAGCTGGGTGCGACGTTTACTGACTTTCAACTGCAAATCAAGAACGCCTTGCGGCAAAAGTTTGAAAGGTTTGAGGATCGTAAATCGCAGGACATCATGATTGAGGAAGTGGAGCATTCTTTTGAAGCGGACCAGCATCTGATGATCGAAGCGGGGACGGGGACCGGGAAGTCGCTCGGATATTTGATCCCTGCCCTTTACTATGGCCTGAAGCATGATAAAAAGGTGATTGTCAGCACCCACACCATCAATTTGCAGGAACAGCTCAGAGAACGGGATCTGCCGCTTCTGAATGATATTGTCCCTGTTCCGTTTCGAGCAGCCGTGTTGAAAGGGCGTAGTCATTATCTTTGTTTGAGAAAATTTGAGAATAAGCTCATAGCTCGTGATTATGAATATGCCAAGGACGATTCCATCACAGCTGCGCAAATGCTCGTATGGTTGAGTGAGACTAAATATGGCGACGAGGAAGAGCTTCATTTTGGCAATAAAGGTGCACAGTTCTGGTATAGTGTTGCCAGTGACACGGATTCTTGTCTGAACCGAATGTGTCCTTGGTTTAAGAAATGCTTTTATCATAGAGCCAGACATGAAGCCAATCAAGCCGATGTCGTGATTACGAATCATTCCATGCTATTCACGGATATGAAAGCGGAGAATCGTCTGCTTCCAAGCTATAAGCATCTCGTTATTGATGAGGCCCATCACTTTGAGGAAGTGGCGAGTAAGCATCTTGGCATCGAGCTGCACTCTTCGGCTTTGTATCATTCCCTGCAGTGGTTGTACAAAGATAATCGCAGCGGCCAGCTGCCGATGCTTCGATTCCGCCTGCAGAAAGCTTCCGACGAGCATGAGAAGGCGTCTGCTTGGTGCGATACGATTGATACCTTGTATCCCAAGCTTGTGCAAATCAAGGAGGATTGGGATCGGCTGAGTGAACAACTGTACGAGCACTTGGTCAGGAGGAGTGATCCCTCTCAGTCGGAGAACTCGCAGTACGTGCTGCGAATGAAGCCGGACTCGCTTCCTAGTCACTGGAACGAGCTTCAAATGCTTGAAGACAACATTCATCTGAGTATGAACGATATACTTCGGACTTTAGATCGAACCCTTGCAGATATGAAAGAGATGCAGGAAGTGCTTGAAGTTCAGAGTTTAGTAACGGATCTCGGCGGTACCTTGAAGGAACTTTATGAGCATAGGGACGCTCTGCGTTTTTTCATGAAGATGGAGGACGAGAGCTACGTGTATTGGATGGAAGCGGGGACATATGCCAAGAGCAAATCGCTGCAGCTGATTAGTGTCCCGACCGATGTTAGCCATTTGCTGCAGGAGCATTTCTTTGAGAATAAAGACAGTATCATTCTTACATCTGCCACCTTGTCAGTAAATAAATCGTTTCAATATGCCGCAGACCAGCTAGGTCTCCAGATCCCCGAGGGCGGGAACGAGGGCAAACTGAAAACGGTCCAGCTGCCTTCTCCGTTTAATTATAGAGAGCAAGCGTTGGTTTGTATTCCCAGAGACTTTCCGACGATTAAGGGACCATCAGGCGACGCTGTATTCACGCAAGCGTTGATTGATTCCCTGTGCCAGGTTGCCCTGGTCACCAAGGGCCGTATGCTGGTGCTTTTTACTTCAAATAGGATGCTTAAACAGATTCACGCAGGCATGAAGGAACGCTTGAAGCCGCATGGCATTACCGTACTTGGTCAAGGAGTTGACAGCGGCAACCGCAGTAAGCTGACCCGAATGTTTCAAGAAGACCCTTCTTGCGTGCTGCTGGGCACTAGCTCATTCTGGGAAGGCGTCGATATACCGGGAGATGCGTTAAGCTGCTTAGCAATCATTCGTCTGCCGTTTCAGCCGCCCAATCATCCGCTGGTTGAAGCGAAAAGTGAGAATTTGAAAAAACGGAATGAAAATCCTTTTATGAAATTATCCGTCCCGCAAGCCGTGATTCGCTTCAAGCAAGGTTTTGGCAGGTTGGTTAGACGTGCAACGGACAAGGGAATTGTTATTATTTATGATACCCGCGTTATCGATACTTATTATGGGAAGTATTTCCTATATTCACTGCCGGGGCCTAAGATCGAACATATGACAACGGAACAGATGCTTCCAAGAATTAAGGAATGGATGGGGGAGGAGCAGCGATGAAGTCGCAAAAAATTTCCGAGGCTGTCGTTCGTCGTCTGCCGATTTATTTACGATTTCTTAATGAACTCGCGATGAAAAATATTATGACCGTTTCCTCGCAGGATTTGGGACACAAATTGGATCTCAATCCAGCTCAAATTCGTAAGGATTTGGCGTATTTCGGGGAATTCGGCAAAAAGGGCATCGGCTATGATGTTGCTTATTTGATCGAAAAAATCCGCCAGATTCTAAAGTTGGATCGCCAGCTTCAGGTTGCTCTTGTCGGAGCTGGCAATTTAGGTCGAGCCCTTTGCAATTATAATACGTATCTCAGAAACGATATGAAGATTGTAGCTGTTTTTGACGCGATGCCGCAGAAGACCGGTGAAACCATTAATAATCTTACGGTGCAGCCCATGAGTGAAATGAAAGAAACGTTGGCCCGATTAGGGGTTAGAATTGGCATTATCACGGTACCGGCTGCAGAAGCGCAAAATGTAGCGAATCAATTCGTAGAGGCTGGCATTGAAGCGATCTTAAATTTTGCCCCTGTTATTATTAAAGTTCCTGGTGAGGTTCGCGTGCACCATGCGGATTTTACAACAGAGCTGCAGAGCTTGGCCTACTACCTGGATTAATTACCGAGCAATCGGAATCTTAGGCTCATAAAACATGAAGACCTCCATCGATGCCTTTTCAGGCGACGAAGGAGGTCTTTTTTCAGATGTTAGGAAAGTTATTCCTTATGTTAAAACAATTTGAAGAGTAAAAAGTAGATGATGTACGATAACGCGATACTAATCGGAATCGTAATAACCCAAGTAATTACCATACGACCGACAGTTGCCCACTGGACTTCATGGAACCTCATCACACTTCCTGTTCCGATAATTGCGGAAGAAATGACGTGGGTTGTGGACAAAGGCATACCTAAGTGCGTGGATACCTGAATGACAATCGACGAAGTCAGGTCGGAAGCGAAGCCGTTGATTGGCTCGATTTTAATGATTTTACGACTGATTGTTTTAATGATTCGCCATCCACCGATGGAAGTTCCAAGACCCATGGCGATTGCAGCAGCAAGTTTTACCCACAGGGGTACATCCAATGTGCTTTGGAAATTTCCAGCTACGAGAGCGAAAACGATAATACCCATTGCTTTTTGCGCATCGTTACCACCATGGGAGTAAGAAAGAAGTGCAGCCGTGATAACTTGTAATGTACGAAAAGTCCTGTTGTATTTTGATCTCGATTTATTGCCTGTCCATAAAACCAGATATTTCAAGAAAAACATGACTAGCAAGCCGACGCCGAATGCTACGATAGGTGACAGCACCAAAATGATGATAATTTCGGTGAAACCGCTCCAATTCACGGAATGATAGCCGGCACCAGCGATGACCGCACCTGCTAGTGCGCCAATTAAAGTATGGGACGAAGAAGATGGAATGCCGAAGTACCAGGTTAATAGGTTCCAAATAATCGCAGCCAACAGGGCGGCGATGACAATCTCGATGCCATGATCAATCGTGGCGGGGTTGGCAATTTTACCCCCTACCGTCTTGGCAACCTCCGAGGAGACAACCGCACCTAGAAAGTTCAGAGAGGCTGCCATGATGACAGCGACTCTGGGGCTGAGAGCCCGAGTCGAGATAGATGTAGCGATCGCGTTTGCCGTATCATGAAAGCCATTGATAAAATCAAATAGCAGTGCGAGCGCCACAATGATGATGAGATAGGTTATCATGTTATCCTCCTAGCGCCGATCCTCAAGAATAACGAAGAACGACACTTTCCAGAATGTTGGCGACATCTTCACAGGCATCTGTAGTTTCTTCCAAACGTTCATAAACTTCCTTCAGCTTGAAGTCTTCATAGATATCTTTTTTAGCTAAGAAAATTTGACGGATGCCTTCTCTCATGAGACGATCCCCGTCATTTTCCAAGCTGTTGATGGCAACCGTATGCTCCGAAATCTGCATATATTTTTTCCTTGCCAAAAGCTTAAATGCATCCAGCATATGCTGACATGAGTCAACAATGACAGCTGAAAAGTCGCGCATGAACTGATCTGTATAAGTCAAATTTAAATAGTCAAACCGAGCGATCGTAGCTTCGATACCGTCCGTGACATCGTCTACTTTGGAGGCTAACTCCATAATGTCTTCCCGATCTAGAGGTGTAATGAAAACTTTGTTTAAGCCTTTGAAGATCTCATGCGTAATGGAATCACCTTGATGCTCCAAGTCATGGATCGCTTTCACGAAATCTGTCGGGGGCTTGTCCCCCATCATGGCCGTGCGGAACATTTGAGCCGTTTGAAGCGCGTTCTCCGCTGATTGAATTAACAGCTGAAGAAAGTCCACATCGCTCTTTTTCGAGAATAATGTCATAAGATCCTCCTATATTTTTCTATATGTACATCATATTGATCGATTTTTCTAGTAAAATAGACCAATTTGTTGAAAACTCACGAGATTAAAAATATCATAAATTTTGTGCGGAAAGCAATGGTAAATCCAATATGTTGCACATTTATTCCTTTCTTGATTTTCAGGGAATGAAGATGTACAGTGGAAAAAGCGTTGTTTGCTTTAGAATGCGCGAAGAAAGGATATTTTACTATGAAAAAAACGTGTATAAAGAATGGGATTTTTATCACATCCGATACTAGCAATCCAGTCATTCGAGGATATATGGTTATAGAAGGTAACCGCATCACTTCCATTCATGAAGGTAGTCCTGCTGAAAGCGAAATCTTCGATGAATACATAGACGGTACGAATAAACTGTATATGCCGGGTCTTGTTAACACACACGGTCATGCAGCGATGTCTTTGCTCAGAGGCTATGGGGACGATATGGCGCTTCAAATCTGGTTAGAACAGAAGATGTGGCCAATGGAAGCCAAGTTTACTACACAAGATGTTAAGTGGGGCACCCTTCTCTCGATATTGGAAATGCTGAAGGGCGGCACGACGACTTTTGTCGACATGTACGACCATATGAATGAAGTAGCCCAGGCTGTTGAACAATCGGGTATGAGAGCATGTTTGACCCGCGGAGTAATCGGGCTGTGTCCTCCTGATGTACAAGTTGCAAAGCTAAATGAAGCTACTGAATTCGCAAAGAACTGGCATGGCAAAGCGGACGGAAGAATTACAACAATGATGTCGCCGCATGCTCCTTATACTTGTCCGCCTGATTATATTGAAAAGATTGTACAGGTTGCTCATGATTTGAACCTTCCGATACATACACACATGTCCGAAACGAGCAGGGAAGTGCAGGCCAACGTTGATCAGTATGGCTTACGACCTGTTGCACATTTAGAGAAGATCGGTGTCTTCAGCCGCCCTACGCTTGTCGCACACGGTGTACATCTTACTGATGAAGAGATTGAAGTGTTGAAACGTTATGATGTACGTATTTCGCACAATCCGGGAAGCAATCTGAAGCTTGCTAGCGGCGTTGCGCGGGTACCAGAATTACTTCGTGCCGGAGTCAAGGTTTCGTTAGGAACCGATGGAGCTGCTTCGAATAATAATCTTGATATGTTCGAGGAAATGCGTTTGGCTGCTTTGATTCATAAAGGAGTATCAGGTGACCCTGTCGCAGTTCCAGCAACCGAGGCCCTGCTTATGGGAACAAAGTGGGGAGCTGAATCCATTTGGCTGGACAATGTGGGACAGCTTGCACCTGGCATGAAGGCGGACTTTATCGCGCTGGATATCGACCAGCCTCATTTTCTGCCGAAAACCGATTTTATCTCTCATGCGATCTATTCAGCATCGGCTAAAGATGTCGTGGATGTATGTGTGGATGGCAAATGGGTTGTGCGCGGCGGTCAATGCCTAACTTTAGATGAAGAGAAAATCAAGTTTGAGTTCGAGCAATGCTTCGATCGATTGACTCAATCCTAATCGTTTTCCCCCAATTGGATCGAAATAGACCGAAGGAGGCAGGGTAAGTGCTCTGGAGAAGAGTCATCATGCTGGGGATATTCGTTCTGTTGACACTTATCGTTGTCATCACCCGTTTCTACCTGAGTGTACAGAACGAACACTGGGATGCTAACAGTAAGGCTGTTGAAACAGCTTATGAGAAAACGATATTAACGAAAGCGACCAAGGTCGATTCCTTTTATGGCGATGAGCCTTTTCAAATCATAAGAGGCGAGGACAAGATCGGTCAGCAGGTTGTTGTATGGATCTCTGATAAAGAAGTTCACACAGAAGTAGCCGCGGAAGCTTTTACCGAGGACCAGGTTCGGGAAACCATGCTGAAGAAAGATCCAGCAATTGAGACTTTGCGGATTCTGCCTGGCAAGCTCGGCAGCCAATATGTGTGGGAAGTATTTTATAAGAAGCAGGAAGCAAAAGGTTTAAGATATTACTACGACTATTATACATTTAAAGAAGGTACCTATATCGATACCTATCGGCTCAGCCTGCAATAAGGGCTGGGCTTTTTGTTTTCCAACTTTTGATGAAGGCATTCGTATATATCACGTGATATACTCTTCGTATAGCGAATGGCTAAGGAAACAAAATAGACTAAAGAAAGGGGGACGTTGTCTGATGAAGCTGCGTCTCTTACCTCTTGTTGCAAGTGTGATTGTGTCTGCCACAGTTTTGTTCGGTGGTTGGTTTGCATATAACAGCTTAGCTATGGAAAATCCATTGTCCCAAATTGTGAGCGAGTCCTCCGGTATAGAAAGCTCCTCCATTAAGCTGGACAGTGAGGCAGCTACGATTGACTTGGAATTGAAGCCGGATGCGGATTTGCGTGCTATTGTAAGTCATATTGCCGATCAAGGTTCCTCGATTCTTGGGAAGAGAACCGTTCAATATAATGTAAAATCCAACTCGTCACCTGAACTTGAGAGCTGGTGGTCGAAAGCTTTGTTCGATGTAGCCCAAGCTATGGAGACGAAGCAGTATACCGATATTCCGAAAGCCTTGGAGTCTTATGCTTCAGAACTTCCGAACCTGAAAGTGTCGACGGAGATGGATGATCAATATGTATACGTGCGTTTGACGGACGGTGAGTTCAGTAAATTCGTTATGCTGCCTAGAACTTCTTCGAAGATAGGAGTGTGGCCGAATGAATAGATGGAAAGAGCTATGTATTGGATTTGTACCTGTTTTACTCATTTTCCTTGCCTTTATCGGCGTGAATGTAATGCCCTTGCTATTTGTAGGTGTGCTTAGTGTATCGTTGTTCTTTATGATTCGCAGCCGCGGCGGCGTGGGAGTAACTGCAGGGGGCGAGCGTAAGAGTAAGAACCGGACGCCATCTTATCTGACGTTTGATCAAATTGGCGGCCAAGACCGTGCTAAGCGTGAGCTAACGGAAGCACTGGATTTTTTGATTAAGCACGATCAGATTCAGAAGCTGGGCATTCGCCCGCTCAAAGGTATTTTGCTTACAGGCCCTCCGGGAACAGGTAAAACGCTGATGGCTAAGGCAGCTGCTCATTACACGAATTCTGTGTACCTTGCAGCCTCCGGCAGTGAGTTTGTTGAAATGTATGTCGGTGTCGGCGCAAGTCGTGTCCGTGACCTCTTTAAAGAGGCCAGAACGCGTGCCGCTAAGGAAGGGAAAGATAGTGCCATTATCTTTATTGATGAGATTGATGTTATCGGCGGTAAGCGTGACGGCGGTCAGCATCGAGAGTATGATCAGACACTTAATCAGCTTCTAACTGAGATGGACGGAATTCATACGGGTGATGGTCCCCGTATTCTTATTATGGCCGCGACAAACCGCAAGGAAATGCTGGATAGCGCTTTGCTGCGTCCTGGACGCTTTGACCGTCATATTGAAGTCGATCTTCCCGATAAAAAAGGCCGACTGTCCATTCTTGATATTCATATGAAAAATAAACCTTTAGCTGCGGGTGTATCTTTGGATAAAATCGCGGAGCAAACCTTCGGATTCTCCGGCGCTCAGCTTGAAAGTGTTCTGAATGAAGCAGCTATTTATGCGCTGCGTGAAGAAAAAGAAGCGATCGAGCAGCAGCATCTGGCTTCCGCGATTGACAAAGTCATGATGGGCGAGCGTACGGACAAAGAAACTGCGCAAGAAGAAAAGGAACGGGTTGCTTACCATGAGCTTGGGCATGCGATTGTTGCCGAGATTGTGCGTCCCGGATCTGTTTCACAGGTTACAGTCAGTCCGCGAGGAAAGGCGCTAGGTTATGTGCGTCATAACCCGCCGAAGGATCATTACCTGTATACGAAGGATTATATTGAGCAGCAAATTATGATCGCCCTTGGCGGCGCAGCGGCAGAAGAAATCTTCTATGGCGGACGTAGTACAGGTTCTCGCAACGATTTTGAGCAGGCGCTGTCCATGGTTCGCAACATGATGGATTCAGGTCTAACCTCTCTTGGCATTATTGACCGTGATATGGTAACGAAGGAAGAGTTGATGAGAGAAAACAGTGCCATCTTAGAGGCATTAATGCTTAGAACGAAGCAAGTACTGGGGCAATATAGAAATGTGTTCGATCAGTCCTTTGATGTGCTGATGAAAGAAGAGGTACTCTCCGGCGATACCTTCAGAGATTTACTTGGACACACTGCCGAACAAAGTGCGTAAGAAAATCTAATCATGTAGCTCGGAGTGACCCCGACTCTAACGACACACTGAACCGCCGACTAGCAGTCGGCGGTTTTTGCGCAATTATGATAGGATTGTACCAATGTCATGAATCTTTTGTGTACATACTGAAATCACGATTCAAACGATGTATGATTAATATAAGCAGTATATAGAAAACATAACTAGAGACGATCTGATGGATTGGCACTCAAGTCAAGGTGGGGAGAACTATGACATTGAAAACTATTGGTGTTGTCGGTGGCGGAACCATGGGTCAGGGTATAGCGGAGATGCTCGCTGCACGCGGCCTTGATGTTTTGATAGCGGAGAAGACGCCGGAGAAACTGGATCATGCACTCGAGATGATTACCATTAGCCTTGATAAACAAATAGAACGGTGGGCGATTACAGCCGCCGAGAAAAAGCTCATCGTAGCAAAAATAAAAAAAGCGGATTCTTTGCAAGACTTAGCCGTATGCGATATGGTCATTGAAACCATTACCGAAGAGCTGAATGCTAAAAAACACGTGTTCTTTCAATTAAATCAAATTTGTCCACCTTCGGTTATCTTGGCAAGCAATACCTCAACGCTAAGTGTGACTGAAATTGCAGCAGTAACAACCAATCCTGAGCGAGTAATCGGGATGCATTTCCTTCATCCAGTTGCTAAAATTCATTTGGTTGAAATTATTAGAGCCATGAAAACATCGGATGAGACGTATGAGAGAACACGGGATTTTGTAGATCAGCTCATTCAGAAAAAAAGCATTAAAGTTTTTGAATCGCCTGGGTATATCACTACTCGGCTTATTTGTACGTTAATTAATGAGGCTCTGCATACACTGTCCGAGGGAGTAGCATCGGCTGAGGATATCGATTCAGCTATGCGGATCGGTTATGACTTTCGATATGGTCCGCTTGAAATGTGCGACAGATTTGGTTTGGATTCTGTGCAGGCTGCTCTCGAAGTCATGTTTCGGGATTACGGGGATATTAAATACCGTCCTTCCTTTCTGCTCAAGCAGATGGTCCGCGCAGGCAATCTAGGTGTGAAAACCGGAGAAGGCTTCTTCCGGTACGATAAGGATGGTGACCGGCTATGAACATTCTCGTTATTAATGCAGGAAGCTCCTCCGTCAAATATCAACTGTTTAACATGAAGCAGGAGACCGTACTTGCCAAAGGAAGAGTGGAGCGTATCGGGATGGAGACCGCTATCCTCGTGCACGAGCCTGCAGGCAAGTCGGATGTCAGCGAGGTTAGTGAAATTCTGGAGCATACATCAGCCATCCGCCGAGTCCTGGATATACTTGTGAGTAAGGACCACGGTGTGCTGGATTCTATCGATCAGATTGATGCTGTAGGCCATCGTGTAGTGCACGGAGGCGAGAGCTTTAAGAATTCCGTCTTAGTCGATGAGGACGTAAAGAAGGAAATTCGCCGTTTGTTCGATTTGGCGCCGCTGCATAACCCAGCACACATGCTTGGCATTACGGCGGTTGAGGTCAATATGCCCGGTGTACCTCAGGCAGTCGTCTTCGACACGGCTTTCCATCAGACAATGCCTTCGCATGCCTACTTATACCCAGTGCCTATGGCGCTCTATCGCAAGCACAAGGTGCGCCGCTACGGCTTTCACGGCACCAGCCATAAGTATGTCAGCGAACGTGCTGCGAAGTTCTTGGGCCGTCCCTTGGAGCAGCTCAAGCTGATTACGTGCCATATCGGCAACGGCTGCAGCTGCGCTGCGGTATTGGGCGGCGTATCCGTAGATACGAGCATGGGGCTGACTCCTCTCGAAGGCTTAATGATGGGCACGCGCAGCGGTGATCTGGACCCCGCCATCGTGCCGTACGCAATGGCCAAGGAGGATCTGACACTCAGCGAGATCAGCTCCATGCTGAACAAGCATAGCGGTCTGCAAGCCATCTCAGGCCTCAGCAGCGATATGAGAGAAATCGTTGAAGCAATGGAAGCCGGAGATAAGAACGCTGCTCTTGCTTTTGACATGTATGAATACCGCATTCGTAAATACATAGGAGCATATGCTGCGGCGATGAACGGAGTGGATGCCATCGTTTTCACGGCGGGGGTAGGAGAGAACTCGGAAGTGCTGCGGAAGAAAGTATGCCAACAGCTGACCTATCTGGGCATCGAACTGGATGAAGAGCGTAACCGGAGCGGACGTGGAACGGAAAAAGCGATTACTACGGAGGCGTCCAGCGTTCAGGTGCTTGTCATCCCGACCAACGAAGAGTGGATGATTGCCATGGACACCTACTCGCTTGTTCAAGCCGACTGATGTTTTTGTGAAAATCGTGTACAATAGTAGCAGAATCAGGTAATCTGAGAGAACTTCTGTTTTTCATAGGAAAATTTCAGGAGGTAATGAGATCGGTATGAAATGTATGATTCGTGAAGTGAAAGACCATGTCGGAGAGTATGTAACGATCGGTTGTTGGCTGAATAAGAAGCGTTCCAGCGGCAAGATTCAGTTCCTGCAGCTGCGGGACGGCTCCGGCTATATTCAGGGTGTTGTAGTAAAAAGTGATGTGAATGAGGAAGTGTGGGACGCAGCAACAAAGCTGACTCAGGAAAGCTCTTTGTTCGTAACAGGGGTTGTCAAAGAGGATACTCGCAGCAAAGGCGGTTTTGAGCTGGAGGTGCAGCAGGTCGAAATTATTCAAGTAACCGAGGAGTACCCGATTACACCGAAGGAGCACGGCGTGGATTTTCTGATGGATCACCGCCATCTTTGGATCCGCAGCCCGCGCCAAAGGGCGATTCTAGTTATTCGTGCCCAGATCATACAAGCTGTGCAGCAGTTTTTTAATGAGAGAGGATTTCATCTTGTCGATCCTCCTATTCTAACGCCTTCCTCTTGTGAAGGTACGACGAATTTATTTCATACGAAGTATTTTGATGAGGATGCTTTTCTGACACAGAGCGGACAGCTTTATATGGAAGCTGCAGCAATGGCTTTAGGTCGGGTCTATTCGTTTGGACCGACGTTCCGTGCCGAGAAATCCAAAACACGCCGTCATTTGATCGAATTCTGGATGATTGAACCGGAGATGGCATTCGTCGATCACGAAGAAAATCTTCAGGTGCAGGAGCAGTTCGTTACACACATCGTACAAACAGTCCTGGCAAATTGCCGCGCCGAGCTGGAGACACTGGAACGAGATACCTCGAAGCTAGAAAAAATTCAAGGAAGCTTCCCGCGAATTACGTACGATCAAGCAGTGGAATTCCTTAAGAAGAATGGTCACGAATTTGAGTGGGGGAGAGGACTTTGGGGCACCTCATGAAACGGCAATTGCCGAACAATATGAGACGCCCGTTTTCATCACTCACTACCCTACGGAGATCAAAGCTTTTTATATGAAGCCTGATCCGAATCGTCCCGAAGTCGTGCTATGTGCAGATATGATTGCGCCCGAAGGGTACGGAGAAATTATTGGAGGCAGCCAGCGTATTGACGATCCGGAGCTGATGGAAGAACGATTTCAGGAGCATGAGCTGTCCAAGGAAGCGTACCAATGGTATCTGGACCTGCGTAAATACGGTACGGTACCTCATTCTGGATTCGGATTGGGTCTGGAACGGACAGTAGCATGGATATGCGGCCTGGACCATGTTAGAGAAACCATTCCATTCCCGAGATTGCTGTATCGTCTATACCCGTAACTTCGCGGCTTGCAGCAAGACATGGAGAGGGGAATACGGATTGAAACCAAAGGATTCACACCGCAAGCAGTTGGAGGCTGTGTTCCAAATTGGATTGCAGCAAGGTAACATAGCTGTGCCCTCCTTGCTCCTCAAGCATTATCGCAGCTTGGGGCTGACGGAAATCGATATGATGACCCTGATTCATCTATTGACCTACCTGGAAAAAGAACGTAACGATTTTCCGACCATTGAAGAAATTCAGGCAAGAATGACCGCTTCGCCGGATCAAGTGATTGCTAGCCTTCAAAAGCTGCTTGCCGAGGAGTTTATTGCCATCGATGAAGACATGGATCCAGGTACGGGAGTTCGATATGAAAGATACAACATAACGCCGTTGTATCAGAAACTCGCGTCCTTCTTCATTGAGCAGCAGACTGCAGCGTTCGCCGCTGTGCGCAGCTCGATCCCGGACGATGCGAAGTCTAAGGATATCTACACCACGTTCGAGAAGGAATTCGCGCGTCCCTTGACGCCGATGGAGCTTGAAACGATTAGCGGCTGGCTCGACAAAGACAATTATCCGACCGAGCTCATCCTTACCGCGCTTAAAGAGGCTGTGTTTGCGGGAAAAGTTTATTTCCGATACATTGACCGCATTCTGCTCGAATGGAGCCGTAATCGGGTAGCAACGGTCGATCAAGCCAAGGAATACTCGCAGCGCTATAGACAGTCCAGATAAACGTATTGAAACTAAAAAACGGTCCGCCTCTCCAACTTGGAGGGACGGGCCGTTTTGCCGTTGTTTATTTATGAAGCAGATGCGAGCGATACACATATTCGAAGAGAAATTCAAAGGCTTCCAGATGGCGCTTAGCCTCAAACGCGTTGGCTCCCCAAGCGTAGATGCCGTGATTGCGAAGCACAATGCCAGGAATGCGAGGAACTATGGCTCCTTCAACCAGCTCGGCAATACGTGGGATTTCTGCATAGTTGGGCAGTACGGGAATTTGAATCTCCGCGTCTTCCTCCCAAATATTAAAACCTTTGATCAGCTCCACACCTTTGACCGGAATGGTTCCTTGCTCTCCATATAGCTCTGAAATTAAGTTATTGAACACCGTATGTACATGGAAAATGGCTCCAGCTCCAGTAAGTCGGTAGATTTCACAGTGAATCAACGTTTCCGCTGAAGGCTTAAGGCCGGTTGCGTCGGTTGGTTGACCTTTCTCATTCACGATTAAAAAGTCTTCCGGCGTGGATACGGATTTGTCTTTTCCGCTTGCGGTTACAGCGAACGTGAAAGCTTCCGGCTGAAACTCCCCGATACGGATTGAAAGATTTCCACTGGTAGCCGGGAACCAGCCTCTGGCGGCCAAATTGGACTTGATGCTGCTCAGCTCCGCAAACGCGCGCTGCTTGTCTTCTAAGCGAATGCTCATGACTGGGTTTCAACCTCCAACTGCGTGATAATATCGAAAAAGGTTTCGAACGGATAATAAGGATATCCGCGTTCTTTGCAAAGCTCAATCAAATGGGAGCGGGCATAGATGGTTTCAACCAGCTGGGCTCCGGCGAAGTCCGTGATGCTGTCTCCAATCAGAATGCGGTGGTAGCGCTTAGGATCGTAAGAGCGTATGATGCTAGTCTTACACATGCCGCAATCATTCGAGCAATGCTCATCGCAAGCATGAGGCCAAAGAATTTCAATATGGCTTCCTTCGAAGGAGCTTGCATTGCAATAAATACTTTCGTTTGGAATCGGAAATGGCTGCAGCAGCGGATAAATAAAGAAATCAATGCCTCCGCTCGTGATAAGCAGGGTGATCCCGTTTTCCTTACAGTAGTCCACGAATTCGCGAAAGCCATTCCGTATGGTTGCGTTGCGAATCGCGTAATCCACAACCTCTTCCTTGCGGCTAGAAGGGAATAGGGCAAACATAGCGCCTACCCCTTCTTTGACGGAGAGCGAACGGTCAATAACCTTCTGGACCAATTCCTCCCAGCCTTCCGGCTTAAAGTGCTTCATAATTGCCACGATGTTATCATTTACGGTAATCGTTCCATCGAAATCGCAAAAAATAATGCGTTCTTTCCGCTCACTCATTCCTTAATCCCCCAGGTGTCTATCGCTTTTTGCAATTCAGGATGAGTAGACGCATAGTCGCGCAGCGACTGGTCCTTCAACGTAGCATCGATAGCTTGACGGAAGGCTTGTCCGCCCGCAATGGTGCCCATAGGATGGCCGTGGATGCCGCCGCCTGCGTTTACGATAACATCACCGCCAAAGTCTCTCAAAATCAAGGGCACTAGTCCCGGATGAATGCCTGCGGACGGCACAGGGAAGCTCGCCGCGAGCCTAGGCTCTATGGACGACTCACCATATAGGTAATCTTTACGCAAATCTTCAGTGAGCAGCGCATGCTTGATCGCCAGGTTCTCTTCTCTGGGCATCACGACTGAACCATATGGGGAAGGGAAAAGGACGATATCAGCCCCTGCCAATCGCATGAGCTTGCCTAGCAGCACGGAAGCAGACATCCCGTAATGCGGAGACGGATAAACAGCGCCTGCCATAGCGGGATGAGCCATGATTGGAATTGTAATCTCCGGGTCTGAGCTTAAGGCGTGTAAGACGTCAAAGCCGTAAGCAAGCACGTTAAATAATAAGGCGTTTGCACCTGCTCGGATCGCTTTCTTGGCTTGCTCAGCCAGCTGAAAAGTAGGTCCGGTCAAATTTACAGCATACAGAAGCTTTTGCCCTGTTTCTTTCGAGGCTTGGGCTGCCGCTTCCATGCAGACTTCAATTCGCTTCTCCAACGGAGTGAGCGGGTTCTCGAACAGAATCTCGTCATCCTTAATCAAATCTACGCCGCCTGCAGCCTGTAAGTAAAACTGCTCACGAAGCGCAGGAAGCTCGTAACCGACAACAGACTTGAAAATGCTCATCAAGAGAGGGCGGTCATGAACGCCTAACAGGTCACGCACACCTTTCATGCCGAACTTCGGACCTGGAAAGCCGGAGAGGAAGTCGGAGGAAAAGCTAAGATCGATCAGCTTGATTTTGCCATCCATAGAAAGCTTGCCAAATACAGTCACGAGCAGAGCTGGAATATCACGGCTGTAGTTGACGTCTGGATAAGCAATCTGAATATCAGCATATCGTTCCAAAGCGGAGTCGCTGCTTGCGGGCTCGTGAACTTCAACGGAGATTACTTTACCCAGATGTTTTTCCATCTGCGCTTTCTGCGCCTCAGGCAGCTCGGTCCAGCTGCCGACGGTCAAGCCTACTGCAATGCCAAGCGCTTTTTTATGGAAATCGGCCTTTTCGTCATAGCATCGATATGTTGCTAAACAATAAGAGTTCATTGAAGTCTTTCACCTGTCTTTAGCTTGGATTGGAGAAGCTTATTTGGATGCGGAAGGAGCGGCGATTTGTTCGCCAATCTCTTTGGCGCGTTCCGCTGAACGGAAAACGGCACGAACGATGCCTTCGCAGAATTGATGACGGTCGAGCGTTTCAATAGCGGCTTGCGTGGTGCCGTTTGGTGAAGTGACCTTGCGGCGAAGTTCGGCAGGGTCTTCACCCGTATGCTGGACCATGTGAGCAGCACCCATTACGGTTTGAAGGGTCAGCCTGCGAGCGTCCTCTTCGGAAAGTCCGCCTTCTACCGCAGCTTTCGTCATGGCTTCCATAAAATAATACACGTAAGCCGGTCCGCTTCCGGAAACACCAGTAACGACATCAAGCTTCGATTCTTCGACGACACTGACAATGCCGACCGCTTCGAACATCTCGATGGCCAGCTGTTTCCCAGCTTCAGTCACACTGCTAGAAAAGCTAATGCCTGTTGCACCTAATCCGATGGTGCTGGACGTATTGGGCATCGTGCGTACAATTGGCATGCTGGTTTGCAGCAGGGCTTCTATCTTTGGAATCGCAAGGCCTGCGATGACAGAAACAAGCATCTGCCGCTCGTTCAGAAGAGGCTGCAAATCCCGAAAGGCCGTTTCGACGTCTTTAGGCTTCATGCAAAGTACGACGATATCAGCTTCACGAATGAACGATTCACGTGTTACCGGATCAGAAGAAACCTGTACACCATAGGTTTCGCGTATTGCTTCCAGCTTAGCCTGGTCGGAACGATTTGTAACATATATATGCTGCGGATTCGCCACTTCTTGCTCGACAAGGCCGCGAAAGATCGCTTCAGCCATGGAGCCTGCGCCGACAAATGCGATGCGGTTTTGAAGCAGGGACGATGTTGACATTGTTAATGCCTCCTTGTGATTATTTTAATCAGTGCAGAACTTTCTCACGAAATCTAACGGTTCGAAGAAATTCAGATCCACTTGAGTAATTGTGGTTTAGGTGCTAAAACGATCCGTTCCCATACATGCTGCACTTACTCGCGAATTTGACCGCTGCCATAAATGCGGTATTTAGTGGATGTTAAAGCCGGCAGTCCCATAGGTCCGCGGGCATGCAGCTTTTGGGTGCTGATACCGATTTCAGCGCCAAAGCCGAATTCAAAGCCATCGGTAAAGCGTGTCGAAGCATTGTGGTAAACTGCTGCTGCATCAATCTCCTGAAGGAAGCGTTCCGCATGGCTCGCATCTTCAGTAACGATGCATTCGGAGTGCATGGTGCCATATTGTCTTATATGAGCAATCGCTTCATCCAAGTTGTCTACGACTTTGACATTAAGTATATAGTCACCATATTCCGTGGCCCAGTCCTGCGCGCTTGCCTCTTTCATAGAAGACACGGCATGTCTTGCCCGATCGTCGCCGCGAAGCTCTACGTTAGCGCTTTGAAAAGCATCAGCAATGGCTGCAAGATGACGACTGGCGAATGCTTCATGCACCAGGAGCGTTTCCATGGAATTACAAACGGATGGGCGCTGCGCTTTCGCATTGACAGCAATACGGATCGCCATCTCCAGATCGGCGCTTTCGTCAACAAAAGTATGACAGATGCCTGCTCCCGTTTCAATGACAGGTACGGATGCGTTGTGAACGACAATTTGAATTAGGGAATGGCCGCCTCTTGGGATGAGAACATCGATTAAGCCGTTTAATTTTAGCATTTCGTCGACGGAAGAACGATCTGGGCTCAGGATTAACTGAAGTGCGTCAACAGGAATGTCAGAACGCTTCAACGCTCCGTGGAGGACCTCTACGATTTTTTCGTTGGAGGATAGAGCAGAGGAACCGCCGCGCAGAACAACCGCATTTCCAGTTTTCAGGCATAGTCCTGCCGCATCTACCGTTACGTTTGGTCTTGCTTCATAAATAATACCGATCACGCCAAGCGGAACACGGATTTTCTGGATACGCAGTCCATTTGGACGGTCAAACTGCTCCAGTGTGTCTCCGATTGGGTCAGGCAGTTCCACGATCTGGCGAAGCCCTTCCGCCATGGCTGCGATCCGCTTCTCGTTAAGCGCCAGACGATCGAGCAGGGAAGTGCTGATGCCATTATCTTTGCCCCGCTGCAGATCGATCACATTCGCTTCGATAATCGCTTGCTGCTCGGTGACGAGCGCGTCTGCCATCAACAGCAGAGCGGCGTTTTTTTGTTCGGTGGTCAGGTTGGCTATGGTTTGAGCCGCCTGCTTGGCGAGCTTGGATTTCGTTACAACTTCACTCATTCTGAAAACCTCCTGTAAGAAAAGTAAATTTATTTAAATGCCACCCATTCGTCCCGGTGGATGACCTCAATGCGCGCGACCTCGACGCGCTTCTGCACTTCGTCGGTGGACAGGCCGGCGGTGGCCTGCACCTGCCACGCCGCGTAGTTTACGACGCCGCGGCCGAGTGGAGCGCCATCGGCGCTGACCACCTCGACGACGTCGCCGGGGTGGAATTCGCCGCTGACGGAGGTGATGCCGGCCGGCAGCAGGCTCTTCCCGCCGGAGAGCAGCGCGCTCATCGCGCCGTCATCGACGGTGATGGTTCCTTGGGGCAGCGAGTGGAAGCCGACCCACTGCTTCTTCGTCGACAGGTTGTTCAGCGACGTGTCGAAGTACGTTCCCTTGCCGCGGCCCTCCACGGCAAGGGGCAGGTCGTAGGGCTCGAGCACGCGCCCTACGAACACGGGCACGCCCCCGCGCATCGCGATGCGGGCGGCCTCGACCTTGGAGCGCATGCCGCCGGTGCCGACCGCGCTCCCGGAACCCCCAGCGATGCGGTACAGCTCATCGCTGATTTGATCAACGCGGTCGATGCGCTGCGCGTTGGAGTTCTTGCGCGGATCCTCCGTGTACAGACCGTCCGTATCCGTAATAATAATCAATCTGGATGCTTTCACCAGATTGGCGACGAGCGCCGACAGCGTGTCGTTGTCGCCGAACTTGAGCTCATTCACCGAGACGGTGTCGTTCTCGTTGACAATCGGTACGACGCCGCGCTGAAGCAGCTCGTCGATGGTCATCAGCGCGTTCTGCACGCGCTTGCGGTTGGAGAAATCGTACCGGGTCAGCAGAATTTGCGCCACGTTGATCCCGTGGGACCCGAAGGCCTCGTGGTACGACTGCATCAGCAGCGCTTGGCCGACGGAAGCTGCAGCCTGCTTCTCATGCAGCACCTTCGGCCTTGTGCGGTAACCGAGAGCCGTGAAGCCTGCGGCGACTGCGCCTGAAGTGACGAGCAGCATCTGGCTGCCATCCTGCTGCAAGCGCGCGATCTCTGACGCGAAGAATTTGATTTTATCTGGATTCAAGCCGCCCGTATCGGAGGTTAATGAGCTGCTTCCGATTTTGACGACGATGCGCTGTGTCATGCTAATCCCATCCTTTGAATTCTTAAATATGTCATAGTTCAAGCAAAAAAAGACTTCCGCCCCTATTCAAATAAGGACGAAAGTCTTCTGCTTCCGCGGTACCACCTTAGATTGGTGCTCAGAGGCACCCTGCTCTAATTCCCTTTGTAACAGAAGGGAGCTGTTCAACTCATCGTTGACCGTTCAGGGGCGGGTTCGGAAGTCGTTCGCGGCAAGCTCTCTCAGCCGGTGGAGCTTACTCTCTGCAGCGCGGATTGCGCTTCCTACTATTCCCATCACAACGTTCATATATGGAAGAATATACGTTCTTCATTTCATGTTCTATATAGGATAGCACGCTGTACAAGTGTTTGTAAAGGAGCCGTGTATCTCGTCATGACACGGAATTCACGATGTCCTTGCATATAGCTGCTCAGGCACCGAAAGGTACCATTACTGCTAACCGAACAGACCCAGCTTTCCAATTCGGCTAACAGCCTCTTCCAGTCGTGCTTCCGATGACAGCAGGCCGAGCCTTACATAACCCTCTCCATGCGTACCGAAGCCGATTCCAGGAGCGACCACAACTTTAGCTTCCTGCAGCAGCAGGTCTGCGAGGCTCGCTGACGTATGCCCCTTTGGCACTGGCAGCCAGGAGAAGAAGGAGCCCTGTGACGGACGGGCATTCCAACCGATTTGACCAAGTGCACGAAACAGGGCGTTGCGCCGATTCTCGTATGTATCTCTAAGTGCTGTTACACAATCCTGAGAAGCTGTTAAGGCTGTTGCTGCAGCAGCTTGTATGCCGCCGAAGAGGGAGCAGTAGTAGTGATCCTGCATCAGATTGATCAATCGAATAATCTCGCGGTTACCTAGCGCGAAGCCTACGCGCCAGCCGGCCATGTTATACGTTTTGGACAAGGTGTAGAATTCAACGCCTACTTCTTTAGCGCCTTGAGTCGACAGGAAGCTGACAGGCTTCTGACCGTCAAAGCCGATCGCTCCGTAAGCGAAGTCACTGGCCACAACGATACCGTTTTTATAAGCAAAGTCTACCGTTTCTTGATAAAAAGAAGCAGGAGCCGTCGCACCTGTAGGATTGTTCGGATAATTGATGAACATTAGCTTCGCTCGGCGGAGTTCTTCGGCTTTCAGAGCACTGTAATCCGGTAAGAAGTTGTTTTCTTCAAGGAGCGGCATAAAGGCCATTTCAGCGCCTGCAAGCGCAACGCCCGACCAATAGTCAGGATAACCCGGATCCGGCACTAAGCACACATCACCGGGATTCAGCAAGCATTGGGCGATTTCAATTAAGCCGGTCTTACCGCCAAATAAAATGGCCACTTCCGTTTCCGGGTCCAAATCTACACCGTGATCTTCCTTATATCGAAGGGCTACCGCTTCTTTGAGGAAAGGAAACCGCTGAAGGGCGGATATTTATGGTAGAGCGGATTCGCCGCCGCTTCTTGCATCGATGCAACGATATGAGGAGGGGTCGGCTGATCGGGATTGCCTTGCCCGAGGTTAATCACGTCATGTCCTTGGGCAATTTGTTCGTTCGCCTTACGAACCAATGTAGCAAAAAATTGAGTAGGCAGTCCCAACATGCGGTCTGCGGCTTGTATAGAAAAAGCTTCTCTCATTTGCGGGGGATTGGTCATCTGTTAATTCACACTCCGAAGGTCGGGATTTATACAATATTTATAATGTATCATGATTGTTCCCTCGAAGAAAGAATTTGTTATCAGGGTGATCAAACAATTGGAATTTACTTACAATCATCTTTCTATTAAAGTGAAAAATAATCAAAGTAGAAAGGAGATGGTTGCGCATGGAGGCATCACAAAGGGCGGAGGAAGTATTTTTACAGGAGTCGATTCAGGCATTCGAAAGCATGAAGAAGCTGGCGGACAAAACAATGGCGCAGCTCGAAGATGGACACTTTCAATATCAACTGGACGCTGAATCGAACTCGCTGGAGACGATGATCACGCACATGCATGGGAATATGCTGTCGCGCTGGACGGATTTCTTAACGACGGATGGAGAAAAAGAATCGAGGGACCGTGACGGTGAATTTGAACCGAAGGGGCTAAGCCGTGCGGAGCTGCTGGAGCTTTGGGAAGCAGGCTGGGGGGTGCTGTTTACAACACTTCGTTCCTTACAGCCGGATGATGTGCTCAAAACCGTTCATATCCGTCAGCAGCCGCACACCGTTATTCAAGCCATTCAGCGGCAGGTATCCCACTACGGATACCACGTTGGACAGATCGTGTTTCTGGGCAAGCATTTGGCAGGCAATCATTGGAACACATTAAGCATTGCAAGAGGACAGTCCAAATCATTTCGCCCTCATTGAACTGTGAGTCAACATCGACTAATATAGAAGCAAAATGAGTGTGAGGAGACTTCAGGATGGCGCAGGACAAACAAACGCTGCTAGTGGCGCTGCTTCAAATGGATATTACAATCGGAGAGCCGGAAGTAAACTTTCTTCGCTTGGAGAAAATGCTCCATGAGGCAGTCATTGAAGAAGTGCGGCCGGATGTTATCGTAATTCCGGAAATGTGGAACACAGGCTATGCGCTGGATCGCATCCATGAGCTTGCTGATGATGATGGGGTGCGTACCAAACAATTTCTAAGTGATTTTGCCAAGGAACATAAAGTGAATATCATTGGCGGCTCCATCGCCGACAAACGGGAGGAGCGCATCTACAATACGATTTACGCTTTTGATCGTCAAGGACAATGTATGGCTGAATATTCTAAGATTCACTTATTCAGGCTGATGGACGAAGAGAAGTACCTGCACAGCGGAGATGCCTTGGGGCGCTTTGAACTGGAAGGTGTTCCGGCAGGAGCTATGATTTGCTACGATATCCGTTTCCCGGAGCTGTCGCGCAAGCTTGCGCTTGAGGGAGCTCAAATCTTGTTCGTACCGGCGGAATGGCCTCACCCGAGACTCCACCATTGGCGTACGCTGCTTATGGCAAGAGCCATTGAAAATCAAATGTACGTGGTTTCCTGCAACCGAGTAGGTACAAGCGGGACAACCAGCTTTTTCGGTCACTCGATGATCATTAACCCATGGGGTGAAGTGATTGTGGAGGGGGATGAAACAGAATCGATTTTGTTTGGTGAGATCGAGCTAACCGAGGTGGAAAAAGTTCGGAAAACCATACCGATCTTTGAGGACCGCCGCCCACATTTGTATTAATTCAGTTAATACGCGAATTGCGATTTGATTTTTTTCGCCATTTTTTGTACACTGATAGCAATTGAATGCAAGTATTGGCTGTGATGGATCAATAGTACTTGAGGAGCCTTCATGTTCAGCGAGCCGGGGGTGGTGAGAGCCCGGACGGAAGCTCAAGGAAAAGGCAATCCGGAGCCATTTGGATAAAGGGGATACGCTTTGTAAAGTGGCGTGTCAACTAGGGTGGAACCGCGGGTGCACACAAGCTCTCGTCCCTAGGCATTGCAGGATGCCTTGGGATGAAGGGCTTTTTCTTTTGCCTGCCATTCCTGCAGGGTCCGCAATCAGCCGTTAGGCTTTTAAACCTATATTAATGAATGTATCTGAAGAAGGAGCGAACAGAGCAATGAGCGTAACCATGGAACAAATCGTAGCATTAGCCAAACACAGAGGTTTCGTATTTCCCGGATCGGAAATTTACGGCGGACTAGCTAACACTTGGGACTACGGTCCGTTAGGCGTTGAACTGAAAAACAACATCAAGCGCGCTTGGTGGAAAAAATTTATTCAAGAATCTCCATACAACGTAGGTCTTGACGCTGCTATCCTTATGAATCCGCAGGCTTGGGTAGCATCCGGACACGTGGGTAACTTTAACGATCCGATGATCGACTGTAAGCAATGTAAAGCTCGTCATCGTGCCGATAAGCTGATTGAAGGCAAATTAGCGGAAAAGGATATCGAGATCATCGTCGATGGTATGACATTTGACCAAATGGCCGCTCTGATCAAAGAGCATGACATTGCTTGTCCGGATTGCGGCAGCAAGGATTTTACCGACATTCGCCAGTTCAACCTGATGTTCAAGACGTTCCAGGGCGTAACTGAATCCAGCGCCAACACCGTGTATCTGCGTCCAGAAACGGCTCAAGGTATTTTCGTTAACTTTAAAAATGCGCAGCGCACCATGCGGAAAAAGCTGCCATTCGGTATCGGCCAAATCGGTAAAAGCTTTCGAAACGAAATCACACCTGGTAACTTTACGTTCCGTACACGTGAGTTTGAGCAAATGGAGCTTGAATTCTTCTGCAAGCCGGGCGAAGACATGAAGTGGTTTGAGTACTGGAGAAGTTTCTGCCATAATTGGCTGCTGTCCTTGGGTGCCAAAGAAGACAATCTGCGCCTGCGTGACCATTCCGAAGATGAGTTGTCCCACTACAGTAACGCAACGACGGACATCGAGTATAAGTTCCCGTTCGGCTGGGGCGAGCTATGGGGAATTGCTGACCGTACGGATTTTGACCTGAAGCAGCATATGGAACATTCCGGTGAGGATTTCAACTATATAGAACAAGAGTCGGGCGAGCGTTACATTCCGTATTGCATCGAACCGTCCCTTGGTGCGGACCGCGTAACGTTGGCTTTCCTTATCGACGCTTACGAAGAGCAGCAGCTGGAGGGTGATGACAGCCGTACCGTCCTTCATTTCCACCCTGCACTTGCTCCGATCAAAGCAGCGATCTTCCCGCTGTCCAAAAGCTGGCGGAAGGCGCGCAGGCGATCTTCGCAGATCTGGCTAAGCACTTCATGGTTGATTATGATGATGCAGGCTCGATTGGTAAAAGATACCGCCGCCACGATGAGATCGGTACGCCGTTCTGTATCACTTATGACTTCGAATCCGCAACAGACGGCCAAGTTACCGTCCGTGATCGAGATACGATGGAGCAGACAAGAATGCCGATCAGCGAGCTGAAAGCATTTATCGAAAATAAGCTTCAATTCTAAAAACAAATACCCCGAATTCATGTGTGATTCTGATTCATCGCATGGATTGGGGGTGTTTTTCATTTTGGAGTGCCGATTAGAACTCTAGATCACTAGGCTTCATGTTACTTATATGACATAATCCAGGATCTCACTATAGGGCGCGTACCGCTTGGCATTACTCATGCTTGGGGTATACACGTGCAACGAGATGGCTGGTTCGCGCCGAGGATTAGAAAGCTGATGAATTTGTCCGGCAGGAGCTTCAAAATATGTGCGTTCACGGATCGAAGAAGCTGATGCTTCAATTGGATAGCCTTCTTGATCAAGTTCATACACGGTATTAATTAACTGACCTGCTGCCAGGTAAGCAAGCCCGATTGAGCATCCATGATCGTGGATTGTCGTTGATTGTTTGCCGGGAATGTAAATAACGATAGCCTCGACATTACTTGAGGTGTACAGGACATTTCGACCGTAAGCAAGCTGCTCGGGCTCAGATTTATATGAGGGTACCTGATGCAGCCAAGGCTCCAGTTCCTTGAATACTTGTTTCAATTCATCATGATTAGGCTGATGCAATTTGGCGAATGAACGCTCGATTGCCCGAAGTAACTCCATAATATTTGCCTCCCATCCCATACGCTTCGATTCGCAATGAATATCAGAAAAAGTATGGTTTTCCATAAATAACTTTGATATATATTATGCGGGATGGTTGATTTTGGTTTGTGTTTTTACAGGGTACAGTATGTGATTATGGATAGCAGGGTCGAGGTCAGCAGCATGGCGATTAGTGGTCGCAGTGCTTTTGAACGCAAATCTTTGAGGTTTACATGGAGTCCTAGTCCTACCATGGACATGGTTAGTAGGAATGTCGTTATATTTGACATAGGGTCTATCACCGCAGCAGGTACTATAATCCATTTCCCAAAAACATAACTGCCTACTATGCTCATGAACACAAATCCAACTAAGAAAAAAGGGAATTCCATTCGATCTCTTCAGCTGCCGTTCTATTTCTCCATTTCATCCATGCCATAAGAATGAAGCAGAGTGGAATCAAGAGAAACACTCTTCCCAGCTTTGCCAGCAAGGCAACGGCGACAGCAATCCTTTCCGGCAGGTGCTGCTGCTAAAGCTACTTGTGCTACTTCATGAAGACTAACTCCTGACCAGATGCCATAATTCATATTGCTGATTGGTAACAAGGGACTCAGAGATCAAAGATTTCTGCCAGCGCGAGTTCGTTGAACGCGGCATGGTCGCTGATATTGCTGTTCATCGCGATGATCCGAACAACCCACATGCGCACATCATTCTAACCACACGCGAGATTGGCCCGGAAGGTTTCGGCGGAAAGGCACGTGATTGGAATAACCGGGAACTACTTGTCCACTGGCGCGAAGCGTGGGCCGAACACGTGAATCGTGTGTTCGAACGTAATGATCACCCCGAGCGGATTGATCACCGCAGCTTTGAGCAGCAAGGCATCACCGATCGATTGCCGACGATCCACGAGGGTCCGACTGTTCGAGAGATGGAGCAGCGCGGTGTGTTGACCGATCGGGGAAGCATCAATAGATTGGTACGTGAACACAACAGCATGGTGGTAGACCTAGCGTCCTATGCGAAGGAGCGCGAGAAGATTGCGGCTGAAAAGGCACATATTCAAGCCGACATTAACAAACTGCAAGCCCAACTGGAGCGGATCGAGAGGGTTCAGCAACTTGAGAAAGAGCGTGACGCACTCCGAAAGCAGCAAGATGAGCTGCAGCCTAAAAATGTCTGACAGCGTATGACAAAGCCAAATCAGCAGCAGATAGATGATATCGAACGGGACATCCAGCGCGTAGAAACGCTGATCAAAGGGGAGAAACGGGATACACCGGCCGTCAGTGAGGTACCGAAGATTGAGAAAGAAATATTCAGTCTTCAAGGCACACTAAAGGCTATTGACCGTGCATTTAAAACCATTGACCAGGAACGTCGTCAGATGCACCAGGAAGAATTTAAGCAGCGTATGAGGAATCAGGCGAAGTATCAGCAGAAGGATCGGGACCAGGGGTGGGAGAGATAGGTTACATGCTTTCTACGCGCGGTGCTTGTTTCCAAACGCAAACACTCGGAACCTACGGAACCTCGGTTTGCCTCGGGGCTAAATTATTATGAAGATGGATTGTTTCTTTATCAATAAGTTTTATTAACAAAATACCTCGATTAAGGAGATGCGTCTAGTTATGAAAAATCCCACACCTAGAACAGGACGTGGGACTTTTTGGTACTTTTCTCCAATGATTTTAATCCACTGGAATATCTAATTCTTTACGTAATTGTTTTACGGTTTTTTCCTTATTTTGATAAGCCTTTTGTCCTTCTTCAAACTTAGCAAGTTGCCTTTCAGCTGCTTCAGCCTTCTTCAGTTCTCCTCGGCTTTTCAGTTCAACTATTGAATCCGTTAAAGCAAATATTGAGGTTCTTAGTTGGTTTGCGAATTTTTCTTCACCATCTGGGTCTGCTTTTCGTGCTTCTTTTGCTATTTCTTTACCAAATTTCTTGAGTTCTTTACCTGCAGTAACTGTTGCTTCAATTTCTTCTGGTGTCTGATTAGGCATCTCGCTTAACTTCTGTTTTCTGGATTCGAATTCTGTCCGTAAATCTTTAACCTTTTTTACGTAGTCTTCGTCCCCCAGAGCTACCCCAGCTGTTAAAACACTACTTCCGATAATACCTATAGCAACTGCGATTGCAGTCAATTTTTTTTTCATTATCGTTCGCCTCCAATATTATTTAAATTTAAGATGTGGCTTTTTTAATGATCAGTAGATATACATAGGCCGAAGTGTTTGAATCTTTTCTGTTTTTAATAATAGTTTTGAGATCAAGCCCCGACCCCCACGTTCCAGATGTGTCCGAATGTTGAGATACAGTAGTATCAGTTGAGTTGTAACCATCAACTGTAACAGTGTGAGTAGTATGAGCGGTGCTATCTGCAAATTGAACTTGATCTCCTAGCCACAACAAGTCATTTATCTCACCAAAATTATTGTATGCATCCGCAATTGTATATTTTACCATGTGATATGTATGTCTACCATTACCACTATCGGTATCACCCCAGAAAGTACGGCACTGATGTGCACCAGTCCAAGTTGATGTTCTTCCATTGAGATTACTTGAAGAGGCGACATTGGGACCATAATAGTACCAATCTTTGGTAAAGACGTTACTGCCTTTAGTTCCAAAAAGGAAAGTCCACCACCGTCATGAAGAATCTGGGAGGCAAAATTTGTACAATCTCCACCATCAGCAGCTGAACCATAACTAGCATAATTCTGATTCCTAGTATCATTAGTTGCATGTGCTTTTGCGTAATTTGCTGCATTAGTTCGATTATAACCGCTATTAACACTGGAATTCGAATTTGTAAACATAATTGTTCCACCAGCTGCATAGACATTTGAGTCAAAAGCAAGTGAACCAATTGTTAAACTCGATAGTAAAGCGCATGTTACCAAAGCTTTTTCTGTTTTCTTCATATTTTCCCTTAAATTCCAAATATTGGGAAATAAGTCAAATGAATTATAATTGATAGAGTTGTAGTTGTTTGTAGAAATTAATTGTCGAATTTAATTTTTTTTTAGAAAAAAATGGGGTATTATGAAAAATGGATAATATAGTTTCAAATTCGGGTGAAATGAAAATCATCAAAACTATTGAGGAAATGACAAGGAGTATTTCAGTAGATGCGCATATTTTCAATGTCCATATTCCCTTATATTCCACTCTGACCGTTGATTTTCTTTACGTGGAACAATAGCATAAAAACGGCTCTGTTCGCATTTTTGGCGAAAGAGCCGTTCTTCGTTTTTCTTTGATTTTCTCGAATTAGATAGGTAAGTTACTGAAAACCAGGTCTAGACATCTTCACAAAATGCCGAATTTTATACAGATGTCGCGTATACCTACAGCAAAGGAGTAGCTACGGCTACTCCTTTGACTAACTAAACAGCCATGGTCTTTAAACCGCAACCCCGACATGAAAAGTGTTACGTGCCGGGTTTAGCGGTTTTTCTGTTTCTCCATACTGGTAAGGAACGCAAATTGGAATAAACACGCAGTTTTTTATGGTGGTTCGACCCTGCAAACTAAACAGTGAGGATTCGAAGCGTGTACAACCCCTTGTTGGCTCTCTTCCGCTGAAGAGATGACCACGTACAGAAAAATGGTTACTTTTCCTTCGAATCCACCAATTGCGTACCTTCATCAATACAAGGAGCAGCTTTATGGAAACCTTAATTACGCATTGTGCTGGTATGGACGTCCATCAAGAAAGTATTGTCGTCTGCACCATGACTGGGGCCGCTGGCGAAGTGCCCTGCGTGGAGACACGCACCTTTTCTACTATGACGAGAAATTTGTTTGAGCTCTTGCAATGGCTCGAGTCCAAGGAAATCACACATATCGCAATGGAAAGCACTGGCATTTACTGGCGGCCTGTTTACAATGTGCTCGAGGGCTACTTCGACATCACATTAGCCAATGCCCAGCGCATTAAAAACGTTCCCGGACGCAAGACCGATGTATCGGATGCAGAGTGGATCGCAAAACTTCTCAGACACGGCTTGATCGAACCAAGTTTTGTCCCTCAGGCAGACCTTCGTGAACTCCGCGAGCTTACACGGCTTCGTAAAAAGCAGGTCGGGGGACTAACGGCCAAGAAAAATCGACTTCAAAAAGTACTTGAATGCGCCAACATTAAACTAGGAACGGTTATTAGCGATGTGTTTGGCGTTTCAGGTCGCAACTTGCTCAGAAGACTCATGGAGCAAGGGTTTATCGACCCTAGCGATATTGAGGATCGAGTTAAAGGCAACGTAAAGAAAAAGGTCCCTGCACTCGCAGATTCCCTGTTTGGTACGTTGGATGAGCACCAAATGTTTATGATTCGGTTTCTTTGGAATGAAATTGCTTTTTATGAGGAATCGATTCATCAATTAGATGAGCGGATCGAGGAGTACCTCATTAGCTACAAGGAAGAAATGGAACTCATGCAGACCATGCCTGGCGTGAAACGAACAACTGCCGCCAGCATACTCGCCGAAATGGGTAACAACATGAATCAATTTCCTACGGCAGCTCACCTTACTTCTTGGGCGGGTGTAGCACCAGGTAATCACGAAAGCGCAGGTCAAAAAAAGTACCCGCACGGTAAAGGGGAATCCCCATATTAAAACAGCTTTGTGCGAAGCCGCATGGGCTGCTTCAAAAACCCGAAACACACGTTTATCAGCAAAATTCTGGTCTCTAGCTTCACGTCGAGGGAAGAAAAAAGCCCTGGTTGCTCTTGCAAAGAAAATGCTCGTAATCCTCTACCAAATGCTAAAAACTAAGCAAACTTATGTCGAGCAAATACCAGTAAAAACGTCAAACCAATAAGTATTGACCATTTTCATATTTGTTAAACAAAGGGATCGAATATTTCATCTCTCGGGCATCCTATTGTCATTTTTCTGCTGTCCTTCAACTTTAAAGACGGAACCCAACATGAGTGCATCTTTCTTTTCACAGAAAAAAACTCCTTACATACTAAATGATACTGACCACAAATTGGTGTAGTTTCTACCATAAGCTACATACACATTGGTAGGTGTGGTGCCCCAGTTATCATGGATTTCCATGTATTGGTGACCACTAGAACTACCGCTGTAGAAGTACTCAATATAACCGACACCTGCAACAGTATGGGCTCCACTTAGATCCGAAGCATCATAGTATGTTTGTCCTTGAAAGCTGATTACAGAAGGGTTTGAAGCCAAGTCACTTTTTACTTGAGACCATGAAGGGGCATAATGATTGCTAGCAGTTGATAGAAGATAGCCATGGTTTTGGGCATACGTGTTCATCCCCGATCCAATGTTACTGGTGCTAGTACCCCCATTATTATTTGTTCCCATGGCTTTACGCAAAGCAAGAATTGCACTGTCCTGATTTGCTGTTCCTAGATTTGATTTTCCTTTCGTATTCTGCCAATAATACATTACATTATAAGCACTTGTTGGAGAACATCCCGAAGGACCTGACCACAATGAATTGGTATATTGATTAACATCGCCAACGCCCGAGTAGTACACACTTGATGAGGTTCCAGTTTCAAATGACAGACTATCGGTTACTCCATCAGAAGTTGTACCGATCTCGCCTGCTGTTATTTTTTTAATTTTTCCCCATGCAATTTTGCTATCTGTATTTACAGATTTTTTAATTTTTGCAATAGGTTTATTGTGTTTATTGTCTAAAGAAAGGGTTTCATCTTTTGAAGTAATCTCTGCGGATCCGTCAACGTAGTCACTTTTTAAAGCAAACTTACCTGGTGCAAGTACTACGACTTTTTCGGATTTTTTTTCTTTTTTATTTGCCTTGGTACGCAAACTATCGACTTCAAGAGAATTCATTTGTTGATTTTGATATCCAAAACTAAGTATAGGAAAATCATCCTCGTTATTCGCTACTTCAACATAACCAGCTGGTTTGTTGTCTACGTCTAAGTTTACGATATAGCTATTCAAGTCATCACTGGCATCGTAGACCGCTATTGGAGGTTCTACGGTAACATTTTTCCCTTTCCAAGAGGATGCTTCATTTAATTTTTGATCCAGAACTACTTGATAAAGGGCAGCCGCGGTTGCTTCTGTTGGAGATACTGAAACATTTGAAATATCAGACTTGTCTTGAGCATGCGCGAGAAAGGGAACACTTAGAACCATCACTGAAGACATTAAAAATGCTGCTAAATTCTTTTTTGAAAAACCATTTTGAAATTCTCCTTTTTTTGGATAAAATTAGTAAACTGCCAATATTAATTCCACATGAATTTTAAAATTCCTCCCCAAATTTTATGAAATTGAAACAAAAAAGGAAATAACTCGTCTAAGTAAAAAGGAGGGGATAATAACGATGAAAAAAAACTTTAAAGGTGGGGTACTCATGTTACTCGTGGTCTTGGCTTTAATCAACTTAACCCTGAATGGTTGCAGTAATCAAAAAGTCCAGAGTAATAAAAGTGGAGATGTGGCTGGAGATTCGTTGTATGTGCCCGAAGGATATCAAAAAAAATTAGAGTCACTAAAATTAACAGAAGTAGTTGCAATGCCGTATTTTAAAAGCCCTTTTATTTCCGTAGCTCAAGATAGCAATGGAACCCAGTTTGCTGTGATATTTCGTGAATCTGGAGAAATTGATCGTGTACAACTACCAGTAAGATATGTTGAAATTATGAATTTAATTGAGAGCAAAGGGTATAAAATTAAGCTTTCTGAAAATAACAAAAACCTCCACCTATTTGAGATTAAAGGAAATATTGTTTGGAACTATGCGGAAGGAGACAAAAAACTTTATTTAGACAAAGAAGGTAAGGAAATCGATCCATTTATCAATAAATAGTTGAAGATTAAGAGACAACCATAGCTCGTTTTATGGTCTCTTTCTTGATCAGACATAATCAAACAATAAGATATTTGATATATATGTCCACGATCACTATAAACTGTAGTGTTGTTTAAAAGCTTTATGGTAAAATATTACTGGTCGGAAGTGCCGACAAAAGCCCGAGGGAAAGAATCCCCGGGCCTACTTATTTTGAAGGGGGCGTTGTTAGATGAAATGCCTGAGATGTGAGGGTACCGGTAAGGGTATAACCGATAGCAAAGACGGTGCCCGTCAGTGCGATCATCCCTGCTCCGATTGCAGTATCCTCTTCTTTAGCCTTGATAATAGGTGACACTGCGGCAATCGCGGCTGCGCCGCATACCCCGGTTCCAATACCGAGAAGTAAAGAAAGGGGACGGTCTGCTTTTAGCCATTTGGCAAGCAGCAGCATTGCTCCGATGGAAATAAGAATACTCCCTGTATCGTGAAGGATGAGCCATAATCCTTGATGCAGGATTACATTCATATTCAGTCTCAAGCCATATAGGATGATGGCAAAGCGCAGCAGCTTTTTGGAAGAAAACTGGATCCCAGCCCGGAGTGTCTCGGGATAACCCCTGAATTGCCGGTAGATGACGGCGGTAAGAATCGCGCATGCCATTTGGCCAATGCGGTCAAAAAGGGCAGCTTCGCTAATGTTAAACCAAGTAAGGCAATGAGACATGTGAATAGTATTCTTCCTAGCCACATCCAACGTGCCGTATTCTTATGGTCTATGGATTGCTGGTCTTTATGTCCCGTAATTTTTACAAGTTCGATTTTCGATATTACTGTTTTGTTATTGTCCATACAACCACCTCCGAAGTAGGTAACATAGATTTAGTATAGAGGGGGTTGTTGTATAAGTTAAATACATTACAATTATTGTGATGATAAGTTGACGCTTATTTAAGTGGGGTTAAGGGAGGGGCAAATGGACCACCAATTACTGGCATTGGTTTCGGTGGCGGAGGAGCGTAGTTTTACTCGTGCCGCAGAAAAAATGTATATAAGTCAACCGGCCATCAGTCAACACATTCAGCTTTTGGAATCCAGGTATGATGTGAAATTGTTGGATCGAACGAATAAGCATGTCATGCTGACAAAAGCGGGAGAGGTTGTTTACCAACATGCAAAGGAGATTCTGAATACATATAGTTTGATGGAACAGTTAGTAAAGGATCTAAAGGAAGATCCAAGCGGACCTCTATATATTGGCGCCAGCTTTACATTCGGTGAGTATGTGCTACCGCACCTGATTGCCGGATTTCGCAAGCAATATCCAAGAATTGAACCCCATATATCCATTGATAATACGCTTACCGTTGTGAAGCAGGTTGTTCAAGGGGAACTGGATGTAGGGATTATCGAAGGCTAACCTTTTCATGACAATAGAGTGGAGGTACGTCCGATTGCCGATGATACGCTAGTTATTGTGGGGGCTCATGGTCATCCGTTTGTTGAATCCAGTCAACCAACTGTTAAGCAGATAGAGGAGCAGTACTGGGTGATTCGAGAGCCGGGTTCCGGCACCAGGTCACGGAGCTTGTCTTCGCTACACTTGGAATCCAGCCCAAACAGCAGGTTGAATACAGAAGCTCCCAAATGATCAAGGAATCTGTCGAAGCGGGTTTAGGGATTGCGGTTTTATCGAAATGGATTGTTCATAAAGAGCTTAGATGGAATACGCTTTGTGAGCTCCCGCTGCTGGATTCCCCATCAGAAGGAAATTTTCAGTGGTGGCGAGAAAAAGCAATTTTAAGACAAAGGCCTCAGCTGTGTTCGAGGAATTTCTAGGGCGGCAATCTGATTGGATCAATAAGTCCATGAATGAAGAATGAATATATGCATGCATGTTAGGAAAGGGGGACCTTACATGCTTTCAAAGTCCCCCGTTTGCACTTTCCCATAGCAAAGTGAATGTTGTACTGTAAGAATCCTAGCACCTAGGAAACCATCGTGCTCTTCACAGACCGCCCTTTTTAACAGAAGCAATCGGGTTTTGTGACAGGTGTGACAGGTGAGCTTTCATCAGTAGTAAGTCCTTGATCAAAGGCTGCTAAGGCTTGTGTGGCGTGACTAAGGACCGCACCTGCTCTGGTTGAGGCTGCGACCAGCACGGCTTCGATGATCTCCTCGGAAGTACCTCCCAGCTTCTTATATCTCTGAGTGTGGGTATCAATACAATATGGACAGCCCGTAATGTGCGCGACAGCAATGGCAATGAGTTCCTTTGTCTTTACGGGAACCGATCCGCTATCGGTATAAATCTCTTTCTCGAAAGCGATGAAAGAAGCTGCGGCTTTTGGAGCCAGATTCATGATTTCAGGGATCCTTTTCAAATCTTCGCGGCTGTAATAAGAATTCATCATTCAACACCTCGGCTATCTATGTTATTGAGATTACAGTCTCATTCTAAAGGGAGCCTTAGGTGTTTTCTGTGATAAAGTCACCAACATCCGTCCAATTATAACTCGAATACCATCTTAGATCGTTCATAGATGCTAGACTCTGAATGGGGGGATCCTTCTTCCGTCGATGTCCGTAAAGTCATATTCACTGGCTACTTGTCCCACTTCCACAAGTTTTCCTGATTTCTTCGAAACATGAGGGTCAGCGGTTAGCGCTGCTACCGCCCTACCGATGTAAAAGACGGATTCCGTGGGGAGAAGTTCCTCTATCTGCAAATAGGAGTTATCTTCTTGTGTGATTCCGAAATGTCGGCATACGTCTTCGGTTCTCATCCAACCAGGCGCCAGAGCGATGACGGAAATACCTGTATGCTGTGCAGACAGATTCAGTGCCATGCCTTGCGTCATATTGACTACCGCCCGTTTGACGGTATCGTAAAAAACATTAACGGGATTATTGCTACCATAATCTACATTTACCCCCGTGTTAATGATCAATCCTTTACGACGGGGAAGCAGGATCTTCATGGCATACCGGCTCGACACCATTTGGGCCCTTAACCCTGCATGAAACATCTTTTCCCATCTGATCATGGGTTGCTCCCAGAATGGTGCCAGAAAGTCCGCATCATCATAATTTTCGTAGCCTCCCCAAGCATTGTTTACAACCAAATCCAATCTGCCGTTCTGCTCATCATGAATTCGCTCGTATAATAAAGCGACTTCCTCGTCGATAGTATGATCACAGCGAACGGGAATTCCTACACCGCCTCTGCGGGTAACTTCATTCGCTGTTTCTTCGATGGTTCCCGGCAAATCCGTTCTGGATGGATGAGTTCTTGTGCTGCGGCCGGTCACATAGACGGTAGCTCCTGCTTCTCCTAAGACCAATGCGATTCCTTTGCCGGCCCCGCGGCTTGCTCCCGTAACGAGAGCGACTGTGCCTTCTAACATGTTCCTGAAAGTTGCCATAAAAATACCTCCCTTATTCAAAGACAATTTCAGTTTGCAGTTTAATCTTGTCAGCTCTTGTCATAGATTCAGAATTATTTTTATTCATGTAAATTCTTTATCTTGGAGATAGACACCGGTGAGTCTGTTGACTTGCTCTTGAAGCCATACCACCAGCTCCGGCGGCTCTTGCACATGTGCATCGCTGCCGAAGCTCAACATAAATGTTCCGTAGTGGGGAATATTGCAGGTATGCATAGCAGCAGTTAATACACCGCTGCCATCCTCATTGATGTCTAATTTACCTGGGAATACGGTAGACCGCTCATATAAGCGTACTCCATAGGGTGTGAAAAGGATGCGCAGTTGCAAATCAGGTTCAGGATGAATACGGCTGTCGGAGTGCTCAAACCAATCCTTAAGAGTAAGTTCCTTAATATGATCGGGTGTTGAATCTGGAGCTGTGATAGTTTCGTCGATAGATTGAATACGGTCTACCCGAAACAGAAGCACTTCGGATCTTCGATAGCAATAGGAAGGTGCATACCAGAATCCGTTGTGAGCATAGATGCCGATCGGAAGAATGAGTCGGGAGCTAGTCTCATTTTTAGATTCGTAGTGAATCTGAATGGGGCGCCTCTGTGAGGCCGCCAATAAAATAGGCTCTAAGCAATAAGGACTCTGTGTACGCAAAGGGGACCAGAACACCACTCGGTTTTTCATTTCCTGGATCTTTATTTTCGAGTCTTCAGGAAGGTAATGATAAAATTTATCAAGTGCAGCCGTTGATTCGGCTTCAAAGGGAAGTGAGCCGTAGTATTGCAACGACTGTACGGCAAAAAACATAGCTGCCGCTTCTTGCTCCGTAAATAGAATAGGGGGAAGTATTCGTTTTTTTAGCAGCCGATATCCGCCGTGTGGTCCAAATTCGGTATAGAGCGGCATACCAAGCTCGCACAGTTCCTGCAAGTCACGGTGCATGGTTCGTTCCGAGACACCGAACTGTTCAGCCATTTCCTTTACAGTAAAACGCATGCGCTCATTTACGGCCATCATTAAGGCAACGAGACGCTGAATTTTTTTCACATATGTCCCCTCCACGCTATCTGGACATGATGCTGCCCATAACCTCTTTCATTGTCTTGACAAAAGCCTCTGCCGCTTTAGAAATATATCGGCCCTTTCGATACGCAATGACAAGCGTGCGCGCGGGTCTTCCTTGCAGCGGAAGATGAACAGGAGCCAATTCGCTGAAGTTACGCCTTGAAATCAAATACGGGACGAAGGCGATGCCCATTCCCGCTGCGACAAGAGATTGTACCGTTTCTATATTGCTGGATTCGAAGACAATATTCGGAGTGAAGCCAGCTTGCTGGCACAGGTTCAGGGTAAGCTGGCGGAAGCCTTGGCCTTTTTTTAACGCAATAAAGGACTCCTTCATTAAATCCTCGATTTGAATAGGGGAAGCGGCTTCGGCTAGTGGATGATGCGGAGGCACGGCCAACACAATTTCTTCCTCCAATAGCGTCTCATACACAAGAGCTTCCTCACGAAGAGGCAGAGAAAGCAGGCTGATATCTGTTTGTCCGTTCATCGTCAGTGTCTCCAGGTTACTGGAGGTCTCTTCGACCAGGGATATTTCGATTTCCGGATAGGCAGCTTGAAAGACAGGGACGACAAACGGCAGGGTCGTCGATCCGGTAATCGGCATGCTGCCAATGACGAGGCGGCCTTTTTTCATCTGGGAGATGTCTTCCATTTCTTTTTTGAGCTGCTCGACCATATCGAGAATCTTTTGGCTTTTTTCGACAAAAAGCGCTCCTGCATGCGTAAGCTCAACCGAGTTTGTGCTGCGCTGAAACAAGAGGACGCCGATTTCTTTTTCCAGCTTGGATAATTGCTGGCTGAGGGATGGCTGTGCGATATGCAGCTTTTCCGCTGCTCTGGAGAAGTTACGCTCCGTGGCAATCTGTATGGCATATTGAAGCTGTCGCAGTTCCATGCGGACAAATCTCCTTCTTATGAAAGATTATAGGATAATCCTATGAAGCTTATAGTTATTATATCTTGGAGCTATGAATAAATACATGATACTATACGACATGAGGGTAATAAACAAATATTAGAGCGGATTTTATGACAAGAGGTGACTGGGTATGAGTAAAAAAACGATGTTCGAAAAGATTTGGGACAATCACGTTATTCATTCGGAAGAAGGAAAACCTAGCATTTTGTATATCGATTTGCAGCTGGTTCATGAAGTAACTTCTCCACAAGCATTTGAAGGACTTAGATTGTCCGGACGCAAAGTGCGCAGACCTGATCTGACTTTTGCAACGATGGATCACAACGTGCCTACGAAGGACCGTTTCAATATTACGGATCCGATTTCCAAGCAGCAGATCGACACGCTTTCCCAAAACTGCCGTGATTTCGGCGTGACATTGTTCGACCTCGACAGCATCGATCAAGGTGTCGTTCACGTCATGGGTCCTGAGCTTGGCCTTACGCACCCGGGCAAAACTATCGTTTGCGGCGATAGCCATACGTCCACACACGGCGCATTCGGCGCGCTGGCATTCGGTATTGGTACAAGTGAAGTTGAACACGTGCTTGCGACGCAAACTCTGCAGCAATCCAAAGCGAAAACGCTGGAAGTTCGCATTAACGGCAACCTGAAGCCGGGCGTAACGGCAAAAGACTTGATTCTTGGTGTTATTGCTAAATACGGTACCGATTTTGCAACTGGTTATGTAATCGAGTACACAGGCGAAGCAATTCGCAGCCTTTCGATGGAAGAGCGCATGACTGTGTGCAACATGTCGATTGAAGCGGGTGCAAGAGCAGGTTTGATCGCACCGGACGAAACGACTTTCAACTACCTGCGTGGACGTGAATATGTTCCACAAGGCGAAGCTTTCGATGCAGCTGTTGAGCAGTGGAAGCATTATGTAACAGACGAAGGTGCAGTATACGACCGTGTTGTTGATTTCGATGCTGACACTTTGATTCCGCAAGTGACTTGGGGAACAAGCCCAGGCATGGGTACAAGCGTTACTTCCCTTGTTCCGGATCCTCAAAGCTTCACAACTGAAAATGAAAGAAAAGCGGCTGAAAAAGCCCTTGAATATATGGATTTGAAACCGGGAACTCCAATGACCGAGCTGAAAGTTGATTATGTGTTCATCGGTTCCTGTACGAATGGACGTATTGAAGACCTTCGCGCAGCAGCAAAAATCGCTGAAGGCTACAAAGTGGATCCTAGCGTAACGGCAATCGTCGTTCCAGGTTCCGGCCGCGTGAAAATTCAAGCGGAAAAAGAAGGCTTGGACAAAATCTTCTCCGAAGCTGGTTTCGAATGGCGCGATGCGGGCTGCAGTATGTGTCTGGCGATGAATCCGGACGTTCTGCAACCGGGTCAACGCTGCGCATCCACGTCCAACCGTAACTTCGAAGGACGTCAAGGACGCGGCGGACGTACGCACCTTGTTTCCCCTGCAATGGCTGCTGCTGCGGCGATTAGAGGACATTTCGTAGATGTACGCGATTGGGAAATCAAATCGTACCAGCAAGCCTAATTTCGGTAAAGTAAAGGAGATTAACGACCATGGAAGCTTTTAAACAACATACTGGACTTGTAGGTCCTGTTGACCGTGTGAACGTAGATACAGATGCAATTATTCCTAAACAATTTTTGAAGCGCATTGAGCGTTCCGGCTTCGGCCAATTCCTGTTCTTCGAGTGGAGATGGGATGAACAAGGAAATGTAATCGACAGCTTCCCGCTAAACCAAGATCGTTACCAAGGTGCTTCCGTTCTGATTTCCAGAGCCAACTTTGGCTGCGGTTCATCCCGTGAACATGCGCCTTGGGCGATCCAGGATTTCGGTTTCCGCGTCATCATCGCGCCTTCCTATGCGGACATTTTCTATAACAACTGCTTTAAAAACGGCATCCTGCCTATCAAATTGTCTGAGGAGCAAGTAGAAGATTTGTTCCAGCGCACTGCGCAGCACGAAGGCTACAAGCTTCATGTAGACCTGGAAAACAACAAGCTGACAGACGATTACGGCCTAAGCATCAGCTTTGAGCTTGACGAGCACCGCCGTCAATTCCTGCTGCAAGGACTTGACGATATCGGTTTGACTCTTCAGCACGAAGACAAAATTACCGCTTACGAAGAAGCGCAAAAAGCACGTTTGGCTTACAAATAAGCAAAATCAACGCTCGTGAAGAGGCTCCTGCTGCCAGGAGCTTCTTTTTTGTCTTCCTTGCAACTTTTGGCAGTTTTTCGCGTCTAATAGTTTACTAGATTGTCGTAAGGTGGTGAAAATGCTGTCAAGAGTAATCGTAATTTGTACGAATGGTCGCGAAGGTGTTAGTTTTGGGCGTTTGCAGATGTAGAATTCCGACATTACATAGAGGTGAATGATGAGATATACGGTGTTTTTCCTTAGTTTGCTGATTGGCATGATGCTAACGCCGGCGTATGCGTGGGGAGCGGAAAAGGACAAGTCTATCAAGCTCTATATGAATCAGAAGCTGCTCGTGTCCGACGAGGTTTCTCCGAGGATTGTGGAAGGCAATACAATTGTGCCTGTTCGCATTATCGCGGAGGAGTTGGGAGCCAAGGTTTCTTGGAACGAGGAAGCTAAGCGAGTGACGATCGTGAAGGACAGCATGAACATTCAACTGACGATCAATAGCAAAGTCGCCCTGATTCAAGGGGCCAAGCAAAACATGGAGGTTCCGCCTGTTATTGAAAACGGCAACACGATGCTGCCGCTTCGTTTTATCGGTGAACAAATGGGAGTCAAATTTAATTGGGATTATATGACTTCATCCGTCTATATGGTCAAAGACGATGAACCTGTCTCAGTTCCTGTCATGGCACCTATTGAAGAAGATGAGGAGGAAGAAGCGGACCCGTCTTCCGCTGTGGTTTCGGTGAATACACAGCCTTCATCCGATAAAGGCAACACAGATAAGACGAATTCAGGTTCGAATTCCTCGGACAAGCAGGGAGCTGCGACAAGCACGACAAACAAACCGTCAACAACAACAAACACGACGTCAACGACATCGAACAGTCCGTCTACAAGTTCGGCGGATAAATCAAATTCTTCAACAACCAAACCTACGACGACAGCAACGCCGACGAGTTCGAATTCCGGGAATACGGGTAAAACAACAAACGCTAGTTCAGTTAGTACCGATAAAGACACAGACAAAACGCTGCAGGATTCAAAAACTCACGTACTAACTTCGATTGAATTGACAGACAAAAATTTGACTGTTAAAGCCAAAGATGGGGAATTGAAGCCAACGGTAATTAAACTATCCGACCCGGGACGTATTGTTTTTGATTTCCCAGGTACGGTGTTAGATGATGCTTTGGCTAAAAAAATGGTGAACAACATCGGAGAGATCGCGTCGAAGCATCCGAAAGTAGCAAAAATCCGCTATTCTAAATTTTCCGATGACCCTCAGACCGTGAGAGTCATCCTGGATCTTAAAGGGATTGCAGATTATCGGGAGCTGCCTTCTAAACAATCCAACATCTGGACTGCTGCCATTGAAGAAAAGCATTTGCGCGTTGTTATCGATGCCGGTCACGGAGGCAAAGATCCTGGAGCCCAATCCGTGACGAACAAGAATGAGAAGGATTTTACGCTCACGATGGCGAATAAGGTAACTGCGCTGCTTGCCAAAGACGAGCAAATTGAAGTTATCGAAACACGCAGCACGGATGTTTTTGTAGAGTTGGATGATAGAGTGGCAATTGCAAATAACATACAAGCGGATCTGTTCTTATCCATACATGGAAACAAGCATACCAAGCCTACCATTAGCGGTACGGAAACCTATTATTACAATCCGCAAAGCCTTGACTTTGCCAATACCGTTCACAAGCATATCATTCCAGCTGCAGGATTGCCTGATCGCGATGTGCGGATCGGGGATTTCAGGGTAATCCACAAAACGACCATGCCTGCTGTACTAGTTGAGGTTGGTTATTTATCCAACAAAACAGATGAAGCAGCGATGTATACGGAAGCTTTTCAAAATCAAGTAGCCGCCTCCTTAGTGTCTGCCATCGAAGAATACTTGAACATCAAATAAGGAGAGGATCTTATGACGAAAGTCAATCGTCTCATTCAGGGAGCTGTTCTGCTGAGCGCGATCACTTTGACTGTGTCTGCCTGCGGGCAGAAGGAGTCATGCTAGGTCAGTCAGCCGCTTCGTCGCAGCCTCCCACCCAAGCGCAATCAACTCCGCTGCCTTCTGCTGCGGTTACACCTAAGCCTTTGCAGCAAAAGCAAGTTAAAGCATATTTCACAGATGAAAATGAAATGAAATTGATTGAAAAAGAAGTGACGGTTTCTTACGAGAAGGAAGACGGGGTGTATGCAGCCCTATTACAAGCGCAAGCCAAGGGCGATGATCCGAAGGCAGCAACTCTTTTTGAGGATATGAAGTTTCAGAAGGTTGTATTTGATCAAGCAAAGGGCGAACTGACCATCGACATCCAATTTGGACCGAACTCTCAGTTAGGCGCGCCTGGCGAGGAGTTATTCCTTCAAGCTTTAAAAAAATCCATGTTCCAATTTCCTGAAGTAAAGGCACTGTTTGTTTTGAAAGATGGAAAGCAAGTAGATAGCTTGATGGGGCATATGGAGCTTCCATATCCTATCAAACGATCGAATGAAATGAACTAGATGAGGAGTTAGTACAGACGATGAAAAAACAGAAACTAGCCAACGCACTGCTCAGCTCGTTAATTGTTACCAGTTTGGCGGCAACGCCTGCATTTGCAGAGTCGACTACGACGACAAGTTTAACTACATCTGCTTCCAACAGTAATGTGAAGCTCTCTTTTCCAGATGTGGCATCCGATTATTGGGGTATCCGGCATATCACTAAACTGGCTTTAGAAGGCATCATTCAGGGCTATGAGGACGGTTCATACGGTGCAGAGAAATCTGTGACCCAACAAGATGTTCTGATCATGGCTACACGGATGATGGGACTTGAAGCACAGGCCAAAGCGATGACAGCAACCACTGTATTTCCTGATTTTATGCTGGTTGACGACTATGCTCGTAACTACGTTGCTTTAGCCCTTCAGAAGGGCTTGATTTCGAACGAGGAAGAAAAAGCTAGATCACAGATGGACGCAGACTCCAAGGAGAAATGGGGACAGCGCAAAGCTTCCAGGGAATGGGTAGCGGAAGTCGTGATCCGTGCGATCGGCAAACAGTCCTTGGCACAAGGTATGGGGTCTTTGCCTACTTCTTTTACAGATAATAATGAGATTAGTTATTCAGCTCTCGGTTATGTCAATGCAGCCGTTTCTCTGAACGTCGTCAATGGTTTCGAAGACGGTTCGTTCCAACCGAAAGGCTCCGTGACGCGTGCTCAGATGGCCGCGTTCCTCAGCCGTTCCCAAAGTGATTTGACCGAGCTCCCTCAGCATGCCGTTCGAGGTTACTTAACAAGCTTGAGCTCAAGCACGATCTCAATTAGTGATTCTGACGGAAATACAAGTACGTATAAGATTGATCCGCAAACCGTGTTTTATGGAAATAAAGATGATAATGCGATTGATCCTTCGCTGCTTGAAGAAACTTATGAAGTCTCCCTTGTGCAAAATAACGGAACCGCCTACTATGTTGAAATCGTCAAAGATGAGCTTCAGATGGACATTTATGACGGGAAGCTGCTCAAGCTGAACATGAACAATTTGACCGCTATTTTGGACGATTACGTTTCATATAACCTTGCGCCGGATGTTACAGTAACGGATGCAGATGGAAGAGGACTCAGCCTGGCGTCTGTCGTGGAAGGAAGTATCATTGAGTTAAGAAGAAATAAGCTCATGAAAGGTGACAAAATCACTTCCATTATCGTCAAGCAGGTTCCTGTCAACAAGACAGCTGTAGGCGTCATTCAAACGATCAACAAAGATACTCATCAGTTGGGATTCTTAGAATCAACAACAGGTCAAACAGAAGCATTCGGATACTCCAGTAATTTGATCGTGACGCTGCCGGATAACAGCTTGATCGATATTAACTCGCTACACGTTGGAGATTCTATTGAGTACACCGTGAACAACAGTGAGGTTGTAAAGATTGGCGTAAAGAAACAAGCGGATGTTGGTGTTACCGTTGAAGGCACCTTGAAGGATGTCAGTGATGACAAGTCGTATTTAACTATTACGAAGGCTAGCGGCAACGCTCTAGCTGCTTACGAACTTAGTGACAATGTGCAGGTGCAGATTGATGGACTTGCTACGGCAAGCATTTATGATGTAGCTCCAGGGGATTCGGTAAAGCTGGATGTGCTTAACAACAAGGTTACATTAATTACAGTAACGAACCGATCGATTGAGAACTTATACTTTGCAAAAATTATCAGTTATGACACAACGAACAAAATTTTAACTGTACAAGACAATGCAGGAGTACCACACGCTTATCAAATAACAGAAAGTATTAGCATCAAATATGCCGGCACTACGCTTCCATTTGCCAGCTTCAGCAACACATTCACGGCTGGTAAATATGTAGACCTGCTTGTTTCCAAGAACAACGTTACTTCCATTCAAATGTCTACTCAACTGAATGGAACATTAACACAATTGAATCTGCAAACCAATGATGTGACCATCAAAACGGATAGCGGTCAAAACCTGACTTTCAAGTTGACCTATGCGCCAACTGTTGAAATTCCTAACAGATCCAGCAGTACGTTGTCTGATCTGAAGGTTGGAGATAATGTTGGTATCATTTTGAGCTATGACCAATCGATCGTGACGAATATCGTGATCAGCAATACATCGCTGTATAAGGTTGTAACTACAAATGTCAACAGTAAGCAGATGACGGTACAGGACAGCTCCAACACGCTGTACTCCGTAGCTTTGGACAGTGTACCTATTGTGAAAGCTGATCAAACTTCTGGAACTATTTCGGATATCTTAGCTGATGAATATGTGAAGGTTTCTTATAAAGGTAAATCCGCTGTGAAAGTAGAATTGGTCAACACGATTCGAGGCAAGGTTATCGCATTGGATGCAGCTAGCTCTAGCCTAACTGTTCAAGATTTTACGGGTACCAATCAGGTTGTTGGACTCGGGGGTAACTACGCGGTGAAGCTGAACGGAGGTTCTACATTGAGTTTTGCTTCAATCAAAGTAGGAGACCGTGTTCAGGTAACCAAGGATGCGACGGATAAAATCATCGTGCAGGTTGCTGCAGCGGCAAAGCGGGAATTTTCCATGTATAACAACATTGTGAATCAGATGGTCTTTAAATCGACAAGCTCCGGCGATAAAACTTCATACAACATTTATCCTAGAGCTTACTTCCACAAAGGCAGTGATATTTTAACGGCTGCTTCCTTTAAAGAAGGAGATCAGATTCTGTTCTATGTGTTAGATGATAAAATTGTTGAAATGGAAGTCCAATAAATTGAACGAATGCTAGCGATTAACCGTCTGTATGGCAGGGGCTTACCTTGCGGCAGACGGTTATTTGTTTCCAAGTAGGACAAATAAGTGTAAAGATTTATAAAATGTTCTCAATTTCAGTCCTACAAGCATTGATTCTGCCTTCACAATTCGATACACTTGAACATATTACGCCTCAAGGAAAATTAGAAGATGACACAAAAATCGGTAAGACATATTTTGGACACGATTGGCGACATGTTCCCGAATGCGCATTGTGAGCTGAACCACAGCAATCCGTTCGAGCTTACGATTGCAGTGCTGCTCTCCGCGCAGTGTACGGATGAAACCGTGAATAAGGTGACGGTATCCTTGTTTCAAAAGTATCAACAACCGCAAGATTACTTAGCCGTTCCTCTAGAGGAGCTTGAACAGGATATTCGCAGAATCGGCTTGTTTCGGAATAAAGCGAAGAACATCCAGAAATTATGTCAGCTGCTGATGGACAAGTATGACGGTCAGATTCCGGAACAACATGAACAATTGGTCGAATTGCCCGGTGTAGGTCGAAAGACAGCTAATGTCGTTGTCTCGAATGCCTTCGGAGTTCCTGCCATTGCCGTAGATACACATGTAGAACGTGTCTCGAAACGACTGGGCTTGGCCGGCTGGGATGATTCAGTGCTTGAAGTTGAAAAAAGCTCATGAAGAAAATACCGCGAGATGAATGGACTCAGACCCATCACCGACTTATTTTTTTCGGACGCTATCACTGTAAGGCGCAAAACCCTCAATGCGAGGTCTGTCCTCTCCTGGACGTTTGCAGAGAAGGAAAAAAACGTATGAAACCAAGTGTAACAAGGAAAGCTACTAAAAAGAATGATTAGCAAACAAAGGATGGGATGGAAATGAAGTGCATCGCCGTATACACCAATAGCTTTGAATTATTTTCCGATATTTACGAGCAAGTGATTAACACTCCGCTAGGCGAAAATGAAGAGAAAGTCATCGAAGGTGTGACCGTAAGCGAATCCGGTGAAGTTCCTCAAAACTACATAGACAAAATGAAAACAAAGCCTGAAGTTGTTGTTATGAAAGTGAAGGACTCCGATATCACAATACTTCAACACCGCGACGTATTTGAAATCTTCCTGCCTGAAAAGGAAACAGCGGCAATTTCTTAAATCTCCCTAGAGGAGATTTTTTTATGCCCTTGCGCCTTCTTTTTGATAGTCGTATTCATTGACGAAAAGGGGAGCGGGGGCTTACACTGGAATTCGTAGTAAATCGACAGTGTTTTCAAGTTAGGCAGGGAGAAACGAACATGCAGACAAAGATAGAGAAGAACCATAGTGAAACGATGCTGGAGGATATTCGCCGCATGGAAGAGTCCATAAGCCATGCAGGTGATGCTCAGAATGCTTCAAAGCTAGAACAATTGTTGTATAAAATCCATTCTAAGCGCATGAATATTGCGTTTTGCGGACATTTTTCTGCGGGTAAATCAACTTTGATCAATCAATTGTGCGGTCACGCGCTGCTGCCATCGAGCCCAATTCCAACCAGCGCCAACATCGTAAGTATTCGAAATGGTGAAGCCGGAGCGCACGTGCAGCATAAAACGAACGGTGAGAGTCAAGAAGCAGCAGTCATTCCGTTAGAAGATTTGGAAGCCTATTGTGTCAATGGTACGGATATCGAATCCGTGGAGATTAGTTACCCGATTGCCTGGTTGGGCGACCGTGCAGCGCTGCTTGATACACCGGGTATTGATTCTACGGATGATGCCCATCATCAGTCTACGGAATCGGCGCTGCATCTAGCTGATGTTGTGTTCTATGTGATGGACTACAACCATGTTCAATCCGAGGTGAATCTGGCGTTCACCAAAAAAATGAAAGAGTGGGGAAAACCGCTCTATCTGGTTGTGAACATGATTGATAAGCACAAGGAGCGGGAGCTCCCGTTCAAGCAGTATCAGGAAGGGACGAAGATGGCCTTCCAAAGCTGGGGAATTGAGCCTGACGGCATCTTGTATGTAACCATGAAGGAGCCTGCGCACCCCCATAATGAATATGCCAAATTGAACTGGCTCCTCAAGCAGTTAATCGGGCGCGGGGAAGAGCTTCGCAGCTTCAGCTTGGATGCATCCGCGCGTTATCTGGCGGAGGAGCACGGCAACTGGGTGGCTGAGCAGAATGAGTCCCGCAAAGAGGAACTCATGGATGAGCTGGGCCAGGAAGGCGACGTGCAGGAGCTTGTACAGCTTGCGGAGGAGAAAGTGCGCGAGCAGAAGCAGTTGAAGGAGCTGCCGGAAGTTTTGACAGCAGCTCTGAGAAAAGAGCTTGGCGTGATTATCGAGAACGCCAACATCACACCGGCCTTGACGCGGGATAAGGCTCACCAGTATTTGGAGAGCCGCAAGCCCGGGTTCAAGGTGGGCTTTTCTCGCGTGCCGCGCAGACGGCAGCGGAGATGGAGAAACGCCTGCAAGCGTTTCAGGCTGATTTTGCTGAGCAGGTGGAAGCCCAGCTCGATTGGCATTTGCGCGATGCGCTCAAGAAAGCCGCCGAGCAGCAAGGTCTTCACAGCGAAGAGCTGACCCGCGAGATTGAAGCGCTGAAGGCTGACGTCTCCGCGCATTGGCTTGCTGCGCAGGTGCATGCCGGAGCTGTCTTTGGGGGCGAGTACACGCTGAACTACATGAAGCAGGTAGCTTCTGATGTGAAGCAGCAGTACCGCAAGCAGGCGTTCGCATTGATTGACCGGCTCGCCGCCGCGGTCGGCGAGCGCTCCTCGCAAGCCGCTGCTGCGCTTGCGGAAGAGCTCAAGGCGCTGGACGAACGTCTCAGCGCCTATAAAGAGCTGCAGCGGCTCGAGGAAGCCGAGGCCGCTGCGCGGCGTGAACTGCTGCAAATGGCCAGCTGGCGGAAGCCGCTTCCGCCGGCGCTGCCTGATATGCAGCAGTTCACGGCCTCCATGAAGGAGCCGGCTGCCGCCCCGCAAGGCGGGGGGCTGCATGTGACCTCCATGGGCACGATCCTGCAGGCTGCCCACACCGCGCAGGCAGCCTCGAATGCCGCCGCAGCGCCTGCGGAGGCTGCGGCAGCGCCTTCCGTGTTCGCCTCGGGCGAACACGTGGGGCGCATGGAGCGCAAAGCCGCCTCGCTGCGCTCAGCGGCGGAGCTCATCGACGGGCTGCCGTCGATGAGCTCTCTGGCGCGCTCCATGCGCGACAAGGCTGAACGTCTGCGCAAGCGGACGTTCACGATTGCGCTGTTCGGCGCCTTCAGCGCCGGCAAGTCCTCGTTCGCCAATGCGTTGATCGGCGAACGCGTCCTGCCGGTGTCGCCGAACCCGACGACGGCGGCGATCAACCGGATTATGCCGCCGCAGGACGGATGGCCGCACGGTACGGCCAAGGTCAAAATGAAGACCGCCGACGCCATTTTGCAGGATGTGCTCTATTCACTTGAGCTGCTTGGCGTCCAGGCCCACGACATGGATTCGGCATTGCTGCGAATCGGCAAGCTTACACCTGCTGATGTAACGCCGAAAGGAAAGCCGCATTACTCCTTCTTAAAGGCAGTCGAGAAGGGATGGTCCGAGGCAAGAAGCAAGCTGGGTTCTGAGCTTAAAATTACAAAGGATGAATTCTCAGGCTATGTAGCAGAAGAGTCAAAATCCTGCTTTGTTGAGTTTATTGAACTTTATTATTCGAATCCTCTGACTGATCAAGGTATTATTTTTGTGGATACACCGGGAGCGGACTCCATTAATGCACGTCACACGGGAGTCGCGTTTAATTATATTAAGAATGCGGATGCCATTCTTTTTGTCACCTACTATAATCATGCCTTTTCTCAAGCGGATCGTGAGTTCCTTCTGCAGCTCGGTCGCGTCAAGGATAGCTTTGAAATGGATAAAATGTTTTTCATTGTAAATGCAGCTGACCTGGCCTCCAGTCAGGAAGAGCTCGAAGGCGTTGTGAAGCACGTGGAGACCAACCTGCTGCAGCACGGCATTCGTCATCCTCGTATATATCCGATTTCCAGTTATTTGGCGGCGGAAGGGAAGGTTACCGGAGATCACAGACTCGTGCAGCAATCACAAATTACACCGTTTGAGCAGGATTTCGTGAAGTTTACGTTAGGAGAGCTAAGCGAGGTTGCCATTCACTCCGCCAATTTGGAAATGTCTCGTGCGGTTCAGACTATGCAGCATTGGCTGGAGTCGGCTAAGCATGGGGAAGAACAGCGAAAGCAGCAGATAGCTTCATTGGAGCAGGCTGAATCCGGCTGTCTTAAGCTTCTAAGCGATGCGGATGGTACAGCTGATCTGCGAGAGCTACGGAAAGAAATCCAAGAGCTCCTATACTATGTGAAGCAGAGAACGATGTATCGTTTCGGTGAGCTTTACAACTACGCCTTCAATTCGTCGACCTTCCGTGAAGAAGCGCGTGATCCGAAGCAAGCGCTGAAGCTGGCTTGGAATGAATTGCAGCGAATGATTGCTTACGATTTATCGCAAGAGGTGCTTGCCACTACACTGCGGATCGAGAATAAAATGAATCAATTGTCTCAAGCTCGATTGAATCGTTGGTCGGAACAAGCTGCGGAGCTATTAGAAGGCTTTGCCTGTGAAGAGTATACGGCTAATCGTTTTACAACACCTACTGTTGAAGGTAAGCTTGAAGCCGCCGAAGTGACGGACCGTCTGCTTCAGAGCTATTTTAAAAATACGAAACAGTTCTTTGAAGGTGACGGGAAGAGCAAGCTTAGGGCTGAACTGGAACAGCGCGTGAATGAGCCGGTATCCAGATTGATGGATGAGTATTCACACATACTGGACCAAACCTACTCCGGGCAGTTGGAAGATTGGATTGGCCAATTGAAGGAGAAGCTAATAAGTGAGGTTACCGAGCATAGCAAGGGTATGCTTGGCGCCCTCGAGATGAAAATTGATTTGGATGAATTAACTGGACTTAAGCAGCAGTTGGTTGATTTAATGGAGTAATTCAACATCGTGCAAAAGGGATGTTCTCGCTAAACCGGCGGGAGCATCTCTTGCACTTTAGGAGCATTTTCTGAATGATGATGATGATTTTAGAAGTGCTTTGCAGAGCATTTTGAATTTTTTCTCCTCTTTCCTTTGATAAGATGATGACAAGAAACAACAACAGACAATCGAGAGAGGGGCATTAGCAATGAAGAGATTCAGTCAAGCCGTATGCAGTGCAGTAGTGATCGGCGGATTACTCGCCGGATGTTCAAGCCAAGGAGATGTCACATCCTCCACACCAGGGACGAAGCCGACAGAATCAGCCGGTAAAAAAGATGAAAACGTACACCTGACCTTCTGGAGAAATTCAGGAAATGACACGGAAAACGCCGCTTATGATAAGCTGGTTGCCGCCTTTATGGAAAAGAACCCGAATATCTCGGTAGAAATGACACCGATTCCCTACTCGGATTATGATACCAAGCTGAGGGTATCTATTGCTTCCGGCAGCCCGCCGGATATCATGGCGCTTGATGCGCCGACACTGGGATCCTATGCCAACGCGGGGGCGCTGAAGCCGCTGACTTCGTATTTCAAAGCAGACGGTAATATGGATGACATTCCTAAATCTACACTTGCGACGTACACATACCAGAATGAAATTTATATGGCTCCACTGACGGAATCCTCTATTGCCATGTTTTATAATAAGAAATTATTTGATGCCAAGGGGATTCCACTCCCATCGAAAAAATCCGGATGAGCCTTGGACTTGGGAGCAGGTCCTGGATGCAGCTAAGAAAATCAATGATCCGGCGAATGGTGTGTTTGGAATTGATCCGGCTCAAGGCTTTGGCAGTGCAGGCGGCACCGCGTATTTTAAGTATCCGATCGTTTGGCAATTCGGCGGGGAGATCATGAGCCCTGACGGTAAAACATCCAAAGGGTATCTCGATTCGGCGCAAACGAAGAAAGCGATTCAATTCTTCTCCGATTTGTATAATAAGGATCAAGTATCCGCCATGGAGTATCCGCCGGATCCATTCCCGAACGGTAAGCTGGGGATTACGATCGACGGCTCCTGGTCACTGGCGAATCTGAAGGAGAAGTTCCCGGACTTTAAGCTTGGTGTTGATTATGATATCGCCCCACTTCCCAAAGAATCCGCACAGGCAGTTGCCAATGGAAGCTGGGCCCTAGGAATTTCTTCGAAAAGCCAACACTCGGATGAAGCTTGGAAGTTTATCAATTTCGTAACCGGCCATGACGGTCAAAAGATGTATTGTGAAATGACCAAAGATATACCATCCCGTTATTCGGCGGCAAAGGATTTCCCGGAACTGAATGAATATCCGAAGAACGTCTTCGTCGTGCAAAACCAGAAATTCGGCAGACCGCGCCCGATTACGCCGATTTTTCCGCAAATGTCCGATGCTGTTAACAAAATGTTTGAGGATGTTACCATCAGCAAACGAAATATCGATGCAGCTGTCTCCGATGCGATAACAACGATTGATCAAGCCTATGCAGACTTAGAAAAGCAGCAGAAAAAATAAATACAAAGTCAAGGGGACGAATCATGTTGATCGTCTCCTTGTCGCGTTCCTGCTAAACAACCGTGTTCGTATTTTAATACCGATCGAGTTTACGTAATTGGCGATAATATGAAGAGACGAGATCTGTAGTTTCGGAGGTGTCCAGCTGGTTCCTAGCACAGTTTGTTGCCACCTTAGAGGATTCTTCGATCAAATGGAAAGCTCTGTCATCATGAAGAAGGAGAGGAGAGTCATGTTTTTTTCATTGAGGAGCCGTTTGCTGGCTGTATTTGCAGTCTTGCTCATTTTCCCATTTGCACTGCTGGCCTTCATTCTGAGTGAAGCATCGACCACAATCATTAAAACTTCCATAGAATCCTCCACGACACAAACGATGGAGCAGTTCGCTTCTCACGTGACAACACTCTTAAAGCAGGTGGAAGACACGGGGAACCAGGTCATGGGCAGCAGAATGACACAGGACTGGCTCGCTGTACAAGGGAGCTCGGAACTTTCGAGCCGAGACAAAGTCGCCGCTAAGCAGCGAGTGCGCGAGTTTTTTTCCTCGTATGCGGTTAATAATTCCAACGGAATTTCCATAAGCGCATTTACCGAGGAGACAGGAGGATTATGGACGCAGGATCGCTCTTACAAGACCGCGGCATGGTACGAGGAGTTCACGACTGTGAATAAACGATGGACTATTGCCCATAAGGATGTCGATCAACCGGATGAATACATGAGGAGCCGTTCGGTGAACAGTTTTATCTTCCCGCTCGTTCAGCTTCAATCTTTTCGAAGTGCAGGCATCATTAAGGTCAACTATCCTACTTCTCTGCTGCGCGATACGATTGGCAAGATCACGATCGGCCGGACAGGCAGAGTTATCTTATTGACGCATGATGGACAGAGTGTGCTGAATCAGGACATTGATGCGGAGCAGAGTGATCTCAGTGCAGCGCTCTCAGAGATAGAGATACGTTATCGAGACTCGAATTATGGTGTGTTTCCACTCAAGCAAAGCGGTGAAAGCCGTCTGTTCTTCTATCGTAAACTGCCTGGGCAGGATTGGATCATAGCAGGTATCGTACCCGAACGGGAATTATATGAACAGATCTCATACATACGCCAGACCATTCTCATTGTGAGCGTAGTGCTGTTAATTCTTGCGATGCTGGCCGCTTTCTGGCTGTCGGCAGGTATTACTAAGCCGCTTAGCCGCATGGCCAGAGCTATGAAATATGTGCAGCGCGGCGAATTTGGACAAGCAGAGCAGCTCATGCCGAAGGTCCGCGACGGCCATAGCGAAGTGGACTACGTGACAGCAGTTTTTGAACAAATGACGGTCAGACTGCGCCACTTGATCGAAACGGAATTTGAAACAAACCTGAGCAAGCGAAACGCCGAGTACAAAGCGCTGCTGCTCCAGATCAATCCGCATTTTTACAATAACACGCTTGAAATTATTAGCGGTCTAGCCGCTATGAAGCGGGAAGACTTAGTGATGGACGCAACGGAAGCGTTAGGTAAAATGATGCGCTATTCCTTGAACCTGAATACGGATTTGGTCAAAGTGTCGGAAGAGATGGCTTACATTCGAGATTACTTATTCATTCTTCATCTTCGGCATGAAGTAAGGTTGCAGGTCACGATCAAAGAAGATCCACAAGCCGCACAGCTAGTGATTGCTAAATTCATTTTGCAGCCTATTGTTGAAAATGCGGTGAAATACAGTTTGGAAAAGGAAGGAACGGCTCAAATTCATATCGAAACGGCAATCAGGAATGAATGTCTGCTGCTTACGGTAACTGACAATGGCATCGGTATGCAGCCGGATCTGGCAGATGATCTGAGAAACGGGCACCGTAAAGGGGATTTGGCATCCGTTCTTAACAGTGAGGGGCACAGTATTGGGCTTCGAAATGTATTGTCGCGGTGCCGCTTGATGTATGGAGAAGCGTTTGATTGCATCTTGCATTCTGAACCTGGAGAAGGTACGGAAATATCACTATGTTTACCGATCGTGAGGAGTTGATTGCTTATGTATTCTTTGATGCTGGTAGACGATGAAGCTGGTGTTCGCAACAGCATTAAGGCGAAAATAGATTGGCGGGCAGCCGGTTATACGATCGATGCGGAAGCATCCAGCGGATTGGAGGCGATGCAGCTGTTGAGTGAAGGACGTCAGCCGGACGTCATGATGACGGATATCCGGATGCCTCAGATGAATGGCATCGAGCTCATCAAGGCGTGCAAAGAGAAGTACCCTCACATGCGGATCATTGTGCTATCCGGTTATTCCGATTATGAATATATGAAGGCTGCAATTCAATACGGTGTGAAGGACTATCTGCTGAAGCCGGTCATCCGCAGTGAATTAACAGCACTTCTGCAGAAATTGGCTGACGAATTGGAAGCGGACCGCGCCCGGGAACGACAGCAGGATCAGGAAGAATTGAAGAATCATCAGCTTTTTCAAATGATGCAGGAGCAGGTGATTTGGCAGCTGGTTAAAGATGAATGGTTTAGCCTGCCGGTTGTCCAAGAAAGGCTGCAGCAAGTGCAGCTTGATTTTTTGTCCGAGGAGCAGGTTAAGGCGCAATTTGTCACCGTAGAGATGAGAATACCGCAAGGCAGACTCGATGATGGGAGCCAGCGTAAGGATTTGCTTTACTTAGCGCTCCTGCTCCTATGCCGGGAAACAGCGGAAAAGAAGGGACACGTATACCCCTTTTATGATGTTAGCCATCCTGCGATGGTGCACTTTCTGATTCCTATTGAAGAGGAGAGCAATCGAAATCAAGGCTTCGTAGATTCGTTCGTTCATGACATAAAGAGGAACATACGGAGTTATTTGAGAGTGGACAGTGTCTCAGGGATTGGAGAGCCAATCAAAGGACTGAAGCAGTTCAAGCACGGGTACGCTTCAAGCATGCTGGCATGGAGTCTGAGTACCGTGAAGTCAGGCAAAACGGATGAGAGGCACCACATGTCTCAACTGGCGAATGCGTTCTCCCCTGAAGCGGAGCGCAAGTTGATGCAATCCATTGAAAACCTCGATATGCATTCCTTTACCAAACAAGTGCATGAACTATTTTCGGATCATCATGATACACCTATGTTTGTATTTACGTTTGTCATGCTTAGGCTGATCCTGATGTTTAGCGCGATTGCCAAAAAGTTTGAATTAGGTGATCCCTCGCTCCAGACGTATTTGTGGAATTGTCAAATGTCCGTACGTGATTATCAATCGAGAGAGCAGGTTATGGAACAACTGCATGACATGGCTCGGCTTGTTATGGAGCAGGTTAAAAAGACACGGTTTTCCAGTGGTCAGCAGATGACGGAAGCGATTCGTAAATATGTAGACGAGAACTTTTGCTATGAGCTGACCTTGTCCTCTCTTGCCGATATGTTTCATTTGAATGAAACCTATTTGTCTGGACTGTTCAAGCAGCAGGCAGGAGCAACCTTCAGTGACTATGTAACGCGGCTCCGCCTTCAAAAAGCGGTGGAACTGCTTAAAGAAAATGAACTGAAATTGACGGACATCGCCACATTGGTCGGCTATTCCAGCTCCAGCTATTTCAGCACTGCTTTCAAAAAATGGTACGGCAAAGGTCCAAAGGAATATAGGGATGAACTGCTCGGCAGTTAGTATCCATGAATGTCTTTAAGCCCCTGCAACTGCAGCGGGCTTTTTCCGATTCTATGCTTTTTATTACGAAAAGCAAGGCAAGTAGAAGGAACGCGAAACGGTAGCCATACTTCTTGAACGAGTTGCAAATGAAATTAAAAGGGATGTGCAGATGAAATTGAAATCTTTCTCGGGGCGTCTTTTATACAATTACCGTACAGTCTATGACGACAAAAGCGAAGTATGGAGGGAAGCATGAGCAAGAGAACATGGTTATGGACAACTGGAGCGCTTGCGGCAGTATGTATAGGAATCGGAGGGACTGTACTAATGGTCAATAGAAGCCATCAAGAGACCTCAAAGCTCGCAGCATCTTTCAATTATTCGAGTGATCCTGCTTATTATACGGAGCCTTACCGTCCTCAATATCATCTGTCGCCCCCGTCGGGCAATATGAGCGATCCGAATGGGATGGTTTATTTCGAGGGTGAATTTCATCAATTTTATCAAAATAGCGGGCAGTGGGGACATGCAGTTAGCAAGGATTTGATCCATTGGGAGCATCTGCCCGTGGCCCTGGCTAGAGATTCGCTGGGGGAGATCTGGTCGGGCAGCGCAGTGGTGGACCGCGATGATACGAGCGGCTTTTTCGGAGGTAAAGCGGGACTTGTGGCGATATTTACTCATTTTAAAGGCGGGCTTCAATCCCAAAGCATCGCATACAGCAGCGATAAAGGAAGAACTTGGACAAAGTATGCGGGCAATCCGGTCATTCCGAATCCAGGCCTTAAAGACTTTAGGGATCCAAAAGTGATCTGGCACGAGCCCAGCCATTCCTGGGTGATGGTAGTATCTGTGGATAACCGTGTCCGATTCTACAAATCGCCAAATTTGAAGGATTGGACGATGACGAGCGAGTTTGGAAGTGACCAAGGGTCACATGCCGCTGTCTGGGAGTGCCCGGATCTATTCGAGCTTCCTGTAGAAGGGAGTAAAGAAACGAAATGGGTGCTGACGGTAAGCGTAGGGAGCAATAAAACGACAAAAGGTTCGACAGCGCAGTACTTCATCGGATCATTTGACGGAGCATCGTTCAAGAACGATAATCATCCGTCGGATGTGCTTTGGACCGATTACGGCAAAGACTATTATGCGGCTGTCTCGTATTCCGATATCCCGGTGAAAGACGGCAGGCGCATCTGGCTGGGGTGGATGTCCAATTGGCGGTATCCGTTCTCCATGCCAACCAGCGGTTGGAAAGGCAATATGTCGATACCGCGTGAGCTGAAATTGCGGATGATTGAAGGTCAAGGCCTGCGCATGGTTCAGGAACCGATCCAAGAGCTTGAGTCCTTAAGAGGCAAGGAAGTTACGCTGCCGAAGCAGCTTGTAACTGCTGATCATAATCCGTTCATGGATTTGAAAGGAGTCTCATATGAGCTTACTACAGAGCTGACTGTAGAACCGAAAGCACGATTTACCTTCGAGCTGCGCAAGGGAAGCAGTCAAGCAACGACTGTTAGTTATGATGAGGGAAGCGGACTATTGACGGTGGACAGGACCCATTCCGGTGTCACCTCGTTTGAGAAAGATTTTGCAGAAACGATGTCTGCGCCTGTGGGACTCAAGGATAAGACCCCCCCCCCCCCCCCCCCCCCCCCCGCTCAAGCTGCGCTTTTTCGTGGATTCGTCAAGTCTGGAAGTGTTTGCAAACGACGGACAGGCCGTCATTTCATCTATTATCTTTCCGAATCCGACAAGCAGCGCACTGTCGTTATCATCTGCAACCGGCGGCATCACTCTGGATCAGGCCACCTTCTATCCGCTGAGGACGGTATGGCGTAATGAAGACCCGGATAGCACTGAACCGCTTCGGATTGCTTTGGGCAGAGACTCGATGGATGTCGGAGCAGGGGAAACAGGCTTGATGGAAGCTTCTGTTGTACCGTTCAGCGCCAATCCCTCCATTCGGGAGTCCAGCGATCCATCGGTTGCCATGGTAGAAGGGGTGAAGGAAGGCGCTAAAGTGAAGGGAATCAAACCGGGTCAAGCCGTCATACAGGCAGTTAGCATAGATGGCCGTATACATGCCTCATTTCACGTATTTGTATTTGACAACAAGAAGGAGGAATAACCGTGGAATCAGCCGTTACCAGAAAAACAAGATCATCGAGCTTCCGCAGGCATGAACAGTTTACAGCTCTGTGGTTCATCCTGCCGGCGTTGGCCTTGCTGCTGGTGTTTGTGTTCTACCCGATGCTACAGGCTTTTATCATCAGCTTCAAAAATTACTCGCTGGTTGGAGCGGGAGATGTCTTTGTCGGTTTAGATAATTACGCTAATCTGATGAAGGATCTGGCTTTTTCAAAAGTCTCGTGCATTCCTTTCACTTCGCAATTATCGTGATTCCGATTCAAACCAGTATTGCTTTAGCATTAGCTATGCTCATTCAAAAGAAGTCGGCGGCATCCGGGCTGTTCCGAACGTTGTATTTCATTCCGGTCATCGTATCAACGGCGGTTGCCGCTACGGTGTTCAAGCTCATTTACAACAAAGAATTCGGCTTGCTCAACAGTGTACTGAAAGCTTTCCATTTACCGGTAACGAATTTCTTATCCAACCCGGAGACGGCCATGAACGGCATCATTATGCTTGGCATCTGGAAGGGTGCGGGATTTTTCATGATTATCTTTTTTAGCCGGTCTGAACAATATATCTCCTGATTTATATGAAGCTGCTAGAGTAGACGGGGCTACGAAGCTGCAACAGTTTGTGAAAATTACACTGCCGCTGCTGAATCGAACCATGGCATTTGTCGTCATTATGACGACGATTGATGCAATCAAGCTGTCGGGTCTTGTCTTCGTACTCACAAACGGAGGACCGAACAGCTCTACGGAAACCGTCGTCTATTACATCTACAAGCAAGCATTTACCCAGATGAGAATGGGATATGCCACAGCGGCGGCGTTCGTATTGTTTGCTATTGTTTTGACCATCTCGTTGATTCAAATGAAATTATTCAACAAGGATGCAGATGCATCATGAAGGAGGAACGGCCGTGAATCGAATTTATACCTGCGGCAGATGGATGGTCATGATACTAATTGCCTTGGTTTCGGTTGCACCGATTCTTTGGATGGTAGCAGGTTCATTTCGCCCTTATCAGGAGCTGTTTAAATATACGTCGCTGGACATTCATCTTATTGTTCCTGTGGAGTGGACTGCAAAGAATTTCCATCAAGTTATCTTTAACGCACGGGATCCGTTCCTTCGCTATATCTGGAATACGCTATTCGTTGCCACGGTGGTAACGTTCCTAGTGTTGGTCATCAATTCCATGGCGGCATTTGCTTTTGCAAAGCTGCGCTTCCGATTAAAGTCCGTCGTATTTGCCTTATTTATGTCGGCGATGATTATTCCGGGCGAAGTTACGCTGGTGCCTAACTATTTGCTCATGCATGACTTGGGATGGCTCAATTCGTACAAAGCACTCATCGTGCCCTCGATGCTCTCCGTATTTGGCATCTTCATGCTTCGGCAGTTTTTTGCAGAGGTCCCGAATGAAATGATGGAAGCGGCCCGGATCGACGGTGCAAGCTTGCCGCGAACCTTCCTTTCGATCGTACTGCCTGCCGCTGTTCCTGCATTAATTACCCTTGGTTTGATGACTTTTCTGGGCAATTGGGATTCATATCTATGGCCGCTTATTGTGATTAACGACCAAAAGATGCAGATGATCCAAGTCGGGATCTCTACGTTTTCCTCTAATGAAGGAACGGATTGGTCCAAAGTGCTGGCTGCTAATACGATTTCGACAGCACCGATTCTGCTGCTGTTCCTGTTCCTTCAGCGCTACTATATTCAAGGAATCACAATGTCCGGGATTAAAGGTTAAACTTCGCCCGGTACGATGGCATCGAAGAAGAATGTGCAGCTTTTATTTCATATTTATAAAAAGAGACGAATTGGCCAGGTGATGAAACATAATGGATCATAATGATGAAAACCGCGATGTGGAACGAGGCGAAAGCCATAACCGGCAAGAAGCAGGTAAGGAACAACTCAGAGAGGACCATTACAGGTTGCGTTATCATTTCATGCCGCCTGCGGGTTGGATGAACGATCCGAATGGACTGATCTTTTTTAAAGGGGAGTATCATATTTTCTACCAGTATCATCCGCACGAAGCGAAATGGGGCCCGATGCACTGGGGGCATGCCAAGAGTAAAGATTTAATCACGTGGGAGCATCTGCCTATCGCATTAGCGCCATCTGAGTATTATGATCTGGGCGAAAGCGGAGGGTACGGCTGTTGGTCCGGCAGCGCGGTGGATGATAACGGTGTGTTAACACTGGTTTACAGGCAGGGCATGTTGACGGGAGATCGCCTATCGAGGTTCAATGTGTGGCAACAAGCACGGATGGTATCATTTTTGAAAAAGCGCCGCATAACCCCGTTATCGCCGGACCTCCAGAGGAGGGAGGCTTCGGATTTCGAGATCCTAAAGTGTGGCAATATGGCGGCATGTGGTATATGGTCTTAGGCTATGGGAAGGACGGCTTGGGCAAAGCGCTGCTTTACCGGTCTCAGGATTTGAAGACTTGGTCTTTTCTAGGAATTGCAGCTGAAAGTGACGGTACGATGGGGGATATGTGGGAGTGCCCGGATTTGTTCTCGCTCGGGAGCGAGGGCCGTCACGCTCTTATTATTTCGCCGATGAATATGGGAGCAACGAAGACCATGTATCTCACGGGGGAATTTGACTATGAGACTGGAGAATTTCGTTACGACATTGCGGATCGTTTAGATCATGGATCTGACTTTTATGCGCCGCAAACATTCTTAGACGGTCAGGGACGTCGTCTTCTGATTGGCTGGATGAATATGTGGGGATCCGCGATGCCTGAGCAGGCGAACGGTTGGGCTGGGGCATTTTCGGTTCCGCGCGAGCTGAAGCTAGCGGATGACGGGACACTTCGAATGTTGCCTGTAGAGGAGCTACAGCAGCTTCGGGCAAACCACCGGCATGTGGACCGGATGTTGCTAGCAGCAGATACGGAGCTGATCATTTCCAATTTGCGGGGGGATGTCTTGGAGCTGATAGCCGTCTTCAAGACGAATCCGTCAATTCCTGCTGGAGAGTTTGGTTTGAAGCTTCGTTGTTCGGATGATGGCAAAGAATATACAGAAGTTGCTTTTGAGCCGAGGGAACGTAAGCTGAAGGTTGATAGGACTTTCAGTGGAGAAGGGAATGGAGGAACTTGCGAGGCATATTTGGCGAATGCGGCCGATGGATTGGTTCGCTTGCACCTTTTCCTGGACCGGTCATCAGTTGAATTATTTGCAAATGGCGGAGAAAAGACGATGACCAATCGGATTTATCCGAAAGCGGACAGTTTGGGAATCAAGGTGTTTACCAGAGTGTGTGAAGCAGAGCTGGAATCGCTCGAAGTATGGGATTTGAATCTAAAAAGATAAAAAAAACGGCAGAATGGAGTACAGCTGATAGACGTTCTTACGGGAAAAAGGTTGTTCGAATACAGCCCGATTCTGTGAGAAGGTCAATCCACATATCCTGACTGCCGTTGTGTTTTTCAACAATGAACGCGCGTTCTTATGAAAGGGCTTACAAACGATAGGATTCAGATTATATTCAAGAAAGATATGGATTGATGCCAGTTTTTGTGAAGTTATGCGGATTTAAGCGTTTAAATCGGGTTTTCCTCTCGTTGCTGCTAGATAGCGATGGTGTTAAGATTCATTAAGTATTAAAACGCTTTCTTGGCTATTCCCAATTTTTCCTTCTTGAGGAGGGTGCTCGCAGGTGGATGTTTTCAGGCAGTTGAAGCAATTTTATTGGCCCCAGAAAAAAGCTGTTGTTCGCATCGATTCTTTGCTTGATGACGGCAACGGGGCTGGGGCTTGTGTATCCGAATTTGCTCCGGTATTTGATCGATGAGGTGATTGCCAAGCAGCAATTCGGGTTGGTTCCGAAGCTTTCGCTTTTCGTTGTCGGGGTCGTCTCCCTGAAAGGGATGTTTCAGTTTCTGCATGGCTTATGCGGAGGGAGACTCGGCAACCGGGTTGCCTATCGATTGCGCAACGCCCTGTATAACAAGCTTCAATATTTGTCGTTTCAATACTATGATCAGGCGCGTACGGGCGATCTGATGTCCCGTTTGACAGCGGACCTGGAAGCAATCCGGAAACTTTGTCGGCTTCGGCTTTGCCCAAATTTTGAACGTCTTCCTTATGCTGATCTTCGGTATGAGCATGATGTTCTCAATCAACTGGAAGCTGACGCTGCTGACGATGATTTCAATGCCGTTTTTGGCTTTCACCGCCATCCGGTTTGAGGGAAAGATCCACCCTGCTTTTCGTATGGTCCGCAAATCGCTGGGAACGATGACGACTGCTGTGCAGGAGAACATTACAGGCGTACGGACTGTGAAATCCTTTGCCCGCGAGCCTTATGAAGTTAAGAAATTCGCCTCGCATAACGAAGAGTACCGGGCTATGAACGTGGAGACGTCCTTTATTTGGGCCAAATCTTCCCCATTATGGAGATTCTCGCGAATCTAAGCGTCGTGCTTCTGCTTGGTGTAGGCGGTTACATGGTGGTTCAGGATACGATTACATTAGGTGAGCTTGTCGCCTGCTTCAGTATCATTTGGTATATTATCGGGCCTATGTGGGGGCTAGGGTTCCATATTAATAACTTTACACAAACGAAGGCTTCCGGGGAGAAGATTCTAGAAATCCTCCATCAATACTTGCATGTCAAGGATCAAGCAGGTGCTGTGTCACTGGCAGATCAGGAGGTACAAGGACATGTTCGCTTTGACAATGTTACCTTTGCCTATCCGGAAAAACAGCCTGCTTTATACAATTTCTCTGTAGATGCTCCTGCCGGCTCTGTGATTGGGTTGCTTGGAAGCACGGGCTCTGGCAAGACAACGGTTGTAAGTCTTCTCATGAGAGCCTACAACGTCAAGGAAGGCACCATCGCGTTGGACGGAAAGGATCTGCGCAGCATCCAGGTGGAGAGTGTCCGCAAACAAGTGGCTGCGGTGTTTCAGGAGACGTTCCTGTTCTCATCTACGATCCGCAATAATATTGCCTATGGCCGCAAGCAGGTGAGTATGGAAGAGATTATCCGTGCAGCCAAGCTGGCGAAGGCTCATGATTTCATTATGGAGCTGCCGCTCGGGTACGATACGGTTGTCGGTGAGCGTGGACTCGGATTATCAGGCGGTCAGAAGCAGCGGATTGCCATTGCTAGGGCACTGCTCAAGGACCCCAAGATCTTGATCCTTGATGATGCAACGAGCGCGGTAGATATGGAGACGGAGCATGAGATTCAAGCCGGCTTCAAAGAAGTGATGCAAGGCCGTACGACATTCATCATTGCGCATCGCATATCGTCTCTGAAGCATGCGGATGAAATTATTGTGCTTGATGAAGGCAGAATCGTCCAGCGAGGCACTCATGAAGAGCTGCTTCAGCAGGAAGGGCTGTATCGTCAAACCTATCAAATTCAGTACGCGGATCAGCCTGATGCGGATTGGATGAAGCCTTCGGATACCTATTCTACATCTCCCTTGGAAAGAAGGTTAGCGCATTGAGTACCCAATCGAAGCAATCGAAGCCTGGTATCGAGCAAGACAGCCAGTCCGGACAACGGTTTGTGTATCAGGATGATGAACTGATCGACAAGCCGTTTGATTGGAATCAGCTTCGACGATTATTCGGCTACATGAAGCCTTATGCCCGGCAGTTTTTACCGGTGATTATTATTATGATGTTTGTGGGGGCTCTAACGAAGCTTACTGTACCCCTGCTTATCAAATATGCGATTGACCGTGCGATTACTCCCAAAGATGGAAACTTGTTATTGACGATCATGGGCATCATGCTAGGTGTATACCTGATTCAATGGACTGCTAACACCTTCCGTATTCGATATACGAATCTGATCGGGCAGCGTGTCATCTACGATCTCAGGCACGACTTGTTTAGCCATATCCAGAAGCTTTCTTTCCGTTTCTTTGATACACGACCGGCTGGGTCAGTCCTTGTGAGGGTTACGAATTATGTCAATTCCCTGCAAGACTTATTTACGAACGGTGTTGTCAACCTGCTTGTGGATTGTGTGCAGCTGTGCGGCATCATGGTGATTCTGCTTACATACAACTTTAAGCTTGGCGCCGCGATCATTATAACAGTTCCTTTGATGTTCATCATTTCAACCAAGCTTCGTTTGAAGATTAGAAGAGCCTGGCAGGATGTAACGATTAAGCAATCCCGCTTGAACTCGCATCTGAACGAATGTATTCAAGGTATTCGGGTGACACAGGCTTACACGCAAGAGAAAGAGAACATCCAATATTTCGAAAATATGAACATGGTGAACCGGTTGGCTTGGAACCGTGCTTCCATGCTGAACCAGAGCTTCGGGCCGATTATCGAAATCACTGGCGCGGTTGGTTACTGTATCTTGTTCTGGCTTGGCGCGCACATGATTGAAACGAAAGAAATTTCGGTGGGCCTCTTGGTTGCCTTTGCGACCTATATCGGGTACTTCTGGGAGCCGATTACGCGGCTAGGGCAAATGTACTCGCAGCTGCTTGTAGCTATGGCTTCGTCGGAACGAATCTTCGAATATATCGACGAGAAGCCTTCTGTAGCCGAGAATGAAGATGCGGGGGAGCTTCCGAATATCGTCGGTCACGTGAAGTTCGAGAATCTCGTCTTTGAGTATGAAAAAGGCAGACCTGCTCTGAAGGGGATCCATCTGGATGTGAAAGCAGGCCAATCCATTGCTCTTGTAGGACATACGGGCTCCGGTAAAAGTACGATCATGAATCTCCTGTGCCGGTTCTATGATCCGGTGGAAGGGCGTGTGCTGATCGATGGTCACGATATCCGCGAGGTTACGATCCAGAGCCTTCGCTCTCAGGTTGGTATCGTGCTGCAGGACACGTTTATTTTCTCGGGTACGATCCGTGACAATATTCGATTCGGCAGACTGGATGCCACGGATGCGGAAGTCGAGATGGCGGCTAGAGCGGTGTATGCCCACGACTTTATTGCAGAACTGCCGCAAGGCTATGATACAGAAGTACAGGAGCGGGGTAATGTCCTCTCCATGGGTCAGCGTCAGCTGATCTCATTCGCGAGAGCGCTGCTCGCAGATCCTCGCATTCTAATCTTGGACGAAGCAACGGCCAGTATCGACACCGAGACCGAGCTCAAAATCCAGGAAGCGCTGAAGACGCTACTCGCTGGGCGGACATCGTTTATCGTGGCACATCGTCTTTCCACCATCCGTAATGCGGATAAAATCATAGTTCTGGACCATGGACAAATGATGGAGAGCGGCAGCCATGAAGAATTGATGAGAGAACGAAAAATCTATTACGGCCTCATTCATGCTCAATATAAATTTTTGCAAGATGCTGTGTAGACGCGGAGATTTCGCTGAATTACCTTACATGTATAGAGCCTTGGAACATACGGGTTTCCAGAAGTTTAAATAAACAATGTCAGCCTGATTGCAACCTGCGATCAGGCTGTTTGAATGCCAACTTTTTATCATAAATCGGGCATCTTAGCTAACACAACTGGTCTTTGAACACAACTGAAGTCAGAGGATACCGAAGAAGGAAGTTTGCAAATTAATCTTAGAACTATTACTCTAAAAGGAATTAATGGATTTTCGTATTCACAGGAGGGACTTGCTTGAAATCAACCAAGTGGATTTGGGGAATGGTTGGCATTACAGGGACTTTAGCGACAATTGTTTTTATTATCGGTTTTCTCTATGCAGTCAATCAAATCTTATATCCGAAGCCCGGAAACAGCGAGTTGGCCGTATCTTCTCCACAGCCGAGTCAAGCACCGTTAGGGGAAGGAAAGGACAAGATCCAAATTGTAGCGTTAGGGGATTCGTTAACGGCAGGAACGGGAGACAACACAGGAAAAGGCTATGTCGACAGAGTTCGGGAGAAGCTCGAACAGCAAACCGGTAAAGCTGTGTTTGTTTTGAATAATCTCGCCATCCCCGGATACAAAAGTGATCAATTACTGAAAGATATAGAGCTCAAGAAGACGCAGGATGCGCTCTCGGATGCGGATGTTATTCTTCTTACGATTGGCGGCAACGATCTATTCGCGGGTGGCGAAGGGATTTTCTCCGAGGATCAACAGGAGTTTAATCCGGAAGCTGCGCAGCAGAGAATGGAACCGGCTCTAGGGCGTCTGGAAACGATCCTTGCTGATATCAGGAAGGCGAATTCGCATGCGGTTGTGCTGTACGTCGGTTTATATCATCCTTTTTAGATTTAGACTCTGACCGCAAGGGCTCGTTGATCGTGCAAGATTGGAATGATCGCGTGTTTACGTACACGAATCGATACTCCAATATGGTACTGGTGCCTACCTATGATTTATTTGAACAAAATTTACTCAAATACATTTCCTCGGCGGATCATTTCCATCCGAATGGAGACGGGTACGAGCGAATTGCCGATCGGATTGTACAAATTTTGAAGTAGGAGCAGTGATCCAAGATGACCGCTAATCCCAAAACGGTTTTGTCTGTCCATCAAGTCAAAAAGAGAATTAAAAATAAAGAAATCATTAAAGGGATATCCTTCGAAGTATACGCAGGAGAAATTTTCGGGTTCCTTGGACCCAACGGCTCCGGCAAGACGACGACGATCCGAATGCTGGTGGACTTGATACGTCCGACGGAAGGCTCAATCCGTATTTGCGGATTTGACGTACAGAAGGAGCATGACCAAGCGCTGCGCCATGTCGGCTGCATTGTGGAAAATCCCGAGCTCTACGCGTATCTTAGCGGTTGGGAGAACCTGGAGCATTTTGCAGGCATGCTGCCAGATGTCGATCAGAATCGGATTGCCGAAGTCGTGGAGATCGTAGGCATGGACCAGCGGATTCACGATAAGGTTCGGACTTATTCGTTGGGTATGCGTCAGCGTCTAGGTATTGCCCAGGCGCTATTAGGGCGTCCAAGCCTTCTCATCCTGGACGAGCCTACCAACGGACTCGATCCACAAGGGATCAAGGAGATGAGAGAGTTCATACAAAGATTAGCGAAGAACGGACTGAGCCTGTTTGTCTCCAGCCATCTGCTTAGCGAAATCCAGCAAATGTGCGATCGTGTGGCAATTATTAGTCATGGGGAAGTCATTCAAGTCGGAGCGGTCGATGAGCTTATAGCTCAAGGCGGGAAAGTCGCTTGGACCTTGAATCCAGGGAGCAAAGCGGAGCAATTGCTTGCGAAGAGCACATGGGTGCAGAGCATAGAGGAAGTAACTTTCCCCGTAGGCTATCACACCGAATCAACTGTGAGAACCATCACAACCTTGATGAATAAAGAGGATGTACCCCAGGTGAATCGTGAACTTTTGGAAGCAGGGATCAGTTTGTATGCCGTTGAAATAAAAAATCCTACGCTCGAAGATTTGTTCCTGAGCTTGACAGAGGGTGAAAGAATTGGGTAATATGACAGCCTTAGTTCGCAACGAATGCATCAAAATGATCAAAAAAAGCGATTTTATGTAATTCTTTTGATTCTGCTTGCTTTGATTCCGATGTTCACTTATGCTCAAATGCGCGTGGCGCAGCATACGCAAAAACAATTCGGCACTACGGATTGGAAAGCGGATCAGCGTCAAAAGATTACAGACTGGCAAAAACGCCTGAGCAGTGCGCGGACCCCTGATGAGTTCAAAAAACGCCTTGAGGTGCAAATTCAAATTGCGACTTATTATCTGGACAAGAACGTTGATCCAAGCTCTCCCAATGCGGTTACGTTCACCCGGGAGTTTCTCAAAAATGCCGTCGGATTATTCATTCCGCTTATCATCATGGTCATTTCGGCTGACGTCGTATCATCCGAGCATTCTACGGGGACTATTAAATTATTGTTGACAAGACCGGTCAGGCGTTGGAAAATCCTTATGAGCAAGTTAATCACAATTGTTTTCTTTACTTCGCTGACTGTATTGTCCACCGGAGTGCTCTGTTATCTCATTTCCGGGGTTGTTTTTGGATACAACGGTTGGACAATGCCGGTCTTCATCGGGATCCAATTAAACGGCGGTGATGCTGATTTCAGCACGGTTCGTGCCGTAGATCAATGGATATACATGCTAATGGAGCTTGGCTTGGTATGGTTCTCTTCCCTAGTTGTCGCACTGATGTCGCTTATGCTCTCCGTCTTGATCCGTTCCACGGCAGCCGGGATGGGCGTTATGCTGGCAGTGCTCATTTCGGGGACCATCCTATCCAACATGGTATCCTCCTGGGAGACAGCCAAATATTTATTCATGGTTAACCTGGAGTTAACCGATTATCTGAACGGCTCCTTGCCTCCCATCCAGGGCATGACCTTAACCTTTTCACTCTGTGTATTAAGTATATGGGCAGCAGCGTCTTTACTCGTTTCTTTTACGGCATTTACCCGTAAGGATGTACTGAATTAATCAAGAAGGAGGACTTCGATGACCGAGCAGCTAGATACATTTACCCATCAAGGCACCGCGTCAAACGAATACAGCGCAGAAGATATACAAGTACTGGAAGGCCTTGTTGCCGTACGGAAAAGACCCGGTATGTATATCGGAAGCACCAGCACGTCAGGCCTGCATCACTTGGTTTGGGAGATCGTGGACAACGCTGTGGACGAGCACCTGGCGAAATTTTGCTCCAAGATTACGGTAACCATTCATAAAGATCAATCGATTACCGTTCAAGATAACGGCCGGGGAATTCCAACAGGCATACATAAAACGGGGATCCCTACCCCTCAAGTCGTATTCACGATTTTGCATGCCGGCGGTAAGTTTGGCGGTGGGGGTTATAAAAAGTCCGGCGGACTTCACGGCGTAGGCGCATCTGTAACGAATGCGTTGTCGGAATGGCTGGAAGTGGAGATTTACAGAGAAGGTAAAATCCATAAGATGCGTTTCGAATATTGGGTCGATGATGCCGGTGTTGAACACGTTGGGGAACCGGTTACAGGACTTGAAGTAGTGGGCAACACCAATCGAACCGGCACCAAAGTCACGTTTAAACCGGATAAAAGGGTGTTCCAAGGCGGCACAACGATCAACTATGACACTTTGGCGGAACGCCTGCAGGAGATCGCATTCTTGAACTCTGGCCTGCAGGTTGTGTTGAAGGACGAACGCACGGATAAGACCGAAACCTTCCATTACGATGGCGGAGCCAAGCAATTCGTTCAATTTTTGAACGAGGAGAAATCGGTACTACACGATGTCATTCATTTTATGGCCGAGAAGGATGAAATCGAAGTGGAAGTCGCGCTCCAATACAACGATGGCTACACGGAAACGATTGCATCGTTCGTAAACTCGATTCCAACCCGCGGCGGCGGTACGCATGAGACAGGCTTTAAGACCGCTTATACGCGAGTGATGAATGAATATGCGCGCAAAGCGGGATTATTAAAAAGAAAAAGAGAAAAATCTCGACGGCACCGACCTTCGGGAAGGCATGATGGCTGTCATTAACATCAAGATGGGTGACGTTGAATTCGTCGGACAGACGAAAGACCAGCTGGGAAGCGCAATCGCCCGCAGCGTGGTTGATGCCATAGTCACCGACAAGATGGCAATCTTTCTGGAGGAAAATCCTCAAGTCGCGCAAATGATGCTGAAGAAAGCGGTCCAGGCGGCCAAAGCTAGGGAAGCGGCTCGTAAAGCCCGTGAAGAAATTCGAAGCGGGAAAAAAGGCAAGAGTGAAAGCTCCAACCTGAACGGTAAGCTGACTCCGGCCCAGTCCAAAGATTTGCAGCGCAACGAGCTGTTTATCGTGGAAGGTGACTCTGCGGGCGGTTCAGCCAAGCAGGGACGGGATTCCAAGCATCAGGCGATTTTGCCGCTCAAAGGTAAGCCGATGAACCCGGAGAAGGCCAAGATCCTTGACATCATGAAAAACGACGAGTACAAAGCGATTATATCTGCAATCGGCGCCGGGATCGGCTCGGAATTCGATTTGGATGAATCCAATTACGGCAAAATCATTATCATGACAGACGCTGATACTGACGGCGCTCATATCCAGGTTCTGCTGTTGACGTTCTTTTACCGATACATGAAGCCGTTGATCGATGCCGGAAAAGTGTATATTGCACAGCCTCCGTTGTACAAGGTATCGAAGAAGGCAGGCAAAAATTCCGCTCAAAAATACGCTTGGACAGACGAACAGCTGCAAGCGGTGATGAAGGAATTCGGTAAAAACGTGGAGCTTCAGCGGTACAAGGGACTTGGCGAGATGAACCCCGAGCAGCTTTGGGAAACAACGATGAATCCGGAATCACGGACTCTGCTGCAGGTGCAGATTGAGGATGCGGCCAAAGCGGAACGCCGGGTCACTACGTTGATGGGGGATAAAGTAGACCCCGCAAGCGCTGGATCATTGAGAATGTTGATTTTACGGAGTACGTAGAGTAGATCATATAGATTGGTGATGGTAGCTTGGATATTTTAGAACAATTTCTGCCTGCATATCTGGAAGAGGTCGTAGGCGACCGATTCGGAAGATATTCCAAATATATTATTCAAGACCGTGCGATTCCAGATGTACGCGACGGCTTAAAGCCTGTTCAAAGGCGTATCCTGTACGCGATGTACGATGCCGGCAATACGCCGGACAAGCCATATCGGAAATCGGCGAAGACCGTCGGCGATGTGATGGGTAACTATCACCCGCACGGGGATTCCTCGATTTACGAAGGCATGGTTAGAATGGCGCAGCCATGGAAAATGGGCCATACCTTGGTGGACGGCCATGGGAACTGGGGCTCGCTCGACGACGATCCGGCTGCAGCGATGCGGTATACGGAAGCGCGGCTTTCCGAAATTGCCATGGAGCTGCTGCGTGACATTGAGAAGCGCACGGTTCTTTTTAAAGATAATTTTGATAACACGACTAAAGAACCGGTAGTCCTTCCGGCTCGTTATCCGAATCTTTTGGTGAATGGGGTCAGCGGGATTTCTTCAGGCTTTGCTACGGAAATTCCAACGCATAACCTGCGAGAAGTGATTGATGCGGTCGTTGCGATGATCGACAAACCCGATATCACCATTGAAGAGCTGATGGGGATTGTCAAAGGGCCAGATTTCCCTACTGGCGGGATCATTATGGGTGAAGAAGGCATACGCGAAGCGTATCGTACGGGCAAAGGCCGTATTTATATTCGCTCCAAAACAGCGATTGAGGACATGCGCGGCGGGAAGCAGCAAATTATCATTACGGAAATTCCGTATCAGGTGGTCAAATCACGCCTTGTAACGGCAATGGAAAACATTCGGCTGGAGAAAAAGGTTGAAGGTATTGCCGAGGTTCGCGACGAGAGCGGGCGTAACGGTCTGAGGATCGTGATCGAGCTGAAGAAGGATGCGGACGCACAAGGAATTCTCGCCTATCTTTTCAAAAAAACCGATTTACAGGTCACCTATAACTTCAACATGGTAGCCATTGTGAATAAGGCCCCGCGCCAGTTGGGCATCAAAGAAATGCTGCATGCTTATATCGAGCATCAGAAGGAAGTTGTCACTCATCGTTCGAAATATGAGTTAGAGAAAGCGGAGGACCGCGCTCACGTCCTGGAAGGCCTCGTGAAGGCGCTGAATATCCTGGACGATGTGATCGCTACGATTAAGGCCTCTAAGAACCGTCAGGACGCCCAGAACAACCTGGTCGCGCAATATGGCTTTACTGAGCGCCAAGCAGACGCAATTCTAGTGCTGCAATTGTACCGATTGACGAATCTGGAGATTACTTCGCTGGAAAAAGAGCTGCACGATGTTCAAAAGACAATCGACTACTTACGCGGCATACTTGGCAGCTTGAAGAAGCTGATGGGCGTCATCAAAGCGGAAATCGGCGACATTCGTAAAAAATACGGAATCGACCGTCGTTCGAGCATTCAGGGCGAAGTCGAGGAGTTGAAGGTAAACCTTGAGGTGCTTGTCACGCCTGAGGATGTTCTGGTCACGCTTTCAAATGACGGTTACTTGAAGCGCACCTCGAAGCTGTCCTTCACCCGATCCGGAGGAGAGCTCGAGAGTACAGGACTCAAAGAAGGCGACTACGTTCGTTTCCTTCTGGATGTCAACACCATCGAAAGCCTCCTCATCTTCACGAAGAAGGGTCAGTATTATCTACTGCCTGTCCATCAGGTGCCGGAGTACAAATGGAAAGAAAATGGCACGGCCATCGTGAACGTCATTCCGATATCCAAGGAAGACCGGATCGTGAGCGTGATTCCTGTCAAGGACTTCGAAGAACCAGGCAAGTCCCTTGTATTCGTTACCCGTAAGGGGCAGGTCAAACGGACCGAGCTGAAGGAATACATGACCAACCGCTCTAGCGGTATTGTCGCTTGTAAGGTCGGCGATCAGGATGAGGTGCTGCAGGTTCATGTAAGTGACAACACGAAGGAAATATTACTTGTATCAAAGCAAGGTATGAGTATCCGCTTCCGCGAAGAGGAAGTGAACCCAATGGGCCGGGCGGCCGCAGGCGTTCGCGGCATCCAGCTCAAGGAGGACGATGAGGTCGTCTCGGCGGAATGGATCTATGGTGATGAGGGAGAAGTGCTTGTCATCTCCGATCTAGGCTATGCCAAGCGCTCGCTGGTCGTTGATTATCCGCTTCAAGGACGCGGAGGCAAAGGAATTCTTACCTTCGAATTCAAGGAAGGCAAGCGTGTCAGACCGAACGGCTCGGCTTTGATCGGCACCTTTATTGTGAAGATGGATTACATCGTGACAGCACTCCTTAGCAGCGGAGAAAAGGTTCGCTTTTCAACGGAAACAGCACCGCTTGAAGATCGCAAATCGTCCGGCAAACAGCTGGTTCCGGTAGCGAAAACGGATTCCATTATTGATCTATTTAAAGCTCCGCTCTAATAATCATCACACTTGGCAGGATGAGATTCAGTCATAGCTGACGGTGGGCGGATCCAGCTTCTCAATTAATTGAAACGCCATTTCTAACATGACCCACAGAGGCATCGGTTCATCCAATCGATCCAGCCACTGTGGGTCTTTGATGATTCCGGCTTCCAATGCTTTACGGCCAAGCTCCTGTTTCCAAGCTTCCACCTTGAATCACTCCTTTTTGGACAAAATCTATCAAACAGCAGCTAGGTAGAGGCTGCGCCTTGGCGGCATTCGCCTATTCTCGCTCCTGTCTGTAGTATATGTCGGAAGGAGACAATATGTGAATCTTCGCAGGATTCCTTCTGATTCTGTATGGTTCAGCTTCGTTCCTGACATTTCGACAGCTTGTCCTACAAAACATGGCGCACCTTGTCTGAAAATATTAATGCCATTAACCTTTAAACGGGATTCCTATCATGCTATACTGGTGATAGGAGTAATCTGGAAGCGAGTTGATGTAGAGTGTATACGGAGGAATTCGGAAAATTATGGGTTAAGCTGTCAAAAGAGCTGAAGACACAGATGGAAACCGGACTAGCGCCGACATTGACGGAAGGTCAACTGAATGTGTTGGAGCTGCTTACAACAAGCGATCGCATGAAGCCGTCCGACCTGATTGAACACTTGTCGACAACACCTGCCGCGGTAACCACTTTGTTAGACAGAATGGAGAAGAATGAATTGATCATGAGGGAGCGGGATGAGAAGGACCGCCGAATCGTATGGGTCAATGTGACGGATAAAGGAAAAGCGGAATGCGAGAGAGGAATGAGAATCCGTGAAAGCATGCTGGATTCATACCTGAATCGCGTTTCCGCTCATAATCAGAAGCTGCTTATTTATTTACTAGGTAAGGTCGCGAATTAATTCCGACCATAGGAACCAAGGATGCTGCTCTGGCGGGAGCGAGCGGAAGCGAAGCGTTTCTTTGAGCGTCGGATGCTCAAAGGCAAGCCCCGTCGACCAGAGCGCAAGCTGCTGGCCGGGCTTGTTCACGGCCGCGCCATAGCGCTGGTCGCCGTAGAGCGGACAGCCCGTCGCCGCGAGCTGGACGCGGATCTGGTGCGGCCGCCCGGTGTGCAGCTTGATGCGAATCAAGCTGAAGCCGTCTTGGCTGCCGAGCACCTGATAGTCCAGCACGGCCTCCTTGGCGTCCGGCTGGCCTTGCTTCACCACGCTGACGGTATTCGTCCGCGTGTCCTTGCGAAGCCAATGCCGCAGCGTAGCCTGCGGCTGCGGCGGCTTGCCGTGCACGACGGCGACATACGTCTTGTCGAGCTGCCTTGTTCTGACCGCGTCCGATAATCGGGACGCGGCTTTTGACGTTTTGGCGAATACCATCACGCCGCCAACGGGACGGTCTAGCCTGTGCACAAGCCCGAGGTACACGTTCCCGGGCTTGTGATGGCGGTGCTTCAGGTCCGCCTTCAGCACGCTGAGCAGATCAGGATCGCGCGAGTCGTCCTCCTGCGTCGGCATGTTGACGGGCTTTACCACGACGAGCACGTGGTTGTCTTCGAATAATACCGGAATCTGCGAGGCTTCCGAAACATCTTTCGGTCCGGCCATGCGTTTACGCCTCCCAGCGGCCCAGAATGCCGCATGGCAGCATGAGATCGGAGTGGGTGATCGGCAGACCGATTTCGCCGCTGGAGATCGTTCCGCCGTGCTTTTTCTTCATCGCCATGGTCAGAATGTTCTGCAGCACTGTGGCAGATATACCGGTCGTATACGAGTTGACGAGCATGAACAGCGGCTTGTCCGTCAAGATGGACATGCAGGTCTGAATGAACGGGAAGAGATCGTCCTCAAGATTCCAAGTCTCGCCGTTCGGGCCCCGTCCATAGGAAGGAGGGTCCATGATAATGGCGTCGTATTTGCTGCCGCGGCGCTGCTCACGCTGCACGAACTTGAATACATCGTCCGTGATAAAGCGCACAGGGCGGTTGCCCAAGCCGGATAGATGCAGGTTTTCCTTCGCCCACTGGACAACTCCCTTGGAGGCGTCCACATGACACACCTCAGCGCCGGCATAAGCACAAGCGAGAGAAGCTCCCCCCGTGTAAGCAAAGAGATTCAACACTTTGATCGGCCGGCCGGCACCCTGGATTTTTTCAATCATCCATTTCCAGTTCACAGCCTGCTCAGGGAACAGCCCCGTATGCTTGAAGCCAGTTGGCTTGATGTAGAAGGTAAGCTTCTCATCGTACGTAATCGTCCAGCGTTCGGGAAGCTCCGTGCGGTACTGCCACTGTCCGCCGCCGCTGCTGCTGCGGTGATAATGCGCGTCCGCTTGCAGCCAGGATTTGGTCTCATTTTCCAGAGGCCAGATGATTTGCGGGTCGGGTCTTCTCAGTACATAGGTGCCCCAACGCTCCAGCTTTTCGCCGCCGCCGGTGTCCAGAAGCTCATAATCGACCCAATTCTTTGCGTAAAACATGTGCGAATCCATCCTTCTACTTATAAACTTGTCAAACACCCATTGTACACCATTTATTGGCTTAAATCGATCTTTTCAATCAGTCCGGGTAGCTCATTTGTTCGGAAATTTTGCAGCTTCTCCTGAACCAGTTCCGATTTCAATCCCGCTTTTTCATCATCGAACGATTTAGCAGTGCGGGCTTCCACTTTCATGACATGATAGCCGTATTCCGATTCCACTGGATCGCTGATGACACCTATTTCAAGCTCCAAGGCCGCTTTCTTGAATGATTCCACCCAGCTGTTTACGTCGGCATCCTCATAGAGCCCGCCAGTATCTTTGGAGCCCGGATCATCGGAGTATTCCTTGGCCAGAGCTTCAAAGTCTCCGCCGCTATTGAGCTTCTGCTGCAATTCCTTGGCGCGCGCCAGTGCTTCATCCTTGCTGCGTATCACGGAACCGGATTGAGGATCCTTGAGTCCAATCAAAATATGACGAACGGAGACGTGTGTATAGGCGTCTTTATTCGCTTTGAGGGCGTCGTCGTATTTAGCCTGCACTTCACTGTCTGAAGTGTTGGAGATCATCATATTTTGCCCGCTGATATGGGTGGTGAGGAAGTTGACTAGATCGCTTTCTGTAATTTTCGCTTCAGCAAGCATCTCCTGGAAGGTTGGAACCTCATTGTGCCAATCATCAAGCTTCTTCTCTGCACTTGCCTTAGCAGTAGAAACATCCGCTTCACTGGCTCTACTTGCTAATATTTTAAGGCCTATTAATTGCTGAGCCATAAATTGTTGATACTTGGAATCGCTGGAAGAGCCAGCCGATTGCGGAGATAAGAAAGCTTGAATCGCCATGAATGTATCTAGCTCTCCTCGAGTCAGCTGCCCTCCGTTATAAGTGGCGACGATATGGTTCGGATTGGTGCCTACCCAAATCGTTTCATTCTCCTCGTCCCATTCCACTGGCTTGCCTAGCGCTTCACTGACAAAGCGGAGCGGAACATACGTAGAACCTTCATAAATAAATCCTTTTCCTTCAGCTGGTACTTTTTCTACGCCATCGAACATATATTTCAAATTTCGGAAGGCTACTTCAATTTGCGTGCCTGCCGCAAACGCAGCAGTTCCACTCAACAGGGAACCGATCGTCAATCCGACGATGAGTCCTTTAATTTTGTCGTTCATTGTCACAAATCCACCTTTCAACTCGAATTACATATACATTCACCAGGCGTTGCGGATATTCCTTTTTCTTGCTTCCGGATTAAAGGAATTCTTTACCTCTTTGTAGTATTTGTATGCTATGGAAGGAAGCTGAATCAGGAAGGGATGTTGTGAAGATGAGCGTGATACCTAGCTCAGAGGATTTATATTTGCTTCACGAAGGGTCCCTTCATCACAGCTATAAGCTATTGGGGGCACATGTAAGCAGTAAGCCGGGACAAGAAGGAGTCCGCTTTGCCGTATGGGCTCCGCACGCCAGCAAGGTGTGTATCCTGGGGGATTTTAACGGATGGAACTCAGGCGCGCATGTCATGGAAAGGCACAGTACACTTGGTGTATGGATGCTGTTTGTTCCGGAAGCGCGCGAGGGGGATCATTACAAGTACGAGATCCACAGCCATTCAGGCCGTCTTGTCATCAAAGCCGATCCCTATGCCTTCTATTCGGAGCTGCGTCCGGGAACGGCATCCCGGGTTTACCAACTCGAGGGCTATGATTGGCAGGATCAGCAGTGGCAGCTTGACAAACAGAAAGGATCCGTATACAGCAAGCCGTTATCAATCTACGAGGTTCACATGGGAACCTGGCGAAAGAAAGACCGACACAGCGAAGAATTATATACGTATCGACAGCTGGCGGACGAATTGATCGATTATGTGGTCGAAATGGGGTACACCCATATTGAACTGATGCCCCTGGCGGAGCATCCTTTTGACAGGTCGTGGGGCTATCAAGCGACAGGGTACTTCTCCGTTACTAGCAGACACGGAACACCGAAGGATTTCATGTATTTTGTGGATCAATGCCACCAACGAGGAATCGGCGTGATCATGGACTGGGTTCCCGGCCATTTCTGCAAAGACGACCATGGACTACGACTGTTTGACGGAACGCCTTTGTATGAATATGAGGATCCCTCCAAGGCTGAAAAATTGGAGTGGGGTACGCTAACGTTCGATTTCGGAAGACCGGAGGTTATCAGCTTTTTAATTTCCAACGCGGTTTTCTGGATGGACATGTACCATATTGACGGGATTCGGGTGGATGCTGTTGCGAGTATGCTGCACCTCAACTTCGGACGTTGGAACGAACCGCCGATCTATAACCAGTTTGGCGGAACGGAGAATCCGGAGGCTATTGCTTTCCTGCGGAAGCTCAATCAGGTTGTATTTGACTTGTATCCCAATGCGCTCATGATGGCGGAGGATTCCACCGATTGGCCGTTGGTAACCGCACCTGTGCACGATGGGGGGCTCGGTTTTAATTACAAATGGAATATGGGCTGGATGAACGATATGCTTCGCTATATGAAGCTGGATCCCATCCATCGCCGTTATCATCACAATCTCATTACATTTTCCTTTATGTACACTTTTTCCGAAAATTATATATTACCGCTATCTCATGATGAGGTCGTTCATGGCAAACGATCGCTTTTACATAAAATGCCGGGAGACTACTGGCAAAAATTTGCGAACCTTCGCGCTTTTTACGGCTATATGCTCGGTCACCCTGGTAAAAAGCTGCTCTTTATGGGAGGAGAATTTGCCCAGTTTGACGAATGGAAAGACATGGAAGAACTGGATTGGTTTCTGCTGGAGCACTACGAGAAACATACCAGTATGCATTTGTATGTCAAAGAGCTGAACCAGTTCTACAAGGATCAGCCGGCGCTATGGGAGCTGGACCATAGTCCGCAAGGCTTTGAGTGGATTAATCCGCACGATCAGAGCCAGAGCGTGGTCGCTTTCATTCGCAAAGGCAGTCATCCTGAGGACGATTTGATTCTGGTGTGTAATTTTACACCTGTCGTTCACCCGGATTACCGTATAGGTGTGCCGCGGCCAGGCGTGTACAAGGAGATATTTAATAGCGATGCTGAACGCTACGGGGGCTCCGGTCAATCCAATCCGGAACCGCTGGTAAGCGATGAAAAGTCTTGGCACGGTTTTTCTAACAGCTTAGCAATTCGTGTTCCGCCGTTGGCTGCTATCTATATCAAGTGCATGCAAGTCATCCAAATCGACAAAGCAGAAGGAATAGGGGGAAATCAACCATGCGCAGCAAAGAATGTGTTGCCATGCTCCTCGCAGGAGGAGAAGGACGAAGACTAGGCGTATTGACCAACAACTTGGCCAAGCCGGCCGTTCATTTTGGAGGGAAATACCGGATCATTGATTTCACCTTAAGCAACTGTACGAACTCCGGCATTGATACGGTAGGCGTGCTTACCCAATATCAACCGTTAGTTCTGAATTCCTATATCGGGATCGGCAGTTCGTGGGATTTGGACCGCAAATATGGCGGAGTTACCGTACTGCCACCTTTCATGGAGCAGAAGGGCGGAGACTGGTATAAAGGAACTGCGAATGCGATTTACCGCAATATCGGCTTTATTGAGCAGTACGATCCCGAGTATGTGCTGGTTATCTCCGGTGATCATATTTACAAGATGGACTATGACTTGATGCTCAGGTATCACAAGCAAAAGAATGCTGACGCGACAATCGCGGTCATTGAAGTGAAGTGGGAAGAAACAAGCCGCTTCGGGATCATGAGCGTAGACGGCGAACAGGTCATCACCGAATTTGCTGAAAAGCCGAAGGAGGCCAAAAGTAACTTGGCGTCCATGGGCATTTATATTTTCAACTGGAAGGTGCTCAAGGAATGCTTGATCCGTGATGAGCAGAATCCGGATTCCAGTAAAGACTTTGGTAAAGATATTATTCCTATGATGCTGAATGAGCAAAAGAGAATGTTTGCTTACCCGTTCCAGGCTATTGGAAGGACGTCGGTACCATCGACAGCCTATGGGAAGCGAATATGGATTTGCTCGATGATCATAACGATTTGAACTTGAACGATAAGGATTGGCGTGTGTATTCCTTAAGTCCGTATCAACCAGCGCAATATGTGGCTCCTACAGCCAGCGTGCGCAGGTCGCTCGTCAATGAGGGCTGTGCTGTCTTCGGCGAGGTGGACCACTCCGTTCTGTTCTACGGCGTACAGGTAGGCGAAGGAAGTACAATTAAAGATTCCGTCATTATGCCAAATGCAAGAATCGGCAACAATGTGACGATCCATAAAGCCATTATCGGCGAGAATACGGTCGTGGAAGACGGAGCGGTTATTGATGGCAGCGGTGAGATCGTGTTGATCGGCGGGAACGAACGGGTTACAGCATAAGCCAATCTGAAAGGATGAATGTGAGTATGAAGCATGTGATGGGCGTCATTAATTTAGTTAACGAGCCGGATGATTTGGAGGAACTGACGTATTTTCGCTGTGCGGCATCCGTCCCTTTCGGCGGCAGATACCGTCTGATTGATTTCACTTTATCCAACATGGTGAACTCCGGCATCGACAATGTGGCCGTGTTCACACAGCATAAATACAGATCGCTTATGGATCATCTGGGCTCGGGCAAAGAGTGGGATCTGGACCGCAAGAGAGGCGGACTGTTCGTGCTTCCTTCCATCTTGGATGAGCCGACAGGCTTATCGCGTGGAGACCTGTATCAGCTGTACAGTCACAGGGATTATTTTTACCGAGGGAAAGAAGAACTCGTCATTATTTCCAGAAGCCATATGATTTGCAACATCAATTACGTGGACGCAGTTCGCTTTCACGAAGAATCCCAGGCGGATATTACTGTCGTTTATTACCAAACGGATGAAGAGGTACAAGGGAAATTCCGCCGGTTAGCCGTTAGGGAAAGCGGACAGGTGACGCTGATGGAGGATCATACCGGCCGTTTGCGCACGAATAATATCTCCATGGAAATGTATATCATGAGCAAAGCTCTGCTGCTTGATATGGTGGAATCCTGCTTGGCTCAAGGCTATGACCATCTGGTTCGGGACGGCATTATGAAAAACATCGATAAACTAAGCGTATATGGATATAAGTTCCAAGGCCATGTAGGCGTTGTGAATTCGATTCAAGGCTATTACAAGCACAGCATGCAGCTTCTGAACCCGGCTGTGTGGCGGGAGCTCTTCTTCCAGAAAAATTTGATCTACACCAAGGTCAAGGATGAACCGCCGGCCAAATATTTGGAGAGCGCTGCTGTGAAAAATGCTTTGATCGCGAACGGCTGCACGATCGAAGGCAAGGTGGAAAACAGCATTCTTTTCCGCGGTGTCAAGATCCGCAAAGGCGCTTACGTGAAGAACAGTATTATTCTGCAGAACTGTGAAATCGAGGAAAATGTCATTATCGAGAATGCTATTTTGGATAAAGATGTGTTTATCAGCCGCGGTCGTGTGCTCACAGGCGACAACATTGCACCGTTTATTGCTGCCAAAACTAAAGTGATTTAATTGCTTTATATAGACAAATAACCATTTAGGAGTGGGACGATGAAGATACTGTTTGCTGCGTCGGAAGCAGTGCCTTTTGCCAAGACAGGCGGTTTGGCCGATGTCATCGGCTCGCTGCCCAAGGAACTGATCCGCCAAGGATTAGATGTTCGCGTCATCATGCCGAAATACGGGAGTATACCGGCTAAGTACAAAGAACAAATGGAAGCAGCCGTCGTATTCGACGTGTATGTTGGCTGGAGAAAGCAGTATATCGGGGTTGAAATGCTGGAGTTGGACGGGGTAACGTTCTATTTCGTGGATAACGAATATTACTTTAATCGTCCGGGGCTCTATGGATATGAAGATGAGGCGGAGCGATTCGCCTTCTTCTGCCGGGGCGTCATTGAGGCTCTGCCTAAGCTGGATTTTCAGCCGGATGTCATCCACTGCCATGACTGGCAGGCGGGGATGATTCCTGTCCTGCTGAAAGCCCATTACCAGCACCTGGACTTTTTCAGTCAAATCAAGACGATGACCACGGTGCATAATTTAAAGTATCAAGGTGTGTTTGGACAAGACCTCATGCGAGACTTATTTGGTTTGAGCGGCGATCATTTCACCGGGACTGCGCTGGAGCTTCATGGGGGGGCCAGCTTCCTCAAGGGAGGGCTCCTATATGCGGACCGGATTACGACAGTCAGCCAAACTTATGCAGAGGAAATTCAAACTCCTTATTACGGCGAATTTATGGACAGCCTTCTCAGGCACCGGAAAGATCAGCTGACGGGAATCGTTAACGGCATTGATTATGAGATATTTAATCCCATGAACGATCCGCATCTGGTAGTACAGTACCGCGATTCGCTATCCAAAAAGCAGCAAAACAAACTGGCTTTGCAAGAGCGCTTAGGACTTCCAGTCAATGGAGACGTGCCTATGATCGCTCTTGTCACAAGACTTGTACAGCAAAAGGGATTGGATTTGATCCAGCATGTGCTGAGCGAAATTCTGTCCTTAAACATACAGCTGGTCGTACTTGGAACGGGCGATGATCATTATGAGCAAATGTTCCGGCATGCGGCGCAGATGGTTCCGGATAAGGTTTCCGCACAGATCTATTTTGACGAGGCGCTAGCCCATCAAATCTACGCGGCTAGCGACATGTTCCTCATGCCTTCACAATTCGAGCCCTGCGGAATCGGACAGCTCATCGCGCTGCGATACCGGACGGTGCCGATTGTGAGGGAGACAGGCGGACTCAAGGATACGGTTCAGCCATATAACGAATTCATTGGAGAAGGAACCGGCTTCACCTTCAGCAATTATAACGCTCATGATATGTTACATACGATCCGCAGAGCCGTTTTCTTCTATGCCAATGATCGGGATGCCTGGCAGAAATTGATCCAAAACATGAAAAAGTGCGATTTCAGCTGGAAGAAATCAGCACAGCAGTACGTTCAGCTTTACAAGGATATGAAACGTAAATAAGTATTTGGAGACTGGGAGTCCATGGGGCTTCCAGTCTTTGCTTGTGACCTCCTCTTTAGGATTGTTCCTTCTGTGTCGATAAATACAATACCGGATGGAATTTAAGACGAGAGGCAGTTGTTTACGAATGCGCCGGACGGAAGTATGTTTAACTGATGCGGACTTGTACCATTGCATGTTATTTCAAACACCCGTAGAGGTATGGTTTGACGGAGAGCTCGAAGATTCGGGAGTGCTGATTGAAGCTTACTCCGATGATGTCATTAAAGTAGGCGGCGTCTATTACTTAAGAAAGCTTTGCCTAGTCAAAAAATAGGATTTTGGAAAAAGAGACCTCATTCCAAGCAAATGAGGTCTCCATTTGTTGATAAAGTAGGTTCCATTACGAGCTTCAGTAGCTTTTCTCCGATCGCTGTTGACATTTTGTTATTTCATTAAATGAAAAGCCTTATACGGTGATAACAAACTGTCAAAGGCGACCGCTACGCTTCTCCGAAAACTTCTGATCTCTTCATTCCAGTTTATCAACAGTCTGAGACCTCATTCCAAGAGAATGAGGTCTTTTTCATATGGGACGAGAGTCGAAATAACAAGAATTTTGTAAAAATATGTTGTTATTTGCCAATCCCTCTTCTAATATATGGAATAGAAACATTGTAGCTTGGACAGGGGGAGAGCAGATGAGCAGCAAAGTAGTGATTCTTGGCGGTGGAGTCGCCGGTATGAGCGCAGCGCATGAATTGGTGGAAAGAGGCTTTCAAGTAGCCGTTTATGAATTGAAATCGATTCCCGGCGGTAAGGCAAGGAGCATGCCGGTACCGAACTCGGGAACGGAAGGCAGGCGTGATTTGCCGGGCGAGCATGGGTTTCGATTTTTTCCTAAGTTTTATAGGCACATTACCGACACCATGAAACGAATTCCCTATGGTGATAACCGGCATGGGGTATTTGATAATCTGGTGGAAGGCTCCGAGCTGGGGCTTGCTTTTTTTGATCGGGAGATGCTGCCTTTTATGGCGGAATTTCCGAGGACCTTTCAGGATTGGAAGACAGTAATCAAATCCATATTTGACAATAATCTTGGGCTTAGCGAGCATGATGTGGAGCAGTACGTATCCCGTCTCTGGCAGGTGATGACCAGTTGTGATGAGCGGAGGCTGCTTGAATATCAGCGCATCGCCTGGTGGGATTTCATTGAGGCGGACAAGCAGTCGGATGCGTTCCGTAAGGTATTCACAGGGCTCACGCGCATTTTGGTTGCAGCTAAAGCAAGGGAAGCAAATACAGGAACCATCGGTACGGTTGGGGCAACACTCATGATGGACATGGTCACTCCCGGTTCAAGTGCAGACAGACTTCTGTGCGGGCCAACCAATGAGGTGTGGATTCAGCCATGGCTTGATTATCTAACCGGTAGCGGGGTAGACTATCACCTTCAAGCGAAGGTGACGGCGATTCACTGCTCGAATGGACGAGTTACCGGTATTGATATTGAAGAGAATGGAATCACCATGACAGTAGAGGGAGATTATTATGTATCTGCGCTCCCTGTGGAGGTTATGGCACCGCTGATAAGCCGTGATATGCTTCAAGCGGATGCAACGCTATCAGGAATTCAAACGCTGGCTTCGTCTGTCGATTGGATGAACGGTATTCAATTTTATTTGAACGAGGATGTAAAGGTGATTCACGGCCATGTCATTTATATGGACAGTCCGTGGGCGTTGACATCCGTTTCACAGGCCCAGTTCTGGGCGGAATTAATTTGAGCCGGTATGGCGACGGGTCAGTTCAGGGGATTCTTTCCGTAGATATTTCGGATTGGCAGTCCCCTGGCATTTTGTATGGCAAGCCTGCCATAGCCTGCAGCAAGGAAGAAATCAAGAATGAAGTGTGGGAGCAGGTCAAGCGAAGCTTGAACGCCGGAGGCGCGGATGTATTGAATGATGACCAGTTAGTTGACTGGTTCCTCGATTCGGACATCCAGTTCCCGAACCCGCATGAAGCGATTAACTTGGAGCCGCTGCTAGTGAACAAAGTGAACACATGGTATTTGCGTCCGAATGCGTATACAGCCATTCCTAATTTTTATTTAGCTTCCGATTATGTGAGGACCAATACGGATTTAGCGACGATGGAGAGCGCGAATGAAGCCGCGAGAAGAGCAGTCAATGCAATTCTAGAAGCAAGCGGCTCTCACGAGGATCGCTGCGAGATATGGGATATGTATGATCCATTGGCGCTGGCTCCTTGGCGCAATAACGATAAAAACCGGTACCAACAGGGTCTTCCGTGGGACGGCAAAATCGTTGGATAAGCTCCAATAGGGTAAGCTCATGCTCCCGTTTGCCTGGGGAAATGTCTGCACCTCATTTCCCGGGCAAGCGCATGAAATGATACATTCCGACAAGACGAGTCGAGGCAGCGACGGGAGCGAAATTCGCTCCTTTTTTGCGGATGTGGCGGAAGGTTCTGAAATTGGAGAAACGAGGCATACTAATCATAAATGATTCAGAAGATGGAGTGCGACTATGGAATGGGTATCCCATATATTCAGCATGTTGTTCCCAATCAATATTTTGTTGGCGCTGGCCGTGGTGTTTTTGGAGCGGCGCAATGTCGCGGCGACTTGGTCATGGCTCATGGTGCTGCTTTTTATCCCGATACTAGGCTTCATTCTGTATGTAATTTTAGGACAAAATTTAAGCCGTAGAAAGCTCTATAAATGGAATAAGAAGATGCAAGATCGGGTCGATATGATGATCTCGGAGCAAGCCAGGCAGTTATCCGAAGGTAGATTGCTCGATTCTCATCCGGAGATGGCGCCGTACCGGGATTTGATCTATTTGAACGTATCAACCAACGATTCCTTTTTGACGCAGGACAATCTTGTGCACATTTTCACAGATGGTATTAGCAAATTTAACGATTTATTGAGCAAAATCGAAGAAGCCCGGTCGCATATTCACATGCAGTATTACATCGTCAAGAACGACTCGTTGGGTCATAGGGTGATGGATGCATTAACCAAGAAAGCGAAAGAGGGCGTGCAGGTTAGATTCCTGTACGATGATATCGGTTCAAGATCATTGAAGGATTCTTTTTTCGGGAGTTTGTACGGGCAGGCGGAGAAGTAGCCGCATTCTTTCCGTCCAGAATCCCCTATTTAAATTATCGGGTCAATTACCGCAATCACCGTAAGCTGGTCATCATTGATGGGGTTACCGGATACATGGGCGGCTTCAATATCGGCAATGAATATCTGGGTAAGGATCCGCGGTTCGGCTTTTGGCGTGATACTCATTTGAGGCTGACAGGCAGTGTAGTTAGGGCGCTTCAAGCACGCTTTATTTTAGACTGGAATTTGGCATCCTCTTCTCCCATCGAGATGGATGGATTGGTTTTCCCTAATCGAACAGAGTTACCTGCGAACGGCCATGTGCCGATTCAAATTATCGCAAGCGGTCCCAACGAGAAGTGGCCGCACTTCGTCTATACGTTCCTGAAGATGATTCATGCCGCTAAGCACCGGATCTTGCTGCAGACTCCTTATTTCATTCCGGAGGAGAGCATGTTGAACGCCTTGCGGATCGCAGCGCTGTCAGGCATAGATGTGAGAATCATGATCCCGCAGAAATCCGATCATTTGTTCGTGCACTGGGCATCATTGTATTATGTGGGGGAGCTGCTTCAAGCGGGAGTAAAATGCTACTTGTACGATCAGGGCTTTTTGCATGCCAAAACCATTGTCGTTGACGGCAGGATCGCATCAGTGGGAACGGCCAACTTTGATATACGCAGTCTGCGGTTAAATTTTGAAACGAATGCCTTGATGTATGACGCAGATACTGCTGGCGCGTTGGAACGCATTTTTTGGAACGACATGAATGGATGTCTAGAGTTAACTCTGGAAGAATATGAGAAACGATCACTGCGGATACGATTCCTCGAATCCATTTCCAAACTGATTTCGCCTATCTTATAAGTATGATAAGGAAGATATACCCGCGGGGAGCTCGGTATTCAACACGGATATGGAAAAAAGCATGTACACCTCGCGAACCAGGAGGCTGTCCATGCTTTTTGTCCTGCACCACAAATTCTACCTGAATTAGATTTGAGGCTTGAAGTCATGTATAATAAGAATACAGTCACATTTCGACATACTTCGACTTATTTTGCTAGAGATAGAAATGAGAGTCAGGGGTGAAGTGCGATGTTGGTGCACAAAAGCTTGATGCTCGGCGGACTTGTTGTCATGCTATCGTTGTCGGGCTGCCAGGCTGATGGTTTATTTGAGAAAGATTCTCAGTGGATTTCGTCGGCATCATACGGAAGTTCCACACATGTCGCTGATCATAAAGATAAGCTGTATCGCTTCATTACAGGCAGGCTATCCGGAAGTTACGGGATCTATACCAATTTGCAAGAGACCGGTCAAAGCGGTGAAGCCGCATCCGGACACGAAGTGCTTAGTGAGTCTGCTGGAGTTATGATGCGGTACTACGCGCTTAACGGCGAACAAACGAAGTTCGATTCGGAGTGGGCTTTGGCCAAAAGTACCTTTAACATGAATACCGGATTCAGCTATCGCTATAGTCCACTGCTTCATAAGCATTACACTTTAAACGCGGCAGTTGACGATCTGAGAATAATTCGGGCGCTGTATGAAGCGGATAAGGCTTTTCAAACCGACAAATACAAGGCTGAATTCGAATCCTTCGCTGCTCGTTTGTATACGTATAACGTCAAAGACGGCTATCTCTATGATTTCTACGATGAGACCTATCATACGCTTAATTCATTTATTACCTTATGCTATGTCGACTTGAAGACCCTCGAAACGCTTCCTATCCCAACCAATAAAAAAGACGAGCTGGTAAACAAGATGACGGGTATTGTAACGTCTGGATATCTCTCGGATGAGTTCCTTTTTATCAAACACGGTATGATTATCATTCTAAATCCTATCAATCCCAAGACATCAATACCGTGGAATCCTTGTTAACGATTCTATCGTTGGCGGAAGTACATCAGCAGCGTCCTGAAAGCATGGCCTATTTGAAGCAGCATGTGAAGGAAGGTACTTTATATGGTAAATATTCTGCAGAAGGGGTGCCCCTTACAGATATAAGATCCACGGCCATTTATGCGATTACGGCGATGATTGGATCGGTGACCGGCGATCAGGAGCTCTATGAATCAAGCATCGAACAAATGAACAAATTTCAAATCAATGACACAAACAGTGAACTGGAGGGGGGTTCGGCGACACCCGCAGCAAGCAGGCCTATTCATTCGATAATGTGATGGCGCTGCTCGCTTATACGTATTAGTTATCCATAAGGGGGCTCGATTATGCTCAATATCCGTGCGGTACGGAGGGTCATGGGAACGATGACGCCTGCTGCCGCAGCTGCTATCGGAGTGCTGCTCATTACGATCATCGCTTTGTTTACATCTCCGTTTATCGGAATGGCGGATAACGGTGACTATTTCCGAATTCTGTACAGCAACGGAATTTATTTTAACGATCCGGATTATACCAGCAAGTACCTCGGGTACTTTGTTAAAGATTATGGCATTTATCAGTATTATAACGAGAACGGGGCGACGTTATTCTCCTCGCAATCGATGTTCATTAAAGCGGCATTATTCTTAAATCACTTATTTCATGACTCGCAAACCTTCGATATCCGTTATCAGGCTGCGATTTATATGGTCTTATATACGGCAGCCGTCTATCTGATTGTTGAAGCTGTCACATGGAAGACTTCCAGAAAAAGAGGGTATGTGCTTGCAGGAATTGCGGTTTTTATATTTGGCGACACAGGGTACACCGCTTATTTTAATTCCTTTTACAGCGAGAGTGTCGTGTTGATCATGAGCATGTTCATGTTCTCGGCGGGGCTGCTGCTATACCGTAAACGTTACAACGATTATGTCATGCTAGCACTATTTGTAACGAGCAGTGTGATCTTAACAACGAGTAAACAGCAAAACGCACCGGTAGGCATCATCGCGGCTGTGTTTGGAATTGGCTTCTGGTTCATTCGCAATACCAAGTGGTATCAAACGATAACCGTGATCGCCCTAACCACCATGCTGGCGGCCGGAATCGGCACGTATGTGCTCATTCCCAAAGAATTCGTCAATATTAATAAGTATCATGCGATGACCCGAGGTGTGCTGATGAATTCTCCGGACCCGGAGAAGGCCCTGGAATCATTCGGAATCGACAAACAGTACGCAATCCTGAACGACAGCCTCTACTACGATCCTTACTCTACTGTAGATGTGAACTCGAAGCAGCTGCAGGACAATTTTTACGATAAATACGGCTTCGGTTCTATACTCGTTTATTATGCGGCACACCCTGATCAAGCCGCGAAGATGCTGAATATCGCCGCGCAGGACGGTTTTACGATCAGGCCCAAAGCAATGGGGAATTATGAACAGCAGACGGGAAAGCCTTTTGGAGCGCAAACTTATTTCTTCTCGGGTTACAGTCTATTGAAGGATAAGCTAGCACCTAAGACATTTGGTTTTGTCATACTTTGGGTGCTGGTAACGGTCGGGTTATATTCGCCATCCTTCGTCACCGCATTCAGGACGAGACTCTACCGGAAGACCACGAGATTACCATTATTGCTCATGATGATGGGCATGGGGGTTTCCGGAATCATCGTTTCCATCATTGGAGCAGGGGACGCTGACATCGCCAAGCATGAGTTTTTATTTAATATCACGTTCGATATGGTTTCATTCGCAATCGTTGGCGACCTGCTTGGACGCAGATTGTGGAGTAATGAAAAGGATGAAGAAACGGAAACAAAGGCGAAACGGTTAGGAGGTGGAGGCTTTGCGCCAACACTGGACACGTAAATGCTGGATCGTAGGTATGGTTCTGTGTCTATGCTTATGCCTTGGCACCCCGCTTTCCAAGGTCTGGGCCGCGGATGAGGATCCTGTAAGCACCCAAGACTCAGCCATTTTGCTGATGTATGACAGCATGGGGGTCGGAACACCGGAAGAAGGAAATATAGAGGCGCTGGAGCGGGTACTTGCAGCATTTGGAGCTCAAGTTACGGTTACATCGTTTGACAGTTATGAAGCGGGAACCCTTGCTAAGTACAAGAAAGTGATAGCTGTACGTAACGCGGCGGATTTGACCATGCTGCCTGAGCAGTATGAGGAAGACTTCGCTGCGTATCATGGAGCCTATATGCATATCGGCGCTCATCTACCCGAAGCCTCCAGGCAGCAATTGCAGCTAGAGGAAGATCAAACAGTAAATGATACGATCAATCTGACAATCGGGCAGCTTTCGCAAAGCTCGGTTCCTGTTCAGAATATGTCTTACATTACCAATTACTCCGGCACATCGTACGGCAGCGTTACTTCTGAAGCGCTAGGAAGGTCTGTGCCGTTTGGCATCATGAACGGAAATGTCGCTTATATTCCCTACATGGTCAAAGGTAACGTAAGCGAGCTGGGAATCTCCTATGTGCTGAAGGATTGGCTGGGGATAACATCGGCCACGCACCAGTATGTCGTGTTTCATGATATTTATCCATTCTCTGATTTGGATATGCTGAGTGATATGGCGGACAAGCTCTATGATGCCGGCATTCCTTTTATTGTGAGTGTGCAGCCTGTGCTAAGTCATCTCGATTATCCGTCCATGACCCGCTACCTGGAGACTCTGAAGCATGTGCAATCCCGCAACGGAAGCATCGTCGTGAATGCTCCGGTCGTAGCTTCAACAATTACTCAGGACATGACGGTGCTGAAATCGGAGATGAGTGCTTTCCTGGACGCTCTGGCTGGTTATGGAGTCGTGCCATTGGGGATTGGTACAGAGCTATATTGGACTTTCGATCAGCATTATGCTGCGGATGGCTTGACTTTTTTTGATTCCGGTATCGTGTTCCCGAATGAGCGGGTTTTAGCTCGAAATCCATCAAATACCTCAAGAGCTTTTGCAACATCGATCTACACGATCGGGGAAGCGGATTTGGAGCTATACACCAAGGATCAGCAGATTAGAAATCCGCTGCCGATGAATACAGCTGTAGTGTATGCTTTCCCAACGGATAAGAAGGGCTTGCAAGTACTCATGGACAAGCTGCAATCGGACTGGACTGCTTATTCGGACTACAAGAATGAGACACACCGCGTACAGACTGATACGAACAAGATGGAATCGAAAAGCGGACATTTGAGTGTGAACGGCCAGTCTATCCAAATGAATGATGCGATGCAGGACGTGAGTGCGGAGCATGTATACGTGGATGAAGGAAAGAAAAGTTTAACAACGCTGTTTTCTGTGCAAAATAACATTTTCATCGTGTTAATCTTGTCAACGCTTCTTATTTTTGTCGCATTTCTAATCATCGGTTACCGCCTGTATAAACGAAAATATACGAATTATAGGAGAGAGTTATGACCGTCGCAGATATTCTTATGCTTGTTTCTGTCATTTGCATCTGGACTCTCCTGCTGGTCAATGTCGTATTAATTGTCGCGGGTTACCTGTACTATATGCAAATCGAGAATAAGCCGGTGCCTCCTTTGCAAGGCGAGCCGCCATTTGTGACCATCATGGTGCCGGCCCATAACGAGGGCAAGGTCATTACCCAGACGGTTGAAGCCTTGCTCGCGCTGGAATACCCGCATGAGAGCTATGAAATTATCGTCATAAATGACAATTCTTCTGATAACAGCCGTGTGCTGCTAGCAGGATTGCAGAACAAATACCCAGGGAGACAGCTCACGATCATCAATACGGATGCTGTAACCGGGGGGAAAGGCAAGTCGAATGCGCTAAATCTGGGTTTTCAGCAAGCCAAAGGCGAGCTCATAGCCATCTACGATGCAGACAACACACCTGAGAAAAAAGCGCTGCTTTACTTAGTTTCGGAAATTACAAATGATCCAACACTCGGTGCTGTTATCGGAAAATTCCGGACACGGAACAGGGACGCCAATCTATTAACTCGATTCATTAATGTAGAAACCTTGTCCTTTCAATGGATGGCGCAAGCAGGACGATGGAAGCTGTTTAAGCTTTGCACGATCCCAGGCACCAACTTTATTATGAGGCGCGAGATTGTTGAACGGATCGGTGGCTGGGATGTGAAAGCGATAGCCGAAGATACAGAGATCAGCTTCCGCATTTATATGATGGGCTACCGGATCAAGTTTCAGCCTAAAGCCGTTACCTGGGAGCAAGAGCCCCAGACCGTCAAGGTATGGTTCAAGCAGCGAACGCGGTGGGCGAAGGGAAATATCTACGTCATTGTCAAAAATATCCCGCTCCTCTTCGAGCGATCGGCCCGCAATATACGCTTCGATATCTTGTATTTTTTGTCGATTTACTTTCTGCTGCTGACATCTCTGGTCATGTCGGATTTGCTCCTGATTTTGCATGCACTGGGCTATGTCACAACTACGATTGCGGGTTTTAGCTCCTTCTTATGGGTGCTGGCTATTACGTTATTTGTAGTAGGAACCTTCATTACACTTGTTACGGAAAAAGGGGAAATGCGGCTGTCTAATCTTTGGATCATTCTGCTTATGTATGTGTCTTACTGCCAAATGTGGATGGTTGTCGCCGCGTACGGCATGTATGCCTATATCAAGGATCTCATCTATAAGAGAGAAGCGAAATGGTACAAAACGGAGAGATTCTAACGCAAATAATATCCGCCCGAGTAAGTTGTAGGAGTGATTATGATGAGAATACGAACGATTTGGATCGCAGCGCTCAGCTTGCTCCTGCTGTTCCTGCAGCTGAGTCCGGTGTTCGCAGAAGACGGCCTGACAGCAAGCCAGCGTCAATATCAAACGAACTTCAGCGATACCTCCTTATCCGGAGGCATGACGTATACACAGCAATATTTTCAAGTGGAATCGTATTGGGATGTAGCCAGTGTGGATGTTCATCTGGACTATACAATATCCCAATTAACACAAAATGACCGTTCTAGTATCACACTGCAAATGAACGGAACACCGTTTTATTCGTTCCGTCCGACCAGTGAAGCTGCGGGTCAGCAGCAGATCACCGTGAATGTGCCTGTGGAGCTTCTCATCCAAGGTGTCAACACGTTGACCATACAAGGGCATCTGGAAACGACCAGCCCTGCAGCCATCATGGCCTGCGTACCCATCGATACACGGGATAATTGGCTGCAAATTGCGAAAAGCTCCCGCGTAAACGTCAATTATACCCAACATCCGATTCAGCTTCGTATTCGGGATTTCAACACGCGGTTTATCGGTCTTGATACCGTCAAGGAAGGTCTGAGTGTGATTGCCGTGCCTGAGGGAAGCAGTCCTGAAGAGTTAGAAGCGGCTACATATGTATTGGCTGGATTCGCTAGAGCCAATCCGGTTTCGGATAAACCGATTCCCCTGATTGCTTACGATACCGGTAAGCTACAGGGCAAACAGGCTGTTGTAATGGTATCACTGTACGAGAATCTGCCGGCTGAACTGAAATCGCAGGTCGCGAGCGCTGATGTGAATAATCAAGCGATCATTCAGCTAGTCACTGAATCGGATCAGCCTATCTTGCTGATCACATCAGTCGATCCGGGAATGCTCATAAAAGCCGCTCGTCTGGCAGCGAATCAGTCTTTGCTGAGCCAGATCGATTCTGCCTCCAAGCAGGTAGACAGCTCAACAGAGGTGGACACGCCTCCGGCTGAAGTAAGCCGCAATGTGAGTTTGACCGAAACGGGTGACAAACTCGTCGGCGATCGTCACCGGGAAAAATCTTATTTTATCGCGCTTCCGGGCAATCGTTCTATCGCGGATGCAACCAAGCTGAGTGTTAAGTTCCGATATGCAAGAAATCTCGATTTTGACCGATCCTTAGTCACCGTTTTGGTCAATGATACGCCTATTGGCAGCAAGAAGCTTTCCACCGAGCTGGCAGATGGCGATCATATGGATCTTATCATCCCCAAGACACTGAATATCAGCGGCAACTTTACGGTGAAGCTGGCGTTTGACCTCGAACTGAAGAACGGGGGATGTATCGAGAACCAGGAACAGATGCCTTGGGCCTTTGTGGAGAAGGATTCCATGCTGCAGCTCAATACCAAAGACCGTGCGGACCTGCTGTTTAACAATTATCCGTATCCGTTTTTGCGGGACGGCAGCTTTAATCAGGTCGCTGTCATACTGCCGAAGGAGCATGATGCGTATCTGTTCCAGACCCTGACCAATGTGTTTAACCTGCTGGGCCGCTACGCGCAAACGAACACAGGGGAGGTCCTTTATTATACGGACAGCGTAGACGCCAAGCTGCTGAAGGGACGGCAGATCATCGCCATAGGCAGCTACCAGAGCAACCAGGCCATACGTGACAATAACGACAAGCTGTACTTCCAATATGATGAGAATGGCCGAGGCTTTGTATCGAATGAAAAAATGAGCATTGAATCGGGCTACGGGACCAGAATCGGTACTCTTCAGCTCATCAATTCTCCTTATGAGAATGGCTACGGCATGCTGGCTGTGACGGGCAGCGCTTCGGAATATACATATTTGGCTTCAAAGCTGATTGGATCAGAGGGCACACTATGGCAGGTGTTCGGAGATGGCGCGGTCACGGATAAGGACGGCCATGTCCAAGCATTTCGCTTTAAGCAAATTGCGACAGCTGAGCCGTCTACCGTGCTTAGCGATATTGTGCAGCGCGTGGATGTCCTTGGATTCATGGCAGCCGCGGTGCTTGTGGCAGTGCTTATTCTGTTCTCGCTGCTGCTCATGGTTCGCAAATATAGAAGGATGCGGGGGAATCGCCGATGAATCGCTTTCGAAACAGTATGATTTCGGATGGCGCCTTCCTGCTGCTCATCCTGTGTTGTTTTATTAGCATTGTGTTCACCGCAGGAAACCCCGATTTGTATATTCAAAATATTATTTTCCTTAACGCGGCGTTTCTGATTGCGGTCGTCACTTATTTTACAACCGTTACGACAGGTTTGATTTTGAACATCTTGTTTATCTTCGGTTACGGCACCTACACACTTTACCATACGGTTGTGGTGGGGGGCGTAATCAACACGCAGAATTATTTTTGGCTGATCATGACACCGATGTTTACAGTTTCAACCTGGATGCTTACTCTAGGTAACCGCCAATTGCAGCAGGAGAATGAGCAGCTGAAGAAAGCCAATGAGTCTCTGGCGACCGTTGATGCCAAGACGAGTTTAAAGAATACATTGTCCTTTCAAAATGATGCGACCGTCTTTATGGCGTTATCGGTTCGATATCACATCCCATTAACGCTGATGGTGCTTAGTGTCAAATATTGGGACGAGATCAAGCGGATGATCGGGGAAGAGCAGCTCATGGAGGCCGTACAGGATTTGTCCAAGATGGGCCAGACCAGTATCCGGACGAACGATTCCTTGTACCTCTTGAACAAAGATAACCCAATGTGGGGGATGCTGTTATTTACGGACCGGCCCGGAGCCAACATTGTGATCGAACGCCTGCGTTCCAGAATTGATGAGAGGAACCGAACGGAGTTTGCGGAGAAATATCGCGTTGAGCTCATTCTCAAGATCGGTGCAGTAGAATATCATCACGAGGAAATATCCTCACCGTTAGAGTTTATTGCTTCGGCAAAAAAACAGCTCGAATTTGACGTTTAAACGGACAGCCGCAGAGACTGCTTGTGAATGGTGTAAGGTTCACGTGCGGTCTTTTTGTTGTGTTCAAATTTCAAAATTGATATTGATAATCATTATCACTATAATAGGTGTATATCCTGAAGTTGGAAAATCTGCGAACAGCAAGTAAAGGAGGGATTTAAGTTGTTGCTTCATACCTATGCCCTATTGTGGCAGCATGCTGCCGTTCACGTTGCTCATGTTAGCCGCGTTATCGTACAGGCAGGCGAGCATCTGAGGGAGCAGAGGCTGTCTGACAGCACATTTCTCATTATCCTGCGGGGAAGCGGAAAGCTGTATCTGGACCGAAAGGAACATAGAATCGATAAAGCCAGCGTGTGCCATGCCGGAAAAAATACTCTATTGTCCATTTCGGAAGTCGATCAAGCACTCGAATACATGATGCTTTCCTATCATGCTGATTTGAAGCAAGCGTATTCGACAGATCTGGGTCCAACGGAAGCATCCGGCGATCCTTTTCACCTTCAATTTACCGTTTGTCCGCCAGCCACATTGCCGCTGTACAGGAAAGTGGATCAGATGCACCGCATTTGGATGTCCAAGGATGCATTGGCCGGATTTCATATCAAAACGTTGTTCCACCAATTCTTGTATGAACTGCTGCTTCAGCTGCAGGAAATGGGCGGTGAAGCGGCTGCCCCAAGCCTTGAAGATCAGGCTGTTCGGTATCTAGAGCAGAATTACTCCGAATCGATCACGATAGATGATCTTGCGGAGAATTTGGATTGCAATGTTAGACAATTACAGCGGATATTCAAAGCCCAGCTCAGCATGAGCCCCATGGAATATTTGATTCAGGTGAGGCTTGATAGAGCCAAGGAGTTCTTGCAGCATACCAATATTCCTTTGGGGCAAATTGCTGACGCGGTAGGTTATTCGGATAGCTACTATTTCAGCCGTTTGTTCAAAAAGTACATTGGACTTTCACCGAGTAGGTTCAGAGAACGGGCCCGACAATTGGAAGCATGTCGTCAAAATCCATCATGGTTGACCCATTCGCCCATTGATGCTGAATTCTTCCATTTGTATAGTGAACATGTTGTTGATTCAAATGCCTCTAATCGGAATGTTCAGCTAGATTCGATCCATCTCGATCCTCTTCAAGGTCAGGTGTGCCTAACTTGTGTGCCAAACAAAATAGCTCTATTGGATATCCAGTACACGGACCATCTGCTTTCACTGGGGCTGAAACCAGCAGGCAGCGTTAGCGCCACTAGTGATGTTGTCCGATTCCCTGATTACCTGGAGCAGCGGTTACGCGGTGTCATGAACTTGGGGACGAAAGAAAGTCCCGATATACAGGCCATTGCCGAGCTGGCCCCTGACCTGATCGTATGCACACAATTTCAGGAGCGATATTATGAACAATTGTCCGTTATCGCGCCTACGGTGATGCTGGATAGAAATGAGGATTGGCGGTCTACTCTGCTCACATTAGCTAACCTAGTTGGCAGGCAGCATAAGGTCACGTCGATTATCCAGCACTACCAGCATAAGATTCACAAATTGAGGGATGCGCTCTCCACCAGCATGCAAGGAAAGTCCGTTGCGCTCATTCGTCCGCGGGGCTATTCGATTCGATTGCATACTACGGTACACCGCACGGCAGAAATCTTGTATCGGGATCTCGGCATTGCCGCGCCCACACCTGCTCATGAAACATCGAGAACCAGCACGTTCATTACACTCGAGAATATGTCAAAAGTAAATCCGGATTACCTCTTTGTATTGAAGGATGATTCCAACCGGGTCTATGCTGGAGAACTTCAACAATCTGTAATCTGGCAGAGCTTGCGGGCTGTAAAAACCAATCAGGTGTATACGGTAAGTACGACCAAGTGGATTGGATATTACGGGCCTATTGCGATGAATCAGTTGGTAGATGAAGTGGCAGAGGCGTTGTTGTAGACCAACCTGCTTTTAACATGAACCTGTCGGAGATGAAGAACCGGATGGTGAGAAAAGATGTCGATGACGAAAGTGAGACTGACGATCGATTCCCAAGCAGAGGGTGAAAGAGACAAAGCGATGATTGCAGACTTGCATGAGATTGTCGTTGCGCACGTGCTGCGGATGAACATTCAGGATGCTGTCAAGGTAACCATCGAATACGAGGGACCCAGCCGTAGGAGGTCTATGATTGGAGCTGAGAATCTAGAAGCAGCGGCAGGGAACCAAGAGGAAAAACCGCTCGGATTAAGCGAACGACAGCTGCAAATTGCTGAAATGCTCTGCAATCATTATTCGATGAAACGAATAGCGGAAGAACTTTATGTCAGTGTCAATACGGTCAAAAAACACATTCAGAATATGAAAAAGACGCTGCAAATCGAGCGGTCCGGCGCAGATTTTATCTTTTTGCTAAAGGAGCTGCTCTACCAGGTGGTGTGATGTGAGGCACGCTTGCTCCGATCGGATCATGCAAATCATTCGATCGGAGAATGTACGCCGCTCCTAATCGTTGTTATTCTAGATGCAGATCCGATGATAATGAGAATCTTTATCAACTCGACTGAAGCGAAGGAATGAAAAGGAGCGTGATATCAGAATGAATGCTGCCATAACTGAGCAATCCCAAAATGCAAAGTATCTAGCAAGTCAGGCAAAACGGGAATCCAATGCTAGATCCTATCCAAGGCGTCTTACGATTGCCATTCAAGAAGCGGAGGGAATTTATGTAAAAGATATGGACGGCAAGGTCTATTATGACTGCCTTGCAGGTGCGGGAACGTTGGCGCTCGGGCATAATCATCAGGTTGTTATTGGTGCCATCAAAAAGATGCTGGATAGCAAACATCCGCTGCATACACTGGATCTGATGACACCTGTCAAAGAGCAATTCATAGATGAATTATTTGATAGTCTGCCTGCGGATTTTGCCCGTCACGCTCGTATCCAATTCTGCGGCCCCACGGGAGGTGATGCTGTTGAGGCTGCCGTCAAGCTTGTAAAAACAGCGACAGGCAACCGCAGTATGCTGTCATTCCAGGGCGGATATCATGGCTCCACACATGCGACTATGAGCCTTAGCGGGACGCTAGGATATAAGGAGAAAGTGCACGGGCTAATACCTGACGTCCACTTTCTGCCTTACCCCTATGCTTACCGCTGCCCATTCGGTGTTGGTGGAGAGAGCACGCATCGATTAAGCAGCATCTACATCGATACTTTGCTGAGCGATCCTGAGAGCGGCATCGTGGCACCCTGCGGGATGATATTCGAAGTCGTCCAAGGGGAAGGGGGCTCCATTCCGGCGCCTGTGGAATGGATTCGTGAGATGCGGCGCATTACGCAGGAACGGGATATCCCGCTGATTATTGATGAAGTGCAGACGGGGATTGGCCGTACCGGCAAGATGTTCGCTTTTGAACATGCAGGTATTATCCCTGATGTGCTTGTTTTGTCCAAAGCAATCGGAGGAAGCCTTCCGCTGTCGGTTATTATTTATCACGAGAAGTATGACGTTTGGAAGCCGGGCGCTCACATCGGCACCTTCAGAGGCAACCAGATGGCCATGGCGGCGGGACAAGCTACGCTTACCTATATCAAAGAGCAGGACATCCCGTCCGCAGCCGAGCAGCTTGGCCAGCGTCTACAAGATCGTTTGCAGATGCTGAAGAACGAGGTTACCTGCATAGGTGATGTTAGGGGGCGCGGTCTGATGGTTGGAGTTGAAGTGGTGAATCCCGAAGGCGGCAAGGATGTGCTCGGGCACTATCCTGCATATCCGCTTATGGCCAGCCGCATCCAGCAGGAATGTCTGCAGCGAGGACTGATCCTGGAGATTGGCGGCAGGCACTCCTCCGTCATGAGGTTTCTGCCACCTCTCATTGTCACGGAACAACAGCTGGACGATATCGCAACAATTTTCGGAGAAGCTGTGCGCGCGGCATGCGCGGCGCAGCAAAGCGGAGTTTTGGGAGACTGTCGTTAAGACAATAGCTTGACTTGATCGATAAACGGGCCAAAGTGAGGCTTTGGCATAGGAAGGGGAGGAGAGAGAGATGCTTCTGCTGCGAACGAGCACCGATGCTTCTGCACAGAGTATGGAGCTTGCTGAAAGCGCGTCAATTCGGGCTTTGCTCAATTGCTATTGCAGGGAAATGGGAGTAGTCGATCCTCGAGAATCGAACGCTGCTTACCACGAAGAGGGGCGTACAGGAGATGTAAGGAAGAACGTATTTCATTTGAAGCTGCCCACAGCTGGGGTTATCATCTTGGGCGAAATCGTTTACTTCTCAGCAATGGGCCAACATCGGTACGGACCTGAGCTGTATATACTGCGAGAAGGTGGAGAACATCGGCAACTGAAGCTGCACGAGCTGATGGCACTATTGATCCAAGAAGTAAGCTCTCAAGATGCTCCGGATTTACGGGAAGAACACGCAGAGCTGATTCAATCCCGAATCAGCAACAGCTTTCGCAAGATGAGCCTGCATATGGAGCACTATTTATGCCTGGAGGAATCAAGCCGAAAGTGTTCGCTGGACTTTATAAGCTCTGAACAAAGCTTGTTCTTCGGACATCCGTTCCATCCTTATCCCAAAAGCACGGAGGGATTCGATGATGCAGAGCTTGCTGCTTACATTCCGGAGAGGGGAGCGACCTTTCAGCTGTATTATGTTGCAGTCAGTAAACGGGAGCTGCACGAGGAGTGGCTTGAAGGTGAAGCGCCTCCTAGAGTACCGGATGCGGAAGAAGCTCTTCGGCAAAAGCTAGGTGACCGATGTACGGATTATGCGCTTGTGCCGCTGCACCCATGGCAAGCTCAATATGTGTTGAATCAGCTCCCTGTCCGTCAGTGGATCAGCAAGTCAATCATCATCGAGCTGGGTTCTTATGGCCCTGTTGTATATCCCACTTCTTCGATAAGAACAGTGTGGGATCCAGATTCACAATATGGCTATAAGCTGCCTTTGCACGTTCGAATCACCAATCTGCTTCGGGAAAACACTCACGAGCAGGCCAGTCGAACGATGGATGCAGCGAGATTGCTCCAACGGCTGAACCCATTGCTCACATCCGATCATTTTCGGATTTTATCGGAAACGGGCTTCACTGGGCCGCGTCAAGAATCCGAGCTTGCTCTGATGGCTTCCAGTTTTACCGTTAATTATCGCCCGATGGCTCTGGACGCTGAGCGTACATTTGTTTTGGCATCCCTGTTGGAGACTTTACCAGATAAGTGCGAGCCTAAGCTGATTCAAGTGATCCGTGAGCAAGCTAGTGCGGAGATTCCTGATCTGAGCTGTTGGCTCGAACGTTATCTACGGATTTCAATGCTCCCTCTGCTGCGCTTTTGGGCCGAATATGGAATTAGCTTTGAAGCTCACTTGCAAAACTCCCTTGTCACTCTGAAGGAGGGGTGGCCGGCATGCTGTTACGTGCGCGATCTGGAGGGAGTGAGCATAGACCGCAGCAAAGCCGCTGAGTTTGGTTGGATTGGCAGCATATTAGAGGACAATAGCCCGGTGCTGTATGAAGCATCCGAGGCTTGGATGAGAACGAAATACTACTACTTCGTCAATCACCTGGGTTCGTTGATTCACACGATCGCTTCTTACAGTAGCGACCGGGAAGAGAAGTACTGGGGCATTGTACAGCAACTGCTGCAGGAGCAAATGCAGGAGCAGGAGCAAATGCAGGAGCAGGAGCAGGAGCAAGAGCAAGAGCAAGAGCAAGAGCAAGAGCAAGAGCAAGAGCAAGAGCAAGAGCAAGAGCAAGATGCTGCTGCTAGAATGCGGCATGCTGTGGAGGATTTGCTCTTTAGCGAATATTTGCCGGCAAAAGCGAACCTTACAAGCTGTTTGATGTCGAGAGGAGAGACCCCTTTGTTCGTACAAATACCAAATCCGATGAAGGTCAGATCATGAGCGTGCCTTCCAAGTTTGATCATCAGGAATGGGACAATTTGACCGAACAATTTGGTGTGACGGAAGGATCCCTTCCGACCAAAGCACAATGGCTGCCGGTATCCCATTTGCTTACAGCTTCAAGCTGTTCCGAGTATGTAGCGTCACTGACCCGAGAGCTGTCATACCCTTCAAGCATCCATACAGCTTCGATGTTTGCCAAACGGTATGCATTTTTGTCGGTAGTTCCAAGTCTTTATTCCATGTCGGTGTACAACAAGGAGTGGCATACAGCCTTGGAGGATACCTTCCTGGTACCGTCCAAAGACGGCAAGGGGCACTGGCTAGCGGGTTTGCATGTGACTAAGTCTCAGGTAAGCAGCTTACCTGAAGATCAGAGAGAAAGGAATAGGGATCAAGTGCTGAAACGGCTCTTTGCAGACCAAATTTCCGTTCTATGGCGCACGCTAGCCGAGGCTTCTCAAACACCGATCTCTATCTTATGGGAAAATGCGGCAGTCCGCCTGTATTCTCTGTATGAGCACAAAATTCATGCGGCATTGGATTGCGAGGGAAGGAAGAGGGCCGCGGATGACTTTCAATATATAGTCACTCATGCGCCTGCAGAGCTGTTTGGCGAATCGTACAATCCGTTTGCCAGATTCTATAGATTCACGGGAGAAGGTGACCATTCATCTAAGTACCGCACCCGAACAACGTGCTGCTTTTATTTCCAAGTATCGGCTGTGAACGAATACTGCCAAGCATGTCCCAAGTTGAAACGGCAGAGGAGGGGGACGTGACTTTGGAACCGTGGAAGCGGAACCTGCACATCTTGTATGCCGGCCAATTCTTGGCCATGGCCTCCACAAGCTGTATCACGCCTTTTTTGCCGCTGTATCTGCAGCAACTGGGGCTTGAGGACCCTTCGCAGGTGCTCCTTTGGTCGGGAATGATCTATGGAGCCAATCTGCTCTCGGCGTTTCTGCTCTCACCTGTGTGGGGAAGGCTCGCCGACAGTCACGGCCGCAAGCTGATGCTGGTGCGTTCCGGACTGGGCATGGCGGTCACCATTACGCTCATGGGCATCGTGGGGAGCCCGCTTCAACTGCTGCTTCTGCGATTCATCAATGGAATGATGTCCGGTTTCGGCCCTGCCGCCGTAGCGTTAACCGCTACGAATACCCCAAAGGAAAGAACGGGGTACGCACTGGGTTTGCTCCATTCCGGAGCGGTCGCCGGCACCATCTGCGGCCCATTGTTAGGCGGTCTGCTAGCGGACCGTTTTGGCCTCCGCACGGTGTTCTTTTGTACCGGCATTTGTATAGGGCTTGCATCCTTCATCGTGATCTTCGGCGTCAAAGAACGATTCGAAAAAAGGAGAGCTCGAACGCTCGAACAGATTTGATTCAAGATGTTAAAACAATTCTCAGCATGAAGCCCATACCGTCTTTATTTGTATCGGCAGCTTTGTTAAGAGCCGCCATGATCGGCACTCTGCCTTTAATTCCGCTTTATGTGCAGCAGCTATCAGTAAGCCAGGCTAACCTTGCCGTATTAGCGGGCGTTACTACCGCGTCAATGGGAGTTGCAAATATGATGACGGCCCCATATCTAGGCAGGTTGGGGGATAAGCTGGGCTCTCACCGGGTATTTGTATATGCCGTGATAGGTGCTGTAGTCTCGATGATTCCGCAGGCGTTCGTCCAGCACCTCTGGCAGCTGATCGTGCTTCGCTGCTGCACGGGAGCTTGTATTGGCGGGATGATGCCGTCCATGAACGTACTGATAAGGAAATACGCTCCTGCAGGGATGGAGAGCCGTACATTCAGTTATATGAATTCCGCTGTGCTGTTGGGAGGTCTGGCCGGGTCCCTCGGCATGGGAGCCATCGCAACCGGATTCGGGCTGCCGATGATATTTATCGTCTCGGCGATATTACTTCTGATGTGCAGCTTGTGGATGCGATGGCACGTATTCCCTGTCATCGAGCGCGACCGGGAGCCTGTGGCTATGGCCGGAGAACGTGAGGGATAAAGGAGATGAAAGAAGGTGCAGGTAATGAAGAGTGAGATCGTATCATATGCCGCATTCGAGTACATGGGCAAGGTGGAGCGGCGTGTTCTCGGCCAATTGGTGGAAGCCGTGCTCTACGAAGGGATTGCGGTTCCAGTTGGCGGACTACCCAAGGAGGCAGGTACATCAAGAAATCTTGCTTTGCAGGGGATTTCTGCAGCAGGTGAGCCTGTGGAGTACCGGCTTACATGTACGCGCAAATGGACATTCGATCGGTTCCGCATAGTTCGGGAGTCGATCATTCGCAGATCGGGAGAGGAAGAATCTTCAGCCAGGCTTGATCTGTTCGTAGAAGAGGTACTTGGTCAGGTTCAGCAGGGGGAGAAGCTTTCTATGCTGCTCGAAGAGCTCGAACACACCTTACTCCATGATGTTCAAGCCCAAATGAGCAAAGCCGCTTCGCCCTGTGTAGATGTTCAGAGTTCATATCAGGAGATAGAAAGCCGTTTGGACGGGCATCCGTATCATCCTTGTTATAAATCACGCATTGGCTTCTCGTTGCAGGAAAATGCGCTGTACGGACCGGAGTTCCGGCAAGGACTGAAACCCGTCTGGCTGGCAATCGCTTCGTCCCACAGCGAGATCGCGCTGCTGAGTAGCGTTACCTACAGGGAACTTCTGGAGGAAGAGCTGGGGAGCGAAACCGAAGAGCATTTCAAGAACGTTCTCCAGCAGCGGGGACTGCAAGCAGATGATTATCTGTTTATGCCTGTTCATCCATGGCAGTGGGAGCACATGATCATGCCGGTCTGTTATCGGCAAATTGCCGATTGCGTTATCGTGCTGCTTGGAAGCGGCCCGGACGTTTACCGCGCACAACAATCAATCCGAAGCTGGAGCAACGATTCTGTGACGAAGAAAGCTACGATCAAAATGGCACTCCACATCACGAATACATCCACGAAGCGGGTATTGGCCAGGCACACCGTGCTGAACGCGCCTCTTGTATCCGACTGGCTGCTGGCAGTTACCCGCAATGATGAGACCGCTCGGCGGCTTGGAGTTGTATTCCTGACGGAATTTGCGGGGATCACCTTCGATTACGAGAAGCTGCCCCTGCTTACGCGCAGTAAAGCCTACAGTAGTATCGGCGTGATTTGGCGTCAAAGCGTGGATAAGCATCTGCAGCCGGGAGAGAGTGCGATACCGCTGAATGCGCTGACTTATATTGAAGCGGATCAGCCGCTAATTGATCCCTGGCTGCAGAAGTATGGTGTAGAGGCTTGGACCCGCGAGCTTCTGAACGTGACGGTAACACCGATCATTCATATGCTCTATGCGCATGGGCTCGCCATGGAATCGCACGCCCAGAATATGGTGTTGATTCATCGCGAGGGAAAGCCAATGCGTCTTGCATTAAAGGATTTTCACGACGGTTTGCGGTTTTCCAAAAGCCATTTAACTGAGCCTGACGCATGTCCTGCGCTACATGCGGAGCCAGCACATCATCGCGCTATGAACCGCCATTCTTATATGCAGACGGAGGATCTGTCCTCGGTCAGAGATTTTGTTCATAGCGCGTTTTTCTTTGTTTGTCTCGGCGACTTGGCATTGTTCTTCAACGAACGATACGGAGTGGAGGAACGAGTCTTTTGGCAAATGACGTCTGAGGTGATCGAGCGTTATCAGGGTGAGCATCCCCAACATGCCATCAACTTCGAACGGTACGATTTGTTCTCGGAAACGATTCGGATCGAACAGCTGACTCGCAGAAGATTATGGAAGGACGCTGACGTTGAACCGAAAGCGGTACCGAATCCGCTGTATCATTACCGCAGAGTGCGAGGAGGGAAAGCATGACATACGAAGAAGAGTCAATCAGCGTCTCACAACAAATGGTGCTGGAGGATCTAATCAACGCCATGCTGGCGGAGAAGCTGCTTGAAGACCACCCGTCTGTAAAGCTGCTGTCTTCCGAGGAATGGCGCAGAAGGTCACATGACGATATGCGATTGGCTGCGATTGCAGATGAGCTTGGCGAGTTGGATGATCACGTTAGCGTCGTTATCTTTGTGGAATCAACCAGCGAAATCGCAGCAGGCTTTCTCGTCAAGCCCGCCCTGAATCATCCCTACCGGCTGACAGGAGATAATGGTGCCGTTAAAGCTTGGATCGGCGAAGGCAGCCAAGTGATGCATACACAGCTCGGACCGCTAGAGTTTATGAAGCTCATAGCGGCTTTATATGCCCATGATCCTATCACAATAGATCAGGAGAGCCTGACACGGTTCATGGATATGCTTGATCAGACCGTACAGCATACGGCTTGGTCGTTGGAGAACGCTCGACCTGAAACACCGGTTCTGTCACTCTTAGGCAGCATGTCTTCCCTGCTTGCTGCAGAACGGAAGGCTGCGTTCCGAGATCGTCCGTTTCATCCTGTATCCAAAGTGAAGCAGGGCTGGGGGTATGAGGAGTGCAGACAGTATACGGCTGAATTCGCCAATCCCATCAAGCTGAGCTGGATGGCTGTTAAGCGCGAGTATTTGGCCAGTGGACAAGAACAATCGGACGACTGTCTATACGTTACACCAGAGAAGCTATTGCTAAGTGAGGAGCAGAGATGCCGGTTGGCGGAAGTAATGGTTCGTAGAGGATTAGATGCGGAAGCTTATGTGCCCATCCCCGTACATCCTTGGCAGATGCAGGAAGTACTGCCGGAAAAGCTGCAGCAAGAAATGGAGTCCGGCATTTGTGTGCCCTTACAGGTTGAACTCGGCGAATACTACGCGACATCTTCAGTGAGATCCTTAATGCCGGAAAGCGGAGGTACCTGTCACGTGAAGCTGCCGTTGGGTATGTATTCATTAGGCGGCCTTCGGTATTTGTCGGCGATCAAGCTTATGAACGGTCAGTGCGCGGAACGGCTTCTGCGAAATGCGACGGCACTTGACGAGAGGCTGAGGGAACAGCTCTTCTTGTGCGATGAGACGTTCTGGTGGGCGTATCTGCCGGAAGACCGGGATTTATTTGCTGATTATCCGCGTCATGTATCGGTAATGGTTCGTCAATATCCGGCAGCACTCATCGAGGATGAGGATGTGCGGCTGTTTCCTATGTCTACTCTAGCTGTCGCCAGTGCCGACAGGCAGGGGCATGTGTTTGACGAATGGCTGGCTTTCCTTGGCGCTGAATACAGCGAAGCGAATATCCGGCTGCTGTTTCGAGAAGTATTTATTCCTTATTTTGAGCTGATCTTCCGGTTATTCAAGCTTGGGATCATGCCTGAAATTCATGGGCAGAATTGCGTCTTGGTGTGGAGGAGAGGAAAAATCGAAGGGCTGCTGCTTCGCGATCACGATGCCGTCCGGCTGTATGTGCCGTGGTTGAACGCGAACGGTTTGGAAGATCCGGCGTACCGACTGCGTCCCGGTTATCCCAATTCGCTATATCATGACCATCCGGAGAAACTGCTCGCTTTTTTCCAAATGCTTGGCATTCAAGTGAACGGATGTGCGGTGTTGACCTGTGTAGCCAAGCATTACGGTATTCCGGAAGAGGTGCTGTGGACGGAATTGGAGTCATGTCTTGAGCAGGCAATCGTACAAGCAGAGCTTCCTCAAGAGGTGGAGCGGGTATTGAGATCGTCTTTATTCGAACAAGCGATGTGGCCGTGGAAGCAGGTCGTCCGACCGCTGATCAAGCAGCATCTTCGGGTGCCTGGCAGCATGCCGTTCGGGCAAGGTGAGGTGCCGAATCCGCTGCATGTGCTGAAGACGATGAAAGAGAAGCAGAAGGTCGAACAAACGCATGCTTCGATAGGAGGGTAACCGATGTTTCGCATGGATCCGCGTGTTCAGGGCGTCACGCCCGAGCTGCTTGAATTGTATCAAGAGATTAGTCCCTCGACGATTGGACATGTCACGGATTTTGGATTTTTAAACGGCCTGCAGCCGCTCTTTCGCCCCATTCGATTGCTAGGCAACGCGCTTACTGTGCGCATTCCGCACCTGGATTCGACCGCCATTCGGCATGCTCTGGAGATGGCGGAGCCAGGCGATGTACTCGTGATCGATATGTCCGGCGACGACCAGCGGGCCTGCTGGGGAGAATTCAGGACTTACGCCGCTCTTGCCAAGGGAGTAGCAGGTGTGATTGTGTCCGGCTGTGCGGCTGACGTACGCGTCATTACCGGGCTTGGGTTTCCCGTTTACTCTAAAGGAATCAGCGCTTTGACAACCCGCTCCTTGAATTTGGAGGGGAAGTTAACATGGCAGTAAGTGTATGTGGCGTTAGCGTTCATCCTGGTGATCTGATCTTAGGAGACGATGACGGCGTATTCGTAGTGAATCCAAAGCAAGCCGAGGCTATCGGCCTCAAGGCTCTGGAGAAGCAGCACAGAGAAGCTGCAAAAAGAAAAGAACTGGGCTACACGCACTTCGGTTAAGGATAAGAAGGCTGCTTTACACGATAAACAATCGGCTCGACAGAACGGAGAGGAGGCAGGAAAGAGGAATGGATCCCACGCATCGGCAATTGCATCTTAATTTATTTATTTTAAGCACGGGACATCATGAAGCGTCTTGGCGGCATCCTCAGGCGCAGCCCCATAAGGCCACAAGTCTTGACTACTATCAAAAGCTGGCGCAGACAGCAGAGAGAGGGAAGATGGATTCCATCTTCCTCGCTGAGAAGTACCGTTTAACCAAAATGATTCAGTACCGTGTCATTCCCCAGCTTGAAGCTTTCACACTGCTTTCCGCGATCGCGGCAGTAACAGACCGGATCGGTCTGACGGCAACGGCTTCGACGACCTACAACGAGCCCTATCATATCGCCCGGAAGTTTGCTTCGCTGGATCACATCAGCGGCGGCCGTGCAGGCTGGAATATCGTGACTTCTACCGGAGACGCTACGGCGCGAAATTTCAGTAGGGAGCACCATTTGGAGCACGAAGACCGGTATGCAAAAGGTAAAGAATTCGTGGAAGTTGTTAAGCGTCTCTGGAATAGCTGGGGGGAACAATCGCTTGTGATTGACAAACAATCGGGTATGTATGCGGACTCGCGGTACATTCACGCCGCAGAGTTTGAAGGAGCTTATTTTTCAGTAAAAGGCGCCCTCAATATCCCTCGTTCACCTCAAACCTATCCGGTGTTGGTTCAAGCGGGCTCCTCGGATAGCGGCAAGGAGTTTGCCTCCCAGTATGCGGAAGTTATCTTCACTGCGCAGTATACTGCAGAGGATGCCATGGCGTTTTATTCCGATGTGAAGCGGCGCATGGGCAAGTATGGACGAGCAGAAGATGATTTGAAAATTATGCCCGGATTTATTCCTTATGTCGGCGATACGGCGGCGGAAGCCAAGGACAAGGAGCAGGAACTGAATGAACTAGCCGTTTCGGATTACGGGCTGCAGTGCTTGTCGGATACGCTGCAAACGAATATGTTTGCTTACCCGCTCGATGGCCCCGTGCCGCTCGCCGATCTTCCTAGTCTCGAAGAGATTCAAGGTCAGAAGGCGCGTTTTCAGCTATATGCGGATTTGGCGCAGCGGGAGAAGCTGTCGATCCGCGAGTTGATTATCCGCACTGCTGGAGGCCGGGGGCACTTCACCTATGCCGGAACAGCCGTCCAGATCGCTGATGAGATGGAGCGGTGGATGAAGCTTCGCGCGGCGGACGGCTTTAATCTGATGCCCCCTCTGCTGCCGTGCGGTTTGGATGATTTTGTGGGCAAAGTCGTTCCGGAGCTGCAGAATCGCGGCATCTATCGAACGGAATATAGCGGCAGCACGCTTAGGGATCATTTGGGATTGAACCGCCAGTTATTGCGAGTATAGGGGGTTACTTGTCGGGAATGTACAAGTCAATCGGTCGCAATTATCCATGGTCATGAAGCTCACCTTCTATATAATAAGAATGAGAATCAATATCAATCATTTTTGTGTGGACAGAGGAGGTTACAACAAATGGTAAGGCCCAATCGATTATCCTTGATGCTTGGGGCTGTGATACTCGCCGTACTCACGCTTGCAGGCTGTCAGCCGCAGCAGCAGGCTGGAGCGTCACCGGAACCGGCAACGGCTGGTGCGAAGGAGGCGTCTGCAACAGCACCAGTTTCATCAGCACCTGTATCTGCGGATAATCAACTTGTTAGAAGCGTGAAGCATGCAATGGGTACGACAGAAATCAAAGGAACGCCTAAGCGAGTCGTCACCTTGTTTCAAGGAGCGACAGACGCTTCACTGGCACTTCATGTTAAACCGGTAGGTGCGGTGGAAGCCTGGATTGAGCAGCCCTGGTACAACTACATTCGGGCGCAAATGGACGGCGTTACCAATCTCGGATCAGAAAATCAGCCGGACTTGGAGAAGCTGGTAGCCCTCCAGCCTGATTTAATTATCGGTTCGAAGACCCGTGATGAAAAAATTTACGATCAACTCAGCGCCATCGCGCCGACCGTCATGCTGGAAGAAGTGCATATTTGGAAGGATACGCTTCACGTTTCGGCGGAGGCAATGAACAAGCAGGAAGAAGAAAAGCAGTTCTTAAGCGAATGGGATCGCAAAGCAGCCGACTTCAAGGCCAAGATGGGTGACAAATTGAAGCAGGAAGCGGGGATCGTCGATTTCCGCGTTGATCACGCAAGAATCGTGTATACCGGATTTTCAGCTCTTGTCCTGCAGGAATTGGGCGTTGCTCGTCCGGCCAGCCAGAGAGGCACCGAATGGGGTGTGCAGCTCACCTCCAAAGAAAACATTCCGCAAATGGATGCAGATATCATATTTGACCAAACCAGCACAACGAGAAATGACGGCCGGCTTGATTTGAGAAAAGCATGGACCGAGCATCCGCTTTGGAAACAATTAAAAGCCGTCAAGAACAAACAAGTATTTGAAGTGGATACGGCTGTTTGGAATAACGGCTCGGGCCCGCTCGCGGCCATGGAGATGGTCGATGATCTCTACGGCTTTTACGGTTTGACCAAATAAGTTCGATTCGCGAGGCTGTTGACTCATGGGAGTTAGCAGCCTCAAGAAGTTTACAGCAATAAGCAAAGAGGTGGGCTTCGTGAGACCGTTATTGCATCAAACACCTTGGAAAGCGGCAGGATTGATGCTTGGCATCGTGATTCTGCTCGTCTTTGTCTGTTTAAGCATTGTGCTTGGCGCTACCAAAATCAGCTGGATAACAGCCTGGGATTCGTTTATACATTATCAGCCTTCTTCAACCGAGCATGTCATTATCCGTACTACACGCCTGCCGAGAGCTCTGTTTGCGGCTATGATAGGTGTGAATTTGGCCGTTGCAGGAGCGCTTATGCAGGCCTTGACCCGAAATGCCCTGGCTTCGCCGGGGATTTTCGGGATTAATGCAGGCGCTGTATTTTTTGTCGTACTTGCTCTTGCATGTCTCCCGATTACCGCAGTGGATCAGCTAATATGGGTCGCTTTTGCAGGAGCCGCACTTGCTTCGACAGCTGTCTACCTGCTTGGATCCCTGGGCAAGGAAGGCATGTCACCCATGAAGGTGGTGATAGCCGGAGCCGCCATGTCTGCGCTATTCGGCTCATTGACGCAAGGTATGCTCGTTATGGATGAAGCGGGGCTTCAAAACGTGATGTTCTGGCTAGCCGGATCCGTTGCTGGCAAAGCTGCCGAATCATTGCTGCCGGTTCTGCCTTATATGCTGGCAGCTGGAGCTGCCGCTTGTCTGTTAGCGCATCCCTTGAATATTCTCTCAGCGGGCGAGGACATTTCGCGCGGTCTTGGGCAACGGGGAGCGCTGGTTCGAGCTGCTGTTGCAGGAACAATCGTCGTACTCGCGGGAAGCTCCGTAGCGGTGGCGGGATCTATCGGCTTTGTAGGGCTTGTTACTCCGCATATTGCGCGCTTTCTGGTTGGAGTCGATTATCGGTGGGTGATACCCTACAGCGCTGTGTTAGGAGCCGTTCTTCTGCTGGCCGCGGATATTGCGGCTCGATATGTCATTATGCCGGGGGAAGCGCCAATCGGTGTGATGACAGCGGTGATCGGCGTACCGTTCTTTTTGTATATGGCGCGTAAGAGTGTCCGGGCGAAAGGAGGGGCGGGCGGATGAGAACGGCAGGGGTTATCTTGGTGCTTCTTGTACTTACAATGGCTCTGTTTCTGCTCAGTATCGGACTCGGCAATCAATTCACGAGCCCGGCGGAGGTATGGAGAACCTTCTTGGGCAATGGTACGCCGCAAAACGAGCTGATCCTTGGCACGCTGCGACTCCCGCGGATCATCATTGCAGTATGCGTTGGAGCGGCTATGGGCGTGTCAGGCTCCATTCTGCAAGGGGTCATTCGCAATCCGCTTGCCTCGCCGGATGTCATCGGCATCTCTGGGGGCGCAGCTCTCGCCGCGGTTGCGTTTATTACTTACCTCACCGGCATCCTTAGCATTCAATGGCTGCCGCTGGCTGCTTTTGCCGGTGCGGCTCTCGTCTCTTTGGTGATTTACGTACTCGCGTGGAACAAGGGAGTAACTCCTGTCAGACTAGTGCTGATCGGCATCGGCATTTCTGCCGCCACAAGCTCCTTGACGATGTTGATGCTCATATTGAGTCCTATTAAAGCAGCCGGACAAGCCTATGTATGGCTGACGGGAAGCATTTACGGAACGAACTGGGGGCAAGTCTATACGCTGCTTCCTTGGGTAGGGATTCTGATTCCGCTTGCTTTGCTGTATGCATACCTGATCAATATTCAAGAGCTGGGAGATGAGCTTGCGACTGCTCTTGGAGCCGGTGCAGCTGCACCGCGTGCTGCTGCTTGGAATTAGCGTGGCGCTGGCCGGTGCAGCTGTGGCTGTGGCAGGAACCATCGGATTTATCGGATTGATAGCTCCGCATCTGGCGAAGAAGCTGACGGGGACATCTTATCGGAGCATCTTACCGGTTGCGGCTCTTACCGGCAGCTTGATTTTACTGACAGCCGACACCGTTGCCAGAACCGTGTTCTTGCCTCATGATATCCCGGCGGGCGTTTTTACGGCGGGGGTGGGCGCGCCTTTTTTTATCTATCTGCTATTCAAGAATCGAAACAAATAAATAGGGAAGCGATCCGCTGGTGTGCGAATTTGTCCTCACGCAGCGGATTTTTTCTTTTTCAGCTGCCGCTCCTCTTGAAATTGTTGTAGAATTGTGACAAAACCGGACTATGCGTATGTGGTCGAAATGAAGCGAAAAAAACCTCGGAATTAGACAAAATATGAGTAGAAAGGCTAGAAATGCAAAGGATTTGTTCCTTTATCAGCTTTCCTGATTAATGATATAAAATCATTCTAATTGACCCATACCCGTATGCTATGATAGGTTCAGTAGAGTGAAATAAATGGAGAAATGCAAAGCAATACACTACTATCATCGCATGCTATGAGAGGTGGATTTTTTTGGAACTTCAAGTTATGAATAGTCCTTTTAATCAAGATCAAGTCGAATTGCTGAATCGACTGCTCCCGACACTGACCGACACGCAGCGTATTTGGCTGAGCGGATATTTGACAGCTACACAAGGTTCGGCTTCAGCTGCTGCCCCTGGTACAGCTCCTTTAGCAGCTCCCGCAGCGGCGCCTGCTATTTCCAAAGAGGTTACCGTTCTCTTCGGGTCTCAATCAGGCAAGGCTCAAGGCCTAGCTAAGAAAGTAAGCAAGAAGCTCGAAGATAACGGGTTCCAAGTAGCCCTTTCCTCCATGAGCGATTTCAAACCGAACGGACTTAAAAAGGTACAAAACCTGCTCGTCGTTGTCAGTACTCACGGCGAAGGAGAACCGCCTGATAATGCGATTTCCTTCCATGAATTCCTGAATAGCAAAAGAGCGCCTAAGCTAGAAGATACGCGCTTCTCCGTCCTTGCGCTTGGAGACACCTCTTATGAGCTGTTCTGCCAAACGGGCAAAGATTTTGACATTCGTCTTGAAGAGCTTGGCGGCAAACGTATCGTGCCTCGCATGGATTGCGACGTAGATTTTGACGATGCAGCTGCAGAGTGGATGAATCAGGTTCTGGCTTCCTTAAGCGCGGCATCATCCGCAGCTGCTCCTGCTGGCGGTGCTACAGCAGCAGCTCCAAGCGGTGAGGAGTCGGAATTCTCCCGCACGAATCCATTCCAAGCCGAAGTGCTTGAAAATCTGAATTTAAACGGCCGCGGCTCCGACCGCGAAACCCGTCACGTGGAAATTTCCTTGGAAGGTTCCAACTTGCAATATGAACCAGGCGATTGCCTCGGGATCTATCCGGAGAACCATCCGCGTCTTGTGGAAGAGATCATTGAAGCCATGGGCTGGAATGCAGAAGAGAGCGTTACAATCAACAAAAATGGAGAAAAGAGCTCCCTGCGCGATGCGCTGCTCCGTAATTTTGAAATTACACTGCTGACAAAACCTTTGATGGAGCAAGTTGCAAAGCTCTCTTCCAATGAAAGATTACAAGAACTGGTAGGTCCGGGACGCGAGCAGGATCTGAAGTCCTACATTCACGGACGTGACTTGCTGGATCTCGTGCAGGATTTCTCGCTGAAGGGCATCCCTGCAGGCGATTTCGTCGCTGTACTTCGCAAGCTGCCTGCAAGATTATATTCCATCGCAAGCAGCAACAAGGCATTCCCTGATGAAGTTCATGTAACGGTTCGCGCCGTTCGTTATGAAAACCTAGGCAGAGAGCGTTACGGAGTATGCTCTGTACAGCTGGCGGAAAGAATCAAAGCAGGCGACACACTTCCTGTCTACATTCAGAACAATCCGAACTTCAAGCTGCCGGAGAATCCGGACACTCCGATTATTATGATCGGACCAGGTACCGGTGTAGCGCCTTTCCGTGCTTTCTTGGGTGAGCGTGAAGAGTTGGGAGCAGAAGGAAAAACATGGTTGTTCTATGGAGATCAACACTTCTCTACAGACTTCCTTTACCAAATTGAATGGCAAAAATGGCTGAAAGACGGCGTTCTGACACGCATGGATGTCGCTTTCTCCCGTGATACCGATCAAAAAGTATATGTACAACACCGGATGCTTGAGAAGAGCGCCGAGCTTTATAAATGGCTGCAAGAAGGAGCCAGTGTATATGTGTGCGGCGATGAGAAGAAGATGGCTCATGACGTTCATCACACCCTGGCTAAGATTATTGAGCAAGAGGGCGGATTCAGTCCGGAAGAGGCGGCTGAATACTTATCCCGCATGCAGCACCAAAAACGTTATCAGCGTGATGTTTACTAGGAAGCATGTTTCAAGGATCACGAGAGGAGTAAGGCCTACATGTCAGAAAACAATTTACTTTCAAAAAATAGCGCACCGCACAGCGATGTAGAAGCGATTAAAATCCGCAGTAATTACTTGCGGGGAAGTCTCGAAGAGACGCTGAAAGACCCGATTACGGGTTCTATTCCGGAAGATGATAACCGTCTGATGAAATTCCATGGAAGCTACATGCAGGATGACCGTGACCTGCGTAATGAACGCCAGAAGCAAAAGCTGGAGCCGGCGTACCAATTCATGCTCCGTGTCCGTGCAGCGGGTGGGGTTGTGACTTCTGATCAGTGGCTGATGATGGATCGGGTTGCGCAACAATATGCGAGCGGAACGATTCGCTTGACAACTCGTCAATCGTTCCAATTGCACGGCGTTTTGAAATGGAACATGAAGAAAACGATTCAAGAAGTTAACGAGTCGCTCCTGAGCACGCTTGCTGCTTGCGGAGACGTAAACCGTAACGTGATGTGTAACCCGAATCCGTACCAATCGGACGTTCATTCCGAAGTATACGAGTGGGCATCCCGCATTTCCACTCATTTGGATCCGCAGACGAAGGCTTACCATGAAATTTGGTTGGACGGGGAAAAAATTGTAGATACGAACGACACGATTCAAGAGCCTATCTATGGTCCCGTTTACCTGCCGCGTAAGTTCAAGATCGGTGTGGCAGTTCCGCCATCCAACGATGTTGACGTGTACTCACAAGATCTTGGCTTTATCGCCATCGTTGAAGATGGACGTCTGGTTGGCTTTAACGTATCCGTAGGTGGAGGCATGGGGATGTCGCACGGCGACCCTCTGACGTATCCTCAAGTTGCTCAAGTCATCGGATTTATCAAGCCTGAGCAAGCAATTGAGCTTGCGGAAAAAACCGTAACGATCCAACGCGACTATGGTGATCGTTCTGTACGTAAGCATGCTCGTTTCAAATATACGATCGATGATCGCGGTATCGACTGGTTCATCGGCGAACTTACCGAGCGTTTGGGTTGGAAGCTGGAAGCGGCGCGTCCATTCTCCTTCGAGCACAACGGCGACCGTTACGGCTGGGTGAAGGGAAGCAACAACAAGTGGCACTTGACGCTGTTTATTCAAAACGGCCGTGTGAAGGACGAGGACGGCTATGAGCTGATGACCGCTCTGCGCGAAATCGCTAAGATTCATACCGGAGACTTCAGACTGACAGCTAACCAAAACCTGATCATCGGGAACATCAGCAGTCAGAAGAAAAAAGCGATTGAAGAGCTTGTGAAGCAGTACGGACTGCTTGACGGTTCCCAGCAATCTGCGCTGCGCAGAAGCTCCATGGCATGCGTTGCTTTGCCGACATGTGGTCTGGCTATGGCGGAGTCCGAGCGTTACCTGCCATCCTTGATGGACAAAATTGAACCCATGCTCGAAGAAGCAGGTTTGATTGATAAGGAAATTGTCATTCGTATGACAGGATGCCCGAATGGATGCGCAAGACCGATGCTGGCGGAGATCGCCTTTATTGGTAAGGCTCCAGGCAAATACAACATGTATCTGGGCGGCGCGCATACAGGTGAGCGTCTGAACAAGCTGTACAAAGAGAACATCGGAGAAAAAGAGATTCTCGAATCTCTGCAGCCGATCATTACGAAGTACGCGAAGGAAAGAAACGAAGGCGAGCATTTCGGTGATTTCGTTATTCGTGCCGGCTATGTGAAAGAAGTTCGTTCTGGACAAGAATTCCACGCTTAATAAGGGAATGGAGCGCAGTCTTCGGATCAGCGAATTGGAAAAGGAGAGCCTTCGAAGTTGATAACAATACTGTCAAAGGCGCCGCTAAGCTTCTCCGAATACTACTGAGCCCTCCAATTATTATAAACAACAGTCTAGGTGTGCATCTCTGCGATGCACACTTTTTTTATACTTACCTGTTACTCGAACTCTCGCGGTTGATGGTGTCCATTCGCAGGTGCCCTGCATATAGTGCATAGTCATACACCCAGAAGCAAAGGAGCCCTACCTGATATGAACGATCATGTTTTAGAGCACCCCGATTTAGAGTTGGCGGCCGATTCCAATCAGACGCTTAATTATAAGTGCGATCCAAATAATTTCCTCACACAATTGTTCGGAGAGCAAATGCCTGCGATCAAGACGGGCTTTTTTAACATTTACTTAAGCAAAGGGAAAATTGTTGAGCCGCATTGGCACACCAATGTGACCGAGATGATTGTTGTGATCAGCGGTGAGGTGACTGCTAGTGTATTCAACCCCTTCACACATAGATTAATGACGTACCGTTTAAAGCCCGGACAGGTTGCGGTATTTCCGAAGGGCTGGTTCCACTGGTTCGTGGCGGAAGCCGATCATACGTATACCATGGCGATCTTTGACCAACCTACGCCGGATATCGTCTACGGGGCGGATTTCCTGCGATCACTTCCCAAGGATATTGTGGAGCTTGCTTATTGTGTCGATGGGGAGGAATTCGCCAAAGCTGTCGCCCCAATCCGGGAATCGGTCATCCTCGGTCCGCCGATTGGCTGTCGGGAGAGCATGCCTGTCATGCGTATGACAGGGGATGTATCTACCTCGTACATGCCGCCTGAATATAGCAGGTATTGTGTGGAATCATCTTATACAACCTCAAACGAACAACTAAAAATGGAAACTTTGCAGCACGTAGAGATCTGCGTGACACAAGGGCTAGATGAAGCGCGTCAATACTCCGCCGAGCATACACTTCGAAAGACGTCTGCCCGATCCTACCTGATCGGCAAGGGGTATCATCCTTCCACGGCGGCTCAATTGGTAGAATCTTGGCAGCTCTAAGATTAGAAAGGCAGCTCCAAGTCTAAAATAAACGAATTTCTTTCATCCTTCGTCTATTAGTTATACATACGGCTGGCGAAGGAATGTGAACACATGAACAAGACAAGGCTATTTACCCTGATAGGTGGAGTATCTTTTATCATGATCAGCATCATTGTGTTCATATCGGTATACGGGAAGCAGGGAGCATCTGGTGTTGCCTCAACTGCATCGACCGATATACAGTCGAACCATCCATTGCTGATGGAGACTAGCGCTTCAAGTGAAGCTTCAAGCTCCTCCGGTCATCAGACTAAGCCATTTCAGCTTTCCCTTAAGGATCACATCACACAAGAACTCGAAAAGCTTCAGCAAAAGCCTGAAGATATGTCCGAATGGCTGAAGGCCATAGCCGCCCCTTACGATTCGACAGGGGAGCCGATCAAGCTCATACATGCTGATTTAGATGGTGATCAGGCAAGCGATGAGTGGGCTTGTGTACTGTATGAAAGTTCGGGAGACCCGCAGGCGGGTGAATTCATGCAGCGCAAAGCTTACGGAGCTGTAATCTCGTATAAGCATTCACGATTTAGGCTGCAAACCTTCGACTTTCCTAATGTCAACTTCTCAAGAGCCAATGTGGAGGCTGCTGAGGATTTAACTGGCGATGGTAAGCCGGAGATCATTTGGGTATCCGTAAACAGCGGAGCCCATACTTCTTTTTCCACCTATACGATATCAACATGGACGGCTAACGATCAGCTTGACATGCTGCAAGGATCAGCGGAAATGGCCAGTGTGGTCAAGGTTGAGGTGAAAAACGGTGAGCTGCGGCTTACCGGAGGGCTCATCGACTCCGTTGGTGCAGGCATGTGGCAAAGAGATTTTACGGATACTTACAGGGTCGAACAGCTTGCTCTTGTCATGAAGGATCGGGTATTTGCCGATTCGCCGACACCCTATCATCTGCTTATGGATGGGCTATGGTCGGAAGAACTAGGGCATACGGAAAGAGCTTTAAAGGAATTTAAGGCAGCAAGCGAAAAGAAGAAGGCTTCTTATCAGCCGTATGCTTTTCTCTTTGGTGGCAAGCTAGTTGAAGGCGGCATCGACCACGATGAGGAAGTGGAGTTTGAACGTGTTATCCAGAACTTCGCTCTGCTGCGAAGGAGTTACTAACCAGAACTTCTACAGGGGAAAATGTTGTAGAAGCGTGCAGCGCGGCCAAAGCAAAATCGGGCTTTCAAGAGGCATGGCTGCCATATTTGAATGCGCCAGCGGGGTATGCCAATCCACAGTGGACCTTAGCTACCGTATGTTCAGCGATCAAGGACTTGGAGCAGTAGCGGAGTCAGGGGAGATGTGAATTTTCCAAATAGAACGGCGAAAAGATAAGGGATGGAATAGGGGGCAGCTCCTGGTCCATCCCTACTTTATTATGTAAAGACAGGTAAACACATAGGCAGCTTACTTGTACATTTGCTTCACAAGCTCCCGATTTCGTTGTTTAAACACTTCGTTATGCGAAGAGACCATTCCATATTTTTCCGCTGTCGGTTGAATATATAGCTTCGCTTTGTTCACTGCGTTCGCAGCATCCTGGAATGCTCCCGCTATTAAATTTACCTTGCCGGGGTGGTAGAGGATATCTCCAACAGCATAAAGCCCTTCAACAGAGGATTCACTAGTGGAGCTGCCTGAAATATAGTAGTTCTGCGCCATTTCAATGTGTATGGTACTGTTTTGCAGAAGGGTAGTGTCGCGTTCGTATCCATGATTAATAATGACTTCATCAATGGACAGATATTCAACTTCACCTGTGTCGTGCTTGGTGAGCTCGACATGGGCAATTCTATCATGCTCCTCGGAAGCGATTAGTTTGGTTATAGAGGTATTCAAAAGGCAGACAACAGAGCTGTTCCTAAGCTGAGTGGCTTGCGCTTCGTGCCCGTTCAGCTGGTCTTTCCGGTAGGTAAGATAGACACGCCCGGCAATAGGCTCCAGTTCATTCGCCCAATCGATAGCGGAATTGCCTCCACCGGAAATAATGACGGTTTTGCCTTTAAATCTCTGCATCGACTTCACGGTGTAATTGAGGTTGGAAACCTCGTAACGCTCTGCACCTTCGATCTCCAGCTTTTTGGGGTTTAAGATTCCGGAGCCGACGGCTACAATAACTGTTTTGGAATAATGGATCTGTCCGGATAAAGTCTGAAGTTCAAAAAAACCGTCATCGCTGCGCTGTATGGATTCCACTTTTTCATTCAGAACCACTTCGGGTTGAAAGGTTAAACCTTGTTCGACCAGCTGTTGTATGAGTTTTTCTCCTGAGATAGGTGTCAAGCCGCCAACATCCCAAATCATTTTCTCCGGGTACACGTGAATCTTACCGCCAAGACGCGGCTGAAATTCTATGATTTTTGTCTTCATTTCTCGAAGTCCGCTATAAAATGCCGAGTAAAGTCCGGCTGGTCCGCCTCCAATAATGGTGACATCGAATACTTGCTCCTGCTGCACCATAAGTTCACTCACTCCTAGCCTTTTAAATGATATTGAGAATCATTATTAATGAATATACCTTGTTTTGTCCGTGAATACAATGAAAAATTATTGACAAAGGTTGAGCCTGTACAGTATCGTATTCATTATTGTTAATGATAATCATTATCAACACCGAATATAATCGAAGATGAGAGGATTCCAATGAGAGTAGTTCAATCAAGGATGTCATTTCGTATTGCCTTGGCAGTGAATCTGCTATTGTTTGCCGTTATTTTTGTTATTTCGATGGTTCAGGGTGCTGCTGACACAACGCTAAACGAAGTATGGACGGCGCTGACTTCGAGCACTTCAGGCGATCATTTGACCATGATTCGGGAAATTCGGTTTCCGCGTGAAATGGCAGGGATCCTTGTGGGCGCTGCTCTGGCGGTTTCAGGTGCCATCATGCAGGGGATGACGAGAAATCCGCTTGCCGATCCCGGCTTGCTTGGACTAACGGCTGGTTCCAGCGCAGCGCTGGCATGTACGATTGCGTTTCTGCCTGCTCTGACGTACTTTGGCATGATGACAGCATGCTTTCTTGGAGCTGCGGTCGGCGCAGCCATGGTATTCGGGATAGGCGCGATGAAAAGAGGAGGATTCTCACCGCTCCGAATTGTGCTAGCAGGCGCGGCGGTCACTGCATTCCTCATTGCCGTTTCGGAAGGTGTAGGCATTTACTTCAAAATTTCCAAGGACGTCTCCATGTGGACATCGGGAGGTATGATCGGCACGTCGTGGTCGCAAATTGTAGCAATCGGGCCTGTCATTCTGGCAGGAACTTTGGTCGCATTGCTGCTATCGAATCAGTTGACGATCCTAAGTCTAAGTGAGGAAGTTGCTGCTGGGCTTGGGCAAAAGCTTTTTCAGATAAAAGCTGTGCTGTTTATCGTTGTGGTCTTGCTGGCAGGCGCATCCGTTGCATTAGTCGGCAATATCGCCTTCGTTGGTCTGATGATCCCGCACGTCGTCCGGACTGTTGTCGGGCAGAACTACCGGCATATTCTCCCTTTGTCGGCTATTTTCGGGGCTACGTTCATGATGTTTGCCGATATGCTGGCACGCACGGTCCATTCTCCTTTTGAGACGCCTGTAGTGGCCGTTGTCGCGGTGCTGGGGCTGCCGTTTTTTCTGCTGGTCGAGTGTAAAGGGAGGGGGATCACATCGTGATTCAGCAGGCACTTGTAAGAAAGCAGAGACTCTTGGTTCTTTGCGGCATGCTGCTTATCTTGGTTACCATCATGATCGGTCTAGGTCTAGGTTCTTCGTCAGTATCTTACGATCGAATCATTCCGACTTTGCTCGGACAGGGTACATTTAAAGAAAATTTCGTGCTTTTCACACTCAGAATGCCGCGTATCGTCATTACGATGCTGGGGGGAATGGCTCTCGCATTGTCCGGTTCCATTCTGCAGGGCATTACCCGCAATGATTTGGCCGACCCTGGGATCCTTGGGATCAATTCTGGCGCGGGAGTAGCTGTCGCGATTTTCTTCGTGTTTGTTCCGATCGAGCCAGGTTCTTTTGTGTATGTCATTCCTCTGGTTGCTTTCTTAGGCGCGTTCGTGACTTCATTGCTGATCTACTTGTGTTCCTACCAAAGAGGTACAGGACTGCAGCCCGTACGGCTCGTACTGATCGGTTTCGGATTTTCCATTGCGCTCTCGGGTATCATGATTATGGTGATCTCATCGGCGGAAAAGGCGAAGGTAGACTTTATTGCGAAGTGGATAGCCGGGTCGATTTGGGGGACGGATTGGCCGTTCATTTGGGCACTGCTACCGTGGTTGATTGTACTGATTCCGTTCACTCTCTATAAAGCGCAGAGGTTGAATCTTCTAGCACTAGGGCAGCCTGTAGCGACAGGGGTAGGAGTTTCAGTTGAGAAAGAAAGAATCATTCTTCTGCTCACAGCCGTTGCACTGGCTGCTTCGGCGGTCTCCGTAACGGGAGGTATTGCATTCGTAGGCTTGCTGGCGCCGCATATTGCTAAAGCGCTGGTGGGGCCGAGGAATCAGCTGTTTATTCCTATCGCGATTCTGCTCGGCGGCTGGCTGTTGCTGATTGCGGATACGATCGGACGTAATCTGGTGGAACCGGAGGGGATTGCAGCGGGTATCATGGTCGCCTTGATCGGCGCTCCTTATTTTATGTATTTGCTTTTGAAAAAATAAAAATGATCCTTGGCATCATGTGAATGTTTGGTATAATCCCATTGAAGGGGGGAATACCTGTTGCACTGGAAAAAATATGCGATTTTGTTACCTCCATTTGCTTGCATCGCAATTTTATTAGCGCTCTATTTGCCTAATGAACAAAAATTTTTTGCCGTGTTGATTGCTCCAGTATTTTGGACTTTCTATCACTTATGGATCCATGTTGACAATAGGAGAAAACTAGAAGGTGAGGATTCAAAGAAGGATAAAACAAGTAAGCCCGAGCGATAGAAACATCGCCCGGGCTTTTCTTCATGCTAAGTATGTGAGACAGGTCTAACGGGTACACATAGTTCACATTTTTCAGTAGAGAGCATTTCGCCTGAATATCGTTCAAACAGAGGTTTGTTTTCTATTTCATATCCTTGCTGATGAACTGCTGAGATGATTTCAGACCAAGCGATTTGAATTGCATCTGCTGTATGTGGAATCGTCCGAATCATATAGTCCCCTCCCGGTAATTCACCGAAATGAATGGAACCATCTGCCGGAACATCGTTTGTAAGTACAATACATGCGTCGTATCGGCATTTTTCAGGAAGCGTAATTTGAGGGTTATCTTGCGGTATGCCAAGCAATATGGCTGACTCATTCAGTAAATGGTTGCTGCTAGCCCATTTTTTGAGCTGATCCATGGCTCTTGCATGTTCGGGTCCGTACGGCCCACATTGTCTAACATAAGCGATGCGATAATTTGGCATTGTTTCGAAGCGGATGTTCATCTTTTGTGCTCCTCTCCATTTCTAGAATCTTACATTTCGAATGCTAACATGATATAAAATGAAATTCATCACAATTTTTCTATAGATATTGGGGGTTAGGGTGGAATCCATTTTTCATGCAATTTCAAGAAACAATTCTGTTTTTGCGGCGTACAACTAACAGAATGGAAAGGAGTGGAAATTATAAGAATATCAGGGTGTATTCGAAGGAGAGTTGCTTTAACCGTCATGCTCGTGTTTTCAACGGTATCGTCCAGTACCGCATTAGCTTCCGAACCTACTTTGGGGTTCGATCATCTATTTGTTAAGCAGGACACGCCCATCTATAACGATCATGTGGGTACGGAGAAGCCTGTTGGGTCCATATCTGCTTATCAATCGGTAGCAGTTCTAGATTCGGCTAGCTTAGGTGGAGATCAGGTGTGGTACCTGGTGGAAACATGGCTCGGTCCCAAATGGATCAAAGAGGACCCCGAGATGATTGTGGGTGAAGTAGAGGCTTTGGATCAAGCTATTACGATAGCGGTTGAAACGCCGCTTTATGATGATCCAGACATGGAGCTTGGTGCAAGCTTTCGGCTGTCTCCACAGAAGCTTCATGCAACGGCTAGTTTTTCCTATCGACCGTTGAAATTTCATAGTGTGAACAGCTTTAGTGCAGGGAGTGGGATTTGGTATCAGGTCGACACCTGGATGGGGAAAAAATGGATAGCAAACCCGGACCTATTGGAAGATGTCCATGAAACAGCGGTTTCCTATGATGTTAAACTGTCCGGTACGGAGGTCGCCTATTTGCATCCCTATGTAGATAAACTTTCCGGAGAATCCATTGAAGATCAGGTCGTCCATGTGGCCGCAGAGTGGGATAATCGGAAAGGACCATGGGATCACATGTGGTTGAAAGTTCAGCTGCCGCAGGAGAGCGGTGGATCCAGCCTGCTAGTCCCATCCTAACGGATTATCGCGAAGTGAAGGAGCCTGTTCAATTACAGACGGAGACTAGATATTTTCAAGTGCCCCAGCTGAGCTTTGATGAAAATAACTGGCTGAAACCCGGTTCCTACGATGCTTTTGAAGCGTCCGGTGATTGGGTGCACATCAATACTGAGCACGGTCAAGTGTGGGTGAATGCAGCACGCGCATTATTGGAGAGACCGCTAGGTATTGTAGCTGTGGATGAAACGATTACTCTCACGGAGGATACAGAGACTTTCCGATATCCGCTTACGGGCGAACTGTCTCATATCAAAGGCTTTTACTCGCCTCAGTCCGTTCAGGCATATGAAAAATGGATCTCAGACACGGGTGACATATGGTATCATTTTCATGGCTTTGGCGGAGACGAATGGATGAAGAAAGCAGACGATTCCTCCTAATCAAGTAACCCCACAAAGAGGAGTATGACTTTGAAGTTGATTCAAGTACTTTGCAGGGAATCCCGAAATTATAAAATTCTATCATAGTAAAGAAGGCCATGGCGCTCATCCCCCATGGTCTTCTTCGCGTAATCATGATAGAATATCTGCAAATTGGAATATCTTGTAGGTGGGAGTATGAAACGATTTATTATTATGGCCATTATGGCTTGCAGTGCGGTGGCTCTAGCTTTTTCGATCTTCTACATGGTCCGAATCTTTCAAAGCGACATCGGAGTAACTGTAGCAGGACTGTCGGCTGAACAAGAGCATTCGGAACGGGTCGTGATTATTTCTCAGGAGCAGGGCAGCTACATGATGGACGAAATTCAGAAAGGCGCGCATGAGTCAGCAGAGGCACATCGGTTAATGGTGGATTTTTCAGGCGTATATCGATCCAATCTGGAGGAGTTTATGAAGCAGATTGATATTGCGATTGCTTCCAAAGTCGATGGAATTATCGTAGAAGGTGTGGATGATCCCGAATTCGAACGGCTGGTGACGAAAGCGACTGCTAAGGGTATTCCTGTCATAACCATCAATTCGGACGCGCCGGGCAGTCTTCGCAAGACGTATGTTGGTTCCGATCATTATCAAGAGGGGATCGTCATGGGGGAGCACATTGCAAGCAGATTGAACGGAACCGGTGTAGTGGGAGTCATTCAGAACACAGCGATTTCGGACGCAGACGAATTACGGTTAAAAGCACTGAAAGAAATATTCAGACGGTATGCGGGTTTGCAGCTGGTATTTGCTTCGGAAGTTGGTGATTCTGCCCAGCCTACGATGCAGGTATATGACATTCTTAATCATTATCCTGATGTAAGCGCATTCATAGGATTGCCGACGGCATCCGGGGAAAGTATCGTACAAGCGGTATATTCGCGCTCGCGCATCAATGAGTATCAAATCTACATGTTCGACGATTCTCCGCAAACGCTGGCACTGATCGGCAAAGGAATGATTCAAGCGGGATTGTCCAGATACTACGAGCAAATGGGCAGGATGAGTGTCGATTTATTGTCACGCTGGATGGAGGGCTCGCAGCTCCCTCTTAACAATAGCTATTTCACGCCGATCCGGGTCGTTACATCGACAAGCGGCGAAGGAGGCGTGCCATGAAGACAATACGGAGTAAAATGATGCTGCTGTCTATGTTGATTTGCACCATTATGGGAATCATTTGGTTGTCGATGAGCATTTTTAATCAGATTACGGTAGAAAAATACAACGAAATTCTCCAAAGATATTTATTGATGAATCAAGCCTCTGAATTCAGCCAATCCTCCTTGACCTCCTTGAATAAGTACCGCATGTCGCCGACTTTGGATGCCCTACATGTATATGAAAGTGAGAACAACAAGCTGCTGCTGACGAAGTCCGAAATGAATTGGCTTCGAAATCGCAACAACAGCATGCTGCTGGAAAATCTGCAAAACATGCTGGACAGCCAATCGCAGGCCATGGAGCTTGCCGTCCGGTTTCAGCAGGATAGCGACGAGGAGAACGCGGCCAAGCAGTTTGATGAAGCTACTAACATCTCTAAGTACGTCTCTGAAGCGACTTTGAAATTAATTAGCGGGGAACAGATGACATACGATGAGTTCTACCGGATCATGATCAAGCGAAGCAGCGATATTAACAAAATGGGCTTCTGGACGCTTGCTTTGGTATCTTTGCTGCTGCTGCTTTTCTCTTACCGCTTTGTGAACAGCGTTACTGAGCCGATTCTGACATTGACGCAGTCGGCAAGAGAGCTGTCGCGCGGCAAATTCGAGAAGCCGATTGAAATCAAGAGCAATGACGAGATGTCATTTTTAGCGAAAACGCTCGATAATATGAGATTGAACGTAGGTAATTTAATTGACGAAATCCAGAGCAAAGCTCAGGTAGAGTACGATTTGCATCAGCATAAGCTCATGCTCAAAGAAAGCGAGCTCAAGAGTCTCCAGAGCCAAATCAATCCACACTTTCTTTTTAATACGTTAAATATGCTTTCTAAAGAAGCTTACCTAGCCGGCGCGGGGAAAACGAGCGATTTGATCAGCTCCGTAGCAGGGATGCTGAGGTATAACCTACGGCGAATGGACAGCAAGGTGACTCTCAGAGATGAGCTGGAGGTGCTGGAGGAATACTTGCTCATCCAAAAGCCCGATTTGGGGAACGAGTTCAGGTCGTGAAAGAAATTGACGAGGCAGCTCTGCAGCTGGAGGTGCCGATCTTTATTTTGCAACCGCTTGCAGAAAATGCATTTATTTATGCCATAGAGCCCTCTGAGGAGGGGGAACCTTAATCCTTCGTGTTATGAACGAGGAAGAACGAGTTCTTGTCCAAGTGCAGGACACCGGCCAGGGCATGTCTGAGGAGCAGCTATCCCGCTTGCTGTCGGAGAGTGGCAGCACTGCATATCGGGGTCACTCCACAGGTATCGGGTTAAGCAATGTCATTCATCGGCTGCAGCTGTTCTTCGGGTTAAAGGATATTATTGATATCGATTCAAATGCAGGTGAAGGAACGTGCATTACATTAAAGCTTCCCAAGCTTTCAAGGAGGTTCGAAGCATGATTCGTGTGCTAATTGTCGATGACGAAGCTACGGAACGTATGGCTTTGCAGCGAATAATGGAAGAAGGGATTCCCGATGTTGAGATTGTCGGACATGCTTGCAATGGAAGAGAAGCGATCGAAGCAGCAGGACGGCTGCGGCCGGATCTGATCACAATGGATATTAAGATGCCGGGGATCGACGGTCTCCAGGCTACAGAGGCTATTAGGGAAAGCAATGAGAACGTGAAATTCATTATCGTAACCGCTTTTGATACGTTTGAATTTGCGAGACAGGCGATCAGACTGGGCGTGAGCGACTATTTGCTGAAGCCAAGCCGAATGTCGGTCGTACTGCAGACTATTGCCAAAGTTGTGAGTGAGATTAAGCAGATTCAGGAAGAGCGGATGCTGAGAGACAGGGAGAAGGCACGGCTGCAGAAGATGGCGCCTATCGTGGAGGCGGATATCGTTTCGCAATTGCTGCTGGACTATGTGCCTTCTATGGAGCTGCGGGAAATGGAAGAGCTCTGGGGACTGCCATCCGAGCAGGGCAGCTTCGTTATGAATGTGTGTGTATCTGTCCTACAAGAGGTTGAAGAACGCAGCGGCGTTGTTGAAGAGCTTTATGTCAAGTTGATCCAATGTGTGGAAAGTTCGAGCGTGCGTGCCTGGATCGGCAAGATGACCGGCAAGCAGGTGCCGATTGTTGTGTTTGTAGAGAGTGGTTTTACATATAGAAATCATGCCATTGGTCTTGTGAGGCAGCTGCAGCAGGTATGGTCTAAAATGCTCGGCTGCGTAGGCTTCGTCGGTATTGGCGGATCTTGCAGCGAGTCGGGCGACTTGCGCAGATCGTATCATGAAGCACTGCTCGCCTCTGCGGATACCTCTTTGCCGTCCGGTTATTGCTTCTACGAGGATCTGGCTGGTTCGGGCAAGCAAGCACCGCTGCAAGTAACCTTTCAGATGGAACGGGATCTCCTCGAAGAGATCCGGCGTAGAAACTGGTTGGCGGCAGCGGATCAAGTGGCGGTAATGATCGACATCTATGAAGGAGCAGGTCAGAGCATCGGAATGGCCCAACAGCGCATATTTGAAGTGTTGATCATGACCAATCGTGCGCTGCAGGAGATGGGAATTGACGTCATCAAGCCTTACTTCGCCAGCCAAGCGGCAAGCTATGTGCAATTGAAAGCGGAGGCCCGCAGACTAATCGGTCAAATGTCAGAAACGGCGGCAGCGACCGCGGCCGAGATGGATACGGACCAGCTGTTGACGCTGAAGCAATACATTAAGCAACATGCGAATGAGGATTTATCCCTGGAAAAGATCGCAGCCACCGTAGACCGGAATCCGTATTATGTGAGTAAGGTGTTCAAGGAATATTTCGGCATGAATTACATTGATTATTTAACCGATTGCAGGATGGAAACAGCCAAGCAGCTGATGCAGGAAACCGATAAGAGCTTAAAGGAGATTACCTATGAGGTAGGCTATCACGACCCGAACTACTTCAGCAGAGTGTTCAGGAAGATCGTGGGGCATTCGCCGACGGATTATCGGAAGATGCTTATCAAGAAGGTGAATAAAGGACAGTCGTGAAGGGCTCAGCGGAGATGGGAAGGAGCGGTTGGCAGTGAAGGTACGTTACGTAGTCAAGGGAGTTATTGGATGGATGGCTGTCTTGGCATTGTGTGGGTCCTCAGCTTCGCTGGATGAGCAAGTGTGGTTGGCATCCTCGGGCAAGCCTATGAAGCAAGTCGGCAGCTCCGGGAGTGAACAAAGAGCGTCTCTTCAGCCTGATAAAAAATGGGTCATCGGATTATCCATTGACACCCTTCTCGAAGAACGCTGGCAAAGAGATCGTGATTTGTTTAAAGCGGCGGTGGAAAAGTTGGGGGCGCAAGTCGAAGTGCAGGCGGCTAATGGAGACGACGCCAAACAGCTCTCCCAAGCAGAATACCTGATTTCCCATAAGGTTGATGTGCTGGTCGTGGTCCCTCATAACGCGGAAATATCCGCGGCTATTGTGGAGATGGCTCATAAAGCAGGAATCAAGGTGATTTCCTACGACCGTTTAATTACAAATTCGGATGTGGATTTGTATGTGTCTTTTGATAATGAAAAAGCAGGTGAGCTTCAGGCCAAAGCCATGGTAGCCCTTGCTCCTAAAGGAAACTACGTCCTGATTGAAGGAGCGGATACCGATAACAATGCACATATGTTCAAGCAGGGGCAAATGAATATTCTAAAGCCGCTAGTCAATAAGGGCGATATCAAAATCGTCTTCGACCAGTTCACCAAGGAGTGGAAGCCTGTCAATGCGTTAGCAAACATGGAATTGGCGCTCAAAGCGAACCATAATCAGATTGACGCTGTCGTGGCTGCGAACGATGCTACAGCCGGCGGAGTCATACAAGCATTGGCCGAGCAGAATATGGATGGCAAAATTCCTGTGTCCGGTCAGGACGCCGAGCTTGCAGGAGCACAGCGCATCGTCGAAGGCACACAAACGATGACGGTATACAAGCCCATCGAGAAGCTTGCCGAAACAGCGGCCAGTCTAGCTGTCAGGATGGCGCAGGGAGAAGTGATTTATGCGGACCGCAAAGTGAATAACAAGAAGATTGATGTGCCGTCCATTTTGCTGGAGCCGATTGCGGTAGATCAAACCAATATCGATGCCACGATTATTGCAGACGGTTTTCATCAAAGAGCAGACGTGTATAGGAACGCAGCCGAATCGAAGAACAAGACAAAATAGTGCAGATCAACTAAAAAAAATGCTAGGATGCAGCGCTTTCACTGTGAATGTCGGGTGCTATACTCATTTTTGTAAACGGCTACAGCCAATTAAAAATGAGAGGGGCAAGAAAATGAAAAGCGCTTTGAAAACGATTTCAGTCATGTTGATTGTCATGATGCTGGCTGTGTTTGCAGCAGCATGCGGTCAAAGCAGTAAGGTTAGTGTAGGGATCGTCCTTCCTACAAAAGATGAACCGAGATGGGTGCAGGATGAGCAAAGATTCAAGGATGCGCTGAACGGTACGAAATACTCGACGGAAATCTTATTCAGCCAAGGCTCTTCCGCGAAGGAAAAAGAGAATGTCGAAGCCTTGATCGCCAAAGGCATTCAAGTATTGATTATTTGTCCTCAAGACGGCGATGCTGCGGCGGCTTCTGTGGAAGCTGCTAAAAAAGCAGGTATTCAAGTCATCTCCTATGACCGTTTGATTACAAATACAGATGCAGTGAACTACTATGTAACTTTCGACAGCGTTGCGGTAGGTAAAGCGCAAGCGCAATACCTGGTTGATCATGCCAAAGGCAAAGGCCAGCCGCTGTACTTATACGCCGGAGCCGCTTCCGATAACAATGCGTTCCTGTTCTTCCAAGGCGCTTGGTCGGTTCTTCAGCCTAAGATCGCTGACGGCACCTTTAAGATCGCGAACTCCAGCGAAGCTGTAGCGCTGCAAGGTAACGCAGAGTTGTCCCGCGATCAGATGAGCAAAATCGTCGGTCAGGTAACAACGAACTGGGACGCGAATGAAGCGAAAAACAAAGCTCAAACCCACTTGACTGCGGCTGCAGCGGATGCCAAGGGTGATGTTGCCATCCTGGCGCCGAATGATGGTACAGCGCGTTCAATCGCCGATGTGTTCGCATCGGATAAAGCCATCACCAGCTTTGTCGTAACAGGTCAAGACGCCGAAAAAGCGTCCATCCAGTATGTAATCGACGGCAAACAGTCGATGACCGTTTTCAAAGATGTTCGTACACTTGTCAAAGACGCAATGGGTATGGCTGTAGCGATTCTGGACGGCAAAACGCCTGAAACGACCGGATCTTACAACAACGGTAAAATTGATGTGAAAGCGAAGCAAACCAATGTCATCGTAGTTGACAAAGCGAATGTGAAATCCGCTCTTGTTGATTCCGGCTATTATCAAGCGAGTGATTTTAAAGGTTTGTAATTGTAAGTAAACATAGGCTGGACGGGATAGTGATAGATGCGTCTATCACTATTCCTCTATTCCATGAGTTGACTGGCTAAGGAGCGCTAGAACTGATGAACCCATACTTGTTAGAGATGAAACATATTTCCAAGGAGTTCACAGGAGTGAAAGCCTTGTCGAACGTGAATTTCAAAGTGAGCAAGGGCGAGATTCACTGCTTGATCGGTGAGAACGGGGCAGGCAAATCCACGCTCATGAAGGTGCTCAGCGGCGTGTATCCGCATGGAACCTACGCGGGAGATATCGTGTTTGAGGGGAGTGTCCAAAACTTCGCCAAGATCAGCGACAGCGTGAAAGCGGGGATCGCCATCATTTATCAGGAATTGGCTTTGTTTCCCGATCTGACGGTGTATGAGAATATTTTTGCCGGTAATGAGGTGAAGAAGGGCTTTCTCGTAGATTGGAACCAGACCATCGCCCGGGCCAAAGAGATGCTGAACAAAGTGAAGCTGAATGTCAATCCGGAGGCGCTTATCAAAGATTTGGGCGTAGGCAAGCAGCAGCTGGTGGAGATTGCTAAAGCACTCAGCAAGGATGTCAAGCTGCTGATTCTGGATGAACCGACGGCTGCGCTTAACGAAACGGAGAGCGAGAACCTGCTCCAGCTGCTGAGAGAGTTGAAAACGCAAGGAATTACCAGCATTATGATTTCCCACAAGCTGAAGGAAGTCACTGCGATTGCAGATAAGGTGACGGTGCTGCGGGATGGCCAGACCATCTGTACGCTGGACGCATCGGAAGGCGAAATTTCCGAGCCTGTCATTATCAAGCACATGGTGGGACGCGAGATTGAGGATATTTATCCCAAAAGGCAGCACCAGCAGCCCGGTGAAACGGTCTTGGAAGTCAAGAACTGGACGGCTTATGATGCCAATTTAGGTCGAAATGTCGTGAGAGATGTAAATTTTTATGTGAAAAAAGGCGAAATCGTGGGCATTGCCGGACTCATGGGCTCCGGTCGGACCGAGCTGGCGCAGAGTGTATTCGGCAACCCAAAGTCATATAAATTGCAGGGCGAGCTACTGATAAAAGGTGAAAAGAAATCGTTCAAGCATCCCAAAGATGCCATTAAAGCGGGAATTGCTTATGTGACGGAGGATCGTAAGGGTGACGGGCTGTTTTTGATCCAGGACATCAAGCAGAATATATCCGCTGCCAATTTATACGGCGTTGCCTCGCAAGGTGTCATCAACGAGAACGAAGAAGTCAAGGTATCCAATCATTACAAAGAGTCCTTAAATATTAAAGCTCCGTCCGTGGAGCAATTGGTCGGGAATTTAAGCGGAGGCAACCAGCAAAAGGTATCGCTCGGCAAATGGTTGTTTGTAAATCCCAGTCTTTTGATTTTGGATGAACCGACACGGGGTATCGATGTTGGAGCAAAGTTCGAAATCTACACCATTATGAACAAGCTGATTCGTGAAGGCCTGAGCATCATCATGATCTCATCGGAGCTTAGCGAGGTTCTCGGTATGAGTGACCGCGTGTATGTGATGGCGGAAGGGAAGATCACGGGTGAGCTGCCGATCGAGAAGGCGGATCAAGAAACGATTATGAAGCTTGCAACGCAATAGGAGGAAGACAGGTGCAATTTATACAAGAAGCGAGATCTCTCATCAAACATAATATTCGGGAATACGGGATGTATATTGCCTTACTTATCATCATGCTGACATTCTCGATCATGACGGGCGGCCTGTTCATGTCGTCGCGTAACATCAGCAATCTGATAGATGCGACGGGGTATATCGCGGTTCTGGCAGTCGGCATGACCCTAGTCATCGTCATTCGGCACATCGATTTATCCGTTGGCTTCGCTGCCGGCTTTCTCGGGGCGATTGCGGCCGTACTCCTTACACAAGCGGGCGTTCCCTTCTACTTAACCATACCGATTATCCTCATTCTTGGAATCCTCGTCGGATTATTCAACGGCTTGTTGGTGGCTCAGTTCGGTATACCTTCATTCGTAGCCTCTCTGGCGGGTATGCTGGTTTTCCGGGGAGCGCTTCTGCGTGTTACGGAAAAGACGGGGACGATCATTATTAAAGATGATCATTTTAACGCAATCGGGAACGGGTTTATTCCTGCGATTGCCAAAGTAAACGGACTCAATCTGCTTTCTTTGATTCTGGGCGCGGTTATCATCATCTTGTATATCTACAGCGAATTGGCCAAGCGAAGAAATAAGCTGAAGTACAATTTTGAAGTTGTATCCAAGGGCATATTTACATTAAGAATCATGTTAGTCTCGGCAATTATCGCCTATATTACGTGGATTCTTGCCGGGTACAACGGCTTTTCCTGGACAGTCATCATCGTGCTGATTGTCGTAGCGGTCTATCATTTTCTGACGACCTCCACGGTGTTAGGCAGGCATATTTATTCCGTGGGAAGCAATCCCGAAGCGGCGAACCTGAGCGGGATCAGCGTAAAGAAAATTACTTACATTGTTTTCGGATCAATGGGTCTTCTCTCGGCACTGTCGGGTATTCTGTTCACGGCCCGGCTGCAATCCGCTACCACGACGGCGGGCACGCTGTTTGAGCTGGATGCGATTGCCGCCGCTTACGTGGGAGGTGTATCGGCTGCCGGTGGAGTCGGGAAAGTAACGGGCTCCATCATCGGCGCGATTGTCATGGCTTCCCTTTCCAGCGGCATGAACCTGCTAGGCATAGGAATATCCTACCAATATATGATTCGCGGTGCGGTGCTGGCGATCGCCGTTATTTTCGACGTTGTGACCCGTAAGAAACGTGCATAATGCTTGTAAGCTGGACCTGGAGTTTGCCATTCGTAAGGATGATGCAGACTTCAGGTCTTTTTTTCCTTGCAGGATGTTGGCACGAATCATTGATTTCTTAAGAAGGTGAGGGTCAAGCCTATTGAACCTTTTTTATGCTACGATAAGGATGTCAAATATCCAGTAGAACCGGGAATCTACTAAAAGAAGGGAGCATACTTATGAACTTTAAGTTGGATGAAGCAATTGAAATATTGGAGCGAGTACCGCAATCATTGGCATTGTTACTGTCCGGGTTGTCAGTCGGCTGGCTGCAATCCAATGAAGGGAAAGGCACATGGAATGCGGAGGAAGTGATTGATCATCTCATCGAAGCGGACAAGACCAATTGGATTCCCCGATTGCAATTTATACTGGAGGAGGGCGAGAGCAAGCCGTTCCCGCCATTTGACAGGTTCGCACATTTGGATGTAAGCTCCAACGTTACGCAGGATCAGAAGCTGCTGGAATTTCAAAAAATCAGGCAAGGGAATATTACGAAGCTGAGGCAGTTGGTTGCTAGCGAGTTGGATCTTGAACAGACAGGGAACCATCCTGCTTTCGGGACGGTTCGCGTTCGAGAGCTGATAGCTACATGGGCTGTTCACGATTTAACGCACACGGCTCAAATTGTTCGAGTGATAGCGGAACGTTACAGAAGTGACGTAGGGCCTTGGATTGAATTCCTTGGTATTCTGAAAAGGCCGGAACTGGCTTGACAATGGATAGACATTTGACAAGTATTCTTCGTCTTACCCATTGCTAAAATACGAAATGTATCAAACATTGTGGAAATATGGATATTTTTCTCTTTGTGGGTGCATGCTATAGGAAATAGCAAATCGACGCATGAGCGTTATAGCAAAGGGGGAGCATCGTTGATCTTAACGTCAGAGCAGCGCATCACGCTGCATGGATTTAACAATTTGACCAAATCGTTAAGCTTTAACATGTACGATATTTGCTTTACCAAGACCAAAACTGAGCGGGAAGCGTACATTGCCTATATAGACCAACAGTACAATGCGGACAGGCTGACAGCTATTCTGAAAAGCGTAGCCGACATCATCGGTGCGCATGTGCTGAATATATCCAAACAGGATTATGACCCGCAAGGCTCCAGTGTGACCATGTTGGTGTCGGAAGGACCGATCGAGAAGGCGCCCAACGAATCGTTTGAAGAGTCGCCGGGGCCGCTGCCTCATGCCGTTGTCGGTCATTTGAATACGAGTCATATTACTGTGCATACCTACCCGGAATACCATCCCGACGAAGGTATCAGCACGTTTCGGGCGGATATCGACGTATCCACCTGCGGGGAAATTTCGCCGCTTAAAGCGCTGAACTACCTCATCCGATCCTTTGATACCGACATCATGACCATGGATTACAGAGTTCGGGGCTTTACTCGGGATATTAGCGGTCACAAACTGTTCATTGATCATGAAATCAGCTCGATTCAGAACTATATACCTAGCGAAATCAAAGATATGTACCATATGATCGATGTGAATGTGTACCAAGAGAATATTTTTCATACGAAGTGTAAGCTGCGTGAATTCGATCTGAATAACTACTTGTTCGGTTACACGAAGGACACGCTCAGCAAGGAAGAACAGCTGGAGATCGAGAAGAGCGTCAAGTGGGAAATGGACGAAATATTTTATGGAAAAAATATGGTTTTCGTTTGAAGATACAGATGACAAGGTCCCCGATCTTGTCTCTTTTTCGTATTTGGGCACTCGATGCTCATAATTTCATAAGAATTTCAAAGAAATATGAAAATTTTTATAGTTCTTTTCTAAAAAACCTATGTTAACATGATTGTACATCTACTTCTATGTCTTGTTTGATACAAAATGTATCTAATCGAAGTCAAACAGCTTTAGCGGCTATTTTGAATTCATTCAGTCAAACTCGCTATTTAAACGTTTAAATTATGGTAAGAACTTTCATTCCATCTATTTTATTACGGTTAGGGGTGATGCGATGAGGTAGAAGCGGTCAGAAAAGACTTATAGGTGATTTCATCGATCATGCTGTACAGGAGGAGCCTCATGAGAAGATTAAAAGTTGTATCCAATGTATTGATGACTTTAGTACTTGCAAATACGTTAAGCGGCGGCATGACGGCCTACGCAGAAACGACGAACGGTTACCCGGAATGGAACAATAATCCTGACATTTTTCAGGTAAACCGCGAGCCGGCGCATAATTCATTTATTCCGTATGGAGATGTAACCTCAGCGCTTCATGGTGCGGATATGATTTCCGCCATGACGGAGAATCCGTCACCCTATTATCAATCGTTAGACGGACAGTGGAAATTCAACCTTGCGAGTAATCCCGATTCGCGACCTGCTGATTTTTACAAGGATTCTTACGACATAAGCTCTTGGAATAATATTAAAGTTCCTGGAGAATGGCAGCTTCAAGGGTACGATTTCCCGATTTACACCAATATTACTTATCCATTCTGGGGCAATGGCAATTCAAAGAACGTACAGCCTCCGGTGGCTCCAACCGAATATAATCCCGTAGGTTCTTACAAGCGCACGTTTACTGTTCCTGCGGACTGGAAAACTCGTCAGACCTTTATCTCCTTTCAAGGAGTTGAAAGCGCATTCTATGTGTGGGTGAACGGGCAGAAGGTCGGCTACAGCGAGGACAGCTTTACAGCTAAGGACTTTAATATCACGCCATACTTAAAGGATGGAGAAAACACGCTTTCTGTAGAGGTATATCGTTGGTCGGACGGCAGCTGGCTTGAGGATCAGGATATGCTGCGGGTCAGCGGTATTGTCCGTGATGTATTTTTGTACAGTACGCCATCGGTTCACATGAGGGATTTCGGCGTTGTAACGGATTTGGACTCTGATTATAAAGATGCATCTTTAAATTTGAAGGTGAACGTTAAAAACTATGTGGACGGAACACCCGGCAGCCATACAGTCGAAGGGATGCTGTACGACGCGAACGAACAGCCAGTGTTCACACAGCCGGTCAAGATGAACGTTGATTTTCAAGGTAACGCTGAAGTTCAAGTGAACAGCTCAACGCTGGTTTCGAATCCTTTAAAATGGTCGGCTGAAACGCCAAACCTGTACACACTTGTACTCAGCTTAAAGGATGCCGACGGGAAATTGATTGAAACAGCAGGTACGCGAGTCGGCTTCAGGGAGTTTGAAATCAAAACCGATGCAAGCGGCAGCGGCAAGCAGCAGATGCTGCTGAATGGCAAGCCGATCATGATCAAGGGCGTTGACAGCGGGGATGCCAGTCCTGACAACGGTCATGGAGTCACCCTCGATGAAATGAAGAAAGATGTTACGCTCATGAAGCAATTTAATATCAATGCTGTGCGTACTTCTCATTATCCGAAAAATCCGTTCTTCTACGACCTTGCAAACGAATACGGTCTTTATTTACTCGATGAAGTTAACTTGGAAACACATGGCGTCAGGGATACGGTCCCCGGTAATCTGGCAGCCTGGACGGAGAACGTGAAGGATCGTGCGAATAGCATGGTACAGCGGGATAAGAATCATCCGTCGGTCCTCATTTGGTCCTTAGGAAACGAAGCGGGATCAGGCAGCAACTTCAAGGCCGAATCCGATTTGATTCACAGTCTGGACCCGACGCGCCCAATTCATTATGAGGGCTATAACGATGCTTCCGTCACAGATATGGTCAGCAACATGTACCCAAGCGTATCGACGCTCGAAACATACGCAAAGAGCAGTGACCCGAGACCTTATATCATGTGCGAATATGCGCATGCGATGGGCAACAGTGAGGGTAATCTGCAGGAATATTGGGATATGATCAAAAAATATCCGAATCTCCAGGGCGGATTTATTTGGGATTGGGCGGATCAAGCGGTTCGCATGAAGTCGCCTGGCGAGAAAACGTATCTACAGGATACGAATGCTACTTACACAGCGGACTATACCGGTCAAATTACTGGCCAGGATGGAAACGCTTCCGGGGTTCTGCAGCCGAAAAACATTACGGCACCAACGGTAACTCTGCCAAACGATGCGAAGTATAACATCACGGGTCCATTTACGCTAGAAGCTTGGGTGAAACCGCAATCTGCGATTTCTGACAGCCCTATTATTGCTAAAGGGGATACGCAGTTTGCATTGAAAATGAGCGGCTCCACGAAGCTGGAAATTTTCGCATACCGTAGCGGCACATGGACATCCGCGAGCGCAGCGCTGCCGGCAAACTGGGTGAATAATTGGCATCATGTGGCGGGAACGTATGACGGTTCAAACCTGCAGCTCTACATCGACGGTCAAATCGTCGCGACTAAGGCCTACACAGGAACCTTCTCCTCCAATTCTTATGCGATGACAATCGGCAAGGATCTGGAGAAAGGCCGTTCCTCGAAAATGAGCTTTGACAAGGTTCGCGTTTATAACCGCGGTCTGACCTTAGCGGAATTAAACGATACATCCCGCACAGCGGATGCCAATTCTGTGCTGTGGATGGATTTTAATCAGGAAGATGCCAAGTCAACGCCGATTGAGCAGCATGAGTACTTTGCATATGGCGGAGATTTTGGAGACAGTCCGAACGACGGGAATTTCATGTCTAACGGGCTTGTATCAGCGGATCGTACGGTTCAGCCAGAGCTGTGGGAAGTGAAGCAAGTCTACCAAAACATTCAAGTGAAGCCAGTGGACTTAGCAACGGGTAAGGTTGATATTTCCAATGAATTCCTGTTTACGAATGTGAATCAATATGAAGCGGACTGGGAGCTGAAAGCAGATAATCTGACGATTCAGCAAGGCACGCTGGATAATCTGGATATTCCGGCTCTAAGTTCAAAGCAAATTGCGATTCCTTACACATTGCCTGCTGCCCAGCCTGGGGTCGAGTATTGGCTCAATGTCAGCTTTAAGCTGAAGGCAGACACCTTATGGGCGAAGCAGGGACACGAAATCGCCAAGCAGCAATTCAGTCTTCCGGTAGCGGATCCTGGACGTCCTGTTACCGATCTTTCTTCGGTTTCGAGTGTGGATGTACAGGAGCAGGATTCCAAAGTAACGATTAACAACTCCGATATGGAGCTGACTTTTGACAAGAGCAAAGGAACGATCGATTCATTCACGTATCAAGGTAAACAATTAATGAAAGACGGTCCGGTTCCTAACTTCTGGAGAGCTCCGATTGATAATGACAAGGGCAACGGGGAGCCGTCCCGAACAGCAACTTGGAAAAACGCCGGTGACAATCGAACCGTTACGAAAACAACGGTAACGAAGATCGGCGACAAAATTGTTCGCATCGATGTGGAGGGGACACTTCCAACGACAACCGCTTCAGCGTATAAAACCTCGTATACCGTCTTTGGCAACGGTGACATTGTCGTATCCAACTACATGAAGCCGGGTGCAAGCTCTTTGCCGGAAATTCCAGTAGTTGGCACCATGGTGACCGTTCCTCAGGAATTTGAGAACATCACTTGGTACGGCCGAGGACCTTATGAGAACTATCAGGATAGAAATTCGGGTTCGGATGTCAGTATGTACAGCAGTACAGTGGAAGATCAATTCTTCCCTTACATTGAACCATCGGAAACAGGCAACAAGACGGATGTGCGATGGGTGGCTCTGACCAATGAGAGCGGTGACGGCCTCATGGCTATCGGCGCTCCGACGATCGAAGCTAGCGCCCTGCACTACACACCTAACGACCTCGACGGTCCGCAGCATCCTTATCAAGTCACACACCGTGACGATATCACGCTTCGTCTCAACTATAAGCAAATGGGTGTCGGCGGAGACGACAGCTGGGGAGCGAAGCCGCATGCGCCATACATGCTGCTGGCAAATAGGGACTACAGCTATAGCTACACGCTCCGGCCTATTACTGCAAGCAGCTCTAACTTGATGAGCGCCAGCAAGCCTATCACTACAGTGAACTTGATTAAATCGATTACCGTAAACGGCAAGGCTCTCGATGGATTTGATCCAGAGAAGCTGAGCTATACGTACAACATCCTGCGCGGACAAGAACAAGTACCGACTGTGGATGTGAAGACGGTAGACGATCAAGTAATCTATCACATTACTCCAGCTGCCGATGTGTCGGGGAAAACGGTAATCACGGTATCATCTGCGGATGGCTTGATTACCCAGACTTATGACATTCAATTCCAAGTCGTTGATCACTATTTGAGCGATATGGATTGGGTTAGCGCGACAACAGGATGGTCAACTGTCAAGAAAGACACGAGTATTGACGGCAATCCGATTCGTTTACGCGGAGATAGTGGTACAGTTACTTACGCCAAAGGGATCGGTACTCATGCCGATTCGGAAATCATTTACGACCTCACCGGTAAAAATTATGAGAGATTCAAAGCCATGGTTGGTGTGGATCAAGAGGTCTCCAATACAGGCTCGGACCGCAATACGGTCGTGTTCCAAGTGTTCCTTGACGGAGAAAAGGCATTTGACAGCGGACTCATGAGAGCAACAACGGTTGCGAAGCCGGTGGATCTCGATGTAACCGGCAAGAATGAACTCAAGTTGGTCGTTTCGCAGTATGATAACGTCAACTATGAAGATCACGGCGACTGGGCGGATGCAATGCTGGTTCCTGGCGCTAGAAACAACGACGCTACCTTGCATTCGATTTCGCTGGGTGATCAACCGCTAAGCGGATTCGATCCTGAGGTCTTGTCCTATGAGGTCGAATTGCCGTTAGGCACAACTACCGTACCTTCCGTTACGAAAGCTGTGTACAACGAGAAAGCTAGCATTGCCGTCCAGAATGCGGAAGCAATTCCTGGTACAACGATGATCGTTGTCACAGCTGAGAGTGGAAGCAAGCGGACCTATGAAATTCACTTTACTGCGGCTCAACCGGCAGCCGCTACTTTGGAAGCACCTGCTGAAGTTAAGGCTGAGCAGCAATTCGATGCAGCGTACAGCCTGAGTGGTGTAACACAAAGCGTATATGCTGAAGATGTGACATTCACCTATGATCCTGATCGTCTCGAACTGATTTCGGCTGAAGCCGCAGATGATCATACGACGATTGTGGATAAAACGGAAGGTTCCGGTCAAGTTCGTCTCTTGCTTGCCCATATAGGAGGCAGCTTCTCGAATGGTGAAGTGCTGAAGCTCCACTTTAAAGCACTTGCAGTTGATGAAACTTCCAGCACAGAAGTTCAGCTCAGTAAAGTTGTTCTTGCTGATGGCAGTGGGGTTGAGCACGAGCTTGAGGGCACATCTCACAGCATTCTTATTGATGTTGTAGATAAGGCATCCTTGACTAGTCTGATTGAAGAAGCACAAAGCAAGCATGATGCAGCGGTGGAAGGAACAGCTTCCGGTCAATACCCTGCTGGCTCTAAGGCTGAGCTTCAGGCAGCGATTGATCAAGCTCAAGCCATTGCTGGTAGCACCGATGCGACGCAAGAGCAAGTAGACCAAGCGGAAGCCGCGCTGTCTGCTTCGCTGCAAGCATTCATCGATTCCATCATTCACAACAGCCCTGGGGATATGAACAATGACGGTAAATATTCCATTGGTGACCTTGCGATGCTGGCGGCAGCTTATGGAAAAACGTCCGCAGATGCGGGCTGGGATTCCATCAAGCATGCGGACTTCAACAATGACGGCAAGATCGGCATTGAAGATTTGGCTGCCATGGCACTCAAGCTGTTTGAGTAACATGAAGCTCTAATTAGAGAGCGATTATAGGAGAAGCCCGTATCTTGACGGAAGTGGTCAAGATACGGGCTTCTTCTTATTTGTGAATCCATCTTCCTCTAAACGCGATCGACCAGCTACGGAACCATGGCTCCGCTTTATGGTGCTACTGTAGCTATTCGACCGAGGATTGTTCTGTGCTGCTAGGAAGTAGCTCTCTTAATTCAGTTAAAATCTCCAAAGGATCTACTCGCTGCATGAAGTCAGGATTTACATGAGCGCTGCGGATCTTTCCGCCTTGATCGATGATCAACGTTGCAGGAACAGGCAGGAGCCAGCGGTCGCTGTTGTTGAAGGCGGCAAGGTCTCTTTTCAAAATATCGGTGAAGGTACTCTGCAGGTAGCCAGGCAATTCAAATAACAGTTTGTAGCTATCCGCAACAAGGCCGTTTGGATCGCTAAGCACTTGGAAGCTAAGCTGCTCTTTCTCCTGCTGCGACAGCGAATGATCCGGGTGCTGCGGAGTGACGGCGATAAGCGTGGCACCCAGCTTCTGAATGTCGGGCAGCGTCTGTTGAAAGGCCCTGAGTTGAATATTACAGAAGGGGCACCAGCTGCCGCGGTAAAACGTCAAGACAACAGGTCCTTTGGCAAGCTCGTCATACAGAGTGACCGGCTGGCCCATCGCATTCGAGAGGGTAAAAGGGGGCGCATGCATGCCCTGCTTCAGTCCGAATTCAATGCCGGATTGCTGCTGCTCTTTAATATGAAGAAAAATATTACTTTGTGCGGCATCAGGCACTTTGGCCATAAAACCCGCTTTAGCTTGTTCCAATTGTTCTTTAACCTGCATGAGAGAACACTCCTTTTAGCATCCGATTTTTACCTGCCAGAATGGAGTAACCCGCTGTCGCCATGACGCAGAGCAGGGCATCCAATCCAATTAACCATTGATAATGGTGGAACAAGTCGTAGGAGACTCCTCCAACTAAGGCGCCTGCTATACCGCCGGTTTGATGAAAGAGGAGTAAGCTGCCGATGAGCCGGCCCTTTTTACTTGATAGTTCGTTTGCGATCAGCATGCCGCCGGGGACGGCTCCCAAATACGTTAGGCCGAACGTTACGGCAAATACAATGGGGGACCAGGGGGTGTGAAGCAGCAGTATGGCAAAGCTAACTACACGAATTCCATACAGTATGGTCATGGCAAGGCGCTTATTCATCACATCCATGACGGTCCCGAACACAATCGAGCCTGCAATCTCCATCGTACCTAGAATCATCATCGAGATGGAAATCATACCAGGTGAAACGGCAGCCTGCTGATGAATAGCCACAAGGTTCATTTCGACGGTGCCCATGTTGATCCCACAAGTAAACAGGGCAAAAGCAACGATGAAGTAGGGAAGATAGAAGGTAAAATTCCGGGATTCGGATGGAGCCGAAGGTTCGGCAGTTGAGAAGCTTTTGTCAGGCTTAAGAGATTGAATCTCCTCGGAATTGGCTTCATCAGAACGAATGAAGAATAGAATGATCGGTACCGTAACTAGTAGACCAAGCAGTGCTGATAGGAGAAACGCAGATTCCCACGTTAAGCGGCTGCTCGCTAGGAAGATCGGGGTGCAAACGGCAAGACCGACAGACGAAGCACTGCTCAAGATACCCGCAGCCTTCGCTTTGTGATTGCCGAACCACCTGAACAGAAGCACATAAGCGGTGGAGGCCCCGATTCCTGATAAGCCGGAGACAACACCATAGCCCAAAAAGAAAAGAGGCGCATTATGTCCAAGAAAAACAAGTGCTGCTCCGCAAGTGCCGAGTAAGCTTCCTGCTAGCATGATTGTCTTAGGTCCGAAACGGTCGACCAGTCTTCCTCCAATGGGCGCACATAGCGCGGCAATCAACAGGTTCACTGACCATGCCAACGAAATAAACCCTCGACCGACATGCAAATCTTCAGCAAGTTGGACTTGATAAGTGGCCATGATGAATCGTGTGATAGCTCCTATAAATCCGATGATCCATAATGCTGTTAAACCCGTCCAAGCATGATGATGATACCACTTCTCCTGCCGCATCCCGAATCCCGCCCCACTTTTCAAATAAACTGCAATTTCATAAAATAAAGATACCGATCGGTCTCATTTATTGTAGCACAAATCCATAAAATGACAAGAGAACAACTGCAACTTGTTTTTGTTATAATAGTTGGAAATATAATCTCACTTGGAGGGCTCATGAAAAAAAGGCGATAAAACGCGGGAGCACATCATTATCAAATCTGCCGAACTCTTTAACCGCCAAGGGTACGCGGGATCGTCGCTTAGTGACATTATTGCCGCAACCGGCATTCAAAAAGGCGGTATTTACCGACATTTCAGCAGTAAAGATGAAATTGCTTTAGAAGCTTACCATTACGCCGCAAGCATTGTCGGCAGTCGGTTCTCTGAAGCCATTGCCAAAGCGGAGACAGCATCGGAGCGGCTGCTTGCTTATTTTCGCGTCTATGAAAATGTTGTAGATGAACCGCCGTTCGTTGGCGGCTGCCCTCTGCAGAATACAGCGGTGGAGAGTGATGATACCCATCCGCTGCTGCGTGAGCGAGCGGCTCAAGGACTGGAGAATACCCTGAGTGCGATGAAAAGCATGATTCAAGAAGGGATCCGGACAGGTGAATTTAAAGAAAGCTTGGACGCGGAGGCTTTGGCGACTTTTTGCCTATCACTCTTGGAAGGTGGAATTATGCTGAGCAAGCTGGAAGGGAACAACCGGCATATGCAGATGAATATGTCTAGCTTATCGGCATATTTGACGAAATGCTGCTTGAAGGAAGAACGGCTAAGTTAAGTTTTACATGTGAAGCTTTTTCCGTGACTTAAACAAAACTTAAACTTCATGATTTATACTAGTCGTAGAACTTAAAGGGAGGCACTAATCATGACGGAAAAAAACGAAAACCAACAAAACGAACTGCAATCCATCGAACTGACTGACCTGCCAGAGGAAGTGTCCAAGGAGCAATTGGAAGAAGTTAAGGGCGGGGACTGGATGATAGGTAGAAAACCCCCTATCGGCAAGAAGCCGATCAATCCATAATGCTGAAGTAACAAAGAAAAGCCTCAAGCTTAACGCTCGGGGCTTTTCCTTTTGTCGTTCGGCTACCAGGCTGCCATCATTTTTCGATGCCGAATTTGTAGCCAAACCCGCGAATTGTCAAGATATAGGCGGGGGCAGCGGGATCTTTCTCGATCTTTTTACGAAGATTGTGAATATGGACCATGACTGTCCGCTCGTCGCTCATGCCGTTGAGTCCCCAGATTCGTTCATAGAGCTGGCTCACCTTGAATACTTGCTTGGGATGCTCAAGCAGATGCAGCAAGAGCTGCAGTTCTTTGGCTGCCAAGGTGACCGGTAGGTTATCCACAAATACCTCCAAACGATTCTTGTGGATGGTAAGCCTGCCGTCCGTCCAAGTGTCTGTACCTGTACCGCAGTCGATTGTTGCCCCGCGCAATGAACGAAAACGACGAAGGCCGGACTTTATTCGTGCAACAAGCACTTCCGGCTCGAATGGTTTCGTCACATAATCGTCTGCGCCAATGTGAAGGCCGGCTATGACGTCTTCCGGTGTTTTTTTACTGGTTAAGAAAATGATAGGGATGTCCGATTGGCTGCGGATCAACTCAACCAGTTGAATACCGTCCATACCTGGAAGCATGATGTCGGAAATTAGCAAATCATAAGCGGACTGTCGGAACAGACTCAGCCCCTGCTCGGCACTTATAGCTATGTCCAAGCAAAAGCCTTCCATCCGTAAATAGATGGCGATAAGTTCGCAGATATCAGAGTCGTCTTCAATGAGCAGAATCTTAGTTTCCATGTTCCTCTCCTTTGGCATCACGATCAATCACGGCGGCTGCATCCCTAATTGTCACGGGGAGCGTCATATAGAAATCGCTTCCTTGGCCTAATTCGCTGCTTACGCTAATTTCACCTTGATGATGTGTCATGATTTCTTGACAAATGGCTAGTCCGAGGCCGCTTCCCTTCTTGGATGCCTGCACACCTGGAATTCGGTACTGTCTTTTGAAAATATGCGGAAGCTCGGACTCGGGAATACCGGTCCCTGTGTCTGTCACATGAATGATCAAGTGTCCTTCATCAGATCGATTGGAGAGGCGCATCTCGCTCCATATCCGTATAAAGCCCTCGCCTTCGCCTTCTGAGTATTTCACGGCATTAGAAATTAAATTGGCAACTACGCGCTCGAATTTGAAACGATCAATAGCAGCGAACAGCTGTTTCTCGGCAGGCCATGCACAATCTGGTTCTTCCCATATCAGTGTCATGTTGTGAGTGCTTGTCTCCGCTGCATAACGCTGGCTTAATTGGCGCAGATAGGGCACAATCGGTACTTGCTCTAGCTGAAATCGGACTTCACCGGTCTTCAACTGGCTCAATTCAATAACGTTGTCAATCAACTTCTCCAGCATCAGACTGCGTTCATAGATCCGGTTTGCGTACATAGGCGCTTCCTCCTTGGAAATGACATGCGTCATGATGGCCTTGGAGAAGCCCTTAATTGCCGTAATCGGTGTTGATAAATCATGGTAAACTTCTGCAAGCAGATTGCTGCGAACATGCTCGATGCGGAGCAGCTCCTGGTTCCCTTGTTCCAGCTGCACATTGAGCATTTGAAGTGAGGAAGTCCGCTGCCTAATAGTCTCCTCCTGGGATTCAATAACCTTTGTTAATTCAACAGATAGCAGCTCCGACTGGGTGACCGCACGAGTAAACATGAGGGATAAGTTAAGGAGCTGGGTTAGCAGAAAAAACAGAAGACCGTAAGAAACAAGTCCGCCAAAAGAGACAAACCCGGTATAATAAAGGATTTCATGAATGACAGTGGCAAAAAAACCGAAAAACCCGATCATATTGGCTGGCGACCCGACCCTGCGCCGAATCGCAGCTCGCAGGTAGATATATAGGACATAAAGAAACACAGGAAGCAGCAGGCCTATGACGTACGGAACCATGTACTGCGTATAGATTTTAGCAGGAGTTGCTAATACAAATGCTGCAAATGCCCCCAATGACGCTGCAAACCAAGGGAATATGCGTACAATTCCGTCCTGCGGATATTGCTTATTCACAAAAGCCGCCAGGCTAATAATTGTCACGATTTCAGAGAGGTACTCCAGCTTCACCCCCATTCCCAGGTAAGACCCGGAAAGAGTACGTATACGAATGATTCACCCAAAAGAGAAGTTCTTATGCAAATGGCCAAGCAGATCAGACCAAACCATAATGCGGCTCGCTCCTGTTTGCGAAATAAGTAGAGAAAGAAAGAAAAAATCGTCATAAGCAGCAGACAGCCTGTGATAAACGTCCAGACCATAACACGGTTTCTGTGCAGGGAAGCGATCTTCTCCGCATCTCCGATCTCGATACTTTCCCAAATTCCACCTGTTCGCTGAGAAAAATTAGAAGCCTGAATCACAATTTCATTAACGCCTGCCCTTGGCTGGAAGAAAAATACCCTGGGGTAGCTCCTTGGAACCATAGCGTAAGCATTCATACCAACCGTGCCGTTTCCATGCATCAGCTCACCGTTCACCCAGAACCGGTAAGCAGACGCAACATTATTAAAGTAGAGTCCCAAAGGTCTTTCGGCCGCATCATCAGATAAAAGGAAGGTCATCCGATAGGTTCCGTATCCCTCATTCAGTAAGGCATGTCCGTCTATGATGTAATCTTTCCACTGGGCTGGAATCGTGACGATTGCAGGGGGGTTAGGTGGTATATCTAGAAAATCTTGCGGCTGCAGGAGCTGATTCCAGTAGAACCTCCATGGCCCGTCCAAGGAAACAACGGCACCTTCCTGTGGCTGCCATTTCTGCAGGTTCAGTGTATCTGTCTCTGAATTTTTCTCTAGTACGGTTGCTTCGACTGAATATGGTGCGCTGCATCCGAACAGTAGAAGTATAAAAAGCATCATGAACCAAGCTGCGAATTTCATCAAGTACACTCTCCAACTAACAAACTGAACTGTTCTATGATAGGTGTATTATCGGAAAATAGGTACAGGATTTCAAGCTGAATTTATAAAATTAACATGTAAAAAATATTTGACATCATGTTTACTTACATATATATTGTGTATAGAATACTTTACATTATGGAAAAACTAAACAAATATTATGGAGGTGATGTTCGTGTCTTATCAAGAGAAGAAGAATGTGATGCAGCTAATCAGCTCCTTTGTCGTGTTTGCAGGCTATAGCTGGATCCTTTTTGTCCGGTTTCAAGCATTGAATCCGGTAGGGGAGGAGTTATACCGATTCTGGGGTGCTGCATTTCTAATTCTTGTTCCGGTAACCATGATAGTAAGAATGATCATAGAAATCCTCTTTATGATCATCAATCGGATTGCAACTCAAGAAACCGCGCCGTCCTTTTCCGATGAGCTCGATAAGATCATTGATTTAAAGGCCATGCGCATGACCTTTTTACGTTCATTGTTGGATTTTTTGTAGCAATGGGCACCTTGTATGTACAAATGGCGCCTTCATCAATGTTTATCATCTTGTTTCTTACTGGCTTTATCTCTGAAGCAGCTGGAATCGCATGGAAGCTCTATCTATACCGGAAAGGAGTATGAGATGGCCAAAAGTCACATCCAAAATAACATACGAACTCTACGGTTTCATCATCAGGAGATGACGCAGCAACAGCTTGCAGACCTGGTAGGTGTGACAAGACAAACGATCGTCGCTATAGAAAAAGGGAACTATTCGCCTTCGTTGGAGCTGGCTTTTCGCATTGCACGTATCTTCAAGCTCCCTTTGGAGGAAGTTTTTACTTTTGTGGATGAACAAGAATAGGTACATGGAATGAGGAGGCGGCTTTATGAAAGCAGATAAAATGAGCGCACGGGTTGTCGGAGTCCTATTTATCCTTGCAGCTGTAACTTCCGTGATCGGTTTACTCTTATACGACCCCATCCTGAACGGTCCTGATTATTTGGTGCGTGGCTATCAATATGCGGGCCAGATCAAGTTAGGGGCACTTATGGAATTATTACTTGTTGTATCAGCTGTGGGTACCTCGATTACGATGTTTCCTTATTTGCGGAAATATAATGAGAGCATGGCTTTGGGACATGTTTGCTTCCGGTTCTTAGAGGCTGTTTTCATAAGTATTGGGATCATCAGCGTACTTGCACTATTAAATCTAAGCAGGGACTATTCAACGGCAGCAGCAGGCGCACCGGACATCTCCGCATTTCAAGCTTCGGGTACAGTTTTACATGCGATTCATGATTGGACTTTTCTTCTTGGCCCCAATTTCATGTTAGGCATCAATACACTGCTGTACAGTTATATTTTTTATAAAACCAAGCTGGTTCCTAGGTTCATATCCATCTTAGGACTTACAGGCGCGACTTTAGTATTGTTGGCAGCTATACTCGAGATATTTGGGGTATTTCCTCAGCTTTCGGTATGGGGAGCGGTTCTTTCCCTGCCGGTAGCGGCTAACGAAATGACATTAGCAGTCTGGCTTATTGCGAAGGGGTTCCATGTTTCCAAACTCCAGGTTGTAAAGGATGCTTGATTACTCAGCATCCTTTTTTGATTTTCTTTTAGATGGATAAAACACACATAGCTTGGAATATAGATGGTAGAACAGGGTTATGAAACTTCAGGTTTCATGATGGAATCGGAGGTGATGCTTGAATGGCAACAACCGGCAGGTCCAGATGATAAGCTAAGGAAGAGTTGTATGTATAGGTTGGGTTGATAGCATCATTTGTGTAAGAGGTAAACCAATTTGGAGCGTTGGAGGAAGCTATGGAATTCGTGAATAACCTGCTGCTGGATTGGGGAATGGGTACTGTTTTATCGGTCATTCTTTCCTATCTGATCATGGTTCTCGTGATGTGCGTCATCTGTATACTAGCCAATTACGTTACCAAAAAAGTGGTTCTGAATGTCATCTCTCATTTTATTACCAAGAATAAGTTTAAGTGGGACAAAGTCATCTTGGAGAAGAAGGTTTTTCATAAACTGTCTCATGTAGTACCTTCTGTTATTATTTATTACTTTTCTTCTGCATTTCCCGATTATCAGCATCTACTGCAAAAAGGCGCAGTGACCTATATGCTCGTCGTAGGGATCTCCGTGATCGATTCACTATTAGATGCAGTTAATGAAATTTATAAGTCCTATGAAATCTCAAAGGTTAAGCCCATCAGAGGCTATATTCAGGTAGTGAAAATTTTGCTTTTTGTCGTCGGAGGCATTCTTGTTATTGCTAATCTTATCGGTGAGAGTCCAATTATCCTTCTGAGCGGCATCGGCGCCATCTCGGCCGTCATGATGTTGGTCTTTAAGGATTCCTTATTGGGACTTGCGGCGGGAGTCCAGCTGGCTTCCAATGACATGGTGCGTGTTGGAGATTGGATCGAAATGCCAAAACATGGGGCAGATGGAGACGTCATCGACATCTCTTTACATACAGTCATGATTCAAAATTGGGATAAAACGATTACCACGATTCCAAGCTACACCTTGATCTCCGATTCCTTCAAGAATTGGAGAGGCATGCAACGGTCCGGCGGTCGGCGGATTAAGCGTTCAATTGTCATGGATATGAGCAGCATCTGCTTCTGCACCGATGAAATGATCATGAAATTCAAAAGCATCCATTACCTGACAACCTACATTCAAAATAAAGAACAGGAAATAGAAGCTCACAATACGTCCAATCGAATCAATACCTCGAACAAAGTAAATGGCAGAGCGCTGACGAACCTCGGTGTCTTTCGCATCTATATCGAACAGTACCTCAGGAATCATCCCAAAATCCATACGAATATGACCTGTATGGTTAGACAATTGGATCCGGGCGATAACGGTGTTCCTTTGGAGGTCTATGCTTTTACCAATGTGACCGATTGGGAAACCTACGAGACGGTGCAGTCTGATATTTTTGACCATATCTTTGCGGTTGCGCCGGAGTTCGGACTGCGGGTCTTCCAAAATCCCTCCGGACATGATGTGAAAAGCTTATCGGGAGAGCACCAAGGGGATTACCGATTGGTCGGCTCGGGATGAAGGTGAAGGGTCATACAGCGCTGGGCGGCAGCTAAACCTGTCTTCTCAATCATTAAAAAACCAAGCTCATCTCTAAGCGAGTGAGCTTGGTTGCACTCATTGCATTCATTGCGTTACAGAATGTACAGCAATCGGCTGGATTAGGGATAAGAATAATTGCAAATCCCTTTGGTCAGATAGATCTGGGGATTGCTGCAAGAAAGTCACGATGTTTCCTACATCTATACGCTCAGAACCGGGAAAGTAAGCGGCTTTCACGGCAGCAGTTATTTCTTCGTGGCTGACATGATCTGTGATCGGAAAACTTGAGAATGTTGATGAGAGATTATTTGCTGCGTCATTGATGCCAATCCCAATACGAGTTGCGGTGTTAGGGATGGCCAAGTCCCAAGGAAGGGTAATGATAGGTGTATTGCCTTTAGAAACCTCTCCTATCAAACTTACCGTTTGTTTGCTGTCATCCAGGAAGTAGATGGAGTAGCTGGATAGGTTGGACTCATCCTGAGCTGTGCTCCAAGTCAAGAAGCCATGCAGCTGATTGGGCCGCTCATCCAGATCTATAAATTTTATATTTGACGGCATCTGCGGTTGTTTCAATGGTGCATAAACCGCGGAGCTTTCGCTGCCATCCTTCCCATAGGAAGTTAAAGCAAACTGTGTCGCTCCTGAAGGTACCGGCTGCATAGCATCCAAGTCATAGAATAGTTGGGGAAGCTCCCGTGGCGTATAGATAGTACCAATCGCTTGAATTTTATCTCCGTTATCATCAGCGAAATATAGGGTGTAACCCTGAATTGCACTCTGATCCGATGGCAGTGTAAAGCCGATTTGACCGGAAAGTTTATTGATTTCCGGCGAATACGTATAATCCTGAATATTCGAAGGCGCTGGGAGAACCGATGAAGTTGGAGCTGTCAAAACGGAATCGCTTAGTCGATTGTCAATAACATAAGCGGTTGGATGGGAGGGTAGCTCTTCTCCACCCGCGTTTAAACTGCCGATTAACAGGGCTGATGTGCCTGGTGGAAGCGCGCCGAATGTATATTGGTAGGTCTTATCTGCGCGTTTTGACACACTGTCCCAATAATTCCAAGTGTTCTGTTCCGTTACCCAGTAATATACATTATATCCAGCCAGGGCGTCTTCGTCGGTAGCTCCAGTCCATGTAATGGAAGCGTCAATTAGCCCCCCATTGGCATTGGAGTCATGGAATCTGACCGCCTGTGCTGCATGTGAAGAATCAATCCACAACGGAATGGATCTTCTAGCTATAACGGCTGAACCACTATCAAGGATCGTAACACCTATTCGTGATGCACCAGAGGGTACAGATACCTGCGTCAAAGTAGACGAGTAGTAGTTTGTATCTGCTTCCGTGTACTTGGTCTCGATAATCGAGCCGATCGGGTTGTCCGCAGCGTCCAAAAATTGAAGCTGCATGTCCAATTGATCGGGTATGTCTCCGTAGGTGGACCAAGTGACAGTACCGTCAAATTTGGCAGGATCCATGAGATTGTTGTATGCGTTGAGGGAATCAATCCCAATTAAAGCATTGTTAGGCGTCATATGGACGGTTTGAGTAAATGTCTGTCCAGCTGAGAGAGTTCCGGTCACGATCGGAGAACTTTCGCCAAAGCCAGTAGCAGTAATGGAAATGCTATAAGTGCCTTCAGGCAAATTCGGATAAACAGCTTCACCGGAGGAATCTGTTTTAACGTTTACCGGGAATGGAAGAACATTCGAGGTGAGAACGACATTGGCGTAGGAAATCGGATATTCGTTAGTAGACAGGACTGTAAGTTCGACGGATGCCTTCGTCGCTGTCGCATAGGCTGTGGGTAATCTTCCAACAGACGTGAAGAAGAGCAGAGATACTAATAATGTACAAGCTAGACTTCGAAAAACTTTCATAATATAACATATACCCCCGAGATTTCATAATATCCTCATCATATCATAGGCATTTAGACATAAACAGCGGTATTTCGACATGACTCCCTGTGCAGTACATGTTGTCAGCTTGCTTCCTGGGTTTCTCTTCTTACGGTTCTTAAGAATGATGAAATCCGGGTCATCCCACAATCTAACGGCATATACATAGATCAATAACTCCATCGATAAAGCGGGTGACAGTCATGGCGAATGATGAGCTTCAGACATGCGTGAGATGCGGGTATGTGGCGGATAAGGATGACCGGTACTGTATTCAATGCGGGGCACCGCTCAAGAATACGTGTACGAAGAAGAAAACGGTGCTGCACAAAGGCTGTTCCAAGGTGAATAAACCCGATGCGAAGTACTGCTCGGCTTGTGGAACCGAGACGTTATTTTCAGAATGGGGGCTGCTTTGACTCAAGCTCTAGAAGGAAGCGGCGTGGAGCGGCGAGTCGGAGAAAGTAAACAGACCACCTGCACAGCTCCTGATGATCGGCTTAACAGGGATTACTCCTGCTAGAGGAACCTGCTGCATCCAATCAGGACGTGTACAAGTGGTCTTTGTCTTTTAACAATAAATTCACATTATTTATTCTGCAAAATCATCTTCCACAGCTCCGGCTGGTCGTAGCCAAGTCTCCAAGCGGCGACACCGGCAAGATCGTATTTTTTTGCCAGATCCAGTCTAGCCTTAATGGTAGCTTCATCCTCAAGCCAGAATACATAAGTGGAACCATTTTCTTTGTATTCCATTTTATACTGCTCGAAGTCTTTGTCCCAGGTAGAGGTCGGCTTCTTATCCGCGATCAATTGCGGAATATCCTTTAACAGCACGGTTCGGTTGCCGATCAGCTGGCCGCTGGCATCAAGCTGCCATTCCCTGACGTAGTAGGGCATACCAAGAATGATTTTATCCCGCGGGATGCCATAGGACAAGAACTCCTGGATGCCGCCATCCGACCAAGGAAGCCCGGATACAGAGCCTGGCGATGTACTGCCTTTGTAATATTGATCGTAAGCCATGATACATATATAGTCGACGATACTGCCCAGCTTCTCATGATCGAAGGCGGAGAGATGGTTCCATTTCACGCTTCCTCTAGGAAGGTCAATGGAAATCTTTAAGCTTTGTGCGTGGGCGGCAGTAGTCAGCTTTTGGATAAAGGCTGTGAATTTGTCCCGGTCTGATCCGGCCAAGCTCTCAAAGTCGACGTTAATTCCGGGAACGCCCAGCTCGGCGGCTCGCTTTACCAAAGATTGAACGAAGGTATCCTGCGCCGCTGCGCTGCTCAAGAACTGCGTAGTTAACGTTGGGCTGAACTGATTGCTGACTAGCGGATAGACGGTGTGGCCTTGTTTTTGCAGCCATTTCACCGTATCTGCGTTGGAGCTGTCCTTCAGCTTGCCTGTGCTGTCTTCCAGCAAGAAATAGCTTGGGGAATCCACATCGAGTCCAAGTGTCCCACTCACCTGATTTTTGATAGCGTCCGCTTCGGAAACACCGTTCCATCCCCAAATTTGAAGCTTCTTGAAGTTATCCCAGATCATCGTATGATCTAACGTCTGGATCGATGAATTGCTATACTGCATGCTGTAGGTAAGCGCAGAAGGTATGCTTTGGAATTCTCCAATTCGATTCGAGCCCTGGTAGACTTGATAATAGGAAGAATTATTCCATATGCTGTGACCTTCGAATACGATCGAGCTGTGGCCCCACTGCCTCGCATAATCAGCGGCATCGTCCAGCCCCCGTGAAATCTTGCAGGAATGTATCGTTCTGATACACCTTGTATGGCTTGCTGTTCGTAAAGACGGTTTCCTTCGTCTGGAGATTGATAATGGAGGAACCACCCCATTTTAACGCTTCGTTCACAGCGTCTTCCAAATAAGCAAACTGCCAATTATCCGCCGAGAAGGTACCCTGATACACCTTGTATACGGCTTCCCCTGCGCGCAGGGCTTCCTTGTCTTGATTGGACAGATTGTCCCACACCCACTGATTGTTGCTCAGATCGATGATATGGGCGCCGCCCCAACGCTTAGCCTCGGCTTGTGCTTGCTGTAAGGTCGTAAATGTCCACGAATCCAGCGTATTATCACCTTGGTAGAGCCGGTAGCGCGGGTAATTATTCCATTCCCAGCCTGTAGACTGGACATCGCGGATGCTCGCATAGCTCCATTTTTTAGCTTCGTTCACCGCATCCTGCAACGTATCGAACTGCCATTCGCTCTTCGTATAATCCAGCTGGTAGACCTGATAGCGGTGGTAGTTGTTCCAAAGCCATTTACGCGTTCCGATTTCTTCTACGTGGCTGCTTGTATAACCTTGGGCATATTGAAGAGCTTCCTTATAATTGGAAAATTCCATGAGAACCTGGTTATCCTGATAAACCCGGTATTTCGTCGTCTTGTCCATCGTACCGGCTGCCTGGGCTGGTGTTGGCAGTGTTACACATAGAATCAGTGCTCCGGTCAACATCCATGCTCTGCTTTTCATCGATCACGCCTCTTTCTATTAATCTATGTAATAAGACGCGGCAAATGATAGAATGGTTGCGATGGAAATACTTTGAAGCCGCTTCGGTTGGACGAACCGGGGCGATTTGGAGTAACATGAGGAAAGATGACTTCAGAAGGTGGAGGACTGGGCGATGAAGCCGTATCCTGAGGCGTATTTGGACTATTTGATCTTTTTTCATGCGGAACGTGATTATTTCGAATGCCATGAAGTGATGGAGGAATATTGGAAGCAGCACCCTACAGATGAGCGCAGTAAGACCTATGTAGGTTTGATTCAAATCGCTGTAGGCATTTACCATGAGCGCAGAGGCAATACAGCTGGAGCTGTTAAAATGCTTCAAAGCGCCATACGCAACCTGAATGCCGAGCATACGGCTTCATTAGGGCTGAGTGCCAGCGAGCTTGAACATGTAGTAATGGAGCGGATTGCTCTGATCCAAGAGGGAGACCGGAATCGCAGCTTCACCGATATCAATTTGCCGATAGCGGACCCGGAACTTGTTCAGTATTGTGAGGCAAAATGTCAAGAGCAAGGCCTGACCTGGCAGAGTGCCAGCGACCTCCAGAATCCAGCACTTATTCATAAACATACAGTTAGAGATCGTACTCCGGTCATTCGGGAGAGGGAAGCGCAGATACTGCTGCGCAGGCAAAAAAGGAGACCGAACATGAGCTCAGAGGGGAAAATTCTCGTGGTCGACGATGAGCCGCATATTGCTGAGGTGGTCCGGCTCTATTTGGAGCATTCCAACTTTGAAGCGATTCTGTTAACCCGAGGAGCGGAGGTACATCGGACCATTCGTGCGGAGAAGCCGGTGTTGGTTATTCTCGATATTATGCTGCCGGATATTTCGGGCTATGAGCTTTGTGAGGGCATACGCCGGATGGAGGCGCCGCTGGATCAGATTCCGATCATCTTTTTGACAGCAAAGGGAGAATCGATCGATAAGCTGCGGGGTTTCAACCTGGGCGTGGATGACTATCTGGTCAAGCCGTTTGATCCCAATGAACTGATCGCCAGGATCAAAGCTGTGCTGAGGAGATCGATGGCGTCCAGTGCGGATCCTAATAAAATGGGCTCGGATTCATCAGGCAGAGTGCTGCAGATCGGTAACATTGTCGTGGATCTGGAGCAGTTCCGCGTTCTCGTGGACAACAAGCGGATTGATCTGACGCCGAAGGAGATGGAGCTGCTTTATTTTCTGGCGAGCCATCCGGGACGCGTATTTACAAGAGAGGATTTACTGGGCTATATCTGGAATTTCGACTTTGCCGGAGGCACCCGCACGGTAGATGCGCACGTCAAGAACCTGCGTAAGAAGCTGGGTCAGCACAAAGAATGGAATATCCAGACGCTCTGGGGCATCGGATACTCCTTTGAGGTGAAGCCGCATGCTTAAAGAATGGATCACTGTCCGGCTGCGAAGCTTGTATCTCAAAATCTTTCTATCCTTTTTAGCTACCTGTGTGCTTTTTTTCGTAGGCTTGTTCGTTTTCTGGAATTATTATTTTACGGATTTGTTTTATAAGGATAAGAAAGATCTCTTGCAGGAGAGATTTGTGGAAATCACCCGGCTGATCGGGTCCTATCAGGACGGATCGATATCTACCCGAGAGCTGAAATATACGGTACGGATTGTAGCTCGGAGCATCAACGGCCAAGTTTGGATTGTGGACAATCAAGGGACGATCCTTAACGGTTCTTCCGATAATGAGGGCGTCGGCCTGCCAAGATCACTGGACAATCTGTTTATCGAAGGGCTTCACGGGCGCAGCGGCGACCAAATGGTGACCTTTAAAGCCCCTAGCGGCAGGAGCATCAATATGTTCACGTATTATGCGCCTTATCAGCTGAATGGACAAGCGCTTGTTGTCTTCCTGCAAATCCCGTCGGAGGATATTAGTGAAGCGGTGTCTGCCGTGAGGGTCAACATTCTGGTGCCGCTAATCTTCTCGCTGCTGGCCGTAGGCATCATTCTGTATGTGATCTCCCGGAAATTGGCTGGCCCCTTGCAGCAGATGAATCGGGCGGCTTTGGAGCTGGCCGGCGGGGATTTTACGACGCGTGTGCCGATCAAATCCCACGACGAAGTCGGGCAGCTGGCGGCAAGCTTCAACTTCATGGTCGAGCAGCTGGAGGAATGGGAAGGAACCAGACAAGAATTTTTAACTAACGTTTCTCATGAGCTCAGATCGCCTTTGACGACACTTCGGGGATTTATCGTTGCTATGAATGACGGGGTGATCCCGCAGGAGAAATTTTCCCATTACCTGCATATTTGCGATCAAGAGGTCCAGCGGCTGCAGCGTCTCGTACATGATTTACTGGATTTGGCCCGCATTCAGAACGGTGTCGATGTATTCCGTATGAGGCCTGTTGAAGTTAAGCAGAAAGTGGAGAATGTCCTTGAGCTATTGAAGAAGCCCATTACCGAGAAACAAATGCAGCTTCAGGTGTTTTGGCCGGAAGAGTCCTCTGAGACCTTACCTGCGATGGCCTATCTGGATCCCGACCGCTTTGCACAGATTATTCAGAATCTGATGTATAATGCGTTAAAGTTTACTCCGGCTGGGGGAACTTTAACTGTTGCGCTGGAGGTTAAGGACAAGGAGATAGCGCTTTATGTGCGGGATACGGGGCAGGGGATGTCCGAGGAAGAGTTAGAGAGAATTTGGGACCGGTTCTACAAGGCGGATGAAGCGAGAAGCCACAGAGCAGATGGAGAGAACGGTACGGGTCTTGGGCTCACGATTGTGAAGCATCTAGTGAGTGGAATGAAGGGGACGATCCAGGTTCACAGCCGAATAGGCGAGGGGACGGAATTTAAAGTGATGTTTCCGCGGATTGTTTAGCCGTTCACAATTTTTTTACAACTTAAACAAACATTTTTCATGTTTAACCGGTATCCTGTCCTTGTGGACAGGATTTTTTTGAAATATAAGAATTTATAAGCTTCACTCCATAATTCGGCTTATTTTTTTTATAAACGTACTCGTCATTAAAGGACGGAGTAAGCCGTTTATCTCAGTTAGTGCGAAGCGTTAGTTATATACGTTTACTTCGCATCAACTTTGACAAACGCATTCGTCCTGTATGGACGACGAAGTCGTTTATCCTTGTAGGGTTGACTTCCTTGGCAGGTGCTTTTTAAGGGGGCAGATTTGTGAAACGATGGGTGATTTTAGCTCTGGGGGCGGCGCTTGTAGCCGGGGTTCTAGAGGGCTGCGCGAATAATCCTGCTTCGAAGTCGGAGCCTTCGCCGTCCGTTCAGCAGCATGCAGGCGAAGATGTGCAGAGTGAAGACGAGCGTCAGATGGTGATGCTCTTTCAGGGACTTATCCGAATGGATCGGCAGGCGGATTTGGCAATTAGCAAGCAGCAGGCTGAGGCCCTGCTTCCTTATGTACAAAAAGGCAAAGACGCTGGCGGCATTTCGAAGGGAGAACGTGAGCAGGTCATAGAGCTGCTTCATGATTCCCAACAAACATATTTGGAAAACGAGGCAAAGCAAACGGCGCAGCGCATTCGTCAGCATAATAGCGCAGTCAGCCGTGACAATCTGTCACCCGAGGAACGTCAACAAATGATCGAGCAATTCGAGCAGCACCGCAAAGAGAATCAAGATGACAGCTCAGCGGCACGTCCACAAGGCAGTGACAGGTATGCTGCATCAAGCCGCAGCGGAATGGGCAAGAGCGTCGAACAGCAGCTGCTTGAATTGCTGCAATCCAAGCAGTAGGGAGGAAAGAATCGGAATGAAATGGATTCGGAGCAAGTGGTTTGTGATCATCGTTGCAGCAGCTGTATGTGCCGGGGGTACATATGTGTATGTGGCCAAGGGGAAGAAATCGGCGGCTACAACGAGTAATGAAACGGTGATTGACGTGAAGAAAGGCAATATACGGTCCTCGGTTTCAGGAACGGCCCAATTTGAACCAAAGGATACGCAGATTATTTCGGCTCCAGTAGACGCAGAGATCAAATCCATTCACTTAACGCGCAATCAGCCGGTAAAAGAGGGCGATGTGCTGATCGAGCTGACCAGCTCCACCTTGGAGAGCGATCTGCAGGACGCAGAGCTGAGTTATGAAGAACTCCAAAAGGAGCTTAGCGATCTGGAGCAGCAGCAGAGCAGCATGAAGGCAAGCGCTCCGATCAGCGGAAAAATTACATATGCAACGAACGTCGAATCGGGCTCCAGCGTAAATAAATCGACCAAGCTGGCGACGATCTCCGATATTGCCACATTAACTGTTACGCTGCCGTTTTATATGGAGGATGCTGTCCAACTGCATAAGGGAGATTCGGTGGAGCTTACGATTGACGGCTTCATGATTACGAAGGCCGGCTCGATTCAATCGATCGGCAAGGACCCGAAGTCGGACGGAAAAGGCGGCAAGCTGGTTGATATTGAAGTAGTTATTCCCAATGACGGTTCGATGGACGCGGGAGCTAACGCGCTTGGCACTGTTACCATCGGCGGCAGGTCCGTGGATTCGCAGAGCAAAGCGGTTCTGCAATATTCCAAAATTGCGAATGTACTTGCTGGAGCTCCCGGCAATATCGCGTTACTTCCCTTCAAGGACGGTAATATGGTGAAAGCAGGGGATATCATTGCAGCGATTGAGAACGACACGCTCGGCGACGATATTGTCAGCAAGCAATCAGCGCTTGAGCGACAGAGGCTGAAAGTGGAGTCGGCCCAGGAGAAAGTGAAAGCGTTAACGATCACGGCGCCATTCGACGGGGTGTTCTCCACTGACTTCGTCAATAAAAAGAATGACATTCTCAGCGCTTATCGGGTGGGCAGCAAGGTGGACAGTGGAACACAATTCGGAGCCGTAGCCAGCCTTGCCAACATGCAGCTTCCTGTGCAAGTCGATGAGCTTGATCTGCCGAATATTCAAAAAGGTATGAAAGCGGAAATCAAGGTTGATTCACTGCCTGGACGTATTTTCCCTGCTGAGGTAACGCAAGTGTCTACGGTAGGTACGACGACGAACGGGGTTACCTTCTACGATGTTGTGCTTGCAACGGAAAATAAGGACAACGCGCTGAAATATGGGATGACGGCAACCGGTGAAATTCTGGTGCAGGATAAAAAAGGTGTTCTCTATATTCCCCCTGAGGCGCTGCAATCTCGACAAGGGAAGCGATTCGTATCTCTGAAGAAACCGGACGGAACTGTAGATGCGCAGCATGAAATCAAGATTGGAATTCGTTCCCAAACGCAAATCGAGGTGACGGAAGGACTTCAAGAAGGCGATAAAGTCGTACTGCCTGTAGCCAGAAAGCAGCAAACGATGAGTCAGGATGAGATTAACCGTTTCAGACAGCAATTCCAGCAAAACGGCGGCTTTGGCGGCGGAGGTGGCGGCGGTACCAGAGGAGGCGGAGCTGGTGGCGGAGGCGGCAATCGATAAGGCTGTCCGGAAGGGAGTGCGCACGGTTTGAATATTATAGAACTTACAGATATAAAAAAGGTATATAAACGCGGAGAAGAAGAGCTTCACATTCTAAAAGGGATTTCGCTGTCCGTGCAGGTCGGCGACTTTGTGGCCATTATCGGGCCGAGCGGATCCGGTAAATCGACTTTGATGAATACGATTGGACTGCTCGATATTCCTACTTCCGGCAGCTACCTCCTGGATGGTGTAGCAACCCAGAATTTGACCGATAATCAATTGGCTGAGCTTCGAAATCAGAAGATCGGATTTATTTTTCAGCAGTTTAACTTGCTGCCACGGCTTACGGCAATGGAGAATGTAGAGCTGCCGATGATCTATGCAGGGATAGGCAAAAAGGAGCGGCGCGAGAGAGGTCACGAGATGCTCCAGCTGCTCGGTATGGGCGAACGTGGTCATCATAAGCCAAGCGAGCTGTCCGGCGGACAGCAGCAGCGGGTGGCCATCGCAAGAGCGCTTGCGATTTCGCCCTCGCTCATTTTGGCCGACGAGCCTACAGGAGCGCTTGATTCCCGAACGGGCGAAGAAGTGCTGGAGCTCATTCTTAAGCTGAACCAGCAGGGGAACACAATCGTGCTCATTACCCATGATCATCATATTGCGGACAATGCCAAGAGAGTCGTTGCGCTGAAGGACGGAATGATCATCGACGATTATCGGAATGACACGCCGAAGAGCCCGGTTCAAGAGGTGAGTGTATGAAGTGGTCCGAACTGATCTTTATGTCCCTGCGAACCGTCACGTCGAGCCCGCTGCGTACATTTCTTACGATGCTAGGTGTGATTATCGGTGTTAGCTCGGTTGTTACTCTTGTCTCAATCGGGCAAGGGACATCCGAACAGATTGCCAAGCAGTACGAGAATATGGGAACGAATCTGCTCGTCGTCAACGCTCTGGGAAGCGGTCGTGCCACACAGCTCGACTATGATGAACTTATGAAATTTGAAAATTTTCCTGAGTTTCAATCTATCGCTCCGACCATGACCAAGAACGGCTCGAATATCAAGTACGACCGTACCCAGGAAAAATACAATGTCATCGGCACGAATGACCGGTATTTGAACATCGTTAAGGCAAAGATCGATAAGGGGCGTAACCTTTCGCCTGCAGATTTGGAGTTTAGATCCAATGTAGCGTTGCTCGGGAGTGAGGTTGCTAAAACCTTCTTTGGCGTGCTAGATCCCGTCGGGGAGGACATTAATATCGATGGTATCGTCTTCACGGTCATAGGTACTTTGCAGGAGAAAGGTTCGAATATTGGCGGATCGTCCGCCGACAACTCTGTGATTGTGCCGCTTGAGACCGCGCGCAGGCAGTTCAAGCTCGGCCAGATCCGCACGACCTATGTGGAAGCTCCTACCAAAGACGATATTTATAAGGCTCAGGAGACGATGAAGCAATACCTGACTTACAAATTTAAAAGCGATACAGGGTTCCAGCTCACGAACCAGGATGAGCTGCTCAAGCAGCGTACGGAAGCGACGAATACGCTCACGAACCAATTGGTTGCCGTGGCCTTAATCTCCCTGTTGGTTGGCGGAATCGGGATCATGAATATCATGCTGGTCACGGTAAGCGAGCGGACGAGAGAGATCGGTATCCGAAAGTCGATCGGCGCCAAACGGCGTAATATTTTGCTTCAATTCCTGGTAGAAGCGGTCGTCATCAGCGGCCTTGGGGGACTGATCGGATTGTGTCTAGGCATCGGTATTTCGTATGCGCTGCCTTACATCAGTCCGAAGCAGACGACGAAGCTCTCGCTGGATATCAGCTTGTATGCCTTCTTATTCTCCGTTATTGTCGGCGTCGTGTTTGGTCTATACCCGGCAAACAAGGCATCCAAGCTGCGTCCTATTGACGCGCTGCGATCCGATTGATGGGCCTGCAGCCAAGGTCAAACCGAATACTCAGTTGGGGATAAAAAACTTACCGGGGGCTCGGTACAAACGCTAAACGAACAACAAACTGAGCCGCCCTTCGCGGGAAGCTCTTAGGAGGAATACAGAATGAAGAAACAGCGGCCGATGAAGAGACTGCTTGCCCGCTCTGCCGTGATGTTGACGGCTGCAAGCTTGCTGACGATTCCGTTCTCGCTGCCGGCTTTCGCGGGTAAAGAGGGTGTGTTCATCAACAGCTCCGTCTATTTTACACTCGATAAAGTAACCTTATCAGCGGGGGCAGAGGATGGCTCCTTGCGATTCACATTAGGTCTGAACAATGACGGTGAAAACACGGTTGATTTTAACCGCTATGGGGTAAAAGTCGTGGATGAAAACGGCGTATCCTACACAGCCAAGCTTAGTGAGAAGGTATCAGGACAGGTCAAGGCACATGAAACGGGCTCATTTTCATTCCTATCCTCGGTGCCTTCAGATCTGACGCCTGGGCAGCTAAAGGTGGATATTTTCCGCTGGGATTACAATGCCATGACCGACGTAGGGGCGCTTTCCGTGGAGGCAGCGATGGAAGAGGGGCAAACGGTATCCCAGCAAGCGGTGATCAATTTGCAGGAACTGGATTCGACACTGCCTGACGATGCTCAGATCACCGCTTCGCTTGGCGGAAGCTACAGAGTGTTCAAGGATGGAGCTTGGAACGTGTTCACAGACTTAATTCTGGAGAATTTGGGGAATACGACGCTGAAGCTGCCAGATGCATTGGAGTATAATTTTAAAGACAACAAAGGACTCACCTATGGAGCGCAGCTGACGAACGGTTCCGGCGCGTCTTTACTGCCGCAGCAGCACGTGAAGGTGACCTTGCAGGGAGTCGTTCCGAGTTCTTTGGAAACGAAAGATCTAAGCTTACTATTCTCTCCCAAAGGTGGGGTGCAGACAACGGTGCTGGGTTCATTGAATCTGACCTCTTCCTTTGACAGCGGCAAAATCGGGGATAGCAAGACCTATCCGAATACAGATACAAACGGCTTAACGATCAACACAGCGTGGGCTGCGGCCAGCAAGCAATCCGATGGACTGCATCTTCAAGCAAATGTAACTCTTACGAATAACAGCAGCGAGATCGTTGCCATACCGGACTTATCCGCTGAATTTCAAGCGGTCAAAGGAGGCGTATCCGTAGCTTCTGCGGACAGCTCCGTGCGTACGGATTATTTGTCCCCGAACGAATCGACGACGTTCCGATTCTCCGGTACGCTGCCTGTCGGGCTGAACACAGACTCGCTCCAGCTCGTTGTGATGGAGAAGAAGGCTTCTTCTTCCACATCCTCCTCCAGCAGCAGCCAGCAATCAAGCGGCCAGACGGAGCAGAGCAGCGCAAGTACGGCCAAACAAGCGGCTTGGCCGGTTATGATCACGGCTCTTGCCGGTGTTGGAAGCGGAGGAGAAGTGACCCCATATTCCGCGGCTGAGTCTTACGTAATAGGAAGCCCGCTGCCGCTGCTTTCGAATAATTTGATCGATGACAACATGGATGTCTCCTTGGTCGAAATGAACCTGCATGAGAATACTGATTTCGGCTACAAAACCGTAATCGCGAAATACAAACTAAGAAACAAAGGGACGACCACACTCACCATACCTGAGTTCCAAACCGACCTCGTTAGTGGTATGGGATACACCTATTCTGGGGCCAGACAAACATCTGTCGCCAAAGAGCTGGCTCCGAATACAAGCTATATTGTCAGCTACTCGTACATGCTTCCAGGCGACGAGAGCGGCGATCAGCTGGCTATGAACATTTACGATGCTAACCGCATGACGATCGGCTCCTACAAAACGAAGCTGCAGCAGGTGCCGGAAGAAGGTCCTGTCTCCCTATATCCATTCTCCATCGATGTGAAGGACTACTCGGTCAGCGCTACGTATAATAAAGATTCCTCTTATGCGTACCGACTGCGTCTGGACATGGATGTCACAAGATTGGATCAATCGATCGTAGACGCCAATTTCTCGAAGCTAGGCTTTGAAGTTGTCGATGTCACGGGACGAGTCCTCAGCTCCCAGACGATGAACTTCACAGGAGAAGGGAAAGTCATGTCCGGCATTCAATTTATTGATTTTGGAAACATCAAATCGCAGCAGTTGAACGACGATGTCACGATCAACATGTTTGAGCTCATAGATACGCCGAACGGGCAGGTCAAGCGATTGGTGAAAGAATTGAAGATGTAGGAAGCCCATAAGCACATATATCGTAAGAATAAAGACGCTTCTAGTTCACGTTACTTGTGAATTAGGGCGTCTTTCATAGTTTCAACAGCGTTATTCATAAAGTGCGCTGGCCGTGGAACCATCCTGGTACAGGTAATAAGTCATGAGATGTCCTTCTTGATCTGTGTACCACATTTCGACGTCTTGAATCAATTGCTGTGGCGTCCAGTGAATGATAATCTGTGCCTGAAGATCACCATTTTCCAGACCGTGTACATCGATATGGTCGATTTCTCTCCATGTATACTTGTCTACTGGAGATAAATCGTATCTCCACACCTCTTCTTGTTCGATACTTGGCATTCCAAGCAGTTCTTTGACATAGCTTTGATCTTGTGAATTCGTTAAGCGATACTGAACGGACCATACCTTTTTCGCATTCTCATCCAGGCTTGACGGTTCCTTCATAATTTCAATGATGTTGTTTCTGTCGGCATATCGAATACCAAGGCCCAGACTTTCTGCAACAAAACGGATAGGCACATAAGCGTGCCCTTCATAGTTAATCGTTGTGTATCCACTGGGGGTGTCCTTGCTTTGATGATTAATTTGATAGGTGACCGGGAACAGATAGGCCTGGATGGTGCTGGACGCATACACGGCAGTCGTTGATGTTAGTACTGCGCCGCATACAAAGCCTAGGACAAATTTTTTCATAGCTTCACTCCTATCGAAGTTTGGTTAGTCATATAGGTGCCAAAATTTTGAAGAAGTTACGATCTTTTACTTGGTAAATGTGATAAAATAAGGGAATCAAGCAGCCTTCTTAAATGGTTCACTAGGACAGGCGTTCAAGTAAGTGGAGGGGAACGGCATATGAGTCAGTTTAGCGAAAGTTACCATTTTAGGGGAGAAGATCGGCAAGAGGTAGTGAAGCTGCTTCAGGAGTCGCAGCTGGAAGGGTATATTTTGCCTGATAAGCAAGGGTGGGTTACGTTTGTAGTTAAAGAGAGTAACTTTGAGCCTTTACCTGCTATTATCCGTAATAATAGAGGAGTTTTGCTGCATTACGTATATGCGGAAGATCACGGTTGGAGCCTGTTTCTCTTTCAAGATGAGCGAGAGGTTAGCCGTTATATTTGCAACTGGGATGATGAAATTCGGATTGATAACTTGGGGATGGATATCCAAGCGTTTTTCAATCTTGGTCTGATTCATGAATCAAATTTCCAAGCTGAGTGGCTTCAACCGCAATCATTTGAAGAATTGTTTGACACGGAACCATGCTACAAGATGGCGCAAGCACTCGGAATTGCATACTACGATTGGATCTCTTATCACAGTGTCCTGCACAATGCGAATGAATTTGAAAACCTAATTCATGTTACCCCCTGAGTTGTGAATAGGTAAGGGGACACTATGATTGTGAGATTTTCTATTAGGAGATCCCTGCTTTATTACTAATAAGAAATATTATGTTAACTAATATTGAGTAGAATATACAGTCTTTTATGCTTTAAACTGTCAGTTTACATTGAAGTTTACTGAAAACAACCATTACTATGGTGTTTTTCCTTCTAATTCTGTTTATATTCTAAGTAAAGGAGGAGATGTAAGTGGAGATAGGAGATAAGTTGAAAAAGCTCCGTAAAGAACATAATTATTCTCAAAATGACTTAGCAGAAAAATTACATGTAACTGCTCAAGCTATTTCTAAATGGGAGAATAATAAGTCCGTTCCAGATATCATTAATCTTGTTCAATTAAGTGAGTTATACAATGTTAGTTTGGATTATTTGATTAAGTCTGATAAAGAATTACAAAGTAAGCTATCTTTAGGCAATTTCCGTTTGGAAATATTTAGGTACCTTGTGTTATCTATTGTTTTAGTTTTGATTCTTCCAGTGATTATTCTAACAAAAGCTCAATTTTTTACATCTTCTCATGGATTAGGAACATGGCTTTTCATTGGATGTGGTTTGTTATTTATAATTTTTGTCTTCTTGAGTTTGTATTCTTACATAACTAAGAAAAAACACTTTATATTTTCATGGATATCTCTTTTAATGCTGAGCTTTATAGTTTTTTTAGGCTTTTTTTATAATTATATCATGGCTGTATTACAATTATGAGATTATGGCTCCAATTGTTTATTTGTGTATGTTTTTTAAGTTATTGCCCGTTACTAGATTAAACTATCGGGAGATGTTAGTTCTATCAAAATTGGCACAGTGGATAATCCAGGTTGGTACATTAGAATTGATTTACTTGAAACCAGTCTTGAGAAAATGTTCAATGGTATTCAAATAGAGCGTACAGAAACTGATTGGTTAATATGTAGAGTTGAAGACCAAATTTTTATGGGAAGTGGAGGAGTATTAAATTTAGATGAAATAATCGAAATTTTTAAAAAATGGACAGTTTCAGTTAACAAGTTGTAATTCACCAAGCTTGCACCTAACAGCTTAGTGATTAAGCTAAGTAGGAACAATAGTTCAATAAACCAGCGGCATTCTATTACTTTATTTTCATTATTTTCTTCGAACACCAGGATCGATTGGCGCGGTCTGAAGCCTCGAACGCAAAAAAAGGTGCGCTCCTAAAGGAGTCAGCACCTTTTTTCGTTACAGGCTTATTCGGCAAGAACGGCTGCGTAGCCGTCTTCCACAAGGTCAAGTTTACCGGTTTCGGGATTGATAATCATACCGTGAACAGGAAGATTTTTAGGAAGAAGCGGATGATTGCGGATAATGTTTACGCTTTTGACTACGCCGTCCTGGACATGGTCGAATCCAGTTAACCAGCCTGCCAAATCAATGCCGGAATGCTGCAACGTATCGATAACATCGGTCGAGATCCCGCGCTCTTTCGCTAAGTTCAGGACTTGGTCCGAGTTGAGGCCGGTCATGCCGCAATCGTAGTGTCCGACGACAACTACTTCGTCAGCTTTTAATGCATAGACGGCTACAATAATGCTGCGCATGATACTGCCGAATGGATGCGAAAGGATCGCACCTGCATTTTTAATGATTTTAGCATCGCCGTTGCTGAGATTCATTGCTTTAGGAAGCAGCTCGACAAGTCTAGTGTCCATGCAGGTAAGGACGACCATTTTTTTATCAGGAAATTTGGTCGTAAGGTATTGCTTGTACTCCTGATTTTCTACGAATTCGTTATTGTGGTTCAGAATGTCATTAACTAAAGACATGGTTTCCCCTCCATATTAGCGAAATTTGCGAAATTAGCTGCCGCGGAGATTTCCTTGCAGCTTTATCTTTTATCGACCAAGCTCATACCCGCATTGTAAATCTGACCATTACTCTTCAGTATATAGGATTTTTTTCAGGTTGGTAGTCAATTTTCATAAGTTCCTCGAAATAAATCTCGTCCTTAGTATGAATACTCATCTGAAATGGCTCAGCTTCAATAGCTGTATCACCAGACGACGGCTCTGCAACGATCCATAGAGTAGGAACGCCGTTTACGGAGCATCCGCAGCCCTCGGTATCAAATACAAGTCTCAGCATGCTGCCATGCTGGAGAACGGGGGTTAGCTTGTCTATGGCAGCTTCTGTAAAAATCACTTTCATGGGTAATCAGCTCCTTTCCCCTCATTGTATCACAAACGGCAAGCATTTGATTTCAGGGTCTTCGAGACAGTATGATTACGGTAGGTACAAATGGAAGGAGAAGGGAGCATGAGCGCTATGGAAGCTGAAACGAAGCTGGAATCATTCAAAGCATATGTTCGTAAAATGAAGCAGTATGAGGAGGCCATTGCCTTAATCTACTGGGATATGCGTACAGGAGCCCCTAAGAAAGGCATAGGCACACGTTCTGAGGTTGTTGGAGAGCTGTCTGCGGAAGTATTTCGCATGTCGACATCCGAGGAGATGGGCGGCTATGTCGATTTCTTTATGCAGCCTGAACAATTGGAGAAGCTGGATACGATCAGCCGAAAAATGGTGCTGGAATGCAAGAAGGACTATGACCGCAGTAAAAAAATACCTGCTGACAAGTATCAGGAATATGTCGTTCTAACCTCCCAAGCGGAGTCAGTCTGGGAAGATGCCAAGCATAAATCGGATTTTGCCATGTTCCAACCTTACTTGGAGAAAATCGTGGCCACGACGAGAGAGTTCATTGAGCTATGGGGCTATGAGGGCAATAAGTATAACACCCTGCTGGACATGTATGAACCGGGCATGACGGTAGATAAGCTGGATGAAGTGTTCGGGGCATTACGGAGCAAGGTTGTACCGCTGCTGCAACGGATTCAAGCATCGCCGAACCAGCCGGACCGATCCTTTTTGGATCAGCAGTATGACATCGCCAAGCAGAAACAGTTCAGCCTGATGATCCTGAATCAGATGCAGTATGACTTTGAAGCAGGACGCTTGGACGAGACGGTGCATCCGTTCGCCACGGCGCTGAACCCGGGTGACGTTAGGATTACAACGAGATATTTGCCAAACGATATTACGTCTGCCTTGTTTGGTACCATTCATGAAGGCGGTCATGCCCTGTATGAGCAAAATATCTCGAGTGACCTGGTCGGCACGAATCTGTGCACAGGCACATCGATGGGCATTCATGAGTCGCAGTCCCGCTTCTGGGAAAACGTAGTAGGCCGCAGCCGCGAGTTCTGGAATCGATATTACGGTGAACTGCAGAGCACATTTGCAGGTCAAATCGATGACATTGACGTAGACACGTTCTACAAGGCCAACAATCATATTCATCCTTCATTGATCCGAATTGAAGCGGATGAATTGACCTACAATTTACATATAATGATTCGCTACGAGCTTGAAAAAGAGCTGATTAACGGCAGCATTCAAGTGGCGGATCTCCCTGAGGCGTGGAACGCTAAATATAAAGAATATTTGGGCGTCGTACCTGCCAACAACGGCGAAGGTGTGCTGCAGGACGTTCACTGGGCGGGAGGGGCGTTCGGGTATTTCCCATCCTACTCGCTTGGCAATATGTACGCGGCACAATTCACGAACACACTTCGCAAAGAGCTGCCGAACTTTGATCAACTGATTGAAGCAGGCAATCTCGCGCCGATTAAAGAATGGCTGACCGATAAAATCTACCAATACGGCAAGCTGCTGACACCTAGCGAGATCGTCATGCAAGTGACCGGAGAAGAACTGAATCCGGACTATTTGGTTCAATACTTGGAAGATAAATATAAAGAAATATATGGAATATAATGTAAGGTAATCTAACAACAAACAGCATTTTGACAGGTTTTCTCCTGCAGGATGCTGTTTTTCTTTGTCCTCTTTCATCTTGTTATTAACAGACTTCTGGGCTCCTGCATAGGATACTGTAACATAAATGACTAGGAGGGACCGACCATGAAACGGAAAGGCTGGATAGTAGGTCTATCGGTTATCCTGCTGCTAAGCTGTGTGCTATCGGCATGCGGCAGTAAGTCGGAGGGAACGACAAAGGTTAAGATTGGGGAAGTGACCCGGTCGCTGTTTTATGCGCCGCAGTATGTGGCGTTGTCGCAAGGATTTTTAAAGATGAAGGCTTGGACGTAGAGTTAACGACAACGCCGGGCGGTGACAAGACGATGACGGCGCTGCTGTCAGGCGGTATCGATGTTGCGCTGGTAGGCTCGGAGACTTCCATCTACGTGTCCCAGCAGGGCTCGGATGATCCCGTGATCAATTTTGCCCAATTGACACAAACGGACGGAACATTCTTGGTAGCACGTAAGAAAGTGGATAACTTTGATTGGAATTCGCTGAAAGGTTCTGTTTTCCTCGGACAAAGAAAAGGCGGCATGCCGCAAATGGCCGGCGAGTTTACACTTAAAAAACACGGCATTGACCCGCATAAGGACCTAGAGCTGATCCAGAATATTGACTTTGCCAACATTACTTCCGCATATTCTTCGGGCACTGGTGAATATGTGCAGCTGTTCGAGCCGCAGGCATCTATTGTTGAGAAGGAAGGGAAGGGCTACGTGCTGGCTTCTTTCGGGGTAGAGAGCGGGCATCTGCCATATACCGTGTTTATGAGCAAGAAGAGCTTCATGGATAAAAACCCGGATACGATTCAGAAATTTACGAATGCCGTTCAGAGAGCCCAGAACTGGGTGCAGGCCAAGAGCGTAGACGAGATTGCCGAAGCGGTGCTGCCTTATTTTAAAGATACGGACCTGGATATTGTCAAAAGTGTGATCAAACGTTACAAGGATCAAGGCTCTTATGCAACTGATCCGATTGTAGACGAGGCGGAATGGAACAACCTGCTTGACGTGATGACAACAGCAGGGGAATTGAAGGAAAAAGTGGCTTGGAGCAAGTTGGTTGATAATTCTTTTGCCGAAAAAGCGAAAAGCTCCGTGAAGGAGTAATGCTGTTTGACTTGAGAGATGCGCTTTAGGGGGCTCTAGTTTCTTTTATCCTAGCTACGAGGAGGAATGCATATGGACGCAGCCGTATCCATCAATGAAGTCACGCAAATTTATGTCACGAAGCAGCGGGCTACCTTGGCCCTACAGCATATCCATTTTGCTGTTCAGCAAGGCGAATTTGTCAGTCTAATCGGTCCGAGCGGCTGTGGCAAAACAACTCTGTTATCGATTATAGCCGGACTTATTGCTCCGACTGCAGGTTCCGTGAAGATGGCGGGCGAAGCCGTGAACGGTCCATCCAAGCGCATGGGGTATATGCTTCAGCAGGATTATCTGTTTCCTTGGCGTACCATCTTTGACAATGCGGCGATCGGTTTGGAACTTTCGGGTACTCTGACTGCTGAGAAACGAGAATATGTGCTTCATTTATTAGAAGAAATGGGGCTCCTAGGATTTAAGGATTATTATCCAACTCAATTATCCGGAGGTATGCGGCAGCGTGTGGCGTTGGTGAGAACCCTTGCGACGGAGCCGGAGATTATGCTGCTGGATGAACCTTTCTCCGCGCTGGATTACCAGACGAAGCTTCAGCTCGAGGATCTGGTGGTCGAGACGCTTCGGGCCAAGAACAAGACGGCCATTCTGGTGACTCACGACATTTCGGAGGCCATCGCCATGAGTGACCGAATTATTGTCCTCGAGCCGAACCCGGGGCGGATCCGCCGTGAATTTGCGATTCCGCAGGACATTCGAGATGCGCTTCCTTTTACGGCACGTGAGCTTCCGGGCTTTAATGCCTTGTTCAAGTCGGTCTGGCAGGAATTCGATGCTCTGGACAAAGGAGGTGCGGGTGATGGAGAATGAATGGAAGCATCGGACACCGGTCTCAGAAGTGGAGATGAAGGAGCTGTCAAGAGCGGTACATCAGGGCTTTTTATCCGCCCAAAAAAAGAAAACGAAGCAGGTAAGGCTGACTCAGCTGGCCATACTTGTCATTTTCTTTGCCTTGTGGGAAGCCGCAGGCCGCTTGAAGTGGATCGATGTTCTACTCTTCAGCTACCCGTCCAAGGTATTCACGCTGCTCTGGGATAAACTGCTCGATGGAAGCCTCCTGCCTCACGTAGGAGCTACCGTTTTTGAAACGATTGTAGGTTTCGCTTTGGGCACCTTATTTGGCACAGCGCTCGCGGTCGTCATTTGGTGGTCACCGTTTTTATCCAGAGTGCTCGACCCTTACATTGTTGTCCTCAACAGCATGCCGAAGGTGGCGCTAGGGCCCCTGTTTATCGTGGGACTGGGTCCTGGACTTCTCTCCATTATTGCCACGACACTTTCCATAACTGTAATCATTACAACTCTGGTTGTATATGGAAGTTTTAAAGAAGTGGATGCCAACTACGTAAAAGTCGTAGAAATTTTCGGCGGAAATAAGCGCAAAGTGCTGCAAAAGGTTATCCTTCCCGCTTCGTTTCCCACCATCATTTCTACCTTGAAAGCCAATGTCGGCTTGGCCTGGGTAGGTGTGATCGTCGGTGAATTTCTCGTATCTCAGATCGGCTTGGGGTACTTGATTATATACGGCTTCCAGGTGTTTAACTTTACACTGGTGATGAGTACGCTGATCGTAATCGCGATTGTCGCGGCCTTGATGTATCAAGCGGTAGCCTATTTGGAAGATCGAATTACGAAACAGCGGTAGACTTGCCTCTAAGGAATGAACGTGAAATAATGTAGCCCATAGACCACCCCTCAAGGAGGTGAGCCCTATGGGCTTTCGTGTTATTAAAACCGCTCTTTCCGTCGTGATCGCGATGTATGCGGCCCATGTATGGGGGCTTGCTTCACCAGCGTCTGCTGGGCTCCTCGCTATTCTGGGCATCGAAGTGACTAAGAAAAAAGGGCTTCAAAGCGCCGTTCAGCGAATAGGAGCCTCTGTGATGGGGCTGTTGTTCGGATCCCTCTTGTTTCATGTATTCGGTTTTCATGCTTGGGTAGTTGGATTGTTTGTTCTGATTGTATTTCCTATACTTCATCGCCTGAAGCTGAGTGACGGAATGGTAACCGGAGCCGTGGTGATGTTTCATCTTTACGCCTATCAGAATGCGGGGGCTGAGGCGATTCTGAACGAAATCAAGCTGCTCGTAGTCGGCCTCGGCACGGCAACACTTATCAACATCGCTTACATGCCGAAAGCGGACCGGAATCTCGTGAGGGAGAAGGAACGTGTGGAGCGCCTGTTCTCCGATATATTCAGGCACATTGCGTCTCATTTGAGAGACAACACACTCGTCTGGGATGGAAAAGAACTGCTGGAAGCTGCTGAGGCGATAGAAAAGGGTGCAGCGCTGGCGAAGCGTTCCTTGGATAATTCCCTGATTTTTGGCGGGGATCCTTATTGGAGGGTGTACTTTTACATGCGCGGCGAGCAATTGGATCTGATCCATCGGATGACGGATCTAGTGGCCCGCGTTTATCAGACTTTGCCTCAGGGCGAGCTTGTAGCCGCAATATTCGATGACCTGAGTGAACATGTGAAAGAAGATTACTACATTGGACATACGGAAAAAGAGCTGGAGGTTTTGAATGAGCGCTACAAGGAAATGCCGCTGCCCGGTTCGCGGGAGGAGTTCGAGGTTCGCTCTGCAATTTTGCAGCTAAACACGGAACTGCTTCAATACTTGTATGTGGCGAAGAAGCAGAAGAAGCAGAGACCGGCAGGCGGGTCGTGAGGGAAGTGCGGTGGGTTGGGAGCTGTTTCTGACTGAGGGATCAAGCGCTATTGGTAGGTAGAAATGAAGAGAAAAGCAATATCGCAATTCGCACACATACATTTATACGTATATAAGATCTTACTTATCTGTAAGCTGGTGTCTGGAATCGCTGTAATTTTGCCGCATAATGGTCTGCTAAGCCGTTTGGAAAAGTAAAAATAGATACTCGAAAAAAGTTGTCACTCTAGACGGATGTCCTGCATACAATTGTAATGAATGATTGTATGGAGGAGGTTGAAAGGATGTCAATAGATAAAGATTTGCAGTGCAGAGAGATTATTACCAAAGCTGTCTGCGGCAAAGGTCGCAAATTCTCGCACGTAAGTCATACCGTGACTCCGCCCTTTTCTCCGACCAGTATACTGGGCGCTTGGATCATCAATAACCAATATGAAGCGATCCAATCCGGAGATGGAGTAGAGGTAGTTGGTACTTATGATATCAACATTTGGTATTCTTACGATCGCAACACCAAAACCGATGTGGCAAAAGAAACGGTTTCTTATGTAGAAATTGTCCCGCTAAGCTATCTGGACAAAAAACATAAGTCGGCTACGGCCGAAGTTTCCGCTGTCGCAACGCAAGAGCCTAACTGTGTGGAAGCCAGCATCTCCACGAGCGGCGACAGCGTTATTATTCGGGTGGAACGGGAGTTCCAGGTGGAAATGGTTGCCGAAACGAAGGTCTGTGTAGTCGTTTGTGCGAACGGCTGCAATGACTTCGACGACAAGCATGTGGATTTCGACGACAGCGTGGATGGCGAGTTCGAGGACCTAGACGCTGCGCTGCTTGAGGATGAATTGGATTAGTTGGAACCTTATACTCCACCATATGCGGGAGCATACGGTTCGGCAGAGGGCACTTGCCCTCTTTTTTGTTGTCTATGTGAAAATGGGCGGGAACAGCATGCTCAGACTGTTGATCTGGAGCAGTGAAGGACTCCGTTGCAATTGGAGAAAGCTGCTGAAGGGATGAATACTGCTGTATCAAGAAGCTGTAACTGAAGCTGCTTGGAAAGGTCGGGAATCGTAGCGATGGATACTTATTTTCTCCATTTTCATGAACAAGATGCATGGAAGCTGGCTAGCCGCATGCGCATGCCTAATGGTACCGCACTGCCGGAGGATTGGAACGGTCATTTCGTGATTCATTGGGGCTCAGCTCATGGTGAGATCAGCGGAGTGCCTGTGCTGCAGCCTATCAAAGCAATACTCCGAGCCAAGCAGCAGACTAAGCGCAATGAACTGCTCGCTTTGCACGGGATCAAGACTCCGGCTGCCTACAAAGAACAAATCAGTCAAAGTGCATACCCTTATATGTATAAAGTCATGGTGTTTCATTTGCAGGCATTGTCTGTCTATGAGAAAAAAGAGAGCCTTCTGCAAACCAAGCAGGCAATCTATAACGCTATTCGCAAGCATCAGCCTTCCTCTTATGAAGAAGTACCTGCAGATAAAGCAACCTTTCATGTACGCAGAGCAAGCCGTGAAGCGGTTAAGGCAGTCTACGCTCTGGGGCTTGACTATGGCCTTGTGTCGATTGGCATCATGCCGAGCGGACATACCTTGGTGCTGGACGTGGAGCCTGCACCGAAGCTCAACGAGCGTGAGGCGGATCTGCTTGCGGAAGCGATGGACCGGTACGCAGCCGCTCTGGATATCGAGCAGCGGCGCACGGAACGGGTGATGCTGGGAAGCGACCCCGAGTTCCTGCTGCTCAGCAAGCAGGGCAAGGTCGTGTCCGCCGACCGCTTTCTGACGCGGGATGGCGCCGTGGGCTGCGATGCCATCGTGCTCAGCGGGCATCGCGTCATTCTGCCGCTGGCGGAGCTGCGCCCGCAGCCGAGCACGGACCCGCGCGAGCTCGCGAAGAATCTGCATCGATCGATGCAGCTCGCCGCGCGGGCGATCCCCGACGAGAGCCTCGCATGGCTCTCGGGCGGCATGCCGGTGGAAGGCTTTCCACTCGGCGGGCACATCCACTTCAGCCGGTGCTGGCTGAACAGTCACCTCCTGCGCGCGCTCGATAACTACCTCGCGCTGCCGCTCATGCAGATCGAAGGCGCGACGACCCGCAGCCGCCGGCCGCGCTACGGCTTCCTCGGCGACTTCCGACGTAAGCCGCATGGCGGCTTCGAGTACCGGACATTGCCAAGCTGGATGATGTCGCCTTCGTTGGCTCACGGCATTTTCGCGCTGGCTTCGCTGATCGCGGACAATTACTGGCTGCTGCCGAAGCAGCCGCTCCAAAGCCTCGATATCCAGAGAGCGTACTATCTCGGGGATAAAAAGCCCTGCACGCAACTGTCGCAGAGCTGTGGAGAGATCTAGAGAAGCTGCCAGCTTACAGCTTGCATGCCAAAACACTCGATAAGCTCAAAGCTCGAATAGAGCGGATGGAAGCGTGGAACGAGCGGGAGGACATCCGCAAAGCTTGGAAAATTGCACCCTTTCATCGGAAAGAGGCAATTGCACAAAGTTTCATGATATAATAAGAAACGACTTCTTTACATGTACATACAGGACGGCCTACCGGCTTTACAGACGGGCAGGCTCTCCTGTTATCGTTTTTTAGAGAAACCCCTAGGGGGATTCGTTTTCATAGATTCATAGATGGAGGCACACATGGCTCAGTACACGCCGATGATTCAACAGTACCTGGCCGTCAAGGCGCAGGTTCCCGATGCTTTTTTATTTTTTCGATTAGGCGATTTTTATGAAATGTTTTTTGAAGACGCCGTAAACGCGGCCAGAGAGCTGGAGATCACCTTAACAAGCCGTGTTGGCGGGGGCGAGGACCGGATACCGATGTGCGGCGTGCCCTATCATTCAGCGGAGAATTATGTCGCGCGTTTGATAGAAAAAGGGTACAAGGTTGCCATCTGCGAGCAGGTGGAAGACCCTGCGGAAGCCAAAGGCGTCGTCCGCCGCGAAATCGTAAGAATCGTTACGCCGGGCACCGTGATGGATAGCAAACTGCTGGGCGAAACCAGCAATAACTACATGGTGTCGCTGGTAAGCGGCAGTGAAGGGTATGCCTTTACCGCTTGCGACATTTCAACTGGGGAGCTGTACACGACACTGCTGCCTGCATCTTGGGAGCTAGTCTTGGATGAATTGAATGTGTATAGTCCCTCTGAGCTGATTGCCGGTAAGCTTCTCCTTGAGCAGGTGCGCGAAGCTACAGCCAATTGGAACCGCGGCGCTGTTGTGACGGAGTGGTCCGAAGCGGACCAAAGCTTGCTTGCACAGCAATTTGCAACTGATACCATGCTTTCGAGCTTACCGGAGCTAAATAAACAAGGTGTCGCTTTGCTGCTCAGCTATTTGAAGGAAACGCAAAAGCGGGCACTCACGCATATCAAGCATATTCGCGTTTACGAACCGGATCAGTTCATGACCATGGATCCATTCACGAGAAGAAATTTGGAACTCGTTGAAACTGTAAGAGAGCGGAGTAAGAAAGGTTCACTGCTCTGGCTGCTGGATCGGACTGTCACGGCAATGGGCGCGCGTCTGCTGCGCAGATGGATAGAGAAGCCGCTTATGAGTGTGAGCCGTATCGAAGAACGCTTGGAAGCGGTAAATGTTCTGTACAATCAGCTGATTGTCCGTGAAGATGTGAAGCAGGCGCTCAAGGAAGTCTACGATTTGGAGCGGCTTGTCGCGAGAATCTCATACGGTAACGCGAATGCAAGAGATATGCAGTCGCTCAAGCATTCGCTTCAGCAGGTTCCTCTTTTGCAAGAGGTTTGCGCGGCATCCGGATCGGAAACACTGCGCAAGCTTGTCCATAATATGGACGATTGCGCGGATGTGATGTCTTGGATCGCCGATGCCATCACGGACGAGCCGCCAGTGTCCATTCGAGACGGGGGCATGATTCGGGAAGGGTACCATGCTTATCTGGATCAGCTTCGTGAAGCGAACAAGAACGGCAAGCAGTGGATTGCCGAGCTGGAGCGTAAGGAGCGGGAAGCGACCGGCATCAAATCGCTGAAGATCGGCTATAACAAAGTGTTCGGCTACTTTATTGAAGTCACGAAGGCCAACATGGCGACATTGCCCGAAGGTCGCTACGAGCGAAAGCAAACACTTGCTAACGCAGAACGGTATGTGACGCCGGAGCTTAAAGAAAAAGAATCACTGATTTTGGAAGCACAAGATAAAATGGTTGATCTGGAGTATGAATTGTTCACAGAACTGAGGGACCGGATCTCCGGACATATCTCCAGATTGCAGCAATTGGCCGAAGTGATCGCTGCTGCGGATGTATACCAGTCTCTAGCTGCTGTGAGCGCGGCGAACCACTACCGCAAGCCGGAGATCGGCGAAGGCTTTGATCTCCAGATTGAAGACGGCCGGCATCCGGTTGTCGAGGCGGTCATTCAAGACGGTTCGTTCATTGCTAACGCAACGAACCTCGAGCAGGAGAAGGGCCGCATCCTGCTTATCACCGGACCGAACATGGCCGGGAAGAGCACCTACATGAGGCAGGTTGCCGTGATCTGCCTGATGGCGCAGATTGGCTGCTTCGTACCGGCAAGCGCTGCCCGGATTCCGGTCATCGACCGCATCTTTACGCGTATCGGTGCAGCCGATGATTTGATCGGCGGGCAGAGTACGTTCATGGTCGAGATGATGGACATTCAGGTTATGACGGAGAAGGCGACGAGCAAGAGTCTTGTCATCATTGACGAGCTGGGCCGCGGGACCTCGACAGGGGAAGGCATGGCCATTGCGCAGTCGGTGATCGAGTTTTTGCATGACAGAATTGGCTGCAAAACGCTGGTCTCCACGCATTTCCATGAGCTTGCGCACTTGGAAGAAAGCTTGAAGCACCTGCGCAATCACTGCATGGCGGTGAAAGAAAGCGGCAGGCAGGTGACCTTCCTGCGCAAGCTGATCCCCGGGGCCGCGAGCACGAGCTACGGCATCTACTGCGCCGAGATAGCAGGGCTGCCGGAAGCGATCATTCAACGCTCGTACGAGCTGTTGAATGGCTTCGAGGACCGCGCCGCCGCAGCATCACAAGTGGTAGCATCTCAGCAGGTCGCAGCCAGTGAGGGCCGAGCGTCCCAGATGCAAGGCAAGAATGGTTACGCTGCTCAAAGATCGGCTGCATCCGAAGTCGAATTATCTTCAAATCAGCGGACTGCTGCCATAGCAGAATCACCTGAGCAGCTGTCTAGCGCTTCAGCGGAACTACCGGAGTTCGAGCAGTCAGCATCATCTGCGGAACTATCCGCGTCTGGACAGTCAGCATCATCTGTGGAACTATCCGCGTCTGAGCAGTTAGCTACATCGTCGGAGCTTACTGCGATTGGCCAGTCGAGCTCGGCTGCAGCTATTCAACAGCTTTCCTTTTTGAAGAGGATACCGCTCAAACATCGGCTGCGAAGAAAAAGCTCGATCCGAAGACCCAGCACGTCTTAGATCAGCTCAAAAGTATCGATTTAATTAATATGACGCCGCTTCAGGCGCTTAATCTTGTTTATGAATGGAAGCAAAAGCTTCAGAACTAGCGTAGTTCGCAACCGTTCGAAGACGTGATACCAAATTACGGCATGGGAGAGGTTAACATGAAACATACCGGCATGAAGACAATGAAGGTAACTTTAGCTGCGGCAGCAACATTCCTGGCGGTTATTCCCGCTCAAGCTATGGCGCAGGAAGATATACAAACCCAGCAGGTCAGACAAATTCTCGGAACCATGCATGTCAGCGGTGTGACGGAGAATGATCTGCAGGGTGAATCCATACAGCAAATGGTGGAAGGTCTTAAGGACCCGTACACGGTATATTTTACAAAGGATGAGTTGAATCAGTTTTCCAGTTCCTTGGAAAATAACTATGTAGGTATGGGCGCACGAATTGGCATGGACGAGAGTGGTGTCTATATCTCCGAGGTATTCCCGGACTCTGCTGCCGAGGCAGCAGGCCTTAAGGTGGATGATTACATCGTAGCTGTAGATGGAGTAGCGATTGATAAGAATTCGATTGATTCCGCTCGTGACAAGATTATTGGTGTGGAAGGGACGAAGACGAAGATTACGGTCCAACGTGGCGATCAGCAGGTTACCGTAGATCTTACCCGCAAGTCGGTCAACGTTCCTGAAGTATACAGCAAGAGCTTTTCAAACGGTGTGGGTTACATCCAGATCACTGATTTTTCCAGCGATGCGGATGAGGATTTTGACAAACAGCTTGCCGATCTGAAAGCCAAAGGATTAAAAGCGCTCATCCTTGATGTTCGCAACAATCCTGGCGGTCTGGTGGATACGGCTGAAAATATCGCGAAGCATTTTGTGAAAGAGGGCGCGTTGATTCATACGAAGGACCGCAATGGCGTAGACGATCCGGTTACGTTTAACGGCGGCTCCACCATCGATGTTCCTGTCTATATTCTTGCTAACGAAAACAGCGCCAGCGCATCTGAAGTGCTGTCCGGCGCTCTGCAGGACTATAACGTAGCCAAAGTTGTCGGCGTTCAAACCTTCGGTAAGGGAAGTGTTCAGCAAATCCTTCAATTGGACGACGGCAGTGCGCTGAAAGTAACCATTGAAGAGTACCTGACTCCGAAAATGCGCAAAGTGAACAAAGTAGGCATTACGCCGGATGTTGAAGTCGACGGCAGTGCAGCTCAGTTGATTACGGCGCTTCATCTTGCAGGCATTTCAGACGTACAAGTTGAAGTCAGCAAACATAAAGTAACCTACAACGGTGTTGAAATGACTGCCGGTTTCCCAATTGTTCGCGAGAACGGGCACATGTACATGCCGACTCGGGCACTAGCTGCTTTAGTCGATGCGAAAATCACCTGGAATGATGCAAACCGAACTGTCGATGTAACGGCAGCTGACGGTGTTCACGCCATCCCGGTCGAAGCGGACAAGCTTCTAATTGATAATGGCACCAGCTATGTCAATGTTGACGTGTTTGATGATTACTTCCCGGAACTCACGGTTAAAGAACAGGGAGAGAATGTAACGATCAGCGCTGTAAAGGGGAACTGATTCTTATGGGCAAAATCCAGCTGCTTAGCGAGCACATCGCAAACCAGATCGCAGCGGGTGAGGTTGTCGAGCGTCCCTCTTCCGTTGTGAAGGAGCTTGTTGAGAATTCCGTTGACGCTGGAAGCACCAGAATTGATGTAACCATTGAAGAAGGAGGCTTGCAATTCATCCGAGTATCCGACAACGGTATGGGGATGGAGCCCGGAGATTGCGAGCTGGCCTTTCAGCGTCATGCAACAAGTAAAATATCCACAAGCAAGGATTTATTTTCGATCCGTACATTAGGGTTTCGGGGGAGGCACTTCCTAGTATCGCTTCTGTATCCCGCTTGGAGTGTGTCACCAGCTCGACCAATGATGGTTTAGGCAGGAAAGTCAGCATCGAGGGCGGAACGATTCGCTCGTTGGAAGAAATCGCTGCTTCCCGCGGTACTGAAGTCACCGTCAGAGAGCTGTTCTTTAACACACCGGCCCGCCTCAAATATATGAAAACGATCCAAACGGAGCTGGGCCACGTGTCGGATTATATGTACCGATTGGCGCTTGCTCATCCGCAGATTGCTTTTTCGCTCAAGCATAACGGCAACCTGCTGCTGCAAACACTAGGAAACGGCGATTTGGTTCAGGTCATTGCAGGTATTTACGGCACAGCGATCGGGAAGCAAATGCTGCCGATCAAGCGGAAACGCTGGATTATACCATGAAAGGCTATATCGCCAAGCCGGAGGTAACCCGCGCGAATCGCGGAGGGATCTCTACGATCGTGAACGGACGATATGTTCGGAATTTCGCTTTGAACCAAGCTCTCATGCAGGGCTATCATACTTTGCTTCCCATAAACCGGTTTCCGGTAGCCGTCCTTCAGATTCAAATGGACCCCGCGCTGGTTGATGTGAATGTGCATCCTTCCAAGCTGGAGGTGCGCTTCAGCAAAGAGGCGGAGTTAACCGCTATGATTGAAGCGGAGGCCAAAAGGGTGCTTGGCAAGCAGGTTTTGATTCCGCGAGGCAGTAAGCCAAGCTCGCCGCAAGGCGCTTACGTGCAGGAACAGCTCGATCTATCGCGAGTTTCCGATTCAACGGCAGATTCTACAGCAGCTGTCAGTCAGCCGCAGCTGCCTTTGCAAGATCCCGCTTCTGAGTCTGTTCAAGCCGCTCCCGCAAGCGGTGCTCAAATTAAGGAAGCCGTGCTGCCTTATCAACCGGTGTCTGACCAGGTGAATGTGCAGTCTGCGGAAACAGACTTGCTGGATCGGTCCAAATTGGCCCGTGCAAGAGAGAAATTTACAAATGCAGATCGCACTGTTACTGAGGCATCTGCACATGCAAATCGCACGGCTGCCTCGGAATCTTCTGCAAACTCGAATCGATCCGTTGCCGGCTCATTTTCAAAACCGCAGCCCAAGATGCCTGCGGAGCAGCTTCGCAAAGCTGCAGAAGCTTTTATGGAGTCTTTGCCAAGCGGTGAAGCGGCATCCGGTGCGCCGCAGCTCCCTTCATTTCCGAAGCTGGAGCCGATCGGTCAGATGCATGGGACCTATCTCGTTGCTCAAAACGAGAGCGGGCTATACTTGATTGATCAGCACGCGGCGCACGAACGCATCAATTATGAGTACTATTATGAAAAATTCGGCAATCCTGCTGACGCCAGTCAGGAGCTGCTTGTTCCGATTACACTTGAATTTACCCCTTCAGAAGCGGGTGTGATTTCGGACAGGCTGTTACTGTTTGAGCAGGCGGGCGTGTTTATGGAAGCCTTTGGCGGGAATACTTTTCTGGTCAGAGCGCATCCTCACTGGTTCCCTGGCGGCGAAGAAAAGCTGATCATTGAGGAGATGTGCGAGTGGGTGCTTAGCGAGCGTAAGGCGGTTGATATTGCCAAGCTTCGTGAGAAGGCGGCTATTATGTGCTCCTGCAAAGCATCGATCAAAGCCAATCAAGGACTTAGCGTGTTGGAAATGGAAGCGCTCATTGACCGTCTGGCAGCATGCCGCAATCCGTATACATGTCCTCATGGTCGACCTATTGTCGTCAGCTTTTCAACCTATGAGCTTGAAAAAATGTTTAAGCGGGTGATGTAAGCTCGTGCTGATCACAACATCTTACGAACCATCCCAGGCTGTGCTTGCGAGGACGGAGCAATTAGCTTCCGCTTATGGCGGGCGCTTAGTGCCAAGGCGCAGGGATTCCTTACAGCAATTGCAAAAAAATACAGCGATCCTTCTGTGCTGCTTGTGACTAGAGAAGAGATCAGGTACTATGAAGAGGAGCAGCCTGCGCTGTTCTTTCATCCAAGCATGGCGCAGGTTCGAATCAAACGGCTTCTTCGGGGAGAGCCCGATCTACTGCTGGAAGCGGCTGGTGTTACGGCTGGCGATTCAGTTGTTGACTGCACAGCGGGACTAGCTTCGGATTCGATCGTGTTCTCCTATGCCGCAGGCCACACGGGTACAGTCACCGCGGTGGAGAGCGAAGCAGTTCCTGCGATGCTTATCAGTGAAGGCTTAAGGACCTACGAATCCGAAATTCCGGAGCTGAATGAAGCGATGCGGCGCATTCATGTAATACGTATGAATCATCGTATTTATCTGGAGCAATTGGACTCCAAAAGCGTCGATATCATCTATTTTGATCCGATGTTTCGAAATCCGATTGATGAATCCAGCTCGATATCGCCGTTAAGGGCACGTGCTAATTATGATGCACTGGATGTAGCTGCGATCGAGCAGGCAAGACGCGTTGCCCGCAAGAGCATTGTGCTCAAGGAGCACAGGGACAGCAGGAATTCGCCCGTTTGGGCTTTGATTCCGTCATGCGTTCTAATACGAAAACAACCTATGGAGTGATACGACTGTGCTAGATTTGTCGGCCAAGCCGAAATTACTCGTGCTGATCGGTCCTACAGCGGTCGGTAAAACCAAATTGAGCTTGGATCTTGCACAGCAATTCGGCTGTGAAATTATTTCCGGTGACTCCATGCAGGTCTACCGCGGTATGGATATCGGCACGGCCAAAGCCACAGAGGCAGAAAGAGCTGTGGTTCCGCACCATTTGATTGACATTCATGACCCATCTTATCCGTTCTCCGCTGCTGAGTTTCAGGAGAGGGTCAAGCAATTGATCCCGGACATCCATGCCAGGGGCAAGCTGCCTTTCATCGTGGGGGGCACGGGATTGTACATAGAATCGGTTTGCTACAATTACCAGTTCACCGAAGTTGCGATGGATGAAGCATTCAGGCAGGAGCAGGAGCTGTATGCGGTTCGCAACGGGGATGAAGCTCTGCATCGGAGGCTTCAAGAAGTCGATCCGGTAACCGCTGAACGGCTGCATGCTAACGATCGCAGGAGAATCATTCGCGCTTTAGAGATTGCCCACGTATCGGGGAAACCGATGTCCGAGCATTTGGCCGGTCAGAAAAAGGAATCTCCTTACGAACTGTGTATCATCGGACTTACGATGGATCGTGCGAAGCTATATGCCCGCATTGAGGAGCGCATCGATCTTATGATGCAGGAAGGTCTAGTCGACGAAGTGCGCAGCCTTCTCGAGGCTGGGTGCCCTAGGGATGCCATCTCCCTGCAAGGGTTAGGCTACAAGGAAATGGTTACCTACCTGGACGGATTCCGGACACTGGATGAGGCCGCTATACTGCTCAAGCGCGATACGCGCAGGTTTGCCAAACGACAGCTGTCTTGGTTCCGCCATATGAAAGACATTCATTGGGTGGATGTTACGGATACAGCAAATTTTTCTGCGCATTTCCAAAAGATTAGTGATATAATAGCAGGAAAGTTTGTACAAAAGCTTGAATATAATCAACAACAATTACCATTGAAATAGCGCCGATCGAGCGGATGTTTCATTCCATTAAGGGGGACCTACTGATGAATAAATCCATTAATATTCAGGACAATTTTTTGAACCAGCTTCGTAAAGAAAGCATTCCCGTTACCGTTTATTTGACTAATGGGTTTCAAATCAGAGGACTCATTCGTGCTTTTGACAATTTCACCATCATCATCGACAGCGAAGGGCGTCAGCAAATGGTATACAAACATGCGATCTCGACGTTCACCCCGCAAAGAGCTGTTTCCCTTATGGCAGCAGCTGAAGCATCGGAGTAATAGGCGCTACGGCCGTTTTTGCAACTTTTCAATTTGCTGAAACGTCTAACTGAATAGAAACATATGGGAGCAACCTTGCTTATGAGGTTGTTCTTTTGTTGAGTGGAAATAGAGAATAAAGACGAGGGAGTCGGTGGACTTGGCGAATTCGACCAAAAAGAAACCGGAAGGAAAGAAACGATCTGGGAAGAAACAATCATTTAGTGCGAGAAAACTAATATTTGGTGTAATCATCGCTTCCATATTGGCTGTGATTTGCGCGATGGGCATTTATATCGTCGTCATCATGAGCGGCTTCAAAATCCTGGATCAAAATCTGGATAAAATTGAAACCACATCCGAAGCTACACTGATCTTGGCGCAAGGTGAAGACAAAGATGCACAGCCCCTCAGAGATCGGTAAGCTGTACCAATCGGGTGAAAACCGCGAAAGCGTGAGCAGCAAGGACATTCCAGATCTCTTAAAGCAGGCGTTCATCGCCACAGAGGATCGACGTTTCTTGGAGCACTCAGGGGTCGACTTTTGGGCAATCGGTCGGGCGCTTGTGAAGGACATTATGCATATGAGCGCTGTTGAAGGCGGAAGCACCATTACACAGCAGCTGGCCAAAAACGTGTTCTTGAGCTCGGAGAAGACTGCCTTCCGTAAAGGAACAGAGATGGCGATTGCCTTCGCGCTCGATGAGAAGTATGACAAAGATACGATTCTGGAGAAGTATTTGAACCGTATCTATTTTGGAAGTCGGGCATACGGCATTAAGGCTGCTTCGAAGACGTATTTCGGTAAATCGGATCTGAATAAATTAGATCTTTGGGAAATTGCTACTTTGGCCGCATTGCCAAAGGCGCCGTCCAAATATTCTCCTTTGGCCAATCCGGAACAATCCAAGGAGCGGCGCGCCGTCGTACTCAAGCTGATGGCTGATCAAGGCTACATCACAGAAGATCAGAGAGCCAAAGCAGCGGCTGTGGATTATGTGGCACCTCCGAGTACTGGCAGCGAGGATTATGCGACATTTGTTGATTATGTAATCAACGAAGCGGAAGATAAGTACGATATTTCCGAGGATGAACTGAACACAAAGGGCTACCGGATTTACACGACGATGGATCCGAAAGCGCAGCAAGTGATGGAGAAGGCGTATACCAATGCGAGCTTGTTCCAGAAGGATGCTTCAGATGGACAAAAAATTCAGAGCTCGATGGTCATTATTGATAACAAGACAGGCAGCTTGGTTGCCATGATTGGCGGAAGAGATTACCAACAACGGGGGTTCAATCGCGTATTCTCGCAGAGACAGCCGGGTTCCTCGTTTAAACCCATTGCTGCATACGGTCCCGCGCTCGAATCAGGTGATTGGAATCCGTATTCGATAATGGATGATACACAGACTAACTTCAATGGCTATACACCGCACAACTATGACCGTACCACCCATGGTCAGGTGTCGATGTTCGAAGCGGTGAAGAAATCGTATAACTTGGCGCCTGTATGGCTGCTCAGCCAGATTAGCGAGTCCAAGGGTATGAATTTTGTGATGGATTTTGCTAATAAATTAGGCATACCGCTGAATAAGGACAAAGACCGCAATCTGGCGATCGCACTAGGCGGTCTGACCGATGGAGTTTCGCCGCTGCAAATGGCGACGGCTTACACCGCGTTTGCCAATCAAGGCGTTATGAACACAACACACGCGATTTTGAAGATTACCGATAAAGACGGCAAGGAACTCAAATCGTATAAAGCGGAACCGAAGCAGGTCATCAAGCCGCAAACCGCCTACTATATGACGCTGCTCTTGCAAGGCGTTGTAGAGACCGGAGGAACGGGAACGAGAGCGAAGTTTAATCGTCCGGTCGCCGGGAAAACAGGTACAACGGGGCTGGATATCAAGGGACTGGAAAAGTATGACCGTGACGTATGGTTCGTGGGCTACACGCCGGAATGGACAGCGGCAGTATGGGAAGGCTTTGACAAGGTTGATTCGAAGCATTATGTAACGATCGGCAGCGGCAGTCCTTCCTCGATCTTTAAGGAAGTTATGTCCAAAGCCTTGGAAGGCAAGCCTGTTACTCAGTTCACCAAGCCGGAGAGCGTGCCGGACTTAACGGAACCTCCAAGCGGAGTGGCTGATTTGTCGGCGCTGTATTTACCGGAAACCAAATCGGTAAAATTGACTTGGACTTCATTGGGAGATAAAATTGCCTATCAGGTATTCCGGAAAGGCTCGCAAGATGCGGAGCCCAAGCAGCTGATTCAATCGCCGACGACGGAAGTGAATGATACAACGGTCAGCAGCGGGGAATCCTACCAATATTATGTGGTTCCTGTGAACCTGAGCACGAACACACCTGGTAACAAGTCAAACGAAGCGGTAGTAGAGATTCCAAAGGATGATGCGCTTGCCAGTCCGCTGCCATCGCCAGGTGCTTCGCCTTCGCCAAGCCCAGGCACTGGTGTAGGAAACGGGAAGGTACCACCATCGCCAACACCGTCACCATCGCCAGGCGCAAAACCGACTCACAGCCCTTCCACAGGAGGAAATACGGACAGCGGTCAAGCGGGCAAGGATGATAAAGGAGCCGTACCAAGTCCTTCACCGAAAGTATCTGTGTCTCCGAAATCGACTCCGACACCATCTCCAACCAATAAACAGTCGGGGAATGCGGTCGATCAACTAGGTGACATGTTGCCTTTGCAGGGCCAAGAGTAGGATTGAACCACATATCTACAACATCTACAACAATAAAAGCACCTTATCACTAGCAATGGAGGTTACGAATCAATGAAATTTCCTAAAAAAACTTTGTATGTTCTTTCTATGGCGGCGCTTGCCGTCTCTCTGACAGCTTGCGGCAACAAGCCTACCGAAACTCCTTCAGCTACGGCTAACACCAAATCAGGAGCTGCTGCGACAGCGGCTCCTGCCGCTACGTCGGCTGCAACACCAGCAGCAACGGCCACTGCTGCAGCCAATGCTCCTAAACAGTGGAGCAAGGCGCCGGACATGACGATCGATCAGAACAAGACCTACACCGCTGAGGTCACAACCTCCAAAGGCAAATTTACGATCGAGTTGTTTGCCAAAGAAGCACCGAAAACGGTCAATAACTTCGTATTTTTGTCCAAGCAAGGCTTCTATGAGAATGTCACGTTCCACCGCATTATCAAATCATTCATGGTGCAAACCGGTGACCCGACTGGTACGGGAAGAGGAGGCCCGGGCTACCGATTTGAGGATGAGCTGAAAACAACACATCAATATGAGCCCGGTATCGTCGCAATGGCCAATGCTGGACCAAACACGAACGGCAGCCAGTTCTTTATTTGCACGGGAGATGATTCGAAGGGGCTGAACAGCCAACCGAATTATACGATTTTCGGCCGAGTGACAGAAGGTATGGATGTAGTACAACAAATCGCAGATACGCCGGTCTTGGCATCCGGTGAAGGAAGTACGCCGAAGGAAAAAGTGACGATTACTTCCGTTGCGATCACGGAAAAGTAATGCAAGCTTCAGGAGGCGCAGATACGATGCCCCGACCTTGTTTGTTGTTTCACGGTTTTACAGGCGGGCCGTTCGAAGTGGAGCCATTAGCGGATTACTTAGCTGCCCGTGGACAGCATTGTGAAGTACCGAATTTACCTTGGAACGGGACGGATCTTGCCGGTTTAAAGGCTTCCAAATGGCAGGATTGGGTCGAATCGGCCGAGATGCATGCGCAGCGGATGACTAAGCAGCACGGTTCATTTGATTTGGTAGGTTTCTCTATGGGCGGTTTATTGGCTGCTTATCTGGCAGTCCGCTACCCGGTGCGAAGGCTTGTGCTCCTGAACACGGCAGTCATCTACGTAAGTCCTTCTCGGCTGCTTGAGGTGATTAGGGAAGGCTGGAGGCAGCAGGATCAGGATTATCTGAAAAAAGCAAGAACGACACCGCTTCGGGCAACTTGGCAGTTCACATGTCTGGTACGGCAGCTTAAGCCGGAGCTTGCCAAGGTGGCTGTTCCGACCTTTATCGGTCAAGGGGAGCGCGATCAGGTCATTCACCCTCTAAGTGCTAAGTATATTTACAGCAAGGTTAGCGGAGAAAGGGAGCTGTACTGGTATCCGAAGTCCAAGCATTTGATTTGTCACAGTGAGGATGCGCCCGATCTTTTCCGTCAGATTGAAGTTTTTCTAGAGAAGGAGTAGGGCTGTTGGTTATGAAAACTACGGTAAACCGGAGTAAAAAAGGTAACACTCGCCAATCCCGAAAATCAGCCGCAGGGGCATTTGGACTGGTTGTCGGAAGACTTCGACTGCTTCTCAGATGGACGTTAGTCGTAGCGGTGATTCTGGCAGCTTGGTTTGTGTATATGGAGTGGAAGGTGCAGTCAAGCCCGCATCAGACCTTGCCGGAGCAAGCGGATGTGGGGATTGTGCTGGGAGCATCTCTTCGTAAGGATTTGCCAAGTCCTGGACTGAAGGAACGGCTGGATCTGGCGTACAGCTTGTATCAGCAAGGCAAATTTCAAAAGATTATTGTCTCAGGCGGTCTTGACCATAACGGCTCGAAGCTTACGGAAGCCGAGGGTATGCGCAATTATTTGGCTGAGAAGGGGATCCCGCAGGACCAGATTTTGCTGGAGCCGAAAGCGACCAGCACCTATGAGAATCTGCTCTACAGCAAAGAGATTATGGATAAGCTAGGACTGGTAAGTTCGATCGTAATCACCCATACCTATCATGGCTCGAGGTCTCTCGATATTGCCCAAACGGTGGGCTTAAAGAAGCCGGTTGTGGCAACGACCGATTCCGAGGTGCTGTTCATGCCTTATCATGAGGCTCGGGAGACACTTGCTTATACCAAGTGGATTTGGACCAAGATCATGCTGAAAGTCGGTATATAGAATCGAAAAAAGGGTTGCAGCTTATACGGCACATGAATGCCGATATAAGAGCAACCCTTTTGGTATTAAAGTCTTGTGCTTTGTCAGCTTAACCGTTGACAATCGTTCCGCCGTTCACATGGAGAATTTGCCCGGACATATAGGAGGAATCGTCACAAGCAAGGAATACATAGCTCGGCGCCAATTCCTTGGTTTGGCCGGCGCGTTTCATCGGTGTATCAGAGCCGAACTTGGCGACTTCCTCAGCGGTAAAGGTTGATGGAATGAGCGGGGTCCAGATCGGACCGGGAGCTACGCCGTTGACTCGGATGCCGCGGCCGTTCAATTGCAGCGCAAGCGAACGGGTAAAGCTGACAATCGCTCCCTTCGTTGCCGAATAATCTACAAGCTGCTCATGCCCGTGATAGGCGGTGATCGAAGCGGTGTTAACGATCGCACTTCCAGGCTTGAGATGCGGTAGCGCTGCCTGAGTGAGATAGAACATAGAGAAGATATTGGTTCGAAATGTTCGTTCCAGCTGCTGAGAAGTAATATCCTCGATTTTCTTCTGAGGATGCTGCTCGGCTGCGTTGTTAACGAGGATATCAAGCTTGCCGAATTGCTGAACGACCTGCCCGATGAGCTGCTTGCAGAAGTTCTCGTCGCCGATGTCTCCGGATACGTGCAAGCACTTGCGTCCTTCCTGCTCGACCTGCCGATGTGTTTCTTCTGCATCTCCATGCTCGCTCAAGTACACAAGGACGACGTCAGCACCTTCCTTGGCGAACGTGACCGCAACGGCGCGGCCGATGCCGCTGTCTCCGCCGGTAATGATCGCGACCTTGTCCTTTAATTTGCCGGCTGCTTTATAAGCGGAATCTTTAAATTGAGGCAGCGGATTCATGAGTGATTCAATACCCGGCTGCTGATCCTGATGCTGCGCGGGAATGCAGGCTTGGTTTCGGTAGCTGTCGCCATGTAGATTGCTCCTTTTCATCCTAAGTATACCTACGTAGGATGATGCAACCTGCTATAAATCATACTTGCATCTGTAGTGATATTCGAATAACGGCTTGTAGCCAAGCTTTTCATACAGCTTTCTGGCCGTTTCATTTTCCGCCATCACCTGGAGATATTGGCAGGAAGCGCCTTGTTCGAGGCTCCACTTGGTCAAATGATGCATAAGCAGGTAGCTGATGCCGCGTCCGCGGAAGTCCTCTCTGACCACGATGCTTACAAAACCGGCCCACTTGCCTTCTACGATGGAGACTCCGGCAGCGATCGTTTCGCCGCCGAAACGGATGGATAGAAATGCACGGGGTTCAGGCATTCTTTCAAATAATCCGTCATAAAACGGCTTCCGTGAAAGTGGAAATTGCTCCATGCTGATAAAGTCATGGACCCAATCTTCCTTTGCTGTGTCGTGTAAGATGACCTCGCAGCCCTTCCATGTTTTGAGCAAAAGGAGATTGAGCGTTGTGTCCTCTACCTCTTGACTGCACGCGGTCATGACTAGACATGGAGCTTCAATGGAGTATCCGTTCTGAGCCAACGCTTCATCCAAGCCTTCCGGTGCACCCGCTGCGACATGAAAGACCGCCGGCAGAGACCGATCACGATAAAACTGTTCGATGTTACTCAGCCAGTTCGAATCCGGGGGATACTCCCCAGCAGCATACACGCTGTTGCCGCGTTTGGTAACGCCTCGTGATGCTCTTAAGCACCAACTCCCCATATAAGCGGTTTCCTCGGCAGGCCATGTTCTAGCCGCAATTTGGTCCAGCTCCTTGCTGGGTACATTCTGATTATGCATGTTGTTCGTTTCACGTCCTTTGTTTACCTTTATCTATTAAAATACATCGAAATGCATAAAAATACAATCCTGCCCGGTGGAAAATCAACGTTAATTAAGGTAAGCTAGTTGAAAAAGAAAGGATGGACTGAGCTGATGTTGCAAATTCGTATGGCTGCGGCGGAAGATTATGATGCGGTCAATGCGATCATCCGTGAAGGGCAGGAGGAGCATGCCGAGGCGCTTCCGAACCTATTTGCCAGACTCGACAGAGTTGTGGCGATGGGATGGTACCGCAGCTTTTCCGATAAGGAGAACAAAGTCATTCTGATCGCGGAGGTCAGCGGCATCGTTGCGGGGGTTGCCATGCTCGAAATGAAGCAAAGCCCGCCATACGCTGCGCTGGTTCCACGAACGTATGCCTACATGAATGAACTTGCAGTTGCGCGGAATTATCAGCGACGAGGGATCGGAACGGCGCTCTATCAAGCATCACTGAAATGGGCAAGGGAGAAGGGCGCGTCGAGTCTCGAACTGAACGTATGGGAGTTTAACGAGAAAGCCCTCCAATTTTACCGATCATTAGGGCTTGTTACCCTGCAACGGACTTTAACGACCGAGATTGGCGCACCTGACAATAAAGGAGAGTAACTTACGTATGTTGTTTATTGATAACGAAGGCATCACAGACCCAAGAATCAATCTGGCTATCGAAGAATACGCGCTTCGCAATTTGCCGGCAGATGAAAGCTATCTATTATTTTATATCAACGAGCCGTCCATCATTATCGGCAAAAATCAAAATACGATCGAAGAGATCAACCCCGAGTACGTCAAGCAGCAGGGACTACACGTGGTGAGAAGGCTGTCAGGCGGCGGGGCGGTTTATCACGATTTGGGCAACCTCAATTTCAGTTTTATCACGAAAGATGACGGCAACTCTTTTCACAATTTTCAAAAGTTCACCGAGCCGGTTGTCGAGGCCCTGAGAAAGATGGGTGTTGAAGCCGCATTGACTGGGCGCAATGACATTCAGGTAGGAGAACGGAAAATATCAGGCAACGCCCAATTTGCTACGAAAGGCCGTATGTTCAGTCATGGAACGCTGCTGTTTGATTCCGAGATCGAGAGTGTAGTTTCTGCGCTCAAGGTGAAAGCGGACAAGATTCAATCCAAAGGCATCAAATCCATTCGAAGCCGTGTAGCCAATATTTCGGAGTTCCTAGACACACCTATTTCAATTGCAGAATTTCGCTCCAAGCTGCTGGAATCCATTTTCGGGGTCAATGAATCGGAGGTACCTCGATACAACCTTACCGATGAAGATTGGGAGAACATTAACGAGCTGTCAATGGAACGTTATCAGAACTGGGACTGGAATTACGGGAAATCCCCGAAGAGCTCGATACAGCATTCTAAACGATTTGAAGGCGTGGGATCGATCGATGTACGAATTGAATTGGTCGAAGGAACCATTGCCCATTTGAAGATTTACGGGGACTTCTTCGGTACGAAGGATGTACATGAGCTGGAGCAAAAGCTGGTTGGCTGCCGTTATGAGGAGCAGGCTCTTCAGGAGAGACTCAAGGATGTTGAATTGAAAGAATACTTTGGAGCGCTGGATAAGAGTGATTTCCTCACTCTGCTGCTGCTCCACGATGCATGATGAATAAGGGAATTGTCAAATGAAAAAAAGCCTTCACGTCCACTGGACGTTGAAGGCTTTTGTCATAGACACGAATACGAGAGGCTCCCCGCAGTACCTGTAGCAGCTCAGAAGCTTAGGTTCCATTTTGTGGGGATTGTTAGTATAGCTAGTTATTTCAGGCCCGGATATTGACTGTGAGTATGGTTGTGCCAATGTTGATGGTCGTGCTGTCCATTCCAATTGCTTTGACCGTGTCCGCTATGCCACTGTCCGGTATGCCAGTGATGTGGTGCATGGTGGGGATAATGATGCGGATGAGGAACAACATAAATAGGATGATGGTGCATGTAAGGATGATGTGGTGGATGGTAAGGCTGCGGATGGGGATAATGAGCAATCGGATAATGTTGGTAACCCATGAATAAATCTCCTCCTAAGCGATAGATACAACAACCTATGAGCGCAGAAGAAATTTGGATGCTTGACTATAAAGATTGGGCAGAAAAGCTACATAAATAGCATCAGCCCCTCATATGATGAAGGTAGGTTATAGGTGTGACTAAACAAGTATCGACAAGGATTACCGCAACCATTCGCTGCTGTAAGGGATCATGTAACTTTCTTCTGGGCAGATGCGTATACTGATAACACCTAGAAAACGAGGTGATACTCATGAGTGGTCGAGTCATTACAAAGGATCAGCGAAGCAGCACGGTGCCATCACGCCAAATCAACATTGTGCTGCGTAACAGTGAGCCGCAGCCTATCTCGGATGCGGAACCTCAATTGATGCCTAAGAGAAGCCCGCAAGAAGGTCCCTTATCGGACATTTTCAAAGAGCTGAATCAATTGATTGGCCTTCAGAATGTGAAGGATCTTGTACATGAGATTTATGCGCTCTTGCAGATTTCGCAGTATCGCGCGGAAGCTGGGCTCCTAAGTAATGCGCACGTGTATCACATGATTTTTAAAGGAAGTCCGGGTACCGGTAAAACAACCGTCGCACGATTGATGGGCCGCATGTTTCATGCGATGGGGGTGCTGAGCAAAGGGCATTTTACCGAAGTGGAACGAGCGGACCTGGTTGGGGAATACATCGGACATACGGCGCTCAAGACTCGGGAATTGATGAAGAAAGCAATGGGCGGTGTCCTGTTTATTGATGAAGCCTATAGCTTGGCCCGTGGCGGCGACAAGGATTTTGGCAAAGAAGCGATCGATTGCCTGGTGAAAGGGATGGAAGATAAGAAGAACGATTTTATCCTGATTCTGGCAGGTTATTCGGACGAGATGGATCAATTTCTTGCTACCAATCCGGGATTACCGTCCAGGTTTCCGATTCAGGTAGATTTTGAGGATTACAGCGTCGAACAGCTTATACTTATTATGGAACAAATGGCTAAAGAGAGAGAATATGTGCTGCTTCCACAAGCAATCATGAAACTAAAACAGCATTTGGCGGATGAGAAGGCCATGAGCTGGAAAGCTTTTAGCAACGCACGTTATGTGCGGAATATTTTGGAGAAAGCCATGCGGCATCAAGCTGTCAGATTGTTAAGCCAGTATGTGCAGACGCCTTCGAAGCATGAACTGATGTCGATAAGGCCTGAAGATTTGAAAATAAAATGATCCAGGAGCATATGCTCGAAAGACTAGAGCGTATGCTCTTTTTTGCGTCTGATTCACAAGTGTCGAAAATGATCGATAGCTGTGATATAGTAGCGTTATATTACGATTGATAGGCTGATAGATGATAGCATGACGGCACAAAGAAAGGGCGTTCAAGGTATGAAAAAGCTGCTGAACAGAATGATTGGTACAACAACGATTGCGAGTTTTTTAACCTTAGGCAGCCTGGTGAGTGCTCCAGGGTTTGCGATGGCTGCTTCAACTGCGCAAACAACCTCTGCCGCAACTGACTTGCAAAACCAAATCGGACAAGCGCTAGGGAATCGGCTCGCCGATCTCGAAGTGTCCTATTCGGGCAATGCGGCAACCTTGAAAAGAGATGTGAACCGCATCCTTCAAGCCGCTATCGATGAAGACGACTACACGCATTATATTGTAAAATCTTACAGCTATAAGGCGATTACTTCATCAGGTCATTCCGTCATTACCTTTCATTTTACATACTGGGAAACCGCTGAGCAGACCAGCGCCGTAAAGGTAAAGGTTTCAGAAATCCTATCCGGTATCATAGACGAAGGAATGAACGATTACCAAAAGGAAAAAGCCATTCACGACTGGATTGTCAGCCATATCGCGTACGATACCTCGCTGAAGTCTCATTCGGCCTATGATGGTTTGATGCTTGGATCAACCGTCTGTCAGGGTTACGCCCTGCTCGCCTATGAAATGCTTAGCCAAGCAGGGATTCCCGTCAAAATTGAAGAAGGCAGAGCACGGGGGCAAGCGCATGCCTGGAATCTTGTCCAATTGGATGGCGCCTGGTACCAGCTGGACTGTACGTGGGATGACCCTGTACCGGATATTCCCGGAGAGTGCAGTATGATTACTTCAATTTGACAGATGCCCAGCTGCGTGCCGATCATGTGTGGACGATCAAATATCCGGCAGCCAAGGTCTCTTTTGATCAAACCCTGCTCACACTTGCTGATCAAGATACGGACAATGCGGACTTTTATCATGACATGTATACGCTGCTTGGCTACAAGTATGTACAGGGCGATTATACCGCCAAGGACAGAAAAGAACTAACTTCCAAGCTCCAAGCGGCAGTTGATGCGGGAGACAATGAAGTGACCCTGCGCTATGCGCGCGGAGCTTCACTGAAGTCGGATTTGAAAAAAGCGATGTCTGAGCTTAGCGGCGTGAAGGGGATCAGCTATTCATCCGCAGCTTACACGAGGACAGTGAACAACGATCAACTAATCACCGTTACTTTTACCTATTAAATGATGCAAAGACCTTGGATTCTAGGAGTCCGGGTCTTTTTGTTTTTGTACATTTTGTTTTAAATATTTTTATATACAAACAAACAAAGGCGTGATAGACTAAAAACAAAGAAAAACAAAGATAAACAAACAAATCTGGAGGTTGTAAATATGGTACAAAGTTTGTGGGACAACACGAAAGCTTCTGAATTGCAAAGCGGACTGGATCAGCTGGTCTATCGTTCGAATATTATCGGTTCAGACCGTCGGGTGTGTAACTGGGGCGGAGGAAACACATCCAGCAAAACGACCGTGAAAGATTTCCGCGGCCGTGATGTAGAAGTCATGTACGTTAAAGGAAGCGGCTCCGATTTGGCTACGATGAAAGCGGGCAATTTCACAGGCCTTCGCATGGAAGATATTCGTCCTCTGTTTGAGAAGCCGGAGATGACCGATGAGGAAATGGTCGGATACCTGACACACTGCATGATCGATTCCAAGCACCCTCGCGCTTCCATCGAAACACTGCTGCATGCATTTTTACCGTTCAAACACGTTGACCATACACATCCGGATGCCATCATCAGCCTTTGCTGTGCGGATAACGGAAAAGAGATTGCAAAAGAAATTTTCGGAGACCGTTTCGTATGGGTTCCCTATGTACGCCCTGGCTTTACGCTATCGAAAATGATTGCAGAAGGTGTGCTGGCTAATCCGAATGCTGAGCTTGTGCTGATGGAGAAGCACGGTCTGGTTACTTGGGGAGAAACATCAGACGCTTGCTACGCGCAAACGATTAAAATCATCTCCGAGGCAGAAAGCTACATCGAAGCTCGCGTTCAAGAAGACAAATTGTTCGGCGGAGCGAAGTATGAGGTCCTGCCTGCTGATGTGCGCCGTGCGATTGCAGCGGAAGTCATGCCGACGATTCGCGGCGCGGTTAGCGACGTGAAGAAAATGATTCTGACCTTCGACGACGAAGCGGATGTGCTGGCTTTTGTAAGCGGCCAAAACTCCCCGGCTTTATCCCAAGTCGGTGCTGCGTGCCCGGATCACCTGGTACATACCAAGGTAGTTCCTCTCTTCATCAACTGGGAGCCGAATGCAGATGATATTGAAGGACTGAAAGCAAAGCTGAAAGAAGGCGTTGCTGCTTATAAAGAACAGTACAAGGCTTATTTCGACCGCAACAAAAATGAAGGCGACGTGATGTTCGAAGCAGCTCCACGCGTCATTCTGATCCCTGGCGTAGGGATGATCAACACAGGTAAAAGCTGGGCTATGTCCAAAGTGAGCGGAGCTTTATACCACCGAGCTATCGCCGTAATGAGAGGCGCTACAGCTCTGGGAGAGTTCGTCTCGCTGAGTGAGAACGAGTCCTATAATGTAGAGTATTGGCCTCTGGAGCTTTATAAATTGACGCTTGCCCCTGCAGAAGCTGAGTTCTCCCGTAAGGTAGCCTTCATCACAGGCGGAGCGGGCGGCATCGGCAGCGAAACGGCAAGACGTCTCGTATCCGAAGGCGCACACGTTGTGCTTGCCGACTTGAATTTAGAGGGCGCACAGAAGGTAGCGGACGAAATCAACGCGAAGTATGGTGAAAATCGCGCAATTGCAGTGAAAATGGATGTAACCAGCGAAGAAATGGTCAAAGCGGCATATGCGGAAACGGCTCTTGCTTATGGCGGTGTTGATATTATCGTCAATAACGCAGGTCTAGCGACCTCCAGTCCGTTTGATGAGACATCGCTGAAAGAATGGAACCTGAATATGAACGTCCTGGGAACAGGTTATTTCCTGGTTGCCCGCGAAGCGTTTAAATTGATGAAGGTTCAATCCATTGGCGGTAACATGGTATTTATCGGCTCCAAGAACTCCGTATATGCTGGTAAAAATGCCACTGCTTACAGCGCAGCAAAAGCACTTGAAGCGCACCTTGCGCGCTGCATCGCAGCAGAAGGCGGCGAGTTCGGCATCCGTGTCAATACGATTCTGCCTGATGCCATTCTTCAAGGTTCCGCGATTTGGAACGGCAGCTGGAGAAATGAACGTGCGGCTGCTTACGGAATTGAACCGGACCAATTGGAAGAATACTACCGTAAGCGCACAACGCTGCTTGTCAATATTTATCCTAAAGATATCGCGGAAGGAATTGCGTTCTTCGCATCCTCCAAGTCCGACAAAACGACCGGCTGCATGTTGACGATTGACGGCGGCGTACCGGCTGCCTTTACTCGATAATAGAGGGGAGTAGTGTCCTATGTATAAAGCAAGAGGTGAAAAATACTGGTTTATTCCTGACGGCTACATTCCGGAGAAGAGCTCCGGAGAGCTGACCAGCCATGAGTCTGTGTGCGTGCTGAACACCTCTTCCGATGAAGCGCTGCTGCGTTTCACGATCTTTTTCGAGGACCGGGAACCGATGGAGGACATCCTGCATGTGGTACCTGCCAGACGCACCAGACATATTCGTACCAGCAGTCTCATGAAAGACGGAGCGCCGATTCCCATCGGCGTTCCTTACGCTATCGAAGTGCAAAGCGATATTCCGATTATTGTGCAGTATAGCCGTTTGGATTCGACACAAGCGGAGAATACCTTAATGTCTACGATGGCTTTTGCCGTTAAATAAACGAATTGATCTTAGAAAGGGTGCATAGTTGTGACGGATCGTGCCTACGCGTTATTTGAAGAACAACAGCAGGCTAGAGGAATAAACTTGGAGCAAGTCAAGGCGGCTTTGAAAGCGCTCAAAATTGAAACCCCTTCTTGGGGCTACGGGGATTCAGGTACGAGATTCAAAACATTTCAGAAGGTCGGCGTTCCGCGCAATCCTTTCGAGAAATTTGACGATGCTGCGCAGGTGCATGCCGTAACTGGATTGTGTCCATCCGTTGCCATCCATATCCCTTGGGATAAAGTAGATAATTATGGAGGCTTCGCAGCCATGCCGAGAATCTAGGCTTGAAAATCGGCGCTGTCAACCCGAACTTGTTCCAAGATGAAGACTATATGCTGGGCAGTGTGACCAATACCGATGAAGCCATTCGCCGCAAAGCTACTAACCATTTGCTGGAGTGTGTAGATATCGCGAAGGAAACAGGCTCCCGTGATGTAAGCCTCTGGTTTGCAGACGGTACGAACTATCCGGGTCAAGGAGATATTCGGAAGCGCAAAGCTTGGATGCTGGAAGCGCTCAGCACGATGTATAATGCCATGACTCCTGAGATGCGCATGCTGATCGAGTACAAATGCTTCGAGCCTGCTTTCTATCATACCGATTTGGCTGATTGGGGCATGGCTTACAACTACGCATTGAAATTGGGTCCTCAAGCAGAGGTGCTGGTGGATACAGGACATCATCTTCCTGGAGCTAACATCGAGCATATTGTAGCTTACTTGCTGGATGAAAAGCGTCTGGGCGGATTCCACTTTAACAGCCGCAAGTACGCTGACGACGATTTGATTGTCGGTTCGGTGAATCCATATGAACTGTTCTTGATTTTCTATCAAATTTTGAATGCGGCTAACGATGCTGATGTGGCTGTACGTGAAAACGTAGCTAATATCGCATATATGATCGATCAATCGCACAATATTGAGCAGAAGATTCCTGCGATGATCCGTTCTGTATTGAATGTACAAACGCAATTTGCGAAAGCGCTGCTGATTAACCATGCTGAAGTAGAAGAAGCGCAGGAGCGCGGGGACGTGCTTGGTGCAGAAAATGCGGTTCGAAGAGCCTTTGAATTCGACGTGACTCCTCTGCTGCATGCGCTTCGCGAAGAGCAAGGCTTGCCGGTTGATCCGATGAAAGCCTATCTGGACAGCAGCTATGGGAAAGATATCTTGGCGAGAGGCAAGGGCGGTGCGAGCTGGTGAGCATTCTCGCATATGACTTAGGGGCGAGCAGCGGAAGGGCGCTGCTCGGCCGGCTTACCGATAACAAGATCGAGACGCAGGAAATCCACCGCTTCTCGAACGACCCTGTGCAGGTCGGAAGCCGGCTGCAATGGGATATTCTCAGACTGTACCATGAAATCAAACAAGGCTTATTAAAAGCGAAGCACCAAGGCGTTCAAGTGCAAAGCATGGCGATCGACTCTTGGGCTGTAGATTTCGGTTTGGTCGCGGGGAACGGCGAATTGCTGGGCAACCCTTATCATTACCGGGATCTTCACACAGAAGGCATCATGGAGAACATGATGAAGGAGCTGTCCCCGTCTTATATTTTTGAGAGAACGGGCATTCAGTTTCTTCCATTTAATACGATTTATCAATTGAAGGCTTTGAAAGAAGCGGGTTCTCCGCTGCTTCAGCAGGCGGAACGATTTTTAATGATTCCCGATCTGCTGAGGTATTTCTTGACAGGCGAAATGTTGAACGAGTTTTCCAACGTAACGACAACGCAGCTCTATAATCCGCTCAGAGGTCAGTGGGACCAGGACCTGCTAAGAGCTGTCGGAATCTCCGAGGGGCTGTTTGGCCAAATCGTACATCCAGGAGCATGTGCCGGACAGCTGCTGAATTCGGTGAGCTCGGAGCTCGGCGTTCCGTCTATTCCTGTTATTGCTGTTGCAGAACATGATACCGGATCGGCTGTTGCCGCTGTACCGGCACTGCAAAAGTCGTTCGCCTACCTAAGCTGCGGCACCTGGTCATTAATGGGTACGGAAGTAGACGAACCTGTCATCAATGAATTGGCGCTTAAGCTCAATTTCACCAATGAGGGCGGTGTTGGTCATACGTTCAGGCTGCTCAAAAATATTATGGGGCTTTGGATTCTGCAAGAGCTAAGGCGCGAATGGGAACGAGCAGGGGTCACCTACTCATTCCCTGAATTGGTGAAGCTTGCTGAGGAAGCTCCGGCTTTTGGCAGCTGCATCGATCCTGATGATCCTTTATTCTTGCATGCAGGAGATATGCTGCCACGAATTCAGCAGTATTGCCGGCAAACGGGGCAAAAGGCTCCTGAGCAGCCAGGTGAGGTTGTTCGTTGTATTTTAGAAAGCTTGGCTTTAAAATATCGATATGTGCTCAAGTTAACGGAACAAGTTTCCAGTCAACAATTTAACGGGCTTCATATGGTGGGCGGAGGCATTCAGAATCTACTGCTTTGCCAGTGGACGGCAAATGCAATCGGCAAGCCGGTCTGGGCCGGTCCTGCGGAAGGAAGCGCAATCGGCAATTTGATCGTTCAGTGGATGGCGCAAGACGTGTTCTCGAGCATATGGGAAGCGCGAAAAGTCATTGCAGATTCGTTCCCTGTCACTGTGTATGAGCCTGAGCAGCAAGAGATTTGGAACGAGGCTTACGGTCGTTTTCTTCACGTGACCGGACTTACTGAATATCGATAGAGGAGAGGTTAGCGGATGTTGGTCGCGGAACGCTACGAGAAAATTGTGCAGGTAGTCAACGAAAGAGGAAGCATCCGGGTATCCGAGCTGAGTGACCTATGCCAGGTGACGGAGGAGACCATTCGCCGGGATCTGGATCGGCTGGAGCAAGCGGGCAGGCTACGCCGTTCTCATGGCGGAGCGGTCAGCATCAAGGATGTGAAGGAACAGCAGACAGAGACTCCTTTTTCGAGCGTGAAGTGACGGATGCCGAGGAGAAGCGGAGGATCGCGCAAGCCGCAGTGAGTCTGATTCAGCCACATGACCGGATTATCCTGGATGCCAGCACGACCGCTTGGTACATGGCTTCTTTTCTACCGGACATTCCGCTTACTGTTTTGACGAATTCGATTAAAGTTGCCACCGAGCTCAGCGGCAAGGAAAAGATTGAAGTGATTTCGACCGGCGGTCAGCTGGCCAAAAGGTCTTTATCTTATGTAGGACCGTTAGCGGAACGTTCTCTAGACAGCTATCACGTGGATAGAGCCTTTCTTTCGAGTAAAGGCGTACACTTCGATAAAGGAATCAGCGAATCCAACGAGCTGCAGGGCAGGGTGAAGCAGAAGATGATCCAAATTGCGGAAGAGGTCATTTTATTGGCGGACTCCAGTAAGTTTGGCGTCAGAGCTTTTACGCATGTTGCCGATTTTCAGGAGGTGGATGTCTTGTTCACCGACAGCCGAATTTCGCCTGAAATGAAGGAAGCGCTCGATGAGAGGGGCATTCCGTACCATATAGTTTAAAAACATAAATGAAACCTAGTGTAGCAGCTAGGTTCAGACTATTGATAAAGAGGAAGTGAAGAGCTCAGTAGTTTTCGGAGAAGCGCAGCGGTTGCCTTTGACAGTTTTGTTATCACCTTAAGAGCTTTTATTTTAATCGAATAACAAAATGTCAACAGCAATCGGAGAAAAGCTACTGAAGCTCGTATTGGCCTCAGCTTTATCAACAAACTTAAACCTAGTGTAGCAGCTAGGTTTTTCCTATACGGTTAACATGTCTGACAACCTGACAAATTGATTTGAAATAAATTTTAATGACTCTATTCTTTAAGAGGTGACTTATGAAGGTCTCTTTATTTATTACATGTTTAAGCGATGCCATATACCCTCGTGTGGGGCAATCTATGGTTCGTTTGCTGGCCCAATACGGCGTAGAGCTTGAGTTTCCAAAGGTTCAAACCTGCTGCGGTCAGCCAGCCTACAACAGCGGTTATTGGGATGATGCCAGAGCATCGGCGAAGACCATTCTCGAAGCCTTTGATGACAGCGACTTTGTTGTATCGCCCTCGGGCTCATGCACCTATATGATTCATCACTATCCGGAATTATTTAAAGATGATCCTGTTCTGCTTAGCAAGGCAGAGGCACTCCAAAGCAAAACCTACGAATTTACCCAATTTCTGGTGCAAGTGCTTGGCGTTACGGATGTTGGAGCTGAGTTCCCTCACAGAGTGACCTATCATCCGTCCTGCCACGGCAGCAGGCTGCTCGGAGTAAAGGAAGAGCCGATGAAGCTGCTGGAGAACGTCAAGGGTCTGGAATTCGTTCCGTTGCCATTTGCGGAAGATTGCTGCGGCTTCGGCGGAACGTTTGCTGTAAAGATGGCGCATATTTCGGGGGCGATGGTAACGGAGAAGGTCGATCACATTAAAGAGACGGAAGCGGAAGTGCTTGTAGGCTTGGATATGGCTTGTATGATGAATATCGCGGGTAATTTACGCTATCGCGGAGAGAAAGTAAGAGTGATGCATTTAGCTGAGCTGCTGTGTGAAGGGGTGAATTTGAAATGAGTGGAGAGCATACGGCTGATACGGTAAAGGAACGGGCAGAGCTGGCGCTGAATGATGAGTTTTTACGCAAGGCGGTCCGTTTTACGACAGAGCGGCTTCGGGGCGGAAAGAAGAACGCTGCCGAAGAACATGGCAACTGGGACGAGTGGCGCGAGCGCGGACGTCAGATCCGGCTGCATACGATCGCTCATTTGGATTACTACTTGAACGAATTTGTTAACAACGCGAGAGCGAATGGGGTACATGTTCATTTTGCAGATACCGCTGCAGATGCTGTCAAAGTCGCTCTATCCATCGCTGAACGAAAGTCGGCGAAATCCGTGGTGAAATCCAAATCCATGGTTACGGAGGAGCTGCATCTGAATCATGCTCTGGAATCAATCGGGGTGGAAGCGGTTGAAACGGACTTGGGTGAATATATCATTCAATTAGCCGGCGAGACGCCTTCCCATATTATTATTCCGGCTATTCATAAGAACCGTTATCAGATCGCCGAGCTACTGTCGAAGGAAGCAGGAGAAACCTTGCCGCCAGATACCTCTGTCCTGGCAGGCTTCGTGCGCAAGAAGTTGCGCGAAAAGTTCCTTGAAGCCGATATCGGCATGACCGGCTGCAACTTTGCGATCGCCGAGACAGGCTCGATGGTGCTTTTCGAGAATGAGGGCAACGCACGCATGGTCACGACGGTGCCCAAAACACAGATCACGCTGATGGGAATGGAAAGGATTATTCCTTCGTGGAGTGATTTGGAGGTCATGGCGACGCTGCTGCCTAGGTCTGCTACAGGTCAGAAGCTGACTGTCTACATGTCAGGCATTACAGGCCCCCGCCGAACCGAGGATGCAGATGGCCCGGACGAAATGCATATCATCATCGTAGATAACGGCCGTTCTCTGCAGCTTGGCGATCCGGAGTTCCAAGAGCTGCTCAACTGCATTCGCTGCGGGGCGTGCCTGAACGCTTGCCCGGTTTACCGTCACATCGGGGGCCATGCTTACGGCGGTACCTACAGCGGTCCGATTGAGCGGTGCTCACGCCTGCGCTGAACAAAAATGTCGCCGAATGGGACGATATCGCCAATGCGTCCAGCCTATGCGGAGCCTGCTATGAGGCGTGTCCGGTGAAGATTCCTCTGCATGACATGCTGGTTTCTTTGCGGCGCCGCAAGGTAGAGAGAGGGTACGGCAACAAGCTCGAATCGTTCGGCATGAAGGGCTTCTCTACGTTAACGGGCAGCTCCGGGCGGTTTGGCGGTGTGCTTAAGCTTGGCAAATTAGGTCAGAAGCTGGTTGCCCGCAATGGGGAGATCAGATTGAAATTAGGACCATTAAAAGGTTGGAACAGCTATCGGGTTACGCCTGCCTTGCCTAAGGAATCATTCCGGGAGCAGTGGGGGACCTTTGCCGAGGAGATTCAGAGGGATCTGAAGGAAATGGATCCTGCGATGAAGCAGCGTATGGAAGAGATTGCGAACAAACGGAAGCAGGAGGAGGGCACTCACATGGGTGACACGCATCAAGAGTGGCTGGCGCAGCTGGAAGCGGAGTCCAAAGCCAAGCAAGAAGCTTTCATGAACGGTATTGCGAAGAAGCTGAAGCGTCCGAGGGTGCTCGAAAAGCCGGAACGGCCTTTTCGGGGGGCGCCTGATTTTTGGAATGAGTTTGAGTGGGGGCTTGAAGAACGGATTCAGAAGTTCACGACGAATTTTCAAAGTGCCGGCGGTCATGTCAGCCGTCTTTCCAGCTTAGAGGTTGTTAAGCAGTTCATTACGGCGAAAGCGGAGGAAATGAGTGCGAAGTATGTAATCCGCCAGGACCAGCCAGAGCTTGAGCAGCTTGGCCTGGAAGCTGCGCTCCCTCATTCCACGGTTTCCGTATGGAACAGTGATCATGATGAGCATTGGAAGGCGCGCGCCGCTGAAGCGGACTTTGGCGTTGTGATGGCCGATTATGCGGCAGCGTATACGGGCTCGATTACGGTCTTGTCAGCGGAAAATAAAGGGCGTTCGGTCAGCCTCCTGCCGACGGTGCTGTTCGCCATTATCCCGCTAGAGAAGCTGCATACGCGCTTAGGGGAAATTCTCGTGAATTTTGACCAGGCAGGAAGAGCGCATTTGCCGGCAGGGATCCACTTTATCTCGGGCCCAAGCCGTTCTGCGGATATCGAAAATGATCTCACCATAGGTGTACACGGCCCGGGAATCGTTTACGCGCTTCTGGTAGGTTAGAGGAGCTGACGGAGCTGATGGAAGTTACAAAGCTGACGAAGCGGAATCATTACGAGGAAATCACACAGCAATTGAAGCAATTGATCGTTCAGGGGAGGCTTCAGGCTGGGGATAAGCTGCCTTCTACGAAGGAGCTCTCCGAACGCTTCGGTGTAGGCAGATCAACGATGAGAGAAGCGTTAAGCGCGCTTCGCGCGATGGGACTCATCGATATTCGTCAGGGCGGCGGCTGTACGGTCGTGAGCAGTGCGCCAACTGAGATTGAAGTGCCTAAGCTCCAAGTCCTGCGCTTGAATAGGACGATTCTTCTGGAGCTGATGGAAGCGAGAAAAGCTTTGGAGATTTCCAACGCAGCTTTAGCCGCAGAGAAAAGAACGGATGAAGATCTCGAAACGCTCAGCCGATTGGTCCGGGAGATGGAGCTGGCCATTGGCAATGAAGAAGAAGGGGAAAGGACGGACCTGCTGTTTCATCTCACCTTAGTAAAGTCCACCCATAATTCCTTAATGGTCAACATGCTGGATTCGATCATGAGTCCGATGGAAATGGCGATCAAGGAAACCAGGCGGGTAGAGCTGTATGCTAACTCATCGGTTGCAAGGCGTCTGTACCAGGAGCATCTGGCTATTTATGATGCGGTTAGACGCAGTCATCGAGCAGAAGCTTCACACCATATGAAAGCACATCTAGAGCATGTGGAACAGATATTATTCAAATATTTGTAGGACGAAGCTGTGGATTCTAAGGGGAGATTTACATGGAAAGAGAATTGTCATTGGAAGTCGTTCGCGTCACTGAATTGGCGGCATTGGCATCCGCGCCTTGGCTTGGCAGAGGAGATAAAAACAGCGCAGACGGTGCGGCAACTTCGGCGATGAGAGCTATGTTTGATTCGGTATCGATTCGCGGTACAGTGGTGATCGGAGAAGGGGAAATGGATGAAGCTCCGATGCTTTATATTGGAGAAGAAGTGGGGAGTATGAACGGTCCTGAGGTCGATGTGGCTGTGGATCCTCTAGAGGGCACGGATATCGTTGCAAAAGGCTTAAATAACGCGATGTCTGTGATCGCCATTGCGGACAAGGGGAATTTGCTGCACGCTCCGGATATGTACATGGAGAAGCTGGCAGTAGGGCCGGCGCTCGCAGGCAAGCTGGATATCACCGATCCGATGGAAGTTACGCTGCGCAAAGCCGCTGAAGCGCTTAATAAGAAAGTTTCTGATCTGACCGTAATGATTCTGGATCGGGCCCGCCATGAAACGATCATCAAGACACTCAGAAAAGTGGGTGTACGGATCAAATTCCTGTCCGACGGAGATGTCGCGGGCGCGATGGCGCCAGCATTCCCGGAAGCGGGGATTGATCTGTACGTCGGCTCCGGCGGCGCCCCTGAAGGCGTTCTGGCAGCGGCTGCACTGCGCTGTTTGGGCGGTGAATTAATCCGGCAGACTCATGCCTGCGGACGGTAACGAATATCAGCGCTGCGTCCATATGGGAATCAGCGATCCTTATCAAATTCTGAGAATGGATGATATGATCGGCAAGGACGATGTGATTTTTGCAGCTACAGGTGTGACTCCCGGAGAGTTTCTTGGCGGCGTGAGGTATTTGCCCGGGGAAAGAGCGGAGACGCATTCGATTGTCATGCGGGCAAAGACCCGGACAATTCGGCACATTAGAACGCTGCATTATTTGCCTAACAAGCCGTTCTTGAACAAGTAACAGGCGGCTGACAATCGAAGAATCATGGAGAATCTCTTCCGAAAGGAAAGGGGTTCTTTTTTCTGATACATTATTTTTGCATTGACAAGATGGAGGAATCGAGTAGAATAAAAAAAGTGTGATGATAATGATTATGATTATCAATGATAATAATTCTCGCTAAAGGGGGCGGTTGATTGTGCGAAAATTAATCCTATCTACCATGATATTATTGCTGCTTCTCACATTTCCGGCAGTTTTGTTCGCTAAGGCCGAGGATGACCTGAAGCAAGCGGATGAAGGTATACAAAGAGCAATCCAAGCTGCTAAGGATAACAAGCTGGATGACGTAACGAAGGAGTTTGATACGTTCCAAACCAATTGGCTCAGCTATGAGGATGGCGTGAAGGAACGTTCAGCGGCAGCTTATCAGAAGATTGAGGGTGCGATGGGGGAGGTCTCCTTTGAGACTGTGAGAGAGCCTGTTGATGCTGCTAAGCTTATCGAAACCTTACAAAACTTACATAACTTGAATACAGCTTTTGTTGAAGGCAAAATGGACGTTTTCGGAACCGTTACAGAGTCAACTGAAAAAGTAACGATTGGTTCGTTAGTTACCTTGCTTGAGACGGCTTCGGATCAATTGTCTAGCAGCGATATCGATGGCGCCAAGGCGAATGTAGAAAAGCTTCGCAGCTCTTGGCTGGACATTGAAGGAATTGTGCTCACACAATCCACGGAAGTCTACCAATCGATGGAAAGAGACATGGTTACAGCTTATGCTCAGCTTTCCTCTAATCCGCCTAAGGTGTCGGATGCAGCAGCTACAATTGCAAGAATGCATGCATCACTTGAACCTTTGGCAGGGAAAACGAGCTACACGATGCTAGATGCCACTACGATTTTGTTAAGAGAAGGTTTGGAGGCTCTGCTAGTAGTCATAGCACTGCTAGGCTTCTTAAACAAATCAGGACACGCTGAGAAGCGTAAGTGGATCTGGTACGGGGTTGGAGCGGGGCTGCTGGTCAGCATCATCCTAGGTATTATCGTTCAACAGCTGTTTTCTTCAAGTGCATTCGGTAACAACAATTTCCTGATCGCAGGATGCACAGGTGTATTTGCAGCAGTCATGCTGCTCTATATGAGCTATTGGCTTCATAGTAAATCCAGTATTTCCAATTGGCAGCAGTATATTCGCAACCAAAGTGTAAAAGCACTAGCAACCGGCAGTCTGGTTTCACTCAGTGTGCTTGCGTTTCTAGCCGTATTCCGCGAAGGTACGGAGACAGTCCTTTTTATGATCGGAATGGCTTCTTCCATCTCGCTCAGTTCGCTGCTTAGCGGCATTGTCATTGGTGTTGTGCTGCTGGTTATCATCGCTTATTTAATACTGAAAATCGGTTTACGCATACCAATGCGTCCGTTCTTCCTGATTTCCAGCATATTCGTTTTCTATCTTTGCTTTAAATTTACTGGGATGGGCATTCATGGACTTCAGCTGGCAGGTATTCTTCCGGCGACTACAGCCTCCTGGCTGCCAACCTGGGACGCTATTGCGCTCTATCCATCCTTAGAAAGTGCCTTGCCACAGCTTGTATTGCTGATTGTCGCTCTATTTGCGGCATTGAAAGACATGACACAAAGCTTCAAACTTCGCAATCAAGCAGCTTAGAGATATAGCTTTGATATAAACATAAATAAATATGGATAACGGGGGAAATCATTCATGAAAACGCAATTCAAAGTAATCGTATTCGCAGCAGCAGCTGCATTAACAATGGCCGGATGCGCCAAATCTGAAACGGCTCCGGCAGCAACAACAGCCGCAACAGCGGCCAGCCCTACACCGGATGTAGCGAAAGTACCTGCCAAAGAAGGCTCCGCAGCTCTGCTGAAATCTGTAGAAGATCTGAAACAACAGCTAGATCAAAAGAAAGTTGACGATGGCAAGAAGATTTCCGGTAAGCTGGACGAAGTATGGGCGAGCTTTGAAGATGAAGTCAAACCTAAATATCCAGAGCTATACGTAAAAGTAGAGAAATACCTTACACCTGTAGAAGCGGGTCTGAAGCAAAGCACGTTGGATTTCACAGCTCTTGGCAAGCTGAACGATGAACTGGTTAACGTTGTGAAGGAACTGAGCACCTCTCTGGAAGACAACAAAGGCGCAGTGAATAGCGATGCGATTACTTCTTCCAAAGAACTCCAAGCAGCTACGAAAGCCTATAACGAATATGTTCAAGATCAAGGCAAGCAGCTGGTCACTCTGTTGGAGCAATTGGATGCAGCGGTGAAGAGCGGTGACTTGAAAAAAGCCCAAGAAGCTTATGTGCAAGCGCGCATGCCGTATGAGCGCATTGAGCCTGTCATCGAAAGATTTGCCGAGCTGGACGGTGTGATGGATGCGCGTGTGGATGACTTCAAGAACGAAGACGATCCGGAGTTCACAGGCTACCACCGCATTGAGCACATCTTATTTGTGAAGAAAACAGTCAAAGATGCTGAGCCTTTCGCAGCAAGACTGCTGGAAGACGGCAAAAAAATGCAGCAAAGCATCGCAGCAACCAATATCGAAGCCACAGATTTCGTCACTGGTGTCGGCGAACTGATGGAAGAAGCTCAATCCTCCAAAATTACAGGTGAAGAAGAGCGCTGGAGTGGTGCGACGGTTCCCGTTATTCGGGCGAACGTGGAAGGTGCGCAAGAAATATACACACTGGTTAAGGACGAATTGAAAAAGAAAGACGCAGCGTTGGATGAGAAAATCAATAAAAGCTTAACTGCGGTTATTGATCAAATGAATGTTCTGTCTCCGGTTGGAACTACTTGGAATGATTTTGGCAAATTGGAGCAATCCAAGCAAGTGGATCTGAAGAATAAGCTGGAAGCGTTGGCGGAGCCTCTGGTAAAAATGCCTGGTACCCTAGGACAGTAATTTCCGTTTATAATAGTTTCATAGAACATAGGAATCGGAAAGGGTGTGAAGAGATTGACGGATAAGCTAAGCCGTCGTTCTTTTCTCGGCATGACAGCCGCGGAGCGGCTGGGCTGGTACTAGGCGACTTTATCGGCAAGGCTCAAGAAAAATCGCATTCTCAGCTGCCTGCATCGGGTGCGGCCTCACAAGAACAGGCTCAAGCTGCTGAGCATGTCTCTTTTTATGGAGCTCATCAATCGGGGATCTTGACTCCCCAGCAAAATTTTTCCAATGTTGCGGCATTTGATGTCACGACGGACGATGTGAAGGAATTGAAGGAGCTTTTACAAAAATGGACCGAGATGGCCGCACTTTTAATGGAAGGAAAGCCTCTTGCGGAAGAACCGCAGCAGGCCAAGTTTCCACCAACGGATACGGGCGAGCAACTCGGAATCGCGAGCAGCAAGCTGACGCTTACCTTTGCAGTAGGCGCCTCGCTGTTTGAGAAGGATGGTACGGACCGATTCGGCCTTCGGGCGCGAAAACCAGCCGGTCTCACTCAGATGCCTATTTTCCACGCGGATTCACTGCAGGATCAGCTTACGCATGGAGATTTGATCATTCAAGCATGCGCGGATGACCCCACCATTTGTTTTCATGCGATTCGGAATTTAGCCAAAGCGGCGCGCGGGGTTGCTCATTTACGATGGCAGCAGACCGGCCAGATGAGCATTAAAGCTGACGGCACGAAGCGCAATTTATTCGGCTTCAAGGATGGAACTAACAATCCGGCGCTCAACGACGAAATGTTTATGAAGAATAACATTTGGATTGACGCAGCGGATGGCTCGCCTTGGCTCGCCGGAGGCAGCTACATGGTTGTGAGGCGCATCAATATGCGGATTGAAACTTGGGACCAACAACCCTATGGAGACCAAGAGGGTATCATTGGGCGTCAAAAAGTATCGGGCGCACCAATGGATGGTCAAGGCGAGTTCGAACAGCCTAATTTTGCCGCAGATCCGGAAGGGAAGAAGACAGCTCTGGACTCGCACATCCGTCTATCCAACCCGCGAACAGGCGAAGCCTCTGAAAGAGAGCGAATTTTACGGCGAGGTTATAACTTCATGGAGAACCTGGATCAGGTTGGACGGATGAATGCAGGATTACTGTTTATTTGCTTTAACCGCAATATTCAAACCCAGTTTGAATCCATACAAAAGAGGCTGACCAATCCGAAAATGCCGGATCAGATGTTGGCATACACGGAAACAACAGGTGGAGGCTATTTTGCTGTATTGCCTGGTGTTGCTGACAAAAATTCGTACCTGGGACAGAGCCTTTTTGGTGCATAAATATGGGGTATATAGCCCGCTGAGCAGCCGCTTGGCGGGTTATTTCGTTATAACCGATCTCTCCGCGGCGGGTAAATTGACTTTCCCTCCTTTTTCATCCACAATGATGGTGGGCTGTATGTGGCCATTCATTATTTGGTTGGATTAGAGGGGGAGTATGGGATGAAACCAACTTCACATGAAGTACAAGGTGATGTACAAGACAGAGCTGTATTGGTCAGCTTAGTGACAGGCATGCAGAGAAAGAATGAAGAGCTTGCTGAATATTCCTTGCAGGAGCTGGTCAAGCTGGCTGAAACTGCAGGTGTGCTTGTCTTAGATACGATGACGCAAAATAAGGAATCGGCAGATACGAAGTGGTTTATTGGGAAAGGCAAGGTTGAGGAGCTGAAAGCGCTCATTGAGCAGCACGGCGGAAACACCGCGATATTCGATCAGGAGCTGTCCGGAGCACAGGTTCGCAACCTAGAAGCCGCGTTGGATGTGAAAATCATCGACCGTACACAGCTCATTCTCGATATTTTTGCTCAAAGGGCGAAGACCCGTGAGGGGGATTATCCAGGTCGAGCTGGCACAGCTGAGCTATCTGCTCCCTAGACTATCCGGGCAAGGAAGAACTTATCACGTCTTGGCGGCGGGATCGGTACGAGAGGTCCAGGGGAAACCAAGCTGGAGACGGACCGCAGGCATATCCGCGACCGTATCGGCGAGCTAAAAGCGCAGCTGGAAGAAGTGGTGAGGCATCGTACGCTTCATCGGGAGCGCAGGAAGAAAACAGGCGTGTTCCAAGTGGCGCTGGTGGGCTATACGAATGCGGGCAAGTCGACCTTGCTGAAGCAGTTGACGGATGCGGATGTCTACGTCGAGAATCAGCTCTTTGCGACATTAGATCCGACTTCACGAACCATGGAGCTGCCAAGCGGCAAAGAGATTGTCCTGACGGACACGGTCGGTTTCATCCAGAACCTGCCACATGATCTGATTGCTGCCTTTAGAGCGACGCTGGAGGAAGCGAATGAGGCTGATCTGATTCTTCATGTCGTGGACAGCGCAACAGACATGAGGAGCGAGCAGATGCGTGTCGTGGCTGAAGTCCTGGAGGAGCTTGGCGCTCATCAGAAAGAACAGCTGACGGTGTTCAATAAAGTTGATCTGTGCTCCATTCATGAGCAAGAGATGCTCTCTACGGAGGGGGATTTCTTGAAAATTTCCGCTTACAATGATCAAGATCTTGAGCGACTGAAGATCGTCATTCAAGAGAAGCTGATGGGGGAAAGCAAGGAATTCCGCATTCCAGCAGATAAGGGAGATATGATTTCTCTCATTTACCGAATTGGCGATGTCCTCCAGAATGAAGTTGATGGGGAAGACATGGTGTTTCAGGTTCGCGTCAACAAAGACGATTATCAGAAAATGGGTTACCTGCTAGCCGCCTACGATCAACAACGTGCAGCAGGGGAAGAACAGGGAGAGAACTTCTAGAGATGCAATTCGGGGAAAAGTCATGGCGCTGATGGACCGGGCCGAGCTAAAGGCCGCTCCGGCTTTTCGTGCAATTGAAACAACAATTGATCAGAATCAATGGAAGGTGATTCAAGCCTTTCAAAAGCATCAGGTCAGTGATTTTCACTTCGCGAGCTCAACCGGTTACGGGTATAACGACCGCGGCCGCGAAGTGCTGGACCTGGTCTACGCGGACGCATTGGGCGCTGAGTCGGCGCTCGTGCGGCCTCACTTTGTTTCTGGGACACATACCATTGGGACCGCACTATTCGGTGTCCTTCGTCCTGGCGAACATCTTCTTTACATAACGGGTAAGCCTTATGATACGTTGCACAAGGTGATTGGCAAGCCGGGAGACGGTACAGGGTCTCTTCAGGACTTCGGCATCGGGTATGGGGAGGTTGCCTTAACGTCAGACGGTGCGCCTGACTGGGAAGGCATTGCTGCAGCAATTCAACCGAACACGAAGGTGATCGGGATCCAGCGATCCCGAGGCTATGACTGGCGGCCTTCCTTTACGGTCGAGCAAATCGGAGAGATGGTCCGATTTGTCAAAGAAGTCAAGCCGGACGTTATCGTCTTCGTCGATAACTGCTACGGCGAATTTACCGAGCTGCAGGAGCCGACGCAGGTAGGCGTCGATTTGATGGCGGGCTCGCTGATCAAGAACCCCGGCGGCGGCATCGCCCCGTCCGGGGGCTATATTGCCGGGCGGCGCGACCTTGTCGAGCTCGCCGCCTACCGGCTGACCGCCCCCGGTATCGGGGGCGAGGTGGGTGCCATGCTCGGCGCTACGCGAGCCATGTTTCAAGGGCTGTTCCTTGCCCCTCACCTGGTGGGGCAAGCGGTCAAGGGCTCGGTCTTCGCAGCGGCGCTGTTCGAAGACCTCGGCTTTGAAAGCAGTCCGCTCTGGCAGCAGCCGCGCACGGACCTGATCCAGGCGATCCGCTTCACGTCCGCGGATCATCTGATCACGTTCGTACAGGGCATCCAGAAGGCTGCCGCTGTGGACTCACATGTCGTGCCAGAGCCATGGGATATGCCGGGCTACGAGCATCCCGTCATCATGGCCGCAGGCACGTTCATTCAAGGCGGCAGCCTGGAATTGTCTGCCGACGCGCCGATCCGCGAACCGTATATTGCCTACATGCAAGGCGGTTTAACGTACTCGCACTGCAAGTTAGGGGTGCTAACCGCCATCCAACATATGGTGGACAAGGGTTTGATTTGAAAAAATGGAACTGTGAACAAACCTAACACTCCTTGACACATTTTACTGGCAAAGGTACAATAAGCTTAGGTACTTACTGACCAGGAGTGATTAGCATGAGTGATGACATACGCCGCAACATGGCGCTCTTCCCTATCGGCATCGTGATGAAGCTTACCGATTTGACGGCAAGACAAATTCGATATTACGAACAGCATGAGTTAGTGATACCGGCCAGAACCTCAGGCAACCAGCGTTTGTATTCTTTTAACGATGTAGAGCGTTTGCTCGAGATTAAGGGATTTGATTGAGAAAGGCGTCAATATCGCCGGCATTAAGCAAGTACTATTGCCAGTCTCTAAAGATTCCGAAGATGCAACCGTTATCAATGAAGCCACTGAGGTCAAGCGTAAGGAGCTTACGGACTCTCAACTGCACAAAATGCTGAAGCAGCAACTGATCGGCGGCGGCAAACGTCCAGGTCAAGTTTCACTGATTCAAGGCGAGCTGTCCCGATTTTTTCACTAAAACGTTTCGTAAATAGAGAGGAGAATGGTCGTGAGTTATACGAATTACACGAAAGAAGACATTCTGCGTATTGCCAATGAAGAGAATGTCCGTTTTATCCGTTTGCAATTTACTGATTTGATGGGCAGTGTCAAAAACGTTGAAATTCCTCTAAGTCAATTGGAGAAAGCACTTGATAATAAGATGATGTTTGACGGTTCTTCCATCGAAGGCTACGTTCGAATTGAAGAATCCGACATGTATTTATACCCGGACCTCAGCACTTGGGTTATTTTTCCTTGGGTGACAGAGGGTAAGGTAGCTCGTTTGATTTGCGATATCTACCTCCCGGACGGCCGTCCATTCCCAGGCGACCCGCGCGGCATTCTGAAGAGAGCGCTGCAGCAAGCTGAGGAGATGGGCTTTACAGCGATGAACGTAGGACCTGAACCGGAGTTTTTCTTATTCAAAACGGATGAGAAGGGCAACCCGACCATGGAACTGAACGATCAAGGCGGATATTTTGACTTGGCTCCTATGGACTTGGGTGAAAACTGCCGTCGTGACATCGTATTGACTTTGGAAGAGATGGGTTTTGAAATCGAAGCATCCCATCACGAGGTTGCTCCTGGACAGCATGAGATCGACTTTAAATACGCGGATGCTATGAAAGCAGCCGATCAAATTCAGACGTTTAAGCTTGTGGTGAAAACCATTGCCAGACAGCACGGTCTGCATGCAACATTCATGCCGAAGCCTCTGTTCGGTATGAACGGTTCAGGTATGCACTGCCATCAATCCTTGTTCAAAGGCGATGTCAATGCATTTTACGAAGAGAGTGATAAGTTAGGTCTGAGTAATGTGGCCAGACACTACATGGCCGGCGTGCTTCGCCACGCTCGCGCTTTTGCGGCTATTACGAATCCTACAGTAAACTCCTATAAACGCCTGGTTCCAGGCTACGAGGCACCATGCTATGTGGCGTGGTCGGCAAGCAACCGCAGTCCGATGATTCGGATCCCGGCTTCCCGCGGTCTCAGCACACGTATTGAAGTTCGTAACCCGGATCCTGCGGCCAATCCTTACCTGGCGCTTGCTGTTATGCTGGCAGCAGGTCTTGACGGTATTAAGAACAAAATGCAGCTGCCTCCTCCGACAGACCGTAACATCTACGTGATGACGGAAGAAGAGAGAGAAGAGCAGGGCATTCCAAGCTTACCTGTCAACTTGAAGACGGCGCTCGATGAAATGATCCGCAACGATGTCATCTGCGATATTCTTGGGGAGCATGCTCTGGCACACTTTTATGAATTGAAAGAAATCGAGTGGGATATGTACCGTACTCAAGTTCACCCTTGGGAACGCGATCAGTATCTGTCCCTATATTAATAGCTCAACCCCCTGGCGCTCTAAGTGTTGGGGGGTTCTGTTTTTTTATGAAAGGGGCTTCTCGTACAGCAACAAGTCGGCTTGGAATCAAAGCCCCACTTTGTGGCGTTGGTTACGTAATTAAGCTTCCCGCTGAATGAATCTTAGATCGTTCCACTTAATTTCACTTTATGAAGCACAGGAACAGATATTTCACCAGTAGATGAATCTTGGTATAAAGAAAGAACCGACATCGTATCTAAAACGAATTCGTCAGGAATTTGAAGGCCGAATAACTCATTAGCTTCAATTTCTGTTACTAAAGAACGACTTCTCAGTGTGCAATGAGGAGTATAAGGATAGGGGCTTCTTAAAAAGAATATACCTGAATCAGCAATCTGTTCGTGCAACCGATGAAATGGACCTTCATCTTTTATAGTAAAAGCAAAAATATCCGTATTTGGAAACCTCAATACTTTGCCGAAAGCAGCTTTAATTGGCGCGGTTCTTAATGCAATGGAATGCAGCTTTGAGAATACTTTATCTGAATCCTGTTTGGGTTCCAAAACACCGACTCCACTTGAACCTGCCAAAGTTATCTCGACAGGTAAGGATGCTCTGAAATCGTCTTTTTGTTGTTTCCTGATTGATATAATTTGTTTTGTAATATGTGAAGGCATTTCAAGGACTATGTGAGTATTATGAAATTCTACTTTGTCTCTCATAAATAACATTCCTTCCATCGACGTACCTATAGCTCGAGAATAAACAGCTCTTCGAAGCTTGGCGTATGGATCTTTCGTAAACAGGTAAGAAAATACGAACAATTTTCTATACGATACCCATGTTCAAGTATGCAGGAGAGGTCATCTTTCTATTGGATAGTCTCAGGTGGCCAGTATACAGATAGGGAAGTTGCTCGTTCTACGCAGCGAAGATGTCCATGAAAACAAAAAACCACCCATGAACGCACGGCTCTCTCGACTATTAGACGTCATCTAAAGTTGGAGTTGCCACATTCAGAAAGGGTGGTTTTTACCTTGGAATCTAGATATCCCGAAACAAGCCAATAACTCGTCCGAGAATCGTAACGTGCTTTAGGAGAATTGGCTTTAAAGCTGAGTTTTCCGGTTGAAGACGAATATGGTCGCGTTCCTTGTAGAATCGCTTAACCGTTGCTTCATCATCCTCTGTCATCGCCACTACGATATCTCCATTGTTCGCAGTTTGCTGCTGCTTTACGATCACATAGTCACCGTTATGAATACCGGCTTCAATCATACTGTCACCAGAAACGCTTAGCATGAAAACGTTATTATCGCCGACTTTGTGCGAAGGAAGCGGGAAATAATCTTCGATATTCTCCGTAGCTGTGATCGGAACTCCTGCAGTAACTTTACCGACTAGCGGTACCCGTGCAACAGAAACGGCGAAATTGCTTTCTGCACCGTCTAAGCCTAAAATCTCAATGGCTCTAGGCTTGGTCGGGTCTCTGCGGATTAAGCCTTTCTTCTCCAGACGTTCCAAGTGTCCATGTACGGTGGAGCTTGATGCTAGTCCAACTGCCTCGCCAATTTCTCGTACGGAAGGCGGATATCCCTTATCTTTCACTTCATTCTTAATAAATTCCAATATCGCTTGCTGCCGTTGGGAAATCTTACTCAATAGTATCACTCCAATGAAAGGAATCAGTAACCAAATTATAACACAGAACCGGAGTTCGTACAAACATAAGTTCGAAAATACATTGACACAAACATTTGTTCGTGTTAAATTAATAACAGAACAAATGTTTGGGGGATGAATCTTATGTACATAGCATATTCAGGAGATCACAATTCCAGCGGCTACTTAAGAAATAAACAACTAACATCACAGTCTGCACATACAGAGATTCCAACTAAAGGGCTCGCGAAGATCTCTTTAAAATTTATATTGTCAGCAATTGTCCTTGTGTTGGTTTTTTCTTTTGGCGCTATCGTACACGCATACGCAGGTGAAGGCAGTTCTTCTTCACTTCTAAAGACTTCTGACTTAACTATTGAATCTGTAAACTCGAACAGTACTGTTATAGCCAGCTTAAAGCCAATCTCTGGGAAGGTCGTTGTATCTCGAGGAGATACTCTCTGGTCGATAGCTTCATCCCATATGGAGCGAGAGGAGGATATTCGTTTTTATATTAAAGAGTTGAAGGTGTTGAACCGACTTGATTCAGCGATCCTTCACGAAGGGCAAGTGTTAATCCTTCCTTAGAATCCATTAGTCGAACATATGCCATATAAGAATATGAGAAAAAATATAGAACACACGTTCTAATTTCGTTTGGAATATGGGTATTGAGATTTACACTCATATGGTATTACACGTCACCGGTATATCTGATAAGTAGATGCATATATTCTAATCTCAGATGCTTCCGTACTTGTTTGACAATTTGTTACGATCTTAAAGACTCGGCGTTATGCTGGAGTCTTATTTGGTTTATATTTTTATGATCGAAATGCATCTTCTTGCCTTGACTTTCTTAATAGGGGATGGCAAAGTAGTCAGTATGACGAACGCAGGGAGGATTTTCATGAGCGATAATATGGAACAAAACATAGAACGAATCAACGAGCTTGCCCGTAAAGCAAAAACGATTGGTTTGACCGATGAAGAGATTGACGAACGAAATGAACTGCGAAAGAAGTACATCCAGGCATTCCGCAGCTCGCTTAAGGTCCAGTTGGATTCCATTAAGTTTGCGGACGAAGAAGAAGAGAAGTAATCCACAATTACATAGATTTAAGTTAAAGGGGAAACGAACATGTCATTGAAAGCTGTTTTATTTGATTTGGATGATACTTTGTTATGGGATGACCGCAGTGTCAAGGAAGCTTTTGAAGCGACTTGTGGAAGCATCCAAGCATTATCCGCAGCTGGACCCAGCAGCAGTAGAAGAGGCGGTTCGAAAGGAAGCGAGAGAGCTCTATGAGTCCTATGAAACATTTCCTTTCACAAAAATGATTGGAATTAATCCGTTTGAAGGGCTATGGGGGAACTTTACGCAAGGAGAGCAAGAGCATTTCCGCAAGCTGGAACAATTAGTCCCAGACTATCGCACTCAATCTTGGACAAGAGGTCTAAAAGCGCTTGGTGTAGAGGACAAGGAATTAGGTTACAAACTCGGTGAGATGTTTCCAGCTGAACGCCGCCGCCGTCCACATGTGTATGAGGAGACGTTCCGTGTCCTGGACACATTGAAAGGTTCTTACAAACTGTTACTGCTTACAAATGGATCTCCAGATTTGCAAATGGAAAAATTAGCCGGTGTACCTGAGATTGCTCCTTATTTCGATCATATTATTATTTCTGGACAATTTGGGGAAGGGAAGCCAGCAGCTTCTATCTTCAAACATGCTCTGAGCTTATTAGAAATCGAGGTTAACGAGGGTATTATGATCGGGGACAAGCTTACGACCGATATTCTTGGTTCCGGCAGTGTGGGAATGCGCAATATCTGGATCAATCATCACGGTGTCAAGCGCAGTGACGAAATCGTACCTACCTATGAAGTTTCGAGGCTGCAAGAAATCCTGCCGATTATTGAAGGTTGCTAGATATTAATAGGGAAAAGCCCCTCGGATCTCAGGCTGCTACAATCGCTTGAGATCTTTGAGGGAGCTTTTCGAAATGAAAATCTGAGTTTGTTGCTAAATTAGGGTCCACCCTGATCTTCAGTAGATTTTCATAGGAATACAGATCTATTGAGTTTTTTCGAAAGGATGGTACTGAACACTAGGCCTTAATAAATTCAGGGTCTTCTACATTGAAGGCGATCCAGCCGTCTTTTTCGATAAAGAGTCGAACAGCTACGATTTGCTTGTTATCCATCAGTGTGAAGAAGTGGTTCGTGTTCTCCGGTACCGAAATCACATCACCGGCTTCTAGCTCAACGTCAAAATATCCGACTTCGCCTTCACCTTTGATAATGAAGATTCCTTTGCCTGCAACAATGGCGCGAATCTCATCTTCCGTATGTGTATGTACCTGCTCGAACTTTTTCAGCAGCTCTTCAATGTTTGGTGTAGCATCCGATAAAGAGATAACATCCCAAATCTCATAGCCGCGTCTTGCAGCCAGGTCGCGAATCTCTTCGTCATATACGCTTAAAATTTGTGCTTTTTCTTCATCGTTGAGTGCAAATTTTTCCCGCAGCTCTACAGGCAGTTTTGCTGGTTCCCAGTGTTCGAAAAGCACGTGCTGAGCATCAAGAAATGCTTTAACCTGCTCCTGATCTTCTATGCGTTCATTGGTGTTACGGATTCGAATTTGTGCCACCGCTAATCCCTCTTTCTCAGTAAACTACATATATTATAGAGGAAATAACAGAGGATGTCGATGAGATCTAATAATTAAATCCTACATAAACCATAGGAATTATTGATAAATTGAAATCTTTTCATACTAACGCTATTCTGGTACACTAAAACATAACTGATTTTGTCGATAAAACTTGTTTTTTTCATTGTTTAGCCAAGTTGAAAGGGAGTCTCACTTACATGATCAAACCACCGATTCAAGAACAACTTAAGAAAAAAATTATGATCCTCGACGGTGCTATGGGTACTATGCTTCAACAGGAGAACTTAACACCGGAGGACTTTGGTGGCGAGGAACTGGACGGATGTAACGAAATTCTCGCCTTGACTCGTCCTGATGTGCTTCAGAAAATTCATGAAGCTTACTTCGCAGCAGGCGCCGATATGATAGAAACGAATACATTTGGATCAACTAGTGTCGTGTTAGCGGAGTATGATCTGCAGGACCGTCACCGTGAGATCAATCTGGCAGCGGCCAAGCTGGCGATTGCTGCAGCGGAGAAGTATTCGACGCCCGAGTGGCCTCGCTACGTTGTAGGCGCAATGGGGCCAACAACCAAGACACTGTCCGTTACCGGTGGTGTAACATTTGAACAATTGGAAGAAAGCTATTATGAGCAAGCCCTGGCATTGGTAGAAGCAGGCGTGGATGCATTGCTCCTGGAAACCTCTCAGGATACCCTGAATGTGAAAGCGGGCAGCATTGGTATTCGCCGGGCGTATGAAACTCTTGGGGTGCAGCTCCCAATTATGATTTCCGGTACCATTGAGCCAATGGGGACAACCCTAGCTGGACAAAACATCGAGTCCTTCTATATTTCGCTTGAGCATCTAAAGCCCATCTCTATCGGACTTAACTGTGCGACCGGTCCGGAGTTCATGCGTGATCATATTCGAACGCTTTCGGTCATTGCTGAGACGGCCATCAGCTGTTATCCAAATGCCGGTCTACCTGATGAGAATGGTAACTATCATGAATCGCCGGAATCTTTGGCGAAGAAAATGGCAGGTTTTGCTGAACAGGGCTGGCTTAATATTGCCGGTGGTTGCTGCGGAACAACTCCTGACCACATTCGTGCTTTAGTGGAAACTTTAAGTCAATATGCGCCTCGCAGCGCTTATGGAACTCATCCGCCTGCAGTATCGGGTATTGAGACTGTTTATATCGAGCCTGAAAACCGCCCAATCATGGTTGGTGAACGTACGAATATCTCCGGTTCCCGTAAGTTTAAGCGTTTGATTAAGGAAGGCAAGTTTGAGGAAGGCTCAGAGATTGCCAGAAATCAAGTGAAAAACGGTGCTCATATCATCGATATCAACTTACAGGATACAGATATTGACGAAGCCTATGCGACCGAGCAATTTATGCAGCAAGTGGTTAAGAAGGTCAAAGTTCCTCTCATGATTGATTCTACCTATGATCATATTATTGAACTTGGTTTAAAATATTCGCAGGGCAAAGCAATTATTAACTCGATCAATCTTGAAGATGGTGAAACCAAATTCCAAAATATTCTTCCGCTTATTCATAAATACGGTGCGGCTGTCGTGTGTATTTTGATTGACGAGCGGGGCAGGCCGTTTCCAGAGAAGCCAAGATGGAAGTAGCTACACGTTCGTACGAACTCCTCACAGGTAAATACGGAATGAATCCTGAGGATATTATTTTCGACCCTAACATGTTCCCGATTGGTTCCGGTGACCCGCAGTACATCGGTTCCGCCGTCGAAACGATCGAAGGAATACGGATGATTAAGGAGAAATATCCGAAAGCAAAGACGATCCTCGGTTTGAGTAATATTTCATTTGGTTTGCCGGATGCGGGCCGTGAAGTGTTAAACTCTGTGTATCTCTACCACTGTACGAAAGCGGGCCTGGATTACGCGATTGTGAACACGGAGAAGCTGGAACGCTATGCATCCATTTCTGAGGCGGAGCGCCAGCTTGCTGAGGATCTGATTTACAACACGAATGATGAGACACTTGCTAAATTTGTGGCGCATTTCCGTGAGAAAAAGGTTGAGAAGAAAGAAAAAATTTCCAACCTGACGTTGGAAGAGCGGCTTGCTTCGTATGTTGTGGAAGGAACAAAGGAAGGGCTGCTGCCAGATCTTGAAGAAGCTCTGAAGGTATATGCGCCGCTAGAAGTCATCAACGGGCCTCTCATGAAAGGTATGGAGGAAGTCGGACGTCTCTTTAATAATAATGAACTGATCGTGGCGGAGGTACTGCAAAGTGCGGAGGTCATGAAGGCTTCTGTTACATTCCTTGAACAATTCATGGAAAAGTCGGAGTCAGCTATTAAAGGGAAAATCATCCTGGCTACGGTAAAAGGCGACGTGCACGATATTGGTAAAAATCTGGTCGAAATCATCCTTTCCAATAACGGCTACCAAATCGTGAACCTAGGTATTAAAGTACCGCCGGAGCAATTAATCGAGGCTTACCGCAAGGAAAAGCCGGATGCGATCGGTTTGTCAGGGCTTCTTGTGAAATCTGCTCAGCAAATGGTTGTTACCGCACAAGACTTGCGCAATGCAGGCGTTGATGTGCCGATTCTAGTCGGTGGCGCCGCGCTGACAAGAAAGTTCACGAAGACTCGTATCTCACCGGAGTACGATGGGTTGGTTCTGTATGCGAAGGATGCGATGGATGGTCTGGACATCGCGAACCGTCTCAGCGATCCGGAGCAGCGTCAGCGGCTTGTCGAAGAGCTGAGAGAAAGCAAAGAATCTGATGTCATGGAAGCCGGAAAGAAGGAGGAACAGCTGCCAAAGCTGACCCGTGTAAAATCCTCCAGCGTTTCCAAGGATGTTGCTGTGCAGGTGCCGCCGGATCTTGAGCGGCATGTGCTGCGTGACTACCCGATCAGCCATGTGATGCCTTATGTCAACATGCAGATGCTGCTGGGTCATCATCTAGGACTTAAGGGGAAGGTTGAGCAACTGCTTGGCAATAAAGATGCTAAAGCTATGCAGCTGAAGGATACTGTTGATTCAATCCTGTACTCGGCCCAAAAAGACGGCATTATCAAAGCTCATGCCATGTACAGATTCTTCCCGGCACAATCCAGTGGCGACGATGTGATTGTGTACGATCCGCAGGATCATAGCAAAGTGCTTCAGATATTCACATTCCCTCGTCAGGAAGTAGAGCCATACTTGTGCTTGGCCGATTATCTGAAGTCAGTGGACAGTGGACAAATGGATTATATTGGCTTCTTGCTGGTAACGGCTGGTCATGGCATCAACGAGCTGGCAAAAGAATGGCGCGATAACGGGGATTACTTGAAATCCCACGCGCTACAAGCGACAGCGCTCGAAGTCGCGGAGGGGATGGCGGAGCGGATTCACCATATTATGCGTGATGTGTGGGGAATTCCGGATGCTCCCCAAATGTCTATGCAAGAGCGTTTTGGGGCTAAGTATATTGGACAGCGGTTCTCTTTCGGTTACCCGGCATGTCCGAACCTCGAGGATCAAGAGAAGCTGTTCGCATTGCTGAAACCGGAAGACATCGGGGTAGAGCTGACGGAATCCTTTATGATGGAGCCGGAGGCTTCGGTATCGGCCGTCGTATTTGCTCATCCTGAAGCGCGTTATTTTAACGTGGATAGAAGCTAATCGTACTTATAGAAGGTATATCCAAAGCTTTGAACGAGAATGGAAAAAGCGAGACAGGTGTCCGGGAGCGGATCTTGTCTCGCTTTTCTTTGGGTTTAAGGCTTCAATATGACTTTGATGCAGCCATCCTTCTTCTCATCAAACACTTCGTAACCATGTGAAGCCTGACTTAGCGGTAGGCGGTGGGTGATGATGTCGGTGGGATCAAATTTTTGTTCACTGATCATACGGAACAGATCCGGCATATAGTGTATGACAGGGGCTTGTCCCATTTTTAGCGTAATATTACGAGCGAAGAAATCTCCAAGCGGGAAGGCGTTATACCGCAATCCATAGACACCGATCATCATGACCGTACCGCATTTGCGTACACACTGTGAAGCTATGTTAATCGCGCCCATCGCCCCGCCTTGCAGCATGAGTGCTGTTTCAACCTTTTCTATGAAGGTTTTCTTTCCATCTAGGCCGACGCAGTCTATAACTACATCTGCTCCCCCGTGCGTAATTTCTTTTAAGTAGCTACCCAGGTTGTCGGTGTCCTCAAAGTTAAAAGTTTCAACCCGATTGACTTGCTTAGCGTGCTCCAGACGATATCCGATATAATCAACGGCAATGACCCTTTTAGCCCCTTTAAGCCACGCGAACTTCTGAGCGAGTAGTCCGACCGGACCGCAACCAAGAACAATGACGGTATCACCTGGTTTAACGCCGCCGTAATCAACGCCCCAGTAAGCTGTCGGGATAATATCGGAGAGAAATAAAAGCTTCTCATCTTCTAATTCGCACGACTCAGGAACAACAAATGGGACAAAGTTTCCGTAGGGCACTCGAAGAAGTTCGGCCTGTCCCCCGGCGTAGCCTCCGAAGGTTTCCGAATAGCCAAGATAGCCGCCGGCTTCTCCATGCGGATTTGAGTTGTCACACTGGCTTTCCAATTGATTCTGACAGAAGAAGCATTGGCCGCAGGACACATTAAATGGGATCACGACACGGTCGCCTTTTTTAACGCGAGTAACCTCGGGTCCTACATCCTCTACAATCCCCATTGGCTCATGTCCAATGATATAGTCGGTAGGCATATTAGGAATGAGTCCATGTACTAGATGAAGATCGGATCCGCAAATGGCTGTACTCGTAATTCTGACGATGATATCGTCTTTCTTTTCAATAGATGGGTCTTTGACTTCCTTGACTTCAACGTTCTTCGGTCCTTGATAAGTAGCAGCTTTCATCGTCTGAGGATATCCTCCTGATGGTCGGAATGTAAGTACTTCTATAGAATTTACTGAACCGGCTTTTGCATACATCAAGCTTGAAAGAAGTTTGACTTCTGTTTGCAATTGCTATAGGATTTTGTGAAAAGGTACTTCGTTGGAATAATTTATTGAATGAATGGAGCTTGTGCTTGTGGAGTTATATTTTTAGGGACTGGTGCGGGAATGCCGTCCAAGCAGCGTAATGTTACCTCAATTGCCCTGAATCTGCTTGATGAGAGAGGCTTCTATTGGCTGTTCGATTGCGGGGAAGGAACCCAACAGCAAATTCTGCATTCTCCTGTTAAGCTGGGCCGTACCGAAAAATTGTTTATTACTCACCTGCATGGTGATCATATTTATGGCATACCGGGCATGTTAACGAGCCGTTCTTATCTGGGAGGAGATACGCCGCTTACGGTGTATGGGCCACCGGGGATTAAGAGTTTTATTGAAACTGCATTATCGGTAAGTGATGCACATTTGACATATCAGCTTCACATTGTGGAGATTGCGGATGAAGGCGTTATATGTGAGGACGAGACGTTTCGGGTTGAAACAGCACGTCTTGAGCATCGAGTGGAATGCTTTGGTTACCGAATCATTGAAAAGGATCAGCCGGGTAAACTCCAGCTTGATAAGCTTGCGGAGCTTAAAGTGCCAGCAGGGCCTATCTACGGAAAGCTAAAGCAGGGGCAAGACGTGGTGCTGGAGGATGGAAGAACACTTCATGGGGCTGATTTCGTCGGTTCTCCGATTCCTGGTCGTATTGTAACTATCCTTGGAGATACCAAATACTGCAAAGGGTCACTCCAGCTTGCTCAGCATGCAGATGTCTTAGTTCACGAAGCGACATTTGCAATGAGCAAACAAGAGCTCGCTTACGCCTTTGATCATGCCACATCTGTGGATGCAGCGCGTACTGCCCAAGAGATGGGTGCTAAGACACTTATCATGACGCATATTAGTTCACGGTATCAAGGAGATGACACGGATTTACTGCTACAGGAGGCCATGGCCATCCATGCGGATAGTCATATTGCCAAAGATTTCTGGAGCTTTGATATTCCAAAAAAATCATAAATATGGGAAAGCCCCTTCCATTCGGATTCGGAAGAGGCTTTTTTTGTGCCTGTATACGCGGCCGATCGTTATCGAAGACCTCGATACAGGTTCATCTTACTGATTAGCTTCGTCTTTCTTTTCTTCAATAAAACCTTGAATGCTTTGTCTGCGACGTTGGTTTTTAGCTTCGATCGCTTGTTTGTCCGTTGCAGAAATTTCATCCGCGTGTTCGTCTAGATAGTCCTCAGCCTCGTTAATATTAGCCATGGTGTTGTCAATAGCATTTTGCAAGTGAACTTCGTTGTCTGCGCGATTGTCCGGTTTAGCCATGAAATTTCGCCTCCAAATCGATTTGTAATGTGAAGCCTCTAATACAATTCCACTGCTGCTGCTGGAATATGCGGCACACATTCGTGAAAGTTTCTTTCTTAGGAGACATATACTAGTAGAAACTCCTTCTAGGTGAGGTGCGGTCATGGATGTTATGTTAGCTGAGGTGCTCATTTCTATCTTTATGTCGGCCATTTTTTATGTTATGTTGAGGGAAATTATGCATGCTCGATCAGATTCTCGTAACGAAGATGGGAATCCTCGCAGCTAGAATGGAGATCAGATGATTGGATTTGCAATTTTGCTTTTATTTAATTTTATCGGCTACGCACTGCAAATGAGTCTACACATACCGCTTCCGGGCAATGTGATAGGACTCATTTTGTTTGTCGCTGCACTATTTGCGAAAATTGTCAAGTTAGAATGGGTGGAACAAGCTGCGAGTCTGATGACCCGGCACATGATGCTGTTTTTCACACCATTTGTCGTAGGCGTTGTCGTATTCTTTCCGCTTATAGGAGCGAATGTATTATCCATTCTTGGAGGGATTGTGGGAGGGACTACTGCGGTTATTATCGTGACAGGATGGGTGTCCTCCCAATTTCAAGCGGAAGAGGGGGATATGAGCCGTGGAGCTTAGTCTATTGCAGCAGCCTTTGTGTGGCTTAACCTTAAGTGTGGTTGCTTATGGCGCAGGACTGCTTTTGCAGCGCAGGTGGCGTTTCATGCATCCGCTATTCGTGTGTTCCGCCTTGATTATTTTTGTTCTCATCACTTTGCATATCCCATTTGAGGATTATAAAAAGGGTGCGGATTTCCTGACCATTCTGTTGGGTCCGGCTACAGTAGCGCTAGGTGTTCCTCTATATAAGTACGCACATTTAATTCGAAGCAACCTGCGCCGAATCGGTGTCAGCGTTCTAGCCGGTTCCATTGCGGGCATTACTTGTAGTGCTGCCATAGTAGGCTTACTCGGCGGGAGCAAATCCATCGTGCTTAGCATGATGCCAAAATCCGTAAGCTCGCCAATCGCAATCGAGATATCCCAACATCTCGGCGGCGTACCTGAATTAACAGCTGTGCTGACGACCATGACGGGCTTATTTGGAAGTATGTTTGGCACTCAAATCCTTCGCAGGCTGCGGATCAAGGATGATATCTCCATCGGCATTGCGATGGGAGCCGCGGCGCACGGAATCGGAACAGCTAAGGTACTAAAGGATTCGGAGGTACAAGGCAGCTTTAGCGGGCTATCGATGGCCCTTTGCGGCATTCTGACATCGTTGTTATTCATTCCGGTTTACATATGGGTTGGGTAAAACAGAGCCTAGACGGGTTCTGTTTTTTTGTGCGCCTCACAGTCGCACAATCTAAGTGGTTCAAATCCACTCGGTAACTTTACCCTTTAAAGTGCCGTAGCCGAAGCAGAAGTCCTAACTCCAGTAGGAGAAGGATTGGCAGGGTGTCTCTCGCGAGGGGGAATCCGAAGGGCCTGCAGGCAAAGTCCAGCCCGGAATGCGGTGAACCAGAGGTGGCGGAGATGTTGGATGACCCGCCGGAAAAACGGGGAAATCTATGCCATAGGCATATCTTGCAGGAAAGCGCGAAAGGGATATGACCTGCAAGGCTCATCTACGTGATTAGGGTCAGGATGGATGGAACAGAATGTGCAGATAACTGAGGGAAGTCTCGTAGTTTCCTCTGCGCAAACGCGTGTGAGGTAGGCAAGGTATAACCCTAAGGGGAAAGCCAAATCGATGAACTGCGAGATGGCGGATCGTTCCGTAGTAGCGAATAAGTCTGAGCCGATGAAAGCTGGTAACAGTCTAGAGGGGAAAACTCGGATGAGTATGCGCGTGGGGAAAAAAAATATTCTTAGTCGCATAACCTGCTTCCACTTCAAAAGAGGGAAGACAGAGGCAAAGGGAACGTGCTTCGTCAAAGACTGTGAGTTCAAGTGAGTGGAGATCGTAAGCGCCTTAAACCAGAGAGGGTATGACCAAGAGGGTGCGTCCCGCCGAGAGCGAGATAGCGCTTGGGGATAGAGGCAAACTGGCGACCTGAGTACACCTCAGGCAACAGGAGCGATTGAAAAAAAATTTTTTTCTAACACGCGGTTGCATGAGGTAGAACGAGTAAGGAATCGATCATCTGTAGCGCGAACAAGATCAGCTTGGTGAGTAGCAGGTAAAGGTGGTGAAACACCAATGAAACCGAAACGACGATACTACTCCCTGATCGACAAAATATATCAAATGGACAATCTGAATGAAGCCTGGCTGGCAGTAAAGAAGAATCAAGGAAGTGGCGGAATTGATGGGGTAAGCATTGGTATGTTCGAGAAGAACATAGGCATCAACCTAAAGGAAATCCAAAGGCTACTGCAACAAGATCGGTACAAACCCGACCCTGTCAGGCGACATTTCATCGAGAAGGAAAACGGAAGTTAAGACCGTTAGGCATTCCCACAATCCGAGATCGCGTATGCCAGCAGGCTGTACGTCAAATCATCGAGCCGATCTTTGAGCAAGACTTCTACTACTACAGCTTTGGCTTCCGACCTGGATACTCTGCGCATCAAGCAATAAACACGATTCGACGAGCAAAGCGCGGCGGATACGACTATGTGGTAGACCTCGACATTATATCCTTTTTCGATGAAATTCCGCATGAACTGCTGATGGAAAAGGTTCGTGAACGAATAACCGACGGTAAAGTGCTGACGCTCATTCGCGGATGGCTCACCGCAGGAGTCATGGAAGATGATCAGTTCCATGAAACGTTAGTCGGGTCCCCACAAGGCGGGGTCATCAGTCCATTACTTGCGAATCTATATCTGAATCATTTCGACTGGAGTATGAAGGAGAAGGGGTTTGCTGTGGTCAGATATGCAGATGATGCAGTTATTCTTTGCAAAACAAAGGAGCGAGCAGAAGAAGCATACCAAACGGCAAAAACCATCTTAGAAGGGGAACTTCAGCTGAGAATGCATCCAGAGAAAACGAAAGTGGTGCAATTCGATGAAGGATTCCGTTTTCTAGGATTTGACTTCTGGAAAGAATATCTCATCTTGCCGGACGCAAAAGTGAAGAAGTACAAAGAGAAAGTCCACAAGATCACCCGAAGGCAGCAAGGTAACAACCTTAACGAAATGATGAAGAAGCTAAATGAAGTGTCACGCGGGTTTGGTAACTATTTTGGGATTGGGAACGTAAAGAAAAAGTTTCAACGCCTAGACGAATGGACACGCATGAGAGTGCGAGCTTTTATGCGGAAAAAGAAGTCTACGGTTTCAAACCGGCTTATTCCAAACAAAGTATTGGAAGAAGCAGGGATGGTATTTCTAACAAACTTACTCACCACACGTTTCTAATTCAGCAGTGAAATTTGCAATCCGGTGACGGGTGAAGACGACTCACTCCTGAAGATGGGGAACTGACGAAGGAAAGCCGTGTGCGGGAAATCCGCATGCACGGTTTGATGAGGAGTCCGGGGGAGTAATCCCCCGTCTTACTCTACTGTGTTTACAGAGAAGCTTACAAAACCTTAAAACCACGAAAACGATGCCCGAATAGAGCTCTGTTACCGTTGTAGCTAGCATAACATTCCTGTTGAGAGGGTGTGTCTAGCATGATTCACGGTCAGGCTCAATCGGCACAGCAGCATTCCAATTTGCAAGTACGTTTAGCAATCGGATCCAACGAACTGGAGCAAGCACTGCGGCTGAGGTATCAAATTTTTGTGGAAGAAGAACAAAATTCTCTTTTGAAAAATGATGAAGGCTTGGAAACGGATTCGTACGATGCATACTGTGATCACTTGATTGTCAAGGATTTGGACACCGATCAGGTTGTTGGTACTTATAGACTGCTGCCGGGCGACAGAGTACTTGGGTCCATTGGATTTTACTCGGAGACGGAATTTGATTTACGTACATATGAAGCCTACAAAGCAAAAACCTTAGAGCTCGGACGAAGCTGCGTACATCCCGCATACCGGGGAGGCAGAGCCATTCAGCTGTTGTGGGAAGGGATTGCTACATATATCGCAGAGCGAGATTATACCAACCTGATTGGCTGCGCCAGTGTCCATGTTAGCAGTTTGCAGGAGCTGAACTTAATGTACACGCTGCTTCGACACAAACAAATGATCACGGATCAATACGGAATTCAACCCCTGCCTACGCACAGGATTCATGGGTTACGGATGTTGGATACGGCTATTGATGAAAAGATGCTGTTTCGATCCCTTCCGCCGCTCATGAAAGGGTATGGATGGCTTGGCGCTGAGATCGGTGGAGAACCGGCCTATGATGAGCTTTTTGATACGGTTGATTATTTGATTATTTTGCAAAAAGACCGTGTAACCAAACGCTACAGAAAACACTTTTTAAAACAATAAAGGCTTGAAGGCTTCGTTGGGAAAGGAGGCAGGAGTGTGTATGAATTCATAGGCAGACTGACTGCCGATTCACATGCAAAGCGATTGGTTTCATTGCTTTGCAAATGGATACCAAGGTGGCTGCAAGCCGGGTTCTGCCAAACAATGGGCAGGTTGCTATGGTGGATGGCAAGTGACGCCACGCGAGCTCGGATTCAGCGAAATATGACGGATTTGTTAGCCTATTCAGATGCGGGAATCATTCAAAGCGTGAGCAGGCAGTATTTCGCAAATCTGGCATTAACCATGTATGAGATCTTGATCGGTTCGGATCGTTTGGGAAAAGAAGGAACGGGTTGGTTCGATGTCCAGGGCGAAGAGAATCTGGAGCAAGCATTGTTTGTCCCAAATCGCAATACCGGATGCATCGTGTATACACCTCATGTAGGGAATTTTTTCTATTACTATTGGTACTTGTCCAGACGGTATGATTGCTTGACTGTTGCCTCCGCAGGGAGTCAGGAGTTGTATCCGTTATACCGTAAATTTCAGCAGATGGGCTGCAATGGATTGGACTACGATAGTACCCCTCCGCTTGAGATGTACCGAACTTTAAAACGTCATCTAGCTGGGGGAGGTATCGTCTTTATCCTCGGAGACTTTTGGCGTCCGAACTTCCCGTTATCGAAGTTGTTTGGCAGAACGACTCGAACGCCAGAAGGCGCCGCGATGCTGGGGCTAACGGATCAAGTGCCGATCGTCCCTTTTTATGGATACCGCACCGGCTTATTTCGTCATCAAATGATCTTTGAAAAACCAGTACATCTTTATGAGATGTTTCATCGCAATCAGAAAAGTGAAGCAAATCTGCTGCTTAACGGCTTTATGGAGAAGGTTATTAAGGAACATCCTTCCGAGTGGTTCTATTGGTTTAACGCAGATGAGCGCTGGGAATCGGAGACGAAAGAGCAACAAGAGCAACAAGAGCAACAAGAGCAACAAGAGCAACAAGAGCAACAAGAGCAACAAGTCCCTGAACTCGCAGTTTAATGGGTCAGAGGAACGAAAGGGGAGAAGCAACATGGATACAGGCAGCCACTTATTGTTTGGAGTGACTCTTGCCGGTTTAGCTTGCTTAGAGCCTGCGATTGTGCATGAGCCTGCACTAGCCCATGCCATACTGGCCGGTACACTGATCGGCTCCCATGCTCCGGACTTCGATACCGTAACAAGATTGAAGGGGGTACTTCTACGTACGTAAGGGTTCACAGAGGTGTGACGCATTCACTGCCTGCACTCGTGGTCTGGCCGGTGATACTAAGTGTCCCCCTTGCGGCCATCTTTGGTGTATGGGATCATGTTGTGAGCTTGTTTCTTTGGACCATGGCGGCGGTTGTTTTTCATGTATTTTTGGATCTCTTCAACGTATATGGTGTTCAGTGCTTCCGCCCATTTTCAAAAAAATGGAACCATCTAGATACGCTTTGTCTTTACGAGCCGTTTTTGTTTGGCGTTCACGCAATAGGGGCTATTGCTTGGATAAGCGGCCTTGTTACAGGACATATGACCGGATGGATGTTTGCTTGGATGTATGCGTTAACTTTTATATATATAGGGATCCGCTATCTTCAACGCAAAGCGCTGATCCGAATGATCAAGTGGCAGCTCCAGAGAGAAGGGCAGTGTCATGTGATTCCAGGCTTGCACTGGTTTCGCTGGCATTTTGTACTGGAGCAAGACGAGCGTTTCTACATCGGCATGATTCATCGAAGCAAGGTAGAGGTACAAGAGGAGTATGAGAAAGCAGACGGTAATCAGGTGAATATGCATCCGATCGTGAAAGCGACCATGAGCACAGACGGTGTGCGATCCTTTCTGCATTTTGCCCAACGAGTCCATGTGTGCTGGAAGGAGAAGCAAGATGGCTACGAAGTGCAGTGGAGGGACGTTCGCTTCTGGCACAACCATAAGCTGCCCTTCGGCGTTGATGTGAGGCTTGACCGTGATATGAACGTAGTGAGTGACACGCTAGGTTGGAATAAAAAGGCGTGGGACCCGCCTTATGTGTAGGTAGGTTGTGTAATACTGCAGATCCGCTCTGACTGGAGCGGTTTTTTTATGTTTACATTTGTAGTGGATGCTCGTATTGTCCTTGAACATTGGCACACTTTGGGAGGGGGATTGTCATTTTTGTGAAAGGGAATAACCCTCTGAATGTCGAAAATATGGTACAATTGAACTATATGCTTTCGAGGATTATATAAAATTATGGATATAGGGGTTTGGCTAATGAGAAGGAAATTGGATGGTGAAGAAGGGTTTACGCTGATTGAGGTTTTGGCCGCTACGGTGATTTTGTCGGTGGTGAGCTTGGCCATGATGGCGTTCTTCTTGCAGGCAATGTCTTATAATAAAAGCAATCAAAATAAAACGGTAATGGTTAACCTAGCCAGAAATGCTTTGTTCTATATGGAAAAGCAGCGGTTCAGCGATGTAGCGGATTATTTTGCAAGTAACGAAGTTGAACATCGTGGAGAAAATGCTTACATCACAGTAAACGATTGTAACCTGGTTGCAGAATCTTTGAGCTGTACCAATGGTAACAAGGTGCCACTATTGAATCGATTTCAAGGAATCTATAACGTTCTTCACCCACAAGTAAATGGAAGAACCTATGATATTACCGTGACTTATCAGAGTAATTTAGAAAAAAATAATGCGAATGTCAGCCAATATTTAATTCCTATTCAAGTTTCCGTTCAAACCTTAAATGCTGATAATAGCTTGCGAAATCAAACCGTAGTAGAAGGGTATGTTTTGGATGAAAAGATTCGCTAATGTTCTTAAACAAGAACAGGGTTTTTCTCTAATTGAATTAATAGCTACTTTGTCGATTCTTTCACTTGTTATTGGAGGAATCTATGGTGTAATTTCATTCGGATTTAAAGCTTACAACAAAGTAACCGTGGAGAATTCATTGAGGGATGAAGCAGATATATTAATGTCTTCCATCATGACTCAGTTATATACGTATGGACCTGATCTTGTAACATCGATTGCTAATGAGAATGGAATTGAAATGGAGCGTACAGATCCTTTAGACGGTAACACACTTCCTGCCAAGCAGATCAAAATACAGAATCATGCGCTTTACATTATGGATTCTTCAGAAGTTGAGTCTTCAGGAAAAATAGGGGACTTAAAGTCGGAATTAGCTGATGGCTCTTCCATTGAACTAGATTGCGGGAATGCAACAAGCTGCAGAGACGGGCTCATTGCTGTTACGTTGGTTCTTGAACAAATTGACCAGCAGGGCCAAAAGCATCAGTTACAAATGGAAAGTAGATTTGGTTTCTAGGAGGAGCTTCGCTTGAACAAAATGAAAGAAGAGAAAGGCTATGCGCTGCTGCTTGTTTTATTTATGATAGTTATTTTTACATTATTAGGAATGGCTGTATTAAGTGCAAGCTTAGGTGGAGCAATCAGAAGTCAAACAAAACAAAAGGATGTTCAGACCTTGCACTTGGCTGAAAAAGCTCTGAATGAATCAGTGGCTATTATTAAAGCGGAGCTGGACGGGGAAGATGATATCAATGTTGACCTTTTAGAGGAAAAGTTAAATACAGAAATTCTACCTATAGTTCGAAACAATAACGTCAGCCAATCAATTGGAAATGCTAATCCAGTTACGACAGCTACCGTTAATCCAGGTAATCCTCCAGTAATTGTTGTAAAGGTAACTGCTAATATTGACGGTGTCATTCGAACTTTAGAGCAAGAAATAAGTGTGAACACATTTCCTGACGTACTTAATTATGCCGCGGGTTCGGAAGGGAATTTAATTATTAACGGCGCGCCTTACTTTATGAATGGGGATTTGTATGCAGGGAATAAATTATTAATCAAAAATCAAGCAGAGTATATCTACAATAGTGCAGATGGTAAAAACAGCACAGTTAACGTAGGGTATCCCTATCTCGATGGTAAAGCATATGTTCAATCTTTAGATAACTTTAAGTACTGTGACAGCAGAGAGGAATCAGTTTGTACAGAAAATGCGTATAAGGACATTAATTCCACTAGTGACATCGGTGTTACAACGATTCCAACGGTACTTGGAACGGAAAAAGAGAATGTTCAATTTAAACCTGAAGAAGATTTTGTGCAATTAAATATAGATGAGTCCTTTATAGATAAAGTGACGGAGGCGATTGAAGGGACTGCGAACATTCGTACTGAAGTCAAGAATAAGTTCAATCAAGGTATACCTGAGTTGATTGCATATTTGAGTGGAGATCAGAACGAGAGATACTTCGATGTCCAATTTCCGGATAAGGAAGATGATGATATTCCACCATTTAGTGATGTAGTCAATACAAGTGACCTGCAAAAATCATACATTTATAACGGAAACTTTAATATTGGTGCTAGCGGTGAGTATAAACAGCTCATCTATGACGAAACAGTCAAAAATACCCGTACGGAAATTCTTGACACTCACTACTATCGAAGTACATGGTTTATTGTCAATGGTGATTTAAATATAGAAAACATCGCTTCGGATCCTATTGAAATAAGAGGAAACATTTTAGTGACTGGTAATTTGAATATTACAGGAAATGTCTCGATGGATTCAACGATTTTTGTATTAGGCAGTACAAGTATCACAGATGGCAGTATTGTGGGCTTACCATCAAGTTTCGATAGCAATCAAATTAAAGAGCTGGTCCTTTTGTCAAAAGGTGAGATATTAATTACTCGAGTAAATTCATTTAAAGATATTCCAGACACAGGATATAATGGGGATAGAGTAAATGGTGATATAACTCGACTAGATGCTTTCTTTTATACGGATTCAAATGCAGAATTATATGGTGTAGGGTCTGTGTTCTGGATCAGAGGCGGCTTTTTCGCAAAAGGAGATCTAATGATTAATGCAGTTAGGGGAAATACGCAAGAAGAGATCGTAAATAGTGAGACTGGCGAAAAAGAAATTACCTTTGAGGATGGCTCCGCTTCCACCATATCTAATGTTCGTTCACGATTTGTTATTGACTATAATAAAGATATATTTACGAATCAAAATGCCGGGCTGCCTAGGGTGAAAGGAGTCAATCTTAAAAGAGGGAAGAAGGTACTGGTGAAATAGAATACTATGTAGAATGAAAAGCGAGGACTCCTTATAAAGGCGCCTTGCTTTTTTTGTGCAGAAAAAGTCACCCGTTGTAAGAAACGGGTGACCATAGATTAATATCTGTTTTCAAATTGCTGTGAAACAATAACTCTGACAGTGTCTTCTAATACAGCATCTCCATCTGTGTATTTGACTCGAATTGTTGTAGCTCCTTTTGCATGAGCCTTAACATTTCCTTGGTGATCTACAGTGGCAATTGTTTGATCATCAGATGACCAAACAAAATCAGACATGAACTCATCTTTCCAACTGTTTTCAGGGGAGACCTGCAATTCATTACCTAGATCATAGGTGTCATTGTTGGTTCCGACAGTTAGGCGAATAGGCCCTTCAGGTAAATTGATGTCTGTCAAATTCTGAGTAACTTCAATTTTTCTAGTATCAGATTTACCACCTACCAACACTTGAACGACGATGGTTCCTTTCTTTGAGGTGGTTAGGGTTACATCTTGTTGGTACGTAGTATTGAATGACGCTTCACCTGTTGTTCCTTCCTGAATAATAAACCAGTGGAAGCCATCATGGGTCGCATCCGATCGTGTGATTTTTGCAGTCAGATCTACGGAGCTGCCCTTCAGAATGGAAATCGTTTGATTGGTGTCTTCTTCATCGATACCACTTCTAACTATATCTACTGATTGGACGGGATTAATTACGTTAATTGTGAATTGTTTGGTGTAGTCATGCTCATCCGTAGAAATGGTTACCGATCCCATGACTTGCCCTACAGACTTACCTTCAATTTCAACTTGGTTGTCCGAATTCTCATTAGCAGAGAGATAATCATTTGCTGGAATCATCCATGTAGCGGCTTCAGCGTGCTCATTTGCAGTATCAAGGTTCGCTTGTAATGTGATTTTCTCACCTACGTTTACCGTATAACTGCCATCAATATTTAGTCCATTTGTTTGATCCTCGGGATCAGTTGGATCTACTGGATTAATGATAATACCTGGTTGAATGACAGTAACATTGGCCGATGCAGTCCAAGCTGGATCCTGCAAAGATGTAATCTTGACTGTAGCTGTTCCAACCGCATTTCCTTTAACTTTTCCGTCACTCACTAGGCTAGCTATCGAATTATCGGAAGGGGTGATTTCCCACTTAAAGCTGTCGCCGATAGCGCCGTTTGGTTGAATGTCAGGTACAATCGTTTGAGTTTTGTTAAGATCAACTCTCGTATCCGGCAAAGTCAAGGAGAACACAGTTAGATCAAATGATGCTTTGTATTCATTTTTATCCGTTTTAAGAGTCACTGTTCCTTGGACTTCACCTGGCTTATTCCCCGTCAAGATTCGTTTAGAATCACCATCAGTTCTAAATAACGCCTCGGTTTTATCTTCATCGGATACGTCCCATGTCACTGTTGTAATCACTTCATTCACTGAATCAAGCTTTGCTTCTAGAGTGATATCTGGTCCGCCGATTTGAAGCGGTTTTGCTCCCTCAATAGTAAAGCTAGGTTGAATGACTACTACTTTAGCTGTATCTGTTTTGTTGCTTCCATCTGTTGACCTAGCAGTAATGATAGCTTCACCAGCAGCATTGCCGACAATATTTCCATTCGAGTCCACACTCACGATTTCTGGATGATTCGATTCCCACTCCAGTTGAGGGATGCTTGCATCATTAGGCAAGACCACAGTTGGCAGTGAGACTGTTTCACCAGTTCTAATCGTTGCATCATCGATAGATACAGAGCTTACAGGAATGATTGTGAGCGCTACGGTAATAGGAGTGGTGTATGAATGATCCTTATCTGTTGTGATCGTTACGCTACCAGTGACCGTTCCTTTCTGTTTACCAGTAACAATTAACTTATTATCACCGTCCGGAGTCGTTGTAACTTTAGAGTCGCTAAGATTCCAAGTTACCGATTTTTGATTTTCGTTTACTGTATCTAATATAGCTTCTAGAGTAAATGGAGTGTTGATGTTAACTGATGTAGATCCATTTACTGTGACACTCGGATGAATAACCGTGTAATTCGCTGTGCTTGATAAATTTGTACCATCTGTTGAAGATACAGTAACGGAAGAAGTACCTGGACTAAGCTTAATGATTTTTCCATTCGAATCCATGTCCACTACATTGCGATTCGTAGAGCTCCAATTAAACTGTGTGTTGCTTGCAAAGGTTGGAGCGAAATCAGGAATGATCGTACCCAATTCATCATCTCGAATTTTCTTGTCTGTGATACCTAATGATGTTAATGGAGCATACACCTCTACAGTGAATGAACTGGAATAATCATTGCCCTTGTCTGTTGTTACTTTTACAGTTCCTCTTACCGTACCTGGAAGTAATCCTGCAAGTATTCTCTTGGAATCACCGTCGGTGATAAAGCTTGCTTTTCTTTGTTCTTCGAGTGGTACATCCCATTCATAGGTAACAGGAGTTTCATTCGTAGTCCGAAGGTCCGCGGATAGTGTAATAGTTGCCCCACCAACGTCTAATCGAGTCGGACCGTTTATTGATAGGGTAGGTTGTACTACTGTCACAACTGCCGTATCAACTGTGTTTGTACCATCTGTTGACCTAGTAGTAATGATAGCTTCACCAGCAGCATTGCCGACAATATTTCCATTCGAGTCCACACTCACGATTTCTGGATGATTCGATTCCCACTCCAGTTGAGGGATGCTCGCATCATTAGGCAAGACCACAGTTGGCAGTGAGACTGTTTCACCAGTTCTAATCGTTGCATCATCGATAGATACAGAGCTTACAGGAATGATTGTGAACGCTACGGTAATAGGAGTGGTGTATGAATGATCCTTATCTGTTGTGATCGTTACGCTACCAGTGACCGTTCCTTTCTGTTTACCAGTAACAATTAACTTATTATCACCGTCCGGTGTCGTTGTAATTTTAGAGTCACTAAGATTCCAAGTTACCGATTTTTGATTTTCGTTTACCGTATTTAATAAAGCTTCAAGAGTAAATGGCATGTTTATGTTAGCTGATGTAGAACCATTTACTGTGACATTCGGATGAATAACCGTGTAATTTGCAGTACTTGTTAAATTTGTACCATCTGTTGAAACAATAGTAATGGAAGAAGTACCTGGACTAAGCTTAATGATTTTTCCGTTTGAATCAATATCCACTACATTGCGATTCGTAGAGCTCCAATTGAACTGTGTATTGCTTGCAAAGGTTGGAGCGAATGCAGGGATGATAGTACCCAATTCGTCATCTCGAATCTTCTTGTCTGTGATACCCAATGATGTTAAAGGAGCATACACGTTAACAGTGAACGAGCTGGAATATTCGTTGCCCTTGTCTGTTGTTACTTTCACTGTGCCAGTTACAGTTCCTGGATACAATCCTGTCAGAGTTCTTTTCATATCACCGTTATAAGCAAATCCGGCTTTTTCTGATCATCATCTGAAACGTTCCAATCTACGATTGTAGCCGTTTCATTAGCGGTGTCCAATAAGCCTTCTAGGGTGATGTTCGATCCTCCGACTGCTAGTAAAGAGGGTCCTGTTACTATGAAAGTAGGCTGTTTCACTGTTACAACAGCTTTTCCAACCAATCCGCTGCTATCAGTGGCACTTACTGTAATGGTTGCTTGGCCTGTTTTCAAACCTTTGATGTTACCATTACTATCAACTGTAACAGTACTCGCATCACTTGAATTCCAAGTAAACCTAGTATTCGTCGCATCTAGTGGAGCAAACGTAGGGCTCAATACCGATGTTTCGTTAACTCGTATTACCTTGTCTTGTAAGCTCAAAGTCGTTAATGGTTTGACGACATTTACTGTGTAAGTTGCTGAATAAGTATGACCCTGATCAGTTTGGATGCTTAAAGAGATTGTCACTTCTCCAGGGTTCAAACCAGCAAGAACGCCTGTAATTTTGTTGCCGTCTGTAAATGATGCAATTGTTGGATCCGAAGAAGTCCATTGAATTGAAGTGACTTTTTCATTGGCTGTTACCAGGGCAGCTTGCAACTGAATGCTTGCATTAACTGCTACTTCGGTAGGTCCAGTTATGTTAAGTCCAGGTTGAATAACAGATACAGTAGCTGTAGCTCGAAGTCCACTTCCGTCATTCGCTGTCGCTGTCACTTTGGCAGTTCCCGCAGACACACCTGTAATTTCTCCATTACTATTTACTGTCACAATGCTAGGAGCATCTGAGGACCAAGTGAAATGCTCGTTATTGTGATAAGTTGCATCGTCTGGTGCGTAGGTTGGCAGCAGCTTAGTTTTGTCGCCCTTTGCGATGGTTACATTAGACAAAGCAAGGGACGTGAGCTTCGTATAGGCTGTTATTACTTTGTTGCTAAATAATACATTTTGCTGGCCGCTAGTATAGTCGTTGTATGATAAATTCGAGTTAGAGAGCGAGTAGTCGCCATTCTTTGTCGGTCTCACCGTGATTGTAAACGTTGAACTATCTGCAACAAACTTATTTCCGACTTTTTTATAAGGAATGTCTTGCAAGTTTCCTTCTAAAGTAAAACCTGATGATAAAGAACCTGATCTAGTAAACCCAGATGGAATAGAAATGATATCTAGATTTGCAGGAAACTTCTCTTTAAAGTGAAGACCTGTAATCGTAAGATCATTTGCATCTACGGCGGCGCTATAATTTCTAGCAGTTGGGTCAATCGAATAGCTCAAGGTGACGATACCATTTTTCTCAACTTTTTCGGAAGATATGTTGCGATTCGGTGTTAATTGGGTTGAGGATAAGACCTTCACAGCCACTTCTTTTACTTCCATCGCACCACTTGCATCTTTCGTAGAAACCACGATAGTAAGATCACCACCGCTGGCAGCTAATGGGTTGCTGAATGTTTTATTAATTGTTTCACCTTTAGGTGAGTTGAAATTATCCAATACAGTTTGAGTAATATCTGAGCCATTGCTGTTTTTATATTTAAATGCGATAGATGTTGTGACATCCTTATCAGTTAAGTCTAGATCATCTGCCTTGTAGCTAACGGATATGTCGCTGCTTGAAGCGATGTAGTTTCTAGCTGAACTTGAAAATGGCTCAGGAGAAAGAATTTCTAAAGTTGGCTTATGATTAGAACCAATAAATGCCCGATACATTGTGTTGACTAATAATTTTTGTTCCCAATCAGGAAAGCTTCCGCCGCTGCGAAGGCTTGTGTCAATAAATAAATGACCTGTACCAGAGTACGTTACGTTGCCTTTGGAATACGTGTAATAATGGTACCAGCTGTCATCAGTGTCTCGAAGGCTGTTATCAATTGTATACCATGGAACTACTTTAGGGTCTTCTAGGTCTAGTCCGAAGTTTTGGCTGTGGGTCTCTGCAACCGTTGGTGTAAGGTCACTAATGTAGAACGGGAACTGTGTCAGCAAGCCTTCATTGACTTTTTTGGTTTTGGTAGATGTCGATTTTGCATTTCTACCAAACTCTGTGTTAACTCCTGTTTGTCCGGTATCATCTTTGAAATAAGTGAGCCACATTGGTCCACTGTTATGTATCGTGTCATGCGTAAACATTACACCCTGACCGGTTTGTATAAATTGCTCAATCGCTTGGGCGGCTTCTACACCGAAGTCCCGAGAAGTTTTGTTATAGTCATCATTAAATCCGAAGATCAACATGTCATAGATACTATTCAAAGTTTGATAGCCAGTCTGATTGAAAGTCTCAAAATCCGTTACAGTAATTTGGATGTCATAGTCCTTCGTTTTTAAATAGCTTTGATTAAGGTTAGAAGACTTCAATAAGCTACTTGTTTGTTGGCTCTTTTGACTCTTCGGGATGACCTGAAGGACCTTAATTACAGGAGCTTGATCCTGAAGTCGAAATACGCCGGTATAAATATCCTTTAATTTTCCTACACTCGTTTGGTCAACTAACTCGATTTTATAATAATAAAGACCAGAGTATCCATGTGGCAGCGTGAACTTAAGTCTGTTATTTGTTAATGATTTCACTGGTACGGAATCTACGAGTTGAGTTGCATCATAGGCAAGCACGCTATCTTTACCAATGTATAGATTTGCTACTAGGTTGCGTTGGTCAATATTCTTTACATTGGTAACTTTAAAATCAAAATTAAGCGTATCTCCAGAATGATAAATTTGTTGATTGTACGCAGTAGAACTTTCGTTAAAAGGATCATTTCTTAAACTACTTGTGGAATAATTATAAGGTGTATTCGTCATTGTAAGCTGTGGGCGAACATTACCTCGGACATACAAATTTGTCTTTGACAAAAATGAATCTAACGAACTTATATCGGATGTATTTACAAAGATAACATTGTCTTTGACAGATGGGTAATACGGTTTGAATAGATTATACAGTTTACCTCTGTTTTGCACCCAATTTCCATTAGAAATCTTGCCTTGATATATAGCCCCGCGCTTATTATTACTTATGTTATCTGTATTGCTGTCACTGAACACAATAACAGGAAGTCCTTTGTTGATATAAGCGCTTGTAATTTCATTAGCTTTTAGATTGGTTATATCATTCTCGAGATATCTGGTATTCAGTGGAGCTTGGTCTGAAGTATTACTTGGCTTATCTACAGGATGTTCCGGGTTAAATAAGCTCTTTCCAAAATAGATAGCGTCATATTTCCCGTCAAGTTCCTCACGAAGCGAAACAAACTTTTTCATGCTCATGGTTTCAATCTGAATGAAATTGTTGTTCAGAAATAAACTCTTCAAATCTGACGTTACATCAGTTGGATCAGATCCGCTCGAAGGCTTTTCGATATCTTTGATTTCTAATACTTTAATCGGTTTCGTAAAAATCAAAGAAATTCAGATAGAATTTTTCTTCATCTCCATAAGTCCTTGCGCTATTCGCTTTAATCGGTTTGTTAAGTTGATTTGATTCAACATGAACATAAAATGACTCATTCGTTCTTGAAGATGTGGTTTTCAATGAAATAGTTCCGTCACCGTTATATATGATTTCAAACAATTCAGCGTCATTAAGATCATCTTTATTAGGAACCAACGCGCTATTCTGGCTGTTGCCTGCAGTCAGCAAAGTTGCCGCTGGCTTTTGATTTCATTGCATATCTTCCATCGCTTTGTAGATACATATCAAAGAACTCGTTAGTACCAGCGGAAGTAACATTTGCCTTCAATGAATTGGTTCCATTAGATGTTGTAACATACATATCAGTGGCCTTTGATTTTAATGCGATGGTCATCGTGGCGGCGGCATCGGCTAGCGCTGTGCTAGGGGAATCCCGGCAAAACCAAACAGAGAGGCAGTAAGGATACGATCAGCATGAGACTGATCTTTTTTTGTTTTGAATTGTGCATGTTTTCTCCTCCTATTAATCAATACCTTGTCTTATTGGTATAAGACTATTTTACTACTTTTTGCATGGTGAAATATACACTTTGTGTACATTATATCGAAAAAAAATTAGAACAATGTTAGGAAATTGACGAAATTTACATAAAATCAAGTTATGTTTTTAAAAGGAATTTGACTATTCGACATAGAATTGCTTGTTGAGAAAGTCGAATTAGGAAAGTGACTAGCTCGAAGATGATCAAATCTGTGAAATTATATACAAAATGGAGCCGGAACTGTATAATATATCTTAATTGTAACGGAAACCGGGTATATAGTCTCATGAATAGTAGGTACATTTACCTATTGTATTGTTGCTAGATTCAAACGATGGAGTTGACACGTGATGGCTCTTGTAAGGAAGAGATTAGGCGATTTATTGGTCGAGAGCGGAATTATTTCTGAAGATCAGTTACAAGAAGCACTGAAGGAGCAAAGCAAGACCAAGCAAAAGCTAGGGGATCTATTAATCACCCAAGGATATATTACAGAGCAGCAATTAATCGAAGTGCTGGAATTTCAATTAGGCATTCCGCATGTTAGCTTGTTTAAGTATCAGATAGATCCTGAAATCACAAAAATCATCCCTGAAAGCATGGCAAGACGCTATCAAGCCATCCCTCTTCATAAAGAAGGCGGCAAGCTGATGGTAGCCATGGCGGATCCCCTGGATTATTTCGCTATCGAAGAAATGCGAATGAGTACGGGCTTTCGGATCGAACCGGCTATATCTAGCCGAGATGAGCTTCAAAGAGCTATCGCACGCCACTATGGACTACAAGATTCCATGAGTCAGATGATGACGGATATGCCCACCACGGATGACATTAAAGAAACCGAAATTACGGATGAAGATTCACCGATTGTTCGTCTGGTCAACCAAATGATCCAGCAAGCAGTGCAATTGCGTGTGTCGGATATTCATGTGGATCCTGGTGAGGCGAATCTCGTAATACGGTATCGGATCGATGGTCATTTGCGGAATGAAAGGGTCATACCTAAGCAAATGCAAGGCTTTATTACAGCGAGGTTAAAAATTATGGCCAAGCTTAATATCGCAGAACGCAGGCTGCCTCAAGATGGTCGGATTAAGATGATGGTTGATCACAAGCATGTTGATATTCGGGTTTCTTCGCTTCCTACTATACATGGTGAGAAAATCGTTCTGCGAATTCTCGATTTATCAACAGGAGTCAAACCAATCGATCAATTGGGGTTTAATCGTCATAACATTGATGAGTTTAAAGGAATGATTGAGCAGCCATACGGAATTATCCTTATTACGGGACCAACAGGAAGCGGAAAAACAACCACACTGTACTCCGCACTCAATCATTTAAATCAAGAAAATGCCAATATCATCACCATTGAAGATCCCGTTGAGTACCAGCTTGAGGGCATTAACCAAGTGCATGTTAACTCAACGATAGGGCTTACCTTTGCGGCGGGACTTCGTTCCATTTTACGGCAGGATCCTAATATTGTGATGGTCGGAGAGATCAGGGATGCGGAAACAGCCGAAATCGCTATTCGTGCTTCACTAACTGGGCACATGGTATTATCAACGCTCCATACCAACGATTCTGTGAGTACGATTACTCGTTTTCGGGATATGGGAGTTGAGCCGTATCTAATAGCTTCATCACTGATTGGAGTCGTCGCGCAGCGTCTGGTTCGAAGAATTTGTAACGAATGTAAGACGGCATATTCGCCAACCGAGCAGGAAATTATTTTCATGCAAAATCGCGGAATTGAAGCCGATAAACTCCATAAAGGGGCGGGCTGTGGAGCATGTAACCGAACAGGTTACCGCGGCAGGGTAGCCATTCATGAAGTGCTTGTTGTCAATGACCGGATGCGTCAATTGATTAGTGACACAGCCTCCGTACATGATTTGCGTCAAGCTGCCATGGAGCAAGGCATGATCCAGCTTTTGGATGATGGCATTGATAAAGTGACCAAAGGGATTACGACCCTGCAGGAAGTAATTCGAGAGACAGTCGCTCACTAAGAGGAGAGGAGGTAAACGATGACTGAAGCGTTGTTGAGGATTGAAGGGTTGCTTCGAAAAGCACATGAAATCAAAGCATCTGACTTGCATCTCTCTGTTGGCTCTACACCAGTTTTACGTGTACATGGAAGCTTACAACAAGTTGGGACAGAGCTTTTGAGTGCAAATGACACTCGATCTATGGCTGAGGCAATGTTAACTGCAGATCAGATTGAGAGATTTAATCAAGCTGGTGAATTAGATTTTTCCTATGAACTGGAAGGCATTTCGCGATATCGTGTTAATGCATATAGACAGCGAAATCGTGTGAGGGTGTGCGATTCGAACCATTCCTTCGAAAATTCCGTCACTGGAGCAGCTACAGCTTCCGTCAATCATCAGTTCGCTTGCATTAAAACCACAGGGGCTTGTACTTGTGACAGGACCGACTGGCAGCGGTAAATCTTCAACCCTGGCTGCGTTGATTGATTTCATTAATCGCAAAGAAAAGAAGCATATTGTCACCCTCGAAGATCCTATCGAATTCTTACATAGTCATGCTTCCTCGATTATTGATCAACGTGAAGTGGGGAGTGACACGAAGAGCTTTTCCAATGGATTAAGAGCGGCACTGCGTCAAGACCCTGACGTGATTCTCGTTGGCGAAATGCGTGATTTGGAAACTATTTCTGCAGCAGTTACTGCAGCTGAGACCGGACACCTTGTGTTTGCGACACTTCATACAACAGATGCACCTCAGACAATTGACAGGATTATTGATGCATTTCCTGCTCATCAGCAGGGACAGATTCGAGTGCAACTGGCAGCTGTGCTTGTAAGTGTCATTTCACAACGATTGTTTCCGAAGCCCGGAGGGCAGGGGAGAACATGCGCCACGGAAATCATGATCAATACTCCTGCCGTCGCCAATTTGATCCGTTCAGAGAAAATACATCAGATCAAAAGCATCATGCAAACAGGACGAAATCTCGGTATGCATTCGCTAGAGATGTCAATTAAGGAGCAAATGCAGCAGGGACTCATTGATCCCCTTGCAGCAAGAGCTTACTTGGCTGAGGGCGGTGGCATCTAATGCCTGATTTTGTATATGATGTTCGAAGCAGCTCAGGTAAGACGCTAAAGGGAAGATTAGCTGCATCGGACAAGTCTTCAGCGGTTGAAGAGCTTCGTAGGAAGGGCTACGTTGTACTATCTGTTAAAGAAGAGCAGTTCAAGGCTTTGAAGACGGATATTTACATCGGAAATCCTGTGAAGACGATCCACTTCATTGTGTATTGCAGACAATTCGCAACACTTATACGAGCTGGCGTAAATATCGTCGAAGCTACTAACATTCTAGCGGCGCAAACCGAAAGTAAGCCTTTAAAGAAAGCTTTAACGCAGGTTGCCTCCAATTTGTCAAAAGGGGTCCCATTTTCCCAATCTGTCCTTGAACATAAGAAGATTTTCCCGCCCATGTTTACGAACATGATTCGTGCCGGTGAAGAAACAGGAGATTTGGAAGGGACGCTGGAGCGGCTAGCGAAGTTTTTTGAGAAGGAGCATGTGACGACGGAGAAGATTAAGTCAGCGATGACTTATCCGATTGTCGTTGGGGTGCTGGCTATAGGTGCGAGTGTATATCTATTAAAATCAGTTGTCCCTCAGTTTGTTAATATTTTTGCTTCAATGAATGCTGAGCTACCTATGGTAACAAGAATAGTATTGAAGTTAAGTAATAGTATTCAATCACAATGGTTACTATGGGTAATTGGATGTATTTCACTAGTTGTATTCTATCTGAGCGCCAAAAGAACAAATCGTGGAGCTTATTGGATAGACTACATTAAATTGAAAATTCCTATATTTGGGAAACTGAAGCAAAAAGGTGCTTTGGCACAGATGACAAGAACGCTTGCTTCTTTATACTCTAGTTCTGTACCTATATTACAATCGTTAAATATTGTTGAAGAAATAGTAGGAAATAAAGTAATTGGTGATTTTATAAAAAATTCTGCAGATTCTCTTCGTCAAGGAAATCCACTATCAGAGCCATTGCGTCAAGCATGGGTGTTTCCGCCGCTAGTTACTCAAATGATTGCAATCGGAGAGGAAACAGGATCACTTGACCAAATGTTAGAAAAAGTTGCAGACTTTTATGAAATGGATGTTGAAAATACTGTAGATCGCTTGAAATCATTATTAGAACCATTACTGCTTGTTTTTTTAGCAACTGTTATAGGTACGATAGTTGCTGCAATTATGGTTCCTATGTTTAAAATGTACGCAAATTTTGGGTAGTTACTACTAATACATTATTTAGAAATAACTAGGAGGATTCAATATGAAACAGATTTTGAAAAAAATAAATAAAGATGAAAAAGGATTTACACTAATTGAGTTACTTGCTGTTATTGTAATTTTAGCAATTATTGCAGCAATTGCTGTTCCTCTAATTAATGGAATTATTCAAAGATCTAGAAATAATGCAGATATAGCTACTGCTCGTCAAATTTCTGAAGCTGCAAGGTTATTTTTAACATCTGAAAATCATGCGGATTTTGTTTTCGAGACTGTTCCAATTCATGGAACAGCAGGTGTGGCATACGCACCAGGAACTAATACTGCAGCTTTGTCTGCTGATGATGCAGAAGATGGTTTAGGCCTCATGACCGGAGGATATTTGCAAAATAATATTACTATGCCTAGTGTTAATAATGTAATTACTGGTGGACAGGTGAATTTTGATGCTAATGGTACATTAACCAGTGTTGTAATTCAAACTGGTACAGGTGGAGCGGGCTCTGGACAAACCTGGACATTTAGTGCTGATGTAATCTCGGCAGGTACAGGGGCGGTAACACCAGTAAACAGATAAAATACTATGGTGGAGAAAGGAATCGGTTCATTCCGATTCCTTTTTTAAAATCCAACGAAAGAGACCAAACACATGACGATCTTAATCTCTGTTTATATTTTTCTGCTTGGTCTTGTTCTAGGCTCATTTTTCAACGTGGTGGCACTAAGAGTGCCTGAGAAAAAATCGATCGTACATCCACCTTCAGCGTGTCCGAAATGTGGTACAAGACTTAAGACTAGGGATTTGTTTCCAGTCGTTAGTTATTTATTTTCGCTTGGTCGCTGTCGATATTGTAAGACAAAGGTGTCACCGATTTATCCGTTAGGAGAGCTAACCTCAGCTTTACTTTTTCTTTGGATTTACCTACATTTCGGTAATCATTGGGAGACCGTTATTGGGTTAGCGTTAGTAAGCTTGCTTGTGATTATTACGATATCTGATTTATTTTACATGTTAATTCCGGATAAAGTTTTGTTGGCTTTTTTACCTTTTGTTCTAGTTTTTCGAATGATCATTCATGAACAAGCTTGGTGGAGTTACCTGCTTGGAGCTATTGCCGGTTATGTAATTGTTGTGCTTATTGTTTTAATATCAAAAGGTGGTATGGGGATGGGAGATGCCAAGCTTCTGTTTGTCTGCGGTTTTGTTGTAGGCTTGCCTCATATTGTTCTAGCATTTGTCATAGCATGCTTCATCGGAACCGTCGTAGGCGGAGGATTATTACTGCTAAAAATAACGAAGAAAAAAACAACCGATACCATTTGGCCCATATTTGGCTGCGGGCATCTTGCTTTCCTATGGTTATGGTTCGATCATGATAGATTCGTATTTATCACTATTTAGATAGCAAGGTGTGGTGTACTTATGTTCGATTTAGGCTCAAAACGAATCGGGATCACGATTGATCAAACGGGTGTGCGTTATGTTACCATAAAGAAGAAAAAATCGTGGGAAATCGGAAAGTATGGTCATCTTCCAATACCTGAAGGGATGATTGAAGAAGATCAAATTATTAATGCCGAGTCGCTGAGCCTTCAACTAAAAGCGTGGGTCAAACAAGAGAAGTTGAAAGGAGCAACGGCAACACTATCTATCCCTACTTCTCAAATCATTATCCGTAAAATGAGAATTCCAAGTATCAAAGCACACGAACTTCGTCAGCTGGTGGAATTGGAAGTTGAGACAGCGCTTCGACTACCATTTGAAGATCCTGTTTACGATTTTATTAAAATCAGTCATGACGACGAAAGTACACAGGTTCTAGTCTTTGCTGCTCCCAAGAAACTCATCCTTAGCTATGTGAAAGTGCTTGAAGATGCAGGGCTCCACGTACGGGCAGCTGAGATTTCTGCCACTTCACTGGCTAGATCCATTGCGGCCTTTCAAGAAGAGCATTTCGCCGAGACGATGCTGATTAGTTTGGATCATTCGATAATTGAAGTCTACATGTTTCAAAATGGGAATCCCATTTTTATGCGAACTATAACGTTATTTGATCAAGGTGCAACGCAAGATAATGAGCTTACAGGCGATCAGATCGGCGAAATTATCGCTGAGTTATCGAGGATGCTTAGCTTTTATCAATACAGTATTCAAGAAGGCAATAGTCGAATTGCTAATATCCTGGTAACCGGAACGGGCGAAGGTAGGAATCAATTAGCTAAAGAGCTCCAGCTTACCTTAACGGAGTTGGATGTAAAATCTGTTGATTTTAGTGTGTTCTCAAAGGAAGATTCAGCAGCTCTTAATGCAAATGATTTTAGGGTAGCGACAGGACTATCCATGTTAAATAAGCAAACCCAACGTATTAATTTGCTGCCTACTGTGAAAACAGAGACTAAGATTAAATTTATCGTGCTGGGTGGTCTGCTAATTATATGGGTTGCGGGGATTGGAATAACATCATACACCTATATGAATAACCGCTCTGAGATTTCACTAAACACTCAAAGGCTGACACAATTGAATCAAGCGAAGACAGTTGCAGAAGGGAAGCTTACCAAGAATCCTACCAAGCAGGCTTCGGATCCTGGGACGTTTATTCAAGCAATGCGAGCCAGTCAAAAAGATGTGGTGCAAATCATTAATGACTTGAAAAAACCACTCCCGGTCGATGCTCAGTTAAATACATTAGCTTATTCTGCTGATAGTCAAATTTCACTAACGGTCATATTCCTCAGAATTGAATGATGCAGCTAGGTACCTATATGATTCTGCGAAGGCTCCCTTTGGAGAGAATGCGATGATGCAATCTATCACAGAAACGGGCACGAATAATACAAGCTCAGATTCTACAGCATCAATTTCCATGGACAAGAGATATCTGGCTACTTACTCCATTCTATTCAAAAAAGAGGAAGCCGCGAATGATACAAATAGCAAGAAGCAAGCAGAGGTAAAGGAAGGGGGAGGAATTGGATGTCAAAAAATAATAATTCACAGACGCTCATCCTCCCTTAGTGTAGTAATCCTATTTCTTGTTTTGTTTGCATTTTACTATCTTTTACTTGCGCCTTCGAATGATAAGATAAGTTCACAAAAGGCTGAAATGGATACAGTAAATAAGCAATTGCAGCTTTTAAATAAGAAAATTAGTGAAAATACACAGCAAGGAAGTTCGTCAATGAAAGAAGTTCAGGATGCTCTTCCGCTGTGGGATAATGTAGAGCAATTGACTCTGGATCTAGAATCTATTAAGAAGAATACCAAAGTAGCATTTACTTCAATTTCCTACTCCGTCAGTGACAACAATAACATGCAGCAAGGCGCTAAGACTACCGCTAAAGCTGCCGTAAATTCATCTGTAAAGGAAGTTAAAGTCACAACGTCTGTTGGGGGATCTTATGATGAGATTATTGAAGCCATCACCCAGTTGCAAAAGCTTCCAAGATTAATCACTGTGAATACTGTTAATTTTGGAAATCTGCCTAAAGATTCAAGCAGAAAGCTAACGGTAAGTTTAACATTTACAGCATATTTTGATCCTTCGTATAAGGACAAAGTAGATCAAGTTGTTTTGCCATTTTAGTTACGATTTAAAGTCCCCGAATGCTTTCTTGCAGTGGGGACTTTTTGTTAAGGACAAACTCCTTGCTTCGCCATACTTTTCTACTTATATTCGTGATTTTACCATTATGTATGACAAAGCGTGCAGCTGGAGCATGAATATGTAATTTACATCGTTTTACCAAATGCACCTTCAAAGAGCAACTGATGTAAAGGAACTCGAGCCGAAGGCACTTCTCTCTCATGGAACTTAGGATCCAGAGCATCGACAGCCCCACGGTAGCCAATCGCGATGACGGCGTGCAAATCGTATTCTTCCGGCACTTGCAGTGTTTCTCTTGCTTTTTGCTTATCGAATCCGCCCATAGCGTGCGTAATAAGTCCTTGATTATCAGCTTCCAAAGCTAGATAGCCCCAAGCTGTACCCGCGTCAAACGTATGCGAAGTGTTAGGGTTTCCGTTAGCAGTCAGTTTATGGGAAAGCACCAGGGCCAGTACGGGGGCTTTCTCGCACCATTCGCGATTGCCGGGAACGATGAAAGAATGAAAGGAGGCGCGATCTTCTGGATTTCGGGCGATAATAAAGCGCCACGGCTGCATGTTGCCCCCAGACGGCGCCCAACGGGCTGCTTCAAACAGGCTGAATAACACATCATCGGTCACCTCTTGATCCGTAAAGGATCGTGGAGACCAGCGGGTAAGAAATTGCGGATTAATTTCATGGTCGGGTTGGCGGTGGGTTTCGATTTCTGGTGGCAAGCTACTCATGTCAGGTTCCTCCTAAAATTCATCTCTCTTGTATTTTATCCCAGTTGAAAGAAATATACGAATAGTATGATTCTGCTTGGAATGGGTTAAGATAGAAGTTATGAAATCATGCTTTAAAAAGAGGTGTCGACAACAATGGAGTTCACAAGCCACGATATCGCGATCATCGAGAGCGCTCTTCGTTCGGCCATCAAGCACGACAGTGGAAACCCCGCCAGGCTAGAGATTATAAAGAAGTGCTGTTCAAGCTTCAAGAGAGCGCGAAGCAAGCGTTGGTTCAGCATACGCAGACAGCCACGGCAGGTCATGACGGAATCCGATATGACTATGATGATTCATCTGACCTCATGTAGAAACATCCCCTTTACCAATGATTCCCGCCAAACGGGATAGGAGCAAGGACGGCCAACTGGAAGGCACGACAAGTAATCGTGCTTTTCCAAGAAAAGCCGTCTTTTTTTATGTGAAACTTGTATGGAATGTCTAGTCATAAGAACAAATATTCGCTAAACTAGAGATAGGAACTAGCGAGGTGGAACCATGTTCAAAAAGAAGCAATTAGCAGATTTGATCCATGAGCTGCGAGGGAATGAGAATATCATCCATTGGCATGAGCTTGAGCCGCAGGATGCAAGGACGAAGCCGATTCCGGATTCGGTAGACGAGAGAATTAAGGCGGCCCTGCAGAAACGCGGCATCTCGGAGTTGTATTCCCATCAGCATACAGCGTACGAAACGTTGCAAAAAGGTGAAAGCATGGTAGCCGTTACCCCTACGGCATCAGGTAAGACGCTATGCTACAATTTGCCTGTTTTGCAGGCGGTTGCTCAGGATGCAACAAGCCGTGCACTGTATTTGTTTCCAACTAAGGCTTTGGCGCAGGATCAAAAGAGTGAACTCAATGAAATCATTCAGGAAATGGGTATTGATATAAAAAGCTTCACCTACGACGGAGACACGTCTCCCGCGATTCGCCAAATCGTGCGAACGGCAGGACACATTGTCATCACCAATCCGGACATGCTGCATTCCGCAATTTTGCCTCATCATACCAAGTGGGTCAGCTTGTTTGAGAATTTAAAATATATCGTTATTGATGAGCTTCATACCTATCGGGGTGTTTTTGGAAGCCATGTTGCCAATGTGATCCGTCGGTTGAAACGTATATGCAAGTTTTACGGAAGTAATCCCGTCTTTATTTGTACTTCTGCCACGATAGCGAATCCCAAGGAATTGGCCGAACAGCTGACAGGAAGTCCGATGAGGTTGATTAACGATAACGGTGCTCCGCGCGGCCGGAAGCATTTTGTTTTTTACAACCCCCCGATCGTAAACAAGCCGTTGAACATTCGAAAAAGTGCGACGGTGGAAGTGAACAGTCTAGCCAAAGAATTTCTGAAAAATAAGATTCAGACGATTGTTTTTGCCAGAAGCAGAGTAAGAGTGGAAATTATTCTAAGCCATATCCAGGAGCTAGTGAAACATGATATCGGAGCCAAGTCGATTCGTGGATACCGTGGCGGGTATTTGCCCAAACAGCGGAGAGAAATTGAGCGTGGTCTCAGGGAAGGTGAAATCCTAGGTGTAGTCAGCACAAACGCCTTGGAGCTCGGAGTCGACATCGGGCAGCTGCAGGTTTGTATTATGACCGGTTATCCGGGAAGCGTTGCAAGCACCTGGCAGCAGGCAGGACGTGCAGGACGAAGGCATGGAGAAGCACTTATTCTCATGGTGGCCAGCTCCACACCGATCGATCAGTATGTTGTTCAGAATCCTGACTATTTCTTTGAACGTTCACCGGAATCCGCAAGAATCAATCCTGAGAATTTGATCATTCTGGTCGATCATTTGAAATGCGCCGCGTATGAGCTGCCTTTTCAAGAGAGGGAAGAATTTGGCCCGTTAGATGTGCTGGACATTATGGAGTATCTGGTGGAAGAGAAGGTGCTGCATCATAACGGGGATAAGTTTTTCTGGGCGAACCAGTCCTTCCCCGCAAGCAATATTAGCCTTCGATCCGCATCGCAGGAAAATGTCGTCATTGTCGATCAATCCGATATCGCCAATGTCAGGATTATCGGTGAAATGGACCGATTCAGTGCGATGACGCTCCTGCATGATGAGGCGATCTATTTGCACGAAGGTGTGCAATATCAGGTCGAGAAGCTCGATTGGGAGCATAAGAAGGCGTATGTCCGCGAGGTTGATGTTGAGTACTATACGGATGCAAATTTGGCTGTTCAATTGAAGGTATTGGAAATTGATAAGACGCTTAGCAGACGGACTACAGCCATCCATTATGGGGATGTCGCTGTGAATATGATGCCGACGATTTTCAAGAAAATCAAGCTGACGACATTTGAAAATGTGGGATATGGACAGATTCATCTACCGGAGGAAGAACTTCATACGAGTGCTGCGTGGCTGGAACTTAAAATAGTAGATCCCGCCGTGGGCACCAAGCTGCTTGAGCAGCTTTTGTTAGGGATCGCAAATGTACTGCGGCACATTGTACCCATTCATGTGATGTGTGACCGCAATGATATTCACGTGGTCTCGCAGATCAAAGCGGCGCATACGCAGCTGCCTACTATTTTTTTATATGACCATTATCCCGGTGGGATCGGACTTGCCGAGGATGTGTTTCGACGCTTCGATGACATCAAAGCTGCAGCTAAGAGTTTAATTCGCCGGTGTCCATGTGACGACGGCTGTCCATCCTGCATCGGATCAGAAATTGAAGGAATCAACGCGAAGCTCAAGAGTTTGGAACTGCTGGATGAGCTGTAAAGGAGGTGCCCTATGAGCGGGCTCCGCGACAAACTAAAACGCCTCCGCAAGTCGGAGGCGACAGAAGCCCCGCTGCCTGCGCCAGGGGCAGCAGCAGAGGCCCCGCTGCCCACGCCAGGGGCAGCTGTAGAAGCCATGCTGCCCACGCCAGGGGCAGCAGCAGAACCCCCGCTGCCCACGCCAGGGGCAGCAGAACCCCAGCTGCCCGCGTCCGGGGTAGCGGCAGAGCCCTCGCCGCCGGAGGCGGGCGGCGAGTGGGCGCCGCTCGGCGCGCACATCTACACGAGCCCGGAGGGCTCGTTCGTGATGCGGCGCCGCGTCTATGACGCTGACAGCTCCCATGGCAAGTATCGGCTGCGTGAGCTTGCCGATTGGGCGGGGAGCTGGGCTGCTTTCACCCCGACGCCGAGGGCGGCATCCGTATCGAAGAACTGCTGTTCTTCGATACGGAGACGACCGGGCTGGGCGTCGGAGCGGGCAACGTGCCGTTTCTCATCGGCATCGGCTATTATAGTGCGGAGCAGTTCGTCGTCGAACAGCTCCTGATCCGTAATCATGCCGAAGAATACGCCATGCTCACATACGTCCAGGCACTTATGAGCCGCTTTTCGCGCCTGGTCTCGTACAACGGCCGCACATTCGATTGGCCGCTGCTGAAGAACCGATTTATCATGAATCGGATCAAGATTGACGATTCGCATATCCTGCAGTTGGACTTGTTGTATCCGTCCCGCAGCTTATGGCGAAATACACTCCCTTCCTGCCGGTTAAGTAAGGTGGAGGAAAGCAGGCTCGATTTCGAGCGCAGCGATGACGTGCCAGGTTCCATGGCTCCCACTTTGTATTTTCAATACCTTGCGGAACAGGATCCGAACATTTTGCAAGGCGTCTTGACGCATAATGAACACGACATATTGACCTTAGCCGCCTTATCCATCCATTTTGGCAAGCTGCTTGAGGTGCCCTGCCGCATACGGCAGAGGGCAGCTGGGGCGGCCAACTGTCGACCGAACAGCTTTTTCACAAAGAATTGACTGCCGCTGAATTAGCCGCTCTTGACTCTGCTCATGCGATGATGAGGATTGGGTTGGATGAGCTTTATCGAACGGGCATATGGCTTGAAAAAAATGGAGCGCTACAAGCTGTCCGAGCATGTATTTCAATCTTTGTATGCAAGATTGCTTCGGCCGGATGAAGCATTCGAGCAATCTGAAACTACCGCATCCGGTGCTCGAGCAGAATATGAGGGAGAAAGGGAGACCATCCTCATTCTGCAAGCCGCCTATTATAAGAAACAGGGGAACTACGATCGAGCCCTTACTTTATGGAGGGAATCCCTCCTAATAAAAAATAACGTATTTACCGTACAGCTGGAGCCTTACTTGGAGCTTGCCATGTATTACGAGCATCGGGAGAAAAACTTTGAGCAGGCGCTTTTTTATGCGGAAGAGGCTCGAAACAAGCTGATGAATCGGCGATCCTTAGAGCGTGCCGGCAGCAGAACTAGCAGTAAACGTGCCGAGGAGGAAAAGGCTTTGGATCGGCGTATACAACGCCTGAGAGAGAAGCAGCACAAAGCACGCAGCAAAATAGTGAACATGACAAGTGAAGGGCGTACAGGGTCTCAGGAGAAGAAGGCAAGAAATCCAAGACGCACCAAGCCTACATACGTCTGTGAGGGCTTGATCTAAGCCGTTTATGTCTGTTCAATTGGGAGCGTATTTGATATGCCAACGATAAAAACGACAATCATCATAGATGCTCCTGCACAAATTTGCTTCGATCTGGCCCGTAGTATCGACATCCATATGCAGTCTACTTCTCAAACCCATGAGCGAGCGGTAGCCGGCAGGAGAAGCGGACTCATTGAGCGGGATGAAACCGTCACCTGGGAAGCGACGCATTTTGGCATCAGGCAGCGACTATCGGTAAGAATTACGGAGTTTGAGGCGCCGCGCTATTTTGTGGATGAACAGATGAAGGGAGCTTTCAAATGGTTTAAGCATTCCATGAGTTTATTCCCTGCAGGAGGAACTCAAATGATCGATATTTTTGTCTATGAATCACCTCTTGGAATCTTGGGTAAACTGGCAGATGTTTTATTTCTAAAAAGATATATGACGCAGTTTTTGGAAAAGCGTAATGAATTTATCAAACATGCCGCGGAAGAACGCGTTTTTGAGTAATTTCTTTGGTCTAGCATTCATGCATTCGTTGCAAGCAATTCGGCAATCATGAGCAGAACAATTGGTTTCCAATCATTCTAAGTAGGCTTCATTCCGTGCTTCAGGGGGATTTTCTCCGTGCACTATTGACTGAGCTCTCCATTTACCTTTATTTGGCTGCCACTCGGCAGCTTTTTCGATTGAAGATATAAGATTGATAACACGTTCAACCTTATAGCACGTTGAAGCCGTTTATCTATGCGTAAGACATCCTGTTTTACATTTTGAGAAAGCGCAATTGTTCCCTGTTTTCAATGAACTTTTTCCACTCTTTCGTTTGTGGGGCCGCGTTCATGGGCATACAAGTAGCATTATGCTTATGGAGGATATCCAGATGCCTGAACTGCCGGAAATGGAGAATTATAGACGGCTATTATCTCAGTTGATTGTAGGTAAGCCCATTACTCATGTTACAGTGAATCGAAGCAAGTCGATCAATATGCCGGATTCCGAGTTTATTTATCGGATTGTCAATCATCGTCTGACACAGATTGCACGCAGAGCCAAGCATTTGCTGTTTCAATTGGACACAGGCGAAACGCTAGTGCTTCATCTGATGCTGGGGGGATGGATGCACCTAGGCTCAGATGCGGACAAGCCGGATCGAAATACGCAGGTAGAGTTCGAGTTTAATCGCTCGGAGAAGCTTTATTTTATCGGGCTGCGGCTTGGTTATTTGCATGTATACACGCCAAGCGAGCTGCAGGAAGCCTTGGGTGATTTGGGGCCGGAGCCCTTATCGCCAGAATTTACTCTGCAGCGATTTCAAGAGATGGTCGCTCAAAAGAAAGGTGTGCTGAAGTCACAGCTCGTTAATCAACAATGGATTGCGGGGATAGGCAATTGCTATTCCGATGAAATCTGCTATGATGCCGGTGTGAAGCCGATCCGAAAGATTAGTGAGCTGACTGAGCAGGAGATCAGGCAGCTGTATGCTTCCATTCATCACGTGCTAACGAACGCCATTCGAATTGGGGGCTATATGGAAGATCCGCTCTATGTGGGAGATACGTTAACCGGTACCTATAACCACCATTGTCTCGTATATGACAGAGGTGGCGAAAGCTGTTTTCGATGCGGCGGAACCATTGTACTGGACCGGTCGGTTGCATCACGAAAAACGTTCTATTGTCCAGACTGTCAACGGTAAGGAGGCTGACCCATGTACATAGGCTCGCATATCAGCACAAGAAACGGGTATTTGGGTGCAGCCAAGACAGCCGCGCAGCTGAAGGCAGGGGCTTTTCAATATTTTCCTATGAATCCCCGCAGCTTGTCGCTGAAGAATGTGAACGAAAAGGATGCCGCCGCTTGCGCGAAATTCTGTAAGGACAACGGTATATTGTCGATCGGCCATGCGCCGTATCCGCTAAATCCGGCTGTAGATGAGACGGAACGAGAATTGATGGTCAAGCTGCTCGTGAATGGTCTTGAAATCACGGAAGCCTGCGGTTCCGTCGGCCTTGTGGTTCATTTTGGTAAATATGTAGGGAAAGACCCGTTACAAGGCTATAAAAATATTATACAATGTTTGAATAGCACCGCCCGGCAGTTTCAAGGATCCTCGCTTATTCTGTTGGAGAACCAGGCGGGCGAGGGCTCACAGCTCGGTTTAACGATGGAAGAAATGGTTCAAGTGCGTAAGCTGTGCGAGCAACCGGAGACAATCGGCTTTTGTCTGGATACGTGTCATGCGTTTGCCAGCGGGATGTGGAAAGGCAGCGATTGGAGTGAGATGGAGAACAGAGGCGCGGCCATAGATTATTTTCCTCATCTAAAAGCGGTTCATCTTAACGACTCTGTTCACCCATTGGGATCGCGTAGGGACCGTCACGCCAATATAGGAAGCGGATATATTGGGAATGAGTGGATGAAGTCTGTCCTAGCATCACCTTATGTCAAGCATATTCCGATTGTCCTGGAAACAGGAACGGGGACAGACGGCACGCATCGTCAGGAAATCGCACATGTGAAAGCTCTGGCGGGCGTTTCTGACTCGTTATAGCAGGATTATTTTTGACTACATAGGTATGTGCAAGTTTGTTTCGAGAGAGGAGGTGCGGTATGATTCATGTTTATTTGGATGATTGGCGTTCGAGTCCCTTGGGCTTTGCATTAGCGAAAAATGCTTCGGAATGCATTCTGATGCTGGAGGAGTGTGAGGTGGATATTTTATCGCTGGATCATGATCTGGGTTATAGAGTCCAAGAGACCGGCATGGATGTGGTTCATTGGATCATTCGCACAGGGAGATTTCCAAGAAGAATCTACATCCATACCTCGAGTCCATCCGCCGGTTCCAACATGTATCAAATGCTCTATTCCTCCAAGCCGGAGCACGTGGAAGTGCATCCGACCAAGATACCGGAGGACCTGCTTGAACAAATCGCTATCCAGCACAGGCTTGGGGCATCATAATGCGGCCTTACCAGATATGAAAAGGCGGAGAGAGGAACGAATAAAGGCATGATCCAATTATCTAACATACATTTTATACGTGAAGAAAGACATATCCTGGAAGATGTTCATATCGACATGCAAAAAGGAGAGAACTGGGTCCTCCTTGGACGGAACGGGTCTGGAAAAACTACACTTCTTGAGTTAATGAATGGCTACGAATTCCCAAGCAAGGGGAAGGTAGAGGTGCTGGGCAACCGGTACGGCCAGTGTGACGTCAGAGAGGTTCGCAAACAGATTGGTTATATCAGTCAATCCCTTTTTGAGAAATTAAATCTAAGCGATCCCGTATGGGAAGTTGTGGCTACAGGGGAGTACGCGTTTTTACGGTTTTACCAGGAGATTCCTGAGGAAGTAAAAGGCAAGGCATTAGATATGCTGAAGCGCGTAAGAATTCCTCACTTGGCCGATCAACCGCTTGGAACCTTATCGCAAGGCGAACGCAAAAAGGTCATGCTGGCCAGATCACTTATGATGAATCCTTCGATTCTGATCATGGACGAGCCGGCGGCAGGACTTGATTTGTTCGAAAGAGAGCGTCTGCTGCAGGATATTAATGACCTAAGCAAGCAGGACATCATGGTTGTCTACGTGACTCACCATATTGAAGAAATTATTCCTCTGTTCACACATGTTGCGCTCATAGAAGCGGGTAAGCTGATTGCTTCGGGCACCAAGAAGGATGTTCTTACTCCGGAGAATTTGTATCGGGCCTTCGGTGTGAAGGTAGAACTGGAATGGTTTCGGGATCGGCCTTGGATTAAGGTACTAGAATAGTTAAAGGATGCGGCTATGACAACAACAGTAACTTGTATTGGAACATCGAATCACGGTTTTGCCCAATATGCCCAGGAAGAAATTCGCAGGCTGTTTCCTGCTGTAGCTTTTAAGCTGATCGTTCCAACGGAAATTTTCAGCTTTGAGGTTCCGGGCAGTTGGAGTGAGGTTTCCGCAGCACTGAAAGAGCAAGAACCTATATTTTTGCGGCACGTCCAGCCTGTGCAGGTCCAATGGGACTTGACCCGTTCTGACGAAGATATTGCGAATCTGAAAACGTGGCTTGCTACAACAGGAGAGTCCGGGTTTACGAATCCGGGACAGTTCATTGCGGTTCAAGTTCGCAAAGAAGAAAAGGCGGATGTCCCATACGCCCCTTTTACGATAAAAGCCGAGCTCGACACTGTCATTACGAGTACTTTGCAGGCTGAACCTGTTGTAAAAGGTGCGGATCGCATTGTATCGGTCTATATCAGTGCAAATAAGCTCTTTGCGGGGATATCTAGTCCCTCGGAAAATTTATCTGACTGGTCGGGCGGGGCTATCCGTTTTCAGAAAGAAGAGGATCAAATATCTCGTGCGAAATTTAAGCTTCTGGAGGCGGAACAGCGCTTCGGTATTGATTTCAGCTATGCGCGTGCAGCGCTTGATATTGGAGCGGCGCCCGGGGGATGGACATCCCTTCTACTCGAGCGAGGTTTAAGGGTGACGGCTATCGACCCAGCAAGTATGCATCCTAGCTTAACAAGCAATCCGATGCTTAAGATTTATAAAAAGAATGCCGGAGATGTAAAGCTGCGCGACAACGAGTTTGATCTGCTGGTTTGCGATATGAGCTGGAGCCCTCGCCAAATGGGCAGGCTGGTAGCTGATCTGCTCTATGCGCTGCAAAGCGGAGGAACCGCGATCATCACGGTCAAGCTGATGCATAAGAAGCCGTTTCAAACAATCCGTGAGTTAATACAGCTGTTCGAACCGTCTCTACATCTACTCAAAGCAAAGCAATTGTTCCATAATCGTGAAGAACTGACCCTTTATTTACAAAAATTGTAGATTTCTGGCGCTGGCCCTCTTATAATCAAGGTAAATATTACCTGATAAGGGGGTTGTTTCATATCGCACGCTATGTCGGCCGAACGATAGGGGATTGCATAGGAGGAAGGTACCGGATTACATCCTTGCTGGGTCAAGGTGGTATGGGGCACGTCTATTTAGCGGAGGATGTGAAACTGGTCGGGAAGAAGTGGGCGGTAAAGGAATGTCTGCCTCAGGGCGGCAGCAGTGCCCCTATGATGGAAGAGGCGAGCATGCTTGCTCAGCTCCAGCATCCTCAGCTTCCGCAGCTAGTCGATTACTTTTCCACAGATGAGGGCTATGTATATATGGTTATGGATTATATTCCCGGTCCTAACCTACAGATGCTCTTTGAGGAAGGCGGGAACTCACTTTCCGCTGAGCGGGTCGTTCATATTTGTCTCCAGCTATGCGACTTGTTTCATTATTTGCACACGTTTCAGCCACATCCCATCATTTACAGAGATCTTAAGCCTGCCAATATCATGATAGGCGTTCAAGATCAGATCAGGCTGATCGATTTTGGAATTGCCAGGCATTATACACAAGGGCAGCAGGGAGACACGATGCAGATCGGGACGATTGGATTTGCTGCACCTGAACAGTTTCTTGGACATCAAACCGATGTTCGCTCGGATCTGTATACCATAGGAGCGATGATGTATTACTTGCTTTCAGGCGGGCAGTATGCATATGCTTCTAAGCTCCCTTTTCACAAAGTAAGAGCTGATTTGCCGTCTTTGTTAGCTGAAACGGTAGAGCAGTTATTGAAGGAGCAGCCAGAACAGCGCCTTCAAACCGCGTTGGAGTTGAAGAAGCGTCTGCAGCTTGTTTATGAACAAATGACAGGTTCCCGGCAGAAGCTAGGGGAAGCAGTAGTAAAGCCATCTCCAACCGTGTCAGATAAGCTTATCGTTGTCGGCGGCTTGTACGCTGGGGTCGGTGCCACGTTTACAGCTATATCCATAGCGCGCGTTCTTAACGCTGCCCGTGTCCCGCATACGGTTATCGAACATCCTGCGAACGAACCCGACCTCTATATGCTGTTGTATGGTGATCATCGAGCACCGAAGGAATATGTATTTGCCGTGGACGCACTGGTAAGAGAACGGCAGCAGACCGCGTATAAAGCTTGGACGGATGGTTACACGGTTTGGGCACCCCATCATCCGGACAATGTTCAGACCAGCTGGAGTGCGGCTGATACGTTCAAGCTTCTGCACACTATCAAAACGCCTGTTGTCATTTGGGATATAGGGACGGCTTGGACTGACCCGGCTGTAAGGGAACTATGCCACAGTGCCGATGAGATTGTTGTGGTCGTAGATGCTTCCCCTGGAAAGCTGAATCGAATTTCAGCAAAAACAAATCTTGAGCTGATCGAAACCTATCGGGAACGCGGCAAACAAGTTCGTTTTGCAGCCAATCGGCAGACGATTGGGCGTAAACGTCCGGAGTGGATGAAATCTTTGCAAATGGAACCGGACTGCAGCATTCCCGATATTCCCTATGAACTGATTATGAAAGCCGTAGATAAAGGAAATTGCGTGCAGGATCAGCCTGATATTCTCGCGGCATTACAGCAATCGCTGGATCCGCTTGTTACAGTAATTACTTCTGAGAAAGCATGGAAGCAGCAGCGAGTGAGTCCAAGGTCATTGCTTCAGCTTTTTAAACGGAATGGTTAGGTTCTTTGTTCAGCTGATAGATCGTCCAGGCAAGGAAGGTTGCAAAGCAGCTCCAAAGTAAATAGGGAACCAATAACCAAGCGGCCAACTTGGAATAGGGAAGAGTTGCGTAGATGAGGAGACAGGTCGTTAGGGCAACCAAGAAACTGTCGAGGTACGCAAGCCGCAGATTTTTTAATTTGAATTGGAAAAAGGAAAAGGCCTGATTGGCTAAATAATTAATAAATAATATCACCGTATAGCTGTAAGCTGCTTCTTGGAAGCCGTCAGTCTTGGTATACACGATGGCTACCGATAAAGAAATCAAAGCGTACAAGACCGACCATACGATCCCGAAAAGCTTGGCGGGTGGATTCCAGCTTGGCTTGCGAAGCTCCGTGTAATAGGCAGGGTCGACGGGAAACAGTACACCGGAAATCGAGAATAAGGCATAGGTGATCAGGAATGTGACGATAAACGTGAACATGCTAACACCTCCATTGGTTGATACGGTTTAGGTTTGTACTATCACTATATTACGGATGAGCATAAAGATATAACAGTTAAAACAAGTTACGCTGCTCTTTGATGATGACACAGGAGATGAGAACCATGGAACCCAGATATTCAAGAGAATCCAAATGCTATAAAACTTCAAGGGTATTCCCTACGGACGTGAACAATCATAATACGCTTTTCGGCGGAAAGCTGATGTCCTATATCGACGATATCGCTTCTATTGCCGCCCACAAGCACTGCAGACGATCCGTCGTAACCGCATCTACCGACTCCGTGGATTTTCTGCATCCGATTAAGCCTTCGGACTCCGTTTGTCTGGAAGCATTTGTGACCTGGACAGGCAAAAGCTCCATGGAAGTGTTCGTGAAGGTCGTGACTGAAGATCTAAAAACAGGTAATCGTACCATTGCCGCTACTTCGTTCCTGACATTCGTTGCGCTGGACGATAACAAGAAGCCTGTGCCTGTGCCGCAGGTTGTACCAGAGACAGAAGAAGAGACGAAGCTGCACGAATCAGCTCCACAAAGGGCGGAGCTCCGCCGAATCCGAAGAGAAGAGAGCAAGAAGTTGGCTGAATTTTTGACAATGAAAAATCCATGGGAATAAACAATGGCAAAAAAGAATTGATTTTTTTGGGTAAATATGGTATGATTTGATTACTTATACATAACAAGCGGAAGCACCGCTATTTGGGAAGATTCGTTTTCTCAATTGGCGAGTGCTTTTTTTGTTTGTCCTGGAGGTTGATACATGAAGCGAAGCATGAAGATTCAAATGGCTATCTTACTGGCGGTAGCTGGACTTCTATTGATCGGAAGTGGTCTGTATTCGTTAACCAATTAACGTGGATAAGGAGGACATCATGGAAAGAATTCAGCTGTATTACCTCGACGATGACAACTCATATTGTCAGCGATTAACCGAGTTTATACGTACTTCGGAATTTGCCGAGAAGCTGCAAATCAAGCTTTTTCCAAGCCGGAGCTGCTGCAAGCGGCCATAACAGAGAGCGGTAGACGGAGGTTGATTTTGATATCAGAGGCGTATTATTCGCTTGTGAAGCATGTCGATGACGAGTGGTGCTGGGTGGTGCTTAGCGAGACCATCTCAACGACCTGTGAAGCGGGTACTGCCATCCCCTTTTTATACCGGTACCAGGGACTTCAACAGCTGCTTACCCGCTTGCTGGCCTTCTATGGGGAAAAACAGCGGACACACACTTCTATGCGCATGAACAAACGAACGGAGGTATATAGCGTTTATTCAAGCGTAGGAGGAAGCGGGAAAACCGTTACAGCTATTCATCTCGCCAGGCAGCTGGCTTATCGGGGGCATCGTGTTTTCTACGTCAGCTTGGAGTCGGTCAGCTCTGCCTCAGCTATGCTGCAAGGAGCGGCTTCGAAGTTCTCCCAGCTTCTCTATTATGCAAAAAGCACCCCCGAGCTGCTCATTCCCCGCATTGAACTGCTCAAGTCCAGAGATCCTCGTCTCGGTTTCGATTACCTAACTCCTCATGATCAAATTAGAGAGATGCAGGAGATGAAAGGAGAGGATGTCCGTATTCTGGTTGAGGCCTTGTTGACGTCCGAGCAATACGATTATCTCATTCTTGATCTTGAATCATCGCTGCATCCTCGAATCGTCAAGGCACTCGAATTGAGTGATGAGGTGTTCTGGATTGTCTTGGACGATCTGCCTCATTTATTTAAAACCAGAGCGTTCCAACAACAGATTGGAGCCTTGCGTCAGGTTCATTTTGTACTCAATAAATTTACGGGAAAGTACATGAATGATCTAGCATCGCTGGAAGACGAGGTGGCGGGCAAGCTGCCTTACATACCAGACTGGAAGGCTGTTTATGAGTCCGAGCAGGTATGGCAGTCAGCCTTGTTCTCAGAGCAGGTGTATGAAGTGTTCACGTCCGTACGAAATCAATCGTTTCCCTCAGAGGAAGTGGAGGCATCGTGAACCCAGCCTTATATTTGACTATCAAACAGCAGGTGAAAGACAGGCTTGATTTAACCGCAAGCATCTCCGATCAGCAGCTAAAGGAGCTAATTGAAGAGTCCGTGTTCGCCATTTCGATTCAAGAACAGTGGACATCAACGGACATGCATGAAGCTGTTAATCGGATTTTTTATTCATTTCGCGGGTTGGACATACTGCAGCCGCTCATTGATGATCCTGCAGTCACGGAGATTATGGTAAATGGGCATACACATATTTTTATCGAACGGGAGGGGGGGTAGAGCGTTATCCGCATTCATTTGAAAGTGAGGAAAAGCTGGAGGATCTTATTCAGATGATTGTTGCCAAGGTCAATCGTATTGTCAATCAGGGTTCCCCGATTGTAGACGCCAGATTGCAGGATGGCTCTCGTGTGAATGTGGTGCTTCCTCCGGCTTCATTATGCGGTCCGGTACTGACGATTCGAAAATTTCCTGAGCGTGCACTCACGATGGCCGATTTGGTTGAAAAGCAAAGTCTCACGGAAGAAGCCGCCGAATTTCTGAAAACGCTCGTGGAATGCGGTTTTAACCTATTCATAGGGGGAGGGACCGGCTCAGGCAAGACCACGTTTCTCAATGCGCTTAGTGCCTGGATTCCTGCAGATGAACGCATCATTACGATTGAGGATTCAGCAGAGCTGCAGATCCGAACTGTACCCAATCTGGTCAGCTTAGAAACAAGAAATGCCAATTCTGAAGGGAAAGGAGAAATTACAATCCGTGATCTCATACGTTCATCCCTGCGGATGCGCCCGAATCGCATCATTGTCGGAGAGGTGCGCGGAGCTGAAGCTTTAGATATGTTAGCTGCCATGAATACCGGGCATGATGGGTCTATTTCAACAGGGCATTCAAACTCATCTGCAGACATGCTAAGCAGGCTCGAAACGATGGTTTTAAGCGGGACAGTGCTCCCCGTAGAAGTCATACGTAAACAAATCGCATCGGCACTGGATGTCATGGTTCATGTGAGTAGAATGAGAGATCGCACTCGGAAGGTGACGGAGATCCGTGAAGTACTGGGTGTAATAGGTGGCGAGGTACAGCTTAACCCGCTGTTTATGTTTGAAGAAACCGGGGAACAGGTTACCGGTGAGGTGTCAGGAAGGCTCGTGTATACGGGCAACCCCGTTCAGAATATGCACAAAATTCACATGGCCGGTAAGAAGCTTCCGGAGTGGATGAAGCAGGTAAAGGAGGTCGGCTGATGAAGCTGATTGGGCTGGTGCTGCTAGTTGTCTTTGCGGTATTTTCACTGCTGTATTGGAGAGATAAGAGGAAGAGTAGGTCAGATGACCTGTCCGTAAATTCCTCGCATCATAACCCATCTGCACGATGGACTCAACCCAAATCATCCGCTCGAATGGTTAATTCTACCGATGTTAAGCGAACTTTAATGGACGGCTTGACGGACTACAATGAATACGAACTTACGAAGAAACAGAAGCTGCTGGCCATTTGTATGCTGGGCCTCCCTGCCATGTGTGTAGGCTTCATCTTTTACAAAAGTCTGATGATGTCCTTGCTTATTAGCGCAATCGGATTCCTATTTCCTCGTATTCGTAGAAAGCAATTGATACGTGGGCGGAAAAACAAGCTGAATGTCCAGTTTAAACAGGCATTAAGCTGTTTATCTTCGGCCATGACTGCCGGCAAGTCCATTGAATCTGCGTTCAAAGAAGCGTTAGAGGATCTTCGCGTGCTGTATCCGGATCCTTCGTGTTTGATTGTTGTGGAATTCAGTATCCTTTGCAGAAGAGTTGAGAATGGAGAACCGATTGAAACGGCGCTGTACAGCTTTGCTGAGCGCAGTCATATCGAGGATATCCAGAACTTCGCGGATGTGCTGCTGACCTGCAAGCGAACCGGCGGCAATTTAATTGAAGTCATGAAGCGAACGGCGTCGGTTATCGGAGAAAAGCTGGACATTACTCAAGACATCGCCGTGATGGTAGCGCAGAAAAAATTTGAATCCAAAGTACTGCTTTTCGCACCGGTCATGATTGTTGCCGTACTGGCATTCAGCTCGCCGGACTACATGGAGCCTCTTTATCAAGGCGCTGGGAAGCTGATCATGAGCGCGAGTATCGCGGTGCTGGCCGTTTGCTATTGGTTGACTCAAAAAATTATGGATATCAAGGTGTAGGGGCGAAAGCTGCATGTGGATCACGATATTAGCAGGAATAGAAGCAAGTATAGGTATTGCCTTGTTCTTAGTAGGAAGAAGGAGGTACGCCGTATTTTTGAAGGAACAGACTTATCCGTTTCAGCTTAGATGGATGCTGCCTTGCAGTTTACTGCTCGTAGATGTTTTTAATATCCTGGAGCGGATGCCGGACTTTACATCCAAGGTGCACCATAAGTTGCTGACACTTTATGGAAGAGGCTATTCGCTTCACGGGTCCAAGATATTTACTGCTGAGCTGGTCTCGGCAGCATTCCTGAGCTTAATGTTCTTCACCATACTTGCGGCAGCTGCCGGCCAGGAAGCCAGCCTGTTTGCCATGGGGCTCCTAACGACTGGGATCGTACCTATGCTGATGGTGAGGGACCTAGATGTGAAAATTCGCAAAAAACAGCAATTGATGATCATGGAGCTTCCGGAGGTACTAAATACCATCGTTCTGCTCGTCAATGCCGGAGAAACGGTTGGAAAAGCGTGGATTCGCTGTGTGGAAGCACGAAAGAATAGGCCAGAAACGCCCCTTTTCAAAGAGTTGAGTACCGCCGTTCGCGGGCTGGAAATGAACCTTTCATTCCCAAAGGTCATGGAGGATTTTAGCAAAAGGTGTGCGCTTCATGAAATCTCGTTGTTCACCTCTGCGCTCTTACTGAACTACAAACGGGGCGGTAATGACTTCGCTATGGCACTTCAAGCTCTCTCACTAGAGCTGTGGCAGCGGCGTAAAGCCGTGTCCCGGACATTAGGAGAAGAGGCATCATCCAAGCTGGTGTTTCCGATGGTGCTCATTTTCGTCGTGGTGATGGTCATTGTTGCGTCTCCCGCCCTTATGATCATGAAGCAATGATGTAAGATCAACAATAAATATATGGATGAACTGGAGGAAGCGTTTATGAAACAAGTAACAACGTGGCTGCAAGCATTTTGGAAGGATGAAGAAGGACTAGGCACATTGGAAATTTTGTTGATTGTTGCCGTTCTAGTTGCGGTAGCCATCATATTCAGAAAGTGGATCGTTTCTTGGTTTCAAAAGTTAATCGGCGACGCAAATACGAATCTAACGAATGACAGTACCGTAACTCCGTGTGCGCCAAGCCCGACCACGTCCTGCTCCCCATAAGCGAATGAGAGTCAAGCTATGCCGAGGGAACCAAGGCAGCTTTACCCTGGAAGCATCTCTCGTGATGCCTGTCGTAATGATATGTACCTTAGCGTTGATCTTACTAGGTGTGTTCGTGTACCAGAGGGTAGTGATTCAGCAGATTGCCCGCTCAGCGGCCGAACGCCTGTCATTCACTTGGGATAACAGCCGAAAGGATTTAATAACAGGTGCATTTGATCCCGCAGAATCCGACGGACTCTATTGGCGCTTAACACAAGACAGTATCACGGACTTATTTGGCATGCTGTTCTCGGCTTCCCCTGCTGAGGTCAAGCTTCCTGCAAATACCGGTGAAACAAGCGGACTTGTGGAAAGCAAGCTCGCTAAAGCATCGGATTTACTACCAATAGGAGTAACAGGCTCTGCCCGGTATACGAACTATATAGCCGATCATCAGGTTGAAGTTGAACTCGTGCGCCCCATGTCCATGCCGCCGTATGTGTCCCGATTGTTTCAAACCGATCAGGTTACTGGCAGAGCGATGTCGCATGTTATTGACCCGGTTGAGCTCATTCGTCTAACGGATATTACACGGACGTATCTGAAATTTGTGAAAGGTCGAATCTCGCCGGAAGAGGCGAAAGCTGCGCTTCAAGAACCATCGACTGCAAACGGTTCAGCTGCGAGTGTTACCATACGCTCGGAACGCGAAGCTTCGATTTATTTACAATCGTTGGTCGGCGGTGCTTCCCAAGTGCTGACCACTCCTTCAGGTAAAAGCAGAACCATTGATGCTTTAGATTCACGAGGTATTGCACATCAAGCTTTTTATACGTTCACGGAAGCCCAGCTATTAGCTGAACAAATGCCCAAGGACGCTGAGCTTTTGCAAGAAGGAACACGAGTTAAGGGAGTGGTCTGGCATTTCTTTAAAAAGAGTGCGGGAGGCAGAGGCGTTCCCTCCGAATCGCTTCGAAACAAACTGGAGCAGCAGGGCATCGTTGTGGTCGTACACAACTAGAAAGGAGGGAGCTTCCTGAGAAGGCGGAGCCAATTACGAAATCTGTGGAGATCCAAACAAGGTGCTGTTTCCGTCTATTTGATCTTGATTATAGTGCCGATTTTCTTTTTTCAGGCAGTGCTCATTGATTTTGCCAGAATTAAGCTGGCGGAAAGAGAAAATGATGCTGCCGTACAAGCGGCTGTACGCTCCGTCATGTCGGCTTTCGACCCTGATCTGCAGGTTTGGGGGTTGTATGGGTTGGGAGTTGAGCAGCCGCAGGCTGAGCAGATTTTCAGCGAGGTCTTCCAGGGGAATCTGTCAGGTAGCGTCACTCCTGGAGGATTTCATTATCTGGACCAGCTTCCTGCAGAAGATAGCCAGCGTATGACACCTGTGTACTCGTTAGCCAGTCACGTCATTTTTGAGAAGCAGATTCTGGAGGACATGAAAATCAAAGCGCCTATAGAGTTTGCTTTGGAAATCACTGACAAATTTAAAAAGACGGGGACAGCACCGGCTTTTCAGCAAGGCACGCAATTTTCTAAAGAAGCTGAAGAACTTGAACAACTACTAGAGGACAGAGATGAAGCGTTGGATCAAGCCTGGAGCCTCATGGAAGAGATGCATGCCAACGCGACAACTTATCATACCTACTATCAAGGACGGATCACCGAGCTGAACAGCTTAGCTGACCAAATTGGTATCCATACGGCTGATGAAGTGAGAAGCGAGCTTACTAATGTACAAAATCAACTCAAGTCAATATCGGATTCAATCCGGAATTTGGATATGAGTCTTGCGGCAATGGCTGCAGCTGGGGCCGCGGATTGGCGCAGTGTACAATCGATCATGGAATCCAGAAGCAATCTCCAAGGACAGATGAGAGCCTTATCGGAGCAGCAGGCTGCATGGAAGCAGCTTCTGGATAACATTGTCAAGTATGCGGCATTGGTTGCAGCAACGAAGCTGGAGGTTCCTGCTAACGGTAATGTTTTGAGGCAGTTGCAGCAGCAGATGGAGCCCGAAATTAAGAGAGCCAAGGAGATTAATGCTAGGATCCGCGACAAGCTGGGGACGATGACCGGTCAAGCGGGGGATAAAGCAGAATCATATAAGTCTTTTCAAAGTGTGGCTGTGCTAGGGGACGATTATTTCTACAACTATCAGACGGCTGCAGCCAGTATAACGGCTTTATTCTCGGCATTCGAAGGCATTGTAGATTCGGTCTATTTGTATACGCAGGAGCATACCGATCGTGCTAATCAGGCGAACGAAGCTTACTGGAGAGCCGCAGATGAATTTTATGCCAAACAGCATGCCGTCGAGACGGCGCGTATGCAGAAGAGGGATGAGATTACAGCAAGCAAACGCGAGCAAAAGAATAAAATCCAGCAGGTCCTGGATCAAGCCAAGCAGTCAATAGGAGCTTGCACGATACTAAGCCAATCATCTGCTGATGCGGAGCTGTATCGGAAGCTGCAAGGGGACTCCGGGGATCCTTCGGCTGCCAGTACCGGATACTTTCAAAAATATCGGCAAGCCAATGCCCAAGATCCGGGTACGGGCAATGAGGTTGCCTACGATATGGAGAAGTCCGATAAAGTCAGCCTGAAGGCGATGGATATGCTGGATGCGTTCAATCATGCCGCCGCAGAGCTGCGCGATGAATTGTATGTGAATGAATTTGCTTTGAGCAAGTTTAATTACCGAACCTACGGCTTGGAAAAGGATGAGTCAGGTCAGCCCAAGGCTTCCCATGAACTCACGAACCCGTCCACTCACTCCTTGCAAGGACAGGAAGCCGAGTATTTGATCTATGGATTTTCTTCATGCGGGGCTAACATCTCTTCCGCCTATGCGGAAATGTTTTCGTTCCGACTGGCCATTCGTACTTTGGAGGCGCTGCTCGACCCGAAGAAGGAGCTGCTGAATGTCGGCTCTCCGCTGCTAGTCCTGCTTGCCGCTGCGGCAGAAGGGGCTGCTAAAGCATTCATCGACATGAATCAATTGGTGAAAGGAGAAGCCGTAGAGCTTTCTTCCAAAATTGCTTCTTCGGCGATTAAGCTCACCTATAAGGATTATCTACGGATATTTCTTTTGCTGCACAGCAATGATACGAAGCTCATGGCTCGTATGCAGGCTTTGATCGAGCTGAATACAGGTAAAGATCTCGTTCAAGAGACCACATACATGCAAGGAAACGCTGCAAGCAGCATTAGGCTTTGGTTTGTGCCGCAGCTAATGAAGGTGATGGAAGGAACGGGATTGCTTGGCTGTACTGTTGAACATAACAGGTGCCGTATGGCGAGTACGGCCGTTTGGGCTTATTGAAGCTGCGAGGTTGTGAGGGAAGCCGGGAGGATTACGAATGCTGATAAGATGGTTCAAGCAACAGCAAGGCGGAATTGTATTGGAAGCGGCGCTGCTGCTTCCCGTATTTCTCACTTTTGTTGTAGGGTTAATTGTTTGTATTCAAATTGCTGTGATGGAGATGGCGCTGCAAGCGGGGGTTTCGGAAGCAACCAAGACAATTGCCGGCCAGCTATATCCGGTCAGACTGCTCATGCAGGAAGCGAAGTCGCATTATGATCAAAGTGCAGCTTCGAATGTGATCGGCTCTGCGATCGAACAAGCCCAGAATGCCCGTGATAAGGTGATCGGCGCTGAAGATCTGGCTGACGAATATGCCGCCTATATTCCCGATTCGCTGCTGGATCTCATGAGTTGGGAAAAAGAATTACGACAAGACGGCGAGGAGAGCATCCAAGGAAATATCGACCATTTCCTAGATGAGACTGTGAAGCCGCGCGTCTATGCTGCATTGACTCCAATTGTGTATGCCTTCTGTGATAGCAGGACCATTGAGCGGGGCCAGTTCAAGGTGATTTCTGTGACTTTACCAAGCTTGCAGCCGGGTGGAAACGCTTATTTTAGTCTGGAAGCAGAGGTTGATTACAAGCTGCGTCTCCCATTTATCAGTCATACTATCAAGCTTCGGAAAAAAGCGCTTGAGCGTGCTTGGGTAGGCGCTTAGGAAAAGGAGATTTGATTTGATCCAATATGTATTGCTGATATTCATTGCGATTGCATTTTTCACGGATGCTTGGAGATCCATACTGCCGAATTGGCTGACCCTGGGAGGTACGCTCGCAGGCGTACTCCTTCAATCGCTCGAAAGTGGAATGGAAGGATTATTTCAAGCGGTAATTGGAGCTGTTGTTGGCTTCGGAATGCTTCTGCTGCTGCATCTCATAGGAGCTTTAGGAGCGGGAGATGTTAAGCTGTTTGCTGCGATAGGCGCTCTGACGGGGGCTTTATTTGTCATCCAGTGCTTGCTGTATTCCATCCTTTTTGCAGGCATCATCGGCCTCTTGCTGCTGTTGATCCGCAAAAAGCTTTTGACGACGGGAAGTCGAATCGCGAATTGGTTGTTTACCATTACTATGAACAGAGATCTGCAAACATTGCTGCGATTAAAACAACAGCCTAATCTAAAATTTCCGTTTATGTACGCAGTCGTTCCCGGTGTTTGTACGGCATGGTACTATGCATTAATTCCTTAATTGGGAAGGAGGACCATTGTGCAGGTTATTTTCGGCTTGCGTTATGATTTTGTTTACCGTCATGGACATTATATGGAGCTTCACCGTGATGGAGGAATCGCTCAGGAGGAATTATCCGCTCTGCAGCTCCGAATGCTGGAATCCAACTGTATACCGCGTCTGCTGCCGCTGGATGTTCATGAGATGGATTTTAAGATCAGTCTGCTGTATCAGGTTTCCGGCAAAAGAATGCTGTCCCATGTCTTGAAAACAGAGGACACGGGCCCAAGAGAGTTGTTGAAGCTCGCGTATTCCATCATTTGTGCGATAGATGACAGCAAGAATTATATGTTGAACGAAGATCATTTTATTCTGAAAGATAACTTTATTTTTATTGGAAACGATTGGTCCGATGTGTATCTGACCTATGTGCCACTGCATGAGCTCAGTGAGCCGAATGATATTCGGGCCCAAGTACACAAGCTTTTTCAGGAGCTGTTAGCTAAATGGGGATTTGTGGATAATCCCGAAATGGAAGCATTGCATACATGTTTATCAGACCAGAGGGAGATACCTGTTTATAAAGCCGCTCTTCTTCAAATCATGGATGAAGCGGGTCCTGTTGATCGAAATTATCAACCTATCCGTCAGAATAGCGGTGTTGTGGAGGATTTTGCAAAAACCAAATCTTCAATGTCCCAGAAACAACTGCAAACGAAATCACGGAAATCCCCATCTCAGGAACAGCCGCATCCCAATCTACCGAATTCCACATTGCAGGGTAAACTGAGTTCGAGGTCAAAATCGCATTCGGACATACAGCCGGAGTCGGAGCACTCCCACACTGAAATTCAGTCAAAAACAGACATACAAGTACACTTTCATGATCAATCACATGTACAAATTAGATCGCTAACCCCTTCATACCTACAGTCTCAATCCGGATCGCAAAACCTGTTACAAACACAAACACAATCACAATCACAAAAACAACCCCAAGCACGGTCACAGCCGCACCTTCAGGACTTTAAAGTCCAGGATTCTGCTCATCCATCTGACAAACCGCTTCGACATCGAACATCCGAGCCACTTGATCCCGCCCATGGAGCTCCGTCACATCTTAGATCGAACAGCTTACCTGGCCCGATTCGCTCGACTCCCCATTCTATGCATAATAAGGTACCTCAGCATCAGATCTTACCGGAACAGGAAAGCAAAACCCGGGGGCATAGTGCGGATGAATTCTCACAACATTCAACTACACATGTGCGGAAAGAGCAGCTTTCATCAGACGACCTGCAATCTCACAAGGCAGAGCTCTTGCATAAAGATGAGCAATTATCACTATTTCAAGAATTAACCCCGGTAATATCTAAGCGGGCTAAAATGATTGTACTCGCAGTTCTCGTACTTGCGTCAGCCTTTATGTGGCAGGATTATGCCTCGGCTCCGGAAGAAGCTAAGCTACGAATATATGCCGGCATTACTTTGCTAATGGGAGATATATGGTTGGTTTTGGTGCATATCGGCTTGCAACTGCCTGGAAGATTCCATAAAGCGTTGAACTCAACATTTACAAAGCATAGTTCGAGTCAAGAAACCGCAGTTCGAGCTCCGCTACCAATAATAGAACCAGAGACTTCCTCTGCTGACATGGAGCACTATTATCAAAATCTGCACCTGCACACGACACTTTTACATGCTTCGCAGCCGAATAAAACGGTCTTTCTCGGCAGTGTTCTTCCCAAGAGCCAAGGGCCTAGACTAGAGACTGTCCTGGAAGGCATTGAAACGGCGGTTCCGATTGAAGGGAGCGGCTTCACCATCGGTAGAAGCGGACCCGACGCCCAGGCGGATCATGTTATTGAAGAGGCAGGGGTTTCTAGATTACATGCGGAGATTTCTTCAGAAGCCGAGGAGTTCACTGTTCAAGATCTCGGCTCAACGAATGGTACCTTTCTTAACGGTCAAGCCATGGTTCCATATCAGCTTTATCCGCTTAAGCCCGGTGACATTATTCGAATTGTTAGGAGGGAGCTCACATTCCAAAAATAGCATGAAGCTATTCCGGTTGTTTACCCGCAATGCTATAATAAGATATTCGCAGATAGGCGAATGTCTTTTTATTCATAAGGGGATGATGGACGATGTTAACTCATGTAGTGCTTTTTAAATTAAAAGACCGTTCACCGGAAGCCATTGAGGCGACCAAACAAGTGCTAGTCAACATGGAAGGGAAAATTCCGGTTCTCAAAGCGATAGAAGTAGGGACAGATGTGCTTCACTTGAATCGTTCCTTCGATATTGCACTCATCACAAGATTTGATTCTACGGAGGATTTGAAAATATACGATACGCACCCTGTACATGAAGAAGTGAAGGCACATATGAAGCAGGTGTTAGACGGAACGTCGGTCTGCGTGGATTTCGAAAGCTAAACTGGTTTGTAAAGCAAAAGGAAACAGTGTAGTATCCTTATAGGATGCACTGTTTTTTTCTTGTTAGGCACTCAACATGTTCTTAAGTGTCCATCCATAAACTCTATGGAAGGAGAGGTCACGAACGATGAAAGAAAAACTGAATCGAAGCTATATTGCCCAAATCTTGGACAAGCTGCTCCGCACGCCCAGTCCAACAGGCTATACACATCGTATCATGCGATTGGTGGAGGATGAACTGAACGCGCTCGGGTACGAGATGACATATACGAATAAAGGCTGTGGCCTTGTGACTGTGCCGGGTCAACAAGGCGAACGTGTGATAGGCATATCTGCCCATGTAGACACGCTCGGCGCTATGGTTCGATCCATCAAAGAGAATGGAACTCTGAAGATTACTTCGCTCGGAGGATTCATGATGAGCTCCATCGAGAATGAATATTGTACCATCCATACGAGGGATGAGCGGGTCTATGATGGCACGATCATGACAGCTAGACCATCCGTCCACGTATACGAGGATGCAAGAGAATACAAACGCGATGAAGCCAATATGGAAGTTAGAATTGACGAGCTGGTTAGCTCTAAAAAGGATGTAGAGGCGCTGGGTATCAGACCGGGGGATTTTATTGCATTTGATCCTCGAGTCCAAATGAAAGAAAACGGGTATGTCAAATCCCGTCATCTGGATGATAAAGCGAGCGTAGCCGCGCTATTCGGGCTTCTCGACCTGCTGAAGCGGGAGAGCATTACGCCTGTGTACACGATAAAGCTGTTTTTCTCGACGTATGAAGAGGTTGGACACGGCTCGTCCTATATTCCGGAGGATATTACCGATTTGATTGCTGTGGACATGGGAGCGCTTGGTGATGATCTAAGCGGAAGTGATCGTGACGTATCGATTTGCGCCAAGGACTCCAGCGGACCCTATGATTATCAGATGACTTCCAAAATGATAGAGCATGCGGAAAAGCTCGGTATCGGCTATGCGGTAGATATTTACCCGCGCTATGGATCGGACGCTTCGGCTGCGCTGCGCGGTGGAAGGGATATACGGGCGGCTCTCGTCGGTCCCGGTGTTCACGCCTCCCACGCCATGGAGCGAACTCACATGGATGCGATTGCTCATACGTCTGCACTGCTTGCTGCTTACATCTTAGAGCCGGCCGAATAGCTCTCGTGCCACTAAAGATAGGAAGAAGTGGAATAATATTACATATCGGATTAGGCAGTTGATGTCACGAATGTAAAGTTAATGGTTCGACTTCATCAATAATTAAGACCGGATTCACTTGGCCTGACAGGAAGGAAAGAAGGAATCATGAACATATTAAGCGTTCTGAACATAAGTAAAAGCTACGGGGAAAAAGTGCTGTTTGACGACATTTCGTTCACGGTGAACGAGCGGCAGCGCATCGGACTTATTGGCGTGAACGGGACGGGCAAATCGACCCTGCTGCAGTTAATGGCAGGGATCGAAACGCCGGATCGCGGCAAGCTCGTGCACGCGAACCATTTTCGGGTGGAATACCTGCCTCAGAACCCGGAGTTCGATCCGAACTCCACGGTGCTTGAGCAGGTATTCCACGGAGAAACCCCGCTCATGCAGACGCTGCGCGCCTATGAGCGGGCACTTGCCGAGCTGGAGGCGGACCCCTCCAGCGAAGCAAAGCAGACGCGGCTGTTCAGCGTCCAGCAGCGCATGGATGAGCACGGTGCCTGGGAAGCCGGCACCGTGGCCAAGACCGTGCTGACGCGCCTGGGCATCAGCGAGTTCGATAAGCCCGTCGGCCAGCTGTCGGGCGGTCAGCGCAAGCGCGTGGCGATGGCACGCGTGCTGATTCAACCGGCCGACCTGCTCATTCTCGATGAGCCGACGAACCATATCGATAACGAGACGGCCATGTGGCTCGAGGAGTTTCTCAGCAAGTGGAAGGGTGCCTTGCTGCTCGTCACGCATGACCGGTACTTCCTAGAGCGGGTAACCAACCGCATCCTAGAGCTGGACCGGGGTAAGATCTACAGCTACGAAGGCAACTACGAAGCCTTCCTGGAGAAGAAGGCCGAGCGGATGGAATCCGAGGCCGCCAGCGAAGACAAGCGGCAGAATTTGCTTCGCCGCGAGCTCGCTTGGCTGCGCCGCGGCGCGAAGGCGCGGACGACGAAGCAGAAGGCTCGCGTTCAGCGCGCCGAGGAGCTGCGGGACCGCAAGGTGGACGGTCCCGGCGAGAAGCTCGACATGGCGCTCGCGGGGAGCCGCCTGGGCAAGAAGGTGATGGAGCTCGAGTCCATCACCAAGGCTTTCGACGGCGGGAAGACGCTGATTCGCGACTTCAGCTATATCGTTATGCCGGGCGACCGCCTCGGCATTATCGGTCCGAACGGCAGCGGCAAATCGACGCTGCTGAATATGCTCGCAGGCCGCATCCAGCCGGACAGCGGCACGATCGAAGTAGGCCAGACGGTGAAGCTGGCCTACTACACGCAGGAAAACGTCGAGATGAATGAGAAGCAGCGTGTCATCGAGTATGTCAAGGAGGCGGCGGAAGTCATCCGCACCTCTGACGGCGAGTCCATCCCGGCGTCGCAGATGCTCGAGCGCTTTTTGTTCCCGTCCGCGCTGCAGTGGACGCCGATCGGCAAGCTTTCCGGCGGAGAGAAACGCAGATTGTATCTGCTGCGCACCTTGATGGGTGAACCGAACGTACTGCTGCTCGATGAGCCGACGAACGATCTGGACATCCAGACGCTGACGATATTGGAAGACTATCTGGAGCAATTTCCAGGAGCCGTCATTACGGTATCCCATGACCGTTACTTTTTGGACCGGACCTGCAGCCATCTGTTTGCATTTGAAGGCGAAGGCCGCATAGAGCCTTTCATCGGCAACTATTCCGAGTATTTGGAACAGAAGAAGCAGGAGGAAGAAGCGGAGCAGGCAAGAAAAGAACTGCTGCGCAGTGCAGCCGCTCCCAAACAGGCTGGTCAAGGCCACAACCAAAGCGGAGCAACTAGCTCTGACTCTTCCGCGGACGCTACGACAAAAACCATTCCGAAGAAGCTGACATTCAAAGAGCAGAAGGAATGGGACGAGATTGAGGACCGAATTGCCGCTCTGGAAGATAAAATCTCAACACTTAAGCAGCAGATCGAATCTGCGGGGAGCGATTTTGATAAAGTGAGAGATTTGTACGAAGATGAGCAGCAAACGGCTGCTGAGCTGGAGCAAGCCATGGAAAGATGGACTTATTTATCCGAATTGGTAGAACTCATTGAGCAAAATAAGGTATGATAGACCTATTAACGAGCAAATTTATATAAAGGCAGGGTAAACAACCGCATGATAACTGTATCCAACGTAACCCTTCGTTACGGCAAAAGAGCTTTATTTGAAGACGTGAACATTAAATTTACGCCGGGCAACTGCTACGGCTTGATCGGCGCTAACGGCGCTGGTAAATCTACCTTCTTGAAAATTTTGTCCGGTGAGATTGAGCCGAATACTGGAGATGTCAGCATTGCTCCAGGCGAGCGCATGGCCGTTCTAAAGCAAAACCATTATGAATTCGACGAGATTGAAGTATTGAAAACCGTCGTCATGGGTCATGCCCGTTTGTTTAAAATTATGGAAGAGAAGGACGCGATTTATGCGAAGCCGGACTTTTCCGAAGAGGATGGCATGAGAGCCGCTGAGCTGGAGGGTGAATTTCAGGACCTGGACGGCTGGCAGGCGGAATCCGACGCAGCGGAGCTGCTCATAGGTCTTGGTATCCCTACATCTCTGCACGATGTGAAGATGAAGGATCTTGACGGCAACGAGAAAGTCCGCGTTCTCCTGGCGCAAGCATTGTTCGGCAACCCGAACATTCTGCTTCTCGACGAGCCTACCAACCATTTGAACTTGGAATCGATCCGCTGGCTCGAGAACTTCCTTGCGAGATTTGAAGGCACTGTTATCGTCGTATCTCACGATCGTTACTTCTTGAACCAGGTTTGTACGCATATCGCGGATATCGACTTTGGCAAAATCCAGATGTATGTCGGTAACTACGACTTCTGGTATGAATCCAGCCAATTGGCGCTCAAGCTTCAGCGTGATGCGAACAAGAAGACCGAAGAGAAGCGTAAGGAGCTTGAGGCGTTTATCGCTCGCTTTAGTGCGAATGCTTCCAAATCCAAGCAAGCGACTTCCCGGAAAAAGCAGCTCGAAAAGCTTACACTGGAGGATATCAGACCTTCCAGTCGTAAATATCCGTTCATCAATTTCAAAGCAGAGCGTGAAGCCGGCAAACAGCTTCTTGCTATCGAGAACCTGAGTAAAACCGTTGAAGGCGTACAAGTTCTGAACAACCTGACCCTGACGATCAACAAAAACGATAAAATCGCTTTCGTAGGTCCGGATGGTATCGCTAAAACGACACTGTTTAAAATCATTATGGGAGAGCTGGAAGCAGACGCAGGCACCTATACTTGGGGTGTCACCACTTCCCAAGCTTATTTCCCGAAAGACAGCCAAGACTACTTTAACGTTGATATGAATCTGGTTGACTGGCTGCGCCAATATTCCAAAGATCAGGATGAGTCCTTCCTGCGCGGCTTCCTGGGCCGTATGCTTTTCTCTGGTGAAGAAGCGTTGAAGAAAGCAAACGTGCTTTCAGGAGGAGAAAAGGTTCGCTGCATGTTCTCCAAGATGATGCTGAGCGGCTCCAACGTTCTCATACTTGATGAGCCAACGAACCACCTTGATTTGGAATCCATTACAGCGCTCAATAACGGATTGGTTGATTTCGACGGGACGATTCTATTCGTATCTCACGACCATCAGTTCATTCAAACCATTGCAAATCGCATCATTGAGATTACGCCGAACGGTGTCATCGACAAGATGATGACTTACGATGAATATCTGGACAACGAAGACGTGAAAAAACTGCGCGAGACTTTGTACGCGTAGGCTAAGCCTGCGAGTCTGTAAAAAAGTTCAGCAGCATCAGCGGTATCAATTGCAACTGTAGTAGCAACTGCAGGCTCAGCAGGACCCAAGCAGCATGAGCAAAGGCGCCCCGTGAAATCCTTCATCAGGGCGCCTTTATGTTTGGGTTTCTAACTGCCACCTGTGCGGCGGCGTTGATTGTTTACTTTTTTGGTCATTTGGCTTTTTACAGCCTGTCCATTTGCTGCAGTATGCTTTTGATTACCTTTTTGCGCGGCTTGCTCCGCTTTCTTTTGCGCCAGCTTTTGTTTCATAGCTTCAGCTAGGCTGACTTTCTTTGGCCCTGCTTGATCAGGCTGCTGATCCAGAGGCTTGTCCGACATCCAAGAACACCTTCTTTACGTAAATATGCTATTAGTATAATCGAATCGGGACAAAGAAGAAAGGAGAGGTTTACAAGTGTTTGATCCTACCATTTATGAGAATGTGAAAGTGGTGCTGGAAGGCGCTGTATACGATCTGGATTTGAATGGAGCCGCCCTTGTTACCCAGAGATCGGATCAGCTCGACATGTCTTCCATGTCCCGGACATACAAAATTGAATTTGCCAGAATGCTGGACCAGGCAAGCCGGGCGGAGCTGACCTTATATGCTCATCTCAAGGATTTAGCTGCTGAAATTTTAGAGCAGACTTCTGCTTCTCCGGGGTGTATCTTAGAAGTTAGACTTCGTACTACGGTAAGTGATCCCGAGAAAGAATGTCCAGAGATCGCTAAGGCATTGACCCGAATCTGGGGCAGCAGGCCCCATATCAAGCAGCAGCTGTCTTATGAATTTGGTTCCGAGCCGATTGTATACAGGGATGAAGTGCTTCTAACCTTTGGCAGGAAAATAGACGAAGGCCAGATTGATGATTTTCCCGTTCTAATCGGGCACGCTTTGGACAGCTTGAAATGGCTCGATGGAAGAAGGGGTTAAGGTGCAGGAAAAAACGGAGCAGGAAATCACTCAGCTTGTGATGGAGGGTGAAGCACAGAGCTTCGCTGTTTTTTTGTACACGCCGTTTTGTGGAACTTGCAAATTGACGGAGCGGATGCTGGATATTGTAGTGACGATGCTTCCTGATCTTCCTTTATACAAAGGCAATGTCAATTATTTGCCTCGTGTGGTGCGGGACTGGCAGATCAGTAGTGTCCCCTGCATCCTATTTAAGCAGCGGGAGCAAGACATGGAATTTCTTTATCGAATGAACTCGGTAGACGAGCTGTATCAAAAGCTTAAGCTGCTGATCTGAGTGCCGTGGCTGGTGGCTTTGAAGCGGTTGCTAAAGTGGACGCATTCGGCTTTGCTTTACACGATTTAGCATCGTAGTAAACTAGTTTGACTGTACATGTCTGCACGGTCCTTGAGAGAGCTTCCATGAGCTGCAAACAGGCTGACGACTGTCATATGTGAGCTGCAAGCAGGTCGACTATCGTCATGCGGTGCAGTAAGCCAGTCTACAATCGTCATGCGACACCACAAAGCACGTTTGGATCTTCATGCGCAATAAGTTAAGCTATATGATGCGAGATACCAAAGCTTAGTTGGACCAGACGGTTAGACCCTATCCAAAAAATCCAGGAGGAGCTTATATGAACGCAGTATCGTTACAAGTCGGAGATCAAGTCATAGCAGAATATAAGACAGGTGTGTATTACGGAGAAATTGCGGAGCAGCCGGGTGCCATGAAGGCAGCGGTTCGTATTCTAGCCGTGAGGGAACATCCTACGCAAGGTGATCTGCATAATCCCATGGAAGCGGATGTAGCCTATTTTCATCAGCGCAGAGCATTGGCACATCTTGAGATTGCGCTCATGCCGCTTGCAACGATCAAGCCTTATGGGGGCGTAGTGCCTGAATATCAAGAGTCACTGAAGAGAGCGCTCATGACGCAAATGAGCAAGCTGTCGAATCTAGAGGCATGGGCCAAACGCTCTCTGCAGGAGCTTGAACAACTCCAAGCGGATTATTTTTCGAAATAATCCTAAGAAACTTCCAGATAAAGCTTCGTGCCGTCGTTGTATTTGAAAATAGCGACATCTCCAATGATCTCAATCAATGAGATCATTTTTAATTTTTTGCGAAATTCAAAGTTAAGCTCAAGCTCGACTAATTTATTGGATAGAAGCTCCATTTGTGAACGCTTTTGTGTATAGTTGAGAACGGGAATGGTTTTGTTTTTGAATTTGATGGCGATGGTTTGCATAGCATGTTCCTCCTTCGTTACGATCGGTTCTCTGAATACGTTTAGGATACAAAACAAATGTTAGATATGTTTCATTGAACTATTAGGAAAGTTTTAGGTGTGCTACGTTCAATATATTCGTAGGCTTTTGTCCACATGCTTGGGGTTTTGTTTGGCGTAACACGTCTCCATGCGAGTCACTTTATGTTGGGAAAGGTAAAGGTTGCTGTTGCGGCAATGGGGAGGCGGAATTATAATAGTAGGGATATAAACTAACAGTAGCGGGGGTTATAGGTGATATGAGTCATAGCAATCCAATTCGCATTGGGATCATCGGAGCAGGCAATATTGGAAACGTACATATGGAAGTTTTGAGCGGCATACCGGAAGCACAGCTTGCGGCTGTAACGGACGTGTATCTGCCTTTAGCCGAATCCAGAGCGAAGCAATATAACATTGAGAAGGTGTATGCGAATACGGAGCAGCTGCTGGCTGACGCATCGATTGATGCGGTGATTATTGCTGTATCTAATGAGTGGCATGCTCCAATTGCTGTTCAGGCTCTGCAGGCAGGCAAACACGTTATGCTCGAAAAGCCGATGGCCATTAACCTAGAATCAGCCAAAACGATTGTGGAAGCGGAACGGCAAGCAGGCAAAATCCTCATGATCCCACATCAGCTACGCTGGGAATCTCTCTCTATGCAGGTAAAAGATCAGGCAGAAAAGGGAGCGCTTGGACATATTTATCATGCTAAAGCCGGCTGGGTTCGCCGCAAAGGGATCCCAGGCTGGGGAACCTGGTTTACCCAAATGGAAAAATCCGGCGGTGGTCCGCTGATCGATTTAGGTGTTCATATGCTTGATCTTTCCCTTTATTTGATGGGGAATCCGAAGCCTGTATCGGTATATGGAGCAACGTATTCAGAGTTTGGGCCTCGTAAGCGCGGTATCGGCACATGGGGAACTCCAAATTGGAACGGTAACTATGATGTCGAAGATTTGGCAACGGCACTCATCAAGCTGGATAACGGAGCCACGCTGTCTCTTGATGTAAGCTGGGCGGCTCTCGTGGAGACGGACAACCAGCCTTATGTTCAGCTGCTGGGTTCTGAAGGCGGCGCTTCGATCCGCGGTACCAAAGGAAAGCTGCTTGCAGAGATGTTTGACCGCGAAGCGGATGTTGATCTTCAGATTCCTGACAAGGATGAAGGTCCTCGCGCACGTATGGCCAAGCACTTCCTTGCCTGCATTCGGGAAGGTAAGCAGCCGATCACTTCCGTGATGACTGGATATACGAATAACTTGATTCTTGATGCTATTTATCGCTCGTCCGAGACAGGCAAAGAAATTGAGCTTAACTGGGAAGTTTAAGTTTAAGAGACATCGAAGGGAACAGGAGCTGCAGGTGTGAACTGGGAGTTGTTCAGTATCATAGGTACGATCGCTTTCGCGGTGAGCGGAGCGATCGTTGCGATGGAAGAAGAGTATGATATTTTGGGCGTATATGTACTGGGGCTTGTAACAGCATTCGGCGGAGGCGTGGTACGTAATCTGCTGATCGGCAAGCCGGTCACTTCCCTTTGGGAGCAAGGGATGTATTTTCAGATCGCCCTGTTTGCGATGACGCTGGTGTTTCTCATGCCGGCTAAGTATATTCGGTTATGGAAGACTTGGGAAGCTTTTTTCGACGCGATTGGACTGGCGGCTTTTTCGATTCAAGGCGCGATATATGCAACCAATATGGGCCATCCGCTGAGTGCGGTCATTGTTGCCGCGGTATTAACGGGAATCGGCGGGGGGATGATCCGTGATGTGCTGGCGGGACGCAAGCCCTTAGTGCTGAAGGATGAAATTTACGCCGTGTGGGGCATGCTGGCTGGAGCGATCGTTGGACTTGGATGGGCCCACAATACATGGCAATTAGCGATCGTGTTCGTCATCGTCGTCGTACTGCGTATGCTGTCCGTGCTCAACAAGTGGAAGCTGCCTAAGCGGTCGCTGCGTCAAAATCTCACGGGAACAACAGAGATGTAGGGAGCAAGGAGGGGCATCAAAGCATGGAGAATTCGCTGACTCAAATGCAAACAATCGGATCCGAACAGTTGGAAGCGCGCATTGTGACGGTCAAAGTGCTGCTTGACAGCGAGCTGGAATATTATGAGGTCGCCAAGGATAACGAAACCGGTGAGCACTATTTGCACTTCGTCTATATGCATAAACATATAGCGGGCGGCGGGGAAGAGGAGACCTTTCACCAGCTGATGCCGATCGACAGTGATGACGTATTAGGCTTTATATTTGGAGAGCAGGCCTACACCTACCCCGATAACTGGAAACGATCCTTTCTCCGAAATGGACCGGATGGTTTCTACATCTGGTTTGACCCCTCCCATGAAGAGGAGCATCAAGAGGATGAAGCGATAGCCAGGGAGCTTATGCTTAAGCTGCAGCAGTTTCGGCAAGGCGGCAAGATCGATTCGGATTCGGTTAGAAAGCTGCTTGAAGATCTAGATCAGACCTAAATCAAGCTGCATGAATGATTGATGGAATAAGAAGCCTTAGCTATTGCAGAAAGAGATGAATTGTAGGATGAAAACGTCCTGCTGATTCATCTCTTTTTTTGTCGTAAGAAACGCGGTTTTAGCTCATATTAAGAATGCTCAATATTTCCGGTAAAGGGGTTCATCACATTAATGGAGAGCTGGAATCAGAGAAATCAGAACATCGCGAATCTGACATGCAGAGAAGACTTGCTTATGGACATCAAATTATTGGAAGCACGAATGAAGCAGGAGCTTCATCAAGACATTGCTTTGATTGCGTATTCGCTGCCGAATCCGAACAATCAGTTAGATGGACAGGAGGCACAGGGATGACAGTGAGAAAGAGCACGAAGAAACCAATCGGCATGAAAGTAGTCCTAGCTGCACTGCTTTTATGGACAATGACAGGCTGTGCAAGCTCATCCTCACAACATGAAGCAGGCTCCAATTCGGAGAATCCCGGCACTTGGGATGTGGATTCCAGAAATAATGAGAATCCTTCGCTTGGCGCAAAAAGTATCGACCGGCTTCCAAAGCCATCCTCGAAAATTAGCACATTTGACACGTCTGCTGCTCATGAAAATAGTCATCTCGTAATGAATAGGGATCTTGCCACTCAGCTGAAAAAGGACGCCCAATTGCAAGAAGCAGCTGTTGCCATGACCAATAACAACATCTATGTAGCAGCGGCTCCAAGCGGGATGAAGGCGGCATCTAAAGGAGAGGATGCGCAGCAGCAGGCGCTCCGTCAAGGACATGATCCTGCGTCAGGGGCTGGAATTTTCGGGAATGGGTTTGGCAATCAGGTGGATTGGATCACCAATGTACCGCTTCCTACAGATTCAGCGAGAAAAATGAAGGAAACGATTCAGAGGATTTATCCGGATGCCAATGTGTTTATCTCTACGAATCCTCATTTCGTTAGCCGAATGATGTTCTACAACCAACAGCAGGGCAGCAAGTCCATGGATTTGTATCTCAATGAGTTTAACACCATGGTTCAATATGCTTTCCCGGACTATGCAACAGGTCAGAAAAGTGCAACTCCAGTAAAATAATGTGAGTAAACTTGATCGGAATAGGCATAATAATGTCGGCGATACAAAGCCTACTATGAATCTTCAGGAGGAATTACTCTCAATGCATCAGTTAATTCAACAAATCGCGCAAAGCCAGCAAATTATTTCCCAATTGATTTCCCAAACGCAGCTAGCAAGTCAAACGTATCAACAAATGCTTCAACAAGAGCAGCAAAATGCGGTTCAATTGGAACAACTGGCGCAGCGTGAACACAAAGCAGTTCAAATCATTCAGCATGCTCTTGGGGGTCATGCCCAAGCTATTCAGCAAATGCAGCACTGCATGCAAATTTGTGCGCAGTTGGAACAAGCGGTTCAACAGCATCTGCAAATGGACATGTATCAACAGCAGCAGCTGCAAACGAATATACAGCAATATCAAAGACACTAGGAATATCAGCTTAGCCCTCAGCATGGAAGCTGGGGGCTTTTTTACAAGGATGGTGAGACAATCCGATGATCAAACAATATTTTGCAGAGGTCAAGCTGCAGGAAAACGACTCGTTAAGCGAAGTGCTCGAGGAATTGGTGAACACGGCCGAGAACCGGTACAGTACGCCCTATGTAGAGGTTTATCAGGTGATTCCAAGAAATGAAGATTCTTATACCGTGATCCTCAACATGGACTTTCCTAGTGCTGGTGACAAATCATGAGCAGCCGGTTCAAGGTGAGAGCGTATTGCAGCTCCAGGAGCTGCGAATATATCCATAAGGAGGACATTGTTCAAGCCCTGAACTACGAAACCTCGTATGGGATTGCCGAGATGCTGAATGAGGCTGATTCCAAACCAAGCTGCCCTGCATGCGGCGAAGAGATATCCTACTACGCGCATACCGTCATCGATGAGCCTTGGCTGCCTTAGCCTGGGCTTCTTCCCGTATCCGTCTTGACATTAAGTCTGCCCCTGATTAATGATAGTAGGTATCTGATTCAGGAAAGGAACTCGTACCTATGTTATCCAAGCTTCCGCAGGAGATGGCGGACCAAATATCCGTTCAAAAGCAACGCCAGGCACAAGGGTTAACTCCTCTTGAACAAAATCTGATCGGCAGCGCAGAGTTCGAAGCGCCTCAGGAGGACGTGCTTCTGGATGCTGCAATTGCTTTATGTTTAGAAAAGAATGTGCTGCTGAAAGGACCGACGGGTTCCGGTAAAACGAAGCTGGCCGAGCATTTGTCCAGTTTGTTTGGTCAGCCGCTTCATGCCGTTAACTGCTCGACGGATCTTGATGCCGAGGCTTTATTAGGGTTTAAGACACTAACACATGACAAGAATGGTGCGCCGATGATTGAATTTGTTCCAGGACCGATCATGAAGGCAATGACCAGAGGGCATTTTCTATACATAGATGAAATTAATATGGCCAAGCCGGAGACACTTCCGCTGATTAATGGCGTTCTGGACCATCGTAGAGCAATTACAAATCCCTTCACGGGTGAAGTTGTGACTGCAGCCGAAGGTTTCAGGGTCATTGCTGCACTCAATGAAGGCTATATCGGAACAGTGCCGTTAAATGAAGCCTTAAAAAACCGGTTTGTCAGCATTGAAGTACCCTATCTGCAGGGTGATGCGCTATACCGGTTGCTAATAGAGAAGTCCAAGCTGAAGCAGGAGAAAATGCTGCGATCCTTTGTGCAGCTATCTGCCGATTTATTGGCCCTTATCCAAATGGGACAGCTGCCGGATGAAGCAGGTTCGATCCGAGCGCTTTTGGATGCTTGCGATCTAGCTGCTTACATCCCGCCGGTACGAGCCGTTACACGTGCTATTGCGGACAAGCTAACGGATGAGAGGGAACGCGCCGCTGTTATCAATACAGCGGAGACGTTATTTTAAACCATGTTCGTAGGAAAATTAACACTGCTGGATGACAAAATTGACGCCAAGCTGCATATGCAATTGGTGGATCTGGCCCGTATGTTTACCCGCTTGCCCTCACTAGAAGTGGAAGCAGCCTATCATTCGCATTATGACACGGAAAAGGAAATCATGACGGTCAGCCAGTTTTGGCGTGACCTCACGCCAAGCGATAAAGCAGCGGGTATGAAAAGCGATGTGTATTTGCGCGGAATCGGCAGCGCGTGGTTTACAGGCGCTAGAGCTGTCGCTGACTATCTGGCCTTTTGCGGAGCTTCAAGCTATCCCAGGCTGGCCAACCAGCTGCTTGCGCTAGGCGAGGATATTCGGTTAGAACGAATTTGCAGGCGAATACGGCCAGGGACGGCAAAAGTTTTCGAACAGAGACATCGCATCTATGCGTCGTACTTTCATCATAAATTAAAAGTCCATGCGGAAAAGGGAGAAGAGGCGGAAGCTTTACTTCTTCTGATGTATGGATGGTTCACTGGGGCTAGCTGGGTATCCCCAGATCGAATTGATATAGCGGTGGGAGCAACGATGCCGATAGAGCATTTCCAAGCTCGTCTCCGTCCGCTATACCCGCTGCTTGAGCAGCTGGAGGAGGCCGAGCATACGGCGGAGGCGGCGGACATTAGCCGAGCCATCCTGGAGGCGCTGGGCGATGGACTTAGCAAAGACGCCCAGTCGCTTTACTTTTGGCTGCAGCAGGGAGTGGGTGTCCAGGAGCCGCTGCCTGCCCATTATCGAGGCGAGCTGAAGCGCGCGAAGCGGCTCGCTAATGATGATGCGCTGCCGGGCGAGCCCGGCGAGCGGCAGCTTCCCGGCCAGGAGCGGCTGCCGACCTGGCACCGCGAGAGCAGCGACCGCAGCCCAGGCCTGCTGCGGTTCGAGCTGGAGCGCGGCACCCGCACCGCCGCGCAAGGCGACGCGCCGCGCGAGGGCGACGCCGCGGATCAGGCGCTTGCGATCGCGCAGGCTCGCTCGCAGCGCGCGAACACCACCGGCGCCGCGGGCGGAGCGCGGCGCGAAGGCATTGCCGTGCCCCTGCGGCGGGGCACAGCGAGGCAGGCGCCGTCAACGCGCGAGCGACGGCGACGTGGCTGGCGCCTGTGCGGCCCACTGCGGAGCAGGAGGCCGCCTACAGGCGCCTGAGCGAGCGCGCTGCGCCGCTCGCGAAGAAGCTCGAGCGCGTCATCCGGCGCACGCTCGAGCAGAAGCGGATCGCCCCGCGCGGCGATCGGCTGTTCGGACGGCTCGACAAGCGCTTGACGCGAGCCGTGATCGAAGAAGCGCCGCGTCTCTTCTATAAGAAGCGCGCGCCGGTGCCCCAGATCGACGCGGCGTTCGCGCTGCTCGTCGACTGCTCGGCGTCCATGTATGACAAAATGGACGAAACAAAACAGGGTCTCGTGCTGTTCCACGAGACCCTCCGGTCCTTGCGAATCCCCCACGAAATCGTGGGATTCTGGGAGGACGCGGACCGCGTCACGGAGCAGGAAGCGCCGAACCTGTTCCAGGTTGCGGTCGACTTCGGCTCCTCCTGCGCGTCCGGCAGCGGCACGGCTCTGCTGGCACTCGAGCCGCAGCAGGACAATCGAGACGGCTATGCTATCCGTCTCATGACGGAGCGCCTCCTCCGGCGCGCCGAGCGGCAGCGTGTGCTGCTCGTCTTCTCGGACGGCGAGCCGTCGGCGGCGGACTACAATGACGCAGGTATTCTCGACACCTGCGAGGCTGTGCTGCAAGCCCGGCGTCTTGGCCTTGAAGTCATAAGCGTATTTTTAGCCGCTGGCCAGGTCCATGAGACCCAGCAGTTGACTATGCGCAACATTTATGGTCGCAGCAGTGTAGTGGTTCCAGACGTCAGTGAGCTTCCCGAACACCTGACACCGATTCTGCGCAAGCTGCTGCTGAAATCTATCTTTTAGTAAATAAATCCTTTACAATAGACCAGGTAGAAAATAGAGATTGAGAGAATTTGCTTACGATCAGGGAGGAAAATGATTCATGTACGGAGCACCTTTATCAGCCAAAGCGAAAAAAATGATGCTGCTTGGTTCCGGCGAGCTTGGCAAGGAAGTCATCATCGAAGCGCAGCGGCTGGGTATCGAAACGATTGCGGTTGACCGCTATGCGAATGCGCCTGCCATGCAGGTCGCGCACCGCAGCCATGTCATTAATATGCTGGACGGCGAGCAGCTGAAGCAAGTGATTTTACAAGAACGGCCTGATCTGATTGTTCCAGAAATTGAAGCGATCGCAACTCCCGTCTTGGTGGAGCTGGAGCAGGAAGGCTTTCGGGTGATCCCGACGGCGACAGCTTCGCGCCTTACGATGGACCGGGAAGGGATTCGCCGATTGGCAGCGGAGACGCTTCAGCTTCGCACCGCGAAGTACGCTTTTGCCGATACGTTGGACGAACTGAAAGCTGCCGTTGCCCAGATTGGTACTCCATGTGTGATTAAGCCGATCATGAGCTCTTCAGGAAAAGGTCAGAGTGTTTGTCGTACACCGGAGGATGCGGAGCATTCTTGGAACTACGCCATGGAAGGCGGAAGAGCGAAGGCAGGTCGAGTGATTGTCGAAGAATTCATTCATTTTGACTCAGAAATTACACTGCTAACGGTACGGTCCGTGTCAGGAACCACCTATTGCGAGCCGATCGGGCATATTCAAAAGGACGGAGACTACATCGAATCCTGGCAGCCTCATGCTATGAGCGAATATCACATTGAAGAAGCAAAACACATGGCGAAGACCATCACGGACGCACTGGGCGGCTACGGGATTTATGGCGTTGAACTGTTTTTGTCCCAAGAAGGTGTCTATTTCAGCGAAGTGTCTCCGCGACCTCACGATACCGGAATGGTGACGATGGCTACACAGGACTTGTCCGAATTCGCGCTGCATGCCAGAGCGATTCTGGGTCTGCCAATCACATGCATTCGTTTGTTGACACCGGGAGCCAGCTATACACTAAAAGCGGATCGCGAGGCAGCCGACTATAGCATCAGCGGTTTGGAAGAAGCTTTGTCTGTACCTCATACACAAGTTCGTGTGTTCGGGAAGCCGGAAACGAAGGTAGGCCGTCGAATGGCCGTTGCGCTTAGCAGCGCTGATACTACGGAAGAAGCAAGAAGCCGGGCGAAGCAGGCGGCAGCCGCTTTAAAGCTTAACTACGAATAAGCCACTTTACAGCCAGGTATGTTCACATCAGGAGGAATGGGTATTGGAAGCGAAACCGGCCAGACTGTCCCGGACAGTTTTAACGGAAATTATTTTTCCCGCTGATATTAATTACCACAACACGGTGTTTGGCGGACGTGTCATGCACTATATTGATAAAGTTGCAACCATCGCAAGTATGCGTCATGCAAGGCGGGCGGTCGTAACGGCATCCAGCGACAGTCTGGATTTCTTGGCGCCGGTCAAGCTAGGCGAGGCGATCCAGCTGGAGGCATTCGTCACTTGGACCCATCGCAGCTCCATGGAGGTATATGTAAAGGTGGAGTCCGAGAATTTGTTGACAGGTGAGAAGAAGCCAACGGCAACCTCGTATTTGACGTTCGTGGCGCTTGATAGTCAGGGTCAACCGTGTCCTGTACCTGCGGTGATCCCCGAGACAGAGGAAGAGAAGAAGCTGTTTGAAACAGCGGAGGCAAGGTTCGAGGCGCGCAAGCAGCGGAAGGCGCAGAGAAATCCTTTTTAGCGATAGCAAATTGATTTATTTTCGGAGTCATCTGTTTGAAACCGTCCCAGCATTAGAGCGTATAGGATAATAAATTCGGGAACATTCTAGGAGGAATCTGGATTTATGAACGCGCACGAGATTGATTATCGTATTCTAGGCAATGAAATGCAGTATGTTGAGATTGAACTGGACCCGGGTGAAAGCGTCGTTGCCGAGGCGGGCAGCATGATGATGATGGATCAACATATTCAAATGGAAACGATCTTTGGGGACGGCAGCGGTGAGAACAAAGGCTTTATGGGCAAACTGCTTGGAGCTGGCAAGCGATTATTGACAGGCGAAAGCTTGTTTATGACCGTGTTTACGAACCGAAGCCATCAAGGCAAAGAACAGGTTACCTTCGCGGCTCCTTATCCAGGTAAGATTATGGCCATGGATCTGCAAGAGCTAAGCGGGAAAATCATTTGCCAAAAGGATTCATTTCTTTGCGCAGCGAAAGGCGTTTCTGTCGGAATCGAATTTCAGCGCAAGCTGGGAGCCGGCTTCTTTGGCGGTGAGGGCTTCATTATGCAGAAAATCGAGGGTGACGGTTTGGCGTTTGTTCATGCCGGTGGCTCGATCTGTGAAAGAGTGCTCCGCCCCGGCGAAATGATTCGCGTCGATACCGGATGCCTGGTCGCGATGACGCAGGACGTTGACTACGACATTGAGTTTGTGAAGGGTGTGAAGACGGCGCTCTTCGGCGGCGAAGGATTATTCTTCGCTACGCTCAGAGGACCGGGACGCGTATGGATTCAATCCCTGCCGTTCAGCCGTTTGGCCGACCGGATTGCAGCAGCGGCAGGTCCCGGAGGACGCAAAGAAGAAGGCAGCATCCTTGGCGGGCTTGGAAATTTGCTGGATGGAGACGGCAGGTAGGTTTGGAAGCATAAGCTGTAGCAGCGAAAGAGTGGTTGGAAGAAGAGCAGGATTGCTCGCTTCCAGCCTTTTTTGCATTTGTTGGCTGCATGCCGAATGTCGCGTCCGATTCTAGTACAGCGGTTAGATGTAAAATTTTGTGGGCTATCAATGAGATCGAAGCCCGAGAGGAATTGCCGATCATGGTTGACGATCATCCTACGACGACACCACGCCCTGTGTGGATTTTGAACATTTTTGGAGAGAATATATGTATAAGCAGAGTGAAATTCGGATAATGAAGAAAATCTTCATTGACACGATCAGCAGTTGGTGCTAGCATTAAAACATAGTAAAACAATCGGAATTATACACATTAACTTATTGGCAGATGAAAGGAAGTCATCCCTATGGAGCACACCATTACCATTCAAAGTGAACACGCCGAACTGGCAGCTACCCTGCATTATCCTGCACACTCCAAGCTATCCTCATCCGGTCAATGCGACCGATGGCCCTTAATCATCATTTGTCATGGTTTTATTGGCAGCAGAATCGGCGTAGACCGGTTATTTGTAAAGGCTGCACGGGAATTCAGTAAGATGGGGTATTTGGTGCTCAGATTTGATTATGGGGGCTGCGGAGAAAGCACTGGTGATTACGGTGCAGGGGGGCTGGATGTTCTGATCGAACAGACACGCAGCGTGATTGACTATGCCTTAACCATCGAATGCGTCGACTTGAGCCGGGTCATTCTCGTCGGCCATAGCTTAGGAGGGGCAACTGCCCTTCTTACGGCAGCTAAGGACCACCGCGTGAAAACATTAGTGTTGTGGTCGGCTGTAGCGCATCCTCACAGTGATATCGTGCGCATTGTTGGTAAAAATGAGTATGAGAAACTTCCTCGTGGAGGAGCTATCGATCATCACGGTTACTTGCTAACAAGTCGATTCTTCGATTCCTTGGCACAGCATCAGCCATTCGAGCAGCTGCGTAGATTTAACGGCGATGTGCTGGTGATTCACGGTACATCAGATGATATCATACCCGTAGATTATGCCCCGTTATATCAGAAGATGTTCTGGCTGCGCAAAGAAGGGCAGTGCGATGTTGAACTTATCTATCAAGCCGATCACACTTTCTCAGGTTCAGCTTTTTCCCAGGATGTCATTGACAAGACGATTGGCTGGCTTGGGCTGCAGCAGAATAGGAAAAAAGATTGGAACGACTGGACCATTTAATCTTAGGATACGCCTTTTAACTTCGCCTCTTTTCTTCGGAAAAGGGGCTGTTATTCTATAGCGGAACAGATATACTAAAGTAAGCGTTTTATTATTGTCAAAGGGGCGCTAAGATGGAACGACGACATGGTTATTGGAAGGATTCAAAGAACACAGATGTTTACTTATATGCCTGGCTGCCAGATGAAGGGGCAGAGTGGAAAGGGATCCTTCAGATCGCTCATGGGATGTCGGAGTCAGCCTTGCGGTACGAACGATTGGCAGCATTTTTAACCTCTCATGGATATGCGGTGTACGCCAACGATCATATTGGTCACGGCCTTACAGCAGGCTCGCCGGAGCAGATAGGTATTTTTGTAAAAGATAGTTTTCATCATATGGCGCGGCATCTCGGTGAGATTGCCCATTATATAAGAGAGCAGCATGATCATAAGCTTCCCTTATACCTGATGGGTCACAGTATGGGCTCCTTTCTTGTTCAGTATATGCTGGGCACTTATCTCGCGGAGCATCCTCGGAATGTACAGGGCGTTGTGCTGTCCGGAAGTAATGGGAGTCAAGGGCCGGCTCTTCTAGGTGGCATAGTCATTGCAGCCCTAGAAGCTCGAATCAAGGGCGAAAATCACCGAAGCAAGCTTTTGCATGGGCTTACGTTTGGAGCCTATAACAAGGGAGTTTCGAATGCCCGGACTTCTTCGGACTGGCTGAGCAGAGATGCCGCTGAGGTTGCAGCATATGAGGCCGACCCGTATTGTGGTGCGATATGCTCGTCAGGCTTTTATCGGGATTTTTTTAGAGGCTTGAGAGAGACTCATTCTCCGGCACTTCTTCGGAATATTCGAAAAGACTTGCCTATCTATATCTTTGCCGGTGACGGGGATCCTGTCGGGGCGTATGGTAAAGGCATACAACGTCTGTACACGATGTACCAGAACCTAGGTGTGAAACATGTCAGCTGCAAGTTATACCCGGAAGGCCGTCATGAGATGCTGAATGAAATCAACCGTGATGAAGTGATGCAGGATTTGCTGGAATGGCTCGACAGCCAGAGGGGATAATTCAGACTATGACCAGTTAAGATGGCATAATGTGAAGCTTGTAAGATAGTTCAAAATCAAGTAAAACTATATAGGACTGACATGGACGGCTAAAGGAGATTACTTGGTTAGTTCAAAATGTAACTAAAAAAAGGCTGTAGCGGCGCTTGCTACAGCCTTTTTTATGATAAGAACTCCCGTGATCTTCCGTGAATGTTCATTTACAACCATAGCATTCGTGAACAATCGTGAAAATTTGAATCCGTATACATCCTCATGCATCCGTGTACAACCGTGAAGATCGAATCGCTACGCATACATCATCCGTGTACAACCGTGAAATTCGATCATCTTCATGGGCATCCATGCAGTACATCTCGCATTTCTTACATTTCCACCCTAGACTTCCTTGTAGTCCCTGCTAGCAGGCCCTTACAGCATTCGGCGGAATTCCTCTGTAAGAAGGGGCAAAACTTCAAACAGGTCGCCGACGATCCCGTAGTCGGCGACTTTAAAGATCGGCGCCTCCGGGTCCTTATTGATCGCGATGATGACCCGCGATCCGCTCATCCCCGCCAGATGCTGGATGGCGCCGCTGATCCCGCACGCGATGTAGATTTCCGGCGTCACGACCTTGCCGGTCTGGCCGATTTGCATCGCGTAATCGCAGTAGCCCGCGTCGCACGCTCCGCGGGAAGCGCCCACAGCGCCGCCCAACACGGCGGCCAGCTCTTCGAGCGGCCGGAAGCCCTCGGCGCTGCGCACGCCCCGTCCGCCGGAGACAACGATTTTGGCTTCAGCCAAATCGACGGCGCCGGACGCCTTTGCCACGACCTTCCTGACGACGGCGCGCAGGGAGGGGGCAGGGCAGGCAACATCGATTATCTGTGCCTGACGGGATAGGTCAGGCTCAGGGGCAGCGATGTTGTTCGGCCTCACTGTCACGATCCAGGGTCCGCCCGGATCGGTAAACGCTTTCTTCTCGACGGCTTTGCCGGCGTAGAGCGGACGGGTAAAGACGACTTCATTCCCACGGCGTTCAATTGCCGTCACGTCGGAGATCTGTCCGGCTTGCAGCTTCGCCGCAAGCTGTGGAGCGAGATCGCGCCCTAAAGCCGTATGTCCCATGAATATGGCTTGCGGAGCCACATTTTTGACAACCTCAAGTAAGGAGGCTGCATAGGCCTCAGGCTGATAGACGCCAAGGGACGAATTCTCAACCACATAAACAGTATCGGCACCGCACGAGGCCAACTCATCTGCAAAAGCCTTGGCTCCAGCAGCTCCTAAGCATACGGCTGCAATCGGACTGCCGGGCTCTGCAGCAAGCTGCGCAGCTTGAATAGCTTCGAATGTCACCTGGCGGAGCTTACCACCGCGAGTTTCCGCTACGACAAGAATTGGACGAGCAGTCATGGGATCGGCCTCCTTTAGATCACTTTAGAATCATTGCGCAGTGCTTGCACCAATTCCGCCACCTGCTGAGTCAGCTCACCTCGTAGGATGCGACCGGCTTGCCGCTCAGGAGGCAGGTCTAGTGCTAACCGTTCCGTTTTGGCGGTGATGCCGTCCGTATTCAGATCATCTAACGATAACCGGGCCAGCGGCTTTTTCTTTGCTTTCATAATGCCCGGCAGGGAGGGATAACGCGGTTCATTCAAGCCTTGCTGCGCAGTGAACAAAGCGGGAAGACTCACTTCAACGATTTCTGTATCCCCTTCAGCATCACGCTCAGCAACAGCACTCTGACCGGAAAGCTCAAGCTTGGTAACTGACGCAACATGCGGAATATCGAGCAGAGAGGCTAGCCGCACCGCTACCTGACCTGATCCGTTATCTACGGAGAAGTTCCTCCAAGTATCAAGTCAATAGACTTGCCCCGCAAATAAGCCGCCAAAATCTCTGCAACCTCACATTCATCCCCGTCAATTCGGTCATCCGAAATCAGGACTGCTTCGTCAGCGCCCATGGCAAGAGCCGTGCGAAGAGCCTCGGCGGTTCTTTCAGGACCTACTGAAAGTACAATGACTTTGCCGCCAAGCTCATCCCTGATTTGAATAGCCTGCTCGACAGCGTATTCATCATAAGGGTTGATGACAAACTTCACGCCATCCTCTGCGACTTTCCCATTTTGGACATGAATTTTTTCTTCCGTATCAAAGGTTTGCTTAAGTAAAACAAAAATGTCCATATGCCAAGCTCCTTTCTGAATATACTTTCATAAAGGCTAGCCTGTGAGACCGTTCATGAAAAACTCAATAGCTGCGGGGGCTTGTGCCGACAGGGAATACTTTTGACCTGAAATCAGCCAGGAAGTGACGACTTCATCCATGGCGCCAAACAAGAGCAATCTGACGAGCTTTACATCCAAATTAGACCGAAAGCTGCCGTCATGCACGCCCTTCTTCAGTATATTTTCAATGAGCACAATATATGGCTTCACAGCCAGACCAATCTCTTTGCGCAGCTCGAGGTCGCTCTGCCTAAGCTCGATTTGAGTGACGTAAGCGAGGGGGAGATTGTTTTCAAGCTCTGAAAAATGAATGCAGCAAACCTTCTGCAAGGCTTCACGAGCCGTCATCTTCTCATCCAGGCCAGCGTTGAATTTGTCAACAAGCTCGCCAAGCTTTTCACGGAACAAACTGGTCAGGATATCCTCCTTTCGCTTGAAATACAAATAAATCGTACCGTCGGCAACACCGGCTTCCTTAGCGATTTTAGATACCTGGGAGCGATGATATCCGTGCTCGGCAAATACGCGGAGCGCGCCTTCGAGGATAGCGTAATATTTATCTGGTTTTTTGCTACTTGTCATGGCAATCACCCCGGTGTAAGATATTGGTAAAGGTGAATGAATAGTCATTCATTTTCTGTGACCATCATAAAATACGTTATATCTCTTGTCAACGAAAGGCTTTCAGACTGAATCCGAGCCTTTTAGCATAGGCATAGTAATCCATAAGAGAAATTGTCGACCATCACCTCATCGTAACATCCATGATATACATCGCAGCCGTCTATCAAGCAACGTTCATGCTACCTTTTACGCCCATGAATGCTGCTTTTTTGTGCTGTCAATGTGTAAGCGTTTTATTAAACCGCTGAAATGGAGGGGCTGCTGATGACCATTGCCATGATCCAATTTGTATTCTTTCTGGCTGTATTGGGAATTGCGCTGTATATGTTCGTAAAAGTTGTCTGCCACCGTTATCTATATATCCGTCTAGGCAAACCTGTGGCTTTGGAAAAAGAAATCAAACAGCGGCTTCGTGTATTTGCAGTTCAAGTATTTGGGCAGAGCAAGCTGCTGAAGGACAAAAAAAGCGGCATCATGCATGTCATCATCTTTTATGGGTTTATCATCCTGCAGCTAGGCGCGCTTGATTTGATTTTGAAAGGTCTTATTGGACGCGGACTGCCGATACCGGGTTATACTTGGTTTGGTTTTTTCAAGAAGTGACAGTCGGTTTGATTCTTCTCGCAACGGGATACGCCGCATATAGACGGTACATGGAGAAGCTTAAGAGACTGAAGCGAGGCTGGAAGCCGAGTATTGTCCTGTTTTTCATATTGTTTCTGATGCTGTCCGTTGTCGTGACTTTAGCCTTTGAACGCGTAAAAGGGGGGCTCGCCGGTTCTGTACTTGCTCCGATTTCATCGGCACTGGCTCCCATGCTTAGCGGGTTGTCTGAATCTGCTGTAACCGTTGGTTTTTATACGGGCTGGTGGCTGCATCTTCTTATTTTGCTGTCTTTCTTGGTTTACGTGCCGCAGTCCAAACATTTTCACTTGATGACAGCTCCCATTAACATTTTTCTTCGCAGAACGGAACCGGTCGGCAAATTAAGTTCGCTCGATTTGGAAGACGAGAATGCGGAGTCCTTTGGGGTTGGGAAAATTGAGGAATTTACCCGGAAGCAATTATTGGATCTTTACTCCTGCGTGGAATGCGGGCGCTGCACGAATGTATGTCCGGCTAATACGACCGGCAAGCTGCTATCACCTATGCTTCTGATCAGTAAGCTGCGAGATCATTTGACGGATAAAGGAGCCGTACTGACATCCAAATCGCCTTGGGTTCCTGCCTTAGTCTTTGGAGGTGGTACTGATTTGGATCCGCTCCAAACTGAAATGATTGGCGGAGTCATTACGGAGGAAGAGCTCTGGGCCTGTACGACCTGCCGCAATTGTGAAGATCAGTGCCCGGTCGGCAACGAGCATGTTGATAAGATTATCGATATGCGAAGGCATCTCGTGCTCACCCAAGGAATTATGCCGCATGACGGACAGCGCGCGCTGCAAAATATCGAAAGGCAAGGAAACCCATGGGGAATAAGTCGGAACGACCGGAGTAAATGGGTGAAGGACATGGATCCTGATGGAGAGCTATATGTTCGGACGGTCAAAGAAAATCCTGATTTCGACTATCTGTTCTTCGTAGGATCTATGGGCTCTTATGATAACCGCAGCAGGAAAATCACGCGAGCTCTGGTGAGGCTGATGAACGAAGCGGGCATATCCTTTGCCATCCTGGGGAATGAGGAAAAAAATTCAGGCGATACACCGCGCCGCATGGGCAATGAATTTCTGTTCCAGCAATTATGTGCGGACAACATAGCAACCTTTGATAAGTACAACGTTAAAAAAATCATAACTGCCTGTCCGCATACGTACCATACACTCAAAAATGAATATCCGGATTTCGGGCTGCAGGCCGAGGTATTCCATCATACAGAGCTGCTTGATCAGTGGGTCAAGGAAGGGCGTTTGCAGCCCCGTTATGAAGTGAAAGAGAGGATTACTTATCACGATTCCTGCTATCTGGGTCGTTATAACGAAATTTATGACCAGCCACGAAGCGTGCTTCGAGCCATCCCGGGCGTAGAGCTTGTGGAGCAGCCGAGGTCAAGGGAGAACAGCATGTGCTGCGGTGCCGGAGGGGGAATGATGTGGATGGAAGAAACGTCGGGCACACGCGTAAACCTCGCGCGTACGGAGCAGCTTTTGACCGTCGAACCAACTGTAATCAGCTCAGCGTGCCCGTATTGCTTGACGATGGTTGAGGACGGTACCAAGCTGAAGGAGGTTGAGGACCAGGTCAAAGCGAGAGATATTGCCGAATTGCTGGAATTGGCTGTGTTTGGGGGTTGAGTTTAAATGGGTGCCTTGTTATTGAAGGACCCTGATTAGGGGGATTTTTTAGGCTGATGTATGGGGGGGGCCTTTTTTATGACCACTATCCCTTTCGCTCAGAATAGACACGGGCTGCAGTGTTCAGTTCAATCGTGTTTACTTCTAATCCGTTGCATTTCGTTCGAGCAGTGGGCACAGGCTGCAAATTCAAAATCGACAAATGTGCTGTTTGGTTTGAAGACGATTCGATTGTCAAGAGGCAGTATAGGCATTTTAAATTTGACTTGGTTTATTTAGGGTGAAAGTAGGAATCGCTTCGGTGTTAAAGGTGTCGATGCTTAACGTACATTTAGCTGGTAAACTTGATGCCTGCTGAGTGAATGGGATAGTGGTTAGATGCTTGGGAGTCTGACAGTAGGAGGCAGAGCTCGGCAGAACGTGGTGTATGAATGATGAGAATCTTGGCTTGAACGAAACATACATGTCAGGACGATTCTGAGTGAATGGGATAGTGGTTAGATGCTTTGAAGTGTACCAAAAGGAGGAAACATTGCTGAATCAAGAACTACAGAATCCTTTGCAGACCCGTATGTTTCTGAGCGCATGGGATAGTGGATAGATGCGTGGCTATAAGCATGGAACGTTAACGGAAGGTGGTAGAACGAGGTAAAGCGTGGAGTAAGTGGAAAGACGAGGAAAAACGTGATGTTTCGTCGCAAGAATGTTTGCATGAACAACACGCGCAGGTCTGGACGTTTTCTGAGCAAATGGGATAGTGACTAGAACCATGAAAGCCTGAATGTAGGAGGCAGAGCTCGGCAAGATGCTTTGTAGTGTACCAAAAGGTGGAAACATTGCTGAATCAAGAACTACAGAATCCTTTGCAGACCCGTATGTTTCTGAGCGCATGGGATAGTGGATAGATGTGTGGCTGGAAGCATGGAAGGCTATCAGAAGGTGGCGAACCAATCTGAACAAAGAACGGGGGTACCTCACATGTTCCATATACAGAAGGCAGCCGTAATCGGGTCGGGGGTTATGGGCTCTGGTATTGCGGCTCATCTGGCGAATGCGGGCATATCTGTCATTCTGCTTGATATTGTGCCGACGAGCTTAACGTCTCAAGAGGAAGCTGCTGGCCTTACTTTAGAGCATTCAAAAGTGAGGAATAGGCTTGCGAGTAGTGCGATCGAACGGTTGAAGAAAATGAATCCGGCCCCGTTGTTTCGCCCTGATTTCGCGGAGAGGATCACTGCAGGCAATCTTGAAGATGATCTGCTTAGGCTCAGCGGGGTGGATTGGATCATTGAGGTGGTGGTCGAGCGGCTGGAGGTAAAGCGACAGCTCTTGAGTCGGATCGAATCGGTTTGGAAGCCTGGTACGATCGTAAGCTCGAATACATCCGGAATTTCCATTCAAGACATGGTGGAGCGTTGCAGCAATGCTTTTAAAGCGTATTTTCTGGGTACCCATTTCTTTAATCCACCGAGATATATGAAGCTTCTTGAAGTGATTCCAAATCGGTTCACGTCTCCGGAAGTCCTTTGCTATATGAAGGATTTTTGCGAAAAAAGATTGGGCAAAGGGGTTGTGCAGGCAAAGGATACGCCGAATTTCATTGCAAACCGAATTGGGACGTACGGGCTGTTGGTTACTCTGCGGGAGATGGCTGCCGGGGGATATTCGGTTGAAGACGTAGACGCCGTTACCGGTCCAGCAATGGGGCGGCCGAAGAGTGCTACCTTCCGTACGTTGGACTTGGTCGGGTTGGATACGTTTGTACATGTGGCTGATAATGTGTTTCACAATGTGACGGCACATGAAGAAAAGGAAGTATTCCGCACGCCTGAATTGCTGCAAGAGCTGGTGGCGAGAGGGTGGATCGGCGAAAAGCAAGGGCAAGGATTTTATAAGAAGGTGAAGACAGCCGCTGGAAAAGAAATTCATTCGCTTCAATTAGATAGTATGAGTTATGCGCTGTCACGTAAGATCAGCTCGGCTTCCATCGAAGCCGCTAAGCAGGCAAAAGGGGCCGCAGGAAAGCTGAAAGCGCTCTTGGGAACAAAAGACAGGTATTCCGAGCTAGCTTGGAGGATTTTGAAGCCGGTATTGATCTATGCAGCCGAGAAGTTGGGGGAAATCGCAGATTCCATTGTCGAAATGGATAACGCGATGAAATGGGGCTTTAATTGGGAAATGGGACCTTTTGAAACGTGGGACGCTATCGACTTGAAACGATCCGTTGAACGCATGGAGGCAGAGGGAAGCGCGGTTCCGAGCTGGGTGAAGGAATGGATTGCTCAAGGGAATGAGAGCTTTTACCGTATGGAGGGAGCCTGCCCGCAGGTGTATGGGCAAAAAGGAGTTTATCTAGATCTGAACACGAAGCCCGAAATAATTTCACTAGCTTTGTGCAAAAAACAGAACAAGGTGATCCGGTCGAATAGCGGAGCCAGTTTGATTGACATTGGCGATGGCGTTGCCTGCCTGGAATTTCATTCTCCCAACAATGCAATTGGAGCGGATATCCTGACCATGATTTCGCAGAGCGTCGATGAAGTGCGAAGTAATTATCGCGGGCTGGTTATTGCGAATGAAGGCAAAAACTTTTGTGTAGGCGCCAATATTATGCTTCTTCTCATGGAGGCGCAGGACGAAGAATGGGATGAAGTAGACGCTATAATCCGATTGTTTCAGAACACGATGATGAAGCTGAAATATTTGGAGAAGCCCGTCGTTGCGGCTCCCCATCGAATGACACTGGGAGGCGGCGTGGAGGTTTGTTTGCCTGCGGATCAGATTTTATTCAGCTCAGAGACGTATTTCGGTCTTGTTGAAACAGGTGTAGGACTTATTCCTGCAGGAGGCGGTTGTAAAGAGATGGCGCTGCGTCTGGGCAGGCAGCTGACGAATCCGAATGTAGACGCTCAGCCTTTATTAAATGAAGTTTTTGAAACGATTGCCATGGCGAGGGTGTCAACCAGCGGGCATGATACGAAAACGCTCGGGTATATGAGTCCTGCAGATGGTGTGGTCATGAATCTTGATCATCGAATTTATGAAGCGAAGCGTGCTGTCCAAAGACTGGAGGAAGCGGGCTACGAGCCGAAGAGACCGGAGTTAGTTCGAGTAGCCGGTGAAGAGGGGGAGCTGTTCTTCAGGTTGCTGCTTATAGTATGAAGCTTGGCGGATATATCAGTGAGCATGATCAGAAAATCGCGAATAAGCTCGCCTATGTGCTAAGCGGAGGCAGTGTTCCCTCAGGGACTCTGGTTTCAGAGCAATATTTGCTGGATTTGGAGCGTGAAGCTTTCCTTAGTCTATGCGGGGAACCGAAAACTCAGCAGCGGATGCAGTATATGCTGTCCAAAGGCAAACCGCTGCGAAACTAATTGAACCAAAGCGAGGTGAGTCATATGAAGGAAGCAGTCATTGTATCCATTACGCGCACGGCGGTTGGGCGCGCCAAGAAGGGAAGCTTCGCTCAGACCCGCGCGGAGGATTTGGGCAAAGCAGTGCTGGAGGAGGCGGTTCGACGTGCCCCGGGTCTAGAGAAGGGAGATGTAGAGGATATTATTATCGGCTGCGCGATGCCGGAGGGCGAGCAGGGGCTGAATTTTGCCCGCACGATGTCGCTGTATGCGGGCTTTCCCGTGACCGTGCCGGCCATCACGGTCAATCGATTCTGCTCCTCCGGGCTGCAGGCCATCGCATATGCGGCGGAGCGCATTATGCTGGGCCACGCGGAGGTTATTATCGCCGGGGGCGTAGAGAGCATGAGCCACGTCCCGATGACGGGCTTCAAGCTCTCGCCGCATCCGCAGCTCGTTCGTGCCATGCCCGAGGTCTACATGGGCATGGGGCATACGGCCGAAGCGGTCGCCAGCCGCTTCGGGATCACCCGCGAAGCGCAGGACCGCTTCGCCGTGCGCAGCCACGAGCGAGCCGCCGCCGCCATCCGGGCGGGCCGGTTTGCCGCCGAGATCGTGCCTGTGGCTACGAGCGTGAAGGGCATCGACGAACGCGGCAAGGCGTTCGAGCGCAGGTTCGTGTTCGACACGGACGAAGGCGTCCGGCCGGACACGTCGATGGAAGGCCTCGCGAAGCTGAGGCCTGCGTTTGCTCTGGCCGGCACGGTGACGGCCGGCAATGCGTCGCAGACGTCGGACGGGGCCGCCGCCGCCGTGGTCATGAGCCGGGAGCGGGCGGAGGCGCTCGGTTTGCGGCCGCTGGCGACCTTCCGCTCCTTCGCCCTCTCCGGCGTCGAGCCGGAAATTATGGGCGTCGGACCGGTGAAAGCCATTCCTAAGGCGCTGCAGATGGCGGGAATCTCAAAAGATCAGGTTGATCTTTATGAGATTAATGAAGCTTTGCGTCTCAATGCGTGCACATTATTCGCGAGCTCGAGCTGGATGAAGACAAGGTGAATGTGAACGGCGGTGCTATTGCGTTGGGCCATCCGCTTGGTTGTACGGGAGCTAAGCTGACAACAAGCCTCATCTATGAGCTGCAAAGACGCGGAGGAGGCTGCGGTGTTGTATCTATGTGCATTGGCGGCGGCATGGGGGCCGCAGGCGTATTTGAAGTGCATGCGGCTGAGGCGGAGGACGTTTGATGCATTCTCGCTTCAAGCGACAGGAGCTCGGAGGAAACAGCTGAAGTACAGGTTCAATCTTTCATTGCGAAAGGAGCGATTCCTATGGAGGATAAGGTTGTTGGCGGCAGTTTTGTGATTTCAGATACGGATTATCGCAGTATCTTGACGCCGGAAGACTTTACGGAAGAGCATCGTATGATCGCCGATACAACAAGAGATTTTGTCGAGGGAGAGGTTGTTCCTCATGATGATCAGCTGGAGAAGCTCGATTACGAGCTGACTGTGAAGCTCATGCGGCAGGCCGGTGAGCTGGGGCTGCTAGGTGCGGATGTGCCGGAGATTTATGGCGGACTCGGACTGGATAAAGTCAGCTCCACCATTATTAGCGAGAATTTAGCCCGGGCCTCTTCCTTTGCGCTGTCGATCGGCGCTCACGTAGGGATTGGAACACTGCCGATCGTGTTCTTCGGTACTCCTGAGCAAAAGAAAACATATTTACCCGACCTAGCCACAGGAGCGAAAATTGCCGCCTACTGCTTGACGGAGCCGACCTCTGGTTCAGATGCTCTTGGAGCGAAGACGACAGCCAGGTTGTCGGAAGATGGCAAGCATTATGTGTTGAACGGCTCTAAGCTGTATATCACGAATGCCGGATTTGCCGATATTTTTATCGTGTACGCCAAGGTGGACGGCGCGCAATTCAGCGCTTTTATCGTTGAAAAAGGGCTGCCTGGCTTCACTTACGGACCCGAGGAAAAGAAAATGGGCATCAAAGGCTCATCTACCCGTCCTTTATTTTTTGAGGAAGTCCATGTGCCTGTCGAAAATTTGCTTGGAGAAGTGGGCAAAGGGCACTTGATTGCTTTTAATATCCTCAATATTGGGCGGTATAAGCTGGCTACCGGCTGTGTGGGCGCAGCCAAGGAGACGATCCAACTGACGAGCCGATACGCGAATACCAGAACGCAATTCGGAACGCCGATATCGCGCTTCCCTTTGATGGGCATGAAGCTTGCCGAAATGAATATCCAAACCTATGCGCTGGAAAGCATGGTGTACCGGACAACAGGATTATTTGACCATATGCTAAAGGATATTGACCACACGAGTGCAGATGCAGGCAAACAATCCGCCAAAAGCATCGCCGAATACGCGTTGGAGTGCTCGATCAACAAGGTGTTTGCTTCCGAGGTATTGGACCGTGTGGCCGATGAAGGGCTGCAAATTCACGGCGGCTATGGCTACATTCAGGAATATAAAATCGAACGGATCTACCGCGATTCGCGGATCAATCGAATTTTTGAAGGGACAAATGAAATTAACCGATTGCTGATTCCAGGCACACTTGTCAAGAAAGCAATGAAAGGCGAGCTGCCTTTGCTGCAAAAAGCGCAAGCCTTGCAAGAGGAGCTGCTGTCGATCGTGCCCGGTCAGATCTTTGAAGATACGTTGGCAGAGCAGGCTCATTTGGTTACGATGGGGAAAAAGATTTTCCTGATGGTAGGCGGTCTAGCCGTACAAAAATATGGCATGGCGCTGGATAAGGAACAAGAGGTGCTTAGTCATCTTGCGGATATGATGATCCAATTGTTTGCAGCCGAAAGTGCGCTGCTCCGAACGCTAAAGCTGATAGACCGTGTAGGGGAGGATAAAGCGAAGAATGCCATTCAGATGACCATCGTGTTTGTGCACGAGGCCTTCGGTAAGCTGGAAGAGTGCGCCAAGGAATCCCTCAGTACAATGGAAGCAGGGGATATGCTTCGAACGCAGCTGTCTATTCTGAAGAAGCTATCCCGGCGTACTTCCGTCAATACAGTCGGTCTCAAAAGAGAGATTGCTGCACGGATCGTGCAAGGAGAGAAATACATCGTGTAGTCGCCAGCCCAAGTAGCTTGAAAGGGATGATGAAAGATGGATTCCGTAAAGCCTTGGCTCCGTCATTATCCAGTTGAAGTGGCTTCGACCTACGAATATCCCAAGCACAATGTAGCCCGATTATTGATTGATTCTGCTCACACCTATCCTGAAAAGCCTGCACTGCATTTTATGGGAAAAACGCTGTCTTACAAAGAGGTTCTAGATGCCGCGTATCGGTTTGCCGGTGGGTTGCGGGAACTTGGTATAAACCGCGGTGATCGAGTGGCGATCATGCTTCCGAATTGCCCGACTGCGGTGATTGCTTACTTCGGAACGTTGATGCTGGGCGCCGTTGTTGTTCAAACCAATCCGCTCTATAAGGAGCGGGAGCTGGCTTACCAGCTCGCGGACTCTGGCTCAACAGTGATCATCACGCTGGATCTGCTTTATGGGCGCGTAGCGAATGTTCAAGACAAAACCAATCTCAAGCATGTAATCGTTACCTCGATCAAGGATTATTTGCCGTTTCCTAAAAATATTCTCTATCCGCTTAAGCTTCGTAAGGATGGAATTAAAATAACTATTCCCTACAGTGAAACTGTACGGAGCTATAAAGAGCTTCTGCAAAAGTCTGTGCCGGTATCCCTATGTGCGGATGTAGAGCCGGAGCAGGACATCGCCCTCTTGCAGTATACCGGCGGAACGACAGGAATATCGAAGGGGGTCATGCTGACTCACTATAATCTGGTCGCCAACGCCTATCAGTGTAAGTATTGGTTTTATCAAACCCGAACCGGTGAAGAGCGCTTTTTAGGCGCACTGCCTTGCTTTCACGTGTTTGGTCTTACTGTTTTATTGAACCAGTCCATGCTCACTGCAGGCATGCTGATTTTGATTCCCAAGTTCGAAGTCGATGAGATTTTGGCGACCATAGCCAGACTAAAGCCGACCGTCTTTCCGGGAGCACCGACGATGTATATTGGGCTGATTCATCATCCGCGTGCGGAGGCTTACGAGCTGTCCTCGATCAACGTGTGTATTAGTGGCTCAGCCCCTTTACCCCTTGAAGTGCAGGAGCGATTCGAGCTGCTGACAGGCGGTCGTTTGATTGAGGGCTACGGGCTGACGGAGGCATCGCCGGTAACACATGCAAATCCGATTTGGGGGTACCGCAAAATTGGCACAATCGGTACTCCTTTACCGGACACGGAGGCTCGCGTTGTTGATCCGGATTCCGGTGAAGAGATGCCTCTTGGTCAAATCGGCGAGCTGACGATCCGGGGCCCGCAAGTGATGAAAGGGTACTGGAACAGACCCGAGGATACGGCATCGACACTCAGGGAAGGATGGTTATACACGGGTGATATGGCAACCATGGACGAGGATGGGTATTTTACGATCGTCGACCGGAAGAAAGACATGATAATTGCAGGCGGTTACAACATCTATCCGCGTGAAATTGAGGAGGTATTGTTTGAGCATCCCGCCATACAAGAAGCGGTGGCAGTTGGTGTTCCGGACTCCTACCGCGGAGAGACGGTGAAGGCTTTCATTGTGTTGAAGCCTGGAGCAGATCTGGTAGAACGGGACCTTGAAGAGTGGTGCCGGAAGCGTCTGGCTGCCTACAAAATACCTCGTCAAGTGGAGTTCCGTGATTCACTGCCCAAGACGATCGTAGGCAAAGTGCTGCGCAGACAGTTATTGGAAGAAGAAGCGGAGCGAAATGATAAAGGGACGTAACAGGGTGCGTATATGGAATGGAGCGGGAAGGAGGTGATTCTATGGATTCCTTATCGGATCAAAGTGCACGTCTGCAGCGAATGGCTGAGCTCGCTGAGCCGACCTTCTGGGGTTACTTGGGGTGTGAATTTGTACGCCTGGAAGAGGAGGTGGTGGAAATAGCTCTTGAAGCCAAATCCCATCATTTGAACATGATCGGCATTGTTCATGGAGGCGTGCTCTCCTCGCTGTTGGATAATGCCATGGGGGTTGTTGTGATGGCTGCCAGACCGCAGGATAAAGTGGTGACAACCAATCTGAATGTAACGTTTGTGTCACCTCTGAAGGAGGGGAGGCTACTAGTCACAGCAGAGATTATTCATCAATCCCGAAAGATGATTACCGCGCAGGGACGAATCGTCGATCAAGAAGGGAACCTGGGCACGGTGGGGACCGGATCTTTTCGAGTGATCTAATATGATTCGAGATAAACGTCGTGCAAAAACACAGGGTTAGTTGATAAGCCATGTTCGATGTGACGTGCCTATAATGCACGTCTTTTTGTATTTTTTTGTGAATTATCTTCGATTTACCAACGTATATGTTAAGTTAAATAACATTAAGTGGACATGTATTCATAAAAATGTCATGATAATTTGATTTTATGTTATAAAACGTGACATTAATCATTGACTGAATCCCTTTCGCCGCCATATAATCGATAAAAAGAAGTGAGGGGGAGCGGTTATGCATCTTACGATCCGAGAAGCGTTAACGATCTATCCTTTATCAGAAGCAAAGCTCGTTGCCGGCAAGCAGGGCGACTCCAGGATTGTAAAGTCAGTGAATGTCATGGATGCCCCTGACATTGCTGATTGGACCAAATCCGGCGAAATGCTGTTTACGACAGCCTTTGCGATGAAGGATAGCCCTCAAGAGACGGTCAATTTGCTGCGCAAATTAAATGACCGAGGGGCTGCTGGGCTAGGGATTAAATTAGGTCGGTTCTGGTCGGAGCTGCCAAAAATCGTGGTCGAGGAAGCGGACCGTCTTCATTTTCCGATTATCGAAATGCCGTTTCAATTTACTTTCTCCGATCAGATGAATGCATTATTTAATGCGGAATACCGACGTAATACTCAAGTGCTGCAAACCGTGCTGGATAAGCAAAAGAAATTGATGCAGTTCGGTTTGAAGCAGGACGATATGAATGCCATGTTTCAATTAATCAGTGACATTGTCGGTTATCCGATGGCCATCGTGAATTCAAAGAATCAAGTTATGTACAATACAAGCTCGTGGAACCAGGAGCAGCTGCAAGTAAATTGGCCTTGGAAGCGCAAAGCAGGGTGGGTGCACGCAGGCAAAGACCGCGCATACCGAGTGGCCTTGGCGCAAAGAGAAGATGAGCGGCCGGGCAGTCTGCTTGTCATGCCGGAAACACTCATTCTAGCGAATGTGGAGGAAGGACTTGTCCAACAGGCAGCGGACATCTTATCCTTCCACATGGGCTATACGTTCAGATCGCATGTGGAAGCGTCGATGCAGCGGGATATTCAAAATTCGCTGATCCGATACTTGGAGAAAGGCGCTTCGCTTGAAGAGTTTCTGGAGCAGGCGAAAGCGAAGGGAGTGTCCCCGTTTATCGGTACGTATCAATGCGTAATCGGATCCATTCATCATAACCGTCTAACGCCCGATGATGAGTCCGCCTCACGCAAGCTAAAGGAACTAAAGCAGTATTTGGAATCACAGGCGCAGTCGACCAGCATTCGCGGGCACCATTTTATGATGAAAGATAAGCTGTTCTCCATTTACGCGACCTTGCTGTCCGAAGGATTTCCTGAGGAGGAATTGACGCAGCAGTTGTCCAAAAATGCGGCGAATGCCCTGAGCTTAGCTGCTGATGAGGAAATCGGCTTCTATGTCAGCCCTGTGAAGCAGAAGCCTCCGGCACTTCGGGAAGCGTACATGGAATGTATGCAAACCCAAGCGATGGCGGAGCGGCTCAAGCTGCATGACCGCGTACTGCATTTTGAAACGATCGAATTTGCTCATCTATTTCAGAATGTGGCTTCGGAAGTGATGGAGGATTACTGCACCAAGACGCTGCGGCCTCTTCTGGAGAAGGATGCGGAATATTCGCAGGAAATGATTCGTACGTTAGAAGTGTTTATTCGCAATGACGGTCAGGTGAGTGAAGCGGCGAAGCAGCTCTTCATACACCGCAATACGGTTACGTATCGTTTGGAGAAGATTAGCGATCTGCTGCAGGTTGATTTTAAAAAGGTGAATGATTTGCTAAAGCTGAAGGCGGTGTTCTTGTTCCGACAATTCCTTCATGTCCGTCAAGATTAGTTGAGAATGTGAACTCATTCATGTATCCTTGAATCAAAATGCTGCAGGAGAGAAGTGAGTATCAGATGTTGTCGAAATTATGGGAATTATGTATCGGGTTTGGCCGTTCTACCTTAATGGGTTACGGGGGAGGTCCCTCGATTATCCCGCTCTATGAGCATGAAGCTGTCGGCAGATTCGCATGGATGAATAAGGAAGAATTCGGGCAGGCGCTAGCCTTTGGCAACGCTCTTCCCGGTCCGATCGCAACCAAGCTAGCGGCTTATATCGGATTTAAAGTTGCAGGCTGGCTTGGCGCAGTAGTGGCGGTAGCGGCTGTAGTCATGCCGACGGCTCTTTTGATGGTCCTGCTGGTCGGTGTCATGAGTAAGCTGTCTAATAACTCCATCATCCGGGGAATGATTAAAGGGATTCAGCCTGTGATCTTTGTCATGCTGGCTATGCTGGCCTACGATTTTATCAAATATGCGTTTCAGCCGATTGATGGGCCCGTTAAGTTTTTGCCGTTTATGATAGCGGCAGTCTACTTCATCATGGTTCAATATTTGGGGATGAATTCGGTATGGGGAATATTGGGAGGTCTTCTTATCGGGGCCTTATTTATGCGATAATGCGATAGCTGGTCAATAAGGATAAACCCCTGGGCAGCGCCAGTTGCTGCTCAGGGGTTTTGAACTTGAAGCGTGATTACTGTGATTTCCGGTCTGCATAAGAATCGAATGGGAAGGAAGGTCGTTCCGATTCCACGTGTCGTGTATACGTGAAGATTTGAATTCGGGACTTCATATAAGCCCATTACATATTTCTTGGCGCCTAAGGGTTTGGATAAAGCACCGACGATTGGAAGTCTTACTTGACCTCCGTGGCTGTGGCCGGACAGCTGTAAATGTACCGGCTTCTTGCGTGCTTGCTCTGCGAAGTCGGGGCAGTGCGCCAGAAGAAGCGTAAAGCCGTTGGAATCCGAGCCTTCTAGTGCTAGATCAAGATTCGGCTTTCCAGTCAAAAGATCGGCGACTCCGGCGATTTGAATGGTTTCTCCCGTTTTTTTGAATGACACGGTGTTCATTGACCAGCACTTGGAAATCGCCTTCTTGCAGGATATCCGATGCGTAATAAGGACCTTTGCTCTTATCATGATTCCCAAGTACCGCCCACTTGCCCAGCGGAGCTTGCAGCTGGCCTAACAGACGGCTGGTTGGTGTGGGGTCTTCGGTTATAATGGAATCGTAGAGGTCGCCTGTGAAGCAGATTAAGTCCGGCTTTTCGCTCGGACTTTCGTTATTAGATCCTTCAGATGGCTCAGCTCAAAGTGATGTCCAATATGAAGGTCGCTTAAGAGCAAAATCTTTGTGCCGTGAAAAGCGGAGGGAAGGTTCGGGAAGCTTAGTTGTAACCTCGTAGTCTCATACCATCTAGGCTCTACGAAGGAGGCATAGCTGGCTGTCAGACTGCCTGCCGCCACTGTAGCAGCAAGGACAGTAAGTCTTCTTAGAAAAGAACGTCTAGTCCATGTCTGTGGTTCCGGCATATCGATCTTCCTTTACTGGGAATTTATGCATGTAATTATATCAGCTATGATGAGCAAGAGGCTAATTTTGCGGAAGCATCTCAGATTTTGAGTCAAAAGTTGGAGGGATATCAGATGGCGGGAATTGTAGTGAAAGGCGCGAAAATTGTAACAATGAATGGAAGCGAAGAAGTATTTATCGGAGATGTCCGCGTGGAAAAAGACCGCATTACGGAAGTAAGCCGTTCTATCGTCCCGCAAGAGGGAGATGAGGTCATCGATGCAGCCGGCAAAGTATTGATTCCTGGACTGATTCAAACTCATATCCACCTATGCCAAACGTTGTTCCGCGGTCAAGCGGACGATCTGGAGCTGCTGGATTGGCTCCGTAAGCGGATTTGGCCTCTTGAAGCGGCTCATGATGAAGAATCCGTTTATTATTCCGCCATGCTGGGCCTTGGTGAGTTGATTCGTAGCGGCACGACTTCCATCGTGGATATGGAAACAGTCAATCATACGGACGCGGCGTTCCGTGCCATGTCAGAGAGCGGCATTCGAGCGTTGTCCGGCAAGGTGATGATGGACTATGGCTCGGAGGTACCGAGTATTCTGCGGGAGGATACGAACAAGTCCGTAGAAGAGAGCGTCAAGCTTTTGGAAAAATGGCATAACCACGATAACGGAAGGCTGCAGTATGCATTTTGCCCGCGGTTTGTCATTTCCTGCACGGAAGAATTATTGGTTCAGGTGCGTGACCTGTCCGCTCAGTATCAAGTGAAGGTTCATACCCATGCTTCTGAGAATGAGAAGGAAATCGAATTGGTTGAAGCGCAGCGGGGAATGCGAAATATTGTTTATCTGGAGCATATTGGTTTGACCAATCCGAACTTGATTCTGGCGCACTGCATTTGGTTGAACGAGCAAGAGAAAGAAATTCTCCGCAAGCACCAAGTAAAAGTTAGTCATTGTCCGGGCTCCAACCTCAAGCTGGCGTCGGGGGTAGCGGAAATTCCGGATTTGCTATCCAGGGATGTGATCCTGAGTCTGGGAGCAGATGGAGCACCGTGTAACAACAATCTGGATATGTTCCATGAGATGAGATTGTCCTCGCACATTCAGAAGGTACAGCATGGACCGACGGCAATGGATGCGAAAACGGTATTTCGCATGGCCACCATGGGCGGAGCGCGTGTAATGGGCATGGAGGATGAGATTGGCAGCATTGAGCAAGGGAAGAAAGCGGACCTCGTGCTTGTAGACCTTAACGACTTTCATACATATCCTTCCTCGGAAGTGGATGTATATGGCAGATTAGTATATTCTGCAACGCGAGCAGATGTGGAGATGACGATGATCGATGGCAGAATCGTCATGAAGGACGGGGTTGTTCGTACGATCGATAAACCGGTTGTGCTGCGGGAAGCGAATCGTTCCATTGAACGGCTACTAGGGCGGTTGCCTAGTATCTATTAATTATTGGAAATCTGAATGCCCCTCTGACTGAAGGCTCATTTGCATCTGCTACATGCTTAAATTATAATCATTCTTATGTATGAATTGGAGGGAGATGTTGGAGATGGCGGTTTGGAAAGAGCTTACGACACTAGAAGAATGGCAGGAAGTATTAGATCGGTCTTCGGAGAAGCCTACCGTTGTTTTGAAGCACAGTACAGCGTGCCCGGTGAGTGCAAGTGCTCTTGAGGAATACGACGAGTACTTGGCTGAGGGTCCGAATAGTGAAGTGGATTATTATTTGGTCAAAGTGATTGAGTCTCGTCCTGTGTCCAATCAAATCGCGGAAGATTTGCAGATTAAGCATGCATCTCCGCAAATTCTGTATTTCAAGAATAAGGAATCGATCTGGAACACCTCGCACTGGTCAGTTACAACGAAGCATATCAAAGCCGTTCTTGATTAATAACAAAAGGCCTTTGGGACATCATCCCGAAGGCCTTTTTCAATGGGCAACACCTATTCGAATCAAAACATTTATTAACCAATTCTGCTTTCCAATATCGATCCGAATTGAATGGCAGGCATAGGTCTGCTGAACAAGTACCCCTGCATCTCATGACAGCCTAAAGCAGGGAGTGTGATTCTTTGTAATTCGGTTTCGACGCCTTCAACAATCACGCCGAGATTAAGGTTTTGTGCAAGTCCGACGATGGAGGATACTATTGCAGATTCCGATTTATTGGTGATATTCGTGATGAAGGAGCGATCAATTTTCAAACGATGAATGGGAAATTTGCTTAAATAGCTGAGTGAAGAAAAGCCGGTTCCGAAATCATCAATAGATATTTGCACGCCTAAGGCGACTAAGCCGTTCAGTTGTTCGATAACAAGGTCCGTGTTATGCATAGCGATGCTCTCGGTGATTTCCAGCTCCAAGAAAGAAGGCTCCAGCCCGGTCATCTCCAAGACTCGTCTGACGGACTCGACCAAATCCGGCTGTCTAAGTTGAATTTGTGATAAATTCACACCTATGCGCAGATCGGTATGTCCCATTTCCTGCCAATCCTTGCACTGCTTACAAGCGAGCTCAAGAACCTTTTGCCCGATAGGCACAATCAGACCTGATTCTTCGGCCAATGCAATGAAATCGTTGGGATACAACAGGTTACGGGTCGGATGTTCCCAACGAATGAGGGCCTCCATCCCGATAATGGAATTCGTCTTAACGTCGATCTGTGGCTGATAGTGAAGGATAAATTCGTCAAGCTGCAGCGCCTTGTGCAGTTCATTCTCAAGCCTGCGCCGCTGTACTGCTTCTTCATTCATAGATTTGGAATACATTTTGACGTTGTTCTTGCCATGTTCTTTGACTTTATACAATGCCGTATCCGCATTATGAATCAGATCCTCGGCGTGGGTTCCGTGCTCAGGATAAAAGGCAATTCCGATACTGGCTGATAAGTAGTAATCCTGCCCTTGTAATTGAAAGGGTTTTCTAATTTCGTTGAGAATTCGGTTGGAGACAGGATCGGCGTCTTCATACTGATTCATATAGGGCAGACAAATGGTAAATTCATCTCCGCCCATCCGTCCGACGGTATCATGCTCCCGGAGGCACCGTTTGAGGCGCTCAGCAACCTCCTTCAACACCTGGTCGCCGTATCCATGACCAAGTGAATCGTTAATAAATTTAAAACCGTCCAGGTCCAGGTATAGGATCGCGATTTTACTTCTATGGACGTCGGCTTCATTCAGAAACGCCGTCACCTTGCGCTCAAACATTCTACGGTTAGGCAGGTCGGTAAGTGCGTCGTAGTAAGCCATATATTGAATCAAGTCCTCGGCTTCTTTACGCTGTGTAATATTCTTAGCGATAAAATAGACTCCGCTGATTTCGCCGTCAATGGAGATGGGGACGAGAATCAGGTTCAATTCAATGCGGGTACCGTTCTTATGAAAGATAGCCGCTTCAAAATTCTGCGGCCTTCCTAACATGGTTCGCTCCAGACGTTGGATAATTCTGTCCAGGTGCTCCGGCACGCACAGGCTGGTTAACGTTAATTTTGAGAATTCTTCTTTCGTATAGCCAGTCAGTTTTTGTGTGGCAGGATTGACGTTGATCAAGTTACCCTTCAGATCCAAAGCAATGACAGCGTCGGGGTTGTTATCGAACAAAGATTGGAACTGTTGTCTGCTTTCTTTCAAGCTTCGCTCACTTTTGATCTGATCCTCAATATTCCAGAGGATACTGGCGTAAGCGACGATACTGCCTTGTTGGTCCTGAATTGGCGTTATTGTTTCACGCACCTGGATGATCAGGCCGTTCTTGTGTCTCCTTTGAAAATCCATACGGTCATATTCCCAATTGTTAGCTGCCATAAGCTTGCTGTAGGTAGTGAGTTCAGAGGGGGTCATGTTAGGCAATGGTTGACCCATCAATTCTTCCTTGCTCCACCCAAACATTTGCTCAAAAATTTGATTCATATATTGGACGCGATGTTGTAGATCGCATACGACAAAGGCAACCGCGGCATGATCCAGTAATGCGTCGACTACTTCTTGAATGTAGTGCAAGTCCTTCTCCAGCTTATTGATTTGTTCTATGGTGTAGGAAGTCTTCAAGTCTCGCTACCTCCGATGGAATCTATTAGAAAGCGTCTAAATTCAAGTATATAGAAAATGGGAAGGATGGGCACTGTTTTCTGTGAAAAACTGACAAAAAAATCGGTATTTGAACAAAATTAGAGATTGGCATTTTCTCATTCCTCCTATATACTAGTACGGCAACTAGCGCCAGTTATAGACAGCAGGGAGTTAATTATGCAAACACCGAATCAAACAACTAGAATTCCTCTTCGTTTTTTTGTGATAATTGGTATAATCGCGATATCTTTTTCATCAATTTTCGTCAAATGGTCTACTGCATCGGCCTCGGTAACGGCTATGTATCGATTGTTATTGACCAATGTTCTAATGCTGCCCTTCCTATGGAAATATGGGGCGGAGATTGTGAGAGTATCCTGGAAGAGCTGGCTGCGCATCTTGGCATCCGGTGCGGGACTGGGACTGCACTTCTTGTTTTGGATGGATTCCTTGCGATTTACCACTGTTGCCAGCTCACCAGCCATTCTGACGTTGGAGCCGATTTTCGTAATGGCGGGTTCGTTCCTTATTTTTGGACATCGGACAAGCAGGCCTGCCTTGATCAGTATGGTAATTGCTATTGTAGGTGCGATTAGCATTGGCTGGGGAGATTTTCGTTTCTCCGGAACAGGGCTCAAGGGAGATTTCTTGTCATTGCTTGGAACAGCAGCGGTGGCCGTACACATGCTTCTCGGGAAAAGCTTAAGAGAGCATATTTCCGCTTTCGTCTACAGCTTCTTCGTATTTCTTAGTGCTGGTGCGGTGCTAGCCTTATACAATGTCGTGGTAGATGAATCGTTCACGGCTTATCCTCTTCAGGATTGGGGCGTGTTCTTGCTTCTAGCCATCGTTCCTACGGTATTCGGGCATTATGTGTTCAATTGGCTTCTTAAGTACATGAAGGCCGCATCCGTTTCCATGACAGTCCTTGGAGAGCCGTTAGGCGCGTCATTGTTGGCTTACTTTTTGCTCAATGAGGCCATTACAGGATTGCAGCTATTGGCGGGGTGTCTGTTGCTAATCGGTGTAGCGATGTTTTTGCGTAACAATGAAGTAAAAGGGTAAATTTTTTTGGGGTTTAATTGAACGTTGGTTGAAAAAGAACGGGTTCAATAGGTTCAACAACTTATATGGAGGAAGCGAGGTGACGCATGAGATTTAGGGATTTTCACCGCAATGTCAAATTGCGAATTTATATGAATTTTTTATCCGGCACGGCGAACAATATGGTTTTGCCATTTATGTCGATTTACTTTTCGGGTAAGCTGGGGGATACCAGTGCGGGGCTTGCCGTTATTCTCGGTATTGTTGCCGGTGTTGCCGCGGGCATATGCGGAGGTTATTATTCAGACCGGATTGGGCGGAAGAAATTGATGCTGCTGGCGGAGGCAGGATATACGGCAGCGTTTGCTGTGATGGCTGTTGCGAATTCCCCATGGCTGGAGTCTCCTGCTGCTACATTGATCATGATGATCATCGTCAGTATGTTCTGGGGATTACACGGTCCTGCCCAGGATGCGATGCTGCTGGACGTAACGCCTCCCGAGGCGAGGAAATTCATGTATGCGGTGAAGTATTGGCTGAACAACCTTTCGTTTGCTGTATCAGGGATTGCAGGAGCTTTTTTGTTCAAATCGTATTTGTTTGAATTGTTCCTCGGACTAACCATCATCGGGGTTGTTACATTTGCGGTAACGCACTTCTTTATTGAGGAGGTTTACAAACCGGGAACTGAGGGCACTATTGCAAGGGGAACAGGGGAAGCCTTACGTCAGAGGTCACAGCTATCCATGTGGACGAATTACAGAGAAGTGCTGAAGGATTCGACCTTTATCATCTACTCGTTGGCCTGCATGCTGTTAGTGTCTGTCGAGTTCCATCTGGGCAGCTACGTCGGTGTTCGTATGGAAAAGGAGATGCTGAATGTTCCGTTTCTTTCTTGGAAGGAATGGTCGATGCAGGTTGACGGACTTCAAATGCTAGGTTTTCTTAGAACGGAAAACACTGTGCTGATCGTCCTGCTTTCTATGACGATTCGGTATGTCATCGGGCGGTTCTCCGATAAAAAAGTACTGCTTCTAGGCTATACCCTGTATGTAGCAGGCTATACTTATATCGCATACAGCAGTCACCCTTGGATGCTTCTGCTGTCTATGCTTATTGCAACTTGGGGAGAGCTGATGTATGTGCCGGTGAATCAAGCTTATCTCGGGGACATTGCGCCTGAGCATGCCCGAAGCTCGTATATGGCGATTAGCGGGTTAGTTTATAAAGGCGCGATGCTGCTGGCAGGCGGCGCCGTAGTCCTCGGAGGCTTTCTGCCTTCCTGGCTAATGGCCGCGCTGATTGGACTGTGCGGTGTCAGTGGCATTCTCCTGTTTTACTCGATTCTTGCAAAGCTGGACAGCCGCAAGGAGTTGGCGATGAAGCCCGCGTCTCAATCCGTTGTGGCTTCTGCATAAACAAGAAGAGAACCTCCTACTGCGGCTACAAGCGCATGAGGAGGTTCTCTTTGAACATCGAAGCAATAGTCAGCTCTGAGTGGTGGCGGCGAATTCTTGCTTGATGGCAGCGAGCTGTGCAGGATTGGAGATTACATCATAGGCTGTGAAAGCAAGCGCTTTTGCCGTAAATATCATGCCGTCCAGCGCGCGGTCCTGCATAGCGAGGTCTCGGAATTCCTTCGTGTGCAGCAGGTGCTTTTCATCTACAACTTTCACAAATGGATGGATTGTCGGACAATGTGTGGATACATTTCCCAAATCGAGCGAACCATGATCCTTACCGACTTCAATTTCATCCTCGCGGATGCCCATTTCAAGCAGATTTTGCGTGAAAACCTTCGATAAGGCTTCATTGGTACGAAGCTCATCGTAAGAAAACTCGTAATTGGACGTTTGCAGCCTGCATCCGGTTTGAAGCGCGGCGCCTTCAGCGCAGCGAAGCACCTTTTGCACAAGCTCATTGGTATAGGTCCGGGATGCGGACCGAACATAGAACTGAGCGGACGCGTAGTCCGGGATAATATTCGGAGCTTTACCGCCGTCATTAATGATGCCGTGAATGCGAGCATCAGTCTTAAGCTGCTGGCGCAGCGCGTTAATAGAATTGAACAGCTGCAGGACAGCGTCGAGGGCGTTGACGCCTTCATAGGGATGAGCTGCCGCATGTGCGGAACGGCCAAAATATTCGAATTGTATCGCATCCATGGCCAGGGATTCGCCGGATTTTTCGTAAGTGTAGTAAGGGTGTGCCATGAGCGCTAGATCGACGTCGTCGAACAGACCCGCTTCGGCCATCGGCACTTTGGCTCCTTTGGTTTCTTCGGCCGGTGTTCCATAGACACGAATGATTCCGCCTGTTTCCTGAATGACAGCCTGCAAGCCAACAGCTGCGCCAATGCTCATCATACAGATGAGATGATGCCCACATGCATGACCCAGCTCCGGAAGGGCGTCATATTCAGCCAGAAATGCCACAATCGGTCCTGGCTTGGCGGAGTCGTAAGTAGCAATGAATGCAGTAGGAATATCCAAGACGCCGCGTTCCACCTGAAAGCCGTGATGTTCAAGCTGTTCGATAAGCTTGGCGGCGGCTTGAAATTCTTCATGTCCAAGCTCGGGATTAGCGCCGATAAAGCTGGATATTTCTTTAAATTTGCCGGCGTGGCGGTCAATGGTTTGAGCGATCACTGTTTTCATAGATAAATCTCCTTCATACGAACAGATATTATGTATTGTAGTATATTTACAGGGGAACTACCACTTGCAGAAGAGACAGGTTACAATATGAAAATAATCAATTCGAGAGGTGGAGAGGCTATATGATGAAATATGGAGACGAGCCGTGCGAGCATCGTTTTTTGCTAACCTTTAAGGAGCTTGAACCGCGTGGACAATGGTTGGATCTATACTTGGATCTACAAGCAGAACCAGGAAGCGAGCTGCCGGAGGATCTGGCGGATCCGAGCATCCTTGTGATTTGTAATCGAGCGGGACACATTGTACAGGTGATTATGCAGGATGAGGGCTGTGATTGTGAATATCAGTTGACCTTGTATGAGAAGTCCCGTATCGAGGCCTTTGTGCAGGAGCAATGTCAAGACCGCTTAGCCCAGCTAAGTAAATAAAACTTCCCAAGCAGGACGAAATTTGCAGCCAAAATAGGCACAGCCGCATACACTGGTAATATGTCGGGACTTGGGGAGATGATTGTGATGGATAAGACAATCCGTTATCTGGCATTCGGTGATTCTCTAACTGTTGGAGTAGGAGCTCCGGAAGGACATGGCTTTGTGCCTTTGTTTCGGGCAGCTGCCGAGAATCTCTCGGGAGTCACAGTGCATCTGAGCCACTCAGGCACAAGCGGTGCTACTACGGCACAATTGCTTGCCACCTTGGAAACAGAGTTTGAGCTGCAGCAGCATGTCCAGCATGCGAATCTGATCACCATTACAGCTGGAGGCAACGACCTGATCCAGGCCGCCATTCCTTATTTTGAGCAAGGCGATTCTAATTTGTTAAAATCAGCTCTGCAGCGGTATGAGGCCAATTACAGGAGAATTATTGCTGATATTGAGCAGCTTAAGCAAGGTGTGGTTCAGCCCTATCTCATTGCACTTGTTGGATTATATAATCCACTGCCGCTGGTTCCCGATTCCGCTTATTGGATAAAGCGCTTCAATCTATTTTTGCGTAAGCTTGTGAAGCCGCATATTTGTTTGGTACATGTGTATGACGCCTTTGAGGGCAAAGTCTCCAGCCATTTATCCGATGATCATGTGCATCCGAATGCGCTGGGCTATGAGCTAATTGCGGCTGCTCTTGAGCGTACGATCACGACCAAGCAGCTTCGACACTTAATCGATTGATGCATTTACACATAACCGAAGATCGATACAAAATGGCACACGCTGCCACCCAGTACAAAAACGTGCCAAATCGCGTGGTGGTAACGTACTCCACGCCATACATAAAAGATGCTGCCGAACGTATACAGCAGTCCTCCGGCAATGAGCCAGACCATGCCTTCTAGCGGCAATTGAGTATATAGAGGCTTGAATGCAAGCACGATTAACCAGCCCATGATGATATAGCAGATGGTGGACAACAGGATAAATCGTTTCACAAAGAAAATTTTTAATACGATCCCGATGAGGGCAAGACTCCATATGACGCTGAAATAGGTCCAACCGAGAGGCCGCGCAGCGTCACCAGCAGGAAAGGTGTATAGGTACCGGCTATCAGCACATAGATTGCAGCATGATCCAGGATTTCGAAGAGATCCTTTAGCTTGGGCTTCTGTATACTGTGAAGTAAAGTGGAGCATGTATACAGGATGACAAGGCTGATGCCAAACACGGTAAAGCTGACGAGCTGCCAAATGTCTCCGTGCTTCAAGGCTTGCAAGGTCAGCAGGAGCAGTGCGGCAAGACTTAGGAGGATGCCGATGCCATGAGTGATGGCATTGGCGATTTCTTCTCGAATGGAATCGTTCATTCTGGAGATCCCTACTTTCTAAATGACACTACACATAGATTGGACGATGAAAACATGTATCTACCTTCATTTCAGCTTGGACAAAAAGTTGCCTTAGTAACCGGAGCGGGGAGAGGAATTGGCAAAGCCCCAGCGATTGGCTTAGCCGAAGCAGGGGCAGACGTTGCGCTGATTGCAAGAACGCAGAATGATCTTGAGCAGGTCGCAAAGGAAATTCGTGCTTTAGGCCGGCAAGCCTACCCGATTGTGGCTGACGTAACCGTACGGGAACAAGTAGAGGGAGCTGTGCGTCAAGTGGTGGAGTCAGCGGGGCGGGTCGATATTCTGATTAATAACGCTGGCATGAATATCCGCAGCCAGGCGCTGGCTGTGACGGACGAAGAATGGGATCAAATTATGCAAACGAACCTGAAGTCTGCATTTCTTTTCGCGCAAGTTGCGGGCAGACAGATGAAAGAGCAAGGCTACGGCAGAATCGTCAATATCGCTTCGGTTGCCGGACAAGTTGCCCTGCGTACCGGGGTTGTCTACGCGGCTACGAAAGCAGCTATGATTCAGATGACCAAGGTACTGGCTCTTGAATGGGGAAAGTACGGGATCAATGTGAATGGAATCGGTCCATGGTACTTTAAGACTCCTCTAACTGAAAAGCTGTTGGCCGACCCGGTATATCTGGGTGAGATTGTGGCAAGAACGCCGCTCGGTAGAGTGGGGGAGCTGGAAGAACTGGTTGGACCCGCGGTGTTCTTGGTATCGGATGCGGCCAACTATGTAACGGGACAGACGCTATTCGTCGATGGAGGCATGACCATTTACGGGTTCTGACAAGGACTACAGCTAACCCTTAGATGTTGACAAGCGGAAATGTAGAGCTCAGTAGTTTTCGGAGAATCGTAGCGGGTGCCTATGAGAGACTCGGAGCAAAGCTTCTGAAGCTCACGATGACCTGGCTTTATCGATAACCTCAGGCTACTAGCTCTTGTTCCGTGGATTGAGCATTATTTATGGATGCTTTATACTAAATTCAATTCTATGAAATCGTGCTAGATTTCATCATTATTAGCTATATCTGTTCATAAGGTGGTCATGATTCCTATGTCACGCATACAAATTTTTACGGACAGCACGTGCGATCTGTCCCTTGAGCTTACTCAGCGCTATCAAATCGGAATGGTTCCGCTGTATGTCAATTTTGGTGAGGATACCTACAAAGACGGCGTAACAATGAAGCCCGCCCGTCTCTTCGATATCGTTGCAAGCTCCGGTAAATTGCCTAAGACGGCCGCTCCTTCTCCGAACGATTTTTACGAAGCGTTTGCTCCGCACGTTGCAAGAGGAGAGCAAGTCGTATATATCGGTCTGTCAGCGGAGCTGTCGTCAACGATACAAAATGCGTCCTTAGCTGCCTCGCAATTTGAGGAAGGTCAGGTCACGGTGATTGACTCGCGCAATTTATCGACGGGGATCGGGCTGCTCGTTTTGAAAGCAGCCCATGCGGCGGAAGCGGGCAGTAGTGTGCAAGAGATTAAAGAATTAATAGAAGGAATGACTTCGAAGATTGAGGTCGAGTTTATCATTGATACGCTCGATTATTTGCACAAAGGCGGCCGCTGCACCAGTCTACAGGCTTTCATTGGCAGTCTGCTGAAAATCCGCCCGATTGTCAAAGTGGTGAACGGGGCTATGATCTTAACTGATAAGGTCAGAGGCAAACGAGAAAAAGCGCTTGAGCAGCTTCTTGCCAATGCCTTGGCACAGAAGGAACAGATGGACGAGCAAGTCCTTTTTGTTACCCATGCGATGGCAGAGGAAGAAGCGAATTACGTTAAGCGCCAGATCGAGCAGCACACTACTGTTAAGGAAGTCATGGTAACGGATACGGGCTGCGTCGTTTCCAGCCATTGCGGACCGCATACGGTCGGCATTGTATTTGCTAAGAAGTAACTTTCGCTAGATAGATGTGGCAGAGTACAGATAGCAGATTGAATGAGGGGAGAGATATGAATTGAAGGAATCCTTACCTTTTGGGCATCTGGTACAGTCTGAACAAGAGTTAAGGGAATTACTAGGCTACCCAGGCAAGCTTGCCGGAAACAAAATCATTCGGCATCTCGATCAACATTGCAGAGACTTTATTGCGCAATCTCCCTTTGTTGTCGTTTCAACAGCGGATTCCGATGGGAATTGCGATGCGTCACCTCGAGGGGATGCGCCTGGTTTTGTAAGTGTACTTGATGATCAGCACTTAGTCATACCTGAGCGACCAGGTAATCGCAAGATGGATTCTATGCTCAATCTGTTATCCAGCCCCAAGATCGGACTCATTTTTCTTATTCCTGGGCTCGGGGAAACACTCAGGGTGAACGGAAGAGGATTCATTATTCGCGACGCTTCCATTCTAGAATCGATGTCCGCTCACGGTAAAGTACCGCTGCTTGGAATCGGGGTTCAAGTAGAAGAGTGCTACATTCATTGTGCGAAAGCGCTCTTGCGTTCCAAACTTTGGGATCCAGCATCATGGCTTGAGAAGAGTGAATTGCCTACCGTATCCAAAATCCTCGCTGATCATGTAAAGCTGGAGAACGAGGTTGTCACAGCGGAAGATATTGACCGTTCCCTTGAAGAAAGCTATACACAGAGATTGTATTGAAGAGAAAAGACACACGATTTTCCGCTAATAAGCGGAGGATAGTGTGTCTTTGTTTGTTGTAGGCCCTACAGCGATAACAAATAAATCGTTCTATACCGCCTTGATCAGCTAATTTCTCCAGAAAACGATCCGCTTCAGCGCCAGTAAAAGCCCTGAACTTGAAGAACCCGAAGCTGCAGCAGTGTTTGTGGCAGGAGAAATTATTTCCTTACTCCTTGGAGAGCCTGCTAAGGATTTACCTGATGAATTGAAGGATTGGGCATCTAAGAATCATATTAATTTATCTAAAAGTATAGTGAACGATGCACTGCGTGCCACTCTTTCAGTAAGAAAGAACTCCGAGTTAAAAGTTCTGTGGAAGGAAAGTAATGAATATCAATCTTGGATTGAAGAAGTGAAGAATTTGGAACGCCTTTTTCAAAGGGTGGTTTTATTTTGGTTATCAACTACACACCCATGCCAAATATATACAATCATGATAAATGGGTGTTACAATGTTGAATTGTTCGATACATAGAGCGATATTGGGGGGATCAATCATATTGAAACCAATGATCCAATTGCTTCATTTTGGCTATCATCAGGCGATGAGCTGCATCTTTCCAGTTGCAATCTTTGGAACCTTAGCGCTATCCGGCTTCATTCATATTCCTATTCTACATCGATATGATACGGTCCTGTTGATATTGATTGTGGTGCAATACCTGATGTACCGCAGCGGATTAGAGACACTTGATGAGATCAAAGTGATCTGTGTGTTCCACTTCATTGGTTTACTGCTGGAATTATATAAGGTAAAGATGGGATCATGGGCGTATCCCGAGCCCGGTTATACGAAGTTTTTCGGAGTCCCGCTCTACAGCGGATTTATGTATGCAAGTGTCGCAAGCTTCATGTGTCAAATATGGCGAAGATTACGCATGGATATGACTGGTTGGCCCGGGCTACTTTCATCAGGATTACTCGGAGGGTCTATTTATCTCAACTTCTTCACCCATCATTACATTCCTGATTTTCGGTGGTGGCTGACGGTGCTAGTCTTTATTGTGTTCTGGAAAACATGGATTATATATCGGGTACGGACGACAACGTATCGAATGCCCTTAACACTTGCGTTCATTATTGTAGGCTTTTTTATCTGGCTAGCTGAAAATATAGCAACGTTCTTTAATGCATGGAAATACCCGAATCAGAGCCAAAGCTGGCATCTCGTAAGTTTAGGAAAGATTAGTTCCTGGTTCCTATTAGTGATCATTAGTGTCATCATAGTTGCCCAGCTCAAACATGTGAAAGCGAATAGGGCTACGAATGCGTTGCAATAATAGGAAGTCGAAAATTCGTGCTTGAAATCGACAGGGAGGATCGTAGGGATGAGACTGCATACAGACCCTAGGGGTGAAGCTTACCAGCAGATTATCGATATTGCTATACGGAAATCGGAATATTTTGTGCTGAGTGAAAAATTAGCAAATGCAGCTGAGCCGAAACGAAGATCTCATCTAGAAGCTTTAGAAGCCTTGGAGCCGTATCTTGAGAAAACGGTCGTGATCCATGGGGAGAGCATTGATGAGATTATGCACGTGAAGAAGGCCTATCGCAGCCGAGCCTTTTATACCGCGGGAACGCATTATTTGTACAGATGCAGCGCAGAGAGTGGACGTATACTCCAACAGCTGGCAAACCGCTTGTCCGATTGGGCCTTTCCCCATCTTCCGGAAGATTTGTGCTTCTTAAAACAAGGCGGGGGAGATTTTCTATATTCGGTTGTGCATGAACACATGTATGGAATGGAAATCACCGAAGAGGAAGCGACTGAACTGTCGAGCGCCATTAGTGGTCTATTTTTAGACTTAAAAGTCCATCAAGACTTTGATCGTCTGTTGGATGATGCCATTAGGCATCGAACTGATTGGTTGTATATTAGCCGTCATGGGCTAACGGAACTCCCTGAACGAATACGGGAACTAACGGAACTGCGTGAATTGGAGATTTTCGAGCAGGATCTGTATCGTTTACCAGAGGTCCTATTTGAATTAAGCAAACTCGAATGCTTGAAAATCTTGACAGCTGATTTGGAGAGTATTCCAGCTTCCATATCTAGATTGAGTAACTTAAGGGAACTTAGCGTCCATTGCGGCAGCTCGGATCGACCGACCCCCGGGTGGCGAGTTAAACCAAAAGAAGAGATTAGCCTAAACTACATCCCGCCGGAAATTGGCGAACTGCAGAATCTGCAGCTGCTCACCATTCAATACAACTCCATTCATGAACTGCCGCTTGAGCTTTTAAAGTTGAAGAATTTGCGAATTTTGAATATAAGCATGTGTATGATTAAGCAGAAGCCTGGTTTTCTGAAACAGATGAAGCAGCTTGGCTATGTGAATGTATCACAGGGGGAATATGAAACGGAGTAAAACGAATGCCTGGAATGGTGATGTATATGTGGAAAGTAATATCCTTCATGATGGAATTCATTCGATTCATCTTGCTTCTATTAATCTTTGTTTACATAATTGGAACCATTGAAACTTACATGTTTGGTCATCTCTTAGGTGAGCAATTTCATGGAACGTGGTACATGAATGTTTCAAATTTTATATTAGGATTTATTTTGTATCGAAATCATCTGCAATTCAAGGGATGGTATGCATCTCCGAAGAATAAAAAGCTGCAACCTACAACAACGTATATACTCCTTATGATTTCGTTGATGCTCATGGTAGTAACTTTCGTACTTTATAAATAATGACTAAACACTGGCTTGAACATGCACTAAGGCTGATTGATAAGGGGAATTGCTGGCTAAGTGAGATCTGACGGAGATTTGGGTTAAAATTAACTAGGGGCTGCCATTAGGCAGCCCTTAACTGTTCAGCGTATGAGCTTCATCGAGGAGTCTTTGGAGGACGTGAGTAGAATCCCATCATCCGAAGTAAGGAGCTGCGATACAGGATCCGCTACTTTTAAAAGAAGTTTGCCAGAATCGTCTAAGAATACGGCACCGTAATCATCATTTTCGCTGAGTCGACAGACAAGTTTATCTTGTAGCACTTTCACTTCTCTGACTGGTGTCTTCCATACAAGTGAATCCTTTCCTGTGGTATCGGCTTGATACAGCTCGAATTGATTGGCTTCTTTCTTCGTTGTGTAAAAAATTTGGCCGCCTAAGCCGCCAAACCATGACACGGCAAAGTCGGACACTTTTACTTCTCCAGATCCGTCCAAAGCGGATTCATATAACAAGTCATCATCGTATTTGACGAAGTATAATTTCTGACCTATGATCTGAAACTGGGTGACACTCGAGTTGACGATCTTCTCGGTTTTATTTGTTTTCAGATTTATTCTATAGATCTCACTTGCCGCAGAACCTGAACTGTTCATGCCAGTTGCAATAACATAGACATCGTCACCGACTACCGCAAGGGAAGAAGCTGCATCTCGTGCGGCTCCGCCATTTACAACTCCATACATCAGTTTTTGTTCACCTATTGTTTTGCGGTTCGTTCCATCAGAATCATTTGACAAATACAGGTTGCCGCCTTCAAATGCGGAAGCTCCTAAATTTATGTACAAAGTTCCATACGGAGTATCCCGGAAATCCAGATATCCTTGATGCAGGAGCTCAGCCTTGCCGTCATCGCTGATTTTTACATACTCATCGTGTCCCATAATATTTCCGCCAAGGTGATAGGTGAACCATAACGCGTTATCACGGATTTGGAAGGTTATCTGCTTCTGAAGCCCTTCATAGGTATGAGCGTTATAGGAATAAATCTCTTCCTTATCGGAAGGATGCTGTACAGGTGCTCGATATACGTGGTTCGTTGTGTCTATGGTTTCCACGAAATAGTAGTAGCCCTTATAAAGTGCCACATCATTCTCTGAGGCATAAGAAGGGAGATCAACGGATTGAACCTGCGTATTGTTGGATGAAATACTTAAACCGTTTGTGTGGTCCCACTCATAGTCCCATCCGAATTCATCATGCGCAAAGCGCCATGTGAGAGGGAAGTAGGTGACATCACGGAAGCTTAACAACGGGTATTCTTCTTTCGTGTTATCTATCACTTTGCCGTTAATGGTCACTTCTGAAGCAGGAACCTCGGCTGTATATGTGTTGCCGTTATGATGTTCAAATTGATAGTGCATATACGAGGAGGCCACTTGGTTTTGTTTAATGTCTAAGCCATGTTCAGCCGACCAAGTCGCTTCCAAACCGAGTAATCTGGAGTCGTACCATGTCATCGGAACATAGGTAATATCATGATAAACCAACAGTGGGTACTCTCGATTTTGATTCTCAACCTTGTGGCCGTTTAAACTAACTCAACTTTCTCACCTTAAAGACTGCAATAAACCCTTGATCTGACGAGGTATTGCCACGAAAAAGAACAGAAAAACACCCTATCCTTTGGTAAAATTAAGCTACCACACAAAATCCACCAAGGAAGGATGTTTCTCATGTCTATCGTATCAAATCCCTCGGCTTCTGAACAGCAGTTAACTTCAAAAGTAGATCATTTTCTTTCGCAGCATCGAATCAGCAAATTGCTCAAGCAATCCAATTTCATAAAGGAATGCGGATTTACTTGCTTTGAGCTTTTCAAATTCATTTTCTTGTTGGTCTTTAGCAGCAAAAATCTGTATCAAACTCTACAAAAAGAAGATGATGCAGATCGCCCTGGAAAAGATACTGTTTATCGTTTTCTGAATTCGAGTCGCTTTAACTGGCGTAAATTTCTGCTCCTCTTAAGCTGCGGACTTATCCAATCCAAGCTTGAGCCCTTGTCATCCAAGGAATGTGTGAAGGTGCTCATTCTCGATGACTCACTCTTCTCACGTGCCCGTAGTAAAGCTGTTGAACTCCTGGCTAATGTTCATGACCACACGAGCGGCAAGTTTGTCCGTGGTTTTCGCATGCTGACATTAGGCTGGTCGGACGGTAATACCTTTGTTCCACTTTGCTTTTCACTGCTCAGCTCTCCTAATTCAAAGAACCGATTTGTTGAAATGAATGGTAACATCGACAAGCGAACGGTCGGCTACAAACGTCGTCAGGAGAGTATGCTGAAATCTTCAAAAGCCTTGTTGGAACTGCTCCAGCAGGCTCTTTCTGCTGGAGTTCAAGCTTCCTATCTTCTTTTTGACAGTTGGTTCAGCTTTCCATCTACGATCATGAGCATCGTTAAGGAAGGCATCCACGTCATTTGCATGCTTAAAGCAATGCCCAAAGTGTTCTACACCTACAACGGAAGTAAGTTGAATTTATCTCAATTGTACGCTGCAGTCCGCAAAAAGCGAGGAAAGGCGAAAATGCTAGCTTCCGTTATCGTGACACTTGGAGCCGCCGAGCAAGAGATGGAGATACAGGCAAGAATCGTATTTGTTCGAGATCGAAATCGTTCCAGGCGTTGGCTAGCTCTGCTCACTACCGACCTCGAACTGACTGAAGAAGAGATCGTTCGAATTTACGGCAAACGCTGGGACATTGGCGTGTCCAGTTAAGGACACAACATCTAGTCGGTGAAAGTCCGACCGGGAGAAAAGACTAGACTCCCGTAGCCTGAGAGGCGCCGTGGAGCGAAAGCGAGACGGTGAAGCCCTCTGACATCACGCTCAAAAGGAGCATGGGCAAAATTCCAGGTTGTAACGTACAGTGAACGCAGACGTAGCCTCGTTACACGCAATTCCGGTGGCTGAGACGGTCGATAACGCGCGAAAGCAGCAAGAACTGACCGAAAGAGTCTGAAACGGCAGTTCTCACCGGCGGGGTATCAGCGGCGACATGGAGTGAAAGATGTTATGGAAACTGGAGAAGCCCTCGGCATCCGGTGAAGAAAGCTCACCGAGGAGGCATTCCCTATAACCGTGATCGGGAAATGGGACATGCAGATGTCAGGGTGGCGGATCGGACCGTAGTACTTTAGATCCGCGTGCAGCAAAACGCGCGGGGAGGGAAGGGTCCGGACCGGTAAACAAATCCGTATAACCAAAGGAGGCAAGGGTGAAAATGACAAAAACACCCATCAGTCTGCAGGAACTGAGGCAACGGATATATCAAAAGGCGAAGTCTGAACCTACGCATCGGTTCTGGGGTCTATTTACCCACATAACCAGCATAACGACTCTCCATGAAGCGTACCGACATGCGAAGAAAAACGGCGGTGCCGCAGGCATAGACGGACAAAGCTTCGCAGACGTGGAAAAAGAGGGTGTTATCCCGTTTCTCGAAGGCATCCAAGAAGAACTCCAAACGGGAACGTACCAACCTCAAGCCAACCGGAAGGTAGATATACCGAAGGCGAACGGCAAAATGCGAACTTTACAAATTCCCGTAATCCGGGATCGCGTTGTACAAGGTGCTCTAAAATTGATTCTCGAAGCGATCTTTGAAGCTGACTTCTGCCCAAATTCGTATGGATTTCGACCGAAGCGCTCACCTCACCAAGCATTAGCCGAAGTGAGACGAAGTGTACTGCGACGCATGACCAATGTAATCGATGTCGATTTATCCCGATACTTTGATACAATCCGGCACTCGATTCTACTGGAGAAGATGTCGAAGCGCATCCAAGACCCACAAGTGATGCACCTGATCAAACAGGTGATAAAAGCGGCGGGAAAGATCGGCGTACCCCAAGGTGGGCCGTTTTCTCCATTAGCTTCGAATATCTACCTGAATGAGGTAGACTGGGCATTTGATGCCATTCGGCGTAAAACGGCAGAAGGCAGTTACGAAGCGGTCAATTACCATCGATTTGCCGATGATATGGTGATCACCGTAAGCGGACACTCCAGCAAACAAGGGTGGGCTGAACTAGCTCTTAAAAGACTTCAGGAACAGCTGAAACCGTTGGGTGTAGAACTAAATCTGGAGAAAACTCGGATGGTTAACGTCCTGAAAGGCGAGGCATTTGCTTTCCTTGGATTTGACTTAAGGCGAGTACCAAACCGTAGTGGAACTGGATACTTCATCCTCATGACACCGAAGAAGAAAGCACGCATTGCAGTCAAGGCGCGAATCCGCGAGCTAATCCAAAATGGCGGGGCAACCCCGGCAAAAGACATGGTGAAACGGATCAATGCCGTATTAGCTGGATGGGTGAATTATTTTCGGGTTGGCAATTCGAGTGATGCATTTAGCGAGGTGCGTGACTACACGGAGATGAAAATACGAACCTTGCTGACGAGAAGAAAACGGAGAAGAAAGCGTAGTGTCGGATGGCGAAGATGGAGTAATGAGTACCTCTACGGTGTATTGGGACTATATTGGGATTGGAAAGTCCATCCCCTCAAGAACGTAGAAGGATACCGATGAAAGTGATCGCCATTTGATAGGTCTCATAACCCTTTTGAAGAAGTTTACTGGGTGAGCTGCTTGAGGGAAAACCTCACGAGCAGTTCTTATGGGGAGGGGCTGGAAACGGGTCGCAAACGACACCGCGCCAATTCTTTACCCGACAAGTGTTTTTCAAAATGAGTAAATCTTATTTGCGTCTAGCCAAGGAATTCCAAGGACGTTCTTACGATATGATGTTTGCTCATACGAGCCTTGTATTTACTCGGTATCTCTTTCTCGCAATGGAGTCCAGAGAAAACAAAGATCCGCGAACGTTAGGGAATTTGTTTTACTTTTGTTGTGATGAACTTGAAGATATTAAGCTTGCAACTGCTATGCTGTTGTTGATTGATTTGTTAAAACAAGCAATTCAAGAGGTCCTTCTCCTTACTGAACAGCAGTTCCAGGAGATCTTTGATAAATTCACTGCCAGTTTACCCAGGTTTTATAAGGGCCTATTGGGTATTTCAGGGTGAGAAAGTTGAGTAACTTGAAAATCCGGTAACGTAACTCGCACATTTACCTCAGCAGCTTGGCTGTGGGCTCCAGGCGCAATTAGGCTCAGGCTTAATGTGATAATAGCTGTATAACCTACCCATTTACTTTGCATGGTTCCGTCAGCTCCTTTACATGTTTTGGACGTGGTACAATGGGGGAAAGTTACAGAAAGCTGTTCAATTCATAATAAATTGGTGGAAAATTGAGGTGATAACTGTGGCCTGGAGTGTTGGTTTGCTTTGTGTGAAAGCCGAGCTTGCTGAAGTTGAAAAGCATTCTTTTTTAGACGTATTCTATAAATCAAAAGAAGGACTGCATTTTGAAGACGTTACTTCCATTACCATGGACAATGCACTAGGTGTCGGATATTTAGAGCCGTGGACTTTGATTTTTGATGTACATGCACGGTTCATAAGCAACCAGCAGATCGCATTGGAATTATCCAAGAAATTTAAAGTGAAAGCGTTTTATATTTCGGAATCATTGGTCTTCAGAGATTATCATTTCGGTTTTATAAAAAAGGGCGGGTTAAAAAGGGAAGTTTTAGGTATTGCAGCAGGACACAACTATCTACTATCAAAAGGCATAAAAGCAATAGATGAGTGGGGAGAAACCATTATCATGCAAATTATTGAGAGTGAAATCTTAAGTAATATAGAGGAGGACTTTATTGATACCGTATGGAAATTGTCTTTTGCAAAGTATGAACTTGACTAGTGTTAAATGGAATGGAACGAACATATAAGGAGATAAAACTATGGCCAATAACAAATTACTGAGAATGGACAATGTTGGGATCGTTGTAGAATCCCTTGATGACGCAATATCTTTCTTCGAAGAGATTGGCTTGAAGCTCGAAGGACGAGCTACTGTTGAAGGCGAATGGGCTGGTCGAGTAACCGGGCTGGGTTCACAGAGTGTAGAAATTGCTATGATGGTTACCCCAGATGGCCACAGCCGACTTGAACTTTCGCGATTTCTCAACCCACCTACTATATCCGATCACCGAATGGCTCCTGTAAATGCCCTCGGATATCTACGCGTCATGTTCACGGTTGAAAACATTGACGAATTGGTAGCCAGACTTACTAAGTTTGGCGCTCAGCTCGTTGGAGAAGTAGTTCAGTACGGGGACTCGTATCGACTCTGCTACATTCGTGGAAATGAAGGACTTTTAATCGGTTTGGCGGAACAACTCGGCAGTAAATAAGCACGTTTCGGGTCTGTGCGACCCTCGGTCCCGGAAACAAGGAACAAGCAAGTAATTGCCATGACACATCCGCACTGACTAACCATATCCGATCGACAGCAAGCTGCATTAACTCTGTGGGACTTCGTGGATGTAATATAGCAAATTTATTAAAAAAAGGTTCTAGTAACATTACAAAAGTGAACAGCGACGAACCTAATCTTTTACCAAGATAAGTTCCGCCGCTGTTTATTTTTGTATGCATTCTATACTCGCTAAAACGGTGATTCCGTAGAAACAATCTCGCTGTCATCGGTGAGCACAAGCGGAGACAGATCTCCCGCAGCCAGCAGCCAAAGCTCATGAAGTGCGCGTGTACACCCGACATAGAGCAGCTTGGCGTCCGTCAGATTTACCTCGTAATGGGAGGCTGTGACGTCCATCAACAGTACCGCATCAAACTCTAGCCCTTTGGTCAGATAGATCGGTACTACAGAGATGCCACCACGGTACTCCCGCTGCTTGGCAGTAATGAGGTTGGCTTCAACTCCGGCTTCTGTAAGTGCTTCATGCAGTTGTAACGCCTGTTTCTCGGTCCGTGCCACAACTGCAATGGTTGCCGCGGAGCCTTGCTGAAGGTGGCGAACCGACTGGACCATAAGCGGCAGACGTTCCGATGCTTTCGTCTGTAGAACCCGAACTTTATCTCCGCTGCGGAATACGGGTACGGCCAGTAAGGGATTCTCGACACCGCGTGTGAGCACCTGGTTGGCAAAATGGATGATTTCCATCGTAGAACGGTAGCTTCGCTCCAGTTCGAAATAGCCCGTTTCGTTATCCTCAAATAAATCCGAGAATTCCTTCCAATCCATGATTCCCTGATACGCATGAATTCCTTGTGACAGGTCTCCCAGGATCGTGAACGACCGGTTACGTGTATAGGAGTTCAGGACCGCCACTTGAAACGGCGAGAAATCCTGCGCCTCATCAATGACGACATGATCGAACATGCGGTCCGAAGGGATACCGTGCAGACGGGAGTGGATGTACAAGAGCGGAGCCAAATCTTCGTGCTGCACTTCTTTCTTTTTGAACTGCTTGGCTGCCTGCGCAACCAAAGTCTCGGGAAGCTGATGTAAAAGTTCGATCGGCAAGCTCTCCGGTCTACCTGTCTCAGAGTAGAGAAGTTTATAGAGCGAAAAGGCAGTATGCTCGGGCCATGCGGTCAAGTAGCTGCGGAGCTTCTGAGCTCCCTTTTTCTTTAATTCTTTCTTGCGGCTTGTTTCCCAAATTCTCTCCAGCTGCATGTCCATCCATCGTTTGATTCTGGCGACAACACGTTCGCGGCGCTTGACAAGAGGATAATGTTTATTCTCTACAAAGAACCATTCGCGGATTTTGGCGATTGGCAGCTTGGCGCCTTCCCAAGGGATGAAATCCGAAGCGGGAACGTATGTCGTCTCAAAGCGGGTGAGACAATCATCCAAATACTGCTGAAAGCGGATCGACCCTTTGTATCGTCCAGGGGTGTGTTCATCGATCACAGGCCGCTTGCCGCTGGTAGCAAACCAGGTTTGCAAAGCGAGGGACGGATCGACTACTTTGACTTCCTGATCCAAAATGTCGAGTACCCAATCCGTAAACGTGCTTTGTTGGATGCTGCCGACTCCAAGTTCCGGCAATACGCCCGAGATGTAATCGAGAAACATACTGTTGGGTGCAAAAATAATCATTCGTTCCGCGCGAATCTGTTCGCGGTATTGATACAACAGGAAGGCGAGGCGATGGAGCGCTACCGTTGTTTTCCCGCTGCCTGCAACTCCTTGAATGATGAGCGCTGTATTCTTAGCCGCACGAATAATCCGGTCTTGCTCCGCTTGAATTGTAGATACAATATCTCGAAGCTTACTGTCTTTGTTTTCACCAAGACGGTATAGCAAAAATTCGTCTCCTACAGCAAGTGAATCTTGGCTGCGGTCATAAGTATCTACAACCCGCTGCAGAATTTGCTTGCGAATCACAAGGTTTCTTTTTAAATAAACAAGCCCTTCGATGATTCCGTCGGGAGATTCGTAGGAAGCCGGATCCAGACCGCCGGTAAACGAATAAAACAAGCTCGCAACGGGAGCGCGCCAATCAATGACGAGCAGCTTGCCTGTTTGCGGGTCTTCTACACCGGCTTTGCCGATGTAGAGGGGAGCGGCCTGCTCAGTGCCGTTTTCCTGAAAATCCATTCGTCCAAAATAAGGCTCTTCCACGGCTTTGGACAAGTTATGCCTCGCCTGCTCGCGAATGCCTTCCAGGGCTTGCTCGGTTACATCGGGTCCGTAATAAACCGGAGTAGCGTGTAATAGGGCAAGCTGCCGGTCGATTTCTTGGCTGGTAGCTTCAAGCTGCTGCAATTCGTCTTGATAGGCACTTTGAGTCTTTGTGTCCAAGATCAGTTACCTCCTAAGCGTATATGGAAAATAAAAACAGAGATCAACTATAGCATATGAGCGGGAAGCAGGCAACTTTGGAAATGAACGGGAATGCAATGCTATAATGAGGGAAGTTCAAATACGTTCTATAAAGGAGAGTTTACTCATGTCGATCTATGATATCCAGGTCCAAACCATTCAGGGAGAAGAGCAATCCTTAGCGGCTTACAAAGGAAAAGTGCTGCTGATCGTGAATACAGCCAGCGCATGCGGGTTGACTCCACACTATAAAGGGTTGCAAGCGCTATATGAGCAGTTCAAGGACCGTAATTTTACAGTGTTAGGCTTCCCTTGTAATCAATTCGCTAGCCAAGAGCCGGGAACAAATGAAGAGATCGCACAGTTCTGCGAGCTAAATTACCAGGTCTCTTTTCCCATGTTTGCAAAGGTAGATGTGAAAGGTGAACATGCCCATCCGTTATTCACTTATTTAGTATCGAATGCGACTGAACCTTATCACACAGGGGACATTGAGTGGAACTTTGTTAAGTTTTTGGTAGATGCCGACGGCCAAGTGGTAAAACAATACAGTGCACGGACAGAGCCGGCTGACATTGCTTCCGATATTGAGAAGCTGCTCGCTTGATGCGTAGCATGCAAACATTGCAGGGAACCAGCTGTTATCATTTATGATTTTTCATCATGATAACTATCGATAGCACACACTTGTAGCTGATCAGGGAGAGCTAACGCTGTTCGATTGATCCGGCATACTGAACACGACTCGCGCGGGACCAGAGGTCCGGCGCGTTTTTTATATTCTCCGACAAGCATTTGACAGACAGCCTTTAATTTGAATCAAACCCACCTTGCAGCAGTACAGAATTATGCATTCCGGGTTATGGAGTCATAGATTCGAAGCTGAAAAGTTCGGGAAAGTGAAACTGCTGCATCCCTTGATCGTACATATAGAAAGATGTTACCGAAATAGGGAGGCGAAACACATGGAAGCGAATTTGAATCCAAAAAACGTAATGTGAATATGAAATGGATCATCAGCACGTCGTTGATATTGCTTGCTGCACTTATTGTTCTGCTGAACAGCTTTTCGACTGTTCAATACGGGAATGTGGGGTTATACAAAACTTTCGGTAAGTTAAGTGACAAAGTTCTTGAGCCAGGTGTACATTTGCGTGTACCATTCATCCAAACCATTATCCAAGTGAACACGCAGGTTGCCAAAGCTGAATCGGATACATCAGCATCCTCCAAGGACCTGCAGCCCGTTTCTACGCATGTGGCCGTCAACTATTCGATCGATAAAGCATCAGCATACAATCTGATGAACAATATCGGAGGAGCCTATGACAATATCATCATCGCACCTGCGATTCAGGAAATCGTGAAGGAAGTAACCGCCAAATATGCGGCGGAGGATCTAATTGCAAAGCGAGATTTAGTAGCTATGGAGATTCAGGACTTGTTGACCAAAAGATTAGCACGCTATAACTTGAATGTGAATGACATCAACATTGTGAACTTCAAGTTCTCCGACGCGTTTAACCAATCGATTGAGGCAAAGCAGGTCGCACAGCAGCAGGCGCTCAAGGCAGAGAATGATCTGAAGAGAGTGCAGATCGAAGCGCAGCAGAAGGTAGCGCAGGCTCAAGCGGAAGCGGAGTCGCTTAAATTGAAGAAGCAGGAGGTTACACCTGAGCTCGTACAGCTGAAACAAATTGAAGTACAGGAGAAGGCTTTGGAAAAATGGGACGGTCGTCTGCCAACAGTTACCGGCGGAGCGACACCTTTCATTGATGTAGATTCGTTGACAAAATAACGAAACACAGGCATATGAAACTGGCTGACGAGGGACAATCCGCTGTATAATGTCCTTTGAAGGCAGGTGAGTACAATGACACAATATCCAAAAATAGAAGCAGTACTGATTGCAGATACACCGGGCACTTTTGTAACCAGGTTGATGGACCGGGCTGAGCTGATTTTCGGGGGCATCCACGGGGATCGTCACTTCGGAATCACTGCTAAAGCAGATGTTAGACAGCCGATGTATCCTAGAGGCACAGAGATCATGAACCGAAGACAGCTGAGCTTGGTTTCTGTAGAAGAGCTCCGCGAGGTAGCCAACCGACTGGGTGTGGAGGAGATCAAACCAGAGTGGCTGGGAGCCAATTTGGTCGTGAGCGGGTTGCCTGAATTGTCGAAGCTTCCCATAGGGCTCCGAATGCTGCTGCCCAGCGGTGCCGGTCTAGTTTGTGAAGGGGAGAATGAGCCTTGCACGGGGCCGGGTAAACAAATTGCCAATTATTATGGCGATAACAGCCTAACGCACCGTTTTGTTAAGGAAGCCCAGCAGCTGCGAGGGATTGTCGCATATGTGGAACGCCCTGGAGACGTGAAGGCCGGGGATGAAATAAAGCTGGTTTAATAACGTTCTGCCGTTTGAAGCTTAATTGCTCCATGCGGCAGTTTTTTCATATTTATGAGAAGTGACACCCAGAAATTTAAAAAAGTTTGTCGAATACTGTGTACAAACGAATGTCTGGGGAGTGAATGAAATGACGATGTGCAATTGCATCGCATGCGGGAGATTGATGGTCGCAGGGTTCGAGAATCGATGCCACTCATGCAAACAGCTTTTATTAGCCGATTCGAGAAAAGTAAAGGACTTCATGCGTACAAACCCCAGAGCGACCATTATGGAAGTAGTTCAAAGAACCGGAGTTTCCCTGCGGACAATTAAGGAGCTTATTTGAAGGAAGTGGAAGAGAACGTTTTCGAAAGGGAAATAGATGCTACGAGACGAATCCTCCAATACCAGAACTATTCATCTCAGCATGTCTACAGGAGGTATTGAAGGATGTCCTTGTTTGAAAAATCAACACAGCTTAGTGAAATTGAACACATTTACTTGTCACGCAGCAAACTCATCGCGGTCTTGATCGGAGCTGTCTCTTTACTTGATTTTATTATGCTTGCCGTGATGAGAGATCTTAAGATTTTACCTTTCGCATCCATATTTTTAATTGCCAGCCTGTCCTTATTGTTCATTGTAAGAAGAAGAAAAGGACTGCGGGCAGCGCCATATATCTTGGTGGTCTGTCTGGGCTTTTTGAATTTTGTCATTAACTCCAAGGGTCTGAGCTTGGATCTTACGATTGTTCTGGGTATATTTGTTTCTATTTTTCCGTCCTATCGGGCAATTTTGGCTTATGCAGTTATTGCTATAAGCTGAAACAAATCTTCTATTGATCCAAGGAGTACCTGCGGGAAATGCGGAAGGAACGTCTGCTTTTCTTCCTGCTAATATAGGACTTGTTGTAGGAATGACTGTCCTTTGCATGTCTAGTGTTATGGGGTACAAGCTGCTCAATCGTATTCAAGAGCGGCAAAGAGAAGCGTTAATCGCTAAGCAGCAGACTGAAGAAATGTTTAACAAGGTCAAGCATGCCATTGCAGCTTTAAGTGAGAGCCACGAGCTTCTTCAGCGCAAGGTTAGTAAAACCGGATTAATCACGAATGAGGTGGCTGTCGGTTTTTCCGAGGTTAGCAAAGGGGTAGAGACGCAGGCAGTTAGTGTTGGCGATATCACGGAGCTGTTGCAGCAATCCCACGAAGATATTTCAGTTGTGAATCACCACTCTCAAGTCATGAAGGAGCTTAGCCACGAAACAGCTGCCATCTCGCAAAAAGGTAATAACCAAATCGTGGATGTCAAGCAAAGAATTGAAGTCGTAGAAGGCATTGTAGAGAGCATAGTAGCAAGTATGCAGCAGCTCAATGACCAAAATCAGGAAATCAGCGCTATCTTAACGACGATTACGGATATTTCCAATCAGACCAACCTGCTGGCGCTGAATGCAGCCATTGAAGCAGCTCGCGCGGGAGAGCATGGTAAAGGCTTTGCTGTAGTTTCCAGTGAGGTCAGAAAGCTGGCGGAGCACTCAGGCCGCTCTGTAGAAGAGATCTCGGAGATTCTTCATCTGATTCAGCAGTCTACGGATGGCTTGACGGAACAGGTCAAACGAGGTAAAGCGGCAATTCAGGATAGCAAGCATGCGGTTCAAGAGTCGGAGCAAGTGCTTGGACAGATCACTTCAATCACGCAGCAAGTGGTACAGCAAGCCTCAGAGGTGGAAGAAAAGACGAACACGATTAAAAAATCGTCGGACAGCATTGTATTTGAAGTCACCTCCATTTCAAGTGTTACCGAACAATCAGGTGCAGCGGCGCAGGAAATTACAGCCCATGTGGAAGAACAGAAAGCTACCGTTGAGCAAATGCTAAAGAGCTTCCAGGAACTCGAGCAGTTAATCCAGGAGCTTAAGAATTTGGCCGAATCGAGTAATTAAGAACATCGTGACAAGCAAAGGACCTGCAGCCGGAATTGGCGCAGGTCCTTTATTCAATTTGTACATCCTATCCATGTCTCACGGTGTTCGTCGTTTCCTTCCAGTATCAGCAGGCTGTTTAGCGAAAACATCCAAAAGCAGCTCATCCTTGACAGCGTCCTGCATGTCCCAAGTGGTGGCAAAACGGATCTGGTGAGAAACGCCAAGTATCTCATACGATTGATGAAGATGCTGCCTGGCCGAACCAATGATCAGAGAGTGGAGGCGCAGCTGTTTCTTCTGTCCCAGAGCGCCAAGCTTCTGCAGCGTTGGTTTAGAGAGCTGTCCCACGCCATCCGTGACCATAACGAAATCCGCGGAATGGAAGTAGGGATTGCTGGATACGACATCCATTCCTCTTTGAAGCGGAGCGTCGAAGTTGGTCCCTCCGCCGAAGGCAAGCTGCGAGAGTCCATAGAAGCGGTCCCAGTCCGGGCGCTTGTGATACAGCGTATGCTCGATAAGCTCTCCTTTGGAGCCGAACAGCAGCAGCATGAAATCTCTGCGCTCCAGCAGGGCGAAGGAGGCGAAGGTAGCTGTAAACAGCTGGGCCAACTTCAGCTTCGCTCCCCGCATGGAGTGTGAGGTGTCGAGCATGCAGATGACGGGACCTTTTTGCGGTACTTCAAGCGAGCCGGAATAATGGTACGTCATTAGCTTCTGTTCCATCCATTTGACGAGAAAGTAAGGCTCGAATTCTTCATCAGCCAGCAGCGATGCTTCGCTGGGAAGGATGTGAGAGATGCTGCCTGAGAAGCGCAGATCATCATACGCCTCAGGGACGTAGGCAGCACGCTGTTTTTTGCGCTCTACCTTTAGATGATGGATGTTTCTTCCAACCTCCTGAAGGAACTGAATTAGATCCTTATTACGCTTTAACTTCTCGATCCACTGGTTGTACTGCTCGAAAGCTTGGCGGCGAAGCTTGCCCAGCTCACTGCCCCAGCGGCGATTGGCCAATCTCTGGCTCGCTTGCATCAGCTCGTGGATATTGAAGCTGTCATCATTCTCCAACGACAGGGTATCCTTGAGCGCCCGGTTCAGCCATTCTCCGAGCTCATCCTCGATCTCTTTCATCGCCGCGGCATCGCGTGCCGTCATGCGGCTCATTTGCTTCTCACGCTTATCGAGCTCTTCTTCGCTTTTGCGGAGCTTAGCCTTGAGCTTATCGCGCTTCATAAAGTCGGTTCGCATCGCTTCCTTCAGTTCCGCAATGCGCTGTCGCAGCGCCCTAATCTCTTCGGCCACAAGCGGCTTGGTATCGGCTGAGGCTTGCTTCTCCTCTACGGTACGCTTGCCCTGCTGCAGCGTATAGCCGACAAGCCGCAGCTTCTCAATCTGCTTCTCGCTCAGCCGTTCGCTGACCTTGGCTTCTTCCTGGCCGATCTGCTGCTGCTTCTTGTCGATACCGACGCCAAGCTGCTGCTGTTCCTTCTGTCGGCGCTTGACTTCCTTCTCGTAGGATTCGGTGAGCCACATCAGCGATTTGAGGGCTGTTTTGAAAGAAGCGGGTACATGTCCCGTCGTTCTGGGATGGATGGACATGTAGAAATACTGCTTCTGCAGTGTGAGCACCAACCACCTGTGAAAAGGAGAAGCTTCAACCGTGCCGTCCGGCTCCGGCTTCGCCAAGTAGAAGCACATGAAGAAATCCGCGAACAGCTCCACATCGAACCATGGTGCTTGCCGCATCGCTTCGCGCATCCACTCCCGGGCGGACCGGGAAGAGTGGACATATCCGTCAAAGACATATCGGTCAACTCTCGTACAACGTATGATCATAGGTAGGAACCTCGTTTACAGCGTATAGTCATACACAATTCCCGGAATTTCCTTGTCAAACAGCGTACGGTATAAGCCTTGTACGGATTGCAGGATGCGCTCGCCTTGAATACGAAGATGGGTAAATTTGACCGCATACTGATCAGGGTGAAGCAGGAAAATCGATTGAGAAGCGATCCATTCCGTCAGATTCTTCTCTTTCTCCTGCCAGCTCATGAGGCGGCCGCGCAGACTTCTTGCCGTTTCCTCCAGTTCGGAGCGGCACTCCTCCGTCGCGGCTTTCAGCCGTTCAGCGGCATCTTTGGATAAGGAACCGCCCACTTCCTTTTTAAATTGGAAGGAATGCAGCTCATCTTCCCGGTCGAGCCATTTTCGGACAGTTTGGTTATATTGCTGGAGAGGGAGCTCCTGTTCCATCTCTTTTTTCAGCATCTCCTGGAACACTTTATCGAAGATTTCTTTGAGTTCACTTAAGTCCTCGGGAAAATCCCACAGCATATGGGGAGTTAAGACCGTATCCCATACGTTCACCGAGCTCCGGCCATGAATCGCGGCAGAAATTTTCCAAACACGGCCGATCTTATGCCAGCGGCGGTCGGAGATGACGTATTCTTTTTCCTCCATAGCCGTCTTCAGCTGAAATAGCATATAGATGATCGGCTCGGGGAGTGAGATATCCTGGGCTGCAGCTTGAATCTGACGGACGAGATCCGTTGTAAGAATAGCTGGAACCGGTGTAGAAGGCGCTGTGAACATCAGCTCAAAGCTGGATATTTGCTTGACATATTCCACTTCGAAACGGAAGAGGAAGCGGTCATAAAGCGCAGCCAGCTGTTCGTTATCCTCCGGCAGCTCATTGGAGGCAGCCATTAGGAAGTGAAGAGGGACCTGCTGCTTGTCGCGTCCGTTAAAAAATATCCGTTCGTTTAATATAGATAAAAGTGAATTCAGAATCGCGCTATTCGCTTTGAAAATTTCATCGAGAAACGCAAACCTTGCGCCGGGTAAATAGCCCTCAGTAAGTCTCATGTACTCGTCCTGCTTCAGCTTTTGCAGTGAGACAGGTCCGAACAGCTCGTCAGGGGTCGTAAACTTGGTCAGGAGATAATCAAAGCCTTGGTCGCTGCCGAAGAGTCCTGCTATTGCTCGGGCCAGCTGGGATTTGGCTGATCCAGGAGGCCCGACAAGCAGCATGTGCTCACCGCTCATGACAGCCAGAAGCAGGAGTCGTATCAATTCTTCACGCTCCATGAATCTTTTTTCCAGATGACTCATGGCTTCCTTGCAAATATTTTGAATGGCAATTGGTTGCTTCATATGTATTGCGTCTCCCGGAGCTTGCACGTTTCCACCGAAAAGCGCATGACCCTCCTTTAGTTTCAAGTATGGTTATTATTGTAGCAAACTGCTGCACAAACTTCGAGTTTCCACAAGTGGACTTAAATCCAAATAAATGGGGCAACCTGTTCATGTGATTCGTGCATATACGTGCAAATGTAAGCGTTTCCTGATAGAATATCAGCAATAAGCATTGGGGAATGGAGAGATGATCATGAGAATTGGCGTTATTGCGGATACGCATTTGTCCGATCGGGTTGAGAAGCTGCCTGATAGGCTCATTCAAGGCCTGCAAGGTGTGGAGCTGATTCTTCATGCCGGAGATTGGGTGAGTCCGAGGACGATTGAGCTAGTCGAACAAATCGCTCCTTGTGAATCGGTTGCAGGTAATAATGACGGTATGGACATTATCGAACGTTTCGGACGTAAGAAACTGCTGACTATAGAGGGGTATACGATCGGACTTATTCATGGAGATGGATTTCGAAAAACGACGGAGGAACGGTCAAGAGAAGCTTTTCTGGAAGAAAAACCGGATATCGTCGTCTTCGGTCACTCACATATCCCTTTTTCACAGATCATGGATGGAGTTCTGATGTTTAATCCGGGATCGCCTACGGACAAACGCCGCCAGCCGCGGTATTCTTATGGCATTATTGAGCTGCTAGACGGCATAGATGCCAGGCTTTATTATTACGACGATAAATCGTAAGAAGGAATTTGCAGACTTGAGGACGAATATAGGTTAGCTGCTGAAAGATCGACAGCAATAATCGACAAGAGGTATGTGGTGTGAAAACTTTGATTATAGCCGAAAAGCCTGACATGGGTCGCAACATTGCGTCTGCCATCGAGCCGAAGGCGATGAACAAACGTTCTTACCTGGAAGGCGAATCGTACATTATTACTTGGGCGATCGGCCATTTGATTGAATTGGCGGAGCCTGACCAATATGATGACAAATACAAAAAGTGGAGTATTGACCATCTTCCGATCATTCCGGAGCAGTTCAAGCTGATTCCGAATCCGCGAACGTACGATCAATTAAAGGTCATTGCGGAGCTCGCGAAAAAATGCAACTTACTCGTGAACGCCTGCGACGCCGGGAGGGAAGGGCAGCATATTTTCTCCCTGATCCAACGTCACTTGGGTCTTCACCATCCTGTAAAAAGGCTGTGGATCTCAGACTTAACATCGGAGACAATCCGCAGGGGCTTTGAGACGTTAAAGGACGGAAGCGAATACGAGAACTTGACGAGAGCGGCAAGATCCCGCAGTGAGGCTGATTGGCTCATCGGCATGAACGGTTCCCGCGCATTTACGACTAAGCATAATGTGCTGTTGTCCGTTGGACGTGTTCAGACTCCGGTGCTTGCTCTTATTTATGATCGGCAGAAGCAGATCGAAGCGTTCTCTTCGTTAAAATTTTATGAGCTAGAGGGACAATTCACGCAAGGAGATACCCAGTTCAAAGGAATGTGGCAGGGCGATCGCATGACCGATAAGGACAAAGCCGATGCACTAGCTGCAAAGGTGAAAGGGAAGCCTGCGAGGATTGCCTCCTATGAAGTGAAGGAAACGAAGGAGTATCCGTTTAAGCTGTATGATTTGACGCTCCTGCAGCGGGAGGCGAACGGGAAGTTCGGATTTTCCGCTAAGAAAACGCTCGACACCGCGCAAGCTTTGTACGAGAAGCATAAAGTGATCTCTTACCCTAGGACGAACTCGAACTATGTGACCGAGCAGAATATTCCCGAAATGCACAAAGCGTTAACCGCGCTTCAGGGCACAGCCTATCAGGAGCTAGTACAAGGGGCAAATCGCAATCTGGTGCACAAGAATAATAAATTCATCTGCAACCCTGCCAAGGTAGAGGATCATCATGCGATTCTTCCGACGAATAAGCGGGCAAGCGGATTGAATCCGGATGAACAGAAGCTGTACGACTTGATTGTAAGGCGATTCCTTTCTCATTTCTATCCAGCGGCCGAGTATAAGGTCCATACGGTTCTGACGGAAGTGGAGCAAGAGATGTTCAAGACGACTGTGAAGGAGCTTCTTCATTTAGGTTGGAAGGTCATATATGCCGACCAGAAGAAAGAGAAGTCGAAATCCAGTAAAGGAAAGGACAAGGAAGAGGAGGAAGACGAGGAAGTTGAAGTGAACGAGCCTTTCTCCATCCAGCCGCAAGAAGGCGTGACGTGCAGTGATGCGATTGTGAAGGAAAAAGATACGCAGCCTCCTAAGGCTTTCACGGAAGGGACCCTGCTGAAAGCGATGGAAAGCGCCGGGAAGCAGATCGAGGACGAGGAGCTTCGCGATGCGATGAAGGACTCTGGACTTGGAACCCCTGCCACAAGGGCCGCGACGATCGAACGTCTGAAGAAAGTCGGCTATGTGGACATGCAGGGCAAGAAGATTGTCATTACGCAAAAAGGCCGCATGGCTGTCGAGCTTATTCGCGGCGCGGGGATCGAACTGCTGACTTCGCCGGAGATGACCGGTCAGTGGGAGCGAAGACTGAATGAAATCTCCCGCGGTACGGCCTCTGACGAGCAGTTCATGCACAACGTGAAAAAATTCGCAACGCTGATCGTCGATAAGGTTCGCAGGCAGGCTAGAGCATCCAGATCTGCCTTCGAAGGGGAGGCTCCGGCAGCTGCGTCCAAGAGCAAGCGAAGCGCAGCTGGTTCCGGTACTTCTTCAGGCTCGCGTACGAAGAAAGAAGCCGGCAGCACAGAGGGCGCCGCGGCTAAAAAACCTGCTGCCCGAAGTAAGGCAGCGGTTGACGCACAGCCTGGCGGTCCGCCGGCTATGATCGCCGCTTGCCCTAGAGAGGGCTGCGGCGGCTCGCTGTTCATGGGCCGCAAAGGATACGGCTGCTCGCACTATAAGGAAGGGTGCAAATTTGTCATTTGGAAAGACAGCTTCGGCCGAAGTCTGACGGAAGGGCAAATTCAAGCACTGGTTCAGAAAGGCAAGACGACGAAGCTGAAGCTGACACTTCCGGACGGCCAAGCAGCTGAAGGGCGGATTATACTAAAGGATCCGAGCACTGGGGAGCTTGGAGTTGATCTATAATGGAGAGATTGTAGGAGGAAGCGGAAGGAATGGTTGTGTTAACAAACGATTGGTCGGAGCAGCTTGCAGAAGAGTTTGAAAAGCCCTACTTTCAAGAACTGCGCCAATTTTTAGTTCAGGAGTATCATTCCCAGATCATTTATCCGGACAAGCACGATGTGTTTAATGCCCTGCAACTAACGGGGTATTCGGCGGTGAAGGTCGTCATTCTGGGACAGGACCCCTATCATGGCGCAGGACAAGCGCATGGGCTGAGCTTTTCCGTAAAGCCAGGTGTTGCAACTCCGCCGTCTCTTCTAAATATGTATAAGGAGCTGCAATCCGATCTGGGCTGCAATATTCCTGATAACGGCTATCTGGTCAAGTGGGCGGAGCAAGGCGTGCTGCTGCTCAACACCGTGCTGACTGTTCGAGCAGACGCAGCTAACTCGCATAAGGGTCAGGGCTGGGAAACCTTCACCGATCAAGTGATTCGCTGCTTGAATGATAGGGAGGAGCCTGTCGTATTCGTGCTCTGGGGCAGCCATGCTCAAGCCAAGCAGAAATGGATCGATGCTTCTAAGCATCGCATTATGAAATCGGTACATCCAAGTCCCTTGTCCGCATACCGAGGTTTCTTTGGCAGCAAGCCGTTTTCCAAAGCAAATGCACATTTGCGGGAACTTGGACGAGAAGAGATTGATTGGCAGATCCCGAATCTTGGAGCTATATAAGCAAAGCTGCACTAATAAGAAAGACCCGTTAAGCGCACACAAGAATTGCTAGCGCGAATAACGGGTCTTTATGTTTTCGAACAATGACATATGAGGAGCCTCAAGCTGCAATGAAGCCCGATCCATCTTAGGGTAACTCCTAGATGATCGGATTGACATGAACGATCTTTAATCCGCTGTCACAAGATTTGCCGGTTTCGTAGGAACGGTTACCAAGCACTGCTGTAAGTGCCAACCATGCTTCCTCTGAATGACTGTTCAGCACTTGAAAAGCCGCTGGCAGTACGGTTAACCCGTCCTCCATCGCTTGCTCCCAAAGATCCCAGGCACTTAACGTATAAGTGTCCTGCAGAGAGGTAGGGCAATTCCAGACGGCGTGCTCGTCGTTCATATAGTCCAACGGACGCGGATTCTTGCCGTATACAAGCGGGCTGATTTGACCGAATGTTGCCACACGTTTGAAGCCGGTCGGATCGTGAAACAGCTTCTGCGCTCGAATCATATCCCGGTAGGCATCATTCCAATCCTGCTCCGTTAATTTCCCGGCAAGCTCGGGGTAATGCTGTACCGCGGCTGCAGACAAAGCCGACACGACACCTAGCGGAAATGCTTTGCCTACATCAATTTCTTTCCAGACCGGCGTTTTCCAGGTTTCAATCCCCAGCATCCGCTTGGCCACAATCGTATCCATAATAATTTCAAATCTTTGATGGTGCCATTTCTTGAAACCCGATTTATAAAAAACATAAGGGTGCATGTTCCGGTCCAATACATGATGGGTAATAAAGCCAAGCACATATAAAACAGCGGGATTGTAAATGCCTCTTCCTTGCACCTGCCTCAGCAGGTCAATGATGAATGGACCGCAGGACGATTGATGCATTTCACTCCCAAGCCGATTCATCGTTTTCTCTTTTTTCCAGGGCAGGAAGTTATGATAGAACAAGAAATCGGGACCTTGGCAGCCAAGTGAAAAGATATGCCTTAACTGTTTATCGTTCATCGGGGAACTGTGACCGAGCTGCTTCATCAGCTCTTGACCGAAGATAAGATGCGTCCATATGTTAGGCACGGGGCGACCGCCTCCTTCATCAATAATGAGATGCCCATATCATTCATATTCTAGCATAACGGTGAACGGAAGGGCACATTTCGAGCATAATTTGCACTGAGAAAGCTTCCTAAGCAGGAATAATTTTCAAATTGTCGAATTAAACAAGATAGAGCGAAAAATTGCGTGGGATGTCAAAGATAGGAGATAGAGTGCAAATGATGAATAAGCCGCTGGAAATGAGTAAAGGCGTAGATCCAGACAATGTTCAAGAGATACTAGGCGGACATGAACCTGTATTTGGCACCATATTCGAAAATGCGGCCATCGGACTGGCACTTATTTCGATGAATGGACACTGGGTTAAAATCAATCGATGCTTTAGTGGGATTATCGGGTATTCACTTGAAGATTTACACGGGTTAAAGTGGGATGCAGTGCTGCTTCCCCAGGATGTACAACACCAGCATACGGTTATGAGCAATCTGCTGCAAGGACACTTATCTTCCTTTCAGATCGACCGGAAGCTGAAGCATAAATACGGTGGACTCGTTTCCGTAGAGTACACCTTGTCGATTGTGCGTACTTCGAAGGGAGAGCCGATGTATTATGTTGCTCAAATTCGCGATATTACGAGCAGATCGGAAATAGAGCACAAGCTTGCGCAAAGTGAGCAACGATATCGATCCTTAATCGAGCACAATGTAGCCGGCATTTTGACCTGTGATCTATCAGGTGCGATTAGAAGCGTGAATCCGGCTATGGAACGAATCATGGGGTATCTGGAGCTCGAAATGATCGGTCAACCGATCTCGCGTTTCTTCGGGGGCAGGGAAAAAAAACATATATTTTCACCCGGCTTGATATTTCAAGAGTCTGATAATTATACGTTGTCCGTCAAGCATAAAAACGGTGAAACCATTGAATTAGGGGTCAAAAACGTTCCCATTATCGTGAATGAAGCGATGGAAGGGATGTATCTGATTGCCAGGGACATTACCCAGCACAACAAAGACCGCGAATCGCTGCGGCTGGCTCAGCAGGATTTACACGAAACCGTGCGGAGACAGCAGGGAATGACGATGAAATTCCGTTATATGAGAGATCGGTTCATCCATACGCTTTGTGATGGCGAGCTTTTGTACCGGCTTGGCTATAAACCATCGCATATTATTGGGAATGGACTTTATGAAATCTGGCCGGCTTATGTGGCTAAAAATTTGGAAGCGTACTATAAGCGGGCTTGGGAAGGCGAAGAAAATGTTATCTATGAAGCGACATTTCGTGGAATCACGTATCTCACCTCTCTAAGACCGATAGTTGAAAGCGGTAAAGTAGTGGAAGTGATTGGTTCTTCCGTGGATATTACCGAGCGTAAAGTGATGGAAACCAAATTAAGAGAAACGAAAGAGCTGTTGGAGTCGTTCATTAATAATACAACGGATGCCATATGCGTCTTGGACCCGCGAGCTAGAGTTCTTTCTGTCAATAAGGCCTATGAGCACATTTTTGGCTGGGAGCAAGATGAGCTTAAGGGCAAGGTTCTTCCTATTTACCCGGATGATCTGGAAGAACAGCGGCAGGAAATTTATGAAATGTTAAAGGCTGGCAAGCAAATATCCGGTTTGGAAACGGTGCGAAAACGAAAAGACGGTCAATTGGTGCACGTCAGTGTGACCAAGACGCCGATCAAGAACGAGCATGGGCATATTATCGGATTTGCAGGGATTACAAGAGATATCTCGGAACGCAAACGAACGGAGGAGTTGCTGCGTAAGTCGGATAAGCTTTCGGTAGCCGGACAGCTGGCTGCAGGGTTAGCTCATGAGATTCGTAATCCTCTTACTTCTTTACGCGGATTCTTGCAGCTGCTGCAGAGTGACATGAAAAGCAAACAGCATTACTTTGACATTATGCTGTCAGAGCTAGACCGAATCAATTTTATTGTGAGCGAATTCCTGGTCATCGCCAAGCCGGAAGCGATCCAATATAAACGGGGGGATTTGAAGGAGATATTGCTTCGGGTACAGGCGCTGCTCGACACTCAGGCATTGCTAAATAATGTCGAGCTGGAGCTGGAGCTGGAATCGGAGCTGCCTGAAATTATATGTTCAGAGATGCATTTGAAGCAATTATTTATTAATCTCGTTAAAAATGCGATTGAAGCGATTCCTAAAGAAGGGCGTATTCGAATTACCGCTTCACTTCTGGGTACTGACCGTATTTGTATTCGAACGGAGGATAATGGCTGCGGTATACCTGAAGCTAGATTGAAAAAGCTAGGTGAGCCATTTTATACGACTAAGGAGAAGGGAACGGGGCTGGGACTCATGATGTGCTTTAAAATCGTGGAAGCGCATAAAGGGACGATGCATGTGAAAAGCACGATTGGCGAAGGGACGACCATCGATGTCATTCTGCCGATCCACTCAGAGAGAATGCTTCAGCATGAATGAAGTAAGAAATAAGAAGAAAACCGTCGATCCTGTTTCGGTAAGAAGCGGGATTCGACGGTTTTCTATGTTTTATGGGCGAAGGCTGACTTCGCTTGTTTCTCTGGAGTAACATTTCATTTGATGCGGCAGGGCTTCGCTGCGAATGACGATTTGCTCGGAAGTGTATTTCACGATGGTGCCAGAATCGACCTGGAAGTAGACACCCATATGATCGAAAGACCATACAAGTACAGGCGATTGAGCCAATGCTGCCGCAAAAAGTTCGCTATCCGTTTCAATAAGCTTCGTTCCGTAAATCATCTAACGCACCTCTGTCGTTTATTTTATGAAGGATGGATACAACATAGGAGACAGCATGAAACTGACAGTTATCACGCCTCGACAAAAAAATCTTTTTTTAAGCCCCCATACTTTGAGGATTTCCTAAAATTTCTAGAATATGACCAATCGATGCTAAAAAAATTTATAGAGCAAGCTGAGCTTTACGCCAGATATTCACTGTTCACAGCATTCGTCCTGCCTGCTATAATGGAAAAGCTCTAATTAATTGACTATCGGTAAAATAATGGATTAGCAGAAGGAGAAAGGGGACAATGTCAGTGATTGTGGTTGGGGGAATGATCGGTCTCGGTAAGACATCGGTAGCCACGCTTCTGGGCCAGGAATTGCAATCGGACGTTTTTTTTGAGAGTGTGGATGATAACCCGATATTGCCGTTATTTTATACGGCTTCGCCGGAGGAGATTGAGAAGAAACGATATCCGTTTCTCCTGCAGCTCCATTTTCTGAATACTCGTTTTCGAGCTATTAAAGCTGCCCTGGTACATAACCAAAATGTGCTGGATCGAAGTATATATGAGGACTGGTATTTCGCTAAGGTAAACCGTCAGTTGAACAGGATCAGTCAGCTTGAATTCGAGATTTATGAGGGACTCGCCGACAATATGATGATGGAACTGGCCGAACTGCCTAAGAAAGCGCCGGACCTCATGGTGTATCTCAAGGCATCCTTTGAAACCGTCATTCATCGAATTGGGCTGCGTGGCAGGAGCTTCGAGCAGGACCAGTCGTTAGTCGACTATTATCGGCACTTGTGGTCTGGCTATGATGAGTGGGTGATGAATCACTATCATGCTTCCGATGTGCTGATTGTGGATATGGATCGTATGGATATCGTGCAGCGTCCAGAAGATGCGATGACATTGGTAAACGATGTCAAGAATAAGCTTCAGGAGCTTGGAGTCCTATAAGCAGAAAGAAGGACTGCCGTCGCGGCAGTCCTTTTGTATATGGTTGCATATCTATAAGCAGTAGAAAAACCAACTGAGAGTAAACATGGCTAGCCATAAAAATGAACTGATCATAAAACCGTTAATCAAACCCCATGCTGTATTCGGATAATCGTTCATTTTATCATCACCCTTCAAAAAGCTCTTTCCTATATAGTATGTAAGCCCTTACAAATTGTCTATGGTTAAATATATTCAGAATAATGAATAAAATGAAACCTAATTCATAGGAAGAAACTACCATTTATTTATAGGCGAATGGTCCTGCAACTTTTTCGGATTATGTATCGTTTTGTGACTGTACGTATCTTTTTTTGTTGCAAATTTTTTAAAAATCATTTATGATACATAATGTATCAATAAACGGCATCGGTTTTTGTAGAAAAATATAAGAAAAGGGTGAATGAATTTGTTGTACATTGTGTGCTACAAAGGTAAACCGCTGAGTGCTCCGATATCTAAGCTGGAAGCATCTGATATGTTACTGAAGTGGAGCCGTTCTTTTTCCAATCTGGAAATTGTGGAAGTGAAGGAGGAAGCGGCCGCTGCAAACCAATAATACGCACGATCAGCCTCTTAACGGATTGAAAAGGATCAATTCCAGTTGAAGCTCCCTCACACGATTAGGTGATGGGAGTTTTTATTTTTTGGTCATGCTATTGGGGAGAGAAGATATTTGGTACAGCGTATAGGGGGAGGGAGAATGCTATGAAAATGAATTTGGGGCCTTGTCGGCTCCAGGATCTGCTCGATAAGAACAACGTTAGTCTTGAGTACCTTGCTTCTCAATTGGCATATAAACGGGAACGAATTCAGGATTTCATTGACAATACACGAGTGATGCCATTAAAAACTGCGATCAGCATTGCCGATACGTTGGGATGCTCTGTGAATGATCTGTACGAATTAATTCCTGTTCCTGTTCCCGTTCCTGAGCTTACGTAGTTCCAATGCAGTGGATTTGTTATCCGACTTAAAGACAAAAGTCACAAGAAATTGTGACTTTTGTGCTATTCTCCACAGTATTTTGCTGAGCCATTTTGTATAATCAGTAACGATCATAATGGATGGAGAGATGAAATCAGATGTCACAACTGCGTTTGAACTGCCGTACCTGTGAGTTTTTTTATAGCGGCAAGTGCATGAATCACAAATCAAATGTGTACTACAATCAGGTTATTCGGGAATACGCGGAGGAAGGAAAGTCTTGTTGGTCTATCTCACTGCAATATTTTACGGCTTTGCTGCACACACTGCCGCTCAAAGATCAACGCTTCATTCAAGACAATGAGGTCAGCATGATCGAATTTATGGAGAGAATTGAAACGGGAGCTTGGGGGAGAAGTGTGAGGCTCCGACAGCAGGATACCGCCATTGACTGCAGAAATTTTGACGGGCTTACCTCGGGAGCTGTCTATGCGGCATTTGTGTAGCGCAGATTTGATAAAATTGTATGAAAACAAACAGAATGTATGGCGTTCTTTGAATATAATGGAATCATACCCAATCCTATGAAAGAGGTGAGGCTCCGAATGCACGAGACTTCAGATATTCAAAATAATAAAGTAATGGCAATTGTAGCTTACATTCTGTTTTTTGTGCCTTTGTTGGCAGCGAGAGAATCCAAATTTGCCATGTATCATGCTAATCAAGGACTTACCTTGTTTATCGTATGCGTTGCTGCTAATTTCATACTAGGCATAATCCCGATTATTGGGTGGATCTTACTACCAATCGCGAATCTCATTATTTTTGTACTAGCGATACTCGGTATCGTAGCTGCCGCTCAAGGTCAAGCGAAGCCGCTGCCAATCATTGGTTCCTTTACTTTATTAAAATAGTTAAAATCGTATCCCAAAAGCTGTCCCGGTACTGCATGCTGCAGTCCGGGATTTTTTTTGAGAACGGGTCCCTTTCTAACTATTTGTCCAAAAAGAGAAAAAACTTGTCTTTTTTTTGATCAATATGTGAATAAATAATGAACAAAAAAAGAAAGTGTGGTATACTACATGTATAAAACAACCTTGTTTGGAGTGATAATATAATGACAACAAGAACTTTAACGGGTATTGAACAGAACGGTAGAGATGTAGCGCGTCTTGTAAAGATGATGACTGTAGCGGCATGGTTGTTGCTGGGTATTGGAATAACGTTAAGTCTGCTTACGATTAACCATTTTAGCGACCGCAATACGGTACTTATGGTAGGCATTGGTTTTATGGTGGGTAGCGTATTCGTATATGTCATTCGCACTGCCATTCATCTGGTGCATTCCCGTATGAGCACACAGACGCCTTCCAATTCCTAACACCTAGCCTTCAACAGCCAGCTCTCTAAGCCGGAAGCTTAGAGAGCTTTTTTGCGTTTTCATCATTGTTTTCACAAGTCAACAAACGTTCTGTGACATTTGTTTTACAGTAAAACGGCGATCATTTGACGTATTTGTTAAGTAGGATGTACTTTTATTCACAATCTGTTAAGGTGAGATTATGAAAAGCGCTTAGGGAGGATTAAGGTATGAACAAATCAAAGAAATGGATAACAAGAGCATTGCCTCTGCTTACGATACTTATGCTTGTTATTCTGACGGGCTGCAGTCATCAAGCAATGGTCCTGGATCCGAAGGGGCCGATCGGAGAGAGTCAGAAGGACTTGATTTATATCTCTTCTATATTCTGTGCAGTCATTCTCGTCCCCGTATTGGCGCTGACCGCATGGATCGTATGGCGTTACCGCGATTCTTCAAACAACAAGGCTCCCTATCAGCCAAATTGGTCTCACAACACATTGCTTGAGACCATATGGTGGGCGATACCGATTATTATAATCGTAGCTCTCGGTGTTGTTACAGTGAAATACACCTACGCACTAGAACCTTCTAAGCCGATTGCATCGAGCAAGAAGCCAATAACTGTGCAAGTGACTTCACTGGATTGGAAGTGGTTGTTCCTATATCCTGAGCAAGGAATTGCTACAGTGAACTATTTACAAATTCCCGAAGATACACCGGTTAAATTCGAATTAACGTCTGATGCGCCGATGAACTCATTTTGGGTGCCGCAATTGGGTGGTCAAATCTATACGATGTCAGGTATGGCCATGACGCTTTATTTGCAAGCGGACGAACCGGGGCATTACTTTGGAACGGGAGCGAATTTCAGCGGAGAGCATTTTGCCGATATGACTTTCGACGTGAATGCTACTTCTGAGCAGGAGTTCGATACTTGGGTTGCTGAAGTGAAGAAGACCAATCCGGCTCTTTCCATGGAGCAGTATGAGACTTTAGCGAAGCCGGCAAGCTCGAAGGAGCAGTTCTATTCTTCCTTCCCAAGCGGATTGTTTCAATATATTGTGACCAAATACTCACCAAACGGTCAAAGCGCACACAGTGGACATATGAACATGAATTCTGAGCAAATGGACATGTCCAAGCAGGAAAAGGCTGTTGAAGATGTGACAAAGCCGCAGGAAGCGGATTATGAGATTCATAACGACCAGTCTGAGCATAAGGGTCATACGGGTCATTAATTAGGGGAGAAAGGAAGTCTGCACATGCTGGATACTATCAAACAGTTTGCATCCGAGTTTTTCGTGACCGGCGATCCATTAATTTTAGGCGCCCAGGTGAGTATCGCACTCGCCATGGTTGCGATCGTCTTCGTGCTCACTTACTTTAGAAAATGGGGATGGCTGTGGACGGAGTGGCTGACAAGCGTCGATCATAAGCGAATCGGCATCATGTACATCATCTGCTCCATCATTATGTTGTTCCGCGGCGGTGTCGACGCACTGCTGATGAGACTTCAGCTCGCGATGCCGAATAATGAATTCTTGCATCCTGAGCATTATAATCAAATCTTTACCACGCACGGCGTCATCATGATTTTGTTTATGGCGATGCCGCTGATGTTCGGGTTATTCAATATCGTGGTTCCTTTGCAAATCGGAGCCCGAGACGTTGCGTATCCATTCCTGAACTCACTCAGCTTCTGGTTATTCTTCTGGGGAGCGATGCTGTTCAACGTATCGTTCGTGATCGGGGGTTCTCCGGATGCCGGTTGGCTGTCATATCCTCCGCTTTCGGAAATGTCCCACAGTCCTGGCGTTGGCGAGAACTTCTATATCTGGGGTATTCAAATCTCCGGTATCGGAAGCTTGGCGACAGGTATTAACTTTATTGTAACGATCATTAAAATGCGTGCACCAGGTATGAAACTTATGAAAATGCCGATGTTCACCTGGTCCGTATTCTCAAGCTGTATCATCATTATTTTCGCGTTTCCGATTTTGACGGTTACCTTGGCGCTATTGTTCTTAGACCGCTTCCTAGGCGCTCATTTCTTCACGATTGACGGCGGCGGTAATCCAATGATGTACTTGAACCTCATCTGGATGTGGGGTCATCCTGAAGTATACATTGTCGTGCTACCTGCGTTCGGTATTTTCTCCGAAGTGGTTGCAACGTTCTCGAAGAAAAAATTGTTTGGGTACACCTCCATGGTTCTGGCGATGATCGGCATTAGCTTGATGTCCTTCTTTACTTGGGCGCATCACTTCTTCACCATGGGTTCCGGCGCGGATGTCAATGCTTTCTTCGCAGTTACGACGATGGCCATTGCCATTCCAACGGGTGTGAAAATTTTAACTGGCTGTTTACGATGTTCCGCGGCAGGATTCGCTTTACGACACCAATGATGTGGACGATCGCGTTCATCCCATGCTTCGTTGTCGGCGGTATGACAGGGGTCTTGCTATCCGTAGCACCTGCAGACTTCCAGTTCCATAACAGTTACTTCTTGATCGCTCACTTCCACCAAGTCTTGATCGGCGGGGTTGCTTTCGGATACTTCGCAGGATTGTACTACTGGTGGCCGAAGATGTTCGGCTTCAAGCTGAACGAGCATCTGGGCAAATGGGCATTCTGGTTATGGAACATCGGTTTCTATGTGTGCTTTATGCCGCAGTACTTCCTAGGTCTTGACGGTATGACACGACGCACGTATACGTACGATTTCGATATGGGCTGGGGACCGCTTAACATGATTTCAACGATTGGCGGCTTCTTAATGGGAGTAGGCTTCCTATTCCAGGTTTGGCAAATCGCTCACAGTATCAAGTTCCAAGAGCGCGATACGACAGGAGACCCATGGGGAGGACGTACATTGGAATGGTCGATTCCATCTCCAGCTCCGATCTACAACTTTGCTGTAGTTCCTGAGGTTCAATCTGTTGATGGGTGGGCAGTGCGCAAGGAGCAAATGGCAAGCAGCAAGAAGACGCAAGCCGCTGTGCATTACGAACCGATTCATATGCCGAAAAATTCCGCCATCCCTTTCATCAAATCTGCGCTGTGGTTCTTCGCAGGCTTCGGATTTGTCTGGGATTGGATGTGGCTCACGATTCCGGCAATGGCTGGAATAGCAATATGCATGCTCGCACGTTCCTTCTCTTACGATACGGATTACTACATTCCGGTTGATGAAATTAAACGGACGGAAGCGGCGTTGAAGGGAGTGAAGGGATAATGGCTCAATCAACAGCTCATGTCGGACATCATCACGATCACGCTCATGATCATGAACATGATCATGAGTCTCTGAAGACGTTCGGATTTTGGATCTTTCTAATTACGGACTGTCTCTTGTTCGGCACCTTGTTTGCGACATATGTCGTGCTGCATGCGAACACCAATGGAGGTCCTACGGCGAAAGAGCTTTTTGAAATGCCGGGGATTATCGCGGAGACGTTCATTCTCCTTACGAGCAGCTTTACAAGCGGGATCGCTGTATTAGCTATGAATAAAGGGAATAAGAAGCAGCTTATAACTTGGCTTGGGATTACAGCGCTGCTGGGAGCGGCGTTCGTAGGGCTTGAATTAAACGAGTTTGTTAAGATGGTTCATGAGGGTGCAACGATTCACACGAGTGCGTTCCTGTCTGGATTCTTTGTATTAGTTTCTACACACGGCTTGCACGTTTCAGTAGGTCTGGTATGGATGATCGGATTGATGTTCCAACTGAACAAACGGGGCATTACAACAGTAACGAAACGAAAAGTGAATGTCATCAGCTTATACTGGCATTTTCTTGACGTAGTATGGATTTTCGTATTCACAGTTGTTTATTTGATGGGGGTGATGTAGGATGGCTCAATCGCAATCAGGTTCACATCATCACGAATCTCACGGTTCGATGAAATCCTATGTGATAGGCTTCGTCCTATCGATTGTTCTGACGATCATCCCGCTTGTTGTGGTTATGAATCACATGCTGACCAAGACGGGAACCGTGTTCCTTATCCTTGTCATGGCTGTTCTGCAGTTTGTTGTTCAGCTTTTCTTCTTCATGCATATTCGTGAAGGCGAGAATGCGCGGTGGAATGTGATGGCCTTGATCTTCGGGCTGGTCATTCTCCTTACGATCGTCGCGGGTTCGATCTGGATCATGACCTACAACCAAGTTGTCCATTAAGAAACAAACATGCTGCCGGCACATAAGTGTCGGCAGCATGTTTTTGTACAATTCAATTTATTTAACGCTTCCATGTATAAAGATCCCACTTCCACGGAACATTAAAGATATTCACCGAGAAGGAGTGATTCTATATGGCAAACAGAAACAACAGCAACACACTAGTCGTCCAACAAGCAAAAGCAGCACTTGAGCAAATGAAGTATGAAGTCGCGCAGGAGCTTGGTATTCAAATCCCGCAAGACGGGTATTACGGATACATGGCAACTCGTGATACAGGCGCAATCGGCGGTCATATCACTCGCAAACTGGTGCAAATCGCCGAACAGCAGTTGACTGGTTTTAAACGATAAGCATCACAACGCTTCCTAGCATAGCAAAAAGACTGGATCACCTTTCTTCCTCCTTAAGGTGATCGCAGTCTTTTTTATTTTGCATAGACAAATTCCAAGAGCTCAGGGAGCGCAGCTTCCCGTTTCTTGTCCAGCCGCGGCTTCTAATGCTTGCGTGTAAACTGGGGCTTAGATACGTAAAATGTCGGTCTTCCTTGCGGATGAACCTCTTGGGGATCCGTTTAAGCCAATTTTTGTGCGCTTCCGTTACTCCTTGGTCAATCAAACCGACAGGAACAGAATAACCATCCGTGTGATCGATCGAAGCAAGCAAACCATAATCCTGGTTTCGATAGCCCGTAATATACACCTCGGTATAAGTCCAATTTATCTTTTTGATCCAAGTCCTCGTCTTTTTTCCCGCTAAATATTTAGCACGCTTTGATTTTATGATGATTCCTTCCAAATTTTCAGCGCGAGCCTGTTCAAACAGCTCCTCAGCTTTACCGACTTTATAGGGTACTTTTTGAAAGGATTCGGTATCCTCGAAGGCTTCTTTCAGCATCTCTTTGCGCTTGGCAAGCGAGAGTGCAGACACGTCAATCCCTTTGTAATGAATCAAATCAAATGCGCAAAAGGTTGCTGGAAGCAATGATTTATTCGATTGAATCCGAGCGGCGACAGCTTCGTAGTCGGCTCTGCCTTGCGAATCTTTCACAATCAACTCGCCGTCTACGATTGTTCCCTCAGGAAACGGACAATTATGTAATTCAGGGAACCTGTGCGTAATATTCCGCCCATCCTTCGTGTAGATGTGCAGCTTGTGGTCTGTGAATGAAACAATACAGCGTATTCCGTCAAGCAGTAGCTCTGCTACATGCTGTTTACTTGTAAACGTTTCTTGACTTAATTCAAGTCCGGTAGAATCGGACTGCACGAGCATCGGAGATATAAACATATGCCTCACCCTTATCCATCGTACACCCGAACGGGCTGTTTGTGTAATGGAAGTTGGAGGGAAGCGGGGAAAATTGAAGGAACGTACATAGATGATAGAACCCGGTCGTAGATATATATCAGCGGAGGTGATTCTGTCATGAAGCATTTCGAAGAGATGATCCGGCAGTCGGAACGTTACGGTGCTCGTAATTACGGGCCGCTTCCTGTAGTGATTACAGCTGCGGAAGGTGTCTGGGTAGAAGATGCTTCTGGAAACAAATATATGGATATGCTCAGCGCGTATTCCGCTCACAATCAAGGTCACCGCCATCCGGCCGTCATTCAAGCGCTGAAGGAACAGGCTGACAAGGTCACGCTGACGTCCAGAGCCTTCCATAGCGAAGTGCTGGGAGACTGGATGGAGCGTCTGTCTGCTCTGTCAGGCAAGGAACGGGTGCTGCCGATGAACACAGGCGCTGAAGCGGTAGAGACGGCTTTGAAAATTGCCCGAAGATGGGCATACGATGTCAAGGGAGTCCCTGATGACCATGCGGAAATCATTGTTTGCGAAGGGAATTTTCATGGCAGGACGCTGTCGGTCACTTCCTTCTCGACGAACGCGGAATATACCCGAGGGTTTGGGCCTTTTACACCCGGTTTTCGCGTGGTTCCTTACGGTGATCTCGATGCACTGTCTGAAGCTATCACAGCAAACACAGCTGCTTTTCTCGTGGAGCCTATTCAAGGGGAGGCTGGCATACGTATTCCGCCTGACGGCTATCTGAGCAATGCCGCGGAGCTGTGTAAGCAGCAGCGGGTTCTGCTTATCGCCGATGAAATACAGACCGGATTCGGCCGCACCGGCAAGCTGTTTGCCTGTCAGTGGGAACAAGTAAATCCGGATATATATACGTTCGGAAAAGCACTAGGTGGAGGTATTCTGCCCATTTCCGCCGTGTGCGCTGACAGCGAGGTCATGGATGTTCTGGAACCCGGCTCTCATGGTTCCACATTTGGAGGCAACCCGCTTGCCTGTGCAGTATCGATCGCAGCGATGAATGTCATCGTAGAGGAACAACTGCCTGACCGCTCTTTGGAGCTAGGTGACTATCTGATTGAACAGCTTCGGCAGCGGCTGACACATCCGCGTGTTAAGGACATACGCGGCAGAGGTCTATTTGTTGGCATTGAGCTCACTGAGGCTGCCAGACTTTACTGCGAAAGGCTTCTGAAAGCCGGTATCTTAGCAAAGGATACCCATATTCACACGGTTCGATTAGCGCCGCCGTTAATTATTGATCAGAGTGAGCTTGATTGGGCGATAGAGAGGGTTGTGAAGGTTTTGAATCAAACTGATGATGCCCAACAGGAGGTGGTTGAACCATGATTCCCTATGCTCCGGAGCCATTGTCGAACTTTGGGGATGAAGCTGTTGCCAAAGCGTTTCAGTCGGCGTTAGACGAGGTTTCACGCCAAGCTGGTCTGGAGGTTCCTCTCGTGATCGGAGGGAAACGAGTGAATACCACCCGCCATATTCGCTCTCTTAACCCTTCCAACCGTAACGAAACGGTAGGCTTGGCCTCGCAAGCTGATGAGCTGTTAGCGGGTGCTGCTGTAGATGCCGCTGAGAAGGCTTATGTGCACTGGTCGCGGGAAACGCCGGAAAGCCGCGCTGATCTGCTGTTAAAAGCGGCTGCTTTACTTAAGCGCCGTAAGCATGAATTCTCGGCATGGCTGGTGCTGGAGGCCGGCAAAAGCAGGGTAGAAGCCGATGCGGATACAGCGGAGGCCATCGATTTTATGGAGTATTACGCCAGACAGGTCGGCAAATTGTCGGCACGGGCTTCTTCAGAGTTATTTGGTGCTAGCGGAGAAATTAACCGTTTGACGTATCTTCCCTTGGGCGTAGGAGTGATAGTATCCCCTTGGAACTTCCCACTGGCTATACTCGCAGGGATGACAACGGCTGCCATTGCCGTAGGCAATACCGTAGTGGTGAAGCCCTCCAGCCAGACCCCGATCATCGCTTATAAGTTCGTTGAGCTGCTTGAAGATGCAGGGATACCTGCAGGTGTTGTCAATTATATGCCGGGAAGTGGAGAAGAAATCGGCGATTACTTGGTACAGCACCCCCGTGTTCGGTTTATTTCCTTTACAGGCTCAAAGGATGTCGGTCTACATATATCCGAGCTCGCGGCTAAAGTATCCCCTGGTCAGAAATGGATCAAAAGATACGTGGCTGAGATGGGCGGCAAAGATGGCATTATCGTTAATCATGATGCGGACCTCGATCTTGCTGCGGCTGGAATCGTGAGTTCTGCATTCGGTTATTCGGGTCAAAAGTGCTCCGCATGCTCGCGGGCGATTGTCCATAAAGATGTATATGACCAAGTGTTGGACAAATGCGTCAAGCTTACTCAAAAGCTGAAAATCGGTGATGTACGTGATGCCGCGAACTTCACAGGACCTGTGATCGATGAAAGAAGCCAGCGCAAAATCATCCAGTACCTGGAGATTGCTAAGCAGGAAGGCAACGTGCTAACCGGAGGCTCGGCGATATCGGCAGACGGATTCTTTATTGAGCCTACGATCGTTGCCGACGTGCAGCCGGATGCCCGTCTCATGCAGGAGGAAATATTCGGTCCCGTGCTTGCATTTGCCAAAGCGGAGAACTGGGACGAAGCGCTGCGCATCGCCAACCAAACAGAATTTGGTCTTACCGGCAGCATCTATGCCAAGAGCAGAGCTGCTATTGAACAAGCGAAAGCACAATTCCATGTCGGTAATCTATATATCAATCGCAAGTGTACGGGGGCTACAGTAGGGGTGCATCCCTTCGGGGGCTTCAATATGTCTGGAACGGATTCCAAGGCGGGCGGTCCGGATTATCTGATGTTATTCACACAGCTGAAACTCGTGTCTGAGCTGCTCTAACAGAAGGGGAAAGGAGCGGGAGCGCATGGGTATGAATGCATTCCTTCGCCAAAGTATCCTGGGCATTGCCAATAACCGGGTGATCCATTCTTGGTTTCGTAAATATGGGTTAGCCTCCGGTGTCAGCCGGTTTGTAGCAGGGAATCATTAGACGCCGCGATTGAAGCCGTGAGGGCTCTGAACAAGGAAGGTCTCCATGTGACACTCGATCTGCTCGGGGAAAGCGTCTCGGACAGAGAGATGGCGGAGAAGGCTGCAAGCGGTATTCTAATGACGCTTGAAGCTATTGCGGGGCACAAGCTGAATTCTCATGTTTCCGTGAAATTGTCCCAATTGGGCGTATGCTTCGACCCAGCCTTTTGTCTGGAGCAGATGAGGCGTATCTGTGCATGCGCCGCTCAATTGGGCATTTTCATCCGGATCGACATGGAAGATTCCAGCTTAACTCAGACGACGCTAGAGCTGTATCGCCAGCTCGCTGCTGAATTTGGCCATGAAACGATCGGAATCGTGATTCAAGCATACTTGTACCGTTCGGAAGAGGATATCGCTGAACTTGTCAAAATGGGGGCTAATGTTCGGATTGTGAAGGGAGCGTACCACGAGCCTCCTGAACTGGCTTTTCCCCGTAAGAAGGACGTGGATTACAATTACTTGCATTTGGCGCAAAGCTTGCTTGCTTCAGGATGTTATACCGCAATTGCTACACATGACGAGCAGATGATTGCCCTGCTGAACATGTTCGCTGAAGCTGAGGACATTGACAGAGAACAGTTTGAATTTCAGATGTTGTATGGGATCCGTCCTGCTCTGCAGCGTCAGCTTGCTAGTGAGGGATATAAAGTGCGAGTCTACACCCCGTTCGGAGATCAGTGGTACCCGTACTTTACTAGACGCATCGCCGAAAGACCGGCGAACCTGTGGTTCGTTGCCAAAGGACTGTTCGCCAAATAGGGGAGGTGCTGCAAACATGAATCCCGGACTCTATCCGAATGTGGCTATCATTGGCGTCCCTATGGATTTGGGGGCGGATCGCAGAGGGGTCGATATGGGGCCGAGCGCCATCCGTTGCGCAGGACTTGAGAAAAGCCTGCTGAATCTTGGCTATCAGCTCTTTGACCAAGGAGATCTAGTTGTACGAAGGCATGCAGCGACTGCTAGCTGTCCTTCTCCGCAAGGAGTCGGCAGTCTGAAGTATTTAGATGAAATCGCACGCGTGAACGGTGAGCTTAGCGTCGCGGTCGATCATGCGATGCAGCAAGGTATGTTCCCGTTAGTACTTGGTGGCGATCACAGTATCGCTATCGGTTCCCTGTCGGGCGTTAGACAGCATCACGAGGAAGTCGGAGTCATCTGGTTTGATTCACATGGAGATGTGAATACGGCATCTACTTCACCGTCAGGCAATATTCATGGTATGTCTCTTGCGGTTGCCTTAGGTCATGGGGATCCCAAGCTGACGGCCATCGGAGGGGATTTTCCCAAGGTGAAGCCCGAGCATGTGGCGATTGTGGGGGCAAGGTCGCTGGATCCTGGAGAGAAGGCATATTTAAAACAGAGGGGCATACTTGTATTTACGATGCACGAAATTGACCGTCTAGGCATGTCCAGAGTGATGGAGCAGGCCATCGAGCAGGTATCTCGCGGAACGTCAGGCGTTCATCTAAGCCTGGATCTGGACGGACTGGATCCTGGATATGCACCGGGTGTTGGAACTCCCGTTCCTGGGGGCCTGACGGCTCGCGAGAGCTTCCTCGCCATGGAGATGCTCTCCGATGCGGGTGTGCTGGTCAGTGCGGAATTCGTCGAGATCAATCCGATCCTGGACCATCGGAATCAAACCGCGAAGCTGGCTGTATCGTTAATTGCTTCGTTGTTTGGGGAAAGAATTCTGTAGGGGTGGACCTGATTAGTCATCAGCAATTGGAGAAAAGCTGCGAAAACTTGTAATGGACCCTACTTGATCGACAAATGGAGTCTAGACAGGATAGTATTCCTATCTAGACTCTTTGTTTGCCAATTTTCTAAAACGATTATGGCTATTGGCGCTGCTTGGATTCCTGTTTTTCTTGTTGGACTGCACGGTCTCCATATTGATCCAGACGGGAAGGACTGCTAGCCGGACCATTGTTCTTTGGTTTATTGTTTCTGCCACTCATGTTTATCACCTCCAGAGATACAGGATTTGCAATTGCGGATAGAAACATGCGCAGGACTCGATAAAAACTATTGTCAATTTCCTACGGAACATGATACATTATGTATCAGATACGTATTGTATCATCTTGATTGGGGAGGAGAGGAATGATTCGCCCAGGACAACGATTTCGCAACCATCTCGATGACCATCTGGTTCATCTGCACAAGAATTTGTATATCAGTCCGTCTGATCCCATGTACTATGACAAGGTGATCCGTTATGTCGACCCGAATTCCCCCGAAGCGCATTACAAGCTTGGGCAGCGGTATCAGGCTAGCGGAAACCGCAAGAGAGCGATTTTCCATTATAAGCAGGTATTGAAGACCTACCCGTCTCCGTTTTATTCTGCTGCGAATCGAGCCATTTATGAGCTGGAGAATTCCCATACAGCTTTGATGGAAACAGCTGCAGCAGCTGAAGCGGGACATGCTAGGAAACCAATCCTGCCTCCTTTTATGAAAACGCTTCTGATCGTACTGTTCATTGTCAACTTGATGCTGCTGACTTTGTTTTTTGGAGATAAAGCCATTGGTACCACCGTATCGAGATTGATGAAGTGGGGCACAGGGAGTTCTGTCACGTATGAGACGGTAGATGTGCCATACATCATGTACATATCCCCGGATACAGCGAAATCCGATTTGGAGTCAACCCTTCATAAAAAGGCGCTGGAGCTGTCAGATGATCTGCCGGATCAGAATATCATGATTTATGGACTTGCAGCCACAAGCCGCGGCGATATCGGGAAAACGGTGCTACTCACAAATGATGAAATGATGAAAAGCGCTTTTGTTATTGCTGAGTATCATCCTGCTACGGACAGCACGGTCAAAATCCGCTTTTTAAACCCGCAATACAGCCAGCACCAGCCGCAAAGCGCGCTTGGTGCTAATTTTGTTCGCACGGCATTAGAGAGCTACCGCTCCGACCATGGCTATTTGCCCAGTAGCTTGGAAGAGCTCTTTCAGAGCTATCCCGATAATTACATCAGCTTCATCCCGTTAGAAGCCGTATCCGGCAGTGCCGACATATCTCCTATTTATGATGGTACAGGGGGTGGGTTTACAATTCTGCCGCAGAGATGCTGAACGCTGCTTTTTATGCCAATGTGCCTGGAGGTCAGAACGAGCCCTTCGAGCCGCTATATGTGGAAATCAGCAAATCCACTCACCGGCTCATGCTGATGAACGGCTCTGAAATAATGTGGGACAAAGCTGTAGGATTAGGGAAGGAAGGCAGTACGCCCGAAGGCGACTTTATAGTCAAAGAGCGCGTACTCGATCCGTTAGGCAGTAAACCTGGAGTGTACGGCTCTGCAGGGCTTGGATTAGGCAGCTTTGCCATTCATGGAACGAATGACCCTTCTTCGATAGGAGTAGATCTCTCCAAGGGATGTATTCGCATGTCCAATGAGGATGTGAGACAGCTCTATAATTTTGTACCGAAAGGAACCAAGGTTCATATTGCAGCGAATTCTTCACAGGGAAGCCCAGAAAGTCAAACAGTGAATCTTCAGCAGTTGCTGCCGAACACGCTGCCGCAGCTTGACGAAACACCGGTGCATACCGTTTTTCACTGGCTAGGCTAAATTCTTTGCAGAATTGGGCGCTGCTTTGTCACAACATCGTTTCGTGTTTCGTCCTGTAGGTGTGCAACTAACAAACCTATGGGAGGAAATGAATATGAAACAAAGAATGAATTATGCGCAGGAATATCCAGAAGCTTATCAAGCCATGTTGGGTCTGGAGCAGTTCGTCAAACAAAGCGGGCTAAGCACGACGCTACTTGAACTTGTCAAGCTGAGAGCTTCCCAAATCAACGGCTGTGCGTTTTGCTTGAACATGCATGCGAGGGATGCCAGGAAATACGGGGAGACCGAACAGCGGATCTATCTGCTTAACGCCTGGAGAGAGGCTCCGATCTATTCGCCTTCCGAAAGAGCAGCGCTTGCTTTGACAGAGGCGGTTACGCGTATTGCTGAGGGAGGAGTGCCTCAGGAGATCTATGACGAAGCCGCTTATCACTTTAACGGCAAGGAGTTAACAGCTTTACTGATGGCGATTAATGCCATTAATTGCTGGAACCGTCTCGCTGTTGCTACCGGAATGATTCCTGATTAATTCTGTTAAATAAAATCGAAAGCCGCAGGCTCCGTGTACAAACGGGTGCTTGCGGCTATTTGCTTTCTTTTCAGAATTAATAACAAACGGGGAAGGCTCCCGTAAAGTTCCTGTACTAGCTTCGAAGTAGAGGCTCCAGTATGTTGGGTACTCTTAACGTGTTAAGCTTTTAAGTGCTCCGGATTCAACTGTTCCAGCTCGGCTACTACGAATCTGCCGTCTTTGCGAATCAGCACATCGTCAAAGTAGATTTCACCGCCGCCGTATTCAGGGCGCTGAATAAGCACCAAATCCCAGTGGACAGAGGAGCGGTTCGTATTATCGGCTTGTTCATAGGCTTGACCGGGCGTGAAGTGAATACTGCCGTCGATTTTCTCGTCAAACAAAATATCTTTCATCGGATGCTGGATATACGGATTTACGCCTATAGCGAATTCACCGATATACCGCGCACCTTCATCCGTGTCCAAAATATCATTCAGTTTTTTCGTGTTGTTGCTGTTCGCTTCCACGATTTTACCTTTTTCAAAGCGGAGTACGATGTTTTCGAAGGATGAACCTGAATAGATCGTCGGGGTATTGTAGCTGATTACACCGTTCACGGAATCTTTGACAGGAGCGGTATAGACCTCGCCATCCGGTATATTTCTTCGTCCAGAGCAAGGGACGGCGCCAATGCCTTTAATGGAAAAGCTGAGATCCGTTCCAGGCGAAACGATGCGGACACGGTCCGTCCTGTTCATGAGATTGACTAAGGACTCCATGGCCTTCGCCATTTTGCTGTAATCCAAATTGCATACATTGAAATAGAAATCTTCAAATGCTTCCGTGCTCATACTGGCAAGCTGGGCCATGGAAGGGTTCGGATAGCGCATGACACACCATTTCGTATGATTAATTCTTTCATTAAAGATAGGCCTTTGAAAATAGGTCAAATACAGCTTCATTTGATCGTCCGGCACATCGGAGGATTCCGTAATGTTATCCCCGCTGCGAACAGCAACGTAAGCATCCATCTTTTTCATTCGCACGAGCTCGAACTCAGACCACATCGTCATTTGTTCTTGTGTGGCGTGCAGCTGCATACTGCGAGTAATTGCCGGGTCCCTGAGCTCGATGAACGGGTTGCCTCCCGCTGCGCGGGCTTCCTCAATCAGACACTTGGCCAGCTCGGGGTCCTTGACTCCGATCATTTCAATAAGTAGGTTCTCGCCGGGTTGAAGATTTACCGAATATCGAATAATATTGCGTGCGAAGATTAGAAGTCTTGGATCTCTCATAATAAAAGGTGCTCCCTTTTGCAAGTATTGGTACTATCAAAGTATAGCTTATTCCTAATGGGGATGCGAATATACGTGGAGTCAAGCATTCGTGAGCCGTAATACGGATATGCTACAAGAGAAATGGCGAAAGAGGGAGGAGGATTTCAGTATGGCAAAAGTCAAATCAAGGTTCCTTACGGCTATGAGCCTCCAGCTCAGTCACGAAGAGGCACACTGTTTATCATGGAAACCTTTGAGGACTGGAATGAGGAGGATATGGCTGCTCTGATGAATTGGGCGAATCAGCGTAATTTTGCCCGTGTGGTTCTTTACCCTCAGCACGAAGAGACACTGCGCAGAATGAGTATTAGCAGTGAAGCTCCCTATCACGCAAGAATGAAGCACCTGGAAGAGCTTGCAAAGCAATCGGCTTGGGAGGTACCGCTTCATATTGACAGCTGGGAAGGGAAGAGGAAGAAGTATACCCCCATGGATACATCGCTAAACTTTCTTACCGATAAATACCACGGCCCTTACTTCTTGTGCATCAGTGATCGGTATGCTAATTTGTTTGTGACCTACTCCTCCTTCGACCAGTGGATCAAGAAACTTAGACTTGTGATTATGAGCAGATACCACGTCCCATTGAATGACAAAATCGCTGCGTATCAGGACCGTTTGGAAGTAGTGGATTTTCAGCATGCTTCTATTCTAGAAGATTAGCTTCTAGGGTGCATCGCAAGCGTCACGAATGCATCGTAAACTTTTCGAATGTATCGCAAACTTTTTGAATGCATCGTAAAAAGACACTCCGCCTGTTCCTCGGAACGGCATGAGTGTCTTTTTCATTAACGTCTAGTAAAGAAGCTCTTACACGTTTGCTGCATGATCGGTCATGTAACGTTCTGTAAGAATGGTCAACATGTGAATGCCAATCTCGTTTTCTCCGCCTTCAGGAATAATGATATCCGCATATTTCTTGGCAGGCTCGATAAAGGCGTCGTGCATGGGTTTAACGGTTGTCAAATATTGATCAAAGACGGATTCGAGCGTTCGTCCTCTTTCATTAATATCGCGCGACAGTCTCCTTAGGATACGTACATCCGGATCCGTGTCTACAAATACCTTGATATCAAGTGCAGCTCTTAGATCGGCATCGGTTAAGACATGAATGCCTTCCAGCAGAACGATGGGCTTGACCTCAATGCGAAGGGTTTGCGTGCTTCTAGAGTGGGTAGCAAAGTCATATATCGGTATATCTACGGCTTGGCCGTTTCTTAGTTCATCCAGTTGCTGAAGCAGCAGCCGGTTATCAAAGGCATTCGGATGATCGTAATTGATTCGTTCCCGCTCGGCAAATGATAGTCCGCTATGATGAAGATAATAATTGTCCTGCGAGATGAGTGTGACGTTCGCACCGCCTAATTTATTCATAATGGAACGGGCGACTGTCGTTTTTCCGGATCCCTGCCTCCGGCAATACCAATAACAAGCATGAAATGTAGTGCCTCCCCAAGTGACGTAAGCTTATTCATCCCATAGTGTAACACAATGAATGCCGTTTGAAAAAGAAGTTCCAAAGAAGTCGAATAGCTAGGAAATAATAGGAAGAAAGCGACCGCTATAACGATCGCTTTGCCCGGACTATTTCAAGGAATTATCGGATTTGCTTTGGCGTGTGAAACTTGTTTTGATTGGCTTCTACATCCTGGGATGCTTGGTGCAGTTGCTCCAGGGTTTGGCGGATTTGCGGACCATACTGTTCATTATTGAAAGTCTCCAATTGCTCACAGGCCTCAGCAACCTGATGCTTTGCTTGCTCAAGTGCAGCTTGAGCGGACTGAATAGCCTGCGGATCAGCTTTGGTCATGGCAGTTTGCAGATTATGCTCTGCTTTCTGCGCAACCATGATGGCTTGTTCAGCCGCTTCTTTCGCATGTCGGATCGGCTCTTGATGCTGTCTTGTATCAACCATAAGAATGAACCTCCTAATAGAGTTGTTAGCGACACTGGGTTCGGCTTCTTGCCCATTACTACATTGCTCCAAAGCAGGGGAAATCATTCCTGTGCCGGGGGAAATGTTTTTATTTCCTGGGCAAGCGCAAAAAACGATAGGACATCAGCTTTTTCGACAACATTTGTCTGAAAATTCCGAATTGGCAGTGTCTAAGAAAACACACAGGATTCGAAGTCTATGAAAAACACGTGTTAAAATAAAAGTAGACAAGTACCCAGCTAGTTTTATAAGCTTGAGATATCCGTGTCTATCTAGCTGCGGAAACCAATTTTACGCATACATAGGGGCTGAAAATCATATGAAGTTTCTCAAGCAGATCAGCATCGCAATCATCCTGGCGACAGCTTTGACCGGCTGTGCTGCAAAGAGCGTCGAATCCACGCCAAAGGCTGCATTCACACCTACTTTGGACGTTGATGTCGCCGTAGCGGGTGATGCTGCGACGCTGCAGTTCAAAACAAACATGATCATTTCTAAAGAGCATTACAACAAGGAGCGCAAAGAAGGGGAAGGGCATATCCATCTTTCTTTGGATAATGGAGAAAATCAAATCATTACAGACAGCTCTACGGTTCTGCAGCCTCTTAGCAAGGGCCCCCATAATATCAAAGTCTCCCTGCACAATAATGACCATACTCCATACAATGTGAGCAAATCGCTCGACATTGAAGTGAAATAGGAGACTAGATACATGTCCAAGATTCAGAATCGAGTCAGCTTGCAGAAACGAATTGTTATCATGATTACCGGGGTTACGGTGCTGATGCTTTCCGTCATGATGGCCGTGGATTCGGTGAGCTTGAATAAATCGATTCGTCAGGCGTATGTGAGCCAAATCAGCGGTATGACGATTGCCATCAACGGGAGATACGAGGAGTCGCGTTCCATAAGCGATGTCCAGCAAATATTTGACTATATTAAATATAAAAATGATAAAGTTCTTGAATTGAAGATGTACAATGAACAAGGTGAAATCCTGGCTTCATCAAGGCGTGATGAAATCGGCACGAAGCTCCCGGGTCTTAAGATGAAGCTTCCCCAGGATAAGCCGGTCGTGGACCGCTTGCCGATGGAAGAGAATGATAAGCCGGTTGTTCGGCTTACCGCTCCGATGCAAGTGGACGGTCAAGTCGTTGGAGCGGTAGAGGTCATCCTCGATTCTACGGAAGAGACGGCCCTGCTGAACAATCGCACAAAAATAATTTTTGCAGTGGGAATTACGGTTGCTGTGCTGCTTTCCGCTCTATTATGGCTGATTCTTCGCAGAATCGTAATCATCCCGCTGACGAAGCTTCGTGAAGCAGCACTGCATGTGATGCGCGGCGGCAAGCTGGAGAAACTGGAGTTCTATGCTTCACCGGAAATTGAGGTTGTGTCGGAGGCTTTTAACGACATGGTGACGAATTTGGAGGAACGCTACGAGGAGCTGCAGCAAGCACTCAATACGCTCAAGAAAACACAGGATCAATTAATCCAATCGGAAAAAATGAGTGCGCTTGGGAGTCTGGTCGCAGGAGTTTCTCACGAGATCAATACACCGATCGGTGTCGGCGTAACCGCGGTTTCTTATTTGGATCAGAAGGCGAGATTCTTCCAGGATCTCTACCAATCAGGCAAAATGAAAAAATCCGATCTGGAGCAATTTCTCTCCGTCGTGCTGGAAACCAATACGATGGTTCAAAGCAACCTAGAGAGAGCTTCATCGCTGATCCGGAGCTTCAAGCAAATATCCTCGGATCAAAGTGTGGAAGAGAAGCGTTCATTTCATTTACTGGAGTATCTCGAGGGCATTGTGGTGAGCTTGAAGCCTACGCTGAAAAAAACACGGCTTCGCGTACATATTGAATGCAGCGACAAACTGGAACTGTATAGTTTTCCAGGCGCCATTTCACAGATTATTACCAATCTGGTTATGAATTCCTTGAACCATGCGTTCGAACCGGAGGAAGAAGGCAATCTTACCATTCGTGTTGAAAGCGAAGACCGAAGAGTGAAGCTGTTTTATTCCGATGACGGCAGAGGGATGCGGCCGGATGTCTTGGAGAAAATATTCGATCCGTTCTTCACCACAAGCCGCGGTAAAGGCGGGACGGGTCTTGGCATGAATATTGTCTACAATCTCGTGACCCAAACTTTGGGCGGGACGATTGAATGCTGCAGCGTGGTTGGACGAGGCAGTTTGTTTCATATAGAAATTCCGGTAGAAGAGGAGTCCCTACGATGAGTATGAACGATGATGTAATTGGAAAAAACGACTTGCTCTTCGCGGGCGATCAAGACGACGATTTACTCTTGTTTGCTGATGAAGATACAGATGCAATCGACCTGCCGCACAGTGGACGTGAGCCTTGGATTGTCCTCATCGCCGATGATGAAAAGCAAATTCATCAAGTGACCAAAATGGTCCTTCAGGACTTCGAGCTCGACGGCAGGAAGCTGGAATTTCATAGCGCATATTCGGGAATAGAAGCCCGCCAGCTGCTCCAGAGTAAGCCTGACGCCGCTTTGATCCTGCTCGATGTGGTCATGGAGCAAGAAGATGCGGGCTTACAGGTTGTCAAATATATCCGCGAGGAATTAAAGAATAGATCGATCCGGATCATTCTCCGTACAGGACAGCCGGGACAAGCTCCCGAGAAGACCGTCATTATGGATTATGATATTAATGATTACAAGGAGAAAACGGAGCTGACCACCCAAAAGCTGTTCACGACGGTTGTCTCATCGCTTCGTTCTTACAGGGACATCAAGACGATTGAAAAGAGCCGCTCCGGTTTGGAGGAAATCATCAAGTCGTCCGCAACGTTATTTGAGCTTCAATCGATGAAGAAGTTTGCTTCAGGTGTACTGACCCAGATGACCTCCATCGTCAATTTACATCCGAATGCGATCCATTGCAGCTTTGCTGTCACACGCGGTGTGGAGGATATTTATGTGCTAGCAGCTAGCGGCGATTACGCCTCAAGCAGCGACAAGAAAGCCAGAGATGTTGTGCCCACGGACGTGATGGACCAGATTGAGCAAGCTTTTCACACCAAGAAAAGCAGCTTTGGCTTGGACCATTTTGCCGTCTATTTTCAAAGCAAGATGGGCATGGAAAATGTCATCTATATGAACGGTTTTAATGAACTAAGTGAATGGGAGCATTACTTAATTGATATCTATTGTGCTAACGTTTCGGTGGCTTTTGAGAATCTGTATCTGAGCGATGAGCTCGAAAGCACGCAGAAGGAAATCATTTATACGATGGGTGAAATTACGGAAACCCGCTCGAAGGAAACAGGTCACCATGTTAAAAGAGTCGCGGAATATTCCTATCTCCTCGCGCTGAAATACGGGCTGTCCGAGCAAGAGGCGGATGTCATTCGACTAGCCTCACCTATGCATGATGTGGGCAAGGTGGGAATCCCCGACGCCATCTTGAATAAGCCTGGTAAGCTAACACAGGAAGAGTTTGACGTAATGAAAACACACTCGATACTCGGCTATGAAATGCTGAAGCATTCAAATAAGCAGGTACTGACTGCTGCTGCCATCATTGCCAGACAGCATCATGAGCGATATGACGGCTCGGGCTACCCTCAAGGATTAAAGGGGAATGAGATTCATATCTATGGCCGCATTACGGCGTTGGCGGATGTTTTTGATGCGCTGTGCAGCGATCGCGTGTATAAGAAGGCTTGGGAGCTGGACCGGGTACTGGAGCTGCTGCAAAGCGAAAGAGGGCGGCATTTTGACCCTCAAATTGTAGATCTGTTCCTGGGCAGTCTGGATGAATTTCTGGCGATCAAAGACCAATATCAGGAAGCTCGGCAAGGAGATTAGCTCCTGCTGCAAGGAAATTCGGCAAAAACGAAGCGTATCGGGCTTTCAATCCGATTTGTAGGAAGATACAGTATGCATACTGCCTCTTGGTCTTGTTTGCGAAGACCGGGAGGCGTTTCTTTTGGTTTACATTTCCTGTATGCTAGAATGGGCTATAGAGGTAATAGAAAGAAGGTGTCACCTTGGAAGGAATCGGACTCGTGTTAGAAGGCGGAGGTATGAGGGGCGTATACACCGCAGGGGTCTTGGAATATTTCATGGAGCAGAAGTGGTATTTTCCTTATATTGTGGGGGTTTCTGCCGGCGCTTGTAATGCTGTTTCTTATATTTCCCGGCAACCCGGGCGCAACAAGCGTGTAACGATTGGGTATATCGGTGATTCCCGGTATCTCAGCTACCGGAATTTGTTCCGTCAAAAGAGTATTTTTGGTATGGATTTTATATTTAAAGAGCTGCCGGAACGATTGGAGCCCTTCGATTACGATACATTTTACACCTCCTCGCAGCAATTTGTCATCGGTACGACGGATGCCCATTCAGGAGAAGCCGTCTACTACACCAAAGATGAGCTTGGCAAACATACGCTGCCGATCGTTCAAGCTTCAAGCAGTCTTCCGTTCGTCTCGACGCCCATTCATTATGACGGCAGAATCTTGTTTGACGGAGGCTTGGTGGACCCCATTCCGATCGAGAAATCAATGGCAGACGGGAACCGGAAGCATATCATCGTCTTAACGAAAGAGCAGGGCTATCGGAAGCGTCCCTTCAAGCAAAGATGGCTGGCCAAAAGCTTTTATCCGCAGTATGGAGGGCTTGTTGACGTCCTCGTTCGAAGAAGCGAAATCTATAATCACACGTTGGAAACGATCGATCAGCTTGAGCAGGAGGGCAGTGCAATTGTGATACGTCCCTCCACAACAGTTCAGGTCGGGCGAATGGAGAAAAACCCTCAGAAGCTGGAGGATCTGTTTAATCTCGGATATGCAGATGCGAAGAGAGCGAATGAAAGCATCATGACGTGGGTCTAAGTAAGCCTGTAATCGTTCGAAATAAGGAAGTTCCCTACTCTGGTTTTCATGCTTGGTGTCCGTTCAAGCAGAAGCCGAGAGAGGGGCTTTTTTCATGTCCATGGTGCTGGATAGATTGAAGGAAGTAACTAGACTTCGGACAGCTTAACTATTATAATAGAACAGGAACGTATGTTCGATACCTTATTGGGAAGCAGGAGAGATGGACGATGGAAAGATGCGGTTGGGTGAATGAAGATCCCTTATATGTAGATTATCACGACCATGAATGGGGTGTGCCTGTCCATGACGATCGTAAGCTGTTCGAAATGCTGAATCTTGAAGGGGCTCAAGCAGGGTTGAGCTGGTACACGATTCTCAAGAAGCGAGAGAATTACTTGGCGGCATTCGATCAATTTGATGCCGAGCGGATAGCGGAGTACGATGAGCATAAGCTAGAACAGCTCTTGCAAGATCCTGGGATTGTGCGAAATCGTCTCAAGATTGCAGCTGTAGTCACTAATGCGAAGGCATTTCTGAAGGTACAGCAGGAGTTTGGCAGCTTTGACAAGTATATCTGGAACTTTGTTGGCGGAGCAACGATCCACAATCATTGGGAGAGCCTGAGCATGGTTCCTGCAAGCACACCGCAGTCGGATGCGATGAGTAAGGACCTGAAGAAGCGCGGCTTTAAATTTGTCGGATCCACCATTTGCTACGCGTTTATGCAGGCAACGGGAATGGTGAACGATCATATTAAGAGCTGCTTTAAATATTCATCGTGAGTGATGTAAAAAGGCACGCTTTTCACTGACTAGGTCGGTGGGGGCGTGCCTTTCATTATGAGAGGAGCGAATTACGCATACTGAAGCAGCTTCTCCTGCAGATTTGATTTTATAAGGTGTATTCGCTTGCGAATGTAGAAATCATATACGGCACCGGTTAGTTCCCGAGGCTTAATTCTTGTGTTCGTATCATTATCTATGATGGTTACAGAGCCATCGTCATAAAACTTGAATGTGTAATCGCAGTAATGATGGTCATCTTCATCTAACAGCTCGTCAATCTGAGAAGGCAGAAGACTGTCGGAGTTACACAATGCCTTATGGTACCAATAATCTCTCTCAATAAACCGGAAATTGTGACTGGAATTCATCATGTAAACTACCTCCTTCACTCAAATAGAACGTTTGTTTGTATATCCTGATTATACCAAACGTTTGTTCGTAATGGAAGGGGCTGTATGAATTTTGTTTCAACTATTCATACTATGATCGTTACAAGATCCTGAGTGAGAACAGGAGGGAAAGACGATGGCCAATAAAAAAGAAAACGGCTCACAAGAAGTCGAATCGCAAGCCGGTCATACAGAAAAGCTGGGGCATTCGGCTGCGAAAAAGAAATCCAAGTAGTAAGCAGAAAAGAACAGCCGGCGTAACCTGGTCGAGGTTCCGCGCTAGCTGTTCTTTTTTGCTGGCCTATATGTTACAAGACGGACCGGATATGCTCTGTAATCGCAAGCCCATGCATCCGTCCGGTTTCGATAAAAATCTCATTAGCATCATATTTGGAAGAAGCGACAACGCCGGCAACGTACAACCCTTTGATGTTCGTTTCCATAGATTCGGTCTGGACCAAGGGGGCTCCGGTCTCTTCATGGAAGGCGACGCTGATATCCGTTAATAACCGACGGTTCGGTCTAAACCCGGTTAAAGCGAGTACGAAATGATTGTGTAAGGTAACCAGTTCACCGCTGCGCCGGACGAAAATCTGTTCTTCCTCGATCCGTTCGACTTGTGAGTCGAACCACATCGAGATGCGGCCTTTATTGACCATGCTCTCAAACAGCGGGCGTACCCAAGGTTTAATGTTGGCGGAGAAGCTGCTGCCCCGATAAATGACCGTAACCTCTGCTCCAACTCGAAGTAAATCCATGGCAGCATCTACCGCGGAGTTGTTTCCTCCGATGATAGCCACTTTCGCTCCGGTGTATGGATGAGCCTCTTTATAGTAATGGGAAACTTTGGAGAGCTCTTCCCCAGGTATGCCGATCATGTTCGGATCATCGAAGTACCCCGTCGCCACAACAACAAATCGTGTGTGATAGCTCGCTTCCTTCCCAAAGCGGTTCTTGGTATGTACTAAGAATCCCTGGTCTGTCTTTTGCAAGGAAGTAGCTTCCTCATAGGACTGGATTCGCAGCTGTTCCCGGGCCGCAACTTCGCGGTAGTAGACCAACGCCTCTTGGCGATACGGCTTGTCGTTCGGAGTCACAAAAGGGTAGCCGCCAATTTCGAGCAGCTCAGGCGTGCTGAAAAATTGTAAATATGTCGGATATAAATAGATTGAGTGCGCGAGACAGCTTTTTTCTATAAGAAGCGGAGAAAGGCCGGCACGCTGCAAGGCTACAGCTGCTGATAACCCGCAAGGACCTGCTCCAATGACAATAACCTGTTCCATATTCGCATTCCTCCATCTGTAATAAAGGTAGACCTCTATTCATACTACCTCAATGAATAGGAGATTGCCAAGAAAGGACACAGGTTGCGAGGTCACATGGAAGCATGCAGCCTTGTGCGATCAATCAGACCGCCACGACTGCATGCTGGAAGAACGATAATAAAAAGCTGCTGTCTATCGTTGATTTAATTGTTTGCCTTCATTGCCTTCGCTGATATCATCTTCAGCAATGTTAACGGGAGTTGTATTGGGCGCATTCTCGAGCGTATCGTTCACAAACTCCATATCTTGATTTTCCGCTTTCATATTAGCGGATCCGGTGTAGTTGCCTGCATGTTTTCTATTTTCCATGAAATGTTGGCTCCTTTGCATGTCAAATATGGTTCAGCCTTAACCTGTACTGCAAGCAGCCATTTTATTCAAGGTTTTGAAACTTCATCATGTGCTGTAACGTCATAAGTTAGGAAACAATTGGAAACGGAGGACAGACCATGAACTTGTCACAATGGGCAATGCAACTGGCGGAAGCAAAAGAAAAGGGGCGGCTGCAGAGAATTTGGAAGGAACGCTTAGCCTCGTTGGAGCAGGATCTAGAGCGGCAAAAGCGGCTTGTAGGGGTATGGGAGGAGCAGCTGCGTAAAGAACAAAAGGATGTTGACAAATTAAAGCAAGGATCATTCAAAAGCATGCTGTATGACTTGGTGAACAAAAAAGAAGCGAAGCTGGCCGCAGAGGAGCAAGAGGCTTTGGAAGCCAAGCTGAAATATGATGAAGCTCTTAGGGAGCTGATCGAGATCGAAAGCCGAATTGAGCAAGTCAAAGAACGCTTGCATGCTGTACGATTTTGGGATTTGGAAGTGGAGGATATTTCCGGCAAGATAGAGGCCTGCATCCTGCAAACGGATCCTGTGAAAGCAAGGCAGCTGCAGGATCTTGCAAAGCAAAGAGCGGAACTCGAACGCAGAGGGAAGGAGCTAAACGAAGCAATTAAAGCTGCTAGCACTGTTGTACACTATGTAAGCCAAGCTCAGGAGAAGCTACGATCGGCCAAAAACTGGGGTACTTACGATATGCTGGGCGGAGGATTCATGTCCACCTACATCAAGAATGGCAAAATCGACGAAGCAATGGATGAGATCAAGTATGCACAGCAAAGCCTCAGTCACTTGGAGAAGGAGCTGAACGATGTGCAGTTGACGATGTCGATCGAACTCAATATCAGCAGCTTTCTTCGATTCGCCGATTACTTCTTCGATGGCATGATTAGCGACTGGATGGTACAAGGGAAAATTCATGAAACCTTGTCCCAGGTAGAGCTTAAGCTGGAGGAAGTAGAGGAGATTTTGGACACCTTGCGGTCTCTCTCAAGGAGTACAGAGCAGCTTCATACGGAAGCTGTTATGAAGTATGAAAGTATGATTGCGAACCCCATTTAGAAAGATACGAAAGATACCATTAAGTAAGATTACAAAGCTCAATTTATAGATAGTTACCTCGAAGTAAGTTGGTGAAAGCTAGTATAGCTCTTATCCCGCCTCTTAGGATCGGGTATAATGAAGTCAAGCTTGTCATAGAGGAGTAGATGGATAATGAGTCTTACGAAGATTAAACACATGGTTACGTTCAGTCTGCATGCAGGCAAGGATACACCGGAAGCAGAAGCTTTTCTAAAAACAAGCGCTGCGGAGCTAGCTCCGATTCCTGGTGTAGAGCATTTTGAAGTATTTCATCAGGTGAGCTCCAAGAACGAGTTTGATTATGGATTTTCCATGGTTTTTGCCGATCAGGCGGCGTATGAAGCTTATAATCAACATCCTGTGCATCAAAAATATGTGGCGGAACGATGGTTGAAGGAAGTTAGCCGTTTTCAGGAGATCGACTTCAAGCTTCATGAAGCGCTGCACTCCTAGTAATTTGTTGAAGGCATCCTGTCTGCAATCTGCAGAGCAGGGTGCCTTTTTACTTCATGGCTGGGGAAACATGGTATACTAAAAAAGCTATAGCATGAAGGAGTAAGGAGAGGCGAGCTGCTGTGAGTAAAGAGGAAGAATGGTTTGATATATTCGACGAGAACATGAACCGGATCGGGGCTGCTCCCCGCTCAGAAGTGCATGCTAAAGGCATGTGGCATCAAACCTTTCAATGCTGGATCGTAAGTTGTGAAAAGGAAGCACCGATGATTCTGCTGCAGCTTCGGCATCCCGACAAGGATTTGTTCCCTGATCTGCTGGACATTTCTTGTGCCGGACACCTGGCTGCAGGTGAAACCATATATGATGGAGTGAGAGAGCTTGCGGAGGAACTGGGGATTGAGGCTCAATTCGACGAGCTGCTTCCATGTGGGATCTATGCCGAAGAAGATGTCATCAGTGAGCAGTTGGCGGATCGGGAATTCTGTCATGTCTTTGTTTTTAAACACGACCGACCGCTGAAGGAGTACATGCTCCAGCCTGAAGAAGTAAGCGGACTATTTGCTGTGCCCTTGCAGCAGTTTCGTGAACTGATTACTCATCAATTGGATGCCATTTCGGCTGAAGGCGTACTGCTTACATTGAATGGATCATTACAAGCGGTGCAGAGAAGGATTGCGCTGAACGATATCGTACCGCATCCCCAAGATTATTACGAACTGGTGTTTCGAGGAATTGATAAGCTGGGCCTATAGGAAGCAGCACAAATTAAAAATCGCTTTGGCCTGTTCTTCTTCGAAGATTGGGCAAAAGCGATTGGTTAAGATAATCTTGTAAATCCCCTAAACGAAATAAGCGTGCGCGATATAGACATACGCGATATAGCAGACGATAGACAGTGCCATCAAGGCAACACCGGTTGCTTTCTTTTGTTTAAACATAAGTAATAAGCCTGCGCTGAAGATAGATCCGCTAATGATCATGGAAATAAAAGTTAGTATACCCATCTGGTTAACACTCCTTATAGCTTGGCCACGTAATCGCGGACCATGTCCTCCGTTACATACGAACGAAGTGGTGAAATTCCATGCTTAGCGTGTGCGATGATAGCTTCTGTAATGGCATTAATACGATTAACGGTAAACGGCAGGCCTCGTTTGCAAAGATCGACGGCTTCATCAATTGCTTGTTCCCGCTGTTGGTCCAGTTCCGTAAAACGTACCAGATGAAGGTGTTGTTGCGTAGAATGTTTGGATATGGCTTCATGTACACTCATGCTTGGGTCTCCTTTAACGAACATATGTCTTTCCTAGTATACACGAAGTAGAGTCTAAGGAACAATGACAAGGATCTCAGATCAGTGCTTGTAGAACATGTGGCTGAAGAGCGACAGCGACGCCACACCGCGCGCTGGGGGCTTCGTGCGATACGGAAAGGTCTCTTCCAGAAGTTGAAGAAGCTGAATACTGGTCTTTCATGGCGATTATCCAATAGACCAGTAACGAGAATGCGGGAAGGTACTCAATAGAGTGATATTTAATGATGCGTATTATTAATGGCACTAAATAAATTCCGGTCGCAAATTTTGTCCATCCTGAAATAACTGTTCTGATAAAAAATAAGATTTTTCAATAGCGGAGTGAAGATTATGCAGCAGCATCTACCCATTGAGTCCGTCCTGCCACAGCTAAAGGAAGAGCTGCGCAGACATACCAACGCAGTTCTGATTGCAGAACCTGGTGCCGGGAAGACAACGCAAGTACCCTTGTCACTGCTGGTTGAGCCATGGCTCGGGAAGCAAAAGATTCTCATGCTTGAGCCTCGCAGATTAGCCGCTCGCTCTGCAGCGCGATACATGGCAAGCAAGCTGGGTGAGGAGGTTGGTCAAACGGTCGGCTATCGGGTGAAAATGGAAACGAAGTCAGGCCCACATACACAAATTGAAGTTATTACCGAAGGGATCCTTACCAGGATGCTGCAAAGCGACCCGGCCCTTGAAGGTATTGGAGCCGTTATATTTGATGAATTCCACGAACGAAGCTTGCATGCCGATCTGGGACTTGCCTTATGCAGGCAATCGCAATTACTGCTGCGCGAAGATCTGCGGCTGTTAGTGATGTCTGCGACGCTAGAAGCAGAGCCTGTTGCTGTGTTATTAGATCAAGCACCCGTCATCCACAGCATGGGTCGATCCTATCCGGTCGTCACTCACTATGCGGTGAAGCAGGTGGAAGGACATGTTGAACCGCGTATCGCTGCTGCTGTTCAGGAAGCTTTGCAGCAGCATGAGGGAAGCATCCTTGTATTTTTACCGGGAGCGGCTGAAATCCGGCGCGTTGAATCGCTGCTATCCGCCGCACAGCTGGGCGATAAGCAGATTGATATCGCGCCTTTATACGGCGCGCTTTCGCTTGAGGCGCAGGACAGAGCGCTAACGCCAAGTCCTGCCGGAAGAAGGAAGGTGGTGCTGGCCTCGGCCATCGCCGAAACCAGCTTGACGGTCGAGGGCGTCACCGTCGTCATCGACTCGGGGCTTATGCGGGTGCCGCGATTTTCCCCGCGGACAGGAATGACCCGGCTCGAGACGGTGCCGGTGTCGCAAGCGTCCGCGGACCAGCGCCGCGGCCGTGCGGGAAGACTGGGTCCAGGCGTGTGCTACCGCCTCTGGACCGAAGCCATGCAGCGCCAGCTGCCGCCGAGCGGCACGCCCGAGATCCGCGAAGCGGACCTCGCGCCGCTGGCGCTCGAGCTGGCGGCCTGGGGCACGCCCGAGCCAGCCGAGCTCGACTGGCTCGACCCGCCGCCTGCCGCTGCCTATCGGCAGGCGCGCGAGCTGCTCGTGCAGCTGGGCGCGCTGCACGAGGGCGGCAGCCTAACTCCGCACGGCAAGCGCCTCGCGGAGTTAGGCATGCACCCCCGGCTTGCGCACATGGTGCTGCAAGCCGTGCCGCTCGAGCTCGGCGCGATGGCGTGCGAGCTCGCGGTACTGCTGGGCGAGCGCGACATTCTGCGCGCCGCCGCAGATCGCGATGCGGATGTGCGCACCCGCATCGAGGCGCTCTGGAGCGCTGCCCGTCGGGAGCAGCGCGATGGCCATGCCGGGCAGGCTGCGCTAGCTCCCGGCTCCGGCGTCGACGCCGGCCTGTGCCGCCGTATTGCGGCGGAGGCCGGCGCGCTCCAGCGCCAGCTCGGCGTGCGGCCGAGCGGCAAGGAGAGGGCGAATGCGAGCGGGCTGCTGCTCGCATTCGCCTACCCGACCGGATCGCGCAGCGCCGAGCGACCGGGCGGTACCTGCTCAGCAGCGGCCGTGGAGCCGTGCTGCCGGAGCTGCAGGCGCTCTCCGGCGAGCGCTACCTGGCCTGCGCCGAGCTGGACGATACAGGTGCGGAAAGCCGCATCCTACTTGCCGCACCGCTAACGGAGGCGGAGCTTCATGCAGCTTTCGGAGAGCTGATAGTGAAAGAGGAGGAAGTATACTGGGACTCGGAAGCCCAGTCAGTAAAAGCGCGGCAGCGGGAGCGGCTCGGGGCTTTGATTTTGAAGGAGGCACCTCTGCAGGCGCCTTCCTCCGCAGCTGTTGCGAGGGCGCTGATTAAAGGCTTGCAAAGCGAGAGTATAGGAGTACTGCCTTGGACGAAGGCGTCCAGGCAATTGCAGCAGCGCATCCTATTTCTGCGTCAGTTTGATGATTCCTGGCCGAACGTTCGTGATGAGGCATTAATGGAAACAATGGAGACATGGCTGGAGCCCCATTTGCACGGTTTGCGAAGCCGTAATGATCTGCAGCGGCTGAATCTTGTATCCATATGGGAAGGAATGCTAACCTGGGAACAGCGCAGACAATTGGAAGATTGGGCGCCTACACATCTAACGGTGCCCAGCGGTTCGCGAATTCCTATCGACTACAGCGACTTAGCCGCGCCGTCTTTGTCGGTCAGGCTGCAGGAGATGTTCGGACTGACGGGGACGCCGACGATTGCTCGCGGAAGAGCGCCGCTCACCCTGCATCTACTCTCTCCGGCACAGCGGCCGGTACAGGTAACCAAAGATTTAGCAAGCTTTTGGAGCCATGCGTACTTTGATGTGAAAAAAGACCTGAAAGGCAGATATCCAAAGCATTATTGGCCTGATGATCCGTTAGTGGCAGAGCCTACAAGCCGGGCCAAACCACGTTCATAACAGCACAGAGGTGAATATGGCACTTCAAAAAGAGGCAAGGAGCATTTCTGTATATGTGAGCGCGGGCTTTGCGACTGCGCCGGATTTTCTCGATGAATTTGCGTGGCAAGTGGAACAAGGCTTGAAGGCTTCCGGCTGGCTGGCAAAAGTCCGGATATATTTTCCATACGGGGACTGGAGACGAAAAGGCGGCTTTCAGCTTCGAGAGATTGCATCCGATATGTGGAGGGGCGCGTTTAAACGGAGAGCGGCTTACGGTGGTAAGCATTTGGCCGCTTATGTCCAGCGCCATGCTCCTGCTCACGAGCCGCTTTTGCTGATTGGACACAGCGGTGGCGGGGTGGCAGCCGTACACGCCGCAAACCAGCTGGAGCAGGCGGGATGGCCGATTCTCGGGGTGGTCCAAATCGGATCGCCAAAATGCGCCGTCGCCCCGCCCTTAAGAGAGCGGACGCTATATGTATTTACGACTGCAGAAAGCGGCAGAAAGCTGACCGCCATAGATCCTGTGACGAGACTTGGCACCTGGGGTGGTTGGACGTCAAGCTATTACACCGGAATCTGGTGGGATCCATTGAAATACGCACCTTTAACCCGCACTAAGCTTTCACTGATAGGCGGTCATCCGGATTATTTTAGAAATCATGCTCCTTACATCCAACAAGGGCAAACCAACCTGCAGCTGACCATGTCTTCCATTTGGACCTGGCTTCAGCGTCTTTATCCCAACCAATTTTGATCGTTCAGAGAGGAAGTATGAGGAATGTTAGAAATTTTGCATGCGAAGATGAGTCACAGTAAAGAGGAAGGCTATCTCGGCCATGTCGCTTTTCGGGTACAAGGCCATACCCTGCCCTATGAAATTACGTTAAGCAGCAAAACACAAAAGGACTGGGGCTATGCGTTGAACTTTTTGGAGGAATCCGGCACCGAAGAAGATATTCTGGCTGTTGAGGATCTTCTTGAAGAGGATGAATGGTTTGATCAGCTTGTAGAGGCGGCGAAAAAATCCTTGCAGTCGTAAGAGGGATTAGAGTACTTGTAGAATCACCATCGACTTGACTTGCATCTTGTTCTCGTGTCGGAAGGGAGGACTCTGAGCTGAATAGAGATTCCGAAGTGAAATTACAATTAAAAGAAACTTACGATCATAACGCTCGTTTTCGAGACACTACGAAGGTCCAATCCTGGAAGATAGCAGAGATGGACCGTTTTATAGCTAAGCTTCAAGAGGCTGGTCTCGGCAGAAGGGTGCTGGATTTAGGCAGCGGTCCCGGTCAGCAGGCGATGTATTTGCAGGACCACGGCTGTGAAGTGCACTGCGTGGACTTATCCGATGAAATGGTGCGGATTTGCAAGGAAAAAGGTCTTGAGGCAACCGTCATGGACTTTTACTCCTTGGATTTGGAGCAGCTGTCTTTTGATGCCGTATGGTGCATGAACGCGCTGCTTCATGTTCCGAAGGATAGCTTGGGCAAGGTGCTTGGACAAGTAGAAAAGGTAATAAAGCCGGATGGCTTTGTGTACATGGGCTTATATGGGGGCTACGAGAGTGAAGGAATTTGGGAGGATGATGACTATCTCCCGCAGCGTTTCTTTTCTTTCTACGAAGATGATCACATACAGCACAGAGTAAATGAAGTGTTTACGATTTCTGAATTCTACTCGATGCCGGTTGAAGGCTCTAGATTGCAATATCAAGCAATGGTTGCATGGAAAAAGCAGAATAATCCGCTAAAGAACCCAAATTAGTAGGGGTTCTTTTTTTGACCTGATAGATTGATAAGTTTGGAGCCGCGTTTCTCCGAAAATTACTGAGTCCTCCATACACCTTAATTAACCGTCTGGCTCCACGTTGTGGGGTTATTTTGTGTGTAATATGTACATACAAGTTGAGCGGATGCTATAATACGTTCAAACTTACACAGCCGAGGTGAAACATGAAAGAAAAACAAATGCCGAAGTATTTGCAGCTGAAACAGGAGATACTGTCATGGCTTCATGCCGGCAGACTTAAGCCGAATGACCAAATGCCGTCGGAGAATGAAATTGCCGAGCAATTTCAGATGAGCAGACAGACGGTACGACAAACGTTCGGAGCGTTAGAGCAGGAAGGATGGCTCTATCGCGTGCAAGGAAAAGGCACATTTGTTTCCACGCCCCAATCGCAAAAAGGCCGCGATGTCCAGACGATCGGCATCGTAACCACGTATATATCGGATTACATTTTCCCGCATATCGTACGAGGAGCAGAGGCGGCTCTGCGCAGCAGGGGCTACCGCTTGCTCTTGTCCAGTACGGACAACGACAAGGAAAAGGAAAGAGAAAGCCTGAATATGATGATCAGCCAACCGCTCAGCGGGTTAATCATAGAACCAACGAAAAGTGCCGAAGGTAATCCGAATTTGAGCTACTTCTTATCGCTCGATTATCATCATATTCCTTATCTTATGATGAATGCGAAGTATGCTGAGATGAACTGCCCGTGTTTGCTGGTCGATGACGAAGAAGGCGGTTATTTGGCTGCCAGACATCTCATTGAGCTGGGGCACAGGCATATTGCCGGTTTTTTCAAAACCGACGATCTTCAAGGAGTTAACCGCTTAAAGGGCTTTATTCGAGCTCATCGTGAGCATGATGTACCGTTGTCGCCGGATCTGGTGATCCATTATACGACGGAAGAGAAGAAGAGCAAACCCTATGAAAGTGCCGTAAGTATGCTATCGCGTACCGAAGACCGTCCTACTGCTTTCGTATGCTACAATGATGAACTGGCTGTCCACCTGCTGGAGGCTGTCCGGACAACTGGACTTCAAGTGCCGCAGGATGTATCCATGGTTGGTTTTGACGACTCTTCACTAGCTGTTGCAACGGAAGTGAAGCTAACCACGTTGACGCATCCAAAGACGGAGCTTGGCGCTGATGCGGCTGAAATGCTGATCAATATGATAGAAAACAAACACGATCGTGGAAAGATGCCCACGAAAACATACACCCCTGAACTGGTTGTCAGGGAGTCCACCTTACGATTGTAAGTTGTAAAATTGCTATAGCCAACTTGTACGTACAAGTGCTATAATACTTCGTATAAGAGGTTGGCTTGTGTGAACAAGTTCGAACCGATTCCTTTTGAAAGATCCGCCTTTGTCATACAAGAACGATGAGTTGATGATCTAGGAGTCTGTCCGATGAATGCAGTCGAAGGTATATGTATGCAGCAATGACAGTAAACTTGCGGCGTTAGCGGCATGGATGCGGTCATGATTTACCCGGTATGCACTTAAAAGTAACACCGTCGGACAGACTCCCGGGAGAGGAATCCGGTCGAGCTGTGCCAGTCATAAGCATTACGAACGGACTGTATGGTGTAACCTCCGCTTTTTCGAGCAGGAGTTCGTCCGCTGTCATCGTAATGAAAGCAAGCGCTTTCTGACCTCGTAATTAGGTAATGCTTATCAAGAATGGCAATACAACTTTATCATTTTGGGAGGAATTATCCATGCATCAATCAGCGGAAAAAGTGTTTTGGTTTGTTACCGGTAGCCAGCATCTGTATGGACCGGAAACGTTAAAGGAAGTGGAGGCTCACTCCCAGCAAATCGTGCAAGGCATTGACCGTGACCCTGCAATCCCGAATTCCCTTGTGTTCAAACCGGTGCTCACAACCCCGGATGCGATCCGTAGACTTTGTATCGATGCCAATTCCGATGAAACTTGTGCGGGAATCATCACATGGATGCATACGTTCTCGCCGGCGAAGATGTGGATTGCCGGATTGTCCGAGCTTCGCAAGCCTTTGCTCCACTTACATACACAATTTAATCGCGATATTCCTTGGGAAACCATTGATATGGACTTTATGAACCTAAACCAAGCGGCTCACGGTGACCGTGAATACGGATTCATCGGAGCACGCATGGGAATCGCCCGTAAAGTGGTTGTAGGCTATTGGGAAGACCCTGCTGTAATTGGTCGCATTGCAGGCTGGATGCGTACATCTTCTGCTTTTGTAGAAGGACAGCAATTGAAAGTAGCACGTTTTGGCGACAACATGCGTCAAGTAGCCGTTACCGAAGGGGATAAAGTTGAAGCGCAAATTAAATTCGGTTGGTCCATTAACGGTTATGGTGTTGGCGACCTTGTACAGCGAGTCAATGATATTTCCGAAGCTGAAGTTAATCAACTGATGGAAGAATATGAAGTTCAGTACGACATTACGCCGGAAGGCCGCTCCGCTGGACCGATTCGTGATGCCATTCGTGAGCAGGCTCGCATTGAACTAGGAATGAAGGCTTTCTTACAAGAAGGCGGTTTCAGCGCATTTACGACCAGCTTCGAAGATTTGCACGGTCTGAAGCAGCTTCCTGGTCTAGCTGTTCAACGCTTAATGGAGCAAGGCTACGGCTTCGGCGGTGAAGGAGACTGGAAAACAGCTGCTCTGACACGTGTGATGAAGATTATTGCCGACAACAAAGGTACTTCATTCATGGAAGACTACACTTATCATATGGAGCCAGGCAATGAACTCGTACTCGGCGCCCACATGCTGGAAATTTGCCCGACAATCGCAGCGACTCGTCCGTCCATCCAGGTTCATCCACTTGGTATTGGCGGCAAAGCCGACCCAGCTCGCCTCGTATTTGACGGCGAAAGCGGATCCGCTATTAACGCTTCCATCATTGATATGGGCAACCGCTTCCGCCTGCTTATTAATGAAGTGGATGCCGTCCGTCCAATGAAGGAGATGCCGAAGCTTCCTGTTGCCCGCGTACTCTGGAAGCCGCAGCCTTCGCTCAGCGAATCCGCAGAAGCGTGGATCTACGCCGGCGGCGCACACCATACCGTATTCTCTTACCGTGTAACGACTGAACAGATGCTTGACTGGGCGGAGATGGCCGGCATCGAAGTTGTCGTCATCAACAAGCACACTTCACCTGTCGCATTCCGTAACGAGCTTCGACTGAACGACATTGCCTGGAAATTGAGATAATCGCAAGGACCCGCCCGGAGCGCTTCATGTCCTCCGGCGCGGGTCCTTGAAGTCATTTTTATCCATATTATTTGTACAATCGTCCATTGACTTGGGCTCGTATTCCAGTAAAATTTAAACTAGTTTGTCCATGTTGCATGAAACAAGTCAGGAGGAAGCACATGAGTATTCCAACAAAAGCATTTGAAGGTACCTATCAGGGCGAACAAGCCGTTTGGCTGCAAGCCGGCCCTTACGAAGCAGCAGTGCTGCCGAATACAGGCGCGAATCTGATTGCGTTTCGAGACACTGTAAAGAACTATCGATTTTTACATGAACCGACTCTGGAAGAAATGGAATCTTTCAAAGCCAGACCGTTCATCCACGGGATTCCGGTTCTATTTCCTCCTAACCGTTATGAGGACGGTAAATTTCCATGGAACGGCAAAGTCTATGAGTTCCCAGTGAATGAACCTTCGACCGGCAATCATTTACATGGCTTTGTTCACGACATTCCTTGGAAGGTCGTTTCTTTTACAGCTGACGAACGTGAGAGCAGAGTGACGCTAGAGCTGGAAGTTAGAGAAGGACATTTTGTTTATCAATACTTTCCGCATGATTTTACGATAACGCTTACCTACACGCTAAGCCTGAGTGGCCTTCATCAGCATGTTATGGTGCGCAACGACGGTAAGGATACGATGCCGTGCTTACTTGCCTTCCATACTTCCATTAATGCGCCGTTTGCGCCGGAAAGTCAGGCATCGGACTATACGTTCAAGCTAACGATCGGTAACCGCTGGGAGCTGAATGACAGAATGCTGCCGACTGGTAATTATCAACCGCTTACGGCCGACGAAGAGAAGATGAAGCTTGGAGAGCTGTCGCCGTTCTTCGCATCCATGGACAACCATTACACGACAGAGCCGCAAAACGGAAGCAACCGGATGGAGCTTACGGATAATCGTACACAAGTGAAGCTTGTTTACGATGTTGGGACGTCATACAAGCAGTGGATGATATGGAACAATGGCGCGCAGCCGGGCTTCTTCTGTCCTGAGCCTCAGATGAATCTGGTGAATGCGCCGCATTCCCACCTGCCTGCTGAAAGGATCGGTCTTATGTCGCTCGCGCCCGGGGAAATCTGGGAGGAATCAGGCCGTCTTTACTGCATGACCAAATAAGGTTATCATAAGCTGATAAGCTCGCGCCCCCTTATGGCGGACTTTGAGAAACTCACCGGACGTTCTCAGGTTGCTATAGAGGGGGTATTTTGCTAGGGATGGACGTTGGTTAGGGGATGAATACATGAAGGAACAAACGAAGCCTGCTGTGACTGGCTTAATCGAACGCTTGCGAGGAGCGTTAGACATCATAAAAAGCGGAGGAAAGCTGGATGAAACGGCTAACACAGCATTCATCGAAGATATCGAATCGTTATTGGCCGATCATGCAAGACTCAAGCAGGATGCCGTCAAACTAAGGAGCACTAAGCGTTCGCCTAGCAGAGATATGGAAAGTATGTCAACAAGATTGAAGGAAGCGCTGCGCGAATAGCCGAAAAATCGACAAAGCTTGGTTGATTCGTTATAATAGGAGCTGGCAAAAGGAGGGAATAACATGAACGAAACATTACCGCCAAAAACGTGTTCCATTGATCGGTTAGTGACCAAAGAAGATGAAGTAGCCAAGGTGCTTGCGGGCACTAAGACGGCTTGCAGACGCAATGGCCGCTATGCGGATATCGGTGAAACGATGGAGCTTCAGGGTAAATCTTTTGTTGTGACGAAAGTATATGCGCAATCTCTTGGTGAATTGACAGAGCAGGATGCCCTGACTGAAGGCTATCCGAATGTTGATGCGTATAAAGAGAGCATTCTGTCGCTTCATCCAGGTATGCCTTGGCTGCCTCAAATGAAGGTTTGGGTGCATGAGTTTCAAGCTGCTGAATAAGAGTGGCCGATGAAGAAAAGCGCAGGTCTTGGACCTGCGCTTTTCTCACATCATAGAATTATTAAATTCGGGGCCTCCCGCAAAGCAACTAATCATGCAGGGGATTTCTCGTTTGTCATCTTATGAAAAAGGGGAATTGAGTAGTGTCTTGGTATGCGGTACTCTTATATATTCATATTTGCAGCGTGATCATCAGCATAGGACCTTATTTCATCCTGTTTCCGCTATTAGCCAAAATCCGAAGTGCTCCTTTTGAACGAATTGCGGACTATTTGGAGCCTTTTCGCATAACGGTTCGCTTAACGAAGCATGCCGGCCATGTACTCGTGGCTACGGGGATTCTGCTGACGTGGCTTACAGCCTGGACGTGGAAGACATCATGGATCGTGATGACCGTGCTGATCATGGTGTTGTCGCTCTATTTTATCGCACGCGCCTTTTCTCCTATCATGAGGCAGCTAAAGGCCCCCCATGATAATCGGGAGGTTCTGGTGGCTAAGCTTCGCAAATCGTTGTTAGGGTATGTTGTCATCACACTCGCGATGATGTGGTTTATGGTGGCCAAACCTGGTCTCTGGTAGAATAGCCACACAAAGTGAAGCCATTGGCTTCTGATCGGATTAAAGAGCTTTGCAGGTAGTCCTGTAGTTATAAATATCATCATGCTAAATAAAGAAACCTCACCGGGCCGCATGGACAAGCAGCTGACAGGGAGGTTTACTTTTTACGAAGAAACGGTTTTGTTATGGCCTTCTTGCAGCAGTCTATTTCTAACCCATAAGCGGGATAGCAGAGGATGGGCTTGCATGCGTTGAACAATCCGGTCAGACAGCCACAACGTGAGAAATAAGCACCCAAGTGATATCAGCGTGAAAATAGGTGCCAGCCAAGGCGTTACCGGGTGGCTAAAGTACGGGATGAGGCATATCGCCATGATCGGCGGTGAATTAAGCTTGAAGGTCACTATCATCTTCATCACAAGCAGGGCTGCAATAAAGATGGTAACAGGACCTGAATACATCATGTAGAGACCAGCTCCGATGATGGAGCCCGCCGTGGCTCCTAGAAGCATCTTACCCATTTCGAATAGGGAACTTTGGCGTGAAGAGAATAAGAAACCGAACGCGCCAAGTGTCGGATAAAACAGCATATGCATGGAGTTGATTTGTAGCGAGATCATATAGATCAGCATGAGGAAAAGGCTGCAAACAATAATCTTCACGTTCATGGAATCAGGTTCACTTACTTTCTACATGATGTTGAAATCCACATATGATCATACACCCAATTTCCTAGCGGAGCAATAGGGGATTGAGAGAAATATTTGAGGTATAATGGTATCGTCATGGTCCAATTGGAATGGAAGGCTGGGAGGGCGGAGATACGGTGCGCAGGTTTGATCTGATTTCTGACATACATTTGGACTTCTGGGTCAAGGATGCCCATAGCCTATGGTCATTAAATAAGAAGATCCGTCGTTTTGCGGCGCAGCTCTTGCCGGAGAATGGCTCAAGGACGCTGCTCATAGCAGGGGATTTGGGTCATAGCAATCAGCAGAATTATATGCTTCTCAAATTTCTTAAAGAACATTATCAGCACATCGTGCTGGTGTGGGGGAATCACGATTATTACTTGTCCAGACGAAGAATAGAAGATCCTGGAGGTTTCGACTCCATCGATCGAATTCATGAGATGCGCCAATTGGCAAGCCAGCTTCCCGGCGTTTATTGCTTGGAAGGTACGGCTGTAACACTGGATGGGATTACGTACGGCGGCTGCGGTATGTGGTATGATCTGCAGTACGGCGTGCAGGTGCTCAAATCCGATATGAATCATATTTTTACCACCTGGAGAACCGTCTCTAATGATTATGCGTTAATCCGCGGTAAGCCACGTTATACCATGGACATGTTCAAATCGGAGCAAGCCAAGCTGGAGAGGATCCTAACCGAGTCGGACGTGCTGCTCACACATGTATCCCCGGACTGGAGCAGGGTTCCTGAGGGCAAGCAGCTGCAGGTATCCACCAGCTTTTATTATTTTGACGGAGCTCCTTACTTCCAGCGGATTGCCGGCAAGGTCTGGTGCTTCGGTCACATCCACCATCGAATGGATTACACGATGCACCAGTGCAGGTTTATTAATGGATCGCTCGGGTATCCCAAGGATAACCCTGCAGGTCCGAAACGGATCGTTTCGATTGACATTTAGACAGCAGGAGGAAGTTAAATATGGAAGTCGTCTACAAGGTGGTCCCGCCTGACAGTGCGGATTTACACAGTTTAATTGAACAATTGGATATGGACTTAGCGGCAAGGTACCCGTCGGAAGAGATTCATGTCGTTGATTTTCATGATCCATCCGTCCGAGATATTACTTTCGTTGTAGCCTATCTCGGAGAAAAAGCCGTTGCCTGCGGCGCACCCCGTCCACTCGATAAGGAATCGACAGAGCTTAAACGGTTTTTCGTGGATAGCGGATATCGAAAGCGCGGAATTGCATCCGGTCTGCTTACTCACCTGGAAGCTAAAGCCGTGGAACTCGGTTATAAGATTGTTAAATTGGAAGCAGGTGCAGAGCAGCCGGAAGCGTTAGCCTTGTACACAAAGTTCGGTTACGATCCGATTGAGCCCTTTGGAGAGTATGTCGGCTGCAAGTCAAGTCTCTGTTTTGAGAAGCGGCTTTAACAATTCGACAACAAATTTTTTAAAAATTTACATAGCGTTAACCATTCTAGGCCGTTAAAGCCGTATAATAACAATGTCATATTAAGGAAATGTAAACGGTTGTTTTCCTTTTCATATAGTCATTGGGGGCGATGGGATTGAAAAAATCCAAACGAGTTCTAGAGCATCATGAGTTTGAAACATGCCGTAAGCAGCGCAAGCTAATCACTGTCTATTTTCAAGGGGAACCTCTGCAAACGAATGGAATTATTCAAGAGCATACAGAATATTTTGTCATCATTAACGGAGATAAATTTTTAAAGACAGCTTGTGAGTTTCGCATTACATCATGAGAAATGGCTTTGCAGGCAGGAATCGTATGGATAAATGTGGAATGAGTAGTCTGTAGAAAAGTGATCTTTAGATATTTGGGGAGAGTGTACCATGTTCAGAGACAAGCTTTCCATTAGCACATGGAGCCTCCATCGCTGCCTTGGCCCGCTGCGCTGGACGGTCTGGGACGAAGTAAGCAAGCAACCTGTCGTATCGGAGGAAAGTCAGCCGCTGGAGCTAGCGCTCACGGATCTTCCAAAGGAGTTAGCAAGCAGGGGCTTCCGTTTTGCCGAGGTGTGTCATTTTCATCTCCCGTCAACGGATGACGCTTATTTGGCGGAGCTTAAGGATGCGTTTAACCGTGCAGATGTAAGGTTTCATACTCTTTTGGTTGATTACGGAGATATATCCTCTCCGGATCCGGTGCGTAGAGAGGCAGATATCCGGTACTTGCAGGAATGGATTGGGGTCGCGTCCAAGGCTGGTGCTGACGCTGTGCGCATCGTTGCGGGCGAACAAGCACCAACGGATCAAGAGGCGATTGCCCGGTGTCAAGCGGCGCTCAAGCAGCTGCAGGAGTATGCATCGAAGCTCGGCGTGAGGATCGTCAGCGAGAATTTCAGAGCGTTAACGTCGACGGTTTCCAGCTGGTCCCGTGTCGTAGAAGGAATGGGTGCAGGATTTCAGACGATCGTTGATTTTGGTAATTTTGCATTGGATGAGAAAGAAGAAGGGATCGCATACGGCTCGCCGCTAGCCTACACGATTCATGCCAAGCCGCGATATCTAGAGGATGGCTCGGTTGATCGCGAGGAGTTTGGTAGAATGGTCTCGATCTTGAAGGAGCATGGCTGCGAAGCACCTGTATCACTTATTTTTGATCGACCCGGCAATATGTGGGATGGAATTGAACGAATCAAGACTGAGCTGCTGCTTGCGGCAGGCGAGTAATGGATGAAGAGACATGCTGCTTCAGGCAGAGGTCTCTTCTTTTTCCGTTTAGGTTTTATAGGGGGAGGTTAAGAGATGGGCAAAACGTATGTGATCAGCGATATTCATGGTTGCTATGATTCATTCAACGAGCTTTTGGAGAGAATTGGATATACGCATGGAGATCAGCTTCTAACAGCCCAAGCATGATTTTATGTATACCAAAGAACCGTTTTATAATCATCCCAACCTTGTAAGTAAGACAATTGTCTTTGGGCACACAAGGACAGTAGACCTGCACGGGAGTGCGGATGTGTGGTTTGCTCCTGGGAAGATCGGGATTGATGGCGGTTGTGCCTAGGGATATCAATTGAATGCTTTGGAAATCCTGGGGAACGGGGAGTACAGTACTTATTGCGTAAAAGCGTAATTAACGAAAAATGTAAGTGAGGTCATTCTAATGGGAAGTTATACAAATACGTTTATATTGATCGCTCCGGATTGTCCGGCCGAATACGGTCAAGTTCCGGTAGCTAAAAAGGATGCAAAACCTATTCATGTCATTCAATATGAGCTTCTCTCACAGCATCCATACGAATTCACACAAGATGAATTGATTTTTCAAACACATATTCGTCATAAATTGATTCCAGAAGCCGAGATTGACTCGCGTAAGGAGGAAATTTGGTCAGAACTGTTCAGCAAACCGCACCCTTGTCTACGAGCTTCTACACTTGCGAAGCGGTATGGATGGGGCTTCCATTATAACCAAGAAGGGAAAATTGCTGTATACCCGATGGAATCGGAACCCTACATAAACTATGCTGGCAACACGGATGGAACTACGAGTGTTATTCATGCGATGCGTAATGCGAAGGCCAAATGAGGTCTGCCTAAGCTCCTATTAAGGGGCTTTTTTTATTGACAATTTTATAGATGTTATTATATTATGTCTATAAAATGATAAACAAATTAAGGGTGTGTTTGGAGATGTCTAGTTCCGAATTGTTCTGGAACGCTTCGCTCGAGGAGTTGAAGCAAGGGTATATGTTCGATCAGCATGTATATACTTGCTTGCTGTGCGGGAAGCAAACAGAAAAGGGAATTGTTTATTCGGAAAAAGAGGTGTTCTATGAAGCTGAGCGCTTTATGCGCCGACATATTGAAGCGGCACACGAGTCCGTATTTTCCTATTTGATCCAGCTGAACAAGAAACTAACTGGACTTACCGAGCATCAGAACAGTCTGCTGCAGCTATTTTACGAAGGACGAAGCGATAGCGAGGTTCAAAAAGAACTGGGGATAGGCAGCGCCTCGACAATTCGCAATCATCGGTTTGCACTCAAGGAGAAGGAGCGGCAGGCGAAGATTTTTCTGGCGATGATGGAGCTGCTGAAAGAAAAGGATCGCCACGCTCCGTCATTCGTCGAGCTTCATCAGACCGCGACGATGGTGGATGACAGATACAATATTACTCATGATGAAAGCGAGAAAGTGATAGGCAAATATTTTCCCGAGGGACCGCAAGGTGCCTTAAAGTCATTCCCGCTAAAAGAGAAGAATAAGCTGGTCATCTTACGTGAGCTGGTCAAACGCTTCTCAAGCGAGCGGAAATATACGGAGAAAGAAGTCAATGAAGTGCTGAAGCAAATCTTCCACGATCATGTGACACTGCGAAGATATTTAATTGAATATGGTTTCCTGGACCGGTTGCCGGACGGAAGCGAATACTGGGTGAAAGCTTAAAAGAAGGAGTCGAACTTACATGGACCGAAGAAAAGAATTGCAGCAGCAATATAAAGAAATGAAAACAGAGGCGGGCGTATACCAGATCAGAAATACGAAAAACGGTAAAGTTTGGTTGAGTGGTACGCCCAATCTCAAATCCATAAATGGAAAGAGAATTTCCCTCAATCTGGGATCGTTTATCAACAAAGAGCTCCAGGCTGACTGGAATGCTTATGGCGAAATAGCGTTTGAGTTTGAGGTGCTGGAAATACTGAAACAGAAAGAAACAGGCTACTTTGATCTTAAGGATGAGCTGAAGAAGCTGGAAGAGAAATGGATGAACGATCTGCAGCCGTATGAGGATCGAGGGTATCATCGTAAATAGCCGAGTACGAACTCTGCTTCCTTCTTGGGAGCAGGGTTTCTTTTGTTGATCAACACGTAAACCCGCGAGAACTGTTCTTGTACGGTTGGAAGGATCAGGCTATAATTGTATAGAAAAATGGATTCACCAATAAAATTGAGTTAGGAGCAGGGAGATAATGGGAAAAACTCTTATTTTCGGGCACAAAAATCCGGACACGGATACAATTTGCTCTGCGATTGCTTACGCGGATCTGAAAACGAAATTGGGCCAAGAGGTTGAAGCGGTTCGACTCGGCGCAGTAAACGGCGAAACGCAGTTTGCTCTGGACAAATTCGGCGCACAGGCGCCTCGCCTGGTTGAAACGGTTGCAAACGAAACCGACACGGTAATTTTGGTTGACCACAATGAGCGCCAACAAAGCGCGTCTGATATTGATAAAGTACGGGTTGCCGAGGTTATTGACCACCACCGTATTGCAAACTTTGAAACAAGCGGCCCCTTGTACTACCGTGCTGAGCCAGTAGGCTGTACCGCGACGATTCTCAATAAAATGTACAAAGAAAACGGCATTGCCATCGATCCGCATATCGCAGGCCTGATGCTGTCCGCTATCATCTCGGATTCTCTGCTTTTAAATCCCCGACTTGCACGCCTCAAGACGTCGCCGCAGCCAAAGAATTGGCTGAAATCGCAGGTGTAGATGCCGATGTGTACGGTCTTGACATGCTGAAAGCCGGAGCGGACTTGAGCGATAAAACAGTTGCACAGCTGATTTCTTTGGACGCCAAAGAATTCACAATGGGCAGCTACAAAGTGGAGATCGCGCAAGTGAACGCAGTGGACACGAACGACGTTCTTTCCAAGCAAGCGGAGATTGAAGCAGCGCTAAACACGATCATTGCAGAAAAAGGTTTGGACTTATTCCTTTTCGTCGTAACCGATATCTTAAATAACGATTCCGTTGGTCTTGCCCTTGGACGCTCCACTCAAGCCGTTGAGCAAGCCTACAATGTATCCTTGGTTGATAATAAAGCGAATCTGAAGGGAGTCGTATCCCGTAAATCTCAAATCGTTCCGCAGCTGACAGACGCATTCAATAAGCTGTAAGAATGACACATAACAGAAGCCTGCCTCTCTTTATATAAGAGATGGCAGGTTTTTTTGTCGACGCGGCGGCGTCTCGAATGTTTTAGCGGCTGGTTATCCATACTATTCAAAGCACAAGATCAGTGAATATTTAATGAGCAAGGTGAGGAAAGCAGGTAGAACATGAAAAATGACTTGAAACGGTTGTTAATGATCTTCATATACAGCCTTGTCGCCGCAATCGGCATGACGGCAGCAGTTCCACATGCCCTGGCTGCTCCTATTGAGGAGGAAACTAGTATTCTCATCGACAAGTCCTCACATATTTTGGTCGTGTATGTGAATGAGACTCCTGTATATACATTTATGGTTGCTACAGGTAAGGGTAATCTGACACCAGTCGGCGAGTTTCGAATCGCTAATAAAATTAAACATCCTTGGTACAACAGAAAAAGTATTCCTGGCGGTGACAAGCGCAATCCTTTAGGTACGCGCTGGCTTGGTATAAGTATTCCGAATACAGGCGGTTACCGCTACGGTATTCACGGCACGAACAGGCCCTATTCCATCGGACAAAGTGTCTCATCAGGCTGCATTCGAATGCTGAACCGGGATGTCGAATTTATATTTAAGCACATACCTGTGGGCACAAGGGTTGTTATACAAGATTAGCGCAACAGCACAATGAGCTTCTCATCGGCTTTGACGTTACTTCTTTAACTCGGGAATCGGATCGAAGTTAGGATACACGTAGGGGGTGCCGGGGTCTGGGATGCTTTCAATTTGGGAGGCATGGATTTTAAAGATATCATTGTCTTGATAGCTGGCCGGCTCAATGGTCCCTATTACTTTGACCCAGGCATCTTTCGTGAAATGGTTAGCTGTCGGAAAGTCGACGAGAACCCCATAAGGGAGAGCATCCGCGGAACAGCAGGACACGGCAAACCGACCTACGATAAACTGGTCATCCTTAAGGCCATCTTCACGATAGACGAACCCCGTAAGCTCCATCTCCTTGCCATAAAAATTTTCCTTAAATAAATCCACAGTGGATAAAATCTCCATATAAATGTCCGGCTTTACAACAATCCGGTCCCGCTTGTACAGAATGATTCCCATCTTGGCGAAGTCTTCCGTGTACGCATCAGGAGCAGTAAACAGCTTCTTGATTTGTTCGTCTGTCAGACTGGCGCTGGATGTCGATGAAGAGCTATGTGTTTGAACCTTGGCTGGCAGAGGAGACGATTGAGTCTGATTGACTAAATCAGACTTTGTGTTACTTGCTGAGGAAGACAATTGCTTAGTAATCGCCGGTGCAGCCGAGCTAGCAGAGAGGTTCATTCCCTTCTGATCAGCAACCGCACTGCTCATGGCATTGTTCGGCAGCAAGAAGCCCAGCAGTAAGGGGAGGATGAACAGCGAGTATGTGACAGTGCTCTTCAGCCTGCTATTGGTATCAGAATGGTTGCAGTCGCAATCGAAAGTGAATGGTTTGCGCCATAGTGATTGGATGCCCAGGTAAACCTGGTAGATGGCAATTATATACAAACCTACACTGGAATACTTCACATAGCTCTGCATGCGAGGCGCGATATAATAGACCAGATCTTCACTCTTGGCAAGGTGAACGATAAGCATGGCAAAGCTTAGCAGGATAGCTGCGCGGAGCAAGTAATGAATCGCTGATGGTTGTGAATGTGCGTGTGGGGTTGAGAAGAAGAATTTGCCATGACTGCTCACTCCTAGCTAAAAAATAAATAGTCGATACAGATCGAACCGGTTAATACAACAACTGCTATGAGGAAGCTGAAGAGAAGTACGAATTTTGACTTAAAAGCGGAGAACAACATTAGTGTGCTTTTGAAATCCAGCATGGGTCCGATGACAAGAAAGGTGAGCAGAGAACCTTTAGAAAAAATACCGATAAAAGAGGATGCGACAAAAGCGTCCGATGTCGAGCAGAGTGACAGCAGGTAAGCGAATCCCATCATGTAGAAGTGGGGAAAGTACCGGTGCATGTCCGATGGAAACGAGGCTGCTGCGATTCACGAGCGTTTGGATGACGGCCGTCAAAAATGCTCCGAATAGGAGATATTTCCCCATTTCAAAAAATTCATCCGCCGCATGAGCTAACATGGCCGATAATTGGTTACTTCTATGGGATGAAGCTGCAGTTGCAGTTTCCCTATGAATAGAAGCCAATGTGGTTCTGAGCGGATTATAGTTCACAATAGCATATAAGAGAAGGCTTACTAGAGTTGAAGCCACAAAGGCTAAACCCATTCGGGCGTACACCATATCGGGTTGTGTCCGGAACGCCATATACGTTGCCGCATACACAATAGGATTCAGGATTGGGCCTGCGCAGATGAACACAGCTGCTATATGAACAGGCATACCCTTTTGTATAAGGCGGCGAACGACGGGGATCATTCCGCATTCACAGAAAGGGAAGATCACACCTAGAAGTGTGGCAAACAGGATTCCCGCCAGCGGATGCTTCGGAATAAGTCTTTGAATCCGTTTTTCAGAGACAAACACTTGTAGAAAAGAAGATAGGACAACCCCTGCCAGAACGAAAGGGATTGCCTCCAAGATTAAACTGATGAACATCGTTTTAAAGGTTTGCAAGGTCGTTATGGAGAGAATATTTGTAAAGCCAAGAGCTTGCTGCATATTTGTGGCACTCCCAAATGATAATCATTACGAATATAAGACTCAAGTAAATAGATGCTTCCACTCTGCTTCTAACCGCTGCTGATCCAGATCAATCCCAATACAGACTACATAGGGTGCGCCTTGAAATTCCGAAGGTTCCCAATAAGTTCGCTTTCCAGCAAACTGCATGAGCATGGCGAAGGGTTGATCCACAAGGCTTACGTAGCCTTTCGCTCTAAGTAGATGTTTGCTCCATTCGGACATAAAGCGTTCCAATTGAGCTTTCGATAATCTTTTTGAAGAAGGAAATGGCAGTGTAACAGTGCGAATGCGGGAGAATGATCGCGAAGAAGGCGATGGTTGCTGATGTGCGGGAGAATGGCTGACTGTCCCGATCGATTTGAGTATTCGAAAGGAGCTTGCTGCAGCGCCTGTACGTGCATAAGCCTTGATAGGCTCAAGAAGCTTGGAGAGGTCGAATCGACTATGTACCGTACGCGTAATCACCGCTTTATCGTTATACTTTCTGACATGCTTCTCAATCTTGTCGAGTGTGGAAGAGGAGACCAAGTCCGCTTTGTTGATAAGCACATAATCCGCAGCTTCCATCTGTTTGCGCAGTGTAATGACAAGCTCCTTGTCGGAAGAGAAGATGCTGTTGTACTCCAACGTATGCTCGCTGTCAAGCACTGTGATGATTTGCTGCAGAGACATCGACTCCAGGAGTCCCGGCTCTGTCAGAGCATCAGCGATTTCTTCCGGGTTCGCAACACCGGTTAGCTCAATATAGATGAGGTCCGGCTGCTGCTTGATCAAAAGCTTTAAGCTGTCGGCCAGTTCTTCTTTTTTGCTGCAGCAGACACATCCGTCAAGTAATCGTTCAATCGCAGCCCCGTTATGTTCATCCAGAATCCGTCCGTCAACATCCTGCCTCCCGAGCTCATTCATGAGTACACCGGGGCGTAAACCCCTGGCTTTCGATTCGTTTAACATTTGCATTAAAAGAGTTGTTTTACCGCTTCCCAAAAAACCGCTTAGCACGATAACGGGTACTTTCATAGGACTCCTCCTACCAAGAAATAATGATTCATACCAAGCATATTCGAATCATGAGTCAAACATGCCGTTAAAACGTAAATATTACTAATAACAAAAGTATCATATAACAGTTTTCTATATTTGACAATATGCTCGAAGAGTAAGGGCACATCAATGTGGACCTGGAATGCAGCAATCTTGACCATAAGGGATTTCATGTGTCATGATGAGTATAATGCTTACTTTTTGAACCCTAGCGATAGATGAGAGGACCTACAAACATGCGGATGGAACATGGCGAAAGGTTCATGCAGCATGGTGGTGCACCTGGCTATTGTAGTCCACCAAAAGCATGGATTGAGGCACAGCTGCTTCCTGGACTCCATATTGAAAGTGAACATCCGTTTGAACCTGTTGTCGTTCACAGAGTGCCGAAGCCTTGGGAAGTACTGGGAGCCGGTAATTATGCCGCCGTATTGCTGCATCCTGAATACCCTGAGTTTGTTGTGAAGGTTTTACGCTCCCGGCAGGCCGGTCTTGAAGATGAAATTGAAGTTTACCGCCGACTTGGCACACATCCGGCATACTCCGAGTGTGTGTTAGCGGGGGAGAAATTATCTCGTCCTGAAGAGACTATCCGGGATTACTTTATATGACTGTATTCGAAAAGGGGTCCCCATTCCTAAGCAAGTCATCCTCGACGTGGATGAGGCGCTTGCCTTCGCGAGAGGGAAGGGACTTACGCCTCATGATGTTCATGGAAAAAATGTCATGATGAAGGATGGCCGAGGTTTCGTCGTCGACGTTTCGGATTTCTTAAAGGAAGAATCCTGTACGATGTGGGAAGACTTAAAACAAGCATATGAGCGTTTTTATCACCCATGGATTCAGCGAATTGCTTTCCCGGAATTCGTACTGAATTGGGTCCGCAGAGGATATAGAAGATGGAGAACTTAAGCTATCTATTGAAGGAGATTTAGGTATGGAAAGTATAACACCAACACAACGAGTCCTTGTAGTAACAGCAGTTGAGGCTGAAAAGGAAGCCGTCCTTCGGGGCACCGGACCATTGACGAACGTCGACGTAGTCGTCGTCGGGGTAGGTGCGGCAGCCGCGGCAGCCAATACGGCAGCGGCACTGAGCAAAGCCGATTACGGTATGGTCGTGATGACCGGCATCGCGGGCGGCTTTGCCGGCAAGGCGGAGATCGGCTCAATCGTGATGGCGAGCGAGGTGATTGCCGCCGATCTCGGCGCAGAGACGCCGGAAGGCTTCGTCAGTCTGGACGAGCTGGGCTTTGGCTCGGCACGCGTTCCCGTTGAGGTCGGACTTGCTTCAAGCATCGCTCAGCAGCTGCAGGAGGTGGGGTTGCCGGTCGTAACAGGGCCTGTTCTCACGGTCACGACGGTTACAGGCTCTGCAGCAAAAGCTGAGGAGCTGCTTCGTCGCGTGCCTGGAGCCGTGGCGGAGGCGATGGAGGGCTATGGAGCAGGTGTTGCGGCCCAAATGCGGGGTATTCCATTCATGGAGTTTCGCGCAATTTCCAATACCATTGGTCCGCGAGACCGTTCCGCATGGCGAATCGGCAGTGCATTAACAGCACTTGAAGCGGCAAGTTCAGTTTTTCGGGAGGTACGATAATGAGAATTGCTTATTCACCTTGTCCCAACGATACATTTGTCTTTCATGCTTGGGCGCACGGCTTGATAGAGGGGGCGCCCTGAGCTTGAGGTTACCTATGCAGATATTGATATTACGAACGGATGGGCTGCCCGTGGGGAAGGTCCGGAGATTATGAAGATCTCTTACGCCGCGCTGCCGTGGGTGCTAGACGATTATGCACTGCTGCCATGCGGAGGCGCGCTCGGCAGAGGCTGCGGCCCGCTCGTGCTGTCGGCACCGGGAGCGGAAGGCGCCGCAGACCAGACGTCCTGGCTGAGCGGCAAGCGTGTAGCTGTTCCAAGCGAACGCTCAACTGCTTACTTGCTATTCCGGTTGTGGGCTGCGAAGCATGTCCCCGGCGGCGTGGGCGAGATTGTTGTCATGCCGTTTCATGAAATCATGCCAGCGGTGAGAGATGGACAGATCGACGCAGGTCTTGTCATTCACGAAGCTCGATTCACCTATCCTACTTATGGATTGCAATTAGTCAGAGATCTGGGCAGCTGGTGGGAGGAGGATACGAGACTCCCTATTCCACTCGGAGCGATTATTGCACGTAAATCCCTGGATTTGACAACGATTTCGCAATGGATTCGCCAATCGGTCGAATATGCATGGGCTCATCCCGAGAAGTCCGGCGAATATGTCATGAGTCACGCGCAGGAGCTTTCGAAGGAAGTGGCTCAGGCTCACATTAATCTGTATGTGAATGAGTTTACAGCAGATTTAGGCGAGAGCGGTTATGCCGCCATCCAAGCTCTGCTCGGAAGAGCGGCGGAGGAAGGCCTTGTGCCCCAATTTGATCTGGAGGCCTTAAAGCTACAGCAGGTGCATCGATAAACGCAATACCCGGTAAGCCGTCAATAGGCTGCCGGGTATTTTTTTGAAATATAAGAATTTATAAGTTTCACTCCATAATTCGGCTTATATGTATTATAAACGTACTCGTCTTTAAAGGACGGAGTAAGCCGTTTATCTCACATTATTGAATTGGGGGACTTCCTGCCCGCCAAATACCTGAATCGGCCTCGAAGCTAATCAGCTAATCGTTAGAAGTAAACAGAGCTTATTTAAGGGGCTGCAATTGTCATCCACATCGCCGATCGCATGTGGGTTTCCGTGACTTGCTGCAGCTGCTCGGATGTGCGGTTATTCGTATAGTCGATGTCGAATGGAGTCTTGAGTTCTACACGGTACTTGCCGAAAGGAACCTGCTTGCCGTTACTATCCTTTTGATCCCAGTGGAACGTTAACTCCCGGCTTGTAATATGTGAATCCCTCTTTGGGAATGCCGCTTGCAAAGAAGGGAGCACACCGGACCATACTGGAGTCCATTTCCCCGGGTCTCCATCATCGACCCGTTTAATGTCAACTTGGATCTTAGTGGAATCAGATAAAGTCAAAGCATCTTCGCTTGCATTGGCAATTTTGAATTCGACCTTGACATCACTGCCGAATGAAATCATATCTGAAGGCGTAGACTCTTCGTTGCTACCAGCTGCATAGATTTCCGTTGCGAACGGAAAGCCCCGCCATCCTGCTCCGAATTCATATTGATGTTCACTCCAACTCGCGTCGGTAACCGGCGTAGCTTCCACACTAACTGGTGGCGTATATGTAGCGGGGTCTGCGGCAGGATCAGGGGCGTACACCCAGGAATCACCAAGCCAATCGCTATGTATATGGTACCAACCGCTGCCGCGTTCAAATACGGATACGTTCTGCGGTGCTAATGTTCCTAATTTACGAGCTCCCTGGTTGGGATGCTCATAGACGATAGCAGGCTTCGTTAACTTCAGCTCCAATTCTTCTTGTCTGACATCAATTGGGTAGCTTACCTTCGGATTGACCCATAACGGCCCCAACCATGTATGTACCTGATACCATTCATGATCCATCGTTGCGAGTCCTTGAACGACTTGTGGTGCTAGTAGAGCAACAACATGCTGACCAGCATCGGGTGAGCTAAACAAAGGTGTTGTTGTCTGTAAGGTGACAAATTCATCAGTTGTACTTACACTCACTTGTGGTTGCGACACTGCTGCTTCCTTAGCATTGACAAGTGAGGATTGCAGACAGGATATCAAAAGCAGCGATACCGTCATAGATAGTACATGTTTTTTCATTCCATTCGTCCTCCTCCTGAACATTCTCCAGTATAGTAGACGTGAATTCCAAATATAAAGTTGCTTCCCGAAACTATGCACGAGCGTTATATGATGGTTGCCAAATGACTCACATACCTATAAGATAATAATTAAGTTAATGTTTAATGTTATTATTAACAAATTTGTTAATCAGATTAGCGGAGGTTATGGCGATGGTTACAATGACAATTCGAGTCGATGAGAGAAAGGGAAAGATTAACAAAAACATTTACGGTCATTTTTCCGAGCACTTGGGCAGATGTATTTATGAGGGCTTATGGGTGGGAAAGGATTCTCCGATTCCTAACACCGATGGTATTCGTAACGATGTGGTGGAAGCGCTTAAACGGATTTCCATTCCAGTCTTGCGCTGGCCGGGGGGCTGCTTTGCTGACGAATATCATTGGAAGGATGGAGTGGGTCCGGCAGACAACCGTCCTCGGATGATTAATACACATTGGGGCGGAGTAGAAGAAAACAACCACTTCGGCACTCATGAATTTATGAGGCTGTGCGAGTTGCTTGGAGCTGAGCCGTACATCTGTGGCAATGTGGGCAGCGGTACCGTGTACGAGATGCAGCAATGGGTCGAGTATATGACGTTTGACGGAGAATCGCCGATGGCAGGCTGGAGGAAGGAGAACGGAAGGGAGGAGCCTTGGGCTTTGACCTATTTTGGCGTAGGTAATGAGAGCTGGGGCTGCGGGGGAAATATGCGTCCTGAGTATTATGCCGATGAATACCGCCGCTATGCCACCTATGTACGTAACTACGGGGCCAACCGTATCTACAAAATTGCCTGCGGACCCAATCAGGACGACTATCATTGGACCGAAGTGCTGATGCGCGAAGCCGGACGATTCATGGACGGTCTCAGCCTTCACTACTATACACTACCTACAGGAAATTGAGTCAAAAAGGCTCCTCTACCGATTTTGGCGCGGCGGAGTGGTTTACTACCCTGAAACGGACGCTGCACATGGAAGAGTTAATCGTCAAGCATTCGGAGATCATGGATAAGTACGATCCGGATAAAAAAGTGGGACTGATTATCGATGAATGGGGAACTTGGTACGATGTGGAGCCGGGTACGAATCCCGGATTTTTGTATCAGCAAAACACATTGCGAGATGCGCTTGTGGCCGGAATTAACCTGAATCTCTTTCATCAGCATTGCGATCGAGTCCAGATGACGAATATTGCTCAAATCGTGAACGTGCTGCAAGCGCTTATTTTGACAGAAGGTGAGAAAATGCTGCTTACACCAACGTATCACGTGTTCGATATGTTTAAAGTTCATCAAGATGCGGAACTTGTCCCAGTCGAATTCGTCAGTCCCGACTATGTGATGGGTGAGGAAAGCATTTCGCAAATAAGCGTGTCTTCGTCCATGAATGCAGAAGGTAAACTTCATATATCGATCTGTAATTTAAGCCATGATCAATCAGCGGAAATCTCAAGTACGCTAGTCGGGTTTAATTGGAATATCGTAAGAGGAACGATCCTTCAAGGAGATCAATTACATGCACATAATACGTTTGCAGATCAGGATGCTGTCAAGCCGATCTCCTTTGATGCCTGGACGATTCAAGATCAACAACTTACCGTGCATATTCCTCCAGCGTCCGTGGTTGTGCTTGCCTTGGAGGCGTAGTTTATGAGCGAATTCACTCCTGAGCGAGAAGAGACATGTAAAGGATGTTCGGCAAGTGTCGTGCTGTCCGAAGAGGAAATTGCACTGCTACAGAAGCTTCACTTCGAGCAGGACCAAATGGCTGTGGTTACTGAGGAAGAGTTTGAAAGACGTATGGGGCAATGTCACGGCTGTCAAGGTTTGCAGTATGGTACAACCTGCCGTTATTGTGGGTGTTTGGTAGCGATTAAGGCCAAGCTTCTGTCGGCAGCTTGTCCGTTTCCGTATCAACCCAAATGGTAGCTTCTCCGAAAACTACTGAGCCCTACATGTACTTGTATCAATAGTCTATAAGATCAACCGGATATAGCCCGGTTGATCTTTATTTTGTTATGGTAAAGATCTGTTAAAGATGGTATATATTTATATACCGGAAGGCGATCTTGTATTAAGGTGTGTGGACCGTCATCTGATCCAAACTTTTGAAAACGTATCCTTTTTGGCGGGCATCGTCGATGATCTTGGCCAGAGCGTCTGAATTATCCTTGGAAACGGAGTGCAGAAGTATGACTGAACCGGATGCAGCTGTGCCATGACATTGTCATAGGCATATTTCCAGCCTTTTTGATTTTTTGGCTCCCAATCCCTATAAGCGCTGGACCAGAAGACGTTCGTATACCCCATCTCTTTGCTTACGGATAAGCTTCGGTCATTAAAAATTCCGCGCGGGGTCCGGAGATATTTCATCTCTTTCTGACTGGTTTTTGCGAGAACTGCGGCTTTCACTTTATCTAGTTCTTTGCGGATTTGATCAGCGGATATTTGGCTCATATCTGGATGGCTCCAGGAATGATTTCCAATGATATGCCCTTCGTCCGCCATTCTTTTCAGTAAATCGGTTTGCGTCTCCACATAGTGACCAGTCACGAAGAAGATAGCCGGAACCTGTTTTTCCTTTAACACGTCCAGAATATGCGAGGTATAGCCGTTTTCGTATCCGTTGTCAAATGTAAGATAAAGTTCCTTTTGCGAAGTGTCTCCGGTGAAGATAGCTCCGTATTTTTGAAGAAGCGGTTTAAAGCCCTCCTCGTCGATCGATGGCAATGATCCGTTCTTGCTTTTCTTGAAACCGAAATGAAAGGCGCTGTCGGCGTGTAGAGTTGCTGCAGGACCAAAGATCAAAATCGATGCCAGCAGCAGCATACAGATCCGTTGTAACAAAGTAGCTTCACTCCTCTGGTTGAGATTGTCTATGCAGGGTATGGAGATGTATTTATCTCTTGTATTATTTCTCTGTTAAGTCTATTTTTATGTATGTAATCATCTTGAAATTAACTGGGGAAAGGCGCAGGTTGATAGGAAATGAGAGTTCATGAGTTTACGATTCGTTCCCATATGGAGCGCAAAGATCTGACGGAGATTTCCGCAAAGTCATCCCATTTTATGTCAGAAATCACACTCGTCTATACGGAGGGTCACACCGAGCATATTGTCGACATGAAAAGCGTGCTGGGGATGCTGCTTGTTCCCATCAAGGAGGGGACGACGATACGTTTAATCACGAAGGGCAAGGATGAAGAGGAAGCGCTTCATTATATATATGATTGGTTTGAAAGCAGATAATCGGGGATTACTCCCCGGTTTTTTTTCTGTTGGTCTTGTGCTTTTTAACCAATTTGGGCAAATGTTTGATGCTTCGGATCATCGGCCCTTTGCACATGGGACACTCCGGTGTAGACGAGGATGCCAGCTCTTCTCGAACCCAAGCCTTGCACTCGGTATTTTTACATTTCCAGATTGGAACCGGGGTCACTTCTTGCGACTGACTGTTTTCCAAGGGACAACCACCTCCTGCATTACTTTTGCCCAAATAACTCAGAAACATTCTTCGAACCTGTGAGGATGAGATGTTCTAATTTTCACTATGTATCGGGTGAGTGCCGTGTTGTAAATTCCTACAATTGAATACGATGTGGTACTGATAACTGGTGAAGGGTGATCTGTGCATGGGACATCGGATAGGCATTCTGTTCGACCGCGATACATTCCGCGGCATACCGCAGGGGAAGACGGGCAATGAACGATTATCACTGTACAATAAAGCTGCAAAAAAGCTTGGTTTACAATCCTTTTATCTGACATTGGATCAAATTAGAGGCAATCAAGCAAAAGGTTATAAACGGATCGGCGGAAAATATCGATTGGTGCACGGCAAAGTGCCCCGAGTCATTCATAATCGAGCTTTAGCGCTATCCCCAGCCAGCAAACGGAAGATGAGGCTCCTTGCCAAATCCCACACGATCTTTAACCGTGTGAATCGATTCGATAAGCATGACATTCACCGGATGTTAATTCGGAAATCACAACTGCGTGATTATTTACCGGTATCACTGAGTTATAGCCCGAGAAATCTGGCTAGAGCTATGCGGGCTTACACGTCTCTATATATCAAGCCGACGAACAGTAGCGTGGGAGAGGGAATCATCCAAATCAAGCAATGCCTAGACGGCCGTTGGCACATACACGGCAAAAAGGAAAACCGCTCAAAAGAACCTTACGTCAAACGCTCGCCTATGTGCATCAGAAGGTCGGACGGCAATCCTATTACATTCAGCAGACGATTCCGCTTGCTACTTATAAAGGAAGGCCCTTTGATTTAAGAGTATCCGTACAGAGAGACGATTCCGGCGACTGGCAAGTAACAGGGATCGTAGGGAAGGTTGCTGCATCGGGGAGTCATGTTACCAATGTGGCGAAAGGCGGAAGAGTGAGAACCTGTGAAGTGTTGTTCAAAGAAAATGGGTTCGATGTGGAACGAACCGTGTCTGCTGTGGAGCGGGCTTCATTAGAGATAGTTCGGTATATTAGCCGAAGAGTTCCACACCTTGCCGATGTAGGCTTGGATATGGGAGTAGATCAGAGCGGGATGGTCAAATTTATTGAGATGAATGGGAGAGACCAACGGTACTCTTTTAGAAAAGGAGGTCTGTCGGAGACCTTTTTATCGAACCTATGAGAATCCTCTCAAATATGCCGCTTACTTGTTGAAGCACAAGCCATCGAATTCATAAATATTAGCTAACATATGATTATAAGCTTATTTTATGATAGTATGTTAGTGGATAGCTATGAATCTATGATGGAATAAGGAAGAGTGACGGCTTGTGAGTGTAAAGGATGCTTCAGTGCAAAAGTTTTATATATGGATGGCTGCAGCAATATTGACAGATCAGTGTTCAAAAATTTGGATTCGGCTGCATCTGAAAGAAGGGGACTCCTTGGTCGTTTGGAAAGGGGTTCTGGAGTTCGTGCGCTATGAGAACAGTGGTATGGCTTTTAGCTTATTCCAAGGCTACGGGCGGTGGTTCATCCCAGCAGCCATAATCTTTGTGGGGATAGTCTTATACCTGTTATACAGAGGCTTACTAAATAGTCCGCTTGAACGAGTGGGAGCGGCATGTTTGGCCGGCGGTGCGATTGGAAATGCCATAGACCGTACTTTATTTAATCAGGTAACGGATTTTATTCATTTTTATGCCAAACAGGGCATTCTGAATATGGCTGATTATGCCATCAATATCGGAATTCTTCTTTTTGTTTTGCAAATGGTCCTTTCATTTCGGAGATCACGAGATCGGTAATTCCCCATGACTAGAACCCCTGGTTCAAGGCAATAATAGGCAAAACCATGATTCGGAGGTCAGGCATGGATTCCGCTGTCTTGCAACATTCCAAGCTGTCGAAGAGCAAGCTTATCAAGCGATTGTTTTTGCTTGTGCTCGGTTCAGCGCTATTTTCTGTAGGACTAGAAATTTTTCTAGTGCCCAACGATATTATCGACGGCGGTATCACGGGCGTCTCGATTATGCTGGCTCATCTGTTTCATATACCGTTAGGTGTGCTGCTGACTGTACTGAATCTGCCGTTTCTCTATATCGGTTATAAACAGATCGGCAAGACATTTGCTTGGTCTACCTTATTGGCCGTGCTGCTGATGTCTATCGGTACAGCGCTTTTAATTCCGGTGCAGCCCATCACGGTGGATCCTCTGCTGGCTGCTGTATTCGGAGGGGTCATCCTGGGAATTGGTGTAGGCATGGTGATCCGGTCGGGAGGTTCCTTGGACGGAACGGAAATCGTAGCGATACTCCTAAGCAAAAAGTCGCCCTTCTCGGTCGGGGAAATCGTCATGTTTGTCAATCTGTTCATATTAGGCAGTGCAGGCTTTGTCTTTGGCTTCGACCATGCCATGTATTCGTTGATTGCCTACTATATCGCTTTCAAAATGATCGACATTACGATCGAGGGTCTTGATCAATCAAAATCCGTATGGATCATTAGTGATTTGTCTGAAAAGATCGGCTCCGCATTGAACGACCGGCTGGGAAGAGGAGTGACCTATTTACACGGCGAAGGCGTGTTTACCGGTGAAGATAAGAAAGTGATTTTTACCGTGATCTCGCGATTGGAAGAAGCTAAGCTCAAATCTATCGTGGACGAGGTTGATCCATCAGCTTTTTTGGCGGTTGGCAATATACATGACGTGAAAGGCGGAAACTTCCGCAAGAAGGATATCCACTAATAATTAAGGTGACACAGTAAAGAGAATGGCCCTGTCCACGAGGGTCATTCTCTTTGTTCTAGAAGGTGTTAACCAGGGTTTAATTGCGGTTGGTTCTGTCATGCAGGGTCATTTCTCTCCCTTGTTACTGCTGTTTAGCCGGGATCGCTTTGCTGTAATTGAGCAGCTCGGACACGGTAACGAAACGATACCCTCTGTTTTTTAATTCAGGCAGGATGACTTTCAACGCATCAATTGTCTGAGTAGGTCCTTCAATATAATCATGAAAAAGAACGATATTACCGTTATCTGCGTGCTTGAGCACCCGATTCACAATCCTCGAAACACCGGGAGTGCGCCAATCCTTGGTATCCAACTCCCAGGACCACAGAATCATTTTGTAGCCCTCTGACTTAACCAGAGCGACGAGCTGCTCATTAAAAACACCGCCAGGCGGTCGAAACAGGCGGGAGCGCTGACCGGACACGGTATAAATTTGTTCTTCCGCATCATGGATTTCTTTCTTCATATTCGTTCTTCTGCTGAGGTAAGCATGGGTGTAGGTATGATTGGCGATTTCATGACCTTCTTGAACCTCACGGAGCAGAAGCTCGGGGTTCATCTTTACTTTGTTTCCAACAACAAAAAACGTTGCTTTGGCATCGTACTGCTTTAGTAAGTCCAGAATTTGAGCAGTATGCTCGGGATGAGGTCCATCGTCAAAGGTGAGGGCAATCACCTTCTCGTCGGTGGATATTTCCCATACGACTTCACCGCGGGCTTCAAAATAGAAGCGATCCTTCTTAGGCGCTGCATAAACGGCGTTTTGACACAGTAAAAAGCCAATAAGCAAAGTAATCGCGATCCGCATATTGCCTCCAATGTCTGCTATAGGATGTAACAAATAGGATGCGCTGTATGAAGGAAATTAACCTATTAATCAAAGCTAATGTCTTCCATTTGCAAATAAATTACGTAACCGGTATTGACTTCGTTATCGATGAACTCTATTTTACTTATAGAGGCTTAAATCAAAGACCTCTTAGATAAACCTTTAGGTGGGAGAGGAAGTGGAAGAAACAATGAAGCAATACAATACGCGGGCCATTATGGCGTCGCTGCTTATTTGCGGCTTCGTCGGCATGTTCAGCGAAACAGCGCTTAACATCGCAATCAGCAATTTAATGGACGTGTTCCAGATTTCTGCAGCGACCGCGCAATGGTTGACAACGGGATTCCTGTTGACTCTTGGCATTCTCATGCCAATGACGGGACTCTTGCTGCAGTGGTTTACGACAAGACAGCTGTTTGTTTTTTCGTTGGCCAGTTCAATTGCAGGTACATTGATTGCTGCGCTTGCAGTTAATTTCGAGATGCTGATGGTTGCACGCGTTCTGCAGGCGGCAGGCATGGGGTTATTAATCCCGCTAATGTTTAATACCATTCTCGTGGTATATCCTCCGGAAAAGCGCGGAGCGGCGATGGGCTTTGTCGGGTTGGTCATTATGTTTGCACCGGCGACGGGACCAACTGTGGCAGGCCTTTTGATTGAATATTTGACGTGGCATTATATTTTCTGGCTCTCTTTGCCGTTCTTGGTTATTGGACTTTTGGTCGGGTTAAAATATTTAGAGAATGTGACAGAAGTCACCAAGCCACGCATCGATCTCTTGTCCGTGATCTTCTCTACAATCGGCTTCGGCGGTGTTGTATTCGGCTTTAGTAAAGCCGGCGAAGGGGAACAAGGATGGACCAGCATGGTTGTGATCTTGTCCATTACTATCGGTTTGTTGGCGTTATTGGTATTTGTACTGCGTCAAATCTTTATGAACGAACCGATGATGAATTTACGTGTGTTCAAATATCCGATGTTTATCGTAGGACTGGTGCTTGTGCTGTCCTGCATGATGATCATCCTATCGAGCATGATTATACTTCCTATGTATTTGCAAAAAGGAATGAAGCTGACATCATTTGCTGCCGGGCTTATGATGCTCCTGGAAGCGCGCTGAACGGGTTGCTGTCTCCTCGTATGGGTCGTTTGTTCGACAAATATGGGCCGAAATGGCTTGTTATCCCAGGGCTTGTTATCGTAGCTGCTACACTGTGGTTCTTTTCCGGCATTACGACAGCTTCCTCAATTGCCTTCATTGTTGCTTTGCATATCGGTCTTATGATCGGGATCTCGATGGTATGGATGCCAGCTCAAACCAACGGCCTTAACCAATTGCCGCCTGAGCTTTACCCGCACGGAACAGCGGTCATGAACACGCTGCAGCAGGTTGCCGGGGCGATCGGCACAGCCGTAGCCATCAGCATCCTGACGAGTGGGATGTCGAACTATTTACAAAGCTCTAAAGCGCCAAGCGAATTAACCGAAGTCGCGAACGCAATGACGTTAGGATCACAGAATGTGTTCTTGTTCGCCATGTCGGTTACTTTGATTGGACTCGTAATGGCATTCTTTATCCGCCGCGTTGCCGTCAACCATGCGATGATGAATCAAGCGCACTAACTTAGAGAGCCGAGAGGCTCTCTTTTCGTTTCCAGATAAAGTCGGGTCCATTAGGAGATTCAATAGCTTTTCTCCGAAGCAGCTTCACCTATTGACGGATGGAGTGGTAGTAACTATAATGGTTACAACGGTGGTGATGCAGTTGAAGCAAATTAGTACGCGATTTTCGATCGCTGTTCACATTCTTTCCCTCATCGCGGTCAGCCCTAACGAATGTACGGGGGATTTTATCGCCGGCAGCGTCAATACGAATCCTGTGATTATACGAAGAATCATGGGAATGCTCAAGAAGGCAGGATTAGTCGAGGTGCGCCCCGGGGTGGGAGGAGCCTCGCTGCTTCAATCGCCGGAGGAGATTACACTGCTTGATGTATACCATGCCGTCAATGTGATTGAGGACAATCAGCTATTCCGACTGCATGAGGATCCGAACATCCGATGCCCGGTTGGACGAAACATTGAAGCAGCGCTGCAAACAGAGCTAAGCGAGGCGCAAGCGGCCATGGAAAACAGGCTCGCCCAAACCAAGCTGGCTGATCTTATCGTACGGTTTAGATAAATGAGAGCTCCATATCGTGAGCTTTTATTTTATAAATTTGTTGTAACTATTATAGTTATAACCATAGTGATTACATTGAAGCCATGGGGAGGAAATGAACATGAAGCTTTTAGTAACAGGAGCAACTGGCAAGTTAGGCAACAAAATTGTAGAGACATTGCTGAAAACAGTTCCCGCTAACGAACTGGCGGTTAGTGTCCGCAGCGTAGAGAAAGCAGAGAAGTGGAAGGAGCTCGGCGTGGAAGTCCGTCATGGAGATTTTGACCAACCTGCGACGTTGGACGCCGCATTTGCAGGCATCGATCGATTGCTGATCATCTCTGCGGATGGGGATAACGAAACGAGAATCAGACAGCACACGGATGCAGTTGAAGCAGCAAAGCGCGCCGGAGTTGGCTTTATTGCCTATACGAGCTTGGCAGATGCTAGTGACAGCACGATTTTCCTGGCGCCAGTTCACCGGATTACAGAGGAGGCTATTCGCCAAGCGGGGATTCCCTATTCTTTTTTAAGAAACAACTGGTACTTGGAAAATGAAATCTCCAGCATCGGGGCCGTATTAGCAGGTGCACCATGGTTAACTTCTGCCGGTTCCGGGAAAGTGGGCTGGGCCACTCAGCAAGATTATGCGGAAGCAGCCGCGGCTGTCCTGGCGGGGAAGGGGCATGAGAATACAATCTATGAGCTTTCAGGACCTTTGCTGTCACAAGAGGAATTGGCTGCAGCTCTCGGAACCGTGTTAGGTAAGGATGTTCCCGTACAGCAGGTGGACGACAATACCTACGCTGATATCATGAAAGGAGCAGGGGTTCCTGATTTCGTCATTCCTATACTTGTAGGAATCCAGCAAGGTATTCGTGAGGGAGCTTTAGAGATTCGAAGCAATGATTTTGAAAAACTGCTCGGTCGACCTGTTACTCCGATCAGCGAAGGGCTTGCTGGCTTGGTTGAAGGATTAAAAGTCAACTAAATGAGAATGCTCGGAGAAAATCTACTGAAGCTCGGAGTGAACCCAACTTAATCAATAAACTCGGACCTTGCTATTGCAAGGTTCGTTTATTTATCGGGTCAAGCAGAGATGGGAATTCCAGGTAATGGTGTGATATGATCAATTTACATGATCTCTTCATCCAAGCATACAGCTTCATGAAGGAGACTGTGAAAGAACAGTTCACTATGTAAATAAAAAGGAGCACGTATGAAAGCGGCAGCAACGATCTATGCAAGTATTATAGCGACATTGATATTGACGTTCATCACGATCTTTATGTTTAGTGTCATCGCTGCTGCCAAGCTGTTTCTATTCTTACTTTTCTGCACAACAATCCAGATCTTATGGTGGCAAGTGTGCAGACTCTATGAAAAGAGCAGGCGTATATGGCTAACAGGAGGCATAGCTTCAGTAGGTGCTGCTTTTTTGCTAATGCGGCTTGTCATTTGGTTTTTTGTTCATTCTTTTACCGCCTAAAAAGTGGAAATTGTCTGTTGGTCGCTCATTTCATCGATTTTTGCGGTTGCCCGGGAAATGATCAGGAAATATCGTAGGAAATCAATCTTTAAAGACACAAGGAGTGTGGGATGCTTGCCGCCCGTGACTATCTATCACTATGATGCATTTTCAAGAATTCCCAACCAGGGAAATCCAGCCGGCGTCGTATTCGATGCGCAAGCGTTAACCGCCGAGGACATGCAGAGAATTGCTGCTGAGGTGGGTTTTAACGAAACGGTCTTCGTACTTCCCTCGAACCAAGCGACAGTTCAGCTTACATATTATACGCCGGGACACGAGATTAATCTGTGCGGACATGCTACCATGGCAGCCGTGTATGGGCTAAAGACAAGAGGCATGCTAGGCGGGGAGAATCACATTACGATTGAAACCAATGTGGGAATTCTGCCGATCAGCATGGAGGAAGATCATCAAGGAGACATACTGATTACGATGAAGCAGGATACGCCTAAGTTTATTCCGTTTCAAGGAGACAGGACTGCGCTTGCAGTTTCAATCGGAATTGATGTGGATGAGCTGGATGGGGAGCTTCCCATCCTGTATGGGAGCACGGGCACATGGACGTTATTAGTGCCTGTAAGGCGGCTCTCCGCTTTTCAGAAGATGAAGCCGTATAATGACCGTTTTCCCGGTATTCTGCTGGAAAATCCCAAAGCATCTTTGCATCCATTCTGCATGGAAACGTTGGATCAAGAAGCGTTCATGCATGCGAGGCATTTCTCGTCGCCCTATTCAGGTACGATCGAGGATCCGGTGACAGGGACTGCCTCTGGAGTGATGGGGGCCTATTACTTAGCTTACATGAGACCGGACCTGAAGAACGCCGAGTTTGTGATTGAGCAGGGGCAAGAAATGGGAAGGGATGGCAGAGTTAAGGTCCAGGTTGAACGATCCGATCAAGGGCAGTGGGATGTCCGTATCAGCGGTACGGCGGTTTATGTGAAAAAGTGGAGCATCTAGGGAAGAGTGGTTAATAAACAGAGTGAATGAGGAACACCTTGAGGAGTCCTCTCGAAAGGAGAAGGAGTTACGATGAAGCTTCGCTGTGCAGTTTTAGACGATTATCAAAATATTGCACGACATATGGCGGACTGGTCGGCCATTGAAGAGCAGGTGGATGTGGAGTTCTTGCAACATCATATCGATGATGAAGAAGAGTTGATCCGGCAGCTTGAGGATTATGAGATACTTGTTATTATGCGAGAACGCACACGTTTTGGCGCATCCATCCTTTCCCGCTTGCCTAAGCTGAAGCTGCTGGTGACGACCGGGATGCGTAATGCGTCTATCGATCTGTCTGCGGCAACGGAGTATGGCATTAAGGTATGCGGTACTGGCGCAGGCGGCGACCCGACAACGGAGCTGACCTGGGCGTTAATTCTAGGCTTGGCTCGGAATGTGGTCCAGGAGCATCAGGCACTGCGCAGTAACGGTCCGTGGCAAAGCACAATCGGCACCGATCTTCAAGGCAAGCGGCTTGGCTTGCTTGGATTAGGCAAACTCGGCAGCCGGGTAGCGCGAATTGGACAAGCGTTTGGCATGGAAGTGTGCGCATGGAGTCAGAACCTGATGCAGGAGCGAGCGGAAGAAGCAGGCGTGAAGCTAGCTCCTAGCAAAGAGGAGCTGCTGGCAAGCAGCGACTTTGTATCCATTCATCTGGTATTGGGTGAGCGGACTAGGGGGCTGATCGGACGCAAAGAGCTGCAGGTGATGCGGCCTACTGCCTATTTAATTAATACCTCGCGCGCGCCGATTATTGATCAGGATGCGCTTGTTGAGGCGCTGCAGAAAGGCTGGATCGCAGGAGCAGGACTGGATGTGTATATGACGGAGCCGCTTCCGAAGAATGACCCGTTTCGATCGCTGCCTAACGTTCTCTCGACGCCGCATCTCGGCTACGTATCTGAAGCGAACTACAAAGCCTACTTTCAAGGAGCGATTGAGGATATCCAGGCATTCTTGCAGGGTGAAATGGTTCGTCAACTAAATACTTAATGCCGCTAAATATGGAAAGGCCCTGAGTCATGATCTTGGTGACATTCAGGGCTTTTTTCATGCTAACGCAGATGAGTGATTAATCCTCCGGTGTCCGGTCCAGATACAACCGAGTCACCGTTGTGGAATCTCCGCTTTGAATTTCTTTCTCCGAAGCTTTCTCTTCCAGCTCATCATGGGTATTCATACCGGGAGCAACGGTTGGCTCCTGATGTTCCTGCTCTTCATGATTCATTCGTATCACCTCATCTATAAGGATGAACCGAAAGAAAGGGTTTTATGAATGGTTAGGCGGAAAACTGTAGTGTAGGAAAAGCCTCGAAAAATACCGATAGAAATTCGAAACAAATTCTATTTTTTACCGCTAGAATGTTTGCTACGATGATAAGTGAAAAGGTTATCTTCTGCAGAGGGGGAGTAGGATGAAAGCCGTCATTTACCGGCAAACACACAGCTTGGAGAACTCACTGTCAGAAAGACTACTCCAGGTGAAGGATATGGATGTAGTCGTGAAGGAAGCGGACGATGAGCGGGTCGCTATGAAAGAAATACTATCGGTTCATCCGGATCTGCTTTTTTATGTATGCTCGAGTGTGAAGCAGCAAGATCTTAGAAACATTCAAGACGTTAAGCAAAGACTGCCATACTGTGCGGTTATCGTGGTAGGCGACCAGGCTTCGTTTCCTGAGCTTGTTCAATTGTTGCGCCTGCATATATTTGATTATTTATTGGCTCCTTTCTATACGAGGGAAGTGGATGCTCTCCTGCAGAGGGCTAGGCATTGGGTCGAAGACAGCAAGAGGCAGCAGCATTACCATGCGTGGCTTTATCAAAAATTTGCGGAGAATCATGACAGCATCCAATTGAGTTCTTTACAGTCGTGGCTGTCGGGGAAAATGGAGCACGAGCAGATGGCGAAAGAGGCGCATTATTTTAATCTGGATTTACAGACGCCATATTTGTTCATGATCATTAAGCCCATGAAGTGGACATCGTGGCAGGCGGATGGCTGGGAATTTGAGCTTGCCTATTTTGCGGTGAAAAATGTAGCCCATGAGCTGCTTAGCCCTTGTGGCGGCCATTTGATATTTAAAGATGGGGGAGAGCATTTCATCGTTATGGCATCACTCACAGAAGTTCCAAACGCGCACGAGACCGTATCGATGATCAAAAATCATCTGAAGAGTTGCATTTCTCCGCATCTAGCCATCAGTTACGCGATCACGGAAGATACATTATCGGAAGTGCCGATCCTATATCCCAAAATGACGGAAGAGTTGAAGCAGGCAGAAAGCATCACACCGGTTGTTCAAAACGTCAAAGGATACATCGACGAGCATTATAATGAAACGCTAAGGCTGAACACGATTGCAGGACGGATGCGAATGAGCTCCGCATACTTAAGCGGCCTGATCAAGAGAGAGCTGGGAATGTCTTTTATCGAGTATGTGACCAAGGTCCGCATCGAAATGGCCATTCACTACATGAGCGATCCGACATGCAAAATTTATGAGGTTGCCGGTCGGGTAGGCTTTCAGAGTCAGCATTATTTCAGTACTTCGTTTAAAAAGTTCACCGGCGTTTCACCCAGTCAGTATTTAGGTAAAAGAGCGGCTAGTACCGCGCGATCCACGGCCCTTTCTTAGGAAAGGGTCTTTTTTACATTTATTTTAGTGTGAATCATGTAAACTTTGTCTTGATCTTGTAAAGACGATTGTGATGCTTACTCGTATAATGGGAATAACATCTTTTGAAAACGATTACAAACGGAGGTCATCATGAAATCGAACATTGCATTGATCGCAGCTATTCTGATGGTCAGTTTATTGGCTTGCTGGAAGACATTTTCTCATGCCTATGATGATACGAATCGTATCGATGGTAAGGGGCTGGATATCCATGCTTTAGAACAAATTGTGAGCTCGGCTGACAATGGCGGTAAACCTGGAGCCGCCGGGGTAAAAGCGCCTGGCTTCACATTGAAAACAACCAATGGCACCTATTATACCGTCGGAGGAAAGCGGGATAAGCCGATGGTTCTCCATTTCTGGGCGAGTTGGTGTGACGCTTGCTCCGTGGCTGAGTCAACTTTGACCAAGCTGTATGAACAATACAATAAGCAGATTGACTTTGTCGGGGTGAATGTGACGACGGAAGAGAAGCCGGGGAATATGGAGTCCTTCGTCATGCAAAATCACATCCAGTACCCCATCCTGCTCGATGAGCATAAGCATGCGGCCGATCTTTATGAGCTTCATGCACTACCGACGTTCTTTTTGATTGACCGAGGTGGAGATATCATCGACACGTTCCATATGGAGGATCCGATGGAGCTGATGCAAAAGGTAGAAAAACTGGCTGAGCAAGCTTTATGAAATCCGATCTAACACCAGGTGAGGCTGAAGCTACCAACTTGCAGCGGATCCCGGATTAGATAGATAGCTGGGGAAGTCATAACCGGCACAACTACAAGCATGGGAAAGGGAGATGCCATGGGGAATAGCGAGGGAGGACGCAGGTGCTTGGCTATCCAAAGCTTACTATGATATAGAGGTGAAGAGCTATGCTAGGGAAGACATCTTTAGTGAGACTATTGATTTTGGCGATTTATGTATCTATCGTATTTCCTTTCTCGGCGCAAGCAGCTGAAACGGAAGAAATGCCGGAATATTTTGCCGATCACTTTGATCAGCTCAAAATTAACGATAACTGGAATGTCATCGAAGGTCCATGGTCGATTGACGCAGGGCAGCTGACCGTATCCAAGGGACAAGGGTACAAGGCTGTTTGGAGCGGTGATCAGGAGCTGGGCGATGTCACTGTGGAAACAGATCTCAGCTTGAGCGATCGGTCGGGGGATGCAGGCTTGCTGTTCCGTACGGTTAGCGCCACACCAGGTGCCGATAATGTGCAGGGGTACTATGCCGGAATTACTGCCAGCGGGACTGGTGCTGTTATGCTCGGAAGGATGAACAACAGTTGGAACGAGCTGAAGCGCGCTTCCGTCACCATGAATCCGAACACGAAGTACCATCTGAAAGTACATGCAGTAGGAAGTGAAATTCAAGTCTATCTGAACGACAACTTGGTTCTGGAGCAAACCGATACGGCTTATGCCAGAGGGAATGTCGGTATCCGGATGTACAATTCCTTACCGTCTTACGATAACTTTACTGTCAAGTCTGTGGAAGGTGAAACCATATTGAGCGACACCTTCGATCAAGCACAAGATCAAGCTATCGAGCATTGGCAAGCCGTTGACGGCAGCTGGAAGCTTCAAGCTGGCACAATAACGGTGAACAAAGGCGACGGCTACAAAATCATGGCGGAGGATGCGGAGTTCGGGGATATGACACTCGAAACCGATGTCAAGCTCCCTTCAGATACAGGAACCGGTGATGCGGGAATGGTATTTAGAACGCAGAGTGCAGCACCGGGGGCTGACAATGTGAAAGGTTACTATGCCGGATTAAGCGGGGACGGCAACGTGATTCTGGGCAGAATGAACAACAACTGGACGCCGCTCAAAATTGTCAAAAAGTTTGATTCGGTCGATCCGAACCGCTTTTACCACTTGAAAGTCGTTACATACGGTAATGATATTAAGGTTTATGTGAATGATACACGCACTCCTGTGCTGGAATTCAAAGGTGAAAGCACTGACAAGTATCTGAAAGGCGGCGTCGGCTTACGAAGCTATCGTGCTCAGCCGATGTTCGATCATTTTATCGCAAGCGAATATGTCGTACCGCCGCAAACGGTGGAGGCCCCGACTCCGAATCAGAGTCCGCTTGTGCAAACGCCATTTATCCCGCTGCCACTGGGCTCGATTGAAGCCAAGGGCTGGCTGCTAAAGCAGCTGGAGCTGCAGCGTGACGGAGCAACCGGTTATGCGGAGGACCTCTACAGCGAGTTAAGCACGAATGCCGGCTGGCTTGGCGGGAATGCTCCTGATTCTGATTGGGAGCGCCCTGTTTACTATCTGAAAGGGCTTGTCCCGCTTGCTTATACGCTTCGCGATCAGGATCTGATAGCGACATCGCAAAAGTGGATATCGGCCATCCTGCAAAGTCAGCACGAAGACGGATCTTTCGGCCCGTCAACGAATGACGACTGGTGGCCGCGCATGGTCGCCTTGTATGCCATGAAGGATTACTACGAAGCGACGAAGGACGCCCGTGTTCTAACTTTTATGACGAATTACTTTCATTATCAAGCGTCGCAGCTGCCAACCCGGCCACTTCGCGATTGGGGCAAAATGCGCGTAGGTGACAACATCGACACCGTGCTGTGGCTGTACAATCGGACGGAAGATTCGTTCCTTTTGAACCTTGCCGATACGCTTGCCGAACAAGGTTATCCGCTTACTGACATATTCACGAACGACGGCTTTCAAAATTACGGTGACGATTTCCAACCGATGCATGCGGTGAATGTGAATGAAGCGATTAAGATGCCTACGGTCTATTACCAACGTTCGAACGATGCGGTTGACCGGGATGCCTTCCAAGCAGGTGTTGAGAATTTAAAAAAGCATGAGCAAATTACTGGTATGCCGTCAGGCACGGAGATGCTCGCAGGTATCGGTTCCACGCAAGGGGTGGAGCTATGCGCCATTACCGAACGGATGCAAAGCAATGAAGAAGCGGCGATGATTCTCGGTGACGCTCATATCGGCGATGCTCTGGAGAAGATCGCATTCAACTCCTTACCGGGAGCTATGGATAAAGAACTCAAGAATCATCAGTATTATTCGCTTCCGAATCAAGTAGAAAGTAATCTGGCCGATCACGGCTTTAAGCAGGAATACGATAACGGCACGATGCCATCGCCGACCTCGGGTTATCCGTGCTGCCGTTTCAACTTGCATATGGGCTGGCCTTATTTTGTTAAGAACATGTGGGCCGGAGTTCCTGAAGGCGGTTTGGGTGTCATTGCCTACGGACCAAGCCGTGTGAAAACTAGAATCAAGCAAGCAGACGTTACCATAGATGAAACGACCAATTATCCGTTTGAGGATCAAATCGGATTTGATGTTACAGCGTCAAGGAGCGTACAATTCCCGCTGAAGCTTAGGATACCGGCATGGGCCGATGGTCCGACAGTGACGGTAAACGGGGTTAGCCAGCAAGGTGTCATCTCGGGGGAATACATGACTATTGACCGTACATGGAATTCGGGAGATCGGGTCGTATTGACAGTTCCGATGAAGCTGAAAACATCGACCTGGGTAAACAATTCGGTCGGAATCGAACGCGGACCGTTGGTTTTCTCCCTGCAAATGGATGAGAACTGGCAGGTAGAGTCCAGTCCGATTGCAGCGAAGCCTGGATTCGATGCGGCGGCACTCGGGTTCAATCAATATCAGATATCCGCGCAAAATCCTTGGAATTACGGCTTGCTGATCGATCGCGAGCATCCGGAAGCAACCATTGAAGTTGTCACCGGTCCAATGCCGGAGAATCCGTTCCTTCAGGCTTCAAGCCCGGTGAAGCTGATCGCGAAGGCGAAGCGGATTTCTGCTTGGGGCAAAGCAGCAAACAATGTAGAAGCTGCTGAACCGCCTGCAGGTCCTGTACAGTCAGATGAAGCAATAGAAAATATTACGCTAGTGCCGTATGGATCGGAGAATTTGAGAGTTACTTATTTCCCGCAAGCTACCGATAAGGCAGAAGAGGCAGTGCCTGTGCAATATGAAGCAGAGCAGGCGAATACGTTCCATGTCCAGCTGAATACAAACAATAGTGCATCGGGTGGGAAGTATATCGGCGGCATGGATTACGAAGACAGCTACGTATCCTTTACGAATGTCGAGGTGCCGGAAGACGGCGCTTACGACATGGACATCTGGTACGCCAACGGCAGCGGTTTCCAAGCAGCGACCGGTAAAGTGTTGGTGAATGGCGAAGAGAAGTCCATCAAGCTGCAAGGTACTAGGGGATGGGGCCGTTTTATGGCGTTTCCGCTCAGCGTGCAGCTGCACAAAGGCAGCAACACGATTACTTTCATGAAAGGCACCGGATTCTATGAGTTGGATGATATAGTCGTTCGTCCGCATCAGGCAGGGGTGACAGAACCGGATAGTCCGCCGGCTGCGGCATTGACGGGACCTGACACGGTTACTGAAGGCCAGCCGTTTCAGACGCTGATAGGCATAAGCGGAGTAACTCAAAATGTGTACGCACAGGACATTACCGTCACCTATGATCCTTCCAAAATCGAATATGCAGGCTCTGAAGCGTTGAAGGATACCTTTGTCATCGTGGATGAGCGGAAGTCGGAAGGTCAAATCCGTTTCATTATGGCTAACTTGGGACTGCCCGCTGATCAAATGGAGGATCCACTGCTTCAGCTGAATTGGACGGCTGCAGCTGGTTCGGCGGATGGGAACACGTCGATTTCCGTGAGCAAAGCGATCGTTGCAGATGCGAGCGGGGAAGAGCAGGAGCTCGAAAGTGCTTCTCATAGTTTAAGCATCCAGGCAGCTGTTCAAGTGGATAAATCGGTTCTCATTCAACGCTTGGCAGAAGCGCAAGCTGCTTATGACTCTGCTATAGAGGGCAATTCGCCGGGGCAATATCCGGCAGGCTCAAAAGCGGCACTGCAATCGGCTATTGATCGAGCCGGAGCAGTTGCAAACCATTCCTCCGCTACGCAGGCAGAGGTGAACCAGGCTGCAGGTGTGCTGCAAGCAGCGCTGCAAACCTTCTTAAGCAGTGTGGTACATGCGGAGTCAGGCGACACCAATCAAGACGGCAAATACTCCATTGCGGATCTAGCGATCGTAGCGTCCGCATACGGCAAATCGTCGTCAGACGCCGATTGAGTGACTTCCAGCATGCGGATATCAATCATGATCTGGTTGTCGATATTGAAGATCTTGCACTTGTAGCTAGCTTCATTCTTCAATAAGGATAGCTTGAACTAGGAAAGAAGGAATGATAGCCCTATGGGATACCAGTTGTATCTCATAGGGCTGATTTGGAATGGATGATATAATCGCAATGCTGCGTTTTGCTGTCAAATCAGTGAAGTAACGCTCGATTGCGGTGTGGTCGGAATCATCTCTATAAATGCTCTTAACGCACTGCTGACAAATGAATCTTTCCGCGTAATGAAATGAGTTGTCATGTGGCTGTAGGAGATGGGTAATTCATGGATGCGAACTGCTCCGTCAGCTTCATGTTTGTGAATGACTGCTCTGGGCATAACAGAGATACCAAGTCCTGCGGAAACTCCCCCGATAATTGCCTCCAAGGTGCCGAATTCCATAATAACAGGCTGCGTGATTCCGGCAGATTCTTGCCATTGATGCAGCACATCTCGATAGGAACATCCTTTGCTGAATACAAGGATAGGCTTGGCAGCCGCTTCTTTCAGGCTTGTAACAGATGGTGCCGATACGACAACAAGCTCTTCGTCAAAAGCAGGGATGGCCTGCATGTCGGGATGATCACATGGACAACCGATGAAGGCGCCATCCAATTCATACTGCAGTACTTTATCCATGAGTGACTGCGAATGATTGGTCGATAACGACAAGTGCACATCCGGATAAAGCGCATAATAAGAGGCCAGCAGCTTAGGCAATCGAACAGCGGCTGCAGTTTGTGTAGATCCGATTTGAAGCGGGCCTTTGGGCTCCTCCGTCGCCGAGAGAGCTCTGGAGGCTTCATCTAACATTCTAATGATTTTATCGGCGTAACCGAGCAGCGTCTTGCCGCTGGAAGAGAGTGTCATGCCGCGATTATGGCGAACGAACAGGGAGGTATTCAGTTCTGTCTCCAGCTGTTGGATGCGGTTCGTTACATTCGACTGCACATAGCCGAGCCGGGAGGCTGCTTTCGTAATAGAACCCTCCTGAGCAACCGATTGAAACACACGTAAATCAGTACTTTCCATACAAATCCCTCCGATCGTGATCTTTGCTATCAATCCAAATGATATCCAACATCGATAACAATCATTATACATAAAGTCAAACCTCCACTACAATAAAAAGTATCAGTTTGGATGGAGGTATGAAGAATGAAGACTTCAACTTATGTTACGTTAATCTTGCTTACTACGCTCCTTATGGGAGTTGCTTTTCCAGTTGGTAAAATCGGGTTAGCCTATGCGCCGCCATTCCTTCTTATGGGATGCCGCTTCGTATTGGCAGGTGCCGTCTTTGCGATCATTACCGCCCGGAAGCCTCAGCCTAAAGGCCTGAAGATGTGGCTGCAGGCTGCCGTCATCGGCTTGTTTCAGTCAGCTGGGGTTATGGGCTGCGCTTATTTCAGTATGCGGTGGATCACTTCGGCGGAGTCGTCGATTATCACCTGCACGAATCCACTGATTGTGATCGTACTAAGTACGATCTTCGCCGGTGCGGTTTACAATAAACGCCAGTGGATCGGGGTCGTCATCGGATTTATCGGTGTTGCCTGTGCGTTCGGCTTACAGATGAGTTTCCAGCCGGGAACGTTGATTAGCTTGGCCGGAGCTTGCTGCTTCGCTGTGGCTACACTGCTGGTTAAGCGATGGGGCGCCGCTTTCGATATGAATGTGCTAGCCGCTTATCAAATGCTGGCCGGCGGAATCGCGCTGCTCATTTTAAGCGCAGTAACGGAGCAGCCTCATTTTACATTCTCCCTGATGTCAGTTACGGTTCTGCTCTGGCTTGCCATTATGGGTTCGATTGTGCAGTTTTCGTTATGGTACTTCTTACTGCGCAGCGGGGACCCGGGCAAAACAAGCGCATTTTTGTTTTTGGTGCCGTTGTTCGGCGTGCTGTCCAGCTGGATTTTGCTGCAAGAGAAGGTTCAGTGGTATGCCGGTGTGGGTGGGGCTTTGATCTGTGTCGGTATTTTCCTGGTAAATTGGCAGCAGAAGCCCAAAGCCAAGCCCCATGCAGCGGTTAGCCTCATGAAAGAAACTTGATCAGCAGATGAACTCGTCAACCTCAGCGAAAATCTGTTATGATGATTCTTACAGCAAATATCGGAATACCAGTTCGATAAAGGAAGGATCATGAGGGTGAGTTTTCAATTAACAGATCGGATCATCAAGCTGTTATGCGGTGCTAGATCATTCGAGCAAGGCCTACTCTACCAGCAGGAAGGGAAGGTTGCCGTTACGGAGCACCGCTCGGAGCCGGCATCCTGGGAAGCATGGGTGTATGGCAAAAGCCGTTATCAGGTGGCCGCCGCGATCGACCGGAATGGAGATGTGGATGCCTCCTGCAGCTGTACTACCTTTTATCAGGATGACGACTACTGCGAGCATATCGCCGCGCTGCTGCTTACCATCCAGGAAGCATTTCATGACGGAAGGAAGCAAGGGAGAGTGTATCCTTCTTTGCTTCACAACAACAGCGGTCATTCCAACCATTCATTAAGAGGAGGCGGTAAATCGGCTCCTCTTTCTGAGGAGTATGAGCTGACGAACCGCGTGATGTCCATATTCAGCAGCAAGAAGGCAGCGCCCAGCAGGTCGCGGACGTATTTTGACAATAGATCGGTGCTTCAGGCTGAGTTTACCTGCAAAGCTTTTTCCTATAGAACGGATACATGCTTATTTGGTATTGAGCTTAAGATTGGGGCCCAGAGGCTGTATAAGGTTCAGAAAATGAAGACTTTCCTGGAGCACGTGGCTGCAGGGAGGCCGTATGTTTTTACAAACAGCTTTATGTATGAACCGGAGCTGCACAGCTTCAAGCCAGAAGATGATCGGTTAATCCGATCGTTAGTGGATATTTTTGACAATGAGTCCCTATATCGGGAAACGCTGCAGGCTCAGACTGCATACGCACCCAGCTCGATCCGGGACCGGATTCTGCTGATACCGCCTAGCAGTTGGGATGCGCTGCTGCCGCTGCTTGCCCAAGCTTCCATGGTACACATGGAGCATGAGGGGAGAAGCTATCCGGGCTTTCAACTATCGAAAGAATCGCTGCCGCTTCAATTTGAACTCACGGATTCGGACGAGGATGGATATGCGCTCGTGATCGACGGGCTGGATGATATTACAGTTATGGAGCCGTATAGGTACGTGTTGTATCAGGGAAGATTGCTTAAAGTGACGGATGAATCAGGCAAAAGGCTGTCCGAACTCAAGCAGATGATGGCGAGTCTCCGCAAACCGGAGTTGAAAATAATCTCTGATCAAATGGCCAGCTTTGTGCAGAAGGTTATTCCCGGACTTATGGACCTTGGTCATGTGCGCATTAAGGAGTCTATCGCGGATTTATTCGTGCAAGCGCCGCTTACCGCAAAGCTGTATTTGGATCGGGTGAGGGATCGGCTGCTAGCTGGACTTGAATTTCAATATGGAGACGTTGCAATCAACCCACTTGAGGATCGACTAGATCAGCGGGGAGAAGACCGAATTCTCATTCGTGATGAGAACCGCGAGCAGAAGATTCTGGAGCTCATGGAAATGAGTGCTTTTGCCCAAACGGAGAGCGGTTATTTCATGGATGACGAAGAAGGGGAGTATGAATTCCTCAGTCATATCGTTCCACAGCTGGAGGAGCTGGTGCATGTGTATGCGACCTCGGCAGTGAAAGCGCGAATCTTTGTTCCGCCATCCGCTCCGAAGGTGAGAGTGAATGTGGGGGAGCGAACCGATTGGTTGGAGTTCAAATTTGATATCGGCGGCATTCCGGAGACAGAAATCCGCAAGGTGCTGCAGTCGATCGTGGAAAAACGCAGGTACTACCGGATGCCGGGCGGGTCACTCATGCCGCTGGAGAGCGAAGAGTTTCAGGAGATCGTGCGCTTCTTGAATGAAGTCGGCTTCCGCAGGGAGGATTTGGCTCGCTCTACCTTTCAGATCCCGATGTATCGGGGTCTTCATCTGATGGAAAAGGAAGGCGCAGGTTCATCCATTAAGATAAGCAAGCCGCTTCGGCAGCTTTTGGATAATGTCAAAAATCCAGATCATCTCGATTTTCCTGTACCCGTGGAGCTGGACCCTGTGCTGCGCGATTACCAAAAGTACGGCTTCCAATGGATGAAGATGCTTGCTTATTACGGCTTCGGCGGCATTCTCGCTGACGATATGGGACTCGGAAAAACGATACAAAGCATTACGTTTCTCGTTTCTGAGCTGCCTGCTATTCGCGAGCGGAAGGAGCCAGCACTCATCGTATCCCCGGCATCGCTTGTCTACAATTGGCAGGGGGAATTCGAGAAGTTTGCTCCGTTCGTTCGAACCGCCATTGCTGACGGCAGCAGGGAGGAGCGAGCCAAGCTTATCAAACATGCTTCTGAATATGATGTGATCCTAACTTCGTATCCGCTTCTTCGCCGCGATATGGATTTGTTTGCAAGTGCTGTTTTTCATACGGTGATTATGGATGAAGCACAGGCATTCAAGAATCATGCTACACTTACCGCGCAGACAGTAAAAACCATCCAGGCCCGCCATCGGTTCGCCCTTTCCGGTACGCCGATTGAGAATTCTCTGGAGGAGCTGTGGTCGATTTTTGATGCTGTTTTTCCAGATCTATTTCCGGGACGAAAATCATTCAACGAACTGTCGCGCGAGACGATCGCCAAGAGGGCAAGGCCCTTCATGCTGCGCAGGGTGAAATCCGATGTACTTCGTGAGCTTCCGGACAAAATTGAGACGGTTCATTCCTCGGAGCTCGAGCCTGCCCAGAAAAAGCTGTATGCCGCATATTTGGCCCAATTGCAGCAGGAAACACTCAAACATTTGAGTGTCAATGGATTTGAGAAGAGCAGGATCAAGATTCTGGCTGGTATCACCCGATTGAGGCAAATTTGCTGTCATCCTTCCTTATTCATAGAGAATTACGAAGGAAGCTCGGCCAAATATGAACAGCTTCTGGAGATCATTGAAGATTGCCGCAGCGCAGGAAGAAGAATGCTTGTTTTTTCACAATTTACGGAAATGCTTGGTTTGATCGGCCGGGAGCTGGGCTACCGCGGTGTACCTTATTTTTATCTGGATGGAAGTACGCCGACAAGGCAGCGCGTGGAGTTATGCAGCCGTTTTAACAATGGAGAAAAGGATTTGTTCCTCATTTCGCTCAAAGCGGGTGGAACGGGGCTGAATTTAACAGGGGCAGATACGGTGCTCTTGTATGATCTGTGGTGGAACCCGGCAGTAGAGCAGCAGGCAGCAGACCGAGCTCATCGGATCGGCCAGAAGAAGGTTGTCCAAATCATCCGCCTGGTCGCGCAAGGCACCGTTGAGGAGAAGATGCTCCAGCTGCAAATGAGGAAAAAGCATCTGATTGAAGAAGTGGTTGAGCCTGAGTCCGGTCAAGAGCAAATACCAGGCCTGTCGGAGCAGGATATTAAGGATATTCTGATGATTTAATTACGGTATCCTTCGTTCATGGATGCAGGACCCTTCAAGTTGATGGTTTCAAAGGATTAGGTCGACCAGTGTAAAACTGGTCGGCCTATTTATCTTTAATGGGCAACGAAGTCGTGTATCCTTGGTAATCTATTGGTGGGTCAATAATCCTTTATACGAAAATTGTATCTTGTTTTCCATGATCATCGTGGGTAGTGTAGGGATAATGATCATTTGGAGAGAATAAAGGGGTGATTCATGGTGTTCATAAGAGAACTAGCGTTAGAGGAAGAATGGCCCATCGATGTATTGCTGTTGGCTGATCCGGATGAAGCGATGATTCGTAGCTACCGTTACAGAGGGAGCTGTTATGTCGCGGAAGTGGATAAGCAAATTGTAGGGGCGTATGTCCTGCTGCCTACCAGACCCAAGACAGCTGAGATTATCTGCATCGCAGTGGAAGAATCGCATCAAGGCCGAGGCATCGGGAGAGCTCTGATCTGCCATGCTGTCCAAACAGCGAAGGATTCAGGCTATGTCCATTTGGATGTGGGTACAGGCAATTCTAGTATTAGCCAACTGGCTCTGTATCAAAAGTGTGGATTTCGCATCGTCGGAGTTGAGCGGGATCATTTTGTTAAGCACTATATGGAGCCTATTATGGAGGATGGATTACCTTGTTTGGATATGATCCGGCTGCAGCTGGAGCTTGGATAGGAGTTGTTGGTTTATGGCAAAAGATGATTTCGGCAACCGCATGAAGCAATATGAATTTGCTTCGCGGCAGCTGCTGCCGAGAAGGCTTCCAGTACTGCTGCGGATAGACGGCTGTCACTTTCATACTTTTACCCGCGGGTTAAAGAAGCCTTTTGATGAACAATTGACCGCAGCCATGTGGGAAACCTGTAAATTTCTAGGTGCTCAAATCATGGGCTGCAGGCTGGTTTACCACCAAAGTGATGAAATATCTATGTTGTTAACGAATGATGATAAATGGACCACAGAAGCATGGTTTGATAATAATGTTCAAAAAGTCGTATCTGTGTCCGCATCCCTGGCGACCGCTAAATTTAATGAAGAAATCAAGAAGGTGCTTCCCGATAAAGAGCTCGCAGTCTTTGACAGCAGGGCATGGGTGCTTCCACATGATGAAGTTGCTAACTACTTTATATGGCGGCAGCAGGATGCAACGAAGAACAGTATCTCTATGGTTGCTCAGGCGAATTTTTCGCATGCAGAATTACAGGGGCTAAATGGGAAGCAGCTTCAGGATAAGCTGTTTGTGGAGAGAGGGATCAATTGGAATGATCTTCCGGTGTGGCAAAAGCGTGGGATCTGCATCACCAAACAGACCTTTATGAAGGGAACTGCCGTACGTCATAAATGGGAAACGGATCATGAGACTCCTGTATTTACACAGCATAGAGACTACATTGAACAATACGTGTACGGGAACAAGGAAGTGTAGAGGATGGAATGTGTGTTATTCGTGGGCATTCAGGCCTCCGGTAAATCGACGTTTTGCAAAGAAAGGTTCTACCAGACACATATAAGGCTGAATCTGGATATGCTCAGGACTAGGCATCGGGAGCAAATCTTTTTACAGGCTTGTCTGGAAGGGAAAATGCCGTTTGTAGTCGATAACACGAATCCGACAAAGGAAGACAGGCAGCGTTATATCGAAGCGGCTAAAGCGCACAAATTTAAGATCGTGGGTTATTATTTTGCACCCGATTATGAAGTTTCGATACGCCGAAATGAAACGCGGACCGGTAAGGCTAGGGTTTCGGAGGTCGGAATCCGCAGCGTGCTCAAAAAACTGGAAATACCCATGTATGAAGAGGGCTTTGACGAGCTGTATCAGGTGACCTCAGCAAGTGCTGATGGATTTATTGTTGAACGCATTTTGAATGCAGGTACGGAGGAGGAACAAGCATTGAAGAAATATTCGCAAATGACGAAAGACGAATTGCATCAGGAGATTGAGAGCTTAAAGACACAGATGGAGGCCGTGCAGTTCCCAAGTCAGCTGGAGATTCTGAGCAGCAAATTCAATTTTGCCCGTGCTTATTTGCTATCGCCGGAGGATTATCCACCTGGTCTCTATGAAGTCACGGATCAGGAGCTGCCGATGAAAGTGGATTACTTGAACGGTGTCATGGCGTGGGGAACGATGAATGGGGAAGAGGTTAGTTTTCCAATCTCACTGCTTCGAAAAATTGGATGACGGCTTTTTCAAATGAGGGGGATGACTTTGGCACATCAGGAAGAAGTGTTAAAAGGCGGTAATGTAAATCACATTGTCCGAGTAGGGAACACTGTTCGCCGCCCTATAGGTTATTGGAGCACTAATGTTCACAAATTACTCCAATATTTAGAAGAGATGGGCTTTGAAGGAGCACCTAGATTTCTTGGAATAGATGATGCTGGTCGTGAAATGCTGACGTTTATGCCTGGAAAAGTACCGGGAAACGATTATCCAGAGCTTGAGCCTTACATGTGGTCGGATGAAACGCTAGTAAGCTCGGCCCGATTATTACGTCGTTTTCATGATGTAACTACAGAGTTTGCTTTGAATTTGGAAAATAAATGGCAGCTTAGCTATGGTGAGGAAGCAGAGCATGAAGTCATCTGCCATAATGACGCAGCGCTGTACAATGTTGTTTTTCAGCAGGAGGTTCCTGTTGCCTTGATTGATTTTGACATGTCAGGCCCAGGTCCCCGTATATGGGACATCGCGTATTTCCTTTATACATCGGTTCCGCTTGCAGGCTTTGCTCCTGAACCTTCTTCTGGGAAAACGATGGTCTATCAGTATGAATTACATGCTGAAGAGCGGCGACGGAGAATTCGTTTGGTTTTTGAAGCATATGGAATGCCTATGCCTGAGAACCTACAACCATGGATTATTGAACGTTTGACCGTACTATGCAATACGCTTAGAGATGGTGCTGCTAACGGAAATCCTGCCTTTCAAAAGATGGTTGATGAGGGGCATCTGGCGCATTATGAGAGGGAGATTCGCTTTGTAACAGAGCATTTTGATGAATGGGTGTAATCAATATTATCATTCAGATTCAGTAAGTGAAGGATGCATTATGCTGATATTCATGCACCCTGACAATTGCGGTAAGGAACTCTATGCAGATGATCGTTTCATTGAGACAACACGGCAGCCGGTGATGGATCTTTAGGCTGCCGTTTGACTTGTAAATATTCATCGTTCAGTCACGGGCGTAATCCGCCGATCGTATACCCGCCATCTACGAGTATGCTCTGACCAGTAACAAATCGAGCGTCGTCGGAAAGCAGCCAGAGCACAGCATCAGCCACATCTTCGGATTGGCCTACCCGCTGTAAGGGAGTTTGTTTGACGAAGGGTCTCGCCATAGTCTCGTCACTTAGAACCTCCTGTGACATCGGAGTTGCAATCATTCCAGGACTGACATTGTTAATTCGAATGTTGCTGGGACCTACCTCTAACGCCACGGTTCTCATCATCGCATCAAGAGCTCCTTTTGAGGCTGCATAGCCTGAAGTGCCGGGCATTGCCCCATGGGCCGTCCACGAAGATGTGTTAACGATTGAGCCCTGGATTCCAAGGTCGAGCATGGCTGCGATCTCGTATTTTAAACAGGCGAAAACACCACGCAAATTGACCGACATCAGTGTATCGAAATCTTCAAAAGATAGTTGATGTACAGGTGAGAAAGCACCAAGCATGCCGGCATTGTTCCATGCCATATCTAGACGTTCAAACACCTCCAGCGTTTTGTTTACAAGCGCTTCGACCTGCTGAGGGTCGGCAACATCAGTCTGAACGGCAAGGGCCCTACCTCCTTGAGAGACAATTTCTTCATAAACGACTTGAAGCTCTTTCGTTCGTCGACCTGCAATAACGACATTGGCGCCTTCCTCTGCGAGCCTTAGTGCTGCAGCGCGGCCCATCCCGGTGCCGCCCCCAGTGATAAGCGCTGTCTGGCCCTCAAATCTCTTCATGTTTTTCGTATTTCCCATTACAATCATTCCTTTCACATAGTAGTGCTATTGGCTCTTTCATTGTATAAAAGTTAGTAATATACTTAAAGTACGCAAATAAATAATACCAAGTAACAAAAATAATACTATGCAGAGGGATAATAGGATGGCAAATGCTCCAGAAAAGAAGTGTCCAGTCGAAACGACGTTGGATGTTATTGGCGGAAAGTGGAAAGGGGTCATTCTTTATTACTTGATAAGCGGAACGAAGCGGTTCGGAGAGCTTCGCAAAATCTACCCTCAAGTCACGCATCATAGTCTTACCTTGCAGCTGCGGGATCTCGAACGAGAAGGAATCATTGACCGCAAAACGTATGATCAAGTACCGCCTAAGGTCGAATATTCGCTAACCGAATTTGGTAAAACCTTGATCCCCATCATTTCACTGATGAAAGAATGGGGAGAGCTTTACATGGAACGTGAACGAGCAAGCGAGCATGCCTCGAACGATTGACCTCGAATTTCCTGGTAAAAGGAAAGCCCCTCCAGCTGAGATTAGCGAAGGGGCGAGAGGATGACCTCAATAAAGTCACGAACCGAGGCTTTGTCTATTCGATTTGAAGGTCTCCGTAAAGGCAGATAAAAAAGCCGCGCGAACGCGGCTTTTTGTCATGCAGTTATTGGCTTCGGAACTATTCTTCGTCTGCAAACTCAACGTTATGGTAAACCTGCTGAACGTCTTCCAGGTCCTCCAGCATATCGATCAGCTTGTCGAATTGAACTTGAGCATCTTCAGTCAGAGTTACATAGTTTTGTGCAAGCATCGTCTGCTCTGCAACCTTAAACTCGGTAATACCTGCGTGCTTGAATGCTTCTTGAACCGCATGGAATTGATGCGGCTCCGCATAAACGATAACAGCTTCGTCCTCTTCCAAAATGTCGCGAACGTCGACATCCGCTTCCATCAGCAGTTCGAGCACTTCATCTACGGATTTGCCTTCCACACCGATTACGGCAGTAGCCGTAAACATATAAGATACGGAGCCGCTTACGCCCATGCTGCCGCCGCACTTCGTGAAAGCGGAACGGACTGCCGGCGCCGTACGGTTCACGTTATTGGTCAGCGCATCTACAATGACCATTGATCCGTTAGGACCGAAGCCTTCGTAACGCAGTTCTTCGTAGTTATCATCACCGCCGCCTTTTGCTTTCTCAATGGCGCGGTCGATAATCGCGCGGGGAACATTGTAGGTCTTTGCGCGCTCTAGTACGAATTTCAGCGCTTGATTCGACTCTGGATCAGGCTCGCCTTTTTTGGCGGCTACGTATATCTCAAGACCGAATTTGGCATAAATCCTACTCGTGTTAGCGTCTTTGGATGCTTTCTTTTCTTTAATATTATTCCATTTGCGTCCCATCTTGTTTCCTACCTGCTTTCATATGTATTCGATTTGGTGCATTCCTGCCTTTGTATATTATGGCATGTTCGACAGTCTTGGACAACTTCTATCCCCGAAAAATGTTGATTTTGCGCTGATGAGCATCCATTTGCTCATTCCGCTACCGCGCGATGCTCCCAACCTAGCGCACGGTGTAGCATCGTATGATGACAGTTGTCATTCCTCTTCCCGAAACAGCTCGTTCAGCATTCGCTGCTTATTGTTCAAGAATTCCCTCGTGATCATGTAATGATCCGTCTCTTCCAAGGTGACGGTCTGAATCCCATCTTCCGTAAGCTGATAAATGATAGAGTCCGGATAAGCCATAAGAATAGGCGAGTGTGTAGAAATGATAAATTGGGAATTATGCAGGACAAGCTCATGAATTCTTGCCAGCATCGATAGTTGACGGAATGGCGACAAAGCCGCTTCCGGCTCGTCCATCACATAAAATCCGTAGCCCCGAAGCCGGTTCATGAAGGCGGAAAAGAATGATTCCCCGTGTGACTGCTCATGCAACGATTTGCCGCCATAGCTTTCAATGATTTTGCGCCCGCCAGTCGGATCACGATCCAGTTCCTCGATGTTACTGGCCAAGTTATAGTAGCTTTCAGCACGGAAAAAGAACCCGTCACGCGGCTTTCTAAGACCCCGAACTAGGCGGAGATACCGGTGCAGCTCGGAATGCGAAGCAAAGGTTGAGAATGAGTAGTTCAAGCCGCCGCCTTCCGCGTTAAATCCCCATGCTACCGCAAGTGCTTCAAGAAGCGTGGATTTTCCCATGCCGTTTTCGCCTACGATGTAGGTAACCTTGGGATGAAGCGGCAGCGTAGCAAGCTCTCTGATGGAACGAAGGTAGAAGGGATACCGATCGAAAGAGGGAACCTCGTCCCGTAATAGTTGTACGGATCTTAAATAAGGGGCTGGATGATACAGGTCCATCGTGGAATCGACTCCTGTCTGTCGTGATAGCTGAAGTATATACCATCTATGCAGTTTATGGAAAATATCAGCAGTGGGTAAATTTTTCTCAGCCTATAGAGGAAATTCTTCACAGGTTCTCGAAAGAATGTGAATGTCTCTCAAGGTACTGAAGAACAGAGCTATATGTATAGGAAGCCATTGGCATAAAGGAGGCAGAGATACGAAGATTACCTCATGGCAAATGCATAGTTGGCATTTCACCTGCTTGGCAGGGTATGTATTGTAGAATCGCCGAATATATTTGCAATACAACATTGGAAAATATGTTTCACAAATGGATAATACGAAATTGATCATAAGGATGTGTGAGCATGAGGAGATATAGGTGGATTAAGTTGCGGAAATTTCTTCTATGGCTCGCAGCTATTGTCATCGTCGGCGTTGGCGTGTATGTGGGAGGACCGATAGCTTGGAGCGCCGCCATCGGTGTGTTTAGTTTACTTTTTCAGCTGCTTTACGCCGTCGTTTTTATTATTATTCAATTTGTCGCCTTGTTCTGGTTTCTTGCCAGGGGGCGTACGTACTGGATTCTACCAGGAGAGACAGGAGCAACCTGGGAGGATTATCGCGGAAACCCGGAGATCGTCGAGAATGCGAAACGGATTGTAACCCTGTTAAAAGGTGTCAAAGAGTTCAAGGAAATGGGAGGGGAAGCGATTCGGGGCTTCCTGCTCTGTGGACCACCGGGGACGGGGAAATCTTATTTGGCTCAAGTTATCGCGAATGAAGCTAAGGTTCCTTTTGCCTATGCGTCAGCGCCAAGCTTTCAGAACATGTTCTTCGGCGTAGGCAACTTGAAGGTCATGCGTCTATATAAGAAGGCACGCAAGCTCGCTAAAGTGTACGGCGCCTGCATCATTTTCATCGATGAAATCGACGCGATCGGCATGAGCCGGCAGGGCGGCGGAGGCGGCGGCGGTATGCTGATGGGAATGGGCGGGGGAACCGGTTTACTTAATGAGCTGCTGCTGCAGATGGACCCCCTAACCTTGACAGCTCCTGGTTCGCCAAGTTCCTGCGTACGTTAGGGCTGCGCCGCAAAAAAGCGGAGAGACCTGCGGTACTGACGATAGCTGCGACGAATCTGCCCGATGTATTAGACTCCGCCTTGCTGCGTCCGGGACGGTTTGACCGCCAGCTCTGGGTAGATGCGCCTGATTATAACGGTAGAGTAGATGTGTTCACGTATTATTTGCAAAAAGTCAAGAAAGACGATACACTGACACCGGAAAAAGCTGCACTGGATACTGTCGGCTACAGCCCCGCGCAAATCAAGCATATCGTGAATGAGACGGTTGTCATTGCGCATCAACGCGGCGCACAGGAAGCCGGCTATGAAGACTTCCGGTATGCCATGGAAACGTACGAGTGGGGGCTGAAACAGCCGCTTCGCTCCATGAGCGAGGATGAGAAACGAAATGTTGCCTACCATGAAGCGGGTCATGCTGTGGCGCAATATTTGTTGAAGCCGCATGCGAGAGTTTGGAAGGTGACCATTGTCCGCCGCGGGAGTGCTCTAGGCTTAGCCGCGACGAAACCGACGGAAGAACGATATAACCGCAGCGATAGCGAGATTTTGTATGAAATTCAGGTTTGTCTGGCGGCTAGAGCTGTAGAAGAAGAATTCCTCGGTAAAAAGCTTAACGGCGTTACTTCCGACTTGAAGCAGGCTACTCAGCTTGCCGGTGTATATCTCGGCATGGTCGGCATGGGTGATGAGCTGTTCAGCTGGCTGGCAGCCGGTACCCGGGAGAGCGCGCTCAAAGCGCTTCGACCTAAGATCAACGAGCTGCTTAAGGAGCAGATGGAGCTTGCCAAGGAACTGGTGCGGAAGCATGCGGAATTCGTTCATGCCATTGCCGAAGCCTTATTAAGGCAGGAGGATTTGACGGGAGAAGAAATTGATCAGATCTACCTGCAGCTGTACGGTGAGAACAGGCCGAAGCCTACGTTTCCCGCAACACGAATTCAGCAAGCACTCCCTTCTGAATCTGCTGATGCTCAGGAACCAGCTGACGTTCAGGAACCTGCTGATCCGGAAGACGATCCCTTAGATATGTAGCGATTGGAGAAAAACGGCTCAAGCACGTAATGGACGTAACTTTATTGACGAACTGTAAGCAGGCTGCTCAGGCAGCCTGCTTTGTTTTGCTGCATATACGGGATGAAGGGCTCCTTCTTTCTTGGCAAAGGGGAATTACTCATGCCAGTGCTCGATCCATACCCGGTATTCATTGGCGTATGACATGCCAGAATGTTTATGGTGATTCAGCTCAAACCAATATGCCGCATACAAGTGACTTGTCAGGAAGCGCGTGTTCGGATGCTTGTTTACGTGAAGGATATAGGTGATCTCTATCGACTTGCCGGGTTCCAATGCTCCGATTTGCAGTCCATGATTATCATTTTTGGAGGGATAAGGAACGCCATTCTTTCGTATGCTGCCAGCCTCTAATGCGGCTCCCTCCGGAATCCAATCGTGAAGAGTAATATCGGCTCCCAGATTTCCCGAATTGATGATTCTGCACGTCATGGTAACTATCCCCCCGGGGTCCGTGATCGTAGGCGTAGGAGTAACCCCGATGTTGATGAACGGGAAGAACAATTGCGTAGTGACTGTGTTGGAACAAAGGGTGGATCGAATCGTCCGACCGTCTGGAAGCATGTAGTGGTAGTGAAGCTGAGCTTGATTGACAAGCGCATGCATCTTCGGGTCTGAAATGATCGTCGGTACCTTCACCCGGAAGGATACATCGATACGATGACAAGGCTGGATTAGCCCCAGCCGAATTCCTTGGGATGGCTGGATGTCTGGCTGATAGACGCCTTGTATGCTGACGCTTCCCCATTCAAACAGGCTGCCGATCGGGAGTATATCGGTTAGTACCGCATCGACCGGTACATGTCCTTCGTTGACGATCTCAAGGGTGTAACAAAGTGTATCACCCAGAGTGGCTTTAGCAAGATTGACAGACTTGACGATACAGAGCTTCGCTTGTAACAAACTAGTCTCAACGGTATTTGATTGAAGAGAATGCTCGATGCCGAAGAGGGAGTAGATGAGCTCGGCATGGTTAGCAATAGTAGTTTCATCCGAACCTATGTGGACGGAATCCCCCACCATGACTTCAAAGGCAACCTCGATGGAGGTTTTCGCTGGAAGGTGAGAAAGCCTGATCCCCGTTAGCGGGGATGCGTCCCTTTCCGTTTGATGGTTCACACTTACACTGCCTTCAATAAAAGTAACGCCGGCTGGAAGTGAGTCCCGAATCATGGCGCTTTCTAATAGCTGATCACTCTCATTAATAACTCTCACGTAGTAGGTTAGTTTATCTCCGGATATGACCGTATCGGCGCTTGCTGTTTTGAGCACGCCGATCTTTAGTTCTTGTACCGGAATGGTTGAAGTGTTGGATCTGACCGTTCCACAGATTGTTCTGCCATCTGTAGCCGTAAAGGAGTAGGGGACTGTCACTTGATTGCGTAAGTTACCGGAAGCTGGAGCTGCTATCAAGACAACTTGAAAGGTGACGTCCACTGCACCGGATTCGCCGACACAAACTTCGCCAAGCGGGATCCCCTGAAGGGGGTCCACGCCGGGCAAAGGTACACCTTGGAGCGTTGCGCTATTGATGACAAATCGAGTATCAACGGGTATGAAATGCAGTAAAGTCGCTTTCGCGCACACATTGCCTAGATTCACAATATGAATGCGATAATTGATCGTTTGACCGACAGTCGCCAGGCATTCGCTAGCGGAAATGTGTACAACGAGCCGGGGCCCATTGACTGGGGTCAGCACCACGTTGGAGTAGGCGTGCCCCGTATATCCGCCTGTACTGAAACGGACTACGGATTGATTGCGCAGAATCTGGTCGTTATTGCAGTTGGAGTCGCAGGTCATACGACAGTTACCTCAAAGGTGACGATCGAGGAGCCTCCAGCTGGGATCGCACCAATGTTAATGCCTGTATTCGGGTCATCGCTTGGCCGCTGAACACCGTCAACAATAACGGTGCCGGAGATAAAGCGGGCTCCTAGAGGAACGGGGTCAATCAATACCACATTGTTAACCGTATCGATTCCCGCATTCGTCACTATGACGGTGTAAGTCAAGGTGTCACCAACGACCGCGTCGATCGCGCTCGTGCTCTTGGCTACCGTTACATTCGGAGAAGAGACGGCAATGGTCAGGGTGTTGGATGTGACAGAACCTGTGAGCAAACGTCCATCTGGAGGTGTAAAGGTGAAATCAGCACTTGCCTGATTGACGAGCTGCTGCGGATTCGGAAGCGTTTCTACGGTGACCTGGAAGGTCGTACGCACCACGACGGTATCGCCAGGCTGAACAACACCGATGCTGATTCCTTGCGCCGGATTCGCTCCCGGCTGAGGAACACCGTCTACGACAACGCTGTTATCCACGAATTCGGTCCCTGAAGGAATGGGGTCGGTCAACGTGACCGAGGCGGCCAAATTTCCGGAATTTGTTACGGCTAGCGTATAGGTAACCGTATTGCCGACCGTGACATTGGAACGGTCAGCGCTTTTGACGACGGCTACAATCGGTTGATATACCGGAGTAGTTACCGTGTTGGAGACGCTCGTTCCGTTAAAAGTACCGGACGAAAAGCCGACAACGGAACGATTCTCAATAACGGCTGGATTCGGCAGACTGATGACGGTAACCCTGAACGTGACAATGACGAACGACCCAGCAGCAATCGTTCCAAGTTGAATGCCTGCGTTCGGGCTTGCCGAGGGCCTCGATTCTCCGCCGACCGTAACACTGCCTGTTACGAACTGCGTTCCCGCCGGAAGCGGGTCGGTCAAGACAGCGTTCGTAATAGCTTCAAAGCCGCTGTTGGTTACAGTTATGGAATAAGGAATAACATCTCCTACGACAGCATCCGTCGCAGTCGTGCTTTTCACAACAGTAACATCAGGGGAAGATACCGGGATCGTGACGATATTGGACGATGAAGTTCCGGTTAAGGTGCGCCCATCAGGCGGAGTAAATGAATAGTTGGCCGATGCCTGATTGGTAAGCTGCTGACTGGCCGGAAGCGTTTCAACGGATGCCTGCAGTGTCAAGGTAACTGTTGCAGCTTCGCCAGGCGATACCGTACCGATGCTGATTCCACTGTCCGGTGTCGCTCCCGGCTGCGCCACGCCGTTCACAATGATACTGTTTGGGACGAAATCCGCTCCTGTAGGGATCGCATCAAATACGGTTACCTGAGCAGGAAGATTGCCTGAGTTGCTTACAACTAAGGTATACACGATCGTATCGCCAACCGTTGCCCGAGCTTCGCTGGTGCTTTTAACAAGATTGATAATCGGTTCGTAGAGGGGAATCGCGTTGTCGTTGGAGAAGGCGACGCCGCTGAACGATCCTGATGTGAAGCTGACGGAAGAGCGGTTCGTAATAGTTGCAGGATCCAAAACGGACGTTACGGTAACACGGAATGTAACGGTCACGGAGCCGCCTGGAGCAATCGTTCCGATGGTTACACCCGTGGCGGGGCTAGCGCCTGCAACAGGAGATCCCGCAACAGTCACGCTATTCGGAACCAATTGCGTGCCCGCAGGGATAGGATCGACAAATCGGACGTCGTTTACCGGTTCTATGCCGCTATTGGTGACTACAATACTATAGGTGATAACGTCTCCAGTGACAGCATCCGTCGCATTCGAGCTTTTTACAAGGGTGACATTCGGAGCAGAAACCGGGAACGTTACCGTATTGGTGACGATAGACCCGCTTCGCGTCACGCCGTCAGGCGGTATAAACGTGTAACTCACCGTACCTTGATTGGAAATTTGCTGCTGTGTGGGCAAGGAGTCAATCACCACAGAAAATAAAATGCGTGTTGTCGCGCCTGGAGCAACCGTACCCGCAGAGAATCCCGCTGCCGGTTCAGCTCCTGTTAAGGGTACTCCGTTGATGATCACACTGTTGGGTACAAAGGTGGTACCATTTGGAATGGTATCCGTGAATGTCAAGGCTGCGGGTATATTCCCGGTATTACTGACGTTCACGGTGTATACGACCGTATCTCCGACGGTCGCGTTGGAAGTGTTCGCACTTTTAACGGCGTTAAGAATCGGTTGATACACATTGGTTGACACAAAATTGGATAAGCTTACGCCGGAGAAAGTCCCGGAGGTGAAGGTTGTGTTCGACTGGTTCGTAATGATACCAGAGCTAGGGAGGAAGGGATTCGAACATTAAATGCAATGCTGCCGCTGCTGCCTGCCGCAATGGTACCTAGCGGAATTCCGTTACTTGGGTTGGCATCCGGCTGTAACACGCCGTTGACCGTCACAGTTCCCGGAACGAAGGTCGTACCAGCTGGGGGAGCATCTAAGACAACTACATTTTGAATGGGATCGATTCCTGCATTCGTGACCGTAGTCGAGTAGGTTAAGGTATCGCCGACAACGGCAACGTCCGTATTGACATTCTTTACAACGCCGACATTTGGTGTAGACACATTGACCGTCACCGTATTGGACACAGCCGTTCCATTTAACAGGCGGCCGTCAGGTGGGGTAAATGTATAGGTAGCGGAAGCCTGATTCATAATCGTCTGCGGTGTTGGCAAGGTGTTAATCACGAGTGCAAAGGATACGGTAACCGAGCTGCCCGGATTTACGGTTCCTACAGGAATGCCAGTTGCTGGACTGGCATCGGGTTGGGGCATGCCTCCGACAACAACACTGTTAGGCACAAAGGCGGTTGCCCCAGGAATAGTATCCGTTAGTGTTACGTTGGCAGGTAAATTGCCTGTATTACTTACAACGACGGAATACACAACGTTATTTCCGACTGTTGCAATTTGCGTGCTAGCGCTTTTCACCAAGGATATTTCGGGCTGTGTGACCGGAGTTACGACCGTATTGGAAGTAGACGATCCCGAGAAAGTCCCCGATGTGAAACTCACCGTCGATTGGTTCGTGATTTGATTCGTTGTCGGCATTTCGATTCTCACCTCATAAGTCACAGTAGCTGTTGCGCCGGGCGCAAGGCTACCGATTGGAATACCCGATACAGGATCGGTTGTCGGCGCAGGAGATCCATTGACAGTGACGCTGCCCGGCACAAAAGCAGTGCCTGCATCCAGCATCGTTGATAAGACAACATTGTTCACGCTGCTTGCACCTGTGTTCGTTATCGCTGCGGTGTACGTAATGGTATCTCCCGTGATTACCGCTGTAACCTGATCTGATAAATCAAGACTGACCATCGGGACGGATATGGGTATTTCTAATGTATTGGAAGTGCTCGAACGAGTAACGCTTCGTCCGTCGGATAGTGTGAACGTGTAAGCTGCCGTCGCTTGATTCGTAAGCCACTGAGGGGTAGGAAGGGAGGATACGGTTACACCAAAGCTAACGGTTGCTGTACTTCCCGGTGCCAGGGTGCCAATTGGTATACCTGTATCAGGCGCAACCTGAGGAACAGGGCTGCCGTTCACGATCACACTGTTCGTGATGAAGGTTGCTCCTGCTGGAATTGGATCGCTAAGTGTGATATTTGCGGGCGCATTGCCGACGTTTTTGACTTGAACGGTATACGCAAGAGCGCTGCCAAGTGTTGTTGCTGTCGTATTTGCAGTTTTTACAATCTGAAAGACGGGCTGCAGGATAGTCGTTGCCGTTGGATTCGAATATACGGTACCCAGGAACGCTCCTGATCTGAAAGTGACGACCGCTTGATTGTCAAGCTCGGATGACGAAGGTACTTGTGCTATACGTACTTGAAAGGTAACAGGTACGGTTTCCGAACCATGGATAATACCGATGGGCAGTGACGCCGGATTTGCCGATGGCTGCGTGACACCGCGGAGAGTTAGTGAACCCTCGATAAAAACAGCCCCGCTCGGAACAGAGTCCGACAGTACGACATGAGTGACCGTGGCTACACCATTGTTAGTCATATTTATTGAATAAGTAAGTACATCACCGACCGTCGCATCGGCACTGCTTGCAGACTTGCTGACACTAACATTGGGTGCTGAAGCTGGAATATTGAGCGAATTCGATGAAACCGATCCCGATTTCGTTCTGCCTGAAGGGAGCTGATAGGTATATGTCCCTTGAGCCTTGTTGGTCAGAACCGGGGGTGAAGGCAAACCGTTTAATGTGACGGAGAATGTAACTGTCGCGGTTGCACCGGCGGCAATGGAGCCTGCCGAGATTCCAGCTATCGGAGAAGCCCCGGGGACTGCAGTGCCATTGACCGTAACACTGCCTTCCACAAAGGAGGTTCCGCTTGGCGGGCTGTCTGTGATCGTGACAGTAGAAGCGATATTCCCACTATTTGTAACGCTGAATTGATATTGATAGGTATCGCCGACGACAGCAGTAGTGGTATTGGCGCTCTTGGAAATGCCAATAACAGGTTGGTAGATGGGAGTCGTAACATTGTTAGACAGCGCAACGCCATTGAATGTACCGGAGCTGTAAGTAAGGCTGGCTTGATTCGAAAGCTGGGCGGGACTTGGGACACTTGTTATTTGAACTTGAAAGGATACATTCACGGTCGTTCCAGATGAAATCGTACCGACAGAAATACCGCTTGAAGGAGCATCAGAGCTCCTCGCTGCGCCATTGACCGTGACGCTGCCTGAGACGAAGCTGCTCCCCGTGGGTAAAGCATCAATCAGTCGTACTTGATTGACTTCACTGAGACCTGTGTTGGTAACAGCGAATGAGTAGGTCAGCACATCTCCTACGGATGCGTCCGGCAGAGAGCTGCTTTTGCTCAAAGTTACACTTGGAAGTGTGACAGGAATCGTAACGGAATTGGACGTTGCGGAAGCGGATATAGTACGCCCGTCAGGCGGCCGATACGTGTAGGCTGCTGTTGCCTGATCCACCAGCTGGGGGGCGAGGGCAAAGAGTTGACAAGCACCTGGAACGTAACAATAGAGGTTGTGCCCGCCGGGACAGTCCCGATTGCAACGCCGGCTGCCGGATTCGCTCCGGAAACGGCCGAACCGTTGACTTGAAGCTGCCTGCCACATACGTGCTGCCGCTGGGAATATTGTCCTGCACGGTGACGGTTGCCGCAATGTTGCCCGCATTGTTTACGGCTATGGTATAAGTGACGGTACTTCCTACGGTCGCGTTATTCGTGCTCGCGTTTTTGGTCAGAGTTAGCTTAGGGTTATAGACTGGTGTCGTTACCGTATTAGAAGGAATGACCCCCGAAATGACGGAGCCTCCCGCTACGCTTTGGAAGGTGAAAGCGGCGTTCGCTTGATTGGGCAGCTGCAAGGTTGTGGGCAAGGAACTAACGACTGCTTTATATGTAAGGGTTACGGATGATCCGAAGGCTAATGAGCCGATGGGCACTCCTGCTGTTATATCGTAGGTGGGCCTGATCCCCCTCCAACTGTAATGCTGCCCGTTACGAACGTGGCATTTTCTGCTATAGCATCGGACACCACGACACTAGCGGCATTGGCATTACCCGAATTGCTGACCGTTACCGTGTAGGTAATCGTATCTCCGAGTACACTGCCGGTCACATTGGCTGATTTCGTAACGCTAATGTTGGGGGAATTAATGTCGATTTGAATGGCGTTGGCGTTTACTACATATGCATCGCCCGACGTTGTAAGCTGTAGAACTGCGCTTGATTGATTATTGATTAAGGTGGATGAAATATCGACATTGGTGATATCCCATCCTTGACGTCCGCCGGAGATATTCGTCCCGGGAGTGCCGTTGGTCTGATTACGGGTCCCGAACGTACCGGTCGTATTCAGTTGGCCTGCATCATTGTTAATCTGTGAAGCAAAGAAGTTGGCGGCAAAGTTGTTCGGTCCCGACAACGCAGTCAGTGAAGAGGTAGTCGGTCCGAACAACGCCTTGTCGCCTGTGCGGTTTGCATCGCCTTCCTGAGCACTGAATAGTGCTCTTCCGCCTACGGCACCTGAAATGGGCGTTGCGAATCCGGTTATGGTTGTATTAACGGCCGAGGAAGTTGCCTGTACCAGAATGGCTCCTGCACGAAGGGACATATTCCGAAAGGGGAGTGCAGGATTCTGGTAAATGACACCAAGTGTCCAGCCGGCATGGTTGGCGGTCGGATCGTCATTGATGACAATTGTACCGACCACTCCGGCTGTCGTATAGGTACCTGCACCACCCTGCTGGATCAGAGAGGTTACGTTGGCGCTTCGGACATACGCGAAGGCGCCGCTGCCTAAATTCACCTCATTCTTCGTACTATTATCCGGCGTCACACTAAAAGACCCCGCAGGAGTCACAAGGGTTACAGCATTATTGATAGCGGAGCTTAAATCGACATTGCCTACAATGTAGGAGCCGCCCCAAATTAGCTCTGCATATAACACAGTGCTTCCTGAGGGTATTGTGAGAACAGCCGACGAGCTGTTGCTGGTATACACATTAGTCGTTCCACTTGGATAAGAGCCATATTTGGAAGTCGTATTCGTTGTCGTGAAGGCACCGATACTATCCTCGGTTCCAGGTACACCGGCTGTGCCGGAACGGCTTAATCCCAGCGTATTCCCGGTGAAAGTAATAGCGCCTGTAGCATTGATCGTGGATCGAACGACGAGAGGAATCGTTGTCACCTCCTTGATGAAACATGTAAATGATTGGCGATGTTTTCATCATATGTGCAAAATGGGGTGAATATGAGAATTGGTTATGGGAAGTTACGCCTTCGCTTGGCGGAGCTGATAACTCGGCGTTTGGCTTGGCGCGGACGTTTTCTTTTACTTGTAGGGGAGCCAGAAGACTTCTTGATTCCGTTACTGGCAAGCGGCTGCTCTGCTGTCGAATCGGTGGAGAGAAGCTCGGTTTCCGCCGCATTAGGTTCTATTGAAAGGCGCATGGTAGCTGCATGCAGCGGTTCCTGATGTTCCTGTCGGCTGAACCAAATGAGCTCATCCTCACAGATCGGCTTTTTGACGACGAGAAAATGATACATAATTTCGTCGATCACGTTCGGTTGAAGGGTCTTCAGCATCTCCAGCTCCTCAGCTTCATAAAGGGGCGGGAGGAATGGCGAGCGATAGAAGAGTTCCATTCGCAGGAGTCGAAAATCGTAGGGCAGGGGAGCTGCCGAATAGTTCAAGATTTCCGGACTTACAGCGCCATGAGGGGCTGAAAAAAGTGTTCCGTTAAAAAACGGGGCGAATGCTCATCAAATTTTTGCTTGAAATAAGGATTCGTGACGTGATGGAAGCTGTGAGCATAAGGAGCCAGAATACAAACAACCGCTCTATCCGCGCAAACCCTGTATATCTCGGACATTACTTTCACGAAATCGTTCACGTAGGGGAGGATACGGCTGGCCATCACGAATTCAACAGATTGATCCGCAAAGGGAAGACCTTTGTCGATATCACAAACAACATCCACCTCAGGATGGGATTGGATATCGATGCCGCAGCAGCCCGGGTGCTTGACGGAGCCGCAACCGATGTCAATTCTCATGCAAGTGCCACCTCCTTACAAATTGGACATCAGATTAAAATAACCTTACAAAGTGGAGCCAGACTGCCAATAAAGGTAATTGGAGGGCTCAGAAGTTTTTGGAGAAGCGTAGCGGGCGCATGTGAACAAAAATTCCCCAAGACATAGCTGTGCCTTTGGGGAATACAAGATCATGGATTGTAGGCTTAGTATGCATAAAGAGTAGGATGGTTGCTCATCCATGCATGCAGTTCTTCCATCATTTGAGGATAAGCCGCTGTTTGATAGGCAAAGTCCTCTCGCGTAGCATTCAGACTCTTGTCTGAATGAATTCCGTCGTAGGGCTCAATGGTTACCCGATCCTGGTGAAAGTGCTCCTGCATCAATAGAAGGAGCTCATATTTGGATACCTTCTCTGGAACAGAAAGGTGCAGGAGGCCTTCTATGGGATGAAGCAGGCACCAATGGATGGCTTTGGCCAGCTCGAGCGTTGTTACTCCATTCCAGTATACTCGCGTATAGCCCTGAATAATCCCGGTTTGCCGCATAAACCAATGAAACAAGCCGATGCCGTCCTCTTTCAGCTCGGGACCGATAATGGAGGTGCGCACTGTAAGGTGCGGCCCGGTTATGACTTCGCCCAAACTCTTGGTTTTCGCATAGTCCGTAAGACCATCTGCTGTATCCGTTTCGGAGTAGTCTCCTTTTTTTCCGGAAAATACGCAGTCTGTGCTGATATGAAGGAGCCGGAAGCCATAGATGGAGGCCATGTCAGTAAGAAGGTGAGGAAGAAGGCTGTTCACATAAATCGATTCTGTGCGTTTACGGCTTGCTTGCTCGTTCAAGATGCCAGCAGCGTTGATGACAACATGGGGACGAATGCGATCGAGCGCGCTTTTCAGAGCTTCCGTGTTCGTAAAGTCCATGGTTACGAATCGGCCGTGAGCCGGGATGCCCCTTGCTGAATCCCAAATCTCCCAATCTGTATTCGCTGATAAATAAGCGGATATCATGTGACCGGCCATTCCGCGACTGCCGAGTATGAGTATTTTCACGGAAGGAAGCCTCCTTCCTCCAGCATGGCTTCGATTTGCTCCGGCACGAGAAGCTCATCGTTAGAAGCGTATTCCTTCAAATTTGCTTTACTTAAGTGTGCATACTGCTTTTTTGTCGATTCAGGTGCGTGTGAGGGAAGTATGACGTAATATTGGTCACTGTATCGATACGTGCTGGGAGCTTCATGCTGAGAGATAAGCACTTCGTGCAGCTTCTCTCCGGGCCGGATACCGATCAGCATGGTGGTGACAGGGGTTCTGGCCAAACGATCAATCAGAACCTGAGCCAGGTCGGTGATCCGGCATGCTTTCATCTTCATCACATAGGTTTCACCGCCAACCGAAGTTTGAGCTGCTTGCAGCAGCAGATTGATGGCATCCGGCAAAGTCAGGAAGAATCGGGTCATATCCTGTGAAGTCAGCGGCAGGTCGCTGCCTTGTTCAATCAAGTGCTTGAAGAAAGGCACGACACTGCCGTTCGTACCGAGCACGTTGCCTCCGCGAATGCAGACGAATCGAGTTGTGTCGCTCAGATCGTTTGCTTTGATCATCATTTTTTCACCGAGGGCTTTTGTCATGCCGTAGAAGTTCGTAGGGTCGACGGCTTTGTCGGTGGAGACGTCGATGACTTTCTTCACTTGTTGGCGTATGCTTGCCCGTATCACGTTATCCGTGCCGTTTACATTGGTCTTCAATGCCTCGTCGGGTTGATCTTCACAAACGGGCACATGCTTCAGTGCAGCCAGGTGGAATACGTAATCAACACCTCGGCACGCATCTTCCATGGCTGTCAAGTCCCGTACGTCACCGATCATAAATCGAAGTGCAGGATGAAAGCCAAATTTGCGGTGCATATTCACTTGAGCGTATTCATTTCGGGAAAAAATGCGGATTTGTTTGGGCTGCTCTACTAATAATCGCTTGGTCAATTCCTGTCCCCATGATCCCGTACCGCCGGTGATGAGTATGGTTTGGTCACGAAACATAGCTTTGTCCTCCTAACACAAGATTGACAACTTTGGTAGATACATGCGGATCCAAATATCCTTCGGGCTGCGGCCAAGCATGGCGGTTATGCATCATGAGCCGAACGCTCGAAGCGATTCGCTCCGGTTCCAAGCCGGACAGCAGATTGCTTCCGCACAGCAGTGTTTCAGGCCGTTCCGTGCTTTGTCGAATGGTGACGGCAGGTATGCCGAGCAGACAGCTTTCCTCCTGTACGGTACCGCTATCGGTAATCACGCAGGCTGCATGTCTTTGCAGCTTGACGAAATCGAAGAAGCCGAACGGAGGCATAAATCGGATAAGCGGGGAGGGGGGCGTAATGCCGAGCCGGTTCAATCTCTCTTTAGTTCGCGGGTGGATACTGCAGACTACGGGCATCCGCTCACCTTCAGCGACCAGATGGAGACCTTGGACGATATCGCGAAGCCGACGCTCGTTATCCACATTTTCAGCCCGGTGGGCGGTTACCAGAATATAACCGTCTGCTTCAAGTCCCAGTTGATCAAGAATGGCGCTTTGACCAATGGGTTCTGCGTAATGCTGGATGACTTCATAGATCGGATTACCTGTCATCCATACACGCTGGGGAGACATGCCTTCGCGAATTAGGTTTTCTCTGGAGCCTGGCGTGTAAGGCATATTAATAGAAGAGATCGCATCAATCGCTCTCCGGTTGATCTCTTCGGGCACACGTGTATCGTAGCAGCGGTTGCCCGCCTCCATATGGTAGACCGGAACACCCATTCGTTCCCCGATGAATGCTGTCAGAGCGGAATTCGTATCGCCAAGCACCAGCATCCGGTCGGGCTTTTCTTTGGTGATGACTTGTTCAATTTCCGTAAACATTGCGCCGATCTGTCCGCCTAGCGAATGAGTGGGAAGCTGAATATGAACGTCCGGATGACGGATGCCCATTTGTTCGAAAAATACATCGCTCAGCGACCGGTCATAATTCTGCCCGGAATGAACCAGAATGTGTGAATCCGCATGTTGATCCAATTTCGGAATGACCAGGCTAAGCCGGATGATCTCCGGTCTTGTGCCTAGCACCGTCATAATCTTCATAGTGGAATGCTTCCTCCTCTACGGGGCTGTTGCCCTATATTCGTTTAACGTATCCAACACAGACTGCTCTAATGGAATACTAGGCTCCCAGCCGGTGTGGAGCTTCAGCTTTTCACAGCTGCCTGCAAGATGAGGGACGTCGCTAACGCGAAACCGACTTGCGTCGATTTGAATGTCAAAAGGAATGCGGGCATGCTTTTTCAACAGTTGAACGATTTCTCTGAGTGAGTAAGCATGGCCGCTGCAAACGTTATATACGGAGCCGGGAAGCGGCGACTTGGCTAATAACAGCCTGCAGTATGCGGAGGCCGCATCACGGACATCAAGAAAATCGCGCTTCGTTTCCAAGTTACCTGTCTGTAGAATGGCAGGATAGGTTCCTTTTTCCATGGCAGCGACTTCGCGTGCAAATTGAGAGCATGCACCGGCTCCGCCGCCAGGTCCTATCAGATTGAAGGTTCTCGCAATCCGGGTTGGCAGCTGATAGATTCGACCGTACATTCGAAGCACTGAGGTCATCATATGCTTGCTCCAGGCATAGGGGCTTACCGGTAGTACAGGACAGTCCTCTTTCAAGAGGGAGCCCTTAAGGTCATATTCGTAGGCTGTTCCGGCCGCAACGAACGCTTGCAGCTGGGCGGGATTGATTTGCCGCAAAGCCTCCAGCAGATACAAGGCTCCTCCTACATTGACTCCCAGAGTGTGCATTGGATCTTCGTAAGATTTCCTGACATCATTCGCTCCCGCCAAATGGACAATATGTGTAAACTCATAGCTGCGAAGCAGTGATTGGATCCCGGCTTCGTCCATCATATCTAGACGGACGTACTGAAGCCGCTCGTGCTGAAGCCGGCACGAAGAACTTCTGCCAGTACCTACGACTGCAAAGCCATCGGATAATAAAGTTTCAGCGACATGCTTTCCAAGAAAACCATTGACTCCTGTTATCAAAACCAGACCGAGAGCGGTCATGTAGCTTCACCTGGAAGTAAAGCTGTTTTCCACTGCTCAAATTGGTCATTGGCAGCCGTATAGTCTGAGATTCGTCCGATATCGAGCCAGAAGGCGTCGTTCTCAAAATGTCGGACTGAGCTGTCCGCAGCAAGCAAAGCATGAATAAGATCGGGAATGTCAAAGAATTGTTCGGTCGGAATGAAATCGACAACATCGGGGTTCATCATATAAATGCCCATGCTGACATGCGCGCTCCGCATCGGTTTCTCGATGAAATTCGTTACATATTCATTCTCTGTTTCCAGAACACCCAGTTCGATAGGGACACCTTTTTGCTGGGAAGCAATGGTAAGCAAGCTGCCGCCGGACGTATGAAATTGCATAAATTGTCTGAAATCCAGCGTAGTCAGTACATCACAGTTCATCACCAAAAAGGGTCCTGACGGACGCTGTAAACTAGCTAACGGTCCTACTGTGCCTAGGGGCTGCTTCTCGACATGGTAGCGTATGGAGACTCCCCAAGCGCTTCCGTCGCCAAAGTAGGTTTGGATCAAATCGGATAAATACCCGCATGCCATTGTGATCGATGTAAAACCGTAATGACGCAATTGTTTGACAATGATGCTCAAGATGGGTTGTTCGCCAACGGGCAGAAGCCCTTTGGGAAGCACCTTGGTATAGGGCGCCATCCGCATCCCTTTGCCGCCAGTCATAATTACTGCCTCCACAAGTAACCCTCCTTACACGACGTACTCATTCGGACGGTACAGCTCCGGATGGCGTCTCATCCATTCAATCGTCCTCGTTAAGCCTTCTTCGAGAGATATTTCAGGCTTCCAGCCTAGTACGGCAGCTGCCTTCCCGCTATCGGAGAATAATCGGTCGACTTCACTTTTCTCGGGGCGCAGTCGCTCGGTGGCCACTCGCACCGGCAGAGCTGTGCCGATGATGCGTTGGACTTTGTCCGCCAAGGCACCAATCGATATTTCCGCGCTCGAACCCGCGTTTACAACCTGACCTATAGCAGCGTCCGATTCTGCAGCGCAGCGGAAGGCACGTGCCGTGTCTTCAACAAATGTGAAATCGCGAGTTGTTGCCAGAGAGCCCAGAACAATTTCATCCCGGTGCAGCGCTTGGTTGATAATGGTCGGAATCACGGCGCGCATGGATTGCCTTGGACCATAAGCATTAAACGGACGGACAGTGACGACGGGAAGATTGTAGGAGCAATAAAAGCTTTCCATAATTTTATCCGCGCCAATCTTGCTGGCTGAGTAGGGCGATTGTCCCTGCAGGGGGTGCTTCTCGTCCATGGGTACATAACGGGCGGTTCCGTAGACTTCGCTCGTCGAGGTATGAACTAGCCGGGGAACGCCCAATTCCAAGACTGCTTGTGCGACATTTAGCGAACCGACGACATTGGTTTGCACGACATCCGCAGGATGTTGGTAGGAATAGGGGATCGCGATCAGTGCGCCCAGATGATAGACGGCATCCATTCCTTTGACTGCCCGATAGACGGCGTAGGGGTCACGCAAGTCTCCTTTGATGATCTCTATTTCTTTTTGAATATAAGTAGGGAGTGTATCCAGAAATCCATGTGAATTGGCGGAATTATAGCGGATAAATACGCGAACATTGGCTCCTTCAGCAAGTAAATGCTGCGTAAGATGGCTGCCTATGAAGCCTCCGGCTCCAGTTACTAGAACTCTTGTGCCACGAACCATGTACAGGTCACTCCTTTGCGATAGATGGTTCAGCGTATTCCTATGTTTCCGCAATGTATTGGACTAATTACCCTCTGAACTGGAAATGGGTGTCAATTTTTCATACAAGCATGCAGCTTTTTTTGAATAAAGATAGACATTTTCACAGGTTCATTATGTTCATTCATACATACCCTAAGTGTGACTGGACAAAGAGAGGAGAGGAAACATGGAGCAAGGTGAACAAACGCCTGTTATTTTATTGAACACTGTTCCCAAAAGCGGCACGAATCTGCTGAATCAAATTGTCCTGGGAGTACCGGGGACTGTCTTGCAATCTACGGTGCTTTATGAAGGTGAGCCGGAGCACATGAAGCTGCAGTTCCCGATCCTGGAGAACGCAAAGCCTAATGAAGTCTATATGGGACACTTGTATTATTCGAAGATGTGGTCGAATTTCTTGCGTGAGAAGCCGATTCGAACCGTGTTTATGATTCGTGATCTAAGGGACGTGCTCGTATCGTTGGCATATTATATCGTCAAATCGGTTCCTCATTACCCCATCTATCAGGACCTGATCTCCCTGCAAAGTCAAAAAGAACGCTACCTGCTACTTATTGATGGCATTCGGGATTATCCGAATATACGTCAGTGGTTTGCACTATTCACCGGGTGGCTGCATGAAGATGACGTACTGACCATCACTTATGAACAGCTCATGACCTCAGCTGAATCAAGGAAACGGACGATCCTGCGGATTGCTGAGCACATTTGGAAGGACCGTACTCCGACGATGCCGCTGGAAAAACTGGCCAATGAGATGGAGAAGAACATTGACAGCAAAGTTTCCTCTACATTTCGAAAAGGTGTAGTAGGCGGTTGGAAAGAGGAATTTGATGAGGAAGTGAAGATGAGGTTTACGCAAGTTGCCGGTGAACTACTGATTCAAACCGGATACGAAAAGGATCTTAACTGGTAACGAATTGTATCTGAATGGTGAGGGGAGATTCCATGAAAATCGTCATGCCTGTAGCTGATTTGCATATTGGCGGCGGATGTAAAGTGCTGGTCGATATCGCTGGCGCATTAACGAAGAGAGGTCATGATGTGGAAATCGTCATTCCTAAGTCCGGAACAGTTAAATATCCGATTCCATGTCAGCTTACGGTTGTTCCCGCTTTAACGCACGAAACGATTCCGTATGGAGATCTTGTACTGCCTAACTTTTATACGACTTTTTTTCCCGCCTATCAGGCGTGGCCGGAGCAGTGCGTGCGGTTAAGTCTTGGATTTGAACCGCTTTGGGTCCCTGCCAAGGAACAGGCACTTTGGACCTATATGCAAGGTGTTCCTGTTATTAGCATTTCAAGATGGCTGGATGATCAGATCTATCGGCATACCCGGAAGCGCAGCACGGTTGTGTCGTTAGGTGTGGACCCTGCCGTATTTTTCGCTGACCCTGCTCGGGCAGCTGCACGTGCTGCTGATCCAGATCGGCACAAGATTATTCTCTACATCGCTAGAGCTGCGGAAGATGGGTATGCGCTGAAGGGCTTCAATGACTTCAAAGAAGCGATGCAGATTGTGCATCGAGAATGGAACGGATCGTTCATGATTCATCTGATTTGTCCGGATCGTGCGTTATCCGTTCCCGGCTTACATCAACAGGCCTTTTTTCCGGCGAATGAATATGAGATGGCCGAATTGTACCGATCATCCGATGTATTTGTCTCTTCCTCATGGTTTGAAGCCTTCTCACTTCCTCCCTTGGAGGCAATGGCTTGCGGGACCCCGGTTGTCACCACCAACTCAGGAGGCATTATGGATTTTTGTACCCATATGGAGAGTGCGTACGTCACGGCACCTCAACATCCAAGGCGGCTTGCCCAGGGAATCTGCGCGGTGCTTAGCGACAAACAACTTGCCTCGAAGCTGGCTCACGGAGGTAAGCTTAGCGCTGAGCGCTTAACGCATAGTCGCTTTGAAACGCATATCGTGGACGTATTGGAAGAAATCTCTTCCCGCAGAAAGTGGTAATTACAGTTAGGTTAGGGGAGATTGGTTTTGCAAACTTATCCGAAGGTATCGATCATTATTCCTTTTTACAACTGTCAATATGTCGATCAAGCGATTGAGAGCGCGCTAAACCAAACGTATCCGAACATTGAAGTGGTCGTTGTGAACGACGGTTCGATCCGGTATACGGACAAAATTAGACCTTACAAAAACAGAATTCGCTATGTAGAAAAAAGCAATGGAGGTACGGGGAGCGCTCTGAACGCCGGTATTCGGCAGGCTAGCGGTGAATACTTCTCGTGGCTTAGCTCGGACGACTTGTATGAGAAGGACAAAGTAGCCAAACAAATCGCTTATATGCAGCAGACTGGAGCTTCTGCCTGCTACAGCTCCTATGTGCACATTGATGCCCAAAATCAAGTGATCAGCGGCCCTGCCGGAATTTATTATCCGAACAAAATGGAATTTTACCGTACGATGCAGCGAGGTTGTTTCATTAACGGATGTACCGTCATGCTTCGAATGGATGTGTTCCGCCAAGTCGGTTTGTTTAATGAATCACTGAAATACACGCAGGATTACGATTTATGGATGAGGGTTTTGTTTCATTTTGATTTTGAGTACCTAAACGAACCGATTGTGAAATACAGGGTACATGAAGCAATGGGGACGAAAAATTTCGAGCCTGCTATTCAAAAAGAAATTCTCAAGGTTCAAGCTACGTATTACCAAGCATTGGAGCAGCGCATTGCGAAAGAGCGTCTCACCGTCATCATTCCGATTCTGACCTTAAGCATGGGAGGAGCCCAACGAATGCTGGCCGAACTTGCCAATGGGCTAACCAGGCTCGGGCATCAGGTCATGATCCTTATGCCGCAGAACGGTGCGATCGAATACTCCATTCAAGCCAAAATTGTGCGAACCCGGCAGCCATACACGATTGAAGAGCATGACTACCCTTATGGAGATGTAATTATCTCCAATTTCTATTCCTTAGTACCTGCGGCCGAATCAGCTAGCCGAAACGGGAAAGGCGTACATGTACGTCTTAGTCTGTGCTACGAGCCCACTTTTCTGCCCGATAATCATATCACATTCCCCACCTACCACGTTACGAAGCATCTCATCGTGTTATCCAGCTGGCAGCAGCAGCTGATCAAGCTGAATCATGGCATCGAAGGTCATATCGTCCCTGTAGGCGTCAGCTCGAGCTTTACCAACTACCGAATTCGTAAACCGCACGAGCAAATTCAAATTTCGGCTATTCTTCGCATCCCCGAGGGCGGTTATTCCTGGCACAGAGAGCAGAGCTACTTGGTTGAACAATTGGAAAAGGTGCACAAAGCTTATCCGCAGGTGCGAATTAATTTATTCTCGCCCCCTAATGAATTTGCAGCATCCGTTATCCTAAAGCAAATCAAGGCAAGCCATCCGGCGTTTCGATATTTAACTCCTGCCAACGATACAGAGCTCTGCTATCACTATAACGAAACGGATATCTTCGTTAATTCTTCTACCTACGATACGGCTTCGCTGCCTGGACTCGAAGCGATGAAGTGCGGAGCCGCCCTAGTGTCAACTTATGGTGGAGGTAATCTCGATTACATCCGTCATGAGAAGAATGGTCTGATGTCTTACCGATTCGAGCAGCGGCTGGCTAGTGATGTTATCCGCTTGATTGAGAACCCCACACTGCGTAATCAACTTGCTGAGGCAGGCGAGCAGGAGGCGAAGCAGTGGACATGGGAACGCAGTGTCCATGCCTTTGAGAAGGCGCTCAGACAAATTGCAGAGAAGAACTGACGGCTTGCCCATAGATTTAGGTGACGGTCTAGGACGAGATCCGCCGTTTCTGAGTATGATGTAAGGGTGTTGAAAGGGAATGAAATCCAAATGCATCCAATGAAATCCAACACAATTTCGGAGGTGTCCTCATGATCAAAGCTTCAAAGAAAGCATGTTCAGTTAACAAACACAGAAAGCATACCAAACACAGTGAATGCTCGCCGAAGAGACGCGGCACTGGGAAAGTCAAGCACGCTTGCCATCAAGGTAAGACTCGCCGGAGACGTCCAGTCCATAAAGTAACGAAAGTGGTAAAAGTAACTCCCTATGTCAATGTGAATTCCCCGGAGGTCAATCTCACGACACCGCCACCTACGGTCAACGTATCCACGCCAACGCCGGAAGTGAATGTAACGACGCCTCCGCCGACGGTTAACGTTGAGGCTCCAAATCCAGAAATTCATGTATCCACATCGCCGCCGATCGTGAATGTAACGACGCCTGCGCCTGAAGTTACCGTAAGGACCCCTGCTCCGATCGTCAATGTGACGGTACCGGAGGATGCATCCATACGAGGCCTAAGATCTCAGCTTAGAAGATTTGTCGGTGAGGAGATCGAGGTGTTCAATGCAGGCGGAGCCGGAGCTGGAGGAGAACCTCCAAGCAGAATTGGAATTCTGGAAACCGTCAGAAAAGGGACCATTACGATTCGTCCAACAACCGATAATTCCCCTGAGCAAATCATTGTCTTCTCCATCGCACAATTGATCGGATTCCGTCCTATCGTTACCGTACCGACTGCGTAAACATCTGGAAGACGGTTTTACAGACAAAAGGAGGCCTAGGAATGAACGATGTTATCATGATCGTGGCAGGTGTCTCGTATTCGTCCAAAAGCTGCGTGATCAGCTGCTTTGACAGCACTGTCGACCTGCCGATTTTGCAAATAGGAGCTCACGCATCTCAGGTAATTAAGGAACTGCTGAACGAAGGCTTTGAAGTGTATTCCACATTCGGTAATGGAAACTCGATTACGTATCTCTTGATCAGGGAAGAAGAGGATCCGCCGTCAGACGGCATATTAGCCGGTCTCGTCAACCGGATTAACACCTTGATCACCGTGTTCACAGCAGCCGGTGCGGAGAGTGGAACCCTTACGATGATCGGTACGGATTTCATTGAGCTGCAAGGACTGAATGGTGACCTGATTCTCATACCTGCCGTAAGTATTCTAGCGTATATCTAAAAGGGAGGCGAACTCATGTCATTTGTTGAAATGTTAACGGCATCCATCGGAAAAACCGTTGAAGTGATCCTGGTCGATCAGATGTTTATTGGCGTACTGACTACGGTTAACAGCTCAAGCTTGACGTTGGAAGGCAGCGGTGGCCAGTATTATTATTATGATTATGGACCGTCCAATACGGTAACGATATCGTTGCCCCAAATCCAATCGGTTCATATTATTTCCTAAGTGCTTGGGCCGGGATCCGACTGATGCTGGATTTCCCGGTCATTTCTTCTCTATGTTCGGCTCGGCCCATTGAGCCCACTGCGCATATTTGGCTGCATTCAGCTTCGTTATGCTTGAAGGGCGGTTTCTTCGATGATACAAGGCAGAAGGGATATAAACCTCTTCGTTGTCCTTGGTCAATCGAAGAATAATTTCCAAATCCTCGTAAAGTCTCCCATCGAATAAACTCTCCGTATTCCAGCCTCCAATTTGTCGCAGCGCCGATATCCGATAGCATCTGGGAATGACCGGAGCTGCTTGCTGTATCAAGGTTTTCCTCTGGATGTGCGGAGTTCCTTTGCGCAGTCCTCGGAACAGCAGCTGCTTGCGGGGTCTTTCCAGCCAATCGTAATGATCTCCGTGAAGCAAGGCTGTTTCTGCCGAGGCTGCCCTAATGACATGGATCAGCTTTCGAATGCAATCAGGAGGCAGCCAGTCGTCCGCGTCCAGCTCAAGGAGCCAGTCGTTCGAAGCGATTTGTATGGCCTTGTTCAAGCAGTTAGACTTCCCTTGGTTGCTCTCATTGGAAATGATCGTAATGCTGGGGTGATTCCTATAGGAATCGAGCACTCGGCTCGTTGAATCGGTAGAAGCGTCATCAACAATCAGGAGCTTCCAATGGAAGCAATCTTGAATAAGGACGCTGCGGATGGCCCAGGGCAAGTATTCAGCGTTGTTGTAGGTGCAGATGACAATGCTAATGCTTATACACGGTTGTTCTGGATTATTCGCTAAGGCTTCCATGTTACTGTGTGCGGCTAGTATCGGATGGATAAGGGACCACTGCTCCTGAGCGCGCTCCCAAGACGGCGTTCTAATCACAGGAGAGTGCCACTTGACACTGGATACATGCTGCCATGTCCACTTCGATTCTAATTGATATTTCATATCCATGCATACATAATCCATAAATGGAAGCCGGTCGGCTTCTGAAAAAGCGGGCTGCCCGTTCTTCATCACAGCGCTCGTTCTCCAAACGAGAGGACGAAGTGCTCCTGAAAGCTCTTCATGCTCCCGCTCATAGATCAATCCGCAGATATGATCGGGCAGCTCCTGCAGTTTAGCTTGCAGTTCGGAAAAAAAGAGGCGTGAAACCAGTCACCGGCTTGAAGGGTAAGAAAAAAGGGCTGATCATATCCGCATAAAGCTTGATTCATTCGCTCACCAGGACGATCTACAATCGGAACAATGGACCAACCAGGGACTATCCGCGCAAGGTTGGCTGCGGTTGATGCTGCTGCCGCAGCATGCAGCGCGCCTAATATAAAGATAAGCATATGCTCGACTCCTGCATGACAGATAATGTGCTATTGTAACGTATGCGGATTCCCTGAACATGGTGCTCAAAGAGTCATATAACCATGGTCAATGAGATAGCGGATGATCTGGTCGACCGATTCCTCCAGTGTTTGCAGATGAGAGGAAACCGTAATCTCAGGCGTGAGCGGTGTCTCATAAGAGGCGGAAACCCCCGTGAACATGCGGATTTCTCCGGCTCTAGCTTTCTTATATAAACCTTTCGGATCTCTGCTTTCGCATACCTCGATGGGGCAATCTACATAAATCTCTACAAATTCCCCTTCTTGAAATTTCGAACGCGCCAGCGCGCGGTCTTCACGGTTTGGAGAAATAAGTGTAAGGAGGGTAATGAAACCGGCATCCATCATGAGCTTGGCGACCTCCGACGCCCTACGGATATTTTCACTTCGATCCTCGGGTGAAAAGCCGAGATCCTGATTAATTCCGTGGCGAAGATTGTCCCCGTCCAAGACATAGGCATGAATGTGCCGTGCATACAACTGCCGTTCCAGCTCGAAGGCCAGCGTTGACTTTCCTGATGCTGATAGGCCAGTAAACCACAGAACACAGCTTCTATGCCCGTTTAACACATTGCGAGTTTCTCTGCTAATGGAAGCTTCGTGCCATCTAATGTGTGCAGGTTTCAAGAGAAGTCCCCCCAGCAAGTTATAGTCTTCTATTTAGTATATGCTAGAGTGGATCAAGCTGTTCTGGACCGATCTCCTTCCTTTATGCGGAAAAAATGCTGTGCAGCAAGTTGATCTCACGAGACCTGCAGAAGCCTCATTCGATTTATTCATTCATGGAATCTTTATAAGAAATAAGAGAGTAGCTGTGTGTTTTGTAGAGTAAGAAGCGTACGAGAGGATGGATGGGATGGAAAATCGCTGCCTAAGGAAGCATGCATCGGCAGCGATTGAGGATGGTAGGGAGGTGTGTTTCTCAGTTGGCAGCCAGCTCTTGCTTTTGCTCAAATAATTCGTCAGTAAACATTCCATGGAAGCCGAAAGGTACATGATGGGGAACGGCTGCTCTGCCGATTTCCGTGAAGGTCTGTGCATCCAGGATGAGCAGGAAGGAGGAACCTTTAGCCCCGTCAAGCACAACGGACAAAATAACACCTTCATCTTCCTTGGAAGCAAGCGGCTTCTCCGAGAAAATAGGCTCTCCAGGGTAACAGCCCGGTTCGCGCCAAATTTTCGATTCACCTGAGACGGTATCGACTTTCACTAATTGATTGGCATATTTCTCGGGATGTTCATTGCTAGTACTGATCCCATACGCATAACGGTACGCCGTTCCGCTAAATTTGGCATAGTTCACTGTCGGCAGGTCGACCGACTCGGGAGTCAAGATTTCATAACGGGCTGTTGTCGATGTGAAGGGAAGCGTATATCTGCGGAATTGAACCGGATTACGGTCTCCTGCGCTCGAATCCGTTAATTTGCTGACCTGCAAGCTGCCCACGATGTTGGCATTGCGGCTCGCACATACATCAAGAACGAGGCCTCCATCGTACTCGAAAGCATTCACATGATGGAAGGAGAAGAAAGCTTCACCTTCGAAGGTTTTCACAAGCGCTCCATCGGACTTGCGAACGACGAAGAATTTGGTTCCTTGTTCAGGCTTCCAACGGAAATTCTCGATGAACGACTTCCCACTGGTCATCATCTCCTGCGGATTTACGACAAATGGGAATTCGGCCAAAATCACATAATGTTCCGTATTCCCGAAACTGTGAATGTAGGAAGGCTCAGCGGTCTCCACTGTGCACATCAATTCGCGCTTTCTGGAATGGGGGGCGATCGAATACAGGTGATACGTACTCGCTTTGCCGAATTGAACAGTAAAATTGATATATCTGCCAGTTGTCAGGTCGTAATGCGGATGCGCCGTTGTGAAATGTCCACCAAAGCCGTCACCAAATTCGAAGACACCGTTCGTTTCCAAGGTATGGGGGTCAAACTCAATAACACCGGGAGATTCCGTCAAGGCAACGAAGCGGTCATCGATTTTTCCGATGCTGACATTGGTGTTATTACCTCCTTGCACCTGTTTGCCCGCTGAGCTGCCGAAGCCCGAACCGAGTTCTCCCGTTGTCATAGCCAATTCGTAAGCTTTCGTTCGCAGAAAGCGATTCGAATATCGAACTTGGCCACCCGCGATAACAAATTTATGAATCATGGCGAGACCGTCGAACCAATGCGTATGCCAGCCTGAATCTGTTGTAAATTTAGCCGGACCGTTGCGGAACAGCGTGCCGCTCAGCCAACCGGGAATCGAACCTGATACTTGTAAGGGAACATTGTCCGTCTCTTTATCCAAATTGGTAAAACCGACTTTAAATAATTGTTCGTTTATCATCATTCAAACCTCCATAGGTATAGGATAGGGGGAGCAGTTCAGCTGGATAATTCACACGGCATTACAAACCGACCTGCGGTATGTTTTTATTATTACAGACCAACGGTCGGTATGTCAACCCTCAAAGTTTAAGGATTTGTAAATGCAGAACTGCATTTTGAGGAACACCATAAGGTCTTAAATGGATTCTCTGAGCTTATGTTAGATGTTTTCGGCGATAAAGGGGTGCATGTAAAAGGTCCTTTGCTCCTATTTTTCATCGTATAGAACGCAAGAAAAATGGCGAACGAATGTTCTGTTCATTCATAGGTTGATATGGTAGAATGTGAGAGTACAATTGAATCTTGGGTGGGCATGGTTTCCCTTTGAAAGGAGGTGAGGCCATGGAGGTTAAAGATGCAATCCAGATTATGTTCTTATTTGGAATGTTTATTCTTGCTCTTTTAACTTATATCAATGCGAGCAACAAGAGAAAGTAAAAACCCACCCCAAGGTTGCGAGCCGAAGGTGGGTTTTTATTGCCTGGAACTTAGAAGGAATAAACCATCCAAGCCAATTGTATAGCCGAGTGTTTGCCGCACTCGGTTTTCTTATATAAATCATAACATAACTTCAAGACGCTGAAAACCGAAAAAACTTAACTTGTTTCCGCTGAGAGGGTTATTTGACCAAGCAAGGCTGATAAATCACTCTTCCAACATATGCGCCTTAACCAGATGCGCTCGAGATCACGCTGCAACAATTCCTGAATTTTTCTTTCTCCGATTCATCAAGCTGCAATTCCACAACTTCCTTAACGCCATCTCTACAGATGATAGCCGGGACACCGACAGCAACATCGGTTTCACCGTACTCGCCATCTAAAACAGCAGACACGGCTAAGATTCGATGGGTATCATTCAAAACGGAACGCGCAATGAAGGCCAGAGCATTGCCAATCCCGAAGTAGGTCGAGCCCTTGAGATTAAAAATCTCCCAGCCTGCAAGCTTAGTTTGTTCCGCTAACTGGTCTAGATTGACTTGACCAAATCGCTGCTGATGCTGATGGATGATCTGCTGCAGCGGTTTTCCTCCAATTGTCACGTGTGACCAGGCTACGAATTGGGATTCGCCATGTTCGCCAAGCACATAGCCTTGGACGCCTTTCGGTTCAACAGGGAAGATTCCGGATAAAATCTGTTTCAGTCTTGCGCTGTCAATTGAGGTGCCGGTTCCAAGCACCCGATTCCGCGGCAGTCCGGACAATTTCCAAACGGCATATGTAACGATATCTACAGGGTTGGTCGCGACGAGGAAGATGCCGGTAAAGCCGCTGTTCATAATTGGCCCAATGATTTCCTTCATGATCTGAATGGACGAGTCCATCAGTTCAAGCCGGTTTTGCCCCTTGAGGACGCTTGCTCCCGGAGTCAAGATGACAACGTCCACATCCCCGCATTGCTCGTAGCCGCCTGCATATACTTTGGTCCATGATTGCGTGAAGTCCATGCAGTGAGAGAGGTCCAGCGCTTGGGCCTTGGCGAGTTCCGGTGATCGGTTAATCAGCAGCAATTCCTCGCAAAAGGATTGATTGATAATCGCGTACGCACAGCTTGAGCCAACTAAACCCATCCCCACAATCGCTACCTTCCTGGGCTTCCAAGCCATAAGTACCAGCCTCCTCCAAACTTACCTTAAGTACTACATCATATTGGTTAGGGCTTGTCTTTGTGACTATACCTGACATGAAGCTGTGGAAGGGTGAAGATGTGATAAATTTGATGACATGTACTTGCTGTCGATACGGTCTATGGCTCCTGAACCTCCGAGGACGATGGCTCTTATTCCTTGGATGTGCTGCAAACTGTCAACTATAAAAAAAGACCGGCAGAATGTCTCTGTCCGACCTTTTATCTGAAAGGATAAGATCAATGATAGCGAATGCAAAGATCAATCGGGTAACGTCCGGCATTGCGGCCATAAAGTGCAATTCCGCCTTCATCGGCCTTCAATTCAAGTGTGAAGCGGCGGTTTCGATCCAATCTAGCTGCCAATCGGCTTGGTACTCTTACCTTGCATAAATATCCGTATGAGCCCGCTTCATCAAGCAAGTCTACAGCAGGCTGGTAGTGCCGAGAAAGCACACCCCGGCAATCCGCAGGATCATCCGGAAGAACGAATGAGCCGATGCATTCGCCGTCGATCAAGACGTTAACGCGAGATTCATGCCGCTCGTCATCGGTCATATAGTACGTGTTCGGGTTATACTCAACATTCGCCGAAGCACCATGCATAAAGCTGATGTCATGCTGACGAAGAACCGCGCCTTCCACGTTGCGTGCCTGCAACCGCTTCGCGCTGGCCTCGAAGATGACTTCAACTTCACCAATGACATTCTGATCATCTTGACTAGGCAGTTGAATGTCATAAAGGAGAGAGCCTTCTTTACCGCCGTTAACTTTGGCTCCTTGAATCGCGTTCCATTCATAGGCAAATGAATGCTCTTTGAAGTCTGCGACAGGCACAGCTGCAAGCTGCCATCAACATCATACCTGCAGGCGGAACCACTGCGTACATCGAAGGTTATAAAGTTTCTCATCAAGCTGTGACCTGCGGCATCCAGCAGCCGGATGGCGAGGACAGCAACGGCGTCCTGTGCCGGCATTTTCACATGCAAGGGGTTAAGCTCACTTACGCCGTATGAATTCCAAGTGATATGTTCGACCCCACGGTTCATGACGGTTCGCGTTCCTAAGTTGTCGTACCATAATTCCCAAGCAAGCTGCAGCTCTTGTCCGTGATGCTGATCCGAGAAGCTGGAGCGGAGGAGAGGTATGGTGACCATTGCAGAGGCATCGACAGTCTGGCAAGGAGGTGCATCAATCACGATAAAATCCGGTGCGTGCAGGTCTGCGATCGTCATTCCGGGCACAAATGCGTCAAAGCCAAAATCTTTATCCGAGCCGTCCAAGCGGTAATAGCCGTTAAACTCATTGGTCACATCCCGAAATTCGGTAAATACGAAACCGCAAAGCTTATCATACTTACGGAATTCATTCATCATATAGCGGTAATGCCATGCCAAATCGCTGTCGCCAGCACCGCCTTTAATGCCCCATACATTCCCGCACTCGCTGTTCATAAGTGGCGCGTTAGCCTGTACGTTCCCGCCGATATAGTTTTTGGCGGAGCCGGGGAAGGTGTTGTCCGTCACGTCCTTCAGATGGTCCCGCAGCTGTTCATAGCCATTGATATAAAAATGCCATGTATTGAGATCCGTCTCGACATGATCTTGATTGCAAGGGGAATTGTCCTCTACGATTCGGGTGGGGTCCAGTTGCTTCGCCCATTTGTAGATTCCGCGAACCCATTCCTGTGTAGCCGGCAAATAGTTATGAGGATGCTGCTGATCCCCCGTAAGTCCAGCTGCTGCACTGTCTGTCTTAAGGCCCCAAGTTTCATTAAACATCACCCAAGAGAAGATAGAGGGGTGGTTACAATCCCGTTCGATGACTTCCTGGGCTTCAGCTTCATACGAAAGCCGCGCTTGTTCATCCGGATTGCCCCAGAAGCAAGGCATATCCTCCATGACGAGAATACCCAGTTTATCCGCCCAGTACAATTTGCGCGGCTCCTCCGGCTTGATATGGATGCGGACAAAGTTTAATCCAAGCCGCTTCATTAAATAGATTTCATCACGCATCTCATCGTCTGTCGGGTAAGTGAAAAATCCACTAGGGTGATATGACTGATCCAAGGTACCGTTCAGGTAGACGGGCTTGCCGTTCAGGGTGATCCAACGATAGGTTCGACCTTCATGGAGGACGGTACCAATCTCGCGTATGCCAAAATAAGTGCGGACCTCATCCCTGCCGAAAGAGCCCTCCAACAGTAGCTGTCCTTCATACAAATAAGGAAATTCAGGACTCCAAAGCTTCGGCTCCTTGACCAAAAATTCCGTAGTGATTTCGTTCTCGCCGACGCTCAATTCAAGCTCTTCACGATGCAGTACCGCACCTTCATCGAACGAAAAGCTGATCGTCGCTTTACATGCGCTGTTTGAATGCACCTTAGCTTTCACTTGTATCCGGCCGCTTATTGAAGTGGTGAACTCAGCATGCCGCACATACGTTTGAGGCCTTGCTTCTAGCCAGACCGTTTGCCAAATGCCGCGGATTTCTCCATAGCCCTGCTTACCGCGTGCTTGAAAGTCATGGTCGAAGTCTTCGGTCCGGACGACGATCGTGTTCTCGCCGGATACCTGCCACACATCCGTGACATCGAATTCGAAGGTCCCGTAGCCTCCTTGATGGGAACCGACAGGCATACCATTGATCCAAACCTCGCATGAATAGTCAACAGCACCAAAACGAAGGAAAATGCGGGATTCAGCCTCGCTTGGCTGCCACTTCACCCTGCGGCGGTACCACCCGATGCCCTTGTCACTACGGCCGATACCCGACAGAGGGCTGGCCCATGAGAAGGGAACAATAATGGTTGAATCGAAAGCGATTTCATTGCTGCTATACCATGAGTTCTGTAAGCCGACTTGCTCATGGTCGAACTGGAAGGACCAGCTGCCGTTCAGATTGAACCAATCCGACCTTTCCCAATCGGGACGCGGATATTCAGGTCTTGGAATGTCGGTAGTTAGGGATGCTGCTTCTGCCAAATGCATAGCGTGTGCACAACCTTTCATTTTGTGGAATTGGCACCATTCTAACATTAGTATTTAAAATACGCAATACACATTATAGTTTTACAATACATAGGTTTCGATGTACACTAAAGGATAAGAACTCTAATCAAAAAGGAACGAATCTATGAGTGAAATCAAGCAAGAAACCATCCGTTATCCTGCTTCTCGAATCGTAGATGTCGCCAAAGCACTGTCTGGTGATATTCGGGTACGAATCCTTGAAGCACTGGGCGAAAAGCCCATGAGTGTCAGTCAATTGGCTGAAGCCCTTGGCGCTGCGCAGCCCACCATCTCTATCAATGTGCAAATTCTTGAGCAGGCTGAGCTAGTCGTGTCTGCCCAAGGCGCCAACCGCGAAAAGATTTGCTCGGTGACTTGCCGTTCCATCCAACTGGATCTTCCCTCTAAACTAGGTGAGGGTCTTCATCGCACTGAAGACATTCACATGCCGATCGGGATGTATTCGCGATGCTCGATTCAGCCGACCTGCGGCATGGCCGGGAAGGACGGCAGCATCATTGGGTCTACGGACGACCCGCGCGCATTTTATATGCCGGAACGCACGGAAGCTGCGCTTTTGTGGTTCTCAGGCGCAGGGTATGTAGAATACTATTTTGCTAACCCGATGCCGCCGGGCGTCACTCTGGATGAGCTGATTGTGCGTGCAGAGGTGTGCGCAGAAGCTCCTGCCTTTCAGATGGAGTGGCCTTCGGACATTACACTATTCATAAATGATTTGCCTATCGGCACATGGACCAGCCCGGGTGATTTCGGGGACCGTAAAGGGAAAGCTGACTCCTGAACGTTGGCGCAGCGGCACGGAATACGGCCAGTTGACGGAGTGGAGAGTTTGCAAAGAGGGCAGTCTCGTGAATGGTACCCTGTCAGCGGAGACAAACATTGATCTACTTGGACTTGCTTTTCAAGAGCCAATCCGTGTACGTTTTGAGGTGCAGGAGGAGGCGCTAAATGTTCGAGGCCTCAATCTGTTCGGGTCCGGATTTGGTGACCATGCGCAGGATATCGTCATGTCGTTTGTGCGCTATGCAGACCCTCAGGAATGATGTGCTGTCGATCGCAGTTTTTCAGCATCTATGACAATTCTTAGGAGAATGTTTCATGGCTTTCGGGATATCCAGAAGTGAACTGAATGAATGGAAGCGGAAGTGTAAGCAGGGGGAAATCGCTTATTTGACGCATTATTGGTTGGATCCTCGATTTGAAGGGCTGAAGACCGTGACGAAGGTTGGCTGCTGCGATCTGGATCGACTTCAGGATTGGTGCAAGGAGTATAGTTTGAACCCTGCTTACATCCATCATCGGGATCAATACCCGCATTACGATTTGCTGGGAAAGAAGCAGCTAGAAGTTTTGAACAATGAAAATTTGACCGATCATCTAGTGAGATTTAAGCTGATTTGAGCGGCATGCAGCGAGGAGAAATCAATATGTTACTCAGGATTCCAGGCCAAGAAGACATGGTCATAACGGATCTTGTCCTAGATTTTAATGGAACGATTGCATGGGATGGGAAGATCCTGCCGCAAGTGAAAGAACGATTGGAGGAGCTGTCAGCATCCATTACGATTCATGTCTTGACAGCGGACAGTAACGGCAGTGCGTCGATAGAGTGCGAATCTCTGCCCGTCAAGCTGCAAATCATCGGCAAGTCCAATCAACGGGAAGCTAAAGCTGATTTTGTGTCAAGTCTAGGATCAGGTGTAGTCGCCATGGGCAACGGTGTCAATGATGAACTGATGTTCCGCCGTACTGATCTCTCCATGGCAGTCATTGGTAAAGAAGGCTGTGCGACTGTGACTTTACTTACTAGTCATATTGTTGTTCAAGATATTGCAGATGGGCTGGATCTCTTGCTGAAGCATCATCGGTTAATTCCGACACTTCGAAAATAACTTGAATCGTGTGTTGGAATTCTTTTTAGTATATGGAATTTTTGAAAATCATATTTACGTGATGTGAGATATCTGTTAAAATGATCAAAATGTTTAAAATGCGATGAAGAGACGAGTAAATAAATGTATGCTTTCACAGAGAGCTCCGGCAGCTGCAAAGGAGCAAAGCGATGTTTATTGAAAAAAGACTCTGAGCAGCCCATCGGAACCGCGCAAGCTGGGGATGGTGAGCCAGGAGCTCCTGTTATAGAGCTAAAGTATACGCATTGCATCCGTAATGCCGTACTTGAAGAGGCTGATATGGCGACAGTTCAGCGAAATTAGGGTGGTACCACGAGCATAACAATCTCGTCCCTGAGACTTACCGAAGTCTTGGGGGTGGGATTTTTTGTTGCCTGATAAAACGGCTTGGTGCGGCATACGGACAGAAGTCGAAAGATTTGAATAGACCTAATGTAGATAAGGTTATGAGTTCACACACTTGAATACTTCATTGAAAGGATTGAATCGACTATGACAGCAAAATTAAAAGCAGGTATTGTCGGAGGCACAGGAATGGTAGGCCAGCGCTTTGTTCAGCTGCTGGATCAGCATCCATGGTTTGAAGTAACAGCAATCGCAGCAAGCAGCAGCTCTGCTGGTAAAACCTATGAGGAATCCGTAAAGGGCAGATGGAAGTTGGATACGCCGATCCCGGATCCCGTTAAGCAAATCGTCGTACAGGATGCTTCCAAGGTGGAAGAGGTCGCTTCTCAGGTTGACTTTATTTTCTGTGCGGTAGATATGAAGAAGGATGAAATTAAAGCGCTGGAAGAGGCTTATGCGAAAACAGGCACTCCGGTTATTTCGAATAACTCTGCACACCGCTGGACGCCTGATGTACCGATGGTCATCCCGGAAGTGAATCCAGGGCACATTGAAGTGATTGCTGCTCAAAGAAAGCGCCTGGGCACATCGACCGGATTTATCGCGGTTAAACCGAACTGCTCGATTCAAAGCTATGTACCGGCTCTTCACGCATTGAAGGATTTGAATCCTACAACAGTGGTAGCATCTACGTACCAAGCGATCTCCGGCGCGGGTAAAAACTTTACTGACTGGCCGGAAATGCTTGACAACGTGATTCCGTACATCGGCGGCGAAGAAGAAAAAGCGAGCAGGAGCCGCTGCGTATTTGGGGAACTCTGACGGACGAAGGTATCGTCAAAGCTAACGCTCCGCTGATTACAACGCAATGTATCCGCGTACCGGTTACTGACGGTCACCTGGCAACGGTTTTTGCTTCATTTGAAAAGAAAACCTCCAAGGAAGAAATTTTGGAGAGATGGAAGCAATTCAAAGGCCGTCCGCAAGAGCTGGCTTTGCCAAGCGCGCCTAAGCAATTTATTACGTATTTTGAAGAAGAGAACCGTCCGCAAACGAAGCTGGACCGTGACATTGAGCGCGGAATGGGTGTTTCGGTAGGCCGTCTTCGCGAAGATTCCTTGTACGATTTCAAATTTGTGGGATTGTCCCACAACACGCTTCGCAGCGCTGCAGGCGGTGCTGTGTTAATTGCAGAGCTTCTTAAAGCGGAAGGCTACATTCAAGCTAAATAACGTCAGGGAATTTGACCCGATAAAAAACAGCAAGCATCCCGATTTCTCAGGGGTTTGCTGTTTTTTGCTATAGTCAGCAGCGGTCGGTTAAAATCTTAGATTGGCCTGATTGGATATACTATGACAAAACGAGAAAGCAGAGGAGTCCCAATGACAGAACATCAAGCTTCATTGAACCCAGGCTGGAATTTTAATAACAGCTATGCAGCATTGCCGAATCCTTATTTACACAGCAAAATCCGGTTCCAGTCCGCGCGCCGAAACTGGTCATTCTCAATGAAAAGCTAGCTGAATGGCTTGGCTTGGATGTTGAAACACTACAATCTAAAGCATGTGTAAATGAGCTTGCAGGAAACCTTGTACCCGAAGGTGCTGCGCCGCTGGCACAAGCATATGGCGGACATCAATTCGGGTATTTTAACAAGCTGGGTGACGGCAGGGCCATACTGCTTGGTGAGCACATGACACCACAAGGAACGCGTGTAGACCTGCAGCTAAAGGGATCAGGAAGGACGCCATATTCACGCGGCGGTGACGGAAGAGCGGCCCTGGGTCCGATGCTCCGAGAATATATCATCAGCGAAGCTATGCATGCTCTTGGAATTCCCACAACACGAAGCCTGGCGGTCGTGACCACCGGTCAGTCCATCATCCGGGAGACGGAGTTACCAGGATCAATTCTTACGCGAGTAGCGGCTAGTCATATTCGTGTCGGAACTTTTCAATATGCAGCAAACTGGGCGAAAGAAGATTTGCAAACGTTGGCGGATTATACGATAGAGGCATTACCCGGAGATTAGCCAGGAGGAGAACCGGTACCTTGCTCTGCTGCAAGGAGTGATCAAGCGTCAGGCGGAACTCATTGCCAAATGGCAGCTCGTCGGATTTATTCATGGCGTTATGAATACCGACAATATGGTGCTTAGCGGAGAGACCATCGATTATGGTCCTTGTGCGTTCATGGATGCTTACGATCCGGCTACGGTATTCAGCTCCATTGATTCTCAGGGGCGTTATGCGTACGGGAATCAGCCGCGAATCGCTGCGTGGAATTTGGCACGACTGGCAGAATCGCTGTTGCCTCTAATTGATAGCAATGAAGAAAAGGCTGTGAAACTGGCTGAGGATGAGATATCCCGATTTTTTGATATGTATATGAAGCATTGGCTTGCGGGAATGAGGGGGAAGCTCGGAATTCGCACGGAAGAGGCGGAAGATGAGGCTTTAATTAATGAGTTGCTTGGGTTGATGCAGACGTATCGTGCTGATTTCACGAATACATTTCGTATGTTGACGTTGAATCAGCCTGCTGCTTTGCCTTTCTTTGCAACCGAGGAGTTTAAAGCCTGGTATGGACGTTGGCAGGCTAGATTGGGGAGGGAGGCAGGCCCGATCGAATCGGCTTATGAACTTATGCGCAGCAGCAACCCTGTAGTCATTCCTCGGAACCACCGAGTAGAAGAAGCCTTAGAGGCTGCGGAAAACGATAGGGACTTTACGAAGCTTTATAAGCTGCTAGACGTTCTTGCTAAACCGTTTGATTATTCCATAGATGTGGAGCTGGATTATATCCTGCCTGTACAATCAACACGGCCTTATCGTACTTATTGCGGCACCTAGTTGTCACCATATCAACAGAGATCGGAGAAAAGCTGCTGAAGCTCGGAATGGACACTCCTATATCGACAAACAAGCTCTCATCCGAAGATGAGAGCTGATTCAACTCATTTATCTAATCACGCGGCGGGCAGTCACATAGTGTGACTTCCAGTAGCTGTTAATGGTAGAGATTTTAACACCACCAGCGCCATACGTATGCAGCATTTTGTTGTTACCCAAGTAAATAGCCACGTGTCCTACTTTTACTGATCTTCCCGGAACGCTGAAGAAGATCAAATCTCCTTTTTCAAATTGCTTCTGGAGACATACAAGCCGACTCTGGATTGATCCGAGGCCGAACGAGGCAGAGTAATTCCATATTTGGCAAATACGGTTTTCGTGAAGGAAGAACAGTCAAACGTCCTGGTTTGACCATATTTAGCTCCAAATTGATAAGGTGTTCCCAAATATCTTTTACCCAACGCAATAATACTGTTGGCTTTGGAAGTTGCGGACGTCGCTGATGCAGAAATGGTGGCTGCATGCATAGGCGCAGGGTTGCTCAGGACCCCACCAGTGATAGTGATAGCGGCGGCGATCGACAGGACCGTCAGACGTTTTTTCCATCCTTGTTGAAAGTTCATGTTGTTTCCCTCCTATGTGATGGTTAGCAAGGCTTGTCCGTAATGAGTGAAGCGGACTTCCTTGTGCTTGCTATCACTATACCAGATAAAATTCCTCCTAATTATTGCTAGGAGCTGCGCAATCTGTTGGAAGGCGGGAGGGAGACGGCTTTTCTGAGAAATCGATGAGAATCTTCTGATAAAATTTTTATTGACTTTTGAGCGGCTTCCTGCGTCTATTTTTAAAAAAGATAGTTTTGATCACCGTTGGTTTTGGATTAGGTGCAAATGCGATAGAGAGCCATGGTCTCCTTTGGTATGAAGATGGGGAATGGCAGGCAGAGCCTTATCCCCAAGCGCCGATGGCTATCTCGGAACAGCGTGGCAAGCAACTTCAGGATAGCCCCTACTGTTCAGGCAATGTAACAGCCATCCACCAAAAAGACGAGTACGCGGCAGTTGTTTATGCACTTGGCTTAGGTACGCATCCCGGCCAGGAGGTTCATCTGCTGAAAAGAACCAGTAACGGGTGGACTGTGGCGTGGGCGCCAACATATCCGGATTGGTCGGAGCTCTGGGATGCTAGAGTGGACATGACCGATGATATTAGTGCTTTTACAGTCCACAGAAGTGATATGAAAAAAATAAGGAACGCGTAGAGGCTTGGAGCCTATTGGATGAAGGTTACTTGCTACTTGAAGATCAAGATAAGAAGCAATGATCAGGTGAGTAAACTTTTAATATGAACGAAGTAGAGAGGGGGGGGGGGGGCGTGGAATGAGCGAAAACCAAGAGCAAGAACAGGAACATGATAGGAATAAGAAACATCAAAGGGTTGCCCATTCAATGGATGAACTGGATTTGATCGAGCTTCAAAAGGAGAGTTGGGCGGACGACGCCTATCAGGAGTTTGTCCGAAACGGCGGACTTAACCGGTTGCCGGGAATGGGTAAACCATTATCGGTGCCGACGGGTGATCCTTTAGAGACCGTGCTTCGTCAGGCTAACGTACAGCCTCCTTGGGTCATGCTGAGAAGCGAGATCGGAACCTCCATGAAGAAAGCGATGACGCTGCTTCGAAAATCGCCGAACGACTCCGAACTCGTTTTGATCCTATCCGACATTAATAAGTTAATTATTGAACTCAATGGACTTGCTCCGAGTCATACACTGCATCGTGTTTTGGTCAGTAAGGATAATCTCGCGGAGCAGTATGAGCGTTGGTATAGGAGATAGGAGTATCCCTCTCCCACGATTTTTTTGTACATACACCTACCTACCAGGAAGGATTTAGCGGAATCTCGTCGAATCTTGTCGGATAGATGCTATGTAAGTATTTACGCAGGGGGAATGTACTTGAAGAAGTTGTGGGAGTATTTCAGTAAACGACTGGTATCCAAGCTTGTCATCGCTGTCGCGGTGGTCCTGCTGCTGTTGACTGCCGGTCATGTGCTGCTGCAGGTCAATAATGCGAAGGCGGCAAGTGAAAGCGCTATCGCGTCGTACGGCATGAATTTGGCCCAGAGCTATGCGAAGCAAATGGATTTGAAAGAGTATGAACAATTTTTGAAGGATCCAAAAGAGGATGACAGCTATTGGTCGATACGCAGTGAATTAGACCGATATCGTACACAAATTGGCGCTCTATATGTATATTTGGTCAAAATTAACGATCAGAAGGAACCGCTCATTATGATCGACGGTCAGCCGAAGGATTCTGACAGCGCTTCCCCATCAATGAGGTGACGGATATTCCCCCTGATGCGATCGAAGCGCTATTGAAAGGGGAGACAGCGCATTCCTCAATCATTGAGAATCCCCAATATGGATCTTATCTTTCCTCGTACTCTCCGGTAAAAAATTCGGAGGGTAAGATTGTCGGTGTTCTGGGGATTGATGTTGAAGCCAGTGCTGTTGAGCAGATAGCAGGGAAAATTTTACGAGGAAGTTCCATGTATGACGTGGGCTTGAGGGATTTTGACGATAGTTGCGCTACTGGTGATCGCCCTATTTATAGCACGTGCACTTCGTCCGCTTCGTTACCTGGGGGAGGCTACGGAACGGATCGCCGAAGGTGATCTTCTGCAGGCAAAAGCGATATTATTGAAGCACCCGGTTCACTCTATGGATGAAATCGGATCCGCTTACGCGAGTACGAAGCGAATGTCTGAAAAGCTGACCGAGCTAGTGGGAGCGATCTCATCGAATGTGAAAGGAACGGCCGATCAATTGGCAGCTTCGCTTGAAGTGATGTCCGTGGAATCTCAGCAGCTTGTGAATATGAATCAAGTCGTTAACGATACGGCGCAAAAAGTGGACGAGGGTGCTCAAACCCAGCAATACAGTGCTTCGGAGAGTGCGCGTTCCATGCTTGAAATTACGCAGTCTATCGGGCGCGTGTCGGAGGCTGCACTCCATGTCTCGGACGCTTCTCAGACAGCGCTTCAATCCGCAGAATCCGGAAAGAATACCATTCAACTCATGAAGCAGCAGATCGGTACAATCGCGGCAGCAGCGCAGGATACGCAAAGCCTAGTTCAAGCATTAGGCGGTTATTCACAGCAAATTGGTGAAGTGCTAAGGGTTGTTGTTGATATAGCGAATCAGACCAAGCTGCTTGCTCTTAACGCATCGATCGAAGCAGCTCGCGCCGGTGAGCATGGCAGCGGATTTGCTGTCGTCGCAAGTGAAGTGCGCAAGCTTGCGGAGCATTCTTCCTCTTCCACCTCACAAATCTCCGCGTTGCTGACCAATATTCAGCACATATCGGTGCAAATCAATGAAACGATGTCTACGGGAGCCTCAGAGGTTCAAGCGGGCATTGAGTTATCCAAGGAAGTGGATGAGTCCTTCCATCGGGTTGTGGACCTATTTCGATTTGTCACCACCCAGATACAGGAAATCTCTGCTTCCGCCGAGCAGATTTCAGCTGGGTCGCAGGAGGTGGCAGCATCAGTAGGGGAAATATCAGATATCGCCTCTGTCTCATCGGCAGGTACCCATGAAATTAACCAGCTGGCACACAAGCAGCTTCATGCTGCTCAGCAAATTTCTGCATCGGTGCAGCAGCTGAGCGGAATGACGCGGGAAATGAAAGCAGCAATTGAAAAGATTACCGTATAAGCGCTCGCAGCAAATCTACTGAAGCTCGTCGTGGCTCCAGCTTTATCACCAAACTCAGCCTGAATCCTCAGGCTGTTTTTTTGGTGCGCCTCACAGTCGCACAATCTAAGTGGTTCAAATCCACTCGGTAGCTTTACCCTTTAAAGTGCCGTAGCCGAAGTAGAGGTCCTACTCCAACAAGAATAGGATTGGCAGGGTGTCTCTCGTGAGAGGGAATCCGAAGGGCCTGCAGGCAAAGTCCAGCCCGGAATGCGGTGAACCAGAGGTGGCGGCGATGCTGGGTGACCCGCCCAAAGAACGGGGAAACCTATACTTTTATGTGTATCTTGCAGGAAAACAAACAAAGGGATATGACCTGTAAGGCTCATCGACGTGATTAGGGTCAGGATGGATGGAAAAGAATGTGCAGATAACTGAGGGAAGTCTCGTAGTTTCCTTGACGCAAACGCGGACGAGGTAGGGGAGGTATAACCTTAAAGGGAAAGCCGAATCGATAAGCTGCGAGATGGCGGATCGTTTCGTAGTAGCGAGTAAGTCCGAGCCAATGAAAGCTGGTAACAGTCTGGAGGAGAAAACTCGGATGAGTATGCGCACGAGGGAAAAAAAAACTCAGTCGCATAACCTGCTTCCACTTCAAAAGAGGGAAGACAGAGGCAAAGGGAACGTGCTTCGTCAAAGTCTGTGAGTTTGTGTGAGTGGAGATCGTAAGCGCCTTGAACCAACGAGGGTAGTTCCAAATGGGTGCGTCCCGCCAATGGCGAAAGAACTCCAACGGATAGAGGGCTACTGGCGGCCTGAGTACACGACGGACAAACAGGAGCGATTGACAATGAGTCTAAGACGCATTTGTTGCGCCGTGGAATAAGCAAGGAATCGATTATCTGTAGCGGAAACAATACCAGCTTGGTGAGTAGCGGTAAAGGTGGTGAAACACCAATGAAACCGAAACGGCAATATTACTCCTGATCGATAAAGTGTACCAAATAGAAAACCTGTACAAAGCGTGGCTGTCTGTGAAGAAGAATCAAGGAAGCGGCGGAATCGATGGCATAAGCATTGCCATGTTCGAGAAGAACGTGAACATGAACCTAAAAGAACTTCAAAGGTTATTGCAACAAGGGCGGTACAAGCCCGATCCGGTGCGACGACACTTCATTGAGAAAGAGAATGGGAAATTAAGACCGTTAGGTATTCCCACAATCCGAGATCGAGTATGTCAGCAAGCGGTTCGCCAAATCATCGAGCCGATTTTTGAGCAAGACTTCTACTATTACAGCTTTGGTTTCCGTGCAGGGTACTCGGCGCACCAAGCAATAAATACGATTCGACGTGCGAAACGCGGCGGATACGAATATGTGGTTGACCTTGACATTATGTCTTTCTTCGATGAAATTCCACACGAATTACTGATGGAGAAAGTACATGAGAGAATCACCGACGGAAAAGTACTGACGCTCATTCGCGGATGGCTAACGGCGGGATTCATGGAAGATGATCAGTTCCATGAAACGGAAATCGGGTCCCCGCAGGGCGGAAATTTCGTCGCCATTGCTTGCGAATTTGTACTTGAATCATTTCGACTGGGGAATGAAGGAGAAAGGTTTTGCTGTGGTAAGATACGCAGACGATGCAGTTATCCTTTGCAAGACAAAGGAACTGGCAGAAGAAGCATACCTAGTAGCAAAGACTATTCTGGAAGAAGAACTGCGGCTGAGAATGCATCCTGAGAAAACGAAGGTTGTGCATTTCGATGAAGGATTTCGTTTTCTAGGATTCGATTTTTGGAAGGATTATCTCATTGTACCTGACACGAAAGTGGAGAAATACAAAGATAAAGTCCGTAATATCACCCACAGACAACAAGGAAATAACCTACAAGAAATGATTAAGAAACTAAATGAGGTCGCACGAGGTTTTGTGAAACTATTTCGGCATAGGGAATGTAAACAAGAAGTTTCAATGTTTGGACAAATGGACGCGTATGAGGGTGCGAGCTTTCATACGCAAAAAGAAATCTACGGTTTCTAACTCGCTGATTCCTAACAAAGTGTTGGAATCGGCAGGAATGGTATTTCTAACAAGCTTACTCACCACACGTTCCTAATTCAGGAGTGAAATAGGCAATTCGGCGACGGATGAAGAGAACTCACTCCTGAAGATGGGGAACTGACGAAGGAAAGCCGTGTGCGGGAAATCCGCATGCACGGTTTGACGGGGAGTCCGAGGAGTAATCCCTCGTCTTACCCTACTGCCATTTGAGGGTGAAGCTTTTCAGATAATTATAAAAAACAACCGGATATTACAAATCTATCTTCGTGAAAATATGTTACTTTATAAGCACGCTGTTGTTTTGGCTGCCAAAAAGGAGGTATTGCATGAAGTGAAACTTTGTAAGTACAGACAGCTTGGTTAACCGCTTCCTAGTTACGAATGACCATGAATCAGTGAACAGGAGGAACTGCTTTGAGGAGATTATTTGGAATCGTGATCGCCTTGATTCTCATATCAGGGATGCTGATGACACCAACCGGCGCAAGTGCTGCAGACCCGACCATAGAAGGACACGGATTGTGGGGAGAGTTCTATAAGTGTGAAAAAAATCCCGACAACCGCGAGGATATCAACGTGTTTAAGTTTGATGACTTCCGGGGAGAGCGCACCATTGCTAATCTCAATGGCGATTCATTTGCCGGTATTTTTACACAATTTTCAGGCACAGCCGATTACAATACAGCCAGATTTACAGGAACGATTGTACCCAAATATACTGAAGATTATACGTTTCATATGGTGGGAGACGATGGTTTTCGATTATGGATTAACGGCGCTTTGGTTATCGATTTCTGGCAGCAGAAATGGGAAGTTCCTCAGGTTAGCGCACCGATCTCGCTGGAAGCAGGAAAGCATTACGATATCAAAGTTGAATACCTGCAAGGTTGGGGCGGCACATGGCTGAAGATGGAGTGGGAAAGCGCCAGCCAACCAAGAGAGATTGTTTTCCTGAGTCTGCGCTTTATTTGCCGGATGACCATGTAGCTGCGAACAAAAAAATCGATCTGGCTGCAGAAATTCAAAAGGCCGATTATGCAATTCAGCAGTTTGCAGGCAATGCATCTGAAAGCGCTTTACAGCAGTTGAACGACGCAAACAGTCAGGCAAAGCAAGTTATGGATACCATTGATTCCAGTGAAGCAGACGGCAAAGACAAAATCGAGTTATTAATCGAAACGACGAACAACTTGTCTGTTGCGCGAGCTGCTTTTATGAAGGACATGGGAGTAACCAGCTCATCGGCATTCCATACATTCAGCAACCCGCTATATCAAGGCCAAGATCCTTTCGTTACATACAAAGACGGCTTCTATTATTTCGTGTCCTCCAGCAATTTGGATTCAAATAATAAGGTGTATGTGTCCAAATCACGCACATTGACTGACCAGGGCGAGAAGATTATGGTATTTGACTCTCAAGGGACGCAAACTCGTATTTTTGCGCCGGAGATCTTCTTCTTTGACGGGAAATGGTACATCTATTACTGCGCGGATCTGCAGGAATTCGGCTATAAACATATGGCAAATGTGCTGGAGTCCGTGACAGACGATCCTCAAGGCGCTTATGTTAACAAAGGTGCATTATTCACTGGGGAGAACGGCGTGTATAAACAGGCTAACGATTTTACCGTTTTTGATTATCAAGGTCAGTTGTATGCGGTATGGGGGACGCTGGGCTCCGGCGAACCGGCAGGGCCGGCTATTGCGCCAATGGATAACCCTTATACGATTACAGCAAATCGCTCCTTCTTACCAGGCGGCGGCGGGGAAGGTCCTCGCGTTCTGCAAAAAGACGGCAAAGTGTTTATTACCGTGTCAGAAGGCGATTATCAGTCCAACGGCTACCGTTTGTCGTATTTCATGAATACGGACGGCAATATCTTGAATCCTTCTTCCTGGACTCGTAAAAATGATGTTTTCGTAGCAACTGGTGATGTGTCCGGTCCTGCACGAGCCGGTTTTGTCAAATCAGTTGATGGTACAGAAGATTGGATGATTTATCATTCACGTGTGTATAAAGATGTGGGACGTAACTGGTGGCGGCAAGTAAATATTAAGAAATTCGGTTGGAACGAAGATGGTACGCCTAATTTTGGTCAGCCGGTTTCTCCTTCTGAGTGGCAGCCACTACCTTCAGGTGACTTAGGTCAAGGTGATATGTACCAAGCGGAGAATGCCATTTTATACGGCGGCATTACCAAAGATAACAGCCATACCAACTATCAAGGCACTGGATATGTGAACTTGCCGAATCAGCCGGGCGCTGAAGCGAGCTTTGTCGTGAATGCCAATGAAGCCGGCGATTATATTGTTGGCGCTAGATATGCATATGGCGTTCAAGTCGATGGAGAATCTACGAATAATCCGTCAAACCAACTGCCGGCAAGAGCAAAGCTCCATGTGTTTGTCAACGGTAATCAGGTGACGACAATTGCGCCGGACAAAACGGCTATCAGCTGGAATGAATGGTTTACAGCTTCTGTAAGACTGCCTTTACAAGCAGGTAAGAATGTGATCAGCTACCGAGTCGATAAGGGCGACATTGGCAATGTGAATCTCGATTATATGACGATGTATAAAGCGGATGTGCCTAACGGTGCGCCTCTCACGGAGCTGACCGGGTCTCTAACCGGTGAAACGCAGGTTCCTGTGGGAAGCAATTATGAAGTAATCTATGGTCTGAAGCATGTTTCCCAAGATGTTAGTGACGCCATTTATGCACAAGATCTGGTGTTTACTTTTGACTCTAATAAGATACAATTTGTATCAGTAGAATCCCTGATAGACGGCCTTCAAATTGTTGATACAAAAACGGATGTGCCGGGGCAGGTTCGTGTGCTAGTAGCAAGTCTAGGCGGCGAGCATGCTGTTTCGACGGATGGAGAGCAGCTTAAGCTGCATTGGAAAACGTTGCAAGAGACCAACCAAGCGGCTGTTACACTTGCAAATGCGCAATTTGCTAATGCTGCGGGTGAAGAGAGCACGACTCAGCCCGTGACCTTGAGCTTTGCGATTACAGGCATACCAAGTACACCGGGAGATCTGAATTCAGACGGCAAAGTCTCCATTGGAGATTTGGCGATTGCTGCAGCCAACTACGGTAAGACGACAGCAAGTCCGGATTGGGATACAGCTCAACAATACGATCTGAACGATGACGGCAAGATCGACATCGCAGATCTAGCTGTGATTGCAAGAACTATCATTCAATAATTGCTATTCGAACAAAAATAGGGCGGAAACGCTCTATTTTTGTTTCTTAGATGTTGAGCCGGAAACCGGCAATTCTCTAGATTGTACATAATCCATTTAAAGAAGAGGCTATCTAGAGTCAATAGCCTTTTCTCGTCGCAAATAAATTAATCGGTTAATAAAACTGACAAAGAGCTTCATGGGGTACCGCCTACAAAACGCGGAAAACGTACGCTAAGTAAAAATAAAGTCAGCATTATATGAAAATGCATTATAGAACCTGCATAAGCTCAAGAAAAAAGCAGTGCCTCCGCTGGGGGACTGCTTTTTTCTTACTTATTGACTGTCTTTTTAATCTGAACATCCTTCCAGTTCGTACGGCCATCCTTGTCATAACCAGTCATTTCGGAAGCGTTCAATATATCACCGGTTTTGACATCGAAGAATACAGTCATTCTCAAGCTGTCATTCTCACTGTTAGGAGAATTGGGCGAGATCCCCATGACTCTAAGAAGATACCGACTTTCGGAAGAGTTTGGATCAGTAATAAATCCCATGATACTAAAATGATACCCCTTGATCCAGTCATCCTTAATTTCGGGATTCCCTGGCCGCATACCCAGTACTTCAATCGCCTTTTTAACTGCTTCAGGGGAATCAATTTTAATATCAGAAATTGCATACTGCCCTTTCTGAAGTAAATTGTTGTCGTCTCTTTTCACCTGAGAATCAACTTTCCCATCTTTGAACGAAATGGTAACGTTAATATTGCCCTTCTTGTTACCAAACTGAAGATTCCAAGCATTCCTTTTTCCATCCGCACCATCCGATTTTCCTTGCGGCACAGTAGTATCATCAGTACTTGTCAAGCTAATAAGTAGAGGTTCTTCTTCTGTGTGCTTCTTTGCCTCTTCATATCCAAGGCGCAAAGCTTCCATCATGGTTAATTTTTTCTTCTCGTCAGCCTTCATGTTGCTTATTGACGTAGTAGCCTGTTCCACAGGTTTGTATGCAGAACCGCCGAATGGGCCGATTTTTAGCGCGTACAATAGAAAGACCGCACTCGCAATCAATATGATAAAGCCGATGCCGAGGTACTTCTTTTTTAACAAGTGTATTCTCCTAAAGTTGTTGGGTTATTTTAAGACGTATAAGTATAATCAAGCTTGATTACGCCATATTTAATTGCAGACTGAGTATCCTTGTTATAGAAGATATCAATCCAATAATCTGTTCTATTCGGACCAGAGCCTGTATCGTCTACTGTAAAATCGCTCTTGTAGCCGACGCCATCAGGTAGCCAAATATCTTTGTTTGTACTTAAAAGTTTTCCAAAAGGAATGACAGGAGCGTACGTGCTGCCGCCGATATCTTTTTGTCTATGGACAGCGCAAATCCCCAGCGCTGGCCAGTTGCCATTCGCTGTTTTGTTCCCTGTCCAGTTATATGCGGTAGAGTCTTGGTTTGTTTTGCTGATAGTACTCAGAGCGCTAAAAGAGGAAGACTTTGAGGTAGCTTTAGACCTAACGAGAGGCTCTCCTGTAGAGGAGAGTCTTTGCTCATTGGCCTGATCTAACTGCTGTTGCGTCGTAATTCCTTTATTTTTGAGTTGAGGGGGCTTCGAAAACGGAGAAAATCATCCCTCTTCATCCGGGCCGCTTTCAATTGCTTTCCGCAGTGCATTGGCATCGACATTGTTTTGTGCCGCCAGTTTATCAATCTCCGTGCTGGAGAATGTAGTTGTCTTTCCGTCCAATGTCACAGAAACATCGGAAGCTTCCTTCGTTGCTGGGCTCGATGCTTGAGCAAATGCACCGGAAGCGATAGTCAACAACATTGCAGAGGATAATGCGGCACTAGTTACGACTTTGAGCAGTTTCATTTGTTCAAAAACCTCTTTTCTATTATGTTGGTTTGATGTTTCCATCCCAAATTTGATTGGAAATGGAAATACATGTATTAGATTAATAGATTTTCATTTAAAATGGTATAGTTCCTAATTCCCATATTTTGTATATATTCCAAGGTAATGGACTACTGTATAAAAATTTTAGGACAAGCCTCCTCCAGATCAGCCCCTTAAAAGGTCAGGCATATTCCCTCCATTCTCTCCTCGATCCATTCCACATCTAGTAATGATCGATACGGGATCGATTGATTGGCTCCAAAACTATAATTTTTACAGTGTCAGGCTTAGTACAACACAATATAAATTGTGTTGTACTAGACTCTATCGAGGGATACAATCAGGATATTTAATGCAACACAATTTATTGTTATTACTGCAAATTCTAATGCAACACAATTAATTTGAATTTTACGATGCATCAAGTCAAGGGGGTTGTTAGAAAGTGGAAAGGGCCGGGGAACGTCAACACGTTAACGCAATCACGCATGAAGAACTTGGCGGGGGCGAACCATGAGCAGGGTCGATGCGTTTTTTACCTACCTCAAAGCGAACGGTAAAAGCCAAAACACGATCAAAGGATATGTCCTGGATATAAATCAATATTTCAAATGGTTTGAAGAATCATTCGGTCAAGAATGTGCGGTGCTGTATCGACAAAACGTGCTTGATTACGTGAGCTACTTAAAGAACATCAAGCTGAATAACGCCAAGACTATCAATCACAAGCTCAGCAGCTTGCGAAGCTATAATGACTTTCTGATCTCCTCGGGCATCCAGAACGACGCGGTGATCCAGAAAACGGACATGATCAAAGTACAGACAGAATATGCTTCCCCCACGCAAGTTACGGAGTTGGAAGTAAAACAGTTTATACAAAAAGTGCTTGAGAGCAAAAACAAGCGAAATTATGCGATTGTCACGCTCCTCGCCTATACGGGAATGCGTATTTCCGAAGCCCTATCTATCTGGCTAAGTGACTTTAATTTGCAAACCGGCGAGTGCATCATCCGGAACGGAAAGGGCGAAAAGCAAAGAACCGTTCTTATGAACACCAAAATTATCAATGCCCTACGCGACTACTTAAAGGATCGCAACCGGTACAGCGTGGCGGAAAATTCTAAGTTCTTATTCGTCAGCAAGAAAAACGATAATCTGAACCGAACGGTAGTCAATCGCATCTTTCAGCAGTACAGCCCTAAGATTACGCCGCATCAGCTCCGACATTTCTTTTGTACCAATGCAATTGAAAAAGGGTTAAGCATTCATGAGGTCGCAAATCAAGCTGGTCACTCCAATATCAACACGACTCTGCTCTACACGAATCCGGATAAAGCCAAGCTGAAACGCAAAATGGAACTTTTATAACGGAAGGTGTTTTTCGATGAGGGGTAAAGAGTTATTGACGGAAGAGCAGCGAGAGGAGTTCATGCAGATCCCGTCCGACAGCGATTGGGATTTGGGAACGTACTACACATTTTCTCAACATGACCTCGACATCATTAACAACCACAGGCGCGATCACAACCGTCTGGGATTTGCAGTCCAATTGGCCGTTCTACGCTTCCCTGGATGGTCTTTATCGGATCTCAAGATGATTCCAGATTCGGTGCTAAGCTATATTGCTAAACAGGTCGGCGTAGATCCGGATGTTTTCGCGCTGTACGCCCAGCGCGAGCCGACTCGCCGGGAACATATGGAGGAAATACGCCAGGCATACGGCTATCGGAATTTTACACTTCGAGAATACCGGTCAATCTCCCAAATCATGTTGAACTATGCGTTAGAGAATGGGAATGCTGATTATCTGCTCCGGACGGCAGTTGATGAGCTGCGCAAACAGAAAATCATTTTTCCCGGCATGACAACGATTGAGCGTGTGGTATGGGAAGCCCGCCAGCGTGCAGAGGAGAAAATATCCAAGCTGCTTATTTCGTCTCTTACTCCGGAGCAGATTGAGAAATTGGATCGCATTCTTTCTCCTATGCCGGAAAGCAGCAAGACTTATCTCGCTTGGCTACGTGAAATACTCGGAAGCTGCTCCCCTGACGCTTTCCTCAAAGTGATTGAAAAGCTTGAATTTGTAAGGGACTTACGGTTACAAATCGATACAAAGGGCATTCATCCGAATCGACTACGCCAGCTATCCAAAGTTGGGTCGCGATATGAGCCACATTCCTTTCGACGATTCGATGATTCAAAGAAATACGCTATTTTGGTCGCCTATTTCATTGAGCTTGTCCAAGACTTGACCGACCAGGCATTTGATATCCACGACCGGCAGATCATGCAACTGCTGTCTAAAGGACGAAAAGCCCAAGAGGAACTTCAAAAACAAAACGGAAAATCGATAAACGAAAAAGTGGTTCACTTTGCTGATCTTGGGGCGGCTCTGATCAAAGCCCGAAGCGAAGGTACTGATCCGTTTGTTGCGCTTGATGCTGTCATGCCATGGGGTCAGATCGTCGCATCTGTGGAGGAAGCCAAGCGACTGGCGCGGCCCGTCGATTACGACTATTTGGACTTGCTGGAAAAGAAATTCTATGCGCTCCGGAAATATACGCCAACGCTGTTAAAATCGTTGGAATTTCGGTCAACCAAGTCAGCAGAGCCGCTAATGAAGGCGGTTGATATCATCCGGGATATGAATGAAACCGGAAAGCGAAAGGTTCCGGAAGGCGCACCGCTGAACTTCGTTTCGAACCGCTGGCAGAAGCACGTTTACGATGATGACGGAACAATCAACCGACATTATTATGAAATGGCTGTTCTCACGGAGCTTCGGAATTATGTCCGTTCCGGTGACGTATCCATTGTCGGGCCGTCAGCATAAAGACTTCGATGAATACTTGGTTCCAAAAGAGAATTGGGCACGGATCGAACCAGGCACTACAACACTCGCAGTGAGTATGTCGGCCAGCGATTACTTGGCTGAACGTACGGAATCGCTGCTCAAAAGGCTGGAATGGGTTTCAAATAATGTGGAAGACCTCGAAGGTATCAACGTAGAGAACGGAAAACTGCATATCGAACGCTTGGAGAAGGATACTCCGGAAGAAGCCCGAGATTTCAGCGTATCCTTGTATGAGCTGCTTCCTCGCATTAAGCTGACCGATCTGCTGATCGAGGTAGGGAACTGGACAAAATTTCACGATCAATTCATTCACGCTTCAACAAACCGACCGCCGAACGATGAGGAAACAAAGGTACTCATGGCTACAATTATGGCAATGGGTACGAATATCGGATTGACCAAAATGGCCGAAGCTACTCCGGACATTTCTTACCGGCAGATGGCCAACGCGGCCCAATGGCGACTTTACGAGGATGCCATGAACAAAGCGCAAGCTGTTCTTGTCAATTACCACCATAAGTTGTCACTGCCTTCTTATTGGGGCGATGGCACAACGTCCTCATCAGACGGGATGCGCGTTCAGATCGGAGTAGCCGCACTTCATGCCGATGCGAATCCGCATTACGGTACAGGGAAAGGTGCAACGATTTATCGATTCGTCAGCGATCAATTCTCCAGTTTCTATACCAAAGTTATCAACACAAACGCCAGGGATGCGGTGCACGTCATAGACGGGTTACTCCACCATGAAACTGACTTGGCCATCGAAGAGCATTATACGGATACAGCCGGATATACAGATCAAGTCTTCGGTTTGACACATCTTCTTGGCTTCCGCTTTGCGCCGCGGCTACGCGACCTTTCTGATTCCAAGCTGTATACCATCGGGAAGCCTAGCGATTTTCCAAAGCTGGAGAAGCTGCTGCGTGGCCAAATCAATACAAAGATCATTCAGGAGAATTACGATGATGTATTACGGCTCGCGCACTCCATCCGGGAAGGAACGGTTTCGGCTTCGCTGATTATGGGGAAACTCGGATCTTATGCTCGTCAAAACCGTTTAGCAACCTCTCTCCGGGAAATGGGACGTATCGAAAAATCCATCTTCATCCTGGACTACATTTCAAGCGAAGCGCTGCGGCGGAAGATCAACCGAGGGTTGAACAAAGGAGAGGCAATGAACGGATTGGCCAGATCGATCTTTTTTGGCAAACACGGCGAGCTGCGTGAACGCGCTCTGCAAGATCAGCTCCAACGGGCCAGCGCATTAAATATCCTCATCAATGCAATCAGTGTATGGAATACGGTTTATTTGACGCAGGCAACGGAATATAGAAAGAGCCATAAGCAATTGAATGAAGAATTGTTGAAGCATATTTCCCCTCTTGGCTGGGAACACATTAATTTCTTAGGCGAATACAAATTTGATCTAAAACAAATTGCAGCTCTAAGGGGATTACGGCCTCTTAAACAGGTATCGACCGAAAAATAGGTGCTTTACAGATAAAAAGTGAGGTGATTGGATCATGCTCGACTACGAAAAAGTAAAATGGATGATTCAACGTAAAAAGCGTCTGCACTACACCGATCCACGTTTTCAGGATGATTCGAATGATATTTGCAACGCATTAACGAGGGATATGAATGAGACGATGGCCTTTCTGGAGTCATGTGCCGACGAAGAGATAAATCTATTGTCCGATGAATTATTCGACGTTATTGATGCTTTTTATGAGGCGGATCAAGGAGGTGGCGGTCAATTTGTCAGCTTTCTCAAAATACTTGCGGATAGCCGCCCAAACGTGGAAGTTCAGGATGAAATTCAAGGAATTGTTGAAACCTTGGACGAGCTGGCGAATAACCTTCCCGTCAATAAAGAAGATTTCATTACTGGTGCGGAAGCAAAGAAGCAATTCAATTTAAAAGTCGATCTCCCTTAGAGCTTGCACAAAACAAGCCGGATTTCCTTAGCGTACGGTATTTCCGGCTTGTTTGAATAAATTTTCGCTTAGCGTACGTTTTCCGCGTTTTGTTGGCGATACCCCTTCATGATAATTTTAAACGTAATCATGGTTCCATCAAAGTATGTATAGACAATTGTAAGCCCATTACATTTGTGGAAACTTTCCTCGGAAATGAACCGTCTAAAATATTGTAGATTAAGTAAATATCAAAGGAAGTGATTTTCTTGAAATTCAGTAAAATGATCATCGTAAGTAGCGTATCAATCATCGTTACAATTCTTCCAGTAACTGGATGTGATAACAAAAAAACATGAGTTATGCACCTCGTGGTAACACTTGGTAATTTTGTGGTTTAGGTGTAACCCAAAGAAGCATTAAATAATGCTGTGGCCAAAATAATCGAATAAGTCTTGCAAAACGTTTCACTTCTATGTCAAAATCAACGTAGATTCGCTCATGACCTTTGTAGGTTCTTTTGCGAGTTTGGCAACGAGTGTGGAAAAGGCTGCGGACCATTTCGCCGTGGGTGCAGCCTTCATCTCCACTCGTTTTTTCTTTGTTCATTTCAAATAAGGCAACGCCCAGCAAGGTCTCCGCTGTAAATAATAGCTCGAAGTGGGCATGGTGATGCGCTTCGGATTCGGAGTGGCACTTTTCAAAAGCCAGTTCCTGCTTAGCAGTTCGAAAAAACACCTCAATACGCCAGCGTTTCACATACGTCTGTGTAGCTTCCTTCGGTGCATCGTAGCGGTTACTAATGAGAAGATAAGCCCCTCTGTATGTAGCTGGGGATTCGTCATCTTCCGTAGATTCTACATGTATCGAGAGTTCGTCTTCCTTTAAACGCATGGCGGCAACAGCGGCAATCTGAACATATCTTTGTTTGGTGACTTGTTTTCCTTTACGATTGGTTACGGTATAGGGCTGTTTCATATAGATATCTGGAATTGCGATGGATACCAGACCTGATGTTCTGTGACTTGTTAGCTTCTTAAACACTTCTCGAATAAGCATATTGGGAGTCAACGGTACGTAACGCTCTCTTCGAGTAAGAGGCTCGATTTCCCTTCGAAATAAAGCCGTATTTCGCTTGGCTTTGGTTACCCAATCAAACTGATTTGACTCCAGGAACACGAAAAATCCTTACACAAATACCAACGGTCCATGGCTACCCATAATCGGCATTTCACGGATTCACGCAGCATCAAGAGCATTTGCTTGGCGAGATCCAACTTCGTAAGACCCTCACCTTTGGTTTCAGGTTTATGCCAAATCGAATAGAACAAGGGATACTCTAGCCCACTTTGTAAGACAGCTTGAATGACAACCAAATTCATCGCCCATGAATATGTTTTCGTAGAATGATCAAAAAGCCATGATAAAAAAGGGAGTTGTTTAGCATACGGATGCGCACAATGCGTGTCATCTAGATTTATGACATCCCCTTCTTTCAGCCTTGTTTGCCCATCCTGCTGAAGGCGCTCAATTCGCTTTTTACCAAATGTTTTCCATGGAAACGAAGTCGTAAAAAAACGGCTCATGGTATACTGCGCAAGTTTCCATGGCTTAAACATAACTTTTAATAAAGAGTCCTTTTGAGCCAAATCGGCCATTTGAACAACGGAAGAGCAATTAGAAATGAGACCCACCACATAGAGAAAACATAGCAACCAGGACGGCGTTCCGCTACGCTTCATCATGCCAGACTGAGTTAAGAGGAGCGAAATATCAAACCTCTCCCAAAGGGTACGCAAGATAGGGGCGCCCGCACATTCACTCAATTGTAAATCCCGATATTTCGGTTTTTTTAACGCTTTCATTGGAAAATCACCTGTAATTTTGAAGTAACACCTTGGTTAAGGTATCCTTCGCAATTATTGTGGTGATTTTCAAAAGTCAAGTGTTTTTTTAGTTGGACGTAAGATTTTTGACATAGATTAACTACCAATAAATTACTTCAACTGCATAACTCATGAAAAAAATAAGTTCAACCTTGACTTCTCCTACGCCCACTATATCCCAGGTACCCTCTCCAACTGCAAGCCCTGTAGCACCTCCTTCCTCCACACCAAAACAAATCGCATTTGCTCCTCATGTAGAAAAGAACGCAACCCTACTTACATCAGCGATGACAGGGGAAACAGAAGGATGGTTTGCATACCTAAACAACGATAAAATTGTGATTTACCATAGCGAAAATAACGGCAATACTTGGACGCACAGTTCTTTGCCGATTAATAATGACTGGGAAAAAGCCGTTCATGGCCAAAACGTTTTCGCTTCTTGGCATCCTAGCCAAGAAGGCCCTAGTTGGATTCTGTTGACATCCGACCCAGCCGCGGGTCAAATGTTGAAAACACTATATAAAACATCGGACAACGGAAAAACATGGACATTGCAGTCTGATATGAGCAAAACCATTGACGGCTACGTCACAGGGATGACGTTTCACAACAAGTCGGATGGATGGATTGCCGCAAGCTATCATAGCAGTGTACTGATCCCCCTTTATCGTACGAAAGATGGGGGAAAGTCTTGGCAAATCCAGACCTATTCCATTCCTAAAGGTTATAAATATGGCAATCCTCAAGCTCCAGTTTTCGAATCAATTTACTCAGATCGAGGAACTCTGAAGATTGAATTTTTTCAGACGACAAGAGAAAAGAATTCACCTACACTACTTCGGATGGTGGAGAAGTCTGGACAGAGAAAAAATAAGTGAACAAGATTACTTTTGATAACTGCACAATGTATCTTACAACCATTTATTGTTGAAGGAATGAGAGCCTTCTTGACAAATCATCATCTGTTCAGTAGCATAAACAAATAGTTGGAATTCTAATTAAATGGGGTGCCATGCGAGCATCTACGCTAAGAGAAAGGAAGATCAAATGGGCGATTGGCAAGAAGCACCTAAGGGAAGCTTACCGTGGGAATTGAACGACCATATTGGAAACCTGCTGAAACGGGCTTCGAATCTGGTTCGCAGAGAAATCGAAAACACGCTTAGACCGCTAGGGATGACGACTCAGCAGTACTTAACGATGAGGTACAGTAAAGATGTTCCAGGTATTACGCATTCGGATTTGGAGAAGTTCCTGCACATTGAAAAATCCAGCGTGACAAGTCTTGTCACCGGCATGGAGAAGAAGGGCTGGGTGACGCGCCGCCATCACGGGGAGGACGCTCGAGTGAAGCAAATTTATTTGTCTGAGTCTGGCCTACAGCTTTGTAACCATGCTTATGAAGAGGTGGAACGTGTAAAGAACCAGGTCGAAACGTTCCTCACACCTCAAGAGGCGGATATTTTGAAAATTCTTTTGAAGAAGGTCATACATACGTATGAGCATCATTCACCACGGCCTACGACTTGAGAAGTCATCAGGTTTGAAGTTTAGACAAACGCCGCTGCAATGATAGTTGGAGTTCTAAGTATTTAAGAGAAAGATTTATAGAGAGACGGAGAGATCATAGTGGAGAATAAAGAATCCATCCCAAGTTATAACCGTGTTACGTTAGTGGCTATCCTCCTGGCGGGTACTTTTGTGGCTTTATTAAACCAAACCTTGATGAATACCGCCATTCCTCAGGTTATGAAGGATTTGAACATTACACCGGGCACGGCGCAATGGTTAACAACCGTATTTATGCTGATTAACGGAATTATGATTCCGGTGTCAGCCTTTCTGATCGAACGATTTTCTACCCGAAGATTGTTTCTGACTGCCATTACGATCTTCGCCTTTGGAACGATTGTAGGCGGTTTTGCGCACAGCTTTCCAATGCTTATGGCTGGACGGGTGATCCAGGCTTCTGGTGCAGGCGTCATGATGCCGCTTATGCAGACGGTTTTCTTAATTATTTTCCCCAAGGAAAAACGCGGTCAAGTGATGGGGATGGTCGGGCTTGCCATTGCATTCGCTCCCGCAATTGGTCCAACTCTTTCTGGCTGGCTGCTGGAGCATTACTCCTGGCGCGTGCTGTTTTACGTCCTATTTCCAATTGCTGTCATCGACTTGATTGCAGCGGCCTTGTTATTGAAGAATGTTACACGGCTAACAAATCCTAAGGTGGATATTCCGTCTATTATCTTGTCTTCCTTTGGCTTCGGCGGATTGTTGTTTGGCTTTAGCAATGCCGGAGATATGGGGTGGGGGAGCGCTCAAGTGCTCATCTCACTGCTGGTTGGTGCTGTCGCTCTATTCTTCTTCATTGCCCGTCAGCTGAAAATGGAAAGACCAATGCTCGAATTCCGCATCTTCGGCAATTTTATATTTACCCTGACCACAATATTGACGATGATCGTCTTTATGGCTATGATCGCCGCGGAGCTGCTGCTCCCTATGTATATGCAGGAGATGCGCGGCTACTCCTCGCTGCAATCCGGCTTGATGCTCTTGCCGGGTGCTATCGTCATGGGGATTATGAATCCGATTGGCGGTAAAATCTTTGACCGCTATGGGGCAAGGGGACTTGCGATAATCGGGTTCTCTATCGTGACCGTGACTACGTTCATGATGTACGGACTCTCGATATCGACGCCATATGCCGCAGTGATGCTGATCTATGCGGTGCGAATGCTCGGTATATCCATGGTCATGATGCCCGTTACGACAGCCGGTCTGAACCAAATTCCACAGCATCTCATCCCGCATGCTTCAGCAATGGGCAATACGATGCGGATGATGGCAGGATCGATCGGCACTGCGATTCTGGTGACGGTCATGACCGCGACTTCAAAACAATCGGCAGTTGGGCATGCGGAAGCAATGATACATGGGGTCAACAACGCTTTTATGGTGTCCGGCTTCCTCGCATTAGCAGGCTTGATCGGTGCCTTCTTCATTAAAAAGCGAAGTATCGAAAAGTCAGGTAAAACGGCGGCTCCCGTTCCGGCGACAGAAACCTGATTCCAATACAGCATTTACTAAGCAAATGTACAAAGTCCATGGTACGAGTTCAAAAGTACCTTGGACTTTGTTTCATTCTGAATCCTTCCAGTATTTGTAGGATATATCAAACAGCACCCCTTTTCATATGTCGAATTTTTGGTTATGATAGATCTCAGGACCTATTATCAAGAACAGGATGAGCGAAATGATTGCAATGGTAACTGATGATATCAAAGGTGGACGTCTAGTAAGAGACGTGTTTAATTCATACGGTCTTCAGGTGCTCACGGCTGGCTCCGTTATTGACATGTCCGCTCTTACTCTGTTGCTCAAGCACCATATTGAGTATGTGCATGTGGAGTTTGATACGGCACCGTCGCTTAATAGCGAGGATATGCTCAACAAATAACGTGCTTTCGAGAAGTCGATCGCATCCGTCAAACATCTGTTTGAGCAGGCGGGTAAAGGCAATAGGATATCCAAAGAAGAAATAGACGAAGGCTTTGTCCCTTTTATCACCAGCTTTGAAAGGGAAAAAGACGTCGTATCCATGCTCTTAATGCTCAATAACAAAGACGATTACACCTATCATCATTGTGTGCATGTCGGTATGATCTCTTACTTTATCGCCAAATGGCTGGGCCATTCGGAGTCGGAAGCGCTGGATATCGGGAAGGCCGGATACCTGCATGATATAGGCAAAAGTAAAATCGATACAGCTATACTAAACAAGCCGTCCAAACTGACCGATGAAGAATTTGAAGAAATGAAGCGGCACACGGTCTACGGCTACGACATTATTCGTACCTCGATACATAACGATGATTATGCGTTAACGGCTCTTCAGCATCATGAACGATTGAATGGCCACGGCTACCCGCTTAAAAAGGTGAGTCAGCAGATCCATCCTATTGCCAAGATCGTAGCTGTGGCTGATGTATACAGCGCCATGATCACTACAAGAGTGTATCAGAAGAAGAGAGACCTGCTTGTTGTATTAAAAGAAATCCACAGGATTAGCTTCGGGGAGCTCGATGCGAAGATCGCGCATACCTTTATCCTCCATATGATTCCGAATTTCATCGGTAAGAAGGTCATCTTAAACGACCAGCGGACGGGTAGTATTATTATGACGAATCCAGTGGATTATTTTCGTCCCTTGGTGCAGATTGGAGAAGAGTTCATCGATCTCTCCAAGCACACCTCTATTGAAATCGCAGACATCTTGTTGTAAAAATAACGCCCTCTCATAACGAGAAGGCGTTTATTTGTGCGAGCGCGAATTTTTTATTCGCCAAGAAATCCTTTTTTGAATATATTCAGCAAGTAATCTAGTGTAATAGGATCACTGTATGTAGATGCTTCCGTATCAATTTCAATGACGTGCTGGTTCTTGACGGCTGGGATATTGCTCCAAGTCTCGGTTTTCATGAATGAATTATCGCCGGAGATGCTTTTGCTGAGCACAATATAATCTCCTGCATAGCTGGACAGTATTTCCTGAGAGAGGGTGTAGTACCCGGGTCCCAGCGCATCTGCTTTGACTTTGTCCGGCATATTCAGGCCCATAGCCTGATAAAGAATTTCTGTACCGCGTGCCCAGTTGTTACCGAAGACGTAGAAGGTTTTCGAATCAGTCTCAAATACGGAAACCGTTGCGTTCTCGCCGATTTTTTGCTTCACTTGTTTGCCTAATGCTTCTGCGCGTTGTTTGAAATCATCGATCCACATTTTCGCTTCTTGTTCTTTATTCAGCAGCTTGCCGATTTCCAGTTGTTGGTTCAAATAGTCCAGCTTTCCCCACGTATACACGACAGTCGGCGCGATTTGACCCAGCTTGTCGATGTTTTTCGTTTGGGTTCCGGCAATGATCAGATCCGGCTTCTGTTCAATGATTTTTTCCAAATCATTTTCAGATACAACAGGGATGCCTGTTAGCTTATCTTTGAAGAGCGGATTCTTGTTCGTCCATTCGTCGACGCCGACCAGCGTTCCTCCGAGGGAGAGAACATTAGGGGCATTCGTTAGCGCAACAATACGCTTGGGACTGGCCGGTACTTGAATGGGGCCGTTCTCGGCTTGATAGGTAATGGTTGACGGTTTGTCATCTGCTGCCGCGGCAGTGCTTGGAAGAGGGGAGGAGGGCGCCTCGCTGTTTGAAGCGGTTTGACTGCCGCAAGCCGATGTAAGGACCGTGAATAATAGGATCAAAGGGATAAAAAGTTTTTTCGTCATTCTTGCATTCTCCTTTTGTTATCAAATATTGGACAAGCTCACTTGATAATGATTATCAATATCGCTTAGAATAATATAAAAGCTCTAAAATCGTTTGTCAATTTTAATTTTTTCACAATCGGATAGATTAACAATTCATGCTGAATTCATTTCCGATTTATAATGGAGTCAAAGCAATGTGGAAGAGGAGACAAGTGTATGACGTTACAGCAATTAAAATATGTGATAGAGGTGGCCAAACGAGGGTCGATTAACGAAGCTGCAAAACGGTTATTCATCACTCAACCCAGTCTATCAAGTGCGATTCGAGATTTGGAGGAGGAGCTTCAGCTTACCATTTTCGAGAGGTCGAATAAGGGTATTACGCTTTCGAAGGAGGGCATTGAATTTCTGAGCTACGCCAGGCAAGTCATCGAGCAGGCCGATTTGCTGGAAAGCCGTTACTTGAATGCGAAGCCGTCGCCGCAGCATTTTTCCGTGTCTACTCAGCACTATGCGTTTGCGGTGAATGCCTTTGTCAGTCTGGTTCAAGAATACGGGCAGGATGAGTATGAATTTGCGCTAAGGGAAACCAAAACTTATGAAATTATTGAAGATGTACGAAGCATGCGTAGTGAAATTGGCATCCTGTATGTGAATGATTTGAATGAGAAAGTTATGAATAAGATGCTGAGAGAGGCTAATTTGCAGTTCACCAGTCTGTTTATCGCCAAACCGCATATCTTTATCAGCGTTAACAATCCCTTGGCCAGGCAGAAGACGGTGAGTATTGAGGAGCTGGAGTTTTACCCGTATTTGTCCTTTGACCAAGGAGAATATAACTCGTTTCATTTTTCAGAAGAGATTCTCAGTACGATTACCCACCATAAAAGCATTCGGGTGAATGACCGGGCAACGTTATTTAATTTGTTGATCGGCCTGAATGGGTATACGATTTCAACCGGTGTGCTGAGCGCAGATTTGAACGGCAATGAGATTATTCCGGTACCGCTAGACTGTGAAGAAATCATTCATGTAGGCTGGATTTCCCATAAAAGCACGGTCCTAAGCAAGCTTGGAACTGCTTATGTAGAAGCTTTGCGTAAAGCGATTGCGCCAGGGGCTAATACAAGCAAGAGGTCTTCAATCCGTACATATCGCCGGACAGTCTTTCGATCAAATTAAACAAAAGATTACGGTTGTAACCAATGAGATCCGGTGTTTCAGAGGCTTCTCAAGAGATTTCTTCAGGGACCGAGCAAATGAAGATTTTTAAGTATGGTTATAGATTTTGGCTATAACTGGATATAAATTGTTCGAATTACATGCATGCACTCGTTCTATGATAACTTTTTTAGTAACAAATCGTAGAGGAGTTTTGCAGGATGAGTAAGAGCAGTGTGCTGGGGTATCCGCGTATTGGCGCAGATCGAGAATGGAAGAAGGCGTTGGAGGGATTTTGGTCGGGCAAGTGGGAGGAGGCGGAACTGCACAGCCGTTTCACTCAGATTCGTCTAGATCATTTACGAAAATTAAAGGAAACGGGCATTGATCTCATTCCGGTTAATGATTTCAGCTATTACGATCATATTTTGGATACAGCCGTGATGTTTGGTCTTGTTCCTAGCAGGTTTACTTATCACAGCGGGACCGTACCACTGTCTGTGTACTACGGGATCGCTCGAGGAACGAAGGAAGCAGCTGCAAGTGAAATGACGAAATGGTTCAACACGAACTATCACTATATCGTACCTGAACTGAACGGCACCACGCCGCAGCTTACGGAGAACAAGCCGCTGATTGCCTACCGGGAAGCGAAGGAGAAGCTGGGCATTGACGGCAAGCCTGTTATCGTTGGGCCGCTGACTTTCCTGAAGTTGTCCAAAGGATACGCTCAATCGGAATTCGATGCTTGGCTGGAGAAGCTTCTGCCGCTATATGCTCAAATTCTTAGAGAGTTGGAGGCTGAAGGTGCTGTTTGGGTGCAGATCGATGAACCGGTGCTTGTAACAGGGGTAAGTGATGAAGATTTACGTCGATTACAAACCATTTACCACACGTTAACCTCAGCAGCTCCCAAACTCAAGCTCATGCTGCAAACCTATTTCGAAGCAGTGGAGCAATTTGCGGAGGTAGTCAAGCTGCCGGTTCAAGGGATCGGGCTTGATTTCGTACATGGTCGTCAAGGCAATCTTCATTCTATTCGGAAGTATGGATTTCCCGAGGACAAAGTGCTAGGAATAGGAGTTATTGACGGTCGAGGCATCTGGAAGTCTTCACAGCGAGAGCAGTTGAAGCTTCTGCAAGACCTAGCCTCCCATGTTCCTTCCGATCGCATCATTGTCCAGTCCTCCTGCAGTTTGTTGCATGTTCCCGTTACGGTAGAACGCGAGACTCGCCTTCCTAGTGTCTTGAAGATGGCCTTATCCTTTGCGGATGAGAAGCTGGCCGAAATCGTGCTGCTGTCAAAAGGATTAGTGAAGGGTGCAGATGCAGTAGCAGAGGAACTTGATCAAAATGAAAGTGATCTTCAGGCACTGCAGCAATCGGAGGATCGCAACCGGATTAAAATTCAGCAGGCGGTAGCTGAATGGAGTGCACATGAGCCGGTTCGTAACCGGCCTTTCGCCGAGCGCTATGCCGCACAGCAAGCCCACTGGCAGCTGCCGCTTCTTCCGACTACGACCATCGGGAGCTTTCCTCAATCTCCGGAGGTGCGCAAAGCCCGCCAGTTATGGCGTAAAGGCGAATGGAGCAGCGAGAAATATGAGGCATTTATTCATGAGCAAATTGAGTTTTGGATGAAGCTGCAGGAAGAAGTTGGGCTGGATGTTCTCGTTCACGGTGAGTTTGAACGTACGGATATGGTGGAGTTTTTCGGCGAGAAGCTAGGGGGCTTCGCTTTTACTGAAAACGGTTGGGTGCAGTCCTACGGTTCCCGCTGTGTCAAACCGCCAGTTATCTATGGAGATATTTTCTTTACGGGAGAAATGACGGTAAAAGAAACCCAATATGCGCAGTCACGTACGAATCGACCTGTGAAAGGGATGCTGACCGGACCGATTACGATTATGAACTGGTCGTTTGTCCGTGACGATGTGTCCCGCGAACAAATCGCGTACCAGCTGGCTTATGCGCTCAGACAGGAAGTAGAAGCGCTGGAGCGCGCAGGGATCGGTATGATCCAGGTGGACGAGCCTGCGGTACGCGAAGGTCTTCCGCTAAAAGCTTCTGAGCAATCGGAATATCTGAACTGGGCCGTACGAGCATTCCGATTAACCACTTGCTCTGTGAAGGACACGACGCAAATTCATACGCATATGTGCTATTGCGAATTTCACGACATGATTGACTCCATTAAAGACATGGACGCGGACGTCATCTCCATCGAAACTTCCCGCAGTCACGGTGAATTGATTCATAGCTTTGAGCAAAACACATACAACCTAGGTATCGGGCTTGGTGTATATGATATTCACAGCCCCCGAGTTCCTAGCGTTGATGAAATGACTGCGATGATTGAACGCGCACTGCGTGTCCTGGACCCCAAGCTGTTCTGGATCAATCCGGATTGCGGACTCAAGACGCGCGGTCTTGAGGAAACGGCGGCATCCTTGCGCAACATGGTGGAAGCGACACGATTGGCACGCGTCAGAGTTGCAACGAACGAGGTGGAAGCGACCCGGCCTGCAACTGCCAGACTTGCTCAGCAAGTTAAATAAATGAGCCTGATCATAAATATATTTTGAAGTGTTGAAGGTATAAACGGGGAAGGTTATAATAAAAATAATAAAGGCCGCAGATGCTGGTAACATCTACGGCTTGAACAATAGCCGCTTTTAAGGGCGGTAGGCATCACATAGGCTAGACCGCATCTAATAGACCGCGAACCTTTCCTGAGGGCGGTCTATTTCTTGTTCATGTAGGTTAACAAAGCGAGAATAAACATTCCGAAAAGGAACATTAACTGTATCGCTTGGAATACCTCCACGGGCATCACCTCCCTTCCGGGAGACTAGCCGACCGCCCATTAAGCCATCTCTATTGTACAAGCCGGATTATACCATACAAAATACTTTGTTGAAATCATGTTTTTCCATTTAAAGTAGATAAAGTGATTTAATGAGTATATCTCCATTTATTCATTCAACATTTATTATGCTCGTTTGGTTAACTATCTCGGCGAACAAGATGTATTTAATCAAACCTACTGATATAATTCTGTATGTAAAGTTGGGAGGGGGATATGGATGAAAACAAACGATCAATTAAGAACGACCGCTTTAGCAGATATTGAACATATAAGCGTACACGGCAGAACAACCGGTAGTCTTTCGCCCTTAACCTTGTTTTGGACGGGGAGCGCGCTTGAGCTTGAAGTGACCGGAAGCGAGCTGTGGGTAGAGGTTGAAGCTGACTATGACACCTATGAGCCTTGGATCAGCATCATCCTGAACGCAGAGCCTGTGAGCAGACAGATGGTGACGGCAGGTAGAAGATGGATTTGTGTTTTTCGCGGCATGAATGAACGCGTGTGCAAAAATATTCGGATTGTTAAAGATACACAAGCCATGAGTGAGGACACCGCCTGTTTCCTTCAAATTCACGCGATTAAGACGGACGGAGAGTTCATGCCTGTCAAGAAAAAACCGCATAAAATCGAATTTATTGGCGACAGCATCACTTCCGGCGAAGGAGCAATTGGCGCGAAGGAAGAAGCAGACTGGATTCCAATGTGGTTCAGCGCGATCCAGAATTACACCTATATGACCGCTGCTGCCTTAGATGCGGATTACCGAGTCATCTCTCAAAGCGGCTGGGGAGTACTTACCAGCTGGGATAACAACCCGAATTGCAGCATTCCGGCTCAATATGAGAAAGTGTGCGGACTGCTGAAAGGTGCAACCAATGAAAAGCTTGGAGCTAATCGAGACTATGCTTTCGATTCCTGGCAGCCTGACATTGTGGTGGTGAATCTAGGCACAAATGATGGCTCAGCTTTCCAGACACCGGCATGGGTGGATCCGGCTACTGGCGTATCTTACAAGCAGCGTCTTCACGATGATGGGAGCTATCATGAAGATGACATCGCTAAATTTGAACGCGCTGCTGCTGATTTTTTGACGAAGCTAAGACTACATAATAAGAAGGCTCATCTAGTATGGGCCTATCGAATGCTGGGGATTCCTCTGATGCCGGCTATTTACCGCGCTGTGGATACTTACAAAAGGGAATCCGGCGATCACCACGTTTCAATCTTTCAGCTTCCTGGTATGACGGATGAAACCGTTGGCGCAAGAAGTCATCCTGGCGTTCTCGCTCATGAGAAAGCCGCGGCTGAGCTTGCAGGGTATCTAAAAGGGATCCTCCAATCATAAAATATGGGATACAAATGCTTATCAGAGCTGTTGGCGTAAAAGCCGGCAGCTCTTTTTCATTTGTTGAACTTAGATGGATCACACTCCAAAAGATATGTCCTTTAGAACCAATGATATGTCCTGTTCATGGCCAGGGATAATATGATTCACTATATGTAAGCGCTTTATAGAGCGCGCGAATTTATTTGATCCAAGGAGGGAATGGATGAATGAGGTTTAAAGGCTGGAGTTTGAAGGTATTGCTGTTCTTGGTGGTACTATCTGCTGTGCTGCCGATTGGGACGGCAAACGCTGCAACGAGTCAAAGCACATTTTACAATGTGATCATGCAGGACGGAGCAGATCCCTGGGTTTACAAGCATACGGATGGCTTCTATTACTTCACGAAGACAACCGGCGGCGATGTAACCATTTGGAAGTCTTCACAGCTAACAACCGTTGATACAGGCTCAAAGAAGGTTATCAACACGGGCTGCTGCAACGTATGGGCTCCAGAGCTCCATTATTTGAACGGGGCTTGGTACATCTACTATGCCAAGGACAACGGGGATAACGTGAATCATCGTATGTATGTTATGGAAAACACTTCAGCGGATCCGACTCAAGGAACCTGGGTGAACAAAGGTCAAATTACGGATTCGACGAATAAGTGGGCCATTGACGGCACCGTACTGACGGTCGGCAACCAGCTTTATTTCATTTGGTCCGGGTGGGAAGGGGACACGAACGTACGGCAGAATCTGTACATTGCACATATGAGCAATCCCTGGACCATTGATTCCGCACGTGCGGAAATCGCGAGACCTACTTTTGCATGGGAAACGAATTATTCCCCGAATGTGAACGAAGGACCTGAGGTGATCATCCACAATGGTCTGATCAGCTTAGTTTATTCAGCAAGCGGAAGCTGGACGAATGATTATTGTCTCGGTCTCGTTACCGCTAATTCATCCAGCAATTTACTAGACCCGGCTTCTTGGACCAAGCGTTCCCAGCCTATTTTCAAATCTGCCAATGGATTAAACGGTCCAGGTCATCACTCCTTCACGAAGTCCCCGGATGGCAAAGAGGATTGGATCGTGTATCACGTAGCCAAATATAACAATGCAGGCTGGAATCGTGAGGTCCGGGCGCAAAAGTTCACCTGGTCCGCAGATAATACACCAAATCTAGGCTCACCAGTGAATCCGAACATCCCAATCGCGGTTCCTTCCGGCGAATCCAATCGAATTCGCTTTGAGGGCGAGGAGGGAACTTTCGGAGGAGGTGCCTACGCATCAAGCAGTCCTAATGGCTCCGGCGGCAGTAAAGCCGGTCATATCGATACGGATGCCAGTTATGTCGAGTATCATGTGTTTGCTGCTTCGGCAGGTTTATACGATCTTTCAGCGCGTACAGCGAACGGAACTTCCGGTATGGACTGGTCCACGCTTAACTTAAGTGTGAATGGCGGCGCGGCGACACCGTTTTATATGACGAATAAGGGTTGGGAGAACTGGGGATTATCGACAGCGCGTCTCACTTTGAACGCAGGTTGGAACACGGTTCGCTTTACGAAAGGGCAGGGATATGGAGAAATCGATTGCTTCGATATTACGCCTGCCGCCCCGGCAATCTTAACGGGATCTGTCTACAAGCTGATTCATGTTGGAAGCGGCAAAGCATTGGATGTTTCGGGCGGAGGTACTGCGGATGGCACGAATGTGCAGATCTGGGATGATAATAACTTGGCTCCACAAGAATGGCGCATTACGAGTATGGGAGACGGCACCTATAAGCTGGTGAATACCAACAGCGGTAAGGCGCTAGATGTAGAAAACGCCAACACAGCTAATGGCACCAACGTGCGCATCTGGCAGGACTATAATGCAAATGCAGCTCAACAATGGGCGATTATCGGTACCGGAGGAGGGAAATACAAGCTGATTCATCCGGCTAGCGGCAAAGCGCTAGATGTTGCAGGGGGAAGCTCCGTGAGCGGAACGAACGTGCAAATCTGGGAAGATTACAATAATAACGCGCAAGCTTGGAATCTCAATTTAAAATAAAGGTTGGTATCATGAAAACCGCCTCTCACTCCAAATGAACGGAAGCGGGAGGCGGTCTTTGTATGACAGCTTTAGAAGAAGATGCTTACAAATGCTCATTATTTAAATAAGGCCGAGGGTCGATATAATCCATTTTATTGCCGGTAATGCCGGTTGCCACAGCAAAATGCAGATGAGGTCCTGTTGACTGGCCATCGCTGCCAACAACAGCAATAAGCTGTCCGCGCTGCACTTCCTGTCCTACTTTTACAAAAATCCCGTCTCCGTACATATGTCCGTATACACTCATGAGGCCATTGGCATGTTTAATGACGATCCAATTGCCAAATCCGGTCGCTTTACCCGCATAGAGAACAATACCGCTATCAACAGCTACAATCGATGTGCCCAGCGGCGCGCCAATATCAATACCGGCATGAAATTCCTGGCCCCGCGCACCAAAATCTGATGTTATGGTGTGGGAATCGGGAACAGGCCAATCCCAATTACCTTCGCTTACGATGTTTTTTTGTAAAGCCTCCTTTAACGCGGCTTGAACATCCGGTGTCAGCTCTTCATCAATCGCTGCTAAATTCTCTGCTTCCTGCTGAGTCGCATCCACTTCACTGCGCTTTTCTTGCTGAAGCTGGCTTAATAGATTCATTCTTTCCTGAACTTTGTCCTCTTGATCTGCTTTGGCTTGGTTCAGCATGCTCATCTTATCTAAGAGAGCCTTCTGTTGGCTATCAAGCTCCTCTTTCATGGTAGTGAGGCTTTGCTTATCCTCTGCCAGTGTATCAATCATTTGCTTATCTTGTCTAAAAATCATGGTCAGCATACCAAGTCGATTGATAAAATCACCGAAGTTTGCAGATCCTAATAATACTTCGAGGAAGGAAACGGACGCGGCTTCCTCCGTGTACATACTTACGAGCCGATTTTTGACAAGCAGATTTCGTTCATCCATGCTGTTTTTTTTATTGTCGATTTCGGTTTGGGTCGATTGAATTTGCTGAGTTACTGCATCAATATCCGGTTGCAATTCCTTTTCCAGCTGATCATATTCAAAAATTTGACGGTTAATGGTGGAAAGCTGGCCTTGCAGTTGATCTTCTTGATCAGAAAGCTGCTGAATCGCAGCTAAACGTTGATTATAGTCATCAATCATTTGCTTAACCGCAGCAGGTTCAGGTTCTGCGAACGTACTTGGAACTGGAACACTAGTTAGAGCGATTGTAGAAGCAATGAGGAGAGAACATAAGGTTTTTTTAGCGTTCATCCAATTCATCCCTTATCAAGTCATAGTGTGGAAGCGGGTAGATGAGACTTGGTCAGCTAGAAAACAAATAACAAACTAAGTATACTAACGAAAACGTTTTCATGTCATTGGAATGTAGTGGTCATGGCTGATAATGGGAATAGTACAACGAAGATATTAACTTTTTAAAGCCTAGTGAAGAGGAGTTTGTTCATGAATACGCTGCTACCGATACCACAGCCCAAGACCTATGGTGTTCTGGGGAATCTGCCCTTCATTGATAAGGATTCTCCAACACTCTCTTTTTGTAAGCTTGCTGATGAGTATGGCCCGATTTTTCGCTTTGAGGTTTTCGGAAGATCTGTGATTATCCTTTCAAGTCCTGATCTTGTAGCTGAAGCTTGTGATGAAGCTCGGTTCGATAAAGCCATCGGACATCTGTTAAAAGTAAGGGATTTTGCCGGTGATGGTTTATTCACGAGTCTGACGGCGGAGCCTAATTGGAAAAAAGCACACCACATTCTGATGCCTGCATTTAGTCAACAGGTTATGAAAGGGTATCACGACCGGATGGTGGATATCGCCCTGCAGCTCGTCCAAAAATGGGCGAGATTGAATCCAGATGAAAGCATCGATGTGCCAGACGACATGACACGGCTCACACTCGATACGATTGGTTTATGCGGATTTGACTACCGATTCAACAGCTATTACCGGGAAACACCGAATCCTTTTATCCTCAGTATGGTACGTTCGCTGGATGAAGCGATGCATTATAACAACCGATTGCCTATTCAGAACAAGCTGATGGTGAAAACAAAGCGTCAATACGAACGAGACATTAAGTCGATGTTCTCTTTAGTTGATAAAATCATAGCTGACCGCAAGTCACATGGCGATCAAGGGGAAACGGACCTGCTGGCCCGGATGCTGCATGTATCGGACCCTGATACCGGAGAAAGGCTTGATGATGAAAACATACGCTTCCAGATCATCACCTTCCTGATTGCCGGGCATGAAACGACGAGTGGACTGTTGTCCTTTACCATTTACTTTCTTTTGAAGCATCCTGAGGTTTTAAAAAAGCTTACGCCGAAGTGGATGAAGTATTAATCGATGCTGTCCCAACCTATGAACAGGTATTGAAGCTTACCTATATCCGCATGATTCTCAATGAATCGCTGCGATTATGGCCAACTGCACCTCAATTTAATGTGTTTGCTAAAGAAGATACTACTATCGGCGGCACCTATGCGATTAAGAAAGGGGAAGGCCTATCGGTGCTATTGCCTCAGCTTCACCGTGACCGTGGCGTGTGGGGAGAGGATGCGGAGCTGTTCCGTCCCGAGCGTTTTGAGAACCCGGCGGCAGTTCCCGCTCATGCGTATAAACCTTTCGGTAACGGTCAGCGAGCTTGCATCGGTATGCAGTTTGCACTTCATGAAGCTGCGCTGGTTCTGGGCATGATTCTACAGCAATTTGAGCTGATTGATCATACGAATTATCAGTTGAAGGTGAAGCAGACGCTAACGCTGAAGCCGGACGATTTGCACATCCGCGTTCAGCTCCGAGGAGACAAGAACGTAACAGCTGCCTCTGATGCTACGGTTGTCAAACACGAGGCGAATACAACAGTCGTGCATCCGCAAGAGCAGAAGCCAAAAGCTACCGTGCGCGGCTTGAATAACAGACCGCTGCTCATTCTATATGGCTCCAATATGGGGACGGCAGAACGAATCGCTAAGGAGTTGGCGGATCTCGCAAGACTCCATGGCATTCGGACCGAAGCAGCTCCGCTAAACGACCGTTTAGGCCAGCTACCTAAAGAAGGCGCCTTGCTAATCATTGCTTCATCTTATAACGGGAAGCCGCCAGGCAACGCACGGCAATTCATCCAGTGGCTGGAGAATGCTGAAGCCGAAGAGCTTAGCGGTGTTCATTACTCCGTATTCGGCTGCGGAGACCGTAACTGGGCGGCTACTTATCAGGCCGTCCCGAGATTCATTGACGAGAAGCTTGCCCAAAAAGGGGCGACAAGATTTTCTGTTCGGGGAGAAGGCGACGCGAGCGGAGATTTCGAGAAGCAGTTTGAAGAGTGGAAGCAGCAGATGTGGGCGGATGCCATAAAGACCTTCGATCTTAAGCTGAACGAAAATGCGGAAAAGGAACGCAGCACTCTGCACATTCAGTTCATGAACGGATCATCTGAGACACCGCTGGCGGAATCCTATGAAGCAGTCCATGCTGCAGTTGTAGTTAACCGTGAGCTTCAACAGCCGTTAAGCGGGCGGAGCACACGGCATATAGAGATCGGTTTGCCGGAGGGCTTATCCTACCAGGAAGGGGATCATCTTGGCGTATTTCCAAAGAATAGCCGTGAAGTTATCGAACGCGTTACTAAAAGGTTCCATCTACATAGGAAGGACCAGCTGATGCTTACAGCTAGCGGGGACAGCGCTTCACATTTGCCATTGGACCGGCTTGTCACTCTGGAAGATCTGCTCAGCCACAGTGTAGAACTACAGGAAGCCGCTACCCGTGCCCAGATTCGTGAAGCTGCCGCCTTCACAGTTTGTCCCCCGCATAAACGGGAATTAGAACAACTGCTTGTAGATGAAAATTACAAGAACCTCATTTTTAAGAAACGAATATCGCTGTTGGAGCTTTTGGAACAGTACGAGGCTTGTGATATGCCCTTTGAAAAATTTCTGGAGCTTCTTCCGCCGCTGAAACCGAGGTACTACTCCATTTCAAGCTCGCCACGGGTTGACAAGTCACGTGCAAGCATTACGGTGGGGGTCGTGAAAGATCAAGCATGGAGCGGCAAAGGGGATTATCGCGGTGTGGCTTCGGGCTACTTGGCTGACCTGCAGGCGGGAGATGACATCGTCATGTTCGTACGTTCTCCGGAAACCGGATTTCATCTCCCTGATGAAACACAACGTCCGATCATTATGATCGGCTCTGGAACGGGTTTGGCGCCATTCCGCGGTTTTTTGCAGGCTCGCGCAAGCTTGAGCGAGGAGGGGGACGTTTGGGTGAAGCTCGTCTTTATTACGGCTGCCGTGATGAAAGCGATTATTTGTACCGGGATGAACTGGAACAATTTGAAGCAGAAGGACTTGTTCAACTTCATATCGCCTACTCTCGTAGAGAAGGTAGTCAGACAAGATATGTGCAGCATTTGGTTGCCGAGCAAGCAAATGAAGTGATTCGTATGCTTGACGATGGCGCGTATTTGTACATATGCAGTCATGGCAGCGCCATAGCCGAGGAAGTGGAAAGTGAGCTTCATCGCGCATACCAAAGCATACACGGAGCTGGCCAACCGGAAGCAGACCAATGGCTCGAGCAGTTGAAAATCAGCGGACAGTATGCGAAAGATGTATGGTCAACAAACAACTCGGAGTAATTTCGAAAATTTGGCATAATTATTTGCGAATTTGTCATTGCGTTGTTTGGGCATATCACCTAAAATGAGATGAGATATTGATAATCATTATCAAAAATTAGGTGAACTCATTCTTATGAAATTAACAGATACATTAAAAGGCTCGAAAGTTAAAGTTATCGATCTCAGCACCATGAGTGATTTGGTGCGCCGCAGACTCAGCGATCTGGGGATTGTGGAAGGGACGACCGTTTGTTTATGCAAAGCTTTGCCTTTTGGAGGACCTTGTACGATTGAATCCAAAGGTCAATGTATTGCGATTCGTCGTAAAGAGGCTTTATGTATTCAGGTTGAAGCATTATGAAATCTATTGCGCTGATCGGAAATCCCAACACGGGAAAAACTTCTTTATTTAATGCTTTAACAAGCTCTTATGAATATGTTGGCAATTGGGCGGGTGTCACGGTTGAAAAGAAGGTAGGCACACTCTCTAATAAGAGAGGCGAGCTCGTTGATTTGCCAGGACTTTATTCCTTGAGTCCTTTATCGAAAGATGAAGGAGTAACAAGTCAATATTTACTTGATGAATCTCCCGATCTGCTGTTAAATGTTCTCGATGCTTCTCAATTGGAACGAAATCTTCATCTGACTTTACAGCTTATGGAGTATGGAAGTCCTGTTATTATTGCTCTCAATATGATGGACGTTGCAAAAGCTCGAGGATATGAGATTGATGTCAATAAGCTGGCCGGACAGCTGGGGGCAGTGATTGTTCCTGTCATTGCTAGGGCTGAGAAGGGCTGCGACGTTCTAATGCAATCCTTAGAGCAGTCTTCCGAAAACGCCGTGCCGGCAACCTTTGACTATGGTCCCATACTTGAACCGGCGATTGAACAATTCATAGAGAAGCTTCCTGCTGATATGCAGCATAAAAGGTGGCTTGCTCTGCAGTATATGGAGGGCAACCAGCCGGTTAGGGAATACCTATCGAGGTATTTGGACGCCAGATGGTGGGAGCAATTCTCTCAACAAATTGAATCTAGCATGAAACAAAGCAGCGGCTTGATGGAGATACGTTCGTATATTCGGCAGCAGCGTTCTGTGATGATTGAAACGATGCTAAAGCTATCTGTACAAGAGAAAAAAGCCAACCATGATTCCTTCTCAGAACGACTAGACCGTATAGTTACAAATAAGTTTTTGGGCATTCCTATCTTTCTATTGTTCATGTATGTTACGTTCAAGCTAACGTTTGATTGGGTGGGCACTCCGTTATCGGATCAATTGGATCTGCTGCTGAACGGCTATATGACGGATAAGGTCACTTGGCTGCTTGATCAGGCCGGTGCCGCTGATTTTATTAAAGCGGTCATTGTTAACGGTATTATTGCCGGCGTCGGCGGCGTACTCGTGTTTGTCCCACAGATTTTCATGCTCTTCCTCATTATCTCGTTTATTGAAGATTCCGGTTATATGGCCCGGATTGCCACGGTTATGGATAGGCTGATGGAGGGTGTCGGGCTGAACGGTAAAACGTTTATCCCGATGATTATTGGCTTTGGCTGTAACGTACCCGGCATTATGGCGGCTCGAACGATTGAACAGCCCAAGGAGAGGCTTCTTACCATTCTACTCACTCCCTTGATGTCCTGCTCGGCGCGGCTCTCGGTCTACAGCTTGTTTGTCGGCACTTTTTTTAAATCGAATCAAGCCATTATCGTGCTATCTTTATATGTTCTAGGTGTTGTAGTTGCTTTGATACTTGCAAAAATATTCTCAACTACACTGGCTAAAGGTGAAGAGTCTCTGTTCGTCGTCGAGCTCCCGCCTTATCGCGTACCCCAGTGGAAAACACTCATGCGCAGTACTTGGGAAAAAGGAAAAGGATTCGTGCGAAAAGCAGGTACGTTCATCTTCGGAGGATCGGTACTCATCTGGCTTCTCAGCTATTCGGGACCAAGTGGTTGGAATGTACCTATTGACCAAAGCTTTTTGCAGATGATCGGCAGCGCCATCTCTAGCTTGCTCATTCCGTTAGGTTTCGGCAACTGGCAGGCAGGCGCTTCGCTTCTGACCGGTTTCCTGGCGAAGGAAGTCGTCGTCACGACGATGAACATCATCTACGCAGCTCCGACTGAGGAAGGGCTTCAAGGATGATTGTTCAGTTCTTCACTCCTCTTCAAGCGTACAGCTTCATGGTATTCATTCTTCTGTACGTGCCGTGTCTGGCCACAGTTGGTGTCATTCGAAAAGAAACAAATTCGGCCAAATGGACCTGGTTCTCGGTCGTTTATGCGCTTGTCGTGGCCTATATCATTTCATTCATGATCTATCGGATTGGTTTACTACTGGGCATGCAATAACGTGTAAGAGGAGAGGAGGAACTGCTGTGATTTTTAATATTGTGATCGGATTCCTCATATTTGGTTACGCAGGATGGTCGTTAGTTCGATATGTTCGAAAGACCAAGCAAGGCAAATGTGCCGCTTGCTCCTTGAATCAATCCTGTTCATCTATATGTTCGGAATTCACGGCTTCCGATGCCAACAACCATAAAACGATTGCCTAACCCAAAAAAATCTCCAGCTCCGCAACATGTGCGAGAGGGAGATTTTTTTCTGTCCTATTGTCTTCCTTCTGTGAAGATTTGGAAGGTGATGCCGAACTTGTCCTTTACGATGCCGTAAGCTGGACTAAAAAACGTTTCCTGCAGCGGCATGTTGACTTCACCGTCTTGCTTCAAGGCTTCAAAGATATTCGTTGCTTGCTCTTTGTCGTTCGTGGATACACAGAGCGTAACTTGGTTTCCGATTGTGTGGGGTTGTCCCGGGAATGTATCGGAGAACATAACGTCTGTTTCGCCGATTCGAATCGTAGCGTGCGAGATGAGTTCTTTAGCTTCTTCAGGCAAAGGGAATTCCGGATTTGCCGGCATTTCGCCAAAAGCTTGGCTAAAAAGAAGCTGAGCGTCTAATGCCTTTTGATAAAATGCGATGGCCTCCCGTGCATTGCCGTTCATAACTAGGTAGGGGATGAGTTTTAGTGTCATGTGCCACGTCTCCTTCAATCGGTTAATTACCTACAATGTAATATGTCGATACGAATACGATTATATACATTATTTGGATGAATATAAAGTGTAGTCTTTGTTAATTGTAGAGGATGACAAAATGAAGGAGGCCTACTGATGGCCTCCTTTCTTCGTCTTGCTACATTAAATAGCAGCTACTCTGAGAATCCGAATCAAGAATAGCTTACGAAGTACAACAATCCCTCTGTGATTCATAAAACGGAGTACGATGAAGCTGCGGTGCCGAGAGACGACACGACCGTTGTATACAACGATCCTCCCATTGAATTGACGATACACAATTCCATAAACATGATTCAGCAGCAAAGTCATATAATCATCCCTTTCTTGAGGTGATGCCATAAGATATGCTGAGATATTCTATGAGTGAGGGCTGATCTCATAGATTTGTATAAAAGGGCGATCGAAGATTCGTTTAAATCGGTGAGCCGTAAATCTCGTAGGTGTGCCCACAACTATTCCTATCTGACTCATAAACTATCAAAAGAGCTTTCTCTCCCTAGAAACGAGGCGGACCGTATTATCCCGAAGTGGTTATGTCATTTAAGTTGCGAAAGCGAATCATGCCAAAATCGAAGGTAAGCGTCTAATAACCAGGTGTATTGCAAAAGAAAAACCCATGGTTCATGAAGATCCACAGGCTCTGCGTTATGTACAATGTTTTTGAACCTCCGTACTCCATGGAAGGCACGCATCAAGTAGCTCTGGTTGCTGGCGAAATGCAGCCGATGGTAATTGTTGCAACAGATAAACTAGATATTTGTACGGGTTCAATCCATTTGCCTTTGCGGTCTCTACGATGCTGTAGATCGCTGCACTTGCGGTTGCACCCCGTGGGCTGCCGCTGAACAACCAGTTTTTACGACCCACGGTAAAGGGACGAATGCTGTTTTCAGCTAAATTGTTCGAGATCACACAGTTCCCATCTTGTAAGTAATTCATCAACTCTTGCTTATGGTTATGCGCATACTTCAGTGCTTCGCCTAGCTTGGATTTAGGAAGAACTTTACCTTTGGCCGTTTCTACCCATGACCAAAAAGCATCGAGTACAGGTTTTTCCTGCACCAGACGTTGCTCCTTTCGATCTTCAGCAGTATGTGACTTAAACTGTGACTCCAGCTCGAAAAGCTTGTTGCAATAAGCGACTCCTCTACTTGCAAGCGACTCTGCAGACTGCTTCGCCTCTGGTGGCAACGCCTCAACAAACTTACGTCTAAGATGCGCCCAGCACAGGCAGGATGTTGTCCCTGTTAGATTCGCATAGCCCGAGTAGGCGTCGCTATGTAGATATCCCTTGAATCCTTTCAGGAACGCTTGCGGGTACTTCGCCCCTCGCCCTGGTTGGTATTCAAAGATTCGTATGGGATGCTCACTATGCTGCCCACTGCTGTAGATCCACATGTAAGAGTCAGTCGTGTTCTTCCGTCCCTTCTCATTCATCACCTGCAAGGGCGTTTCATCTGCATGAAGATATCGCTCTTTTACAAGCAGCCCATGCAGTCGATTCACGAGTGGTTTCAGCCAGTCTCTTGAGGCCGCAATCATCCAATTCGCCATAGTGGCTCTACTCAGATCAAGACCGATGCTCTTCCATTCCTTCTCCTGACGGTACAGGGGCATGCTGTTCACAAATTTCTGGTGCATGACCCATGCCACAGAGGAAGCGGAGGCCATCGAATGCTGGATGACCGGCGTAGGCGTCGCTGCCTTTTTCATTTGAGGTTTGTCCTCTTTACGGCATGTCCGGCACTCCAGGGTTTCTCTGTAGATAGCAATGGCTTGAACACGGGCAGGGATAAACTCCACCTCCGTGCGCACAAACTCTTCGCCCACCAAGACAAGCTCGCTATGACATACGTCACAACAACGGTCCTGAACCTGAAATAGTCGCTTTTCATGCGGAAGATCCTGAAGCAGCTCCGCTCGTTCACCTACCTGCTTCTTCCGCTGGTAGCTTTGGATCTGCTGGGTGGTCGGCTCTTGTGCAGTTCGTGAAGCTGCTGTCTCTGCCTCATCAAATAAAGACAGTTGCTCCACTCCTACGGGGAGGAGAGCTGTTTTCTCGGAGCTTTTGCCGTAAAGCTTCTGCGTTAGAAATTGCACGGTTTCTTGTAGCCGCTTATTCTCTTTTTCCAGGTCGCCGATGCGATGTTCCATTTTTTGTAGCTGTTCCGAGGGGCTCATGAGATACCGTTCCTTCACTGTCTTCTATGTCTACCATTATAACATAGAAGCAGGTATAAACCCAGATTTCGCAAAGGTTTTTGGCTCTGTTACGACTTAGATGGAAGGGGTAAAATCAAGCTTTTTGACCGCTTTCGGCTGATGGATGGATAGCCCCTCCAGCAACCACCGAAACTCCTGTGGCGTGATCGAGCGTACGGCCTCCGCATCCATGGGCCACTGGTATTGACCTGATTCCAGTCGCTTGTATAACAGGACGAAGCCATCACCTTCCCAGTACAAGGCTTTCATTCGATCGCGCTTGCGACCGCAGAACAAAAACAAATGATTCTGAAACGGGTTCAATTGTAGCTGATGCTGCACCACGAGAATAAGACCGTCAATAGATTTTCGCATATCCGTATAACCACAGGCAATATACAGTTGATCAGCCTTAGAAATGTCACCGAACATAATGCAGGATGCGAAGCGTCTGTTCGAGAAGTACGGTAGACGCATGCTGATGAATTTCGATCGTAACGGCATCCGTACGAAGGATGATCGCCGCTTGTTCATGACTTGCTTCGGAACGTGAGGCGTTCGTCCGCAAAGATGGAGGGACCGGCACTAGAGTTGGTTCATTCGGAGAGGAGAAAGCAGGAAGGGATTCACAAGCAGCTTCACGGATTTTCCGAAGCCAGTAATAATAGCTTTTCACACTGACCTCGTGCTCGGCACACCATCGAACCACAGTCTGACCACTGGAGCGGCAGTCACGAACAATCTCGGTCCACTGCTGAAGCCGATAGCGATTCCTCATTTCTAGAGTTTGCAATTGAACACACTCCCATTAGAGTTTTTCGAGTAGAGTCGAAAAACTCCAACGACTTACTCTAAGGGAATTGTCTCAAAATCTAGACTGACTTGGAATACACCTTCTTGTTAGACGCTTACAATCGAAGTACTGCTTGCGGACAATTCACGGAAGTTTCTTGTTTATCAAAAAGGCGGAAGAGTCAGCTGGAAAATAATGTTTTTAGACTGGAAAATTAAGTTGTAGACTATAAAAATAAAGATGTTGATTGAGAAAAAAAGCATTAGACTCACGCGGCAGCGTTAAGCTAACGGGCAGGATAGTTCCATGGTAGAATAAAATATGACTAATGGAAAACATTTCTTGGGGGACACAATGGATCGATGCTCAATAAATCAATTGTTTTTACAATTGCCAACATTAAGTGAGTGGAACCTATTGCTTTTAGGTCAAATAAAACAAATAGATGGTTATCAGGTTCTTCAAAAGCAATATCTTGAAATGGCATTAGGATACGCATTTCATCAAGGTAAAGCTTTCAGCGACAAAGTAATTCCTGTTTTAGAACTTCGAAAATGGGCTAGAAATTCACTACTGTGGACTCCATCATTAATTTATTGGCCTAGCGGTAAACCAATATTTGAACCAAATAGCAAAAGAGTAGACGATACTTATATACAAGTATATTTTCGCAAATTTCATTGCTTTGACTGTGAGTTAGACATTGATGCTTATGCAATCGAAAATGATGCTTATTTTGGAAAAAGTTATCTAGAGTTGAACACTGTTCTCAAATTAAATAATTTACCTAATGACAGCTGCCCTCGATGCAATGGGAATTTGCGTAGACCTGGTATAGTGGAAGTTGTTCAAGTATATGATACAGCGTAGTTTGAATGAATTCATCTGTGAAGCTATCGGTAGAACAATAGTTAAATTAAGTAGCGACCCAAATTAGGGGGACTTTTATGTACAGTGAAGAAGATTTGAAAAGAATTAAAAAGGTTAATAGTCGTCTATTTACCATTGTACTATTTGTTACCATTGTAACAATAATTGTTTTGATTGGAATAGCACTATATTATCTTAAAGCGTATCTAGATAGCTTTTGCAGTATTACAAATTGCTAGTTTCAACAGTTAAAAGCATGATATATTACGATCCTATCGTTGCGCTAACTGGGAACTTTAGTTCAATGTTAAGGGAGCAGTTTGCAACCGGCAGCAGCTCCCTTTTCGCGTTAAAGTAACGAACGGGGTAGGAAGTTGAAAGAGAAGCATAAAATGGATATTGGTATGTGTAACGAAGGGGGGGATTGACATAGAAGAAAGGAATTCAAAAGCAGATATCTCGGAGGATGTTCGCAGAAATTCCAATAACCACTTTCATTACCGGATAGGAAGGGCAATCGTTGGATACCCCAGTTTATGGGGAACATGTATATTGGTTATCGGTATAATTATGTACTTCCTATTCAGATAACGGCTTAAGCTATCGGGAGACAGCTGGCTAGGGAGGTTACTCCCAATATGTGGTACGATATATAATGCTACATAGAAACTAGACAGCGAAAAAGGAGTATCTTAGTTGTATGAGACCTACTAGAAGGAAGTTCACTCCCGAAGAAAAAGCGCGTCTAGTGCTGGAAATTTTGAAAGAAGAAAAGTCCGTATCGCAGCTCGCAGCTGAGCATGGCATCCATGCCAATGTTCTCACCAGGTGGAAGACGGAAGCGATCCAGAACCTCTCACAGTTGTTTGTAGACGACCGAAAAGGCATCACGAAAATGAAACAGGATTACGAACAGCAGATCAGCGAACTCTACGCCGAGGTTGGAAAGCTTTCCACACAATTGTCGTGGATCAAAAAAAAATCTGGCCTCTAATTGGCCGCGAGAAGAGCGGATCGCACTACTGGATTGGCATACCCCTGAACTAGCAATTTCTGTTCAAGCCGAGCTTCTCGGCCTTAACCGCAGTACTCTTTACTACAAGCCGGTGCCTCCATCCTTGGAGGAAATTCGCCTCAAACACCGGATCGACGAACTGTACACGGAGCATTCGTTTCTAGGCTACAGAAAAATTGCAGCCATTATGAATCGAGAAGGAGATTGCATTCACGAAAACACTGTCAGACGCTACATGCGAGAAATGGGGATCATGGCGATCTATCCTGGCCCTAATCTGAGCAAGCGCGATCTGCAGCATCGTATTTATCCGTACTTATTGCGTAAGCTGAACATTACTCGACCCGACCAGGTCTGGTCTGTTGACATCACCTACATCCGAATGAAACACGCTTGGATGTATCTGTACGCTATCATAGACTGGTGTTCCCGGTATATCATCGACTGGCAACTCGATCAATCCCTAGAGATCGAATTTGTACTGGAGACAACGAGACGAGCGCTAGCACGCCGTAAGCCGGAGATTATCAACAGCGATCAAGGCAGTCATTTTACGAGTCCCAAATACATCGACTTTATTGAAAGAGAACAACGTCAGGATCAGCATGGACGGTAAGGGTCGAGCAACTGACAACATTGTTATCGAGCGCTTCTGGCGAAGCCTGAAGTACAACGAGATCTACATCCACGATTACAATAGTCCGCGAGAAACACGACAGGGTGTTGAACGATATATTCACTTGCACAACTACTATCTACCGCATCAATCACTTCAAAACCACACGCCAGACTCTGTGTATACCCAAGCGGTTGTGCTCGAATCCACAAGTAAATAAACAAGGTCTCCCGCGCCTTCGCTTGGGCTGTGTCCTCCACCCATGGACATCTCTATGCGGGATTTCATATCATCCCTTTTTCCAGTTTTGATTTAAATTCAACCAGCCTTAGCTGCGCACTAGAATATGCCTTGTGCAATATTTCACACCTTAAAAATCTAAAAAAACTGTTTTGACATCTTGTAGCACCATAATATGATATATAAAATACTGTTTCTAAGGAGGGATGGATAAGGTGAAATATTGGGGATATTTTAGCATCTTTTCATCTTTAGGAACGATAGTGCTATGGCTAATCCTAAACTTCAATAACCCATATAATTCTGAATCACTAAGTAATGATGTTCTGTTAAGAACGGGAGCATTTCTTTTAGTCCCTGCTTTTGTTGTAGTAATAGGCACGATTATTAAAAAACGTTTCATCCTGTTCATCGCATTTTTTTGGTCATTACCTTTAAGTCTCTACTTAGCTATGACGCCTAGTATTTTTAAGTTGTTTTTAGCTACTTCATTTTGTTATCTTTTGGCGGGAATTCTAATGGGAAAGAGCAACGCGACGCTGACTAAATCCGGCAACAGTCGATTACGCTAACTGGGAACGATAGTTCAATGAACCGCTCAAATAAGAGCGGTTTTTCTGTGCGCCTCACAGTCGCACAATCTAAGTGGTTCAAATCCACTCGGTAACTTTACCCTTTAAAGTGCCGTAGCCGAAGCAGAAGTCCTAACTCCAGTAGGAGAAGGATTGGCAGGGTGTCTCTCGCGAGGGGGAATCCGAAGGGCCTGCAGGCAAAGTCCAGCCCGGAATGCGGTGAACCAGAGGTGGCGGAGATGTTGGATGACCCGCCGGAAAAACGGGGAAATCTATGCCATAGGCATATCTTGCAGGAAAGCGCGAAAGGGATATGACCTGCAAGGCTCATCTACGTGATTAGGGTCAGGATGGATGGAACAGAATGTGCAGATAACTGAGGGAAGTCTCGTAGTTTCCTCTGCGCAAACGCGTGTGAGGTAGGCAAGGTATAACCCTAAGGGGAAAGCCAAATCGATGAACTGCGAGATGGCGGATCGTTCCGTAGTAGCGAATAAGTCTGAGCCGATGAAAGCTGGTAACAGTCTAGAGGGGAAAACTCGGATGAGTATGCGCGTGGGGAAAAAAATATTCTTAGTCGCATAACCTGCTTCCACTTCAAAAGAGGGAAGACAGAGGCAAAGGGAACGTGCTTCGTCAAAGACTGTGAGTTCAAGTGAGTGGAGATCGTAAGCGCCTTAAACCAGAGAGGGTATGACCAAGAGGGTGCGTCCCGCCGAGAGCGAGATAGCGCTTGGGGATAGAGGCAAACTGGCGACCTGAGTACACCTCAGGCAACAGGAGCGATTGAAAAAAAAATTTTTTTCTAACACGCGGTTGCATGAGGTAGAACGAGTAAGGAATCGATCATCTGTAGCGCGAACAAGATCAGCTTGGTGAGTAGCAGGTAAAGGTGGTGAAACACCAATGAAACCGAAACGACGATACTACTCCCTGATCGACAAAATATATCAAATGGACAATCTGAATGAAGCCTGGCTGGCAGTAAAGAAGAATCAAGGAAGTGGCGGAATTGATGGGGTAAGCATTGGTATGTTCGAGAAGAACATAGGCATCAACCTAAAGGAAATCCAAAGGCTACTGCAACAAGATCGGTACAAACCCGACCCTGTCAGGCGACATTTCATCGAGAAGGAAAACGGGAAGTTAAGACCGTTAGGCATTCCCACAATCCGAGATCGCGTATGCCAGCAGGCTGTACGTCAAATCATCGAGCCGATCTTTGAGCAAGACTTCTACTACTACAGCTTTGGCTTCCGACCTGGATACTCTGCGCATCAAGCAATAAACACGATTCGACGAGCAAAGCGCGGCGGATACGACTATGTGGTAGACCTCGACATTATATCCTTTTTCGATGAAATTCCGCATGAACTGCTGATGGAAAAGGTTCGTGAACGAATAACCGACGGTAAAGTGCTGACGCTCATTCGCGGATGGCTCACCGCAGGAGTCATGGAAGATGATCAGTTCCATGAAACGTTAGTCGGGTCCCCACAAGGCGGGGTCATCAGTCCATTACTTGCGAATCTATATCTGAATCATTTCGACTGGAGTATGAAGGAGAAGGGGTTTGCTGTGGTCAGATATGCAGATGATGCAGTTATTCTTTGCAAAACAAAGGAGCGAGCAGAAGAAGCATACCAAACGGCAAAAACCATCTTAGAAGGGGAACTTCAGCTGAGAATGCATCCAGAGAAAACGAAAGTGGTGCAATTCGATGAAGGATTCCGTTTTCTAGGATTTGACTTCTGGAAAGAATATCTCATCTTGCCGGACGCAAAAGTGAAGAAGTACAAAGAGAAAGTCCACAAGATCACCCGAAGGCAGCAAGGTAACAACCTTAACGAAATGATGAAGAAGCTAAATGAAGTGTCACGCGGGTTTGGTAACTATTTTGGGATTGGGAACGTAAAGAAAAAGTTTCAACGCCTAGACGAATGGACACGCATGAGAGTGCGAGCTTTTATGCGGAAGAAGAAGTCTACGGTTTCAAACCGGCTTATTCCAAACAAAGTATTGGAAGAAGCAGGGATGGTATTTCTAACAAACTTACTCACCACACGTTTCTAATTCAGCAGTGAAATTTGCAATCCGGTGACGGGTGAAGACGACTCACTCCTGAAGATGGGGAACTGACGAAGGAAAGCCGTGTGCGGGAAATCCGCATGCACGGTTTGATGAGGAGTCCGGGGGAGTAATCCCCCGTCTTACTCTACTTTGGTTAAAAATCAACAACAAACGAAAACAGAGCCTTTCTTTTAAGTAAAGGTACACGCTATTGTAAAAAGACAGCAGGATAAGGCTCCGCGGCTGCGACCTCAACATGGTGTTTTTTTCATAGAGTTGTGATAAAGTAAGAGGTTAAACTAAGATTACAAAGAAATTATATTGCTTGAGAGTCTAACCTTATTTAATAGGAGTTTTAATAAGTATTTAAAATCTATATGTCCAGGAGTGATTACTTTTGAAACTTAGGATAAAGTCATTTGGAGTTTTTAGCATTTTAATACTGACTATATTGTTATTATCTACTACACATGCTTATGCCGAGGAGACCAAACTGCTTGAGGATCCCAATTTAGAGACAGCAGTGCGTGATGTATTACAGAAATATGATGGCGAGATAACAAAAGAGGATTTAGGTAAGCTTGAGACACTTTACCAAACGAGAAAAGGCCTGACTGTCTCTAGTTTGAAAGGTCTTGAATACGCTACAAATTTGTATAGCTTATATTTTGATCACAATAATATCAGTGATGTGTCTCCTATTGCCAATCTACCTAAGTTAACCAAAGTCGGACTTGGCTCAAACAAGTTAACGGATATTCGTTCGTTAGGAGCTCTCCCAAGTTTACTTTCGATTGGCTTAAACCACAACGAAATCGAAGATGTGACCGTCCTTGCAAATTCTCCAAATATTCAGCAGCTGAGCATCAATCATAATCAGATTAAGGATATTAGTAAGCTGAGTGGACTTACCAACCTGACTTTTCTCAATATTGAAGAGAACAAGATTACAGATATATCTGCTGTCGCCTCATTTCATAAATTAGAGACGCTGATGGCTGACGATAATCAAATTAAAGACCTTACACCACTTTCTGGTCTTTCTTTGTATTCCATCCAGCTTAATAACAATAAAGTCACAGATGTCACTCCTCTTTCGACGCTGAAGGAACTAGGAAATCTAAGAATTGCAGGTAACCAACTTCAAAATATCAGTCCGTTGGCAAAGTTGACTCAACTCACTTTACTTGAGATTGCACATAATCAAATTGAGGACATCTCGCCACTTAAAGGACTTAATAAAATCGCAGGCTTGTACATGGCGAAAAATCGAATTCATGATTTATCCCCTTTATCGGGGACAACTTTTAGTACCGTTGACTTAAGAGAGAATAATGTTAGTGACATCTCACCTCTTGTAGATATGAAGAAAATGCACAGCATTTTGTTGTCCAAAAATTCAATTACTGACATATCACCTTTATCGAAAATATCAAATCTTAAAATGGCAGATGTTTCTGCAAACCCATTAAATGATCATTCCCTAGATGTTATCGCACAAATGCATCTAAGTGGCATCGTAATCAAAAGTGGCTACATCTATTATGAAAACTGCAACTACGACTGTATACCTTTGTGGATTAACGGAAAGGAGCAAATAACAAATAACAGGATGTTTACCCAAGATGGAAGAATGATGATTGCATTGAGGGAAATCTTTGAATTGTTAGGTGCTACAGTTTCTTGGGATCCTGAAACCTATCAAATTACCGCAAGTAGAAGAGAAAGGAAGGTGTCCGTCCAAATTGACTCCAAATCTGCTGATGTAAACGGTACTTCTGTAACTCTAGATGTGGCACCTATGTTGGTTGACAATAGCACCTATGTTCCCTTAAGATTTGTCAGCGAAGCACTTGGAGCAAAGGTAGAATGGAACCAGATGGGCCAAAGCGTTTCAATTACAACAGATTAATTGTGGAGACTTTAATAAACAGTTGGTTATCGGTCATACCCTTCGTCATAGCTGTTATTTGGTGTATCAATCTATATTTGAATAACCAAATAAAACAGAAAAAAAGAGAGTGAACATTCGATTAGATCATTCAACTAACTAGGAACGTTAGCGTAGCGAGGAAACTAAACTCATCGCTTGTTTTAGTTTGTATAGTACTTTCGCTCAACTTCAAGGTTGATTACGTCGAAAGAAATGAGGGGGATTCCAATAAAGCATGCCATTTTGATAGGAGTGTTATTGGTTATCACTTTCTGCGGGCTCGCAGCGTGCTCCGGTAAGACAGAGAAATCAAAGGCGCCGAGTACGCAGCACATCGGTTCGATAACTGCGGGCGGTGCGGCGGTCGTACCAGGGTTTGCCCCGGCTACGCTTGCGCCGACTCCGGGTGGGCCCGAACAAGCATATGATAGGGCGTCTCGTGCTACACTACCGAATGCCGCAACGTCGGCGGATACCGACGTAAAAACAGCGCTCATGCACAAATATGAGCTAGCCGTGCCGCGTTCTTGGGGAGAAACAGTGCCAGGCGTCAAGTGGCGGCTCGCCACGGTTGATCGAGTAGTTGCACTGACCTTCGACGCTTGTGGCGGTCTCGGAGGCAGCGGATACGATAAGGTGCTGATCGATTACTTGACGGAGGAGAAGATCCCTGCCACTCTATTCATCAACAGCCGCTGGATCGACGCTAACCCGGATATTTTTCAGTCGTTGGCGGCAAATCCGCTGTTTGAAATCGAGAATCATGGCAAACAACACAAGCCGCTGTCAGTAAACGGCAGGTCGGCCTACGGAGTTAAGGGTACGGGATCCGTGGGCGAGGTCGTGGACGAAGCGCTGTACTACAAACGAACGATCGAGGATCTGACCGGCCGAAAAACGAAGCTATTTCGCAGCGGTACTGCTTTCTATGATGACGTGGCCGTTCGGGTGTTGGGCGACTTAGAGCTGCAACCCGTCGGTTTCGATGTGCTCGGTGATGCCGGAGCAACTTTCTCGGCCAAGCAGATCGAGCAGGAGCTCGGCCGGGTGAAGCCCGGCTCCATTGTGATCTTCCACATGAACCAACCGACCAAGGAAACCGCCGCTGGCATCAAGCTTGCCGTCCCAGAGCTCCGGCAAAAGGGATTCTCGTTCGTGAAATTGGAGGACTACTCCTTGGAATAGTCCTCAGTGCGCGGTCGGACACACTTCCAGCAAATCAGCATCGCTCCTCTGGTATTCATGTTTAAAAACTTTTGCGGGATGACATAATTCAATAAATTACTACGCAGGGTTGCGCTAACTGAGAACGATAGTCTAGCGTTTGGAGGATTGCATGAAATTATTGAACTGGCGTTTCGACGATGACCCACAGGGTCCTTCAGATGAATGGAATTGGGTCGAGGTTACCATGACTTTTGAAGATGGAAGCAAGCGGTGGAGCATCTTGTACACACCTGACAGACTAAAAAATAATTTTTCCCGTAAGAATATCAATCCCCCAGGTTTGTTCATCAAACACATGATAATTGTACGGAGTTATGAAGTAGACGACATTGAGAGAACATTAAGGTATTTAGAGAGTGAAAATGATTTGTTCGAAGCATCAAAACCGCTGAACTAACGAGGAACGATAGCGCAATATCCAGGAGCAGATTGCTGTAGCTGCTGCTTCCTGTTGTCGTTGAAGTAACCGGCAGCATTATTGGGGAATGTCAGAATGAAAACGGTGTTCGAAGGGACAGAACGATGAATAATCTTATTAATGGTCTGGAATTGAACTCACCAACAAACATGAATCTAGTTCTCGAAACGGAAAGCAAGCTAGGGGCAAAATTTCCGAACGATTACAAGGAATTTATTGTTCAATCGAATGGTGCTGAAGGAACTGTAGGGAACGCGTATTTACAACTATGGGCAATTGATGAGTTAGTAGAATTAAACGAAGGTTATGCCGTGAAGGAATTTGCAGACGGACTAATTATTTTCGGTTCCGATGGTGGGGGTACAGCATATTCGTTCGATACTAGATATGAAAAAACAACAATTGTTGAAGTTCCATTTATAGGTATGGACATAGACGAAATAACAATACGCTCTGACACATTTACAGGGTTTCTAAAATACTTAGCTTCTTTGTCCGATTAAGATGACTGAGAACAATAGTTCAACCAGAACAGAGAGCAGGCGGCCGTGGCGATGCTCCCTAATTCATTGAAGTAAAGAATGGGACTAGTAAGTTCTAATGGACCCCAAATACGATCGCTTAGGTTATGACTGCATGAAAGGAATAACTGGGCTGCAATGCAAGTAACGATCTACCCGTTTGTATTAAATGCTAACAGATGCTTTAGATTATCATCGATAAACTGATTATCGGCACTGTTGATTCCGCGACCGGCAAAGTGGCCCCAAATCGACGGGATTGGTCGAAAGACAGCATTAGGAATAAGTTTAGCTTCATATTCATTATCATCCGCTGTGCAGAATAGGTCTGTGCTTCCTGGCATGATGCAGGAACGAGCTTTAATACTCTTAAGTGCCTTATCGAAATCTCCGTTATAGGTGGGGTTTGCACTAATATCTGCATGTTGGCCTGTCCATAACATGGTTAGGACATTATGTGGGTCCATCTTCATAAAGCTATCTTCCCAGATGCCAGTTACAAAATCCTCCAAAGAGTCGAATCCCATCTCACGATAAAGCTCCTCTCTATAAAACGCATGTGATAATCCCCATCCCGCATAGACCCGGCCAACGGCGCGCATATCTGCATAAGTCAGCTGGTTCAGTTTACTTGAATCGAAATCAACTGCAGATAGCAGAGCAGCTTTCATACTGTCTAAGACAACAAATGTATGTGGCCATGGCTTGGCAATTCCCGCGAAAGGTGCAATTCGTTCCACCATATCTGGATAACTTGCCCCCCATTGATATGCCTGAATCCCTCCCATGGACCAACCAACTACGAGTGCAATCTTTTGAATGCCGAACTTTTCGATAATCAGCCGATGCTGAAACTTCACATTATCATAGATGGTCACCTTCGGAAAGTTAGCACGGTCGAATGGCGGTGGCGTGTTACTAGGGGACGAAGATAATCCGTTTCCAAGCAGATTGGGAACGATAATGAAATATTTCGCAGGATCAAGTGCCATTTCACTCCCAATTAACCATTCATTTTGAACATGTTGGTCGCCAAAAGCAGTTGGATAAACGATAACATTATCTTTCGTTTCATTTAATACTCCATAAGTCTTATAAGCAAGAAAAGCGTTCGGTAACGTTACTCCTGATTGCAAAGATACGTCACCCAAATCAAAAATTTCATACTTCATCGTGTTGTTTGCTCCTTTCAAAATGAAAACGTAGATTAAATTTGTATTTCTTGTTGTTAGTATAAATCCGTGATATCCTCAATAAAAGTGAATGGAATTCACAGTAGCATTCAATAATACTGAAAGTTAAGGGGGCCGTATATTGGAGTTTCGTCAACTAAATACATTCCGCACGGTTGCATCAACATTAAATTTCACTCGGGCTGCTGAAGTGCTGAACTACGTCCCTTCCAACGTCACGATGCAAATTAAAGCATTGGAGGAGGAGCTTGGTGTCCGTCTCTTTGATCGCTTGGGCAAGCAGCTCGTTCTCACTACTGCGGGCAAGCGCTTTTTAACTCATATTCAAGGCGTTCTTGATAAATTGGACGAGGCTCACAGCGTCGTTCATGACAATGAAACTCTAGGCGGCACCTTAACGATAAGTGCCAATGAGGTTATTTGCGCTTATCGGCTACCAGCTGTCTTTCAACATTTTCGTTCGCAGTATCCGGAAGTACGTCTGATTTTCCGCTCCGTTCCGAATCAAGAGCTCAAGCAAACGCTCTTTGAGGGAGCCGCGGATATCGTCTATATGTTGGACGAACCCATTCGCTCGACCGGACTCACCGTGGAACCGTTGCTTGAAGAAACTTTCCGCTTGTTCGCTGCGCCAGATCACCCGCTCGCCATACGAACTGTGCTAAAGCTGGAAGATTTTCATGGGCAAGTGTTCCTGACAAATGAGAAAGGTTGTCCCTATCGAACCATGTTTGACCGGTCATTTGAGAAAGAGGGCATCGATAGCATTACGTATTTAGAATTTCAAAGTGCTGAGGCCATTAAACAATGCGCAATTTCAGGAATCGGTATTGCCTTTCTTCCAGAGATCGTGACGTCAGCCGAAGTTGAACGAGGGGAACTGGTACCCTTTCATGGCAAATTCCTGATTTGCACGTGTATACACAGATGTTGTGGCATAAAGACAAGTGGCTTTCACCCATCGTATTATCTTTTATAACAGCTGCAAGGGAAGTATTTACCTTACAAAATGAAAATAAAACCATGTCACGGTAGAGCTAATCAATGATTTCCGTCGTATTGTTCAGATAACGGGGAACGTTAGTGGTAAGCTTGGGGGTGGAGTTCGCCGAGACCGGAAGTTGCTTTATGTTATTATTCTGAATGTCATTTTGTTAAAAGGAGGACCTCAATGAATATAAATGAAACCGGAATTATTTTGTTTTGTGAAAATCATAATGTGGTGCTAAAATTTTATTCTGAAAAGTTAGGGCTACATGTTCGTAAAACAGGAGAGAACTTATCCGTATTAGACTTCGGAAGTAGTTATCTCATGTTGGAGGATTATCCTACAGTTATTCGTTTTAACGTAAATAATTTTGAAGAGGCCGTCTCAGAGTTGAAGCAGCGTGGTGTTTTCGTAGATGTAAAGAAACATGATTGGGGAACGATTGGAGTAATTATTGACCCAGAAGGAAATCGGATTGAATTGAAGGATTAGATTTAACAAGGTAGCAAGTCAGAGGTAGGCCACCTTTTTCAATCCTAGAGGGGGAGGCACCTGATTGAAATATATCGAGATCGGCATTGGGAATACCTGGATGGTTCGTACGGAAATAGAACTTTCTGACGGGTCTGAATTTGAGCAAAAAGGTATTATTATGCCAATTATTTTTCGATCCTTCTATTTGAGAATATGGTTAGGCAAAACAGTTATTATTGTGGACTCCAGAGAAGGTTTGAAAAGAATGAAAAAGACACGACATGCTTTTAAACTTATCTTTGGATTAGCATGTTATGATGAAAAATCCCGGGGTTGAACTAACGTGAGTTCCATGGAGCAGCGACAGTCTACTTCTTCATGTATATGATTGCTGGCACGATCTTTCCAGTTATGATGTCGCTGCTGCAGACTCTGTCTGCAACGGCGCGCGGTACGATTGCGTCCTTATCTAATGCGGTCATGTACACGGCGACAACCATTGGCGCTTATGCAGCCGGTCTGTTGTATGCAGCCTTCCACGGCTTCACGGCTGTCATCGCCTTTACATCAGTGTGCTATCTTCTGTCGATTGTGTTTTGGGTGAACAGCAGGGTGGCACTTATTGACAAGCAAGCCAGAGAAGCGGCGCCGGGAGTAAGTTAACGGCACTGGAGGAGCACTTGGGGAGTACTGAAAAAGAATGAGCAAATGAAGGACCCAAGCAGCTATCAAGGAGCTGCCCAATGATAGAAAAGAGCAGCTGCCAATTCTGGCAGCTGCTCTTCGTCTGTATACCAAGTCTATTCTTTTACAGAGCCTGCCGTCAGCCCGGACACCATATATTTCTGGAAGAAGAGGAACAGCAGGACAATCGGCACTGTCGAAGTCAAGCAAATCGTCATAATATTCGCCCAATCATAGGAGACTTCACCCATATAACGGATAGCGATACCCGGGTTTAGTGTGCGAAGCTCATCCTTGTTAATCAAGGTCAGGGAATATAAGAAATCGTCCCAGGAGAGGATGAATGTATAAATCCCTACGGCAAACACTCCGGGCTTGGACAAAGGCAGCACAATGCGAAACAGAATGCCGAACCGGCTCACGCCGTCGATCTTAGCGGCTTCCTCCAATGACAACGGAATACCATCAAAGAACACCTTGATCATCCAAATAGAGAAGGGAAGAGAAGCCGTAGTGAGTGCGACGGTCAAGCCAAGCCGTGTATTTAACAATCCGTAAGAGTTATAGATCGAATACAAGGCGATAAGCAGTGATATGACCGGCAGCATCTGCGTGGATAGGATCGAGAACATAGCGAATTCTTTGAATTTGAAATGAAACCGTGAGAATCCATATCCAGCCAGCGTAGCCACTAACAAAGTTAGAAGCGTAGTCCCAATACTGACTAACAAGCTATTTTTGTAAAAGATAACAAACGCGCCGTCACTCAGCAGTTTGGTAAAATGTGTAATGACGGGATGAACCGGAATCCATTCAGGCGGCATTTTGAACAGGACGCTGTTATCTTTGAAAGCCGTAACCGCCATCCAATATAAAGGAAACATCAGGAACAGCAAGTACGCAATTAGCGCGATCCAGCGGGCGATGCTGGAAGACAAGCCTTGCAGGGTCGAATTTCTCATCTAGACTTCCCTCCCGAATCCTCGCCGATCGCGAAGAGCTTGTTATATCCCCAGGAAATCAAGACCAGAATGATGAGCCAGATGGCGCCGATCGCGGCCCCTTTTCCTAGATCCAGCTGGATGAACGCTGTTTTATAGCTTAGAATGGCTATTGTCGTTGTGGCGTTCAAAGGACCTCCGCCTGTCATAACCCAGAACAAAGGGAACATCTTGAAGTTCTCGATGATGGAAATCAGAGTAACTGTTTTGATTGTGTTCTTCAGCATGGGCAGGGTAATATAGAGGAATGTTTGCCTCCGGTTGGCACCATCAATCTTGGCGGCTTCATACATATCTTCGGAAATGCCCTGCATACCGGCAAGCAGCATTGTGGTCATAAAAGGGAGCTGTCTCCACAAAGCTGCCGTCATAACAGCAGGGAGCGCCAGCTTAAGATCCGCCAGCCATTGATAAGGCGTGTCTATGAAGCCAAGCTTCTGCAGCATGTAGTTGATGACGCCGTACTGTGGTTGAAACAACCACATCCACAGCAAGGAAGCTACAATGGTAGGAACGGTCCATGGAATCAAGATCAATGTGCGGGTCAATTTGCGAAAACGAATCGGGCTATTCAAGATAACGGCGAGCAGCAAGCCCAGAGGTAAACTGAATCAAGACAATGCCGATCACATAGACAAACGTCGTACGCAGGGAAGTAAAGAACTCCCCGTCTGTTAAAATTTGCTGATAATTGTGGAATTGATTCCACGAATAAGACTTCATTTTTAAAAGTGTAACGTCAAAGAAGCTCATGTAGATCGATTTGACGATCGGAATGCCGATGGTAAAAATCAGGATCAGCATGGCAGGCGCTAAGATGACCAGTAGAAACAAGCGGTCCTTCCAAAGCTCCGATAGACGAAAGCCGGAGGAGGCCGGCGCGCTTTCAGGCACGCCAGGTCCGGGATTTACAGCAGGATTCATCTCTATCACATCCTTGGGTCTTTTATCTGTCGAGGTGTTATTTGATCGACTGCTTCAGCTTGGCATCCAGGTCAGCCGCAACTTTGGCAGGGTCTTGCTTTGCAACGGTCACCTTTTGAAGTGCCTCAGCGATGTCGAGATAAGCTTGTTCCAGACCAGGAGTGTTTTGCGGCAGCGGCTTCACGTACTTGAACTGTTCCATCAGGACTTTATCAAAGTCAGAAGTATTGAATTCAGGAAGTGTGCTGAGCGATTTGCGTGCAGTCAAGACATCGCTTTGCTTGTGGTAGAGCGTAATCATGTCCTTATCTGTTAGGAATTTGATAAAGTCGGCAGCCATTTGCTTGTTCTTGGAAGCTGAAGAAATGACGAGTCCATGCGCTTCACCAATGGAGATGCTTTGACCTGATTTCCCTGCAGGAATGAGCGCGGCGCCCCATTCTTTATCGAACGCTTCGCCTTTACCGCTTAAGTTGCGGAATACGGCTTTTCCATAATAACCGTCTACGTACATGCCGAGCTGTCCGAGAGAGAAGAGGTTACGCAGATCCTTCAGCTTAGCTCCCCTGCGGGGTAATATCTTCATTCGCCAGAGTCTGGTAGTGCTTCAGCGCTTCGATCACCTCAGGCGTATTGACGTTGACCTTGCCGTCTTTATCAAGCACGGTTCCACCAAAGCTGTAAATGTTCTTGAGGGCGATCATGCCGTTAATCGCAAGCTTATCGGTGGCTTCGCCATAGCCGTACACCTTCTCGCCGGCGTCTGTTTTCAGTTTGGAAATTTTGCGTGCTGCATCCATCATTTCATCGTACGTTTTTGGCGGAGCATCCGGCAGACCGGCTTTCTTAAACAGTTCTTTATTATAATAGAGAATGTAAGGTGTAGGGGCCCAAGGCACGCCCATTAGCTTTCCTTGATAAGAAAAGTCTTCTTTAAAGGAAGGCAGGATATCGTTTACATAATCCTTGCCGACAAGATCATCGACCGGAGTAATGATATCGGAAGCTGCGTAGGTGGAGAACCAGGATGGGAAGGTCTGCATAATATCCGGTGCATTACCCGAAGAGGCCATGACGAACGTCTGCTGTTTAATGTCTCCGAACGGAATGCCGACGAACTCAATTTTTACATTAGGGTGCTGCTGTTCAAAAGCTTTGGCCATCTCTTCGAGTGCGCCTTTCGTTGCCGCTTCGCTAATACTCCATGACGCAAATTTCAATGTGATCGGTTGATTGCTAGCTGGAGTTGATGTACTACCATTGGAAGTGTTGGACGCATTGGATGCTGGCGCTTCGCTTGTACTGCATCCTGCCAAAGCTCCTGCTAATAAGGTACTTGCCAGTAAGCTACTCGTTAGTTTCTTTTTCATCTTATAGACCTCCTATAAATTGACGGTGTTGTTGTGCCATTTCATCATAGCAAGCAGGGAAGAGGCTGCCTATTTTCGATTCCTGACTTTTATTCATGAAGGCTGACATTTTGCATGGCAAATTTACGACTTGGATCTCAAAATCTTGATATAGTGCGATTTTTAAGGCTTTTCCCAGTATCATCTTTTCATGACATTCGTATCGAATTTATGATAAAACGTATCATTTATCAGAATTTCGTTCAAATTCCTACTTATTTATGAAATAATAAAGACCGTGACAGCGTTCAACTAGATGCATACATGAAACGACGGTGATTGAGTTGAAAACCAACCGAACTTTTTTCTTTTATTTCCTATCTTACTTACTGGTCATTATCGTTCCTGTCATCAGTATCGGAGTCTTCTCCTATCAATTGGCCATTCATACGGTGGAGGACGAACTGAGTCAAGCCAATGTCCTTCTGGTGAATCAGGAAAGCGCCTCCATGAACCAAGTGTTCCGGGATATCCATTCCTTGTCCGTCGCAATCGGTTTGGACGGCAAAGTGTATGCCTACGCTAAGCATGCTGAGGATCCCTATTTACTTAATGACGTTAAGGATTTAGTGAAGACTTGGGCTTCGTCCAGTAATCTGGTTCATTCGATTCAGCTGTATGTGAAGAAGTCAGACGGCATGATCTCCTCAAATGGTTTAGGCGGACTCACTCCGGCTGAAGAAGGTGCTATGACCATGCAGCTCCTGCACCAAAGCGGTAAAAAGGAGCTCTGGCTGCCCACCCAGACTCGTACGGATAAGGATGGGAATCCCGTCCAAATCGTAACCTGTCCTTACGAAGCTGCCTTATGCCTATCCGGATGAGCTTGGATTCGCAGCTATTCATCTTTATGCGGATAAACTATCGCAATTGCTGCTGGATATGGGTGGCAATTCGCATACTAACACTTATTTAACCACGTTAAATGGTGAGTTAATTTCTTCCAGAATGGTCGCAGCTTCTCAGTATGAACCGCTTATTGCTTCTGCAGCTAAGATGGCTAATCAAGACGGCGATCACTACTATGTAGATTCAACGCGAAAAGTACCTTCATTAATTACTTATTCCAAACCGATGGATAACGGCTGGCTGCTTATATCGGAGACCCCGATGAATTATTTGATTCATAAGCTTTCTTTTATTCGGAATGTGACAGTTACAGTATGTTTGCTCCTTATCGTTATCGGTGCTGTGATTTCGTATTTTTTGTCCAGGTCCATCTATTTGCCATTCAAACGGCTGCTGCATCTCAATACATCACTCGAATCTTCCTTCCGGGCAAGTCTTCCGGCTATGCAGGAACGCTTCGTCGACCATCTTCTGAATAACAAAATCGGAAGCAGTTCGGAAATTCAAAGCCAGATCGACTTCTTCCAGAGCAGGCTGACTCCTCTTGGATACGTTGTGATGCTGATTGAAATCGATAATTATCCGCTGCTTGTGAACAGTTACTCATCAATGGATTTGAATCTGTATAAATTTGCAATCGGCAATATCGCGGAAGAAATCGTAGGAGAACCATTCAACTGCTTATCTACAGAAGGAAAGGCGAATCAGCGGGCCTTGCTCATCAATGTTAGAGAGACTACGCAAAGTGAGCTTACGATCATTCTAAAGGAGATAGCCACACGTGTCTCGGCCACAATTTATTCGATGCTCAAATTCACGGTTACGATAGGAATCGGTAATCGGTACGAGCACATTGAAGATGCGTACATGTCATATAATGAAGCGTTGGATTCGATCCAGCACAAGCTGGTCTTAGGTGCGAATCAAATCCTATTTTATCAGGACATTGCCCAAGATAGGAGCGGTATCGATTATTATTATCCGTTCCAGCTTGAGAAACACATGATGAATTTACTCAAAAAGGGTGATACGGAGGGAGCTCTTGCTTGCCTGGACAGTTTGACCCAAGAGGTGAAGGAGAAGAGGGACTTGTCCCACGCCAATATTTTCCGTATTTATACTCGATTGTTGGATGCTGCGCTCGAAGCTCTGACCGAGCTAAATGGAACCATCGGCAAAGCGTTCGGTGAGGATGTGCTGTTATATCGAGAGCTGGCTGGCAGAGAGACTGTCGATGCGATCCATGAATGGTTTGGAAGTACGATCATCACTCGAATCGCCGCCTATGCAGCCGTCAAAGAGCAGTCCAATCCATTGGTGGACAAAGCAGTCCAACACCTGCAGCAGCATTTCCGTACCGATTTATCCGTTGAGGAAGTCGCGGAAGCTGTTGGCATCAATCCAGCATATTTAAGCCGCCTATTCAAACAGCAGGTGGGGAAGACCATCGTTGAATATTTGACGAACCTGCGTCTGGAGGAGAGCAAGCAATTGCTGTCTGAGAGCTCATTAAACATTCATGAGATCGCCCGCAGTATTGGCTATAACAATACGAATAGCTATATACGCTTTTTTAAAAAGTATGAAGGCATTACACCTGGGGATTATCGTAAACAAAATTCAACTGGCGGGTAAACGGAAAAGAAATCATTCGCACTTGAAGTGTGGATGGTTTCTTTGTGTATGAACGAAACCTTTTACAGGAACCAACAATCTTTTTCGCTCGGAGGCGCTTCTAATAATTCATATATGGTAAGAGTTGACTTGAAAATCGGGAGGTAAACGAAGGGGACTTTCTACTTTGGCGACGCCGATTTGGATTATCACACCTTTCCTTTATAATAGAATATGAAAACGTTTACGAAAGGGGCTTTTACTGTGAGGAAACACAATCGACTGAACGAGCGTCTAACACCGCTATTCAAGAGTTTTATGGAAAAGGGACCGGCCGGATGCGCCTGTACGGTAGTGCGCAAAGGAGAAGTCCTCTATCAGGAAACAATGGGTTACGCCGATTTGGATACAAAGAAAGAGATTGATTTACATACCATCTATCGGATCTATTCGATGACGAAAGTCGTCACTTGTGTAGCAGCACTGCAGCTTTATGAGAAGGGGCTATTCCTCTTGAATGATCCTTTAGATGAGTACTTGCCGGAGTTCCGCGATCCTCAAGTGTACCGATACAATGACTTTGGTGAGATGAGTGTGGGACCAGCTGCAGGACCTATCAGAGTAAAGGATCTCTTTATGATGACATCAGGGCTAACCTATGGTGGTGAAGGAAATGAAACGGAGCGGCAAACCCGTAAGATCATGGAACACGCAGCGGAAACCATGGATACTCGAACGGCACTGAAGGCATTAGCCTCCGTACCTCTTGCCTTTGATCCCGGTACACGCTGGAAATATGGACTCAGTCACGATGTACTAGCTGCATTAGTTGAAGCCTTATCCGGCAAGACCTTTGGTGAATACCTTCGTCAAGAAATCTTTGAGCCGTTAGGTATGAACGACACCTTCTTCCGAATCCGGGAAGACATGCGGGAACGACTTATCACGATGTATGATATCGATGAAAACGGCCGGCTAACGCCTAATCTTAAATTCGACGCTTGTTACCAGCCGGATTGCAAGTTGGAGAGCGGGGGAGCCGGGCTGCTTTCCACGTTGGGGGATTACAGCAGGTTTGCGCAAGCTCTCGCGCGGAGAGGTGAATTGGATGGAGCTCGTATTCTTAGCCCAAAGACGGTGCAGCTGATGGCGACGAACCACTTAAATGCCCAGCAATTGCAGGATTTTAGCTGGTCGCCAATGAGCGGATATGGCTATGGACTAGGTGTCCGGACCTTGATCGACCCTGCTGCTGGCGGAGTGAATGGTACACTTGGTGAATTTGGTTGGGCAGGCTTGGCGGGTTCCTATGTATTGATCGACCCGAAGGAAGAGCTTTCCATTGTATACATGCAGCAAATGCTGCCGAGCCATGAACCTTTCATTCATCCGCGACTGCGGAATGTCGTTTATGGTGCAATGGAGTTAGAATAAAAAGATACGGAAGTTCGGAATGAATTCTACTTGATCAATAAGAGAAAGGAGCTTGCTAGATGCAGCTCCTCTCTTGTTTAGTTGATATGAGTATAGATTATATACCAGCTCGGATGACGAAGTTGTTTATCCATGTAAGATGGTTCCATTTACAGCTTGATGTTTTGCGAACGGTAGGATGCGGGCAACGAAGTTGTCGGTTTTAGCTTTGACGCCACGATCACATAACCCATCCCAACATAAGCCAGTCCCCAGAAGAACGCGAAATATTTGTTATCTTCAACCGGTAAAACCATAGAAACCAGCATCAAAATGAGTAGAGCCGGAATCCATTTCGGAAATCTCTTTGCCCGGAACGTGATGAAAGTAAAGGCTAAGGTTCCTCCTGTCAAACCGACAAGAGCAAACAATCGCATGACCATGAAAACAACACCTTCTGCTTGCATGGATCCCAGCATCGCTCCAATCATAACAACTGTCGCCACATTGCCGAGGATCATGGCAATCACCGTGACAAGTCCGACCTTTCTCGTTTCTTTTGACTGAACGAGATAGAAGACAATCGTGCCGATCGACATGAGTATGCTAGCGATAAGCCCGCATATCAGCTCCGGCCTACTATCTGTCCCCCAAATAAGGGAACTTGGGGTCATTCCCATTCGCGAAATCCCTGCCACGAAACAAATTACGCCTAACCATCGGATTACTCGTTCTTCTTTCATCGTAAACACAGCCTCCTGTTATATATAGATTCACCTTCATGAGCTTGATTATAGAGAATAAGATATCCTGTGAAACAGAGCAGGGGTGTCACAATATGTAAGGAAACAGGATTGGGATATCCTTGGGAAAGCCGGGAATCGGGTGGGAAAATTCACCTAGCTCCATTTCCAAGCTTACGATGCCTCATTATAATAATAGGTAACCTATGAATACGAAGCGGAGGAAGACCTATGGAGCAATCGCAAGCTCTACTCGCAGAACGTGAAACCGAACCGGCATTTCAGCTACCCAAAAGGGGTTTCCTTCTTGGCCTTCAACTTCTTGTGACAGTGTCATCTCTGATTACGATCGTCCTGTATATGATGGGAATACCCAAATATTACGACAGGCTGCTCTCTGAATGTATGGTGAATGGCTGCGGCAAGTGGGTGCCGGTCATGAATTTTGTGTACACCGGATCGATCCATCTAACCCTGGATACGTATGCCTTTCTTTTTGTGAGTATCGATGTGATTTTTACATTTGTTTATATGGCAGCTGCGTTTCTCATTTTTTGGAAGGGTTTCCGCGAACCGATGGCTTTGCTAGCCGTGCTGGCGATGGTTTCGTTTGGCGTTACGTTTCCTTCTCTTACGTCTGTTGCTTTTGAGGGATATATGTTTCACAACTGGTGGTTTCAATGGGTTGCGATGAACGGGTGGATTGGATTATCGCTGCTCTTTTTACTTTTTCCCAATGGCTCGTTTGCTCCTAAATGGACCAGGATGGTTTTCACTGTAATCCTACTTGTAGATGTTAGCAGCTTCATCAATGGAGAAATCATCTGGAATCAGTTCCACTTATCCATGTATCTACAGATGGTGTGGTATACGTCATCGACACTGATCCTTATTTATGCGCAAATCTACAGGTATTTGAAGGTATCCACACCCGCGCAGCGCCTGCAAACGAAATGGGTCGTCTATGGACTGGCGATTGGCATGATCAGTTTCGTTGTTATGAGTATTTTATTTGATCCTCGGATCAATGACGGTAGCGCCATAACCTATGTCTATCTGAATGCGCTCATTAATTTCGGCTTACTTGCGATCCCGGTCACACTCACCATAGCAGTACTGAGGCACCGGCTGTGGGACATCAATCCGCTTGTTAACAGAACACTGGTATATGGCGCACTGACTCTTTGCGTGGCTGCCATCTATATTTTCTCCGTGCTCTATTTAAGCCATGTATTTGAAACCAAAGATAACTTGTTTATCTCTTTGGTAGCTACAGTCGTGGTGGCTGTTGTATTCGCTCCACTGAAGGAGAAGCTGCAGCGCCTTGTAAACCGGATGATGAAAGGCCGGCACGATGACCCTTATGCGGTCTTACTGGAGCTCGGCAATCAACTGTCTCAGCCTCTTGAGCCGGATGCCATGCTGAATGCTCTTGCTTCCACAATTAAAGATTCGCTGCGATTGCCCTACGCTGGCATTTCGATCGGAGTAGGGGGACAAAGTACCTTTACCGTAGCGGCTGGAGAGGCGGCCCACGAAGTGATGTCCTACTCCATTATTCATCGGGGCGAGCAATTGGGCACGCTGTTTCTGTCAAGCCGTTCTCCTGGTGAAGCTTTTTCCACGGAGGACCATAAATTCCTCGATGTCCTGCTCCATCAAGCTGGTCCCATCGTCGAGAATGTGAACATGACCTACGGCTTGCAGCTGCTCGCAAAGGATTTACAGGAATCCAGGGAAAAGCTCGTCCTGGCGCGTGAGGAGGAACGACGGCAAATCCGTAAAAATTTACATGATGATTTGGCACCTAGGCTGGCTGCATTAGCGCTGAATGCGGCTACAGCGGAAAAATTCATTGTAAAGGATCCAGATATCGCGATCGAGATGCTGGGAGACCTGAGAAGAGTCATACGTGCGACTGTGGATGAAATTCGTACACTGGTTCATGATTTGCGGCCACCGTGTCTGGACGAACTGGGACTCATCAGTGCGATTGAAGAAAGGATCACTGAGCTGAACAAGCCGGCCAAGCTGCTAGCGGATGAGCAAGGAGCCGAACCGATTCGTATCCGCTTTGTGGAGCCTCCCGCACTTCCGGAGCTTCCCGCAGCGGTAGAAGTGGCGGCGTATCGAATTGTTACTGAATCACTGGTCAACGTGATGAAGCACAGTCGAGCAACCGAGTGCAGCGTTAAGCTTCAAGTGACGACCTCCAATTGTCTGAAGATTGAAGTGACAGATAACGGAAGAGGGGTTGCCGCTTCCTATGCACATCTTATACCGGGTAAGGGAGGCATTGGTTTGAATTCAATTCGGGAGCGTGCAGAGGAATTAGGAGGACAATGCTCGATAGAACGTGCGGAGCATGGCGGTACACGGGTATTGGCCTTACTGCCGATATGATAAAGGAGGAGAGCGGTATTGAGAATTGTTATTGCGGAGGATCACCCGCTATTTCGAAGCGGAGTGAGAAATCTATTAAAAACCACGGATGATCTTGAAGTCATAGGGGAGGCAGCTACAGGTGAAGAGGCAATGGAGCTTGTAGATCAGCTTCAGCCCGATCTCGTTCTGATGGATATCCGAATGCCCGGCATCAACGGGATTGAAGCGACTCGTCTCATTATGGAGAAGCATTCATCCGTTAAAATTTTAATCCTAACCATGTTTAGAGATGACCAGTCGGTTTTTACGGCTATGCGGGCAGGAGCCAAGGGGTATGTCCTCAAGGATGCGGATGAGGATGAGCTCTTGCAGTCTATTCGGATGGTCGGCAGCGGCGGAGCGGTATTCAGCTCGGATATTGCGGGTCGGATGATGCATTATTTTTCACAGTCCCAGCCTGTTTCTTCTGAAGACCCAGCGCTGTCGGAGCTAACCAAACGCGAGTTGGAAATATTGGCGTGCATCGCAGAGGGTGACAGCAATGCGCAGATTGCAGAGCGGCTGCATATTAGTAGTAAAACGGTGGCGAACTACGTATCGAACATTTTAAACAAGCTGCAGGTAACAGACCGTCATGCCGCGAAGAAGTTCGTACAGCGAACGCGTGAGCTGGATTAACGACAAGCTATTATTCTGTAATTGGAGGACATCGCCTTTCTGGGCGGTGTTTTTTTGTTGCGATAGCTCCATTAGGAGATTCGGTGTACCCTGACGATTCCCAATCCGATCCTGATTTTATCCCAAAGATCTCCCATGCCATGTCTCAAGAAAAATGAATGGTGCGCGGTGTATGATAGTGGCAGAAATCAAATTTCATAGTGGTGGAGGGAATACCGTGATCAAAAAGTTCAAAACTGTACAAAAGATTGTAAACAAGCCAACATCAGTCCTTACACTTTTATTAACCGGATGCTTAGCGTTCGGTAGTATGGCCAGCGCTTTTGGCGAGACAGCGCCACAAGGTGTGCAAATGAAGGAATTCAGCTTGCTCGATACGGCAACGGATGTTGTCGGTTCTGCTGATTTTACCCCTGAGGGGAATAAGGACGGACACTTTAAGCTGCAGCTGAAGCTTGCGCAGAAGACTGTAATAAATTCGGTCGTTTTACGCTCAACAGATGCATACGGGAAGGATAATTATCAAGGAGTGTGGCGTACGAATCATGTGACAACCGGCTGGCTGCTCGGGATCGTACAGGATAAAATCGTAACAACGGGTAGCGGAACCAAGCACGAAAGTGTCATCATCAATCCGGGCTTCCGCAAGGACGTTAAAGACCCGGTAGGGGAATTCGAGGGCGATCTTACCTTCGACTTGTACGCCAGTGACAATGGAACGATCAAGGAAACACAGTACTATGTGTTGGAAATCGAGACACCACAAGGTACGATTACTTCCAAACCGATAACATACAAAAGTCCGATGATCTCGGAAGATACGTCTACCTCAACCACGGCCCCATCTACGACTCCTGCGCCAAGCTCAACTCCAAAACCTGCCGAGAGCCCGCTTCCGAGTCCTGGTACGACACCATCTCCTGCCGAGAGCCCGGTTCCGAGCCCAAGCACGACACCATCTCCTGCTGGAAATCCTGCTCCGAGCCCCGCGTCCTCCTATGATGATGAGTCCAAGGATATTGCCATTCATGTTTCTTTTAAAGGGAACGACATACATTTTGATGATGCACAGCCTGTCGTAAAAGACGGACGTACACTTGTCCCGTTCCGCCAGTTGTTTGAAACACTAGGCTTTACTGTGGATTGGGTAGAAGAAGGCTCCGTACAAAAAGCAATCGGAACGAAGGACGGTCTTACCATTGAACTTACGATCAATAGTACGAACGCCCATGTCAATGGAAGCGATACGGCTCTGGATGTTCCAGCTCAAATCATCGACGGTCGTACGATGGTGCCATTGCGCTTCGTTTCGGAGAGCAGTGGCTATCACGTAGCGTTCTCCAGCAGCGGTAATGTATGGTCGATTTCAATTGAGGACGCTGTCCCGGGAGGAAGCACAGACACCGATTCAGATCCTGCACCGACGCCATCTACGGAACCAACACCAACACCGCAGGATGATCCAACACCGACACCAACACCTGAACCAACTGTAGAAGAAGTGGAGCCTTTTGTTGTCAAAGGCTATTTACGTAATCTGAACGGCGATCCGATTCCTGGAGTGATCATCAATGCGGACAACCAATTGTTCTCGGACAGCAACCTTCAAGACGTGACAGACGAGAATGGACATTACCGAATCGAACTGGCGAACCTTCCCACTACCTGGGTGATGTCTACCAATTTCACACGTGATTATAATGGCAACGAGCAGAGATTTTATCTAAAATCCGATGTCGACCAGCCGTTTGCAGGAAGCTCTGGAGCGGTTCGCAATTTTACATTGAAAGATGTAGTAGGGCATATTGAAATACATCCAGATTTCTGGTCATTTAGTGATGATTTACCACAATTCGAAATGAGCGATTTAGAAGTGACGCTTACGCCAGTTGGGCCGTTGTTTGACGGAAGTGCTGGAAAAACGATCACGACACATGCAGATGTCCTCTCTACCGGCGGACACGGAGTGGACAACATTCCGCTCGGCAATTACAAAATTTCAGCGACTTGGAAGCTGGAAGGTCACGCTCCACTGCCCATGCTGGTCCGTGTTACCGGCACGAGCAAATATGCATTATCCACGGAATTTGATTTCCACAATCCGCTGGGGGCACCTTCGATATTTGTGAATCAGATTGATACGAAACTTGACAAACAAAGTGAAGAGTAAATAGACGCAAAATAACCAAGGAGCTAAGCGGTCTTTTCAGCTAAGCTCCTTGGTTTGTGCTTTCTAATAAATTTTGACAGAGCCAGAGTAACACATCCACTTCGCCTAAAATAAGATAAGTCTAGGAATCTAAAGAGGTGAGAAGATGGCAGTCGTTAAATCCAGGAAACAGGATATTGATATGTTAGCAAGGTTGATTCGAGCTGAGGCTGAGGCCGAAGGCGAAATGGGCATGCTCCTTGTTGGAAATGTTGGTATTAACCGAATAAGAGCGAATTGTTCCGATTTTAAAGGACTTCGAACCATTCCCCAAATGATCAACCAACCGCATGCGTTCGAAGCGTTACAGCATGGTTTGTACTATCAAAAATCAAGAGAGAGGGAACGCCGTCTGGCGCAAAGGGCAGTGAATGGAGAGCGAAATTGGCCAGCTAAATTCTCGCTATGGTATTTCCGTCCAGGATCGTACGAAAACCCGGGACCATGTCCGCCTACTTGGTATAATCAACCGCTCGTAGGACGATGGAAGAAACATTGCTTTTATGAACCGACCGCGAAAGAATGTGCAAGTGTATATTCCATGTTCTAAATATACCTGCTTTTTTGATTGTTTACGCCGAACTTCCGAAATTTCTTGGTTGCAGCATAGTTACTGATTCATATGGATTTGAGAATTTGTAGCAGTCGTGGGTATTCTCATCACCTCCCGACTGCTACTGTTTAGATCCAAGAGTCACATTGCGTCAAAGACTGGCTTCAGAACAGTTGCCGCCCAATGGCGAAATTGAGTAGGCGTGGTATTTTCCGGTGTACGCTGGAGAGAGATGTTGATCCCGTCCGCTCCGGCAATGTCCATATCCACCATACTCTGGGCCATGGCCTCCGTGTAACCAAGACCTAGAAATAATTGCTTGTAGCTGTCAAGCGTCATCTGCTCAAAGCGGATCGGCGTGCCTAGCACATCGCTCAGAATCTCTGCCATTTCCTCGTAAGAAAGGTCTTCCTGTCCAAGCAATGCCAGACTCTCTTGTCCGCTCCACTTCCGCTCTAGGAGAAGCTGGGAGGCTGTATCGGCAATATCACAGGTAGCTACCGTGGGGTTCTTCATGTTGCCTGGTATCGTGAAGCGAATCAAGCCCTCGTGCTTCATAAAGTGCAGCTGCCTTAGCATGTTATCCATAAAGGCAGGCATCGTTAATGCACGGAATTTTACGCCAGTGCTTCTGAACAGATCCTCCATGGCCAGCGATGCCGAGATGTTACCTGCATAGCGCTGCTGACCGCGCCCAAGAGCGGAAATCGCCACGACTCGATCGATACGGTAACGGACGACAGCGTCGACAGCCGGGATACTGAATCGAACGTAGGCGTCATAAACGCTCTCCGCTTGTTTGTCAGCCGGCACGAGCCAGAAAACGGCATCGGCTCCCTCGAAAGCCCGGTTGACAACTTCACGGTCAGCATGCGAGCCCTGAATGACTTCCACTCGCCCCCGAATCGCCTCAGGAATCCGCTGCGGATCGCGTGCAATCACGCGAATGTCCTCACCGCTCTCAAGCACGCGTTCAAGCACTTGACGCCCGATCTTACTCGTCGGGGCAGTAATTACAATCATCTTTAATCATCCTTCCGTGCTATTGTTCGTCAGTGCTGCTTACGCATCGGTATTTGCGTATGCTACACTATACGAGGAAGTTTATTTTAAACCTACGGTCTCAGCAACCAATAAATAGCCTTTCATGTTGCATAGGCAACATTCCAGCTTATTTGTTGTCTTAGGAGGGAGTTCGGTCATGCCGGTTAATCCAAATGATCCGCGCGTTAGCCGGACGCGTCAGTTCATCATGCAGGCTTTCACGGAATTGGTGGAAGAGCAGAAGAATGTGTACTCAATTTCGGTGCAGGATATAACGACTCGAGCTAATATTAATCGTGCCACCTTTTATGCTCACTTTGATGATAAATACGTTTTTCTGGAGTGCTGGATTAGTCGGAAGTTCCAGATTCTCTTGATGGAAGCCTTACCCCAGGGGAGAATTACAGGGATTGGGAGCTTACGCGCCGTAGTCCAGACCGTATTTGATGTGCTGGCGCGATTCCGCCAATACATGGTGCATCCCGGCAACAGTCGGTTCGAGCCGTTGTTCGAAGTCGCGATGCAGAAGGAGCTCTATCACCTCCTGCGCGAATGGTTAAACGAGGAGTCGACGGGGGCGCCGGACAAGGTAGAAACCACAGCGCTCGTTGCCAGCTGGGGCATCTTCGGTGCCGCCTTGCAGTGGAGCAGAGATCAGCAAAACCGCACATCAGAGACGATGGTACCTCATGTACTGGAGGTTGCGGCAGCAGCCTTGGCAACGGTTTTGGAGGAATGAACAAGGAAGGGACTTGTGTGCCAGTCATTCAAAATTTAGGGACCTGACTTTGCTTGATCCCAAAATGCGGACAAGTTTCACGTTACAGCCTCAATAACGTTTTCTGCCATCAACTCAAACGAGCTGAATTTGGTGTCTATACCTCATTGTATGGCCGACCCAATCACCCCCCAGCTGATAACAAGAGCCGTAGCTTCCATTCTTTTATAAGGGAAGCTACGGCTCTTGTCGTTCCACGAATGAATCCATTGGAGCCAAAGGCGATAAAATTCACCAAGGATAAACGACATAGTCATCCTTAAAGGACGGGCGCGTTTGTCAAGGAAGATGCGAATCAAAAGTAGTAAACTTAATCTTTCTTATCTACTGAAATAATATGTGCAAATTGCACGTAATTTATGGTATGATGATATATGTGCAATATGCACATATTATCGTATGAAAGAAGGGCATATATGATTATGAGAGCAGCTATCGTAAAGGAAATGGGGACAACGCCCGTCATGGGCCATTTTGATTCCCCTGTTGTAAAAGACGGACATGTGTTAATTAACGTTGCGGCAGCAGCTTTAAGTCGTGTTAGCAAGTTCCGTTCCATGGGTATGCATTACTCATCTGAAGTGCAATTTCCAATTGTAGCGGGTATAGACGGTGTTGGAACTTTGGAAGATGGGACCCGTGTTTATTTTGCACTTCCTACTGCGCCGTATGGAAGTTTGGCTGAACAAGCCCTTGTTGACGAGAAGCAGATTGTACGTTTACCAAATAGCGTAGATGATCTCACTGCTGCTGCTATCGCCAATCCAGCTATGTCGTCATGGGCTGCATTGGTATTTCGAGCTGGCTTCAAACCCGGTCAAACGGTATTAATAAATGGCGCTACTGGTGCATCTGGTAGTTTAGCGGTTGAGATTGCTAAGGGCCTCGGGGCCAAGAAGGTCATAGTAACGGGACGCAACAAATCAAAGCTGCAAGAACTTAAAGCCGATGAGGTGATTGCGTTTGACATGACAGTGGACAAAGGGCAAAATAGATTTGAAAATGCCTTAATGCCGGTTTTTGCTGAAGGTGTAGATGTGATATTGGATTACCTCTGGGGCGATAGCGCACTCGCCATCATGACAGCACTTGCAAAGACAAAGACGGGTCGTGTAACTCGCTTTGTAAGCATTGGCACTTCATCAGGTCAAGAAGACATTCCATTGCCTTCATCTGTTTTACGTTCATCAACAATTGAATTAGTAGGCAGTGGAGATAAGAGTGTATCTAGAGCTGATTTGCTAGCCGCGGTAAAAGGTGTTTTTGAAATGGCTGCCGAGGGGAAGATAACAATCGCCATTCAAGAGTATGCTCTAGAAGAGATTAAGGAGGCCTGGAATGCCCCGCTGATGCCCCGGCCAGTGGTAGTGGTCAATAACATACATGGAAAATGAGATTTTTAAAGCGTTAATTGATTTATTTGCCTTGATCAATCGGTCGGACCGGGATAAGAAAATGATCGCTAATGCCGGCGTAAATTTGGAGGAAGCAGCCTTTCGGGTCCTCGTGGGTATCGCGCATCTCCAACCGACTAGTGTGGGCGAGTTGGCCGACAAGATGGGGAAAAACTATTCGAGCGTTAGCCGGCAAATCGATAAGCTAGAGGCCGCCGGATTGGTTCATACATATCCATCAAGTTCGGATTCCCGGATTCGTGTGTCTGAATTGACGAAACGCGGTGAGGAGATCAATGGCATGATTAGCCTCACTCGTGAGCGCATGATGCGTGAAGCTTTAGCCGATTGGACGCTGGAGGAAAAAAACGACTTAAAGAATAACTTAAAGCGGTTGTTCGAAGCTATGCAAAGGTTCGACTAGTAGGAAATCAAGGGAAAGGGACATCCGTAGGTGGATGTCCTTTTGACATTACGCCATCTGTTCGAATAGTCTGTTGGGGTTTCGCATCCTTGCCTAAGGTATCATTTCTGACTCTATTGTATATACTGGTATATACGTGTTGTTGGAGGTGTGATAAAATGAGAGAAAGAAAACGGAAAGAGGGGGTGCTCTCCATGTCGACCACCGTACAGAAATGGGGAAACAGTCTAGGAATTCGTATTCCTAGCCAGATAGCCGAAAAGATTGCAATCAGCCAAGGTTCGGAAGTTGACTTGATTGTGGGTGATGATCATTCGCTCATTGTAATTCCCAAAAAGAAAAAGCCGACATTGGAAGAATTGTTGGCCCAATGCAAAATGGAAAATAGACACGAAGAAGTGACTTTCGGTGTAGAAGGGAAGGAATTACTTTAGATGAGTGCAGATCGAGGAGATCTAGTATGGATAAACTTTAACCCCCAAGCAGGTCACGAACAATCCGGTAGAAGATCTGCAATCGTGCTCTCACCAAAAGCGTTTAATGAAACGACGGGATTTGTATCTGTTTGCCCAATCACTCATACAGTCCGAGGTTGGGGGTATGAAGTATTGCTCCCCAATGGGTTGGTGTTTAACGGGGTCATTTTAACGGATCAGATCAAAAATCTTGATTGGCGAGCTAGGCGAGTGGATATTGTCGGACAAGCTCCGGATGAAGTTGTCAATGAGTGTTTAGACAAAATACACACATTTTTGTAGCGGGTCTCATGTAGGGGCTGGCTTTTTTATTTCAAATAAAATGGCTTGGTGAATCATTCCGCCTTTATCTTCGAATATTGCCAAGCAGAAAATACTCCCTATTAGGTATAGAAAAAAGGAAGAATTTACTTTATTCTAACTAATAGTGACTGTTATGAACTGCATGACACGCAGCTGGTGCACAATCATCTAATTCCTATTATGTCCAAGTCATGCCAATTATTTTGATTTGAAGCAGGTGAGAAGGAATGCAGAGAAAATCCTTGCTCGTTAATCAATCCGAAGAATCGAAGACCCAAGGTTCCGCGCAGAGCACGTATGCCAAAACATCCGCAGATTCCCCAGCGGCCCCAGCGGTTTCGCCTAGACCGCACGCACAATGGATGGGTTTACAGCGAACGATCGGCAACAAGGCAGTTGAACAGTATGTGCGGAGGCAAGTTTCGGCGGATACTGCTGCAAGCGGTGTTCATATTACGACGGGGCAGCCAGGTAACAGCATTCAACGGCATATTAAGTCCGAAGTATTGAATTACAACGCTACAACTTGGGACGGTATGGAGGATATGGATGCGGTGATCGGTTCGTCTTCCCATTGGGCAAGGGGCACGCCTCCACAGCCTGGCGTTCCGCAGCGGATTCAACATGTCGGCGCAATTAAAGGCCGATATGTCGGCGGACATATGATGAATCAGGAATGGGGCGGGGATGGCGACTATACGAATATGATTATTTTATCTTCTAGCGCCAACGGCAAGCATCGCAGAATCGACGGGATGATCCGGACAATGGGGCAAATCGCCGCTAGGCTTGAAGATTATAGGATTAACGATTCGACTCATGGAGACGGTACGAGGTATGAGTTCGGTGTGAAGGAGAATATCGTGGTGGATGACCCGGCTCCGAATAATACCGAAAATTTCCCAGCGGAAAAAGAAATACCAAAGGGCTTTACCGTTACGCTTGAACCGGTCAAAAGGCCGAAAAACACCAACAATCCATTTACCGACTGGACGGAACAATCTGCCTATAAAAACAGTTATTATATTGATAATGTACCGCCCTATCCGGATGCGCCTACCACAGGCAGGAAGAGGATCAAAAAAATCAAGAAGAAAACATTCTCGACAAAGCATCTTAAGCTTTCTGTGATGAAGGCGAAGGATTTCGCCAATATCAAAGGGATTGGTAAGAAGAAAGCGGGCAACCTGAAGTCTGCTTTCAGACAATATCCGAATAAAAGTGCGGAAGCACTTATAAGAGCGATTGAAAACAAGACCGCCATAGGCCAACAGCTCATCGCCTTGGGTGTATCCCGAGCAGATTTGGTGAAGGTTCATTTTCGAAAATAACCGCTTTGACGAATGGAAAAGAGGGTGTTTCCCGGTCATCTACGATGACTGATGGAACACCCTCTTAATCGTCTGTTATTCAATAACAATAAAGTCGTTTACGTTACGCAGCAATTTTTTCCTTCAATCGCCACAAAAATGTCCGAGTAGGCTGTGATCTTCCCGGCAGGATAAATTCGAACGCCTCTTTGTCTCGGTTCAACGATCGTACCTTTCGTCTTTGCATACTCCAATTCAAAATCCTCTTTTAACATAATCTCTTCCATTTCATATCAACCCTTCATCATCAATATCGCAGTATATTGTAACATAAATTTACGTAAATGGTTAATGTTCGATTTGGACAGCTTTTGGTGATTGCTTCTTGCGAAATGCTTTGAGAAATTGATATGATTGACGCCTAGGATTTTGCTATCTATAGGAAGGGAAAGAGGAACTGGTATGACCGAAGAAATCGATCTATTTTCTCGTAAGCAGCAAGTTTATAAAGAGCAGACCGGAGGGTGGAGGATATGAAGAGCCGGACTTTCGTTTTAATTAGTATTGTTCTGGCCATGCTGGTGGCATCTATGGATTCTACCATCATGAATACGACGATGCCGATCGTTGCGCAGGAATTAGGGCGATTCGATCTATACGCCTGGTCGTTTGCAGCATATATGATTTTCAACACCGTGCTCGCGCCTGTAGCAGGGCGGGTTTCTGATTTGTTTGGCCGCAAAAAGGTATTCGCATGTGGCATTCTGCTTTTTCTTATCGGTTCGCTCCTCTGCGGATTATCTCAATCCATGGTGCAGCTGGTTATCTTCCGGGCTGTTCAAGGGATCGGCGCCGGTGTTATGATGCCTTTTCCGATGATCATTGCAGGAGATTTGTTCTCGGTAGAAAACAGGGGGAAAATCCAGGCGTTGTTCACCTCAATGTGGGGGATCTCAGCGGTGTTGGCTCCCATGCTTGGCGCTTTTTTTGTTGAGTATTTGAGCTGGCGCTGGATCTTTTATGTGAATCTCCCGATTTGTTTGCTAGCATTCCTGATGCTGCTTCCTTATAAAGAAGTATACCAGGCGAAGCCAGCGAAGGTGGATTATATCGGAGCCGTTTTATTTACGATAGGGGTTAGCTTACTTCTGCTTGTGACCGTCATTGAGAAGAATCAAGTGGTATGCGGAGCTCTAGGAATCGTGTTTCTGATTCTTTTCTATCTCTTTGAGAAGAAGCAGGACTCTCCACTCGTGCCACTACAAATGCTAGGAGACCAGACGATCCGTTGGGTGAACATTAACGGCTTCGTCGCATGTCTCGCGCTATTTGGGATCGGAAGTTTTATCCCGTTATTTCTTCAAAATTTTGCCGGAGCTAGCTTATTCATGAGCGGCTTGCCGCTGCTCGGTCTGGCAGCCGGTTGGATGGTCGTTGCGGTACCGGCAGGGAAGTGGGTAATACGTTATGGCTTTCGTCCGCTGCTCCTGGCAGGGAACATTCTACTTGTTCTAGCTGGTGTATTGCTGACATTGATCCATGCAGGATCAGGTGTCGGCTACGCGACGATATGCATCACCGTAGTCGGCCTTGCCTTTGGCCTGACATCGACTGTGGCGATTATCGCTGTCCAACAGCTCGCAGAGCCGCATCAACGGGGGATTTCTACCTCATTCTTGATGTTCTGCCGCAACATCGGAACAGCGGTAGGCGTTACAATTATGGGAGCCATCCTTACCCGTACGCCGGGAATGGCAGGATTCCATGGGCTGTTCCTTTTCGGCTGTATCAGTACAATCGTTGCTTTGATCACCTCGCTGTTTATCCGGAACCGTAAGCTGGAGCCAAGCCCCGTAATGGTGCAGCAGCCGGAGTAACAGGCGAAATTGAGGAGTGGCATGTGAAAAAGCGGCAGTCCAGAACTGATGAACTGGACTGCCGCTTTGTATATAAGTTAGAAAATTACCGGTTTCGTACGGCTTGAGCAAATCGCTCCAATGCCTCTTCCACAATCGATCGCGGACAAGCCAGGTTAATGCGCAGCCAGCCTTCTCCTTCGGAGCCGAATACGGAGCCTTCGCTGAACGCAACCTTCGCTTGCTTGAACATGAGATCCTTTAATCCTGCAACATCCAAGTTCAGGTCACGGCAGTCAAGCCAGAGAAGGTAGGTGCCTTCAGGCTGCAGTGGTTTAATTTCAGGCAGATGCTGCGTGAGATAATCGAGCGTATATTGCAAGTTTCCCTCGATATAAGCGAGCATTTCGTCCAACCAGGCTTCACCTTCGTTGTAAGCCGCTTCGACTGCGTCCTGGGCGAAGTGCTGGGCCATATGCAGACTAAGTGTTTTAATGCGATGATCCAGTTTTCTCTTTATGGACGGGTTGGAGGCCACTGCGAATGATGTATGTAATCCCGGCAAATTGAATGTTTTAGTTGCAGCTAAGCACGTTAATGTAATATCGGCCAGCTCTGGCGATAAAGTAGCGAACGGTATATGCTTGTGACCGGACAAGGTGAGGTCGCAGTGAATTTCGTCGGAAACGACGGTCACTCCGTATTGCAGGCACAGCTCACCAAGTCTTACAAGCTCTTCCCGTTCCCAAACCCGGCCTCCTGGGTTGTGCGGGCTGCAAAGCAGCAGCAGCTTGGCGCCGCTTTTGAACAGCTCTTCCAGATGCTCGTAATCCATTTCGAAGCGGCCATTGCGGATGACGAGCGGGTTCTTGGCCACCTTACGCCCGTTACTTTGAATAACGTCATAGAATGGATAGTACACCGGCGATTGCAAGACAACCTGGCTGCCAGGCTCGCTGAACAGCTCAACTGCTAGGCTAAGCGTTGTGACAATACTAGGGGAATCGGTGATCCATTTCGGATCGATTATCCAGTCATGACGGCGCTTGAACCAGTCCGTGATCGCTTGAAAATAGCTGTCCGTGCGGATCGCATAACCGTAAATACCAAGTGATGCACGCTTCTCCAGAACGGCTTGTACAGCCGGAGGACAAAGAAAATCCATATCCGCAACCCACAACGAGAGTACGTCAGGATCTCCGAAGAGTTGCTCATTCTGGTCCCATTTATAGGATCGGGTATGACGCCGATCGATGCGTTGGTCGAAATTGTAAGTCAACAGGTATCACCTCTAATTCTTGTAGTGACTAAAGTATACCATCATTTTCGACCAGTCGTATACCGCACGAAGGTTTAGCTAACGTCTGGCGGGTAGAGTTATGCGGCAGCGTCATTTCTTATGTCACCTCTTTAACAAGAATATTGAAGCTCTACTATCATGTGCTTGTCGATGGTAAATTAAGTATCATCATGAATTTGCAGGAGGCAAACTATGCGCGTAAACCTCGTACTGACTGGATTCGGTGTTGTAGGCCGAGAATTTGTAAGACTACTTCAAGAAAAGCATCGGTTCCTTCGGCGTGCGTATGAGCTTGATTTCAGGCTTGTTGCGGTAGGGGGAAGGGGAGGCTTTATAACAAGCGAAGACGGCTTGGACCTGAAAATCTTAGGTGATGCCGAGCCCGGCTCCGATTCTCTGGAGACCTTCTCCAAGAATTCGGGTCTACCTCTCATGTCCACCTTTGATCAGGCAGATGCGCTGATTGAAGCGACGCCAACAGACACGGATAGCGGCGAACCCGGATTTGGCTATATCATGAAAGCCATCCATCATCAGATGGACATTGTAGCCATATCAAAAGGAGCCCTGGTGCGGCATTACGACACCATCTTCACTGCTGCGGACGCTAACCAGGTAAAACTAAAATTCAGCGGGGCAACGGCTGCGGCACTGCCAACGCTTGACATCGGCCAAATCAGTCTGGCTGGCTCTGAAATCGTATCGATTGAAGGGATCTTGAATGGTACGAGCAACTACATTTTAAGCAGCATGCAGCGAGAGCAAGTCTCATTTGAGGAAGCATTAAAGGCTGCACAGCACCAGGGCATCGCGGAGGCCAATCCACGCTTGGATGTGGAAGGTATAGACAGCGCCTGCAAAATCCTCCTGCTAGCAAATAGTCTTCTAGGTTCAAGACTTTCATTGTCTGATGTGACCGTGACGGGGATTGTAGGCGTATCTTCAGAAGACATCATAGAAGCAAGTGCCCAAGGTAAGAAAATGAAACTGCTAGCCCGCGCGTACAAGCAAGATGGAACGGTTCGAGTGGAGGTTGGGCCTAGCATGATCGGCAGCGACCACCTGCTATCCAGTGTTGACGGAACCAACAAGGGAATTGTGTTTAGGACTGATACGATGGGGGACGTGGGAGCCGTAGGAGGATCTTCAAGTCCAAGGGGAGCTGCGGCAGCGGCGTTAAAGGATTTAATTCATCTCTATCATACTACTTGAGTTCAGCTTGCCCTACCCGGGCTTTTCGTTTGGAAAGGAATCGATCACATGGAGCTGCTTTACCAATCATCCAGCCCTCATCACGAACTATTCGTTTATGAAACTACGCAGTTCTACGGCGAAAAGGGGCGTTTCCGGTTGCTGGAGTTCTCAGATAACGCCATGCAAGGTGCCCTGGATATGAATGATCCGGAGCGTATCCTTTTTGAATATCCTCGGGCTATGATTCATCTGCTTGAGTATAATCAGCCTCGCTTTGAACAAGTATTCATAATCGGGCACGGCATTGGCACACTTACCAGTTATTTTTCAGACAAGCGCTGTAAAGTAGCCGAGCTGGATCACGAAGTGGTGGAGCTAAGCAAGAAATTTTTTGGATACCGCGGCGATCCTGTTTGCATAGGTGATGGTCGAATTCTTCTTGGCAGTGAACCGCAGCAGGCTTATGATTGCTTGATTCTGGATGCTTTTAGTGAGAAGGGCACACCTGTTCATTTGATTTCTCACGAATTTTTTATGATGTGCAGAGAAAAACTCGATGCTTCCGGCATGCTCATGATGAACCTCTTCGGAAAAGGGGAGCATGATCCGCTCATCAATGCGATTCACACGACGTTAAACGGGATATTTACTTATGTGAAAGCATTCCTGCTTCCTTCAGGACACAGAGGTCATATACAAAATATTATTCTTATCGGCCGCCAAACACCATTCGGATTTCAGGCAAGACAAATGGCAGGCTTCACGGAAATTGAGCTTGGAGAAGGCTACACCATTAGGGATAGAGACCCCCTATAAAAAAGGTCTCTTTTCTTCATATGTTGAAACGTTTTAATGCCTGATTTGTAAGGAATTGTACAAAATAGAAATGTAGGAAAACCGAAGGCTCAAACCGTATGGATCGTCCAAAATAATTCTAGTTTTACAAAAAATAATTCTATTGAGATAGAGACTGATCATGGATAGAATTTCTTTAGCTGCCATAATGAAACCGGTTGCAAATGAATCTAAAGGGGTGGAAAGCGAATTACGTCATTCATTCATAAATGGAGGGTATGTCTATGAGCAGGAAAAAGGGAGTAGCCATTTTCGCCGTTTGCACGATTCTGGTTAGCTTATTTAGCGGGACGGGCGCAGCGCCAGTATCAGCATCAGCGGAAGAACAAACGGCTTACGTGATGTCTTATCATACGAAAGGGACATCCGGAACGAGCATGTCGTACATGGATGACAGTCTGCATCTTGCCTACAGCTATGATCAAACCCACTGGACTGCTTTGAATGACAATAACGGCATACTTTTCAAAAAAAATCCGGGATATAAGGCCAACCCCGCAAACGGCCTGCAAATGGAGGATCCGTATTTATTCCGCAAGCAAGACGGAACCTTTGTGCTTTTGGCTACTAGTACCAATAGCGCTGGTTCAGCTACTAGCTCCAGCATTTTCGCATGGGATACTACGGATTTCATCCACTACACAAATGAGCGCAGTATCCAGATGAACAGTACAGGGGCAGTTGCCAAAACCCCTCAGGTTAAGTATGATTCCACCTCCAAAAACTACATCATATATTGGACCAACGGCACACAAAATTACGCTAACACGACAACGGATTTCGTTACGGTCTCTGCGCCTTCAGCATACTCGGGCATGGATTATCCGGCTGCTAAGCCTGATTTGACCTATGCGCCTGAGAAGTCGATCTTTGGAAGCATGGTGAGCGTAACTCCCGAGGAGTTGGCCAAGGTTACAGCGAGATTAGGAACTCCCAAAATGCCAGTAGGCTCCAAGTCTATCAAGCTCCAAACTCAGATGGGTGAGGCTCCCGAACTGCCTGAGACGGGGGAAGTCATCTATAGCGATGGGTCCTCTGCTTCTAAATCGGTAAGTTGGGAATCGGTTGATCCCAGCCAATATGTCAAGGAAGGAAGCTTTAAGGTTCAGGGTACACTGAGCGGCATGCCGGATTACATGAATCCGTTAATTAAGAACGGCGCCGATCCTAATATTTATAAAGGAGCAGATGGGTATTACTACTACACCAGCTCCTATATGGATGCTTCGCATAATTTAACAGCTTCCTATCAATACGATAAGATCGCTCTGCGCAGAGCCGCAACTATTCAAGGACTTGCGACTGCAGAAGAAAAAATCATTTGGACCAAGCATTCCTCCGGTGCGATGTCTTACCATATTTGGGCGCCTGAGCTGCATTACTATCAAGGCAAGTGGTACATTTATTTCGCAGCGGGAACTACGACGTCCAACTTCGATCTTCGTGTATACGTGCTCGAGTGCTCGGCGCAAGATCCGATGACAGGAGCATGGAATGAGCTCGGCAAAGTTAGCATGAATGACGAAGCCTTCGACCTTGACGCCACAACGTTTGAGCACAACGGTGAGCTGTACATGATTTATGCGTTTGCTAACGGTTCACAATCTGTAAATTCGAGCCTGCGCATTGCCAAAATGACAAGTCCGACGACACTCGGAAGTGAACAAGTCAACATCGCCACTCCGGAGTACACGTGGGAGCAGCGCAGGGATAATGTCAATGAAGGCCCTGCCGTCATTAAGAAGAACGGGAAAATTTTTGTAGCCTACTCCGCGGGTTCTACGGATTCCACCTACGCGGTCGGTTTGTTGACAGCCGTTGATTCTCCGGATACGAATCTGCTGGATCCTGCTTCATGGATCAAGACACCGTACCCGATTATGGCGACAGCGCCGCAAAACGGTCAATTCGGGCCAGGTCACGGCACCTTTACCGTAAGTGAAGACGGTACACAAGATGTATTTGTCTATCATGCTCGTGAGAATGAAAGATATTCCGGTGTAAGCGGTTATAACCCACTGTATGATGCTTCCAGATGGGCTCGTGTCCAGAATGTGTATTGGCACGATGATGGCACTCCGTACTTAGGTGTTCCAGTGCCGGACGGACATTTGCCTGGATCTGCAGTTGAAGCCACGGTGCAGGTTGCCGGCCCAGCGGGAGCCGTATACTTGGCGGAAGAGGAAATGACGATTGAGGCGAATGCCTCCAAGGTGATCGTTTTGAAGAAATCCAACGGTGACGGCACAAGCTCCAATGTAACGGCTTCTGCGACATTCACTTCTTCAGCGCCGCAGGTGGCCGATGTTACGCAAACCGGCTTGATTAAAGCCAAGTCACAGGGCAGTGCGGATATAACCGTAGCTTATGGAGGCAAGACGTATACGGTTCATGTCACGGTGCCGGCTTCCGTCTCCGGTGACAATCTGCTGCTCTGGTACAAATTTGACGAAACCAGCGGTACGACAGCAGCGGATGCTTCCGGTCATGGCAATGACGGCACCTATATCAGAACACCTGCTTTTGGAAGCGGTGTTCATGGAGGGTCGTTCAAGATGGCCGGCGGAGCCGCTGGCTCGACGACATCGCCTTATGTCAAGATACCGAATGGCCTCCTCAAAGACATGAATAACATCACGATTTCCACTTATGTGAAATGGAATGGCGGCACGACGAATAATCAATGGATTTATGCGCTTGGTGTAGATTCCAATAAGTATATTTTTGCGACTCCAAGAAACAGCTCGAGCAGACTGTATTCAGCGATTACCGTATCAAGCTACCCGGCTGAGCAAGGACTGCTAACCGGCGCACAAATGGATGCCAATGTATGGAAGCTGCTTACGGTTGTATATGATTCGGAGCACCACACGGCAACCATGTACGTGGATGGCGTGGAAGTACTCAAGAATACGAATCTGACGCTGAAGCCATCCGATCTCTATGATGCAACCAAGGATTACTCCGGTTATGTGGGCAAATCCTTCTATAATGACCCTTACTTCCCTGGGGAAGTGGATGACTTCCGCATTTACAACAAAGCCTTAACAGCATGGGAAGTACTTCAACTGAAGGAAGAGGATCATGCGGATGCCGTAGCTCGGGATACTGCTGCGCTGACACTTGGAGATACAAGCGCAATTACAGCTAATCTGGAGCTTCCCACTTCAGGAAACAATGGCAGCACGATTACCTGGGCGTCCAATGATCCTGCTGTCATCGAAGATAGCGGCGCCGTTCATCGCCCGCTGTTTGAGGCAGGCAATAAAACGGTGATTCTGACAGCAACGATATCCCAAGGAAGCATTCAAGATACGAAGGAGTTCACTGTAACAGTTCTCAAAGAAGAAGCACCGTTACCTAGCGGTATGTTATCGGCACCGGCATCGGTATCGAGCGGTCAATCCTTTGATGTCACGTATACGGTAAACAACGCTGCAGAACGACTGTATGCGCAGGATATTACGATGGCTTACGACCCTGAGCAAGTCGAATTTGTCGCTGCAGAATCATTACAAGAGGGTTGGAAAATTGCAGCGGTATCCGATCCGTCTCTGACGCCGGGAAGCATCAGAATCATAGCGGCCAGCGTAGGAGATGACGTGCAGACTAATGGAGATTTGTTCAAGATTACTTGAGAGCCAAAGCACCATCGTCAGCTGTAGTGCGACTCTCAGGCATCGTGGCTGCGAATGGAGATGGTGTGGAATCGACCCTGCAAGGCGGATCTTGCAGCGTAATCGTTACTCAAGTAGATAAAACGGCGCTAAACGCCTTGATTATCGAAGCTCAAGATAAACATGACGCAGCTGTCGAAGGGAATCAAGCAGGTCAGTACCCTGCGGGAGCGAAGGCTAATTTGCAATCAGCGATTGATCAAGCGCGGGTTGTGGCGAATGATGCGCGTGCTGATGATTCACAAGTAGCTGCTGCGGTAACCAACTTAAACGCTGCTTTGCAAGCATTTGTAGCTTCCGTCATTCAGCAAGCCCCTGGCGACGTGAATGGAGACCATACTTATTCTATCGGTGACCTGGCGCTAGTTGCTTCCTACTACGGCAAAACATCAACCGATCCAGATTGGTCGACAGTCAAGAAAGCAGATATCGTTGAAGACGGCAAGATCGATATTGCCGACTTGGCGGCAGTTGCCCGCAAAATTCTTGAGTCCGAATAAATGAAACGAAACACCTGAATGATTTCAGTGCTTTTGAAATCATTTGGGTGTTTTTCTATGTAGCGATAATAACTGCGAATTTCGGAACATACATAACCCGGTTGGAAATGCCATCGAACTCCTTGGATTTTCGTATAAAATTGGTGCACCTTACCATAATAAGACAGGCTGATCAATATCAAATACAGAGGAGCAGATGGAAGTTGAAAAGTTCAAGGTTGGTGGCGCTGTTAATAACCCTGGTTCTTGCTTGCAGTATGAGTCCGTCCGTAACATCCGTGCAAGCCAAGGCGGTCGATAAGCAGGATTCGGATTGCCTAAGTCCCCAAATGGTGAAGTTGAAAAGCGATATGCAAAAGGTTTGGATCGATCATACGATATGGACGAGAAGCTATATTGTGAGCGCAATATCCAACCGGCCCGATCAGAAGGACGTATTAGATCGGTTAATGCAGAATCAGCAGGACATTGGCAATGTCATCAAGCCTTATTACGGGGAAGCTGCCGGTAACAAGCTGGCTGATCTTCTGAGGGAGCATATTCAGATTGCTGCAAAAATTGTTGCAGCCGCTAAGGCGGGCAAACAGGCGGATGTGAAGAAGCTGGAGGCCGACTGGCATCGAAATGCCGACGATATTGCGAAATTTTTAAGCCTAGCTAATCCGAATTGGCAGTTTAAGGAGCTGCAGGATATGCTGTATACGCACCTTCAGCTGATTACGGAAATCGTCCTTGATTGTCTGAAAGGGGATTGGAAAGCAGATATAGCAGCTACTGACAAAAATGAGATCCATATGATTCATTTAGCGGACATCTTGACCGAAGGCATTGTCAAGCAATTTCCAGACAAATTTTAACAAAAAGGATAGACGAAGTAAAAAATAAGCTTCCTATAATCGCCCAAGTGGGTGGCTATAGAAAGCTTTTTCACTAATTTCTTACAAGATCCTCAATCCTTTTCTCAGGCATGACCCAAATGGCTGCAACGAGTACGAAAAAGAATCCAGATAGCCAAGGACTTACATAAGCGCTACCTATGGCGATCAAGTAGAGTATAGGAGACATCTTCGCTTTTAAGTCTTTACTCATCAGCCTATAGAAGGTGGAATCATCAGGGTGCTGTCTCAAAATCGAAAGCTGGAGCAGCCAGTAGGAGGTAGCGGCTAGAAGAAGAATGATACCGTATAGTGCTGTAGGTGCGGGTGCGAAGTTGCTTTCTCCCATCCAAGCTGTCGTGAATGGTACGAGAGAAAGCCAAAAGAGTAAAATTAAATTCAGCCACATCAGCCGGCCGTTCATCGATCGAATCATATGCAGCAGATGGTGATGATTGTTCCAATAGATGCCGACGTATACGAAGCTGAAGATATAGCTTAGTATTTTGGGGCCTAGTTCGATTAACGCATGCCAGTTGTGTTCTTCCGGTACTTTGAATTCCAGCACCATGATTGTAATAATGATGGCAAGCACGCCATCACTGAATGCTTCCATTCGGTTTGCTTTCACTCGGGAATCACCTATTCTCGCTTCACGCGAATATTTGTCCTGCTTGGATATATCTGTATTTCTATATGAAACCTCTTCAAGATGTCAAGTTAAACTTTCTAAGCTGCCTACGATCAGACCGAGATAAACCTAAAGATGAAGCCTGCATACCATAAAAAAATCGCATGAAACGAAAAATTGTTAAATTTCCATCCAGCCCGTTATTTGATAAGATGGAGAGAAAACTAGCTATTGCAAGTACAAGGAGGCGTGCAGGATGTCTGAGAATTGGTCGAGCATCATGAGCGAGTCATTTATGCAGCAGTATCCTATTGTATCCGATATGCCATTTCAGCGCAGAAGAAGCTGGAACTATGAAAACGGTTGTATTCTTACCGCATTTGAACGAATGTGGCGGAAGACCGGAGATCAGCGCTATTTCGATTACATCAAGATGAACATGGATCTATTTATCCGTCCTGACGGCAATATTGAAACGTATCAACTGGAAGAATATAACGTAGATCAAATCAATCAAGGGAAAACTCTGTTCCTGCTCCTGGCTCAGACGAATGATCAGCGGTATCGACAGGCGCTGGAGCTGCTTATTACTCAGATGAAGAGTCATCCTCGAACATCGGGAGGCGGGCTGTGGCACAAGAAAATATATCCGTATCAGATGTGGCTGGATGGCGTCTATATGACCTCGCCGCTGCTCGCGCAGTATGCGTATACATTCGGTGCCCCAGAGTGGTTTGACGACGTGGCTCACGAGATTTTGCTTATGGAGAAGCATGCGAGAGATCCGAAAACAGGGCTGCTTTATCATGGCTGGGATGAGAGCAAGGAGCAGCGCTGGGCGGATATGGATACAGGCTGTTCACCGCATTTCTGGGGACGCGCCGTTGGCTGGTATATGATGGCTGTCGTCGATGTACTGGATTTCCTGCCCGTCGATCATCCGAAGCGCGGATTGATCATCGGACTCTTTTACAGGCTCTCAGAAGCGCTTGTTCGCTACCAAGACCCGACATCCGGTTTATGGTATCAGGTATTGGATCAAGGAGCGCGGGAAGGCAATTATCTGGAAGCGTCCGGTTCTTCCATGATTGTGTATGCGTTAGCCAAAGGCGCTAGGAAAGGATATTTGAACGGTTCCTTTTTGCAAGCGGCCAATAAGGGCTTCCAAGGGCTGCTGGAGCATGGTGTGGAACAAGATTCGGATGGGACACTTCATCTGAATCACATCTGCAGTGTGGCTGGACTTGGCGGTTCACCCTACCGGGATGGCTCCTACGCTTACTACATCAGCGAGCCGGTCCGCAGGGACGATCCTAAAGGATTTGCTCCCTTCGTGATGGCCTGCTTGGAAATGGAGGAAGCTCTTGTTTCAAATTCTGATTGTTGATGATGAGCACATCGAACGGGAAGGGATCAAGCGATTAATTCATAAATTCAAGCTGCCTTTGAACGTGTTGGAAGCAGAGAACGGCGAAGAAGCGCTGGACATCTTGCAGGCTCATCCCGTCGATATTTTATTTACCGATATCAGAATGCCCTTTATGGATGGGCTTGAATTGTGTAAAAGAGCGAGAGCGCAGTTTCCTGACCTGAAAATGATGATTTTCAGCGCTTATGGGGAATTCGAATATGCACAGCGGGCCATTCACTATCATATTTTTTCGTATTTGCTGAAGCCGATCGATGTCGACGATTTTACCCGCGAATTCTCACGCGTCATTGAGCTGTGCGAGAAAGACCAGGAGCAAGAGAAGGGGCAGCAGCTGCTGGAGCTGATTCACAGTCCGAGCCGGAGGGAGGCGTGGCTGCCCGAGAAGCTTGGATGGTCCGGGATTGATTTCGACTGCCAAACGGTTCAAATGGTGCTGATTGACTATGACCGGCCTGTATTTGATGCCGAATATGACGAGCTGCCTGCCCGGGTCAAAGCGATTGTCCATACACCATTCGAGTATGTCAATTTGAACGAGCATCAGAGTCTGTTCTTTTTCCTGCATGACCGCGGGCTAGGCGTGGACAAACTGGAGTCGATCGGAGCTAAGCTCAAGGAGCGAATAAGTGACATGTTTGAAGGCACAGTCACTGTGGTTGTGGGGCAGCTGGTCCATGATGGAAATGAAACAGCCCGTGAATACAGAGTGATGGAACAAGTGCTGGAGTACAAATTTTTCTATCAAGAGAGCACCGTGATATATACAGATGAAAGTCAGGGGAAAGAGGAACTGTCGGACACGATCCCCAAGCTGATGGAAACGATCTATTGGCATCTGGACATGAAAGACAGCTTTGGCTTCCAGAGAGGTGTAGAGCTGTTCTTTAAGACGATAGACGGCAGCGGTCAGCATTCCGCGATTTATATCAAATACATGTGCATCGAGCTCGCCAAGAAAATATGGGAAAAGGCGGAGAAGCACGATAACCAAGCGTTCAAATCTGTCGTTGAGGATATTTTTGCATGTAAATCATTAATGGCATTAAAGAATGAAATTCACAAGATCATGAGCTTGCTTGGCAGCGAGCCGGAGAGCGTGAATCCAGAGCAGGGGAAGAAAGTCATCAAGGATATACTCAAGCTGATCGAGGATCATTACATGACGGATATCAGCTTAAAATGGATTGCTGACCGCGTATTCCTGACTCAAACGTATCTGAGCTACTTGTTCCATAAGGAAGTCGGTCAAACCATTGTGAAATACATTACGCTGGTACGGATGCAGAAGGCGCAGGAGCTGCTGCGTACTACGAACCTTACCGTCGCGGATATCAGTCAGCAGGTCGGTTTTATCAATAACTCCTATTTCTGCAAAACGTTTAAAAACTATCACGGCTGCAGCCCCGCGAAATATCGGGAGACGACAGGCTAATATGAAACGATACCTGGCCTACTTTCAAAACCTTCGGTTTAAGCAGAAGCTGTTCATTTCGTATACGGTCGTTTCCATCATCCCCGTCCTCGTACTGGGAATATTCTCTTACCATCAAGCGAGTAATTTTTTACTGCAGCAGGCCAAACAAAATCTCGATGTGACGATCGGACAAATTGCCGATACGATCAATTACCGGGCGAAGCAGCATGAAGCCATCATTAATTCAATAACACAAAATGTGGTGTTTAAGCGGATATTTATTAGCAATACCGGCAATTTCCCCGAGCTTTATCGGGATTATGTAGATCCGTTTTTCAGTAATATTCTCGATTTGAATCAAGATATTTTGCAAATATCAGTGTTTACCGATAACCAGTCGATCTTGAGGGGCGAGTACATCCTGCCATTATCGCTAGCAAGTGATTTGCAGTGGGCTAGCCGGCAAGCAGATACCGAGCAGGGACAGACGCTGTGGCATATGAAAAACGGGAAGCTGTTCGCTACACGTCCCTTTACCAGCGACGAGGGAGCGATCTTGTCCGAGCAGCCGGCAGTGCTCTTTCTCAGCATAGACGCGGACAGCGTGTTCCAGGATCTAAGTGAGATTACGAAGGACGCGTACAGTGTATATTTGTTGGACCGCGAAGGGAACAAACTGATGTCCAAGCAGATCGGCATGGCGAATGAACTGTCCTCTGATTTCTTCCGGTCCATGAACGACAGTCCTAGAATCGGTACTCTGACAAGCAACCGTACGGATTATCTGTACATCACAGAAGACATTCAGGAGCCCGGTTGGAAGCTCGTGTTTGTGACCCCGAAGAATGGAATATCGGTAAACGCCAAGAGTATCGTCAGCGCGACGATGCTGATCACAGTGATTTGCTTAGCGGTCCTGCTGCTTATTATTTGGATGTTTTCCAATACGTTCGTGAAGCGGATTATTAGATTGAACAAGAAGATGATGATTGTAGAGAATGGGAATTTGAAAATCGATGTGTCGAGCAGCTCCAAGGATGAGATTGGACAGCTGACAAACCGCTTTGGCCAAATGCTCACGAATATTAATACATTGATCGAAGAGGTGTACCAGAGCAAGATTACACAGAGGGAAGCGGAGTTAAAGGCGCTGCAGACCCAGATCAACCCGCACTTCCTGTATAACACCCTGTCGATCATTAATTGGAAGGCGCTCGAGATCGATGCGATGGAGATTAGCCGGATCACGAATACGGTATCCCGGTTTTACCGAACCGTCTTGAATAAAGGGAGGAGCTTCATTCCGGTCAGAAATGAACTGGAGAACGCCAAGGATTACATGCAAATCCAGAGCATCATGCATAACTATAGCTTCGACTTCATCTGTGAAGTTGAGGAGGAGCTCCTCCGATTCGATATTATTAATCTGGTCTTTCAACCGATTCTTGAGAATGCCTTGGAGCATGGCATTGACCAGCTGCGCAAGGGAGAGCGCAGAGGACGGATCTTGCTGCGCGGGTACCTGAGCGGCGATGATTTGGAATTCTTTGTAGAAGACAATGGTCCGGGAATGAGCCCGGAGTTAGTCGATCAAGTACTGCTTCTGCAGACCGCCGGTTATGGGCTGAAAAATGTGCATGACCGTATCCAGATTCGCTTCGGTGCCGGCTATGGACTGCGCATTCAGAGCGAGTTGGGGCACGGGACCAAGGTCAGTCTGATTTTTCCAGCGTACGTGGATCATCCTCCTGTTTAAGACGTATCGCCTATTCCTAGAATAATTATGTTACTATTATGGAAATAGCAAGCTCGACTGGAGGACAGGCCATGAACAAGGAAGACCAGGTCATCATGCAATTTAGGGACTTATTTAACAAAATGGTTTACTTGAATAAGTATAAAATGGAAGAGAGTCTTAAGGGACATAAGCCTTCTGAAGTGCATTGCATCGAATACATTGGAAGACACGCCGATTCCAACGTAACCAAGCTTGCCGACTCTTTTTATATGACAAGAAGCGCTATAAGTAAAATAACGAAAAAGCTTATCGAGAAAGGCTTGATCGAAAGCTACCAGAAGCCGGAAAACAAGAAAGAAATCTATTTTAGGCTAACCGAGCAAGGAAAAGCAGTGGACCAAGTCCATGCGAAACTGCATAAAGAGTTTCGGGAGCGGGATCAAGCTATATTCGAACAAGTGACCGAAGCGCAATTTGACAGTATGCTTAGCTTCCTGGACAAGTATAGCAGGCATTTGGATGCAGAAATTAAGAAGCTGGATATCGATATGAGGTCGGAATAAATTTGGATAGTTATATTGAAACCACACGCAGCCGCGTTCTAGGTAGAACAGGCTGCATTTTTATTGCCTGAATTTTGTTGACGAGGAAACAAAATGGTGATACGATTATTTTGTTTCCATGGAATCAATATTACGAGTTTTTGAGGGGAGAATGTAAGTGTTTCAATTTTCATTACGCAACAAACAGAGCGCAGATCATACCGTAGAACCAAAGGCGTTACTGTTCGGTCTTATGTCTGTATTTCTTTGCGGAATAGGCTTCAGCATCTTAGGACCTGTCGTCCCATTCCTCGTGCAGCCTTATCTAAGCAATCCAGGAGACCAAGCTATTGTCGTCACGCTGCTAGCCTCTGTTTATGCAGTCTGTGTATTTTTTGCGGCCCCAGTGCTTGGGGCTTTGAGTGACAAATATGGCCGTCGTCCTCTGCTCCTAATATGCCTTTTGGGCTCCGCAATCGGATACTTCGTTATGGGTATAGGAGGAGCACTCTGGGTACTATTTGCCGGGCGAATCATAGAAGGGATTACTGGCGGCAGTATAAGCACGATCTTCGCCTATTTCGCAGATATTATTCCCCCTGAGCAGAGAACCAAATACTTTGGCTGGATGAGTGCGGTTGTAGGTGCAGGCACCATTTTGGGCCCATCTCTAGGCGGGTTGCTGGCTAAGTTTGGATATTCCGTACCCTTGTATTTTGGAGCTATTATCACTCTATTGAATGTTGGTTTTGGCTTCTTTTTTATGCCCGAAAGCCTCGGCAAGCATCATAGACGGAAAGAGATTACTTTGGGAAGACTGAATCCATTTACTCAGCTCGCTCGTATTCTCTCCATCAAAAACTTAAAATGGCTGCTTGTTTCCGCATTCCTGCTTTGGATACCCAATGGAGCTCTACAGGCTGTGTTTTCTCAATTCACCATGGATACTTTCAATTGGATGCCTGCACGCATCGGACTTATGTTTTCGATCATGGGCGTCCAAGACATCCTTTCGCAAGGTTTCATCATGCCTAAGCTTTTGAAAAAGCGTAATGATGCACAGATTGCCATGATTGGCATGGTTTCGGAGATGATAGGCTACGGCTTTTTTGCGCTATCTGCCATGTACACCTTTTATCCATTATTTATCGCTGGAATGTTCATATTTGGTTTTGGCGATTCGATCTTCGGGCCTTCCATGGGGGGGATGATCTCGAAATCCGTGGATGCCAGTGAGCAAGGGAGAATTCAAGGAGGCAGTCAATCTATCCAAGCTTTAGCAAGAATCATTGGGCCTGTCATAGGAGGTCAAATCTATGTCTCGATGGGGCATGCCGCACCTGCCTTTATGGGTATGATTCTTATAGCAGCGGCAATATGGGTGATGTCGTATACGTATAAATGACAGACTGAACCACTAGCCAAGGCTAGTGGTGGTTGTTGATTTGATCGCTCTGTGATCGGACAATGGAATCAATAGCGGCATCATGTAAGCAGCCAAGAACAGTTTCGTGAATTTTGTTATACGATTGACTAATGGCTGCGGCGATACTCTGATCATTCTTACAAGCTTCCTCACTGATCTCTGAGTGAAAAGAGGCGATAATGTCCCTTGTAATCTCAGCAGCATATTGTTTTTGATTTCCTGTTGCCATGGTTCACCTCCTCCATATGTGCATATATTACCTTTTTCGTTAGGATAATATCCAACCGTATCTTAATCTTCCCAAAACGGAATTCTAAAAAGAATAATCAATATGACAACTGCGATCAGAGAAAAAATTAATGCTCTTGGAGCATTTTTGTGATGAAGTTCGAGCATATAAAACATCACAAAATAAAAGCAGATCGAACACAATATATTCCATCCACGATCGTAGGTTATCCGATGAAAAGACCACCAAATGAAATTCTAAACAAGAAAATCCAATCACCCAAATAAAATAATAGGTTATTTTTTTCTTTGTTTCTTTAGGTATAAAGTGCAAATATAGTACTGCCGTACAGGGAAGCATGATCAACGTATTCAGTAATTCTACGTTTTTTCTGGTGTGCAAGAATGTAGCTTTATAGGACCAAGTGGGGTATTTATCGCAAAGGAAGAAGTAAAGCAGATTACAAAATGATAGGTAAAGAACAGTTGGGTAATAGAGTCTCCATTTTTTTAATACTCCTGTTAGGATACTTATCACCAAGAATGTCATATTACTTAGGAATATCATAAGTGTGGCCGTTCCTTTTCAATCATAATTTTCTCGAACTTATTCCTTGTACTAAGCCAGTGAGCGAACAAATAGATCATACATTGTATCGGAACGGAGTACAAATACCTCCACTTTAAGAGTTCATAAATCTTTAACCAATGTATAAATGGTTCTGCGACATAGGAACTAACCAGTGCAAAAAATATAGCTTTTATGAAAGGATGTACCTTCGGTTTCACTTGGATGAGCACCATCACAGTTACTGGCATCAATGTCATATCCCAAGGAAAATAGGTAGGCAAAACGGGGATGACATTATACCTATAGTGCCAGAAGCCCATTTGATCACCTAGTATATCCAGCATCAGTGCAATGATCATGACAAAAAATCCGACATATAAGATTCGATCGGTGCTCTGTTTTTTTCTTATCCAAAACCAGATTATCCAAGGAGCTATCGACAAAAAGAAACCGAACCACCACAAATCTGAAAAAAGTACATATTCTTTCCAAATTTTAACTTTCACTTGGATTAACGAATGAATTTGGTTGACGTTTGCATCTATGAGTTCAGCAATCTCAAGTTTGTCCATACAGAGTTTCCTCCTTAATGGGGATATTTTTACCAATATTTCATGTAATATGCGAAATTTGACGAACAGATCTGAAGGCTCAGGAAGCGTACATCTTCTCTGGGCCTTTTGAGTTTGTTGCAAGTGGTTACAGAAACGTTCGTAAAAAAGTGATACATATCGAAAGAATGTTGGATTTAGCTGTGATACGGGGTTTGCTAAAATTTGAGATGAGGGAGCGCTAACCGAAAGGAGATGGAAAGATGGGGGATAAACCAACACCGCTGATCAAGCTGATCCGCAGAGATAAATGGCTGCTGCTGATGTTCCTTCCGGTGTTTCTGTACTACTTGATTTTTTGCTACTTACCGATGCCGGGTATTCTCATCGCGTTTAAAAATTTTACGCCGGGACATGGCATTTTTGGAGGGGATTGGGTAGGCCTGAAGTGGTTAAGCCAGTTCGTGCACTCCCGCTACTTCTGGAGACTGCTGCGTAACACCTTCCTGCTGGCCTTTTACCCGCTGGTCATTGGCTTCTGGATCCCGATTGTGTTTGCGATTTGTGTGGTGGAGCTCCGCAACCGGGTATTCAAGGGCTTCGCCCAAACGGTAACGTATCTGCCGCACTTTATTTCAACTGTCGTTATTGCCGGCATGATTATTAATTTCCTTTCGCCGACAGACGGCATCGTCAATACAATGCTTACGTCGCTCGGGATGGAGAAAATTAACTTCATGATGGCTCCCGAATGGTTTCGCACCATTTTTACTTCTTCTGGAATCTGGCAAAGCTTTGGCTTTAGCTCGATCATTTACATCGCTGCGATCATGGGAATTGATCAGGAGATGTACGATTCGGGCAAAATCGACGGGGTGAACAAGTTTCAAGAAGTGTGGCACCTGACGCTGCCGAGCTTGAAGCCGACAATCGTGATTCTTCTGCTGCTGTCCATTGGGGGCATCATGAGCGTCAACTTTGAAAAGGTGTATCTGCTTTACAACGGGGCAACCTACGAAACCGCCGATGTCATATCCACCTACGTATATCGTCAGGGGATTGAATCGCAAAACTTCGGGTTCGCTACAGCCGTGGGATTATTCAATTCGGTGATCAGCTTCATCCTCGTGTATGTGGCCAACCAAGCGAGCCGGCGGGTCAACGATATGTCGCTCTGGTAGCGGCATCAGAGAGAGGAGGGCATATATGTCGAAACCATGGACAGATCGAAGCTTCTATGTACTTGTGTACAGCGTGGTCATTATTGCGATACTTGTGACTCTATATCCGTTTGTGTATGTCGTCAGCATTTCGATGAGCTCCGTGGCGGCGATCGACAGCAAGCAGGTCACCTTGCTTCCCGTAGATCTAAGCTTTAGCGGTTACAAAATGGTGCTAGGTTACTCCGAGCTATGGAGGTCCTACTATAACACGATCTGGTATACGGTAGTGGGTACCATATGCAATCTAGTAGCCACCTGTTTGGCGGCATACCCGCTGTCGAGAAAGCGATTCTTCTTACGAAGAAAGCTGAACTTTTATATTGCTTTTACGATGTATTTCTCCGGAGGGCTCATTCCTCTCTATATGATTATTACTGAGCTTGGTCTGTATAACACGAGATGGGCCATGATTTTGCCGGTGCTGGTGAGCACCTTTAACGTTATGATATTGCGCTCCGCGTTTGAGAACATCCCGAATGAGATTTTTGAAAGCGCTACAATGGACGGAGCGAGGGACTTTACCATGCTGTTCCGAATTGCCGTGCCGCTGACCAAGCCTACACTGGCTGTTCTGACTCTGTATTATGCAGTGGCGCACTGGAACGATTTCTTTAATGCCTTGCTGTATCTAGGAAATGCGGAACTTCAGCCTTTGCAGATTTTCTTGCGAAGGGTGCTCATCATGGCTTCTCCGGAAATTATGCAGAAGATGGGCGGAGAGACGGCAGCCAAAGCACTTGCCGTATCGACGCTGCAGGTCCGCTATGTCTCCATCGTTGTTAGCATTTTGCCGATTATTACGATCTATCCGTTCATCCAAAAGTACTTCGTACGCGGAATTACATTAGGGGCAGTGAAAGGGTAGCAATACTCTTTACGCATAGAGAACCAAGCTTCATACAAACAAGGAGGGTTATTCAAATGAGAAAAACATTACAAACAACCGCGAGTGTTACCTTGATTACCGCTCTATTCACATTAGTGGCGGCTGCCTGCTCAAGCGGAGGCGGTTCCAATGCGCCGACCAGCACATCTGCTGCGGGAGAGCAGAATTCGGCTGCTCCTGCCACAGCTGCAGCTTCCAGCTTTACCTATACAGGAGCGGGTCCCATCACCGATAAAAAGGACGCTGCGCTCAAAATTTTGGCAACGAATGCCTGGACGAACAACGTAGATTTGAGCCAAGCTCCGATCGTGCAAGAGATTAGCAAACGTGCTGGCATCAACGTCAACTGGGAGCTGCTGCCCCCGTCTACGTATCAAGATGCGATAAGCCCTCGACTTGCGGCGGGAGCAGACTTGCCTGATGTTATCTATCAGCTGGATCAGGACCAGACCATGAAAAATATCCAGGGCGGCTTGTTTAAGCCTCTGAACGACTACATTGATAAATACGGCGTGAATATTAAGAAGCTTTTCGAGAAATATCCTGCGCTGAAAGCAAGTTTAACGACCCCGGACGGGAAAATTTACTACCTGCCGCAGCTGGCCGTAACCAAAAACTACATGCCAACCTTCATGGTGAATGTAAGATGGCTGGAGAAACTGGGGCTGAGTGAACCCACTACCCTTGATGAGTTTACGGAGATGCTGCGCAAGTTCAAGAGCGGCGACCCTAACGGCAACGGCAAAGCAGATGAAATTCCTTTCACTGTAGCGTCCAACCAGCTGGCGAATGCTTTCGGTCCTGTGTTCGGACTGGATCTGGCCAACAACTTCTACGCCGATAAGGACGGGAAAGTCCACTATTCGTATTATGAGCCTGCCTATAAGGAATACCTGACTTATTTGAACGGACTGTACAAGGAGGGCCTGCTCGAGTCCGATTTTGCAAGTGTAACCGCGGATCAGATCACGTCGAAATTCTCCCAAGACATCACAGGGTCTACCTTTAACTTCAGTTGGTATACATCCATGGTGTACAGTAAGTTGTATAAGGATTACGATCCGTCGAAGCCGCTCATTAAAGGCATAGCGCCTTTCAAGGGACCTCATGGAGATCAATTCTATATCGGCCGTAACCCGATCACAGGAATCTTCGGCGTAACGAAAAATGCTAAGGACCCAGAGCTCGCGTTCAAATTCCTGGATTATGCAAGCAGCGATGAAGCGAAGGAAATCTATGCATGGGGGCTGGAAGATCAAACCTATGAGGTGAAGGACGGCAAAAAGCAATTCACAGAGAAGGGCAAGGACAACGACTTTATTCAAAAATTCGGCATTAATCCGGTGAATCTGCCTATTGAACAGTCTGTCGAGGCAACGGATGTATTGGTAGCTCCATGGCACGCGAAGATCGATAAAGAGATGGAGAAATACATCAAAGCTCCGTTCCCGTTCGTATACGCTCTGCCTGAGGAAGCAAGCACAGAAAATACTGTCATGCCCGACATAACCACTTATGTGAATGAGATGAATATCAAATTCATAACCGGTAAAGAAAGCCTGGATTCCTTCGACGCGTATTTGAAGACGCTGAAAAGCATGGGCGTTGAAGACGTGGTCAAAGGCCGCCAAGCACAATATGACCGCTATCTGGCGGCAAGTAAGTAATAATCCGGGTAGAGCGAACGAATGTTCCATCTATGGCGGGTTCAGTTTTAGCGTAGAATAGGGGGAAAGAGCTGCAGCTTACAGAGCACTGAGGAGAGACTACACAATGAGAAGGAAGATCTATGCAGGGCTGATCGTGCTGATCACCGCCGGAATCGTGATAACCGTTCGCGCTTGCTCAGGTGGCGGTGCGAATGCGCCGGACAAATCAGGCGGTACGCCTACAGCGAAGGTGAAGCAAGCTCTTCAGCCCGCGACGCTCAAGCTGCTGTTCCCCTTGTCTGAGCCTGCCGATCAAGAGGAAGTGATACAATCTGTAGAGGCAAAGCTGTCCAAGGACGGCTTGCCTCTTAAGCTTGATTTTACATTTATTCCCTATGATCAATATTGGAATAAAGTCTGGCTGAGTGCGGCTAGCGGCGAGTCCTATGATATCGTGCTGACAGCGTATTCTAACTTATCGGACTTCGTCTCCAAGAAGGTGCTGGCACCGCTGGATACGGCCCTGCAGGACTATGGGCAGGAGATTCTAAGCAACACGCCGGATTACGCTCTTCAAGGGGTGACAGTTGGCGGGCACATGTATGGAATTCCCCGAGTGATGCCGATATCGGAGTTTCAAAGCTTTGTTCAAATCCGAGGAGATTTGCGGAAAAAATATGGTCTTCCTGAGATCAAGACGGTCGCGAATATGGACTTGTATTTGGATACTATACATAAAAATGAACCTGCGATGACGCCTTATTTTTATGATACAGGGCGGTTTCTTCTTAGGGAATACGGCGATGTGGCTTTCTTTGCCGGGGGTTATCTCAATGCTCCGGTGTACATCGATCCGGCCGACCCTCAGCTTAAAGTGCGAAATACGTATGAGTCGGACTTTTTTCGCGATATTATGCAAAAGATGCACGAATGGCAGCAGAAGGGCTACGTGCCCTACGGCCCCTCAGATACTTCACGGTATCCGAACCCGGAGCTTGCCTTTAATACGGGGAAAGTCGCTGCTACCTGGAGTGTGGTTCTGAAGCAGACAGAACGGATCGATGCTTTTAAGGCGATGAACCCGGACGGGGAGCTGGAGAACGTCTATCTGCATCCGGAAAAACCGAAATATTTATTCACCGGTGCGGACAACATTTTGTCCGTCTTGTCGACAAGCCAACATGTGAATGAATCGATCGCTTTCCTGAATTGGCTGAGAACCAGCCAGGACAATTATGATCTTTTTACCTACGGTTTGAAAGATGTGAATTACCATGTAACGACAGACGGCGCCATTGATTATGACGGGATACCGACTGAGAAGAGGTATACACCTATCAGTTGGACCTGGAACGATATTCGCTTCGAGCGCTTCAGCAAATATATTTCACCTGCTTACAGCAAGCAGCTGCGTAATTGGGACAAGGAAGCGGTGTTGTCGCCGACCTTGGGGTTTGTACCCGATCTGTCGCCGATCAAATCGGAGATCGCCCAACTCAATGTCATTATTAACGAATATCTGCCGATTCTCTATGATGCCAACGTGGATTGGGCGCCGACGATGGACAGCTTCAGAAGCAAATTAAAGGATGCAGGCATCAACCATGTCATTACAGAAATTCAAAAACAATTCGATCGCTACCAGGCGTCGAGAAAGGACATGAAACCATGATCATTGTAGCTGCAGACGGAAGCGGGGATTATGTCCGTATTCAGGATGCTCTCGACCAGCTTGAAGCGGACAGAACGGAACGCACGGTGATACATATCAAGAGCGGTGTCTACAAGGAAAAGCTGCATCTAGAGAAGCCGGGCATCAGCCTGATCGGTGAGTCTGCTGAAACGACGATTCTCACATATGATGATTATGCGCTGAAACGATTTCCGGACGGGGAACCGTACCATACCTTCCATTCGTACACACTCTTAATCGGCGCAGACGATATTACGGTCGAAGGACTGAGCATCGAGAATACGGCGGGCAAAGGGGAAGAGGTTGGGCAGGCCTTGGCTGCCTATGTGGATGGGGACCGCGTCTCCTTCCGGGATTGCCGGTTCCTCGGCCATCAGGATACGCTGTTCACGGGGCCGCTGCCGCCCAAGCCGAGAGACCGCGCCACCTTCGGCGGACCGCGGGAAGGGCTGCCGCGGCGTCTTGTACGGCAATTCTATGAGCGATGTTATATCGAGGGCGATATTGATTTTATATTCGGTTCCGCGACAGCGGTGTTTCTGAATTGTGAGATTGTGTCCACAGGCATGGGGTGGGTGACGGCAGCATCAACGCCGCAAGAGGCGGCGTATGGCTATGTATTTGTCGGCTGCAGATTGACAGGGGAAGCTCCTGCGGAGTCAGTCGGACTGGGACGCCCTTGGCGGAACTATGCGAAGGTTGCTTTCCTGCACTGCTGGCTCGGCGAGCATATCAAGCGGGAGGGTTGGGACCCGTGGAACGATCAAGAGAGCGTCACCGAGCTGGTGTTCGCCGAGTATAGGAACGAAGGTCCAGGCGCGGTAAGCGGCAAGCGGATTGCTTGGTCCGAGCAGCTGACAGAGCAGGTGGCGGAGGCCTATGACACCCATCGGGTATTGGCGGGGGAAGATGGATGGAATCCGATGAATGCCGCCGATACGTTTCGTTCATGAGCGGCATCTCGGATCCAAGCCGGCTGGTCATTTCCTAACACTTCTTACACCGCGGGCAGACTTTCGGTTCACAAAAACGATGCTAAGCAGAATCAACACGAGACCCGCGAAAAGCGAAACGGAAAACGGTTCGTGATAAAAAAGCGTTCCCGTGAAAATTGCGATTAACGGAATCAGAAACGTATAAGAAGCAACTTTACTTGCTTCACCGGCATCGATAAGCCTGTAAAAGACAATCCAGCCGATGGCAATGACAAATATGGAAATAAACAATAAGCTCCAGATAAAAGCAGGCTTCCACAAGACCTCAGACCAGCTTTCTACTTGAGACCCGAGAACAGTCATCAGCAATCCGCCAACTAATAATTGGAGCGTTACCAGCCAGATAGGGTCTACACGAGGCCCTATTTTTTTTACGTAAATGGTGCCTAACGCCCAGCTCAGCGCCGATCCCAGGGCAAGGGCTATCCCCGCAACAGAAATATGGCCGGAAAGGCCTCCTGAGCCTAAGCAAATAATGCCGACTCCAGCGAACCCCAGAATAAGTCCGATAATTTTCAACCCGTTCATCGATTCTCCAAGCCACATCCACGAAAAAATGCCGACTAGCACAGGCTGAAGGAAGACTATAGCCGAGAATAAGCCTGAAGGCAAATAGTTAAGTCCGATCGTTTGTAAGCCGTAATAGAACATGACATTGACGACCGCGGATATCAGATAAATGCTCCATGTTTGTTTGAATCGAAGTTTTCTAATTCTTGGAATGGCGATGAACAGCAGCAGGAAGCCTCCTAACAAGGTTCTGGTTCCTGAGAATAGTATAGGGGGCATATAAGCTAACGCATATTTGGATAAGGGCCAGTTAACCCCCCAGACAAGGACCAAAAAGGTGATGAGCAGGACGGTTGTCACCCTCGAATGTTTGAGCACATGTAAGACCCCTTCTTGTTCAATTAAAAGCATACGGCTAGAATCCAAGGTGTAATAAACAACGTCAAGACAGCTGCAAGGATCATTGAAATGCTTGATACGGTTCCCGTTATACTGCTAAATTCGAATGCCTTGGAAGTCCCGGCTCCGTGCGCGCTCGTGCCAAGCAGCACCCCTCGGGCCACATCGTTTCGGATGTTGCACATTCTAATTATGGAAGGTCCAATCAAGGAACCGAAGATGCCTGTAATCATCACAGCAACCGCTGTAATGGTGGGTACGCCGCCAATGGACTGCGAAACGGCCATAGCAATGGGCGTTGTCGCTGAATGCGGAATCAGACTATAGATGAGGTTCGGATCCAATCGCAGTTCTTTGGCAAGCCAAAGCGACGAAGCGACGGCAACGGCGGATCCCGTCAGCACACTGATCAAGATTTCGGCAGCATGCTTTTTGACAAGCTCAAAGTGCTTTGATAAGGGGATGGCTAGTGCGATTGTAGCCGGCTGCAGCATATCGGAGAGCCAGTGAGCACCTGAATTATAGGTGTTATATTGGGTATGAGTAGCAAGTAATAGGATAACCAAAACTGTTGGTGTAAGAAGTAATGGAGACAGAATCAGAATCGGTTTATACCGATAAAGCCAATTTGCTCCCATATAGATGAACACCGTCACAACAAGGCTTGCTGCTGCCATGATCATGGTTGAGAAGTCTCCTTCCATTTTGCAATGCCTTGGGCGATAAGTCCACTGCTTATCATAACGATCATGGTTCCAAGCATAATGACAAGAACAATCTGGAGACCCTTACTAATCAGCAGCTGTCCATAAGAAACGATACCGACAGCCGGTGGTATAAAGAACAACAGCATCGTCGAAATAAGCCGATTGGAGCCTGCCTCCAGAAAGCTGCGAGGGACCACCCTCATTTGAAGCAGCAAAAACACAAGAATCATACCGAGAATACTGCCGGGCACTGGGATATGAAGCCAGAGAACAAGCTTGTTCATGATCCAAGACATTACAATGAATACGAAGATTTGAGCAAACATTCTGAAACAAGTATGCACGGTCACGATCCCCTTTCCCTTCAAAAGAAAGTGTACTGCAGCTTCTTTCATAGGTAAAATACATATACAGAATGATTTTCATTCCATTTCTCTATGGAAAGAAAAAAGGAGGATGACGAGTGGATATACGTCATTTACAGTACTTTTTGGAAGTGGTCCGTACCCAAAGCTTTACCAAAAGCTGCGCAGGCACTCTTCATTACGCAACCAACCATAAGTAAAACCATCAAATCGATCGAAGACGAGCTGGGAGTTGTTCTATTCGAACGCACCGGTAGTAAAAAAATCGTTCTAACGGATGCAGGCTCCATTTTGTTTGCGGAAGCTCAACAGATGGTGCAATCCTTTGAAAATATGACATCGCGTCTTGATGAATTAATGCAGGCCAAGATCGGCCGTGTCCGCATTGGACTGCCTCCAATGGTGGGGGTGAGCTTCTTTCCTCAAATTATCGGGAAGTTTCACGAACAGTATCCAAAGATCTCGTTGCAGCTTGTCGAGCACGGAGCCAAAAGAGTGGAGGCCGAAGTCGGCTCCGGTGAGCTTGATATCGGCGTCATCCTGCTGCCTACCAATGAGGAACTGTTCGAGTCTTTTTGTATTGTCAGGCAGCGCTTGATGTTAGTCGTCTCTTCCTCACATTGGATGGCTGCGCGAGAAGAGGCCGCGCTCACTGAGCTGAAAGATGAGCCGTTTCTTCTGTTCCATGAAGAATTTGCCTTGCATGACCGAATACTTGCAGCTTGTGAGGAGCAAGGGTTTTATCCGAATGTGGTATATAAGAGCACACAGTGGGATTTTATTTGTGAAATGGTGGGGGCTAACATGGGGATCGCGCTGCTGCCGGAAGCGGTTTGCAAGGAATTGGACCCCAAGCGTCTGCGTGTCATTCCGTTGACCCAGCCGGTGATACCATGGCATCTGGCTATGATTTGGCGGCGGAATGGTTATTTATCTTTCGCGGCGCGGGAATGGATTACTTTTATGAAGCAGATGTTTGCTTGAGATTATGTGTTCGCTTGTATTGTCCAAAGGTTTGTAAATCGTACTCCCAAGCATGAAACTAGTTTCCGATGATTAAATCGAACTGTTTTTTTAAGATTGTGACCTGGTGTTCTCCAAACCATTGAGCTATAAATCCAAATACGATAAAGCTGTTATTCAACAGGTATTCAGGCAGGCTACTACATTTCTCAGCAAAGTCCTCGTAGTTTACTACGCAATATAACAAATGAAATCTATTGATGACAAATGTGTGATTCTCAAGCAAGCATCTAGACCGTGATTATCAGATAACAGATGCCGGGATTAATGTGATAGTTGTCTTTGAGTTATTAATTAACAAAACAGCGGTATTCTTAGACTTTATCTCCAAGTCAAAGGCTACCGCTGTAAGAGGCTGAAGCATCATTATATTTAATCGGGTCTGTAATCAATATCCTCTTGATCATTATAAAATGCTGCGTAATTGTACTTTTTAGCATAATCTGCAGCAGCAGCTTCTGTGACCGCTGTATTACCTAATTTCCAAGTTTGAGTTAATGTTAACGTAGGTGTCCATAAAGAATAACCGGAGTTGTTGTACAAGTAGATTTCTTCCCAGGTAGTGCCTAACATATACGAATCTGACTCACCACCGCAATGTTGTGCAAAGCTTGTTTCTCTTGTTAGTCGTGTATTACCCCCACTTGCTGTAAAACGGTAAGTAGTCGGGATAGTCCAATTTTCGTGAGCGACTTGCTTGAACTCAGTAGTTGTTCTTTGAAACACGGTGATGTCAACTGCATTATTTTGTTCAATCACAACTAGGGAGAGTGGATACCCTGTAGGAACACGAACACTGCCAGCCAAAAAACCGACATCCGGACCTCCTTGAAGGAAAATATAATACCCAGCAGTACCAGTTGATTCTCTAGAAGGACCAGAATCATAGAATACCCCAGCATCAACTCCATGCGTTGTTGTGTATATACCAAACATGATATAAGGTACTTCATTCTGTACGCGCTTTCCTTCTAAGTTTATCGCCGTGTGTGTAAAAGCCACTCCCCACGGGAGAATTATTTTTCCACTTGCTTTATTATAGCCGTATTTTGATTCAACAATATAATGATACCCTTCGTTCCAGCTCTGTGGTTTTGAGCAGGTAAATCCGGCCCTCATATCAGGTGCCAGTCCTCGTGTCATCTTTTTATCCTTATAATATTTTTCTTCTGCTCCACTTCCTGGGAAAGCTCCGTTTCCGTAATAACCATACCACTTTGAACGTTATATCGTCTGGTTTTACTGGTAATTGGTTTTAAATAATCTTCTTTTATTTGGACTGCATTTTCTTTTGAAATATGCTCATTTTGAATGAAATTCTGAAGTATCTCTGCAAAACTACCAAGTTTTATAATGTCAGAATCACTAATTCCGTAATCATTAAACAGTTTTTTATCTGCTTGAAATTCTATGGATACTTCATTATTTGGAGTAACATGTGCTGATGTCTTATCCGGAGCAATTTCAAACAAGGTTGTAATTATCATAAACGACAATAAGATTGGTTTCCACTTCAATTTCTGATCCTCCTTGGGGGTTTTAGAATAATTTGATTCGTTAATCGTTTTCAGTTTCCCACCAAGTTTACTTGTTATGCGCAATTCGAAGAAATAATTGTTGGATTTAACTTGATCGATTAAGGGAAGTAGAATAATGTCCACCGTTTTGGAAGATACTGAGAATAACTAAAACTGATTTTCAGTAGGGAGAGGATCTAATGAATCGATCTTCACAAGTATTGTTAATAAAATGTGTTACATTTATCTTAATTGTAGGAATTGGAGTATGGTTACGTTTTTATTTTATTGACTGGAATAAGGAGGATTTTTTTCAACAAATGCAGGTTCGCTTAGCTGGTGATGAAGTAGGCTACGATTTGGCAGCAAGACAGTTGATCGAGAAAGGAATTTACGGATATGCACCTTATGCATACTCAACTGAACCTAATGCTTTTACTACTCCTGGTTATCCTTTATTTTTGGCAGCTTGCTACCTTATATTTGGATATGGAGTAGAGCCACCAATAAAAGAGATTCAGTTAACCCAGCTTGTGATGGATGCTGTTACCGGAATATTTCTTTACTTGATTTCTTTGAAACTACTCCGAAGCTTTCCAATATCCTGTATCTTGTTAATACTTTACTATTTGCATCCTTCATTTATTTTGGCTCCAAGTTATTTGTTGACTGAGACCCTCTATGGTGCTTTTTTTCTATTATTTGTTTTACTATTGGTTCGGTACTTAGATAATGACTTACCAACTAAGTTACAATCACTGACTCTTGGTCTGATTTTCGGAGTCGTTGTATTGATTCGACCTGCTATCGTGCCATTCCTTGGCTTATTTTTAACATGCTTAATAGTATTTTTTGTAAAAAAACGTGTTGTTTTACAAAGTGGTCTTCTTATACTCACTGGTTTCATAACTATAATGCTTCCTTGGTGGATACGGAATTTATTTATTTTGCATAAATGGGTTTGGTTGGCAGAACAAGCTGGGAACCCATTACTTTGGGGGACGTTTCCTTATAACGAAAATCCACCTATAGATGTAAGTAATGACCCTGCAGTTATGAAAAGAATGGCCATGGAAAGAATAAAAGAAGGCTTTCAAAACGAGCCGTTACTTTATATGAAATGGTATACAGTAGGCAAGATATGGATACTTTTGAAAGATATCTATTCTGGTTTTTTAGGTATCCACAATCTTATATTGATTCGTCTGCATAGAATTATTGTTATTATGGGACTGCTTAGTTGGTTGCTTTCCTTATTTGTTGAATGGAAAAATGACAGGAGGATCGTATGGGTTGGTATTCTTATAGGAATTAGTATTCTTGTATATCTGCCTTTCGCCCCAACATCTCGATATTTTTATCCTGTAGTTCCTTTATCATTGCTGGGAGTAGGTTGGTTAATAAGGAGATGTAGTTTTTCAATTATTCGTTTGAAGAAACACAACACATGAGAGTAGCATGCATAGGTCTGTTACATCAACCAGGGTGCCCAGCTGACCTCCTAACCACATGGCTCCTTAGCACCGACGAAAAAGGGCTCACCTATTAGAATTTTCTAATAAGTGAACCCTTTTTTCATTTCATTTTATCAAAGGAAACATCAAAAAGGATCAACAATAGTCCTGTATAAATCACAGAGAACACAAGGCCGACTAATGGATGCCGATGATGAACCCTCAACATAATAAACATAATAAGATCGAAAACGAAAGACCAACATAGATTCCATCCGTTATGATAGGTGATCGAGCCCAATTGGACCGAAATCAATTCCAAAAGCACAAATATAAGTGTGAAAAAAGCAATGTAGCTTCCTTGCTTAAAGAAACCTGTTTGGGTGGGATAGTTAGATAGGTACACCCAGGTAGATAACGGCATGCCAATCAATATAAGGAGAAGCATGGGAATCATTGCAACGGGTAAACCGTTGGGTTCCATTTGCCATAGCTGGTATCGATAACAAATGATTTCATAAAGAGCATTAGATAGCGCTGCAAAAAGCATGGTTGGATAATAAGGCCTCCAATTGCGATCTGCGAATCGAATGGCTGTTAGGATCCAAAGGATCGAGTACGTACACGCAACCATGATATATCAAACTCCCTTAGCGGATAAGATCTAGTATGACCAATAGGTGTTATGGTGATGCAACGGTAAGCACTTGAAGGAGAATAAAACCAAATGGATTGGCAAAAGATACGTTTGACCATTTCGTTGACAGGTGGTGAGGATCATCATGATGTTTCCAATATTGATATTAGCCTGCCTTTCCGCCATTACAACCGTATCTTTAATCTTTCTAGTGAAATATTTCTCGGCTTTAGAAATCATCATGTTCTTTATGTTCGCATCGATCTTTATGATCATTTATTTCCGGGTAACTGAATCCGTTTATCTATTCTTCCAGATTGCAAGAGGAGTTGAGGGGCTTCTCATTTTACAAATGGAGTACAGTTTTATCATCCCAGCTTTATTAGTATGGGTCATTAGCTTCTTATTTCTGCATAAGTTCTTACAATTTGTAATAGGTAGTTGTCTTTGGATTTGTATCAATATGGGGTTAGAGTATGTCAATAAGTGGATCGGTGCAATCATTCAACAAACCAGTTATAGGATTTACACCATCATTTTTGATGTCTTGATAATCATGTTGATGATACTAAGTGTGCGCATTTATAGAAAAATCCGATACCGAGAAGGAATTCACGCATGAATTGGATCAAGCCGTTGCTGCCTGTTCGATTTGATACGAATGAAATCTACACGATTGTCATTTTTCTTTTGATGGCTAGTTTATTAAAGCTGATTCCCAGGAGAATGGAACCTTCTATGTTTTATTTTCTATATACCTTCAACATTTATTTAACTGTAATGGGAGATTACTTTCTTGCAGGAAACCCGCTTAATTTGTACGATACATTAGATCGAAATAGTGGGGAGCTCTTCGATTTTATTCTTCATTTATTTGTATACCCAATGACCATGCTCATCGTATTAAGTATATACTCTAATGGGTATCCATCTTATTTTAAAAAGTGGGGAACCGCCGTATTTATCGTGCTATCCTCTTTGTTCCTTGTGGGCCTAGAATGGATTTCAGCAGAGTATTTCGATTTATATACCTACTATAACTGGAAATTTTGGTATTCTTACATGGTTTATTTGATTACTGTCAGTCTAAATATTTCTGTTTTTATTTTGTTGCGAAATTATTACTTGGAGAAGCGCACGAGGGTAGGGTAGCGGAATAATTGTGTATAACGAAGATACCTCTGTGGATCGCAGTTGTGATTTGATAACATGAAATCAAACGATGTTTCATTTCACAAAACGATATTGGAGGACTAAAATGAATATTATTCTAGCCGAGGTTACAGAAGATAATTTTTGGGATCTCATTCAGTTAAAGTCAGACGAAGTTCAAGAGACGAGAATCCAAATTTTCGAAAGATGGGTGGGCTCTAATGTTTTCTTTCTTGGAGTTTGTCATGTGTATGGTTTTACTGCAAGAGCAATTTATGATGGTGGCACCTTAATCGGATTTGCAAGCTTCGGGTATAGAAAAGAACATGAACGCTATGAATTGATCAGCGTGATGCTGGGGCATCCGTATCAAGGAAAAGGGTATGGAAAGGCGATTCTCCAAGCCATTATTGATACAATGGTTGACTTGTACGAATGCAAAGAAATTTATTTATCGGTCATCCATAACAACGAAAGGGCCATTCGTACCTATGAGAAGATGGGATTCAAACCGACTGGAGAAATTGAAAAAGGATTTCACGATGAACCCGTCTACTGTTTGAAGCTAAACTCGAATGAGTGAGCGATTTGACCTAACTTTGATACCCGTTCGATGAAAAAGATGGTATGTTTGGTTGCCGAATGGTCAGAATAATCATATAATTAAAATAACTCGGTAAGCGTTTTCATCTGAAAATGTCAGGAGGGACTTTCCTATGAATGATACAAAGTACCGCAAGCATGCGCTTGAGATTTGGGATGCATCAAGGAAAGAAACGAAACAAGAACTCCTCTTAGAGTTAAGAGCCAAACAATCAAAGCTGATCTCTCTCTTTACCAACCTTAAGTCCATGATCATTCACAAAAAGTCTGCTCACTGAGTCGAGAAATCGACTCTTTTTCTTGGTTTAAAAAAGAAGCGCGTCGGCCGCAGCCAACATGCTTCTTTTTGTTAGGAGCTCCCGCAGAGAGTACCTGATCAGCTATGCAGCCTTGACTCCACTTAGTGGGATTATTTTAATGTCCGGAAGGAGCAGCGAGTCCAACTTGGTCCACCAGTCTTTTACTTTCTTCATTTAACCCGACAATGGTTACCTTTTTATCGAGTTGTTGATACTTTAACACTGCCTTCGCAATGGCTGTTACAGCTGAATGATCCCAAACGTGAGAGGAACTAAAATCAATCATGACAGTTTCCGGGTCATTCTTATAATCAAACAGATCGATAAAGTGGGCCATGGTGCCAAAAAAGAGCTGTCCGGAAATGCGATAAACTTTTGTTCCGTTCTTTTCGACATCATGATGCGCCTTTATTCTTGCTGATCTCCAGCCATAGATAAGAGCACTTAGAATTACACCTGATACTACTCCAATCGCAAGGTCAGAAGTTGTAACAACAATCGCAACCGTCACGACCATGACAAGTGCATCGCTGCGCGGATTTTAGCAAGTGTTCGTAAGGAATCCCAATCAAATGTACCGATGGAAACCATGAACATCACTCCAACGAGTGCAGCCATAGGTATTTGTTTCACGACATTTCCTAATACTAAGATTAAGAAAAGAAGAAACACCCCTGCTACAAAGGTAGATAGGCGAGATCTGCCGCCCGATTTCACATTAATAACGGTTTGACCGATCATGGCACAGCCAGCCATGCCACCAAAGAATCCGGATACAACATTGGCAATCCCTTGGCCTCTGACTTCTTTATTTTTATCGCTTTTGGTTTCGGTCATTTCATCAACAATCGTCGCTGTCATTAGAGTCTCAGTCATCCCTACTACTGCCAGAGCAAGAGAGAAGGGCAGGATGCTCCAGATGGCTTGTAACGATAATTGAATATCTGGAATATGGAAGAAGGGTAAGGCTTGTGTAATCTGTCCCATGTCACCAACAGTACGAAGATCCAAATGCATGGTTATAGAGATAATCGTCATAACGATAATGGCAACAAGGGCTGATGGAACGGCTTTTGTAAGGAGTGGAAGTAGGTATACAATTGCTAGTGTGCCCGCAACCATCGCATACATTTGCCAATTTGCACTATGAAAGTTGGGCAGTTGAGCCATGAAAATAATAATGGCGAGCGCGTTTACGAATCCAGTAACCACCGAATGCGGGATAAAGGTGATAAACTTCCCGAACTTCAATACCCCCATCAAATATTGAATGACTCCCGTTAGGATGGAAGCAGCGAATAAATACTCGATCCCGTACTTGGCTATAATCGGTCCCATGAGGGATGACATTGCCCCAGTCGCAGCAGAAATCATACCCATTCGCCCGCCAACGATCGAGATCGTCACTGCAATACAAAAGGAGGCGTATAAGCCAACCATTGGATCTACGCCAGCTAGGATAGAGAAGGCAATCGCTTCAGGAATGAGGGCAAAAGCGACCGTTAATCCAGCCAATACGTCCTTTCGGATATTGAACAACCAGCCCATTTTCAGTTTTTGGTAAAGCAAAAACTCAGCTCCTTTTTTATATTATTGACTTCTCAGTCTCAGAAAAGTCACGAGTCCGCTCAACTCTAGTAGGTACATGTTAGAAAAGACTTTCCTCTTTCAGAAAAGCCGGGGTCCGTTAATCAACGCTCTTTATTATACATAGATTGATTTCATATCTCTACCCCTTTTTGATACTTATCTCGAAACAGCAGGAGGTTCCTTATGCAAAAGGAGAGCCATGAATCAACCTTTATGCAACAGCATCTTGCTAATGAACGAACTTTTCTAGCATGGGTTCGAACAGGAATTGCAACCGTTGGGCTTGGCTTCCTAGCCTCAGGAATTATATTTCAATCAGACCAGTATGCGTATTATATTCATAAGATCGCTTCCATAGTGGGAATATGCTCTGTTTCTCTAGGGGTTATCGTGATCATCCTTGCTACGCTTGACTATTTCTCAAAACGAAAAGGCATTAATAATGGAAGCTTTCGTTCTTCCAAAATCATTGTCATTTTTATATTTTTGTCGCTTGTATGTACAGGATTCTTGTTAATTTTACTTATTGGATTGATATTGAATCCGTTTGGTTAAGAATGAACTACTGCGACCTCATTTAGACCTGACAGCAAGAGAGCTGGAGGCCTACAATCCTACAACTAATCGCAGAAGGACGGACCAATACGGAAATCAATGGGCATACGCAATGATCTCGTTTAAGCTTATGCCGTTTGCTTGAAATATCGATACTCCATGTACCACTGATAGAACCAGATTGTAAAACCGTACCAGAAACCGCTTGCCAGGTAAGCACCCATGACATCGCTTGGATAGTGGACGCCTAAATAGATACGGCTAATACCGATCATCAGGACCATACCTATGCACGCAACAATAACAACTGTTCGCCCTGTACGGGTGGGAATGTGTCTCCACAGCAAAAATGCGATCGCTGCGTAGAGAGTAAATGCTTCCATAGAATGACCACTTGGAAAGCTAAAACCCGTTTCGCTAATAAGTCGATGCAGTGAAGGCCGCTCACGATGGAAAATCATTTTTAGAATTTGATTGAGACAAACTGTACCAATTAACAAAACGCCAAACAGTATAAGCTCAGCTCGGTGATGGAGGTACTTATATAGGATGAAGATGGTGGAGAATGAGATCAGTATAACAGCCGGAGAAGATCCAATTTGAGTGAAAAATTTCATGATGCAGGTGAGAGGAGCAGATTCCCAACCTTGAACCCAACGAATAACAACCTTATCGAAATTTGTTATCCATTGAGTTTGTAAAGTGGACGCGATGGCAATAAAACAAATCAGGGTTATTAAACTTAAAAGCATTGTGGATGTTACTTGTCGTTTAGAACGCATAAAAAACTCCCATAAATGTGTTGTTATCCTAATATTGTTGTTATTCATGCCCTGGATTATTCTTTGTGCCAAAACAGAGCAAGTCCAGCTTGAAACCACGTTTCCGCATATAAAAAAGAACCTAGGCCATTTGCCTGGTTCTTTTCCTATTGCATATATAAGTACATGGTGTTATGATAGAGAACAACTGTCTTTATAATCGACGTAAAGACATGGATAATGTATCTTACAATTTAATTGTACCACCCCGGTGAGCTCTTGTCAAATGTTTTCTCATTTTAATGGTTAGGGGAGATATGGAATGAGTTCTTATGTTCTCGGTTTTCATGAAATGGAACAATCGCAGCTTTGGCTCGTAGGCGGAAAAGGGTTACATCTAGGGGAATTAGCCAAAATGGAAGGGATACAAGTTCCGGAAGGCTTTTGTATTACAACAATAGGCTTTCAAAAAGCTATCGAGCAAAACGAGGCGTATCATACGTGGATCGATCGTTTAACCAATTTAAAGGCAGAAGATCGAGCCCAAATAGCCGAAATCAGCAGAAAGCTACGAGAAATCCTTATAAATCTGAAAATTCCGTCCGAGGTTGAGAAAGGCGTAACTCACTATCTCTCCCAATTAGGCGAAGAACATGCTTATGCCGTGCGTTCCAGTGCGACAGCTGAAGACCTACCGTATGCCTCTTTTGCCGGTCAACAAGACACCTTCTTAAATATCATCGGTCAAGCTGCAATCCTGCAGCATATCAGTAAATGCTGGGCTTCCTTATTTACGGAGCGCGCGGTCATCTACCGTATACAAAATGGCTTCGACCACAGGCAGATTCACTTATCCGTGATCATTCAGAGAATGGTGTTTCCGCAGGCTTCGGGGATATTATTCACCGCAGATCCCGTTACCGCGAACCGGAAAGTACTCTCCATCGATGCCGGCTTTGGACTTGGAGAAGCTCTAGTCTCCGGCATGGTATCAGCCGATTGCTACAAGGTGCAGGATGGAGAAATCGTTGAAAAGAGGATAGCAGTCAAACAATTAGCCATCTATGGACGAAAAAACGGAGGAACAGAGACGCGGCAGATTCCTCTTGAACACCAAAAGACTCAAACGCTAACGGAGGAACAAATTTTACAGTTGGCACGTATCGGTAGACGGATCGAGGCTCATTTCGGGCAACCACAAGATATCGAATGGTGTTTGGCTGATGATACCTTTTATATCGTCCAGAGCCGGCCGATTACGACTTTATTCCCGATTCCTGAAACGAATGATCAAGAAAATCACGTGTATCTATCTGTGGGACATCAACAAATGATGACGGATCCTATAAAACCATTGGGATTATCTTTTTATCTGCTAGTTACTCCAGCACGTATGCGTAAAGCCGCAGGGAGGCTGTTTGTTGATGTGGCACCTATGCTGGCAACACCTGTCGGCCGCGAAACTTTATTAAATAATCTGGGATCCGATCCGCTTATTAAAGGTGCGCTTATGACCGTCATAGAGCGAGATTTTATCAAAATGCTGCCCAATGATCAATCTGCTCCGGTTCCGGTCAGAAATCACTCCGACATGCTCGCGCAATTCGAGAACGATCCGACCATCGTATCTGATCTGATGAAGCGTACTCAAGCATCCATAGATGAATTAAAACAAAGCATCCAAGGGAAAACAGGATCGGAACTGTTTGACTTTATTTTGGAAGATATCCAACAATTAAAAAGATCTTATTTAACCCACAAAGCACGGCTGTGTTTATGGCTGCTATGCAGGCTACCACATGGATCAATGAAAACATGAACGAATGGTTGGGAGAAAAAAACGCAGCAGATACCTTATCTCAATCGGTACCGAACAATATTACTTCGCAAATGGGTCTGGCGCTAATGGACGTCGCGGATGTGATTCGTCCTTTTCCTGAAATCATTGATTATTTACAGCATGCTAAAGAGGATAGCTTTTTAGACGAACTGGTTAAGTTGAGTGGTGGCCGGGAAGCTAGGGACACGATCTATGCTTATCTCCATAAATTCGGAATGCGATGCCCTGGTGAAATCGATATAACGAGGACTCGTTGGAGTGAAAAACCAAGTACACTGATCCCTCTCATCTTGAGTAACGTCAAGAACTTTGAGCCTCATGCAGGTAATCGAAAATTTGAGCAAGGACGCCAGGAAGCTTTGGACAAAGAGCGAGAGCTGTTAGAACGATTGAAGACATTACCGGATGGTGAACAAAAAGCCAAAGAAACAAAACGAATGATCGACATCATCCGAAATTTCATCGGTTATCGGGAATATCCCAAGTATGGCATGATTAATCGTTACTACGTCTATAAACAGGCACTGCTAAAAGAGGCTGAACAACTCGTTCAAGTTGGTGTCATACATGAAATAGAAGATATCTACTATCTTACTTTTGAAGAGCTGCATGAAGTCGCACGCACCCATAAACTCGATACCCAGATCATCAGCAATCGCAAGGACGATTACAAATTCTACGAGAAATTAACTCCGCCGCGTGTTCTCACGTCTGATGGCGAAGTGATTACAGGCACGTACAACCGTGAGAATTTGCCGGCTAATGCAATTGTAGGACTGCCGGTTTCTTCAGGGGTCATTGAAGGGCGCGCACGTGTCATCTTAGATGTGGCAGATGCGAATCTAGAAGAGGGAGATATATTAGTTACCTCCTTTACCGACCCCGGCTGGACACCTTTGTTTGTTTCCATTAAAGGACTTGTCACCGAGGTTGGCGGACTAATGACTCATGGTGCTGTTATTGCCCGCGAATATGGATTGCCTGCAGTAGTTGGAGTGGAGCATGCTACTACATTGATCAAAGACGGACAGCGAATACGCGTGCATGGAACAGATGGGTATATTGAAATATTGTAAGGAATGAGCTGTAGATTTCAGTAACGCTTGGATCTTCTTGACAGCCATTCCTAACCATGATATGTTGCAGATAAATCTTAAAGGCTATGTAACCGAAGGGTTCAACCTCGCGAAGTATGTGAGGTTGGGCCCTTTTTTTCATGCCTATTTGAATGCTGAGGAGGAGTAGTATATGTCAAAAGCAGAGAAACTGCTGAAACGTTTAGATGAAATCGGCGAGGTGCTGGAACGGAAGGGGGGAGCGGAGGTGCTGCTGGGGCTGGGCTCTGTTGGGATCGAGACTGATCGGCTGGATGAGTACTCGGATCTAGATTTTTTCGTGATTGTCAAGCCAGGGTATAAGGAGAGATATATCCAACAACTCGACTGGCTGGAGGAGGCTCATCCGTTAGCGTATTCTTTTCAAAATTGCGATGTGGGCTGCAAGATATTATTTGAGGACGGCATTTATGGCGAGTATGCCATATTCGAAGAGCGGGAGCTGGAAAGCTGTATGTATTCCGAAGGACGGGTCGTTTGGATGCATCCTTTGTATACCGGGGTGGACTTCGCAAAACCTGCTCAGCCCGCGCCCAGTTTGAAAGATAGCAGCTTAGAGCACCCACTGAACGAGGCCTTAACGAATTTATATGTCGGATTAGGCCGCTATGCAAGGGGGAGAAGCTGACGGCAATCCGATTTGTGGAGAGCTATGCGGTAGGCAGTATCCTAAAGGTCCTGCATTTGCTCGAGCCCGAAAAAGCTTACTTCCCGGATGCATTCGGGCTGGAGCGAAGGTTGGAGAAGCGGCATCCTCAATTTGCTCAAATCATAGGCGAGATGATGCAGGGATACGATCGGGTTCCAGAATCGGCACTTCGTATTTTACAATACATTGAGAAGGTGTACCCTGTGAACCAGAGGCTTGCTGAGGAAATCAGAAGGTTAGCCGGCAGCTGCCGACAGCAGTACAAATGAGTTTATTCCCCCGATACAATATGCTTAACCCGGCCGACTGCACCGCTTTGCAGCCTGACTTTAATGCCATGCGGATGGTTGGGTGAATTCGTTAAAATTTGCTGCACGACGCCCCGGGTCAGCGCACCTGATCGTTGATCCTGCTTCAGCACAATGTCGACCATCAATCCGGGACGGATGTTCGATCGAGTTTGTCCGCTGTTGTTCATGTGAAAAATCACTCCTTTCAGTGAAGCAGTCGCTTACTTTCATGAAGAATGGCGATCACGCTTGGTTCAATATCCTGCTCATCTACGGCAGATACGCTTAATTTAAGCAGAGTTTGCCGTTCAAATCCAGTCAAATAGCAAGGCTCCTGGGTTTCCAGCCAGATTCGCTTCTTCTTCATACGGTCATGCAGCGTACTAAGAGGGAAGCCATCTGGAAATTCCAGATGTGTATGGACACCAGCATGGACATGAGCGTGCTGAACGCTGTCCATGTCGTTCCACTTGGCAAGGAGCGGTTCAATACCTGCAGCCTGCGGTGGTAGGTGTCGTGAATCCGCTGTTTGCGTCGTTCAAACATGCCGCTTTGAATGTAAATTTCCAGAGCGGCTTGAGACAGCATGGAGCTGTCGATATCCGTCAACCTTTTGTGCCAGCCGAAAGTGCTTCTGAGATCGGGCGGAAGCACGGCAGCGCCGACGCGGAGACCGGGGAAGATGATCTTTGAAAAGCTTTTGAGATAGATGACCCGGGAGCTGCCATAGGCATACAAGGGATCGGACTTTGTATCATTTTCCAGATCGGCTAGGTAATCATCTTCTGCGACATACACGTCATAGCGTTCGGCGAGCCTGACAATGGCCTTTTTGTCGTCTTCCTGGTAGGAGGTACCGAGCGGATTATGAAACCGCGGTGTCGTATAGAACATTTTGATATCCTTGGTTCGAAACAGGGTTTCAAGTTCATCCAGATCGATACCCGATGCCGTGCGTTTGATACCGATGACAGGGATGTCCCTCATTTCAAGGAGCTTGATGAATAAATAATAACCAGGCTGTTCGATGAGAACAGTCTTCTTGCCGTTGGGAAAAGGCATGCCGGCCAAAATCGACAGCGCCTGCTGGACGCCGGAAGTAACAAAGATGCTGTCTGGCTGCGCAAAGACCTGATAATTGGCCAAAAGTTTGCTCAGCACCTTGACCAGTGAGGGCAGGCCCTGCGGAGTGCCATAGGAAAACAGCTCGTACTTGTACATATCGATCGCCTTATTGATGCAGTGTTGAAAATCAAGGTAAGGGAAGACATTTGGATCCGGGGCAGCCGAAGCAAAATTGATGAAAGACGAGTCCGGACGCATAGCGTCGCCTGATTTTTTCACGACGGCATAGTAACCGCTCTGTGGAATGGAGTAGATCAAATGCCGTTTTTCTAAGTCGGTATAAGCTCGGATCACCGTACTTTTACTGCACCCGTAACGGTCCGCCATTTCCCGGATCGATGGCAATTTTTGCCCGGCGCGAAATTCCCCGCCCTCCAGCTTTTGCTCGATATCATTCATTAGTTCCGCATACTTATGCATGTCGGGTTCCTCCTGTGTGATTGACGACCGTCATGCGTCGCCACACCGCACGTCAGTCTCAAACTGTACTGGTACAGTTTGCTTGTTTTTGTGTTGAGAGCTCACCTTCATTAGATTATGCTTGTCGTACAGGAAGCCGGCCGGCTCACGCTATACTCACAGGAAGGGGTGTTCCGAAGTTGTCTACAAGCAAAACGTATTCATTAGCGTTATTATACGCGTTCATCATCGGATTTTCCTTTTTATTTACCAAGCTTGCGTTAGAAGTGGCGGATCCGATTGATATGCTCGCCTATCGATTCATCATTTCGTTCGGACTTATCGCTGGGGTGACAGGGAGCGGGTGGCTTCGGTTGAATCTGCCGTGGAGGCAAGTGTGGAGGCTGCTTCCAATTGGGCTTATGTACCCGGCTATGTTTTTCAGCTTGCAGGCCTTTGGACTGGTGCATGCCACTTCGTCGGAGGGAGGGATTTTTCAAGCGTCTAATCCGATATTTACGCTGGTCCTGGCCTCTGTTTTTCTCAAAGAGCGAACGAGCTGGCTTCAAAAAGGGGCCGTCGTCTGTTCCGTAGCCGGAGTCCTCTATATTCTTTTGATGGAGGGCGCATCACTCCAGGGATCGAGTTTGAGCGGCATGGTTCTGCTGCTCTTATCATCCCTGTCTTTATCCGCTTATGGCGTTATGGCGCGTTCGTTAACCCGCTCATTCACGCCGATTCAGCTTACTTATGTTATGATGCTAATCGGAATGGTCGCTTTCACCTTGCTATCATTAGCCCGGCATACGGCATCCGGAGAGTGGAAGTCGTTGGTAGAGCCTCTCCGTCATGGCGGCTTTATCAGCTCGATTTTGTACATTGGAGTCCTGTCCTCACTGGTATCGTCGCTGCTCTCCAACATGGTGCTTTCGAAGCTGCAGGCCTCTCAAATGAGCGTGTTTATCAACCTGGGGACGCTGGTCTCGATTTTAGCTGGGGTTGTCTTTTTGAACGAGCAGCTGACATATTACCATATCATAGGAGCTGCGGTGATTATTTTCGGAGTGATCGGAAGCAATATCGGCGGCACAGCTTGGGTACAACGTATCTCCGCTTCACGGCGTCATAAGTTGGAAGGGTAATGTGAATGAAGGTTAAGGGATCTACAACTTGGAAAGGTGTGCACACTATGGAGCCAATGATTTCACTTGTAAGTTCATCTAAGGAGATTACAGAAATGGCTCGATTAGCCGCTGAAATCTGGCGTGAATATTACGTATCCGTGATTACCATTGAGCAAATTGATTACATGATCAGCAAATTCCAATCGGATTTAGCGATAACGGATCAGATCCGCAATCAGGGCTATGACTACTTCTTGTTCCATCATGATGGTGCCGCGGTGGGGTATATGGCGGTCAAACAAGAGCTAGGAAAGCTATTTTTGAGTAAATTTTATATCGCGAAGGAGCACCGAGGACATGGCTTTGCCACCCATGCCTTGGCGTATATTGAGCAGCTGTGCAAAGAGCGAAATCTTACTCATATTTGGCTGACTGTCAATCGACATAATGAATCCAGTATCGCGATTTACGAGAAAAAAGGTTTTCGAAAAGTAAGAGAACAAATGGCAGATATCGGAAATGGATTCGTCATGGATGATTTTATTATGGAAAAAGAAATCATGTAGAGAGAGACCTTTTATGATCCGTTCAAATTAGACTTGACACCGAATTCTAAGTGATTTAACATTAACCCTAATAATTTAAATTACGTTGAAAAGGATTAGTACGATTTTCTAAGCGAACAGAGAGCTGTTGGTCGGTGTGAAACAGCCGTGGAGAAAATGGGAACTCACCTTGGAGTTGCTCGCTGAACCAATCAAGTAGGTGGAGCCGGAGCCTAGCCGTTATCATCAGGAGGATATAAGGGGAAACCCGTATCCGTTGAGTGCATGCCGTCTATGGCGTGAATTCGGAGTGGTACCGCGTAAGATGTCAAAGTCTTTCGTCTCTGTTTAGTGGAGATGAAGGGCTTTTTTTGTTCCGTCCGATTGTGGTCAATCAGCAGACATAATAATGAAAGGAAGATCATCATGAAACATGTTGAAAAGTACGCTAGAGGATATTTTATGCCGCCAGAGACAAGCTTGAAATGGACGAAGAAGGAATATATCACAGAGGCGCCGACTTGGTGCAGTGTTGACCTTCGCGACGGTAATCAAGCTTTAATCGTTCCGATGAATCTGGAAGAGAAACTGGAATACTTCAAAATGCTCGTAGAGATCGGATTTAAGGAAATCGAGGTCGGTTTTCCCGCGGCGTCGGAAACGGAATTCACCTTTTTGCGCACATTGATAGAACAGAACTTGATCCCTGATGATGTCACGATCCAAGTGCTCACTCAATCGAGGGAGCATATTATCCGCAAAACCTTTGCCTCATTGGAAGGTGCGAAAAAAGCCGTCGTTCATCTGTACAACTCGACCTCTGTGGCACAGCGGGAACAGGTTTTCCGCAAATCCAGAGAAGAGATTATCTACATCGCTGTCAGCGGCGCCAAGCTATTGAAGCAGTGTGCGGAAGAAACCGAAGGGAACTTTCAGTTCCAATATTCACCGGAAAGCTTTACCGGTACAGAAATCGATTTTGCTCTGGATATCTGCAATAGTGTCCTTGATGTATGGCAGCCGACGGCAGAGAACCCGGTCATTATCAATCTTCCTGCTACCGTATCCATGTCGATGCCTCATGTGTACGCAAGCCAAATCGAGTATATGAGCGATCATATGAATTTCCGCGAGCATGTGATCCTGTCGCTCCATCCGCATAACGACAGAGGGACAGGCGTGGCGGATGCGGAGCTGGGAATGCTGGCTGGCGCCCAACGCGTGGAAGGCACATTGTTCGGAAACGGAGAAAGAACGGGGAATGTAGACATTGTGACGCTTGCGCTCAACATGTATTCACATGGCGTAGATCCGAAGCTGAATTTTGATAACATTCCTGCGATCATCTCTGTATATGAGCGACTGACCAAAATGAGAGTTGGAGAAAGACACCCTTACGGCGGCGAGCTTGTATTCACAGCTTTCTCAGGTTCCCATCAGGATGCAATTGCAAAAGGAATGAATTGGCGCGAGGAAAAGCAGCCTGAACATTGGTCGGTTCCTTATCTGCCCATTGATCCTAAGGACATCGGCAGGGAGTATGAAGGCGATATTATCCGTATTAACAGCCAATCCGGCAAAGGTGGGATCGGGTATATTCTGCAGATGAAGTACGGCCTTGATCTTCCTGCAAAAATGCGTGAAAACTTCGGGTACTGCGTGAAGAACGTTTCCGATCAGCAGCAAAAAGAACTGATGCCGGAAGAAATCCACGATATTTTCATGAAAGAATATGTAAATATTAATCAGCCTGTTGAGCTTGTTAAATACCGCTTTACGGACAATGAGGATTATCAAACTATCGTCACGATTCGTTCCGGCAATGAACTTAAAGAAATTGAAGGTGCCGGTAACGGAAGACTCGATGCCATCAGCAACGCTCTTCAATCGAATCTCGGGTTGAACTATTCCGATTTGGTCTATAAGGAGCACGCCTTGGAAACAGGCTCGAAGTCACAGGCCGTCTCTTATATCGGTATCACCGCTGCGAATGGTCGTGTATATTGGGGATGCGGTATTGACGTTGACATCATGAACTCCTCTGTTAAAGCTTTGTTTAGTGCTGTGAATCAAATGAGCCGTCAATCCGCTAACTGATTCTAACCTGACGTTCAGGATAAAATGTACTCGTATTACTTGATCTGCCACTTGTCGAAAGTGGCTTTTTTTATTCAAATGTTCATTACACGCAATATAACCGCACAACTAGATGTTCTATCCCCGAAAGGGAATAGTAAAATGAACGGAACTATCTGTACGAGAGGAGGGAAGTGCGTCGATGAATCATTTCAAATCGTACTATTCTTTTGTCAAACCTTACTGGAAGCTCATACTCATTACCCTGCTAATTGGCATGATTAAATTTAGCATTCCGCTCACTTTTCCGATGATTGTCAAGTATGTCGTTGACGACCTGCTGTTAAGTTCGCTGTCCGCCTCGGTTAAGACAGAGAGAATGGTGGATGTCATGTTACTTGCATTTGCATTATTCGTTGTTTTACGAGCGCCTGTTGAATACATTAGGCAGTATTTCGCGCAGTTAACGACGAGTAGGATTTTATATGATTTACGCAATCACCTGTATGGACATATTCAAAAATTGTCTCTAAGTTACTACCAAAACAGGAAAACAGGTGAAATCATATCCCGAATGATCAATGATGCGGATCAGACGAAAAGTATCGTCGAGACGGGACTCATGAATGTGTGGTTAGATGTATTCACTCTTTCGATCGCCATCGGTTTCATGTTTTTTATGGATGTGAAGCTGACCTTGGTATCCATTGCGATTCTCCCGTTCTATGCGCTTGCAGTAAAAAAGCTCTATAGGAAGCTTAGGGCATTCTCAAAGTCGCGTTCGCAAGCCTTAGCGGATATGCAGGGGTATCTAGTAGAGAGGGTGAATGGGATTTCCGTCATCAAGAGCTTCACCCTGGAGGATGTAGAGAAGCGAAGCTTTGAAAAGAAAAATTATCATTTCTTGCAAAGAGCGCTAGATGTAACGAAGTGGAATGCACTGACTACTTCCATCATTAATACGTTGACCGACATCGCTCCATTATTGGTGTTATTTTATGGCGGATTTCAGGTTATTCAAGAACATATTTCACTTGGCGCTCTAGTTGCTTTTTTCGGATATTTGGAACGCTTGTACAGTCCGCTTCGGCGCTTGGTCAATTCCTCAACTGAGCTCACACAAGCAAGCGCATCTCTGGAAAGAGTTGTTGAATTATTACATGAACCTTACGACATCCAAGATACTCCTCATGCGAAATCAATGGAAAACGTGAAAGGGAAAATCGAATTTGAGAACGTGTGTTTTCGCTACCCTAGCTCTGAGAATTGGGTTTTACATCAGATACAATTGAGCATCAATCCCGGGGAGACGGTTGCATTCGTTGGAATGAGCGGCGGCGGTAAATCATCTCTCATTAGTCTCCTTCCACGTTTTTATGATATCCAGCAAGGCACCATACGGCTAGATGGCACCGATATCAAGGATGTTACCATCCAAAGCTTGCGAAATCAGATTGGTATGGTTTTGCAGGACAACATTTTGTTTAGTGGCAGTGTGCGCGAAAACATTTTGTTCGGGCGGCCTGACGCTTCCAATGAGGAGCTTATGCAAGCGGCTCAAGCTGCTAATGCGCATGATTTTATCATGAACCTGCCTAAAGGCTATGAGACGGAGATCGGAGAGCGTGGGGTTAAGCTTTCGGGAGGACAGAAGCAGCGTATTGCGATTGCCCGAGTATTTCTAAAGAATCCCCGTATTCTGGTGCTGGACGAAGCGACCTCGGCACTCGATTTGGAATCGGAGCATTTCATTCAAGAATCTCTTGAAGCATTAGCGAAGGATCGGACAACATTAATCGTCGCTCATCGCCTTTCGACCATCACACATGCTGATCAAATTGTACTTATTGAGAATGGGGAAATCAAAGAACAAGGGACGCATTCGGAATTAATGAAACGAAACGGCGCTTATTCTCGTTTATTCAATGTGCAAAATTTGAGCGAAGTCGGGACGGATGAATGATAATTCCGCTTAGCAAGATTCTCGAAAATTAGCTGTTAGATGGGGGAATGCTATGGATGCTCTGAAGATGATTGTTTTCATTTTATCACTAGGAATGGATACACTCTTGATGTCAATTTCCTTAGGATTTGTTCAGACCAAAGGCAAAACAAAAATTGCGTTCACGTTTGCGTGCGCGGAAGCTTTGATGCCGTTAGTTGGATTGTTCATCGGTAAAAGCGCCGGTCATATTATCGGAGATTGGGCTTCACTAATCGGCGGGATCGCATTATTAGCTGTTGCAATATGGCTGCTTTTTTTTGAAGACGAGGATGAAGAAGAGGGAAGCTTGCAAGAAATTTAGTCGGCTGGACTCTAATTCTGACTGCTCTGAGTATTAGCTTAGATGAATTGGCAATTGGATTCTCTATAGGTCTGTTAGGGGTTCCTATTCTATTAACACTACTATTTGTGGCTCTTCAAGCGTTTATCTTTACGTGGTTGGGACTTACTTTCGGCTCCAAATTGAAACGATATTTAGGTGAATGGTCGGAGAAATTGACCGGCGCTGTCCTAGGCTTATTAGGTATTTGGATACTCATTGATGGCTTCATGAGTTGGAGTGAATGACAAGGCTATCATTTTTTATGATGTGCAACTCTCTTTACTTACATCTAATTATTCGCTGTTACGAAAAAACGTTTCTCTAGACCCACATAAGTGGGTGCTGCTATCATAGACGAGGCAACGACAGCGAAATGGAGAGTAAAGAACTGTTATGGATCAACAGGAGAGATTAGGCAATCTAAAATTGGGTGAAGTCCGAAACAAATGCTTCATTAGTAGCATCTTTTATTACGATTTCAGTAGGTATAGATGTGCTAATAAAGGCTGTTACATCCATATTTCAAGGGGAGACTCACAAACCGGATCTGTTCTCAGTATGGACAGGATATCAAGGAACTTCGGGCAAGAAATTACGGCAGTAATGCGATTGTAGATGTAGTCTTGTTACTTCATGCAGACCTGGCTTTTGAATAGCCCATCAAATCGCCACTAGAGTGGAATATGAACGGAAGAGAACGTCTGAAGTTTTTGAGGTACATGTTCATTACGAACCATCTTATACATAGGAATCAAGGATAAATGAGTTCATCGACGGGCAAAATATTTCTAACATTTTTGCCGGAGGAAATTCATGTCTGAGCATCTCCTAATCCTGGTTCGCAGCATTGCTGCATTTGTTCTTCTATTGGTTATTACAAGGCTAATCGGAAAACAGACGTTGTCCAATATGAATATTCATGAATTTGTTACCGCTATCATATTAGGTGCCATTTCTGCGAACTTTGCCTTCAATGATAAGATAGATACGTCCCATCTGCTGATCTCTTTATCCGTGTTTACGATTACTTCATGGATTATTTCCATTGCAACCTTAAAAAGCCGCAAGACCGAGAAATGGCTGTTCGGAAAACCTGCTGTGCTCATCGAGAACGGGAAGCTGCTAGAGCATAATATGAAGAAAAATAAGTACACGCTGGATTCGTTAAACGAAATGCTTCGTGAAAAAGATATTTTCGATATTGCTGAAGTAGATTATGCGCTGCTTGAAGTGAACGGAAAGCTTTCGGTGTTAAAGAAGAAAGAATACCGGAATCTTACTTTTCAGGATTTACAACTGCAGTCACAAATCAAGCCGCAAACCCAACCCCACAATCAAATCGAATTATCATCATCTGCGACGAGCTCTAAATTTCCGATCGAACTCATTATGGAGGGAGAGCTCATTCATGAACATCTCCAAGAAGCCAATATAGAGCAGCAAGTGATTGAGAAAGCAGTCCGGAACAAAGGGTATATACTTAGTGATGTTTTTTATGCTGTCAGGGGTACGGATGGTAACCTTTATTTTGATTTCTATGCAGACCGGTTAAGCAAACCTATGGATCTATAGATGACGAAATAAATGTTACCAGTGATCTGTTGTTGTTTTGATACCCTTATAGGTATATAATCGATTTGTAAACAACGGAAACGAGGGGGGTCACATTTATGGTTAGTTCGATTATTATTTTCGTATTTGCTCTATATTTTATTCAACGAATGAAGCCTGTTAAAGATCTCAAACACATAGATATCGAGTCATTAAGCATGCTATTAAAGGAAAAATCGGTAAGTTTCAGGGTACTGGATGTAAGAGATCAGGTTGACTATCATGATAATCATATTGAAGGGGCCATTAACATTTCCTTAGGCCGATTGCCTTACGTTAACAAAAAGGAATTCGATACAGAAGATGAAATATTCCTTATATCCGACTCCAAATATCATAGTAAGAGAGCTGCACGGATCCTGAAACGAAGCGGCTTTCAAAATCTGACTCATGTGAATGAAGGTATGCAAGGCTACATGCAGGTAATGAATGGCCAACGTTATCGTACGTCTAACAGGCTGCGTATATGTAATGGAAAATGTTGTTAATTGTTCCATCCTAGTCAAATACATGTAAAAATCATTAGCATGCTCCAAGTGCTAATGATTTTTTATTTTGCACATAAGTTGCACCAAAATGCGAACACTATAAAAACAAGAAAGGACGTGATCATTCTTGTTTCACTATACTGTGGAAACCAGCCAATCGATAGAGCAAGCTATTGCCGCTCTTGAACATAACTTGAAGGAAGAAGAGTTTGGCGTGCTCTGGCATCTGGATATGCAGGAGAAGCTTAAAGAGAAGGGAATCGATTTTGACCAAAAGTATCATATTCTCGAAGTGTGTAATCCAGTTGAAGCCAAGCGTGTGCTAAGCGAAAATGCGATTGTCGGGTATTTCTTGCCTTGCAAAATCACGGTTTATGAGGATCAGGGAACAACGAAAATAGGTCTGCCGAAACCAACATCTCTAATAGGTATGCTTGATAGCAGCAGTCTCCAAGGCATTGCAGAGGATGTTGAAAAGCGATTGGTTTCTTGTATCGACAAAACTATATACTCATTAAGTAAATAGATCAGTAATTAAGACTAATGGCTTCAAGAATTGTTGGTTGAGTGATTGATGTAGAGCAAAATGAACGGTTTGACACAAAAGACTTGACGAACAGAGTAAATAAGTTTATATTATTCACATACCCCAACGGGTATAAGTATTGACGGAAAGGAAGGGGAGATAACAAGATTACACTTATCAATCTTGGGAGCTTGTTGTCGGAAAATCCCAACAATGATTTTTTCTAACAAGAAATTTTTTTGCCTCAAATAATACCCCGTGGGGTATATAGAGGATTGAGAGTAGAGCATGATAATAAATACGGAATGTAGAAAGGCAGGGGCCTAAATGGATTTGGCATGGATTTTGACCATCTTCGCGATTGGCTTCCTGGGTTCGTTTATTTCGGGGATGGTGGGAATCGGCGGATCGATCATTAACTATCCGATGCTATTGTTTATCCCGCCGCTTCTCGGTTTTGCAGCCTTTTCAGCTCAGGAAGTCTCAGCGATAAGTGCGGTTCAGGTATTTTTTGCGAGTATGATGGGGATGTTCGTTTTTCGCAAGGGAGGACTCCTTCACAAGCAGCTTGTTCTCTACATGGGCGTCTCTATCATTGTCGGCAGTTTCTTGGGCAGCTTCGTCTCCAATTCTCTGCCGAGCTCAGCGATCAATATGGTGTACGCGGTGCTCGCACTAATTGCGGCTATCCTCATGTTTCTGCCCAAGAAAGGACTGGAAGGTCAAGATGTCAGTCAAGTTATGTTTAACAAACCCTTGGCTGTTATTCTCGCCCTGATCATCGGAACGGTTTCGGGAATTGTCGGAGCTGCCGGGGCGTTTATCACCGTACCGGTCATGCTCGTGGTTTTGAAGATACCGACTAGAATTGCGATTGCATCTTCGCTTGCAATTACGTTTATTTCCTCAATCGGCTCGACGGCAGGTAAGCTGATGGGCGGGCATATGCTGCTGATTCCGTCCATTGCCCTTGTGGCAGCCAGCTTGATTGCATCTCCGTTGGGAGCCAAACTAAGCAAAAAAATCAACACCAAAATTCTTCAATGGATACTGGCTGTTCTAATCACCGCAACGGTGATCAAAATATGGATGTCGATTTTATTCTAAGGGGGAAATCAACATGACAAATCAAGTTCAACTTCAAGGAAGAACCGCAGCTCAGCTGGCAAAAAAGGTACTGAATCACGAATCGCTTTTTATTTTGGATGTGCGCAACGAAAGTGACTTTAACGATTGGAAAATCGAAGGCAATCAGGTAAAGGTCATCAACAAGCCTTACTTTGATTTGATTGACGGTGTCGAAGTGATTCTAGACCAGATTCCGGACAATGAAGAAGTGCTGGTTGTCTGTGCCAAAGAAGGTTCTTCGAAATTCGTCGCTGAGCAGCTGATTGAAGCAGGGAAGCAGCAGGTTTCCTATTTGGTAGGCGGCATGAAATCGTGGAGTGAGCATCTGGAGCCCGTTAAGATAGGTGATTTGAAGGGCGGCGGTGAAATCATCCAATTTGTCCGCATCGGCAAAGGCTGCCTCTCTTAGGTGATCTCTAACGGAGAAGCCGCGGTTATTGATGCCGTACGTATGACGGATGTTTTCTTGGATTACGCCCAAAAGAATCATGTGAACATCAAGCACACCATTGACACGCATCTTCACGCTGATCACATTTCTGGTGGACGGCAGCTAGCCGAACAAACAGGTGGAACATACTGGCTGCCGCCAAAAGATGCGGACGAAGTGGTATTCGCCTATGAGAAGCTGGAAGATGGCAAATCCATGGAAGTAGGGCATACACAAATTAAGATCCAACCGGTCTATTCCCCGGGTCATACGATTGGCAGTACATCCTTAATTGTGGATGATCAGTATTTACTTTCCGGCGATATTTTATTCGTGAAATCCATCGGGCGTCCTGATTTGGCCGGTAAAGCGGAAGATTGGGTATCAGACTTGAGAACAACACTCTATGAGCGCTATAAGCAGCTATCGGATAACCTTATCGTGCTTCCTGCTCACTTCGGTAAGTTCACAGAATTAGGTGAAGGGGGCAAGGTATCTGCACGACTTGGCGATCTGTACAAAGAGAATCCGGGACTGAATATTCAAGACGTTACCGCATTCCGCAAAACGGTTACCGAGAATTTGCCTCCGCAGCCGAACGCTTATCAAGAAATTCGGCAAACCAACATGGGGAGGATCACACCATCGGAAGAGGAACAACGAGACATGGAGATCGGTCCAAATCGCTACGCAGTTCATGACGAATAAATCCTAGTAGATAACATCAAGGAGGAGAAACCTATGTACACAGAGCAATTACCGGAAGAAGTTTTGGAGAGAATGAAGAGGAAAGAGGACATCGTGATTCTCGATGTGCGAGAACCTGAAGAGTGGGAATCCGGACATATCCCTGGTGCAAAGCATATACCGCTTGGACAAATCGCAAAAGCGTTGAATGAATTGGATCCTAAGCAGGAAACGATCGTCGTCTGCCGCAGCGGGAATCGAAGCGGCCAAGCCTGCGATTTCCTTTCTTCGATGGGCTTTCACGTCATCAACATGCCGGGCGGCATGTCGAAGTGGTCCGGAGATGTCGTTTACGGAGTCTAAGTCATTTTAACTATAATGGGAGGTTTATCATGGCAACATTGCAGGTAGATCGCACTTTGGAATGCGAAGGGCTCGCTTGTCCGCTGCCCGTTGTTCGAACCAAGAAAGCCGTCGATGAAATGAAACCCGGCGAAGTATTGGAAGTCCGCGCGACAGATAAAGGCTCAGTTGCAGACCTCAAGGGATGGGCAAGCCGTACAGGGCATCAATATGTAGGATTAAAAGAAGAAGACGGCGTATTTCGCCATTTTATTCGTAAAGCCGAACCGGCTGATACAAAAGTGGAGAAAAAGCATCCGCACACAACAACGAATGAAGAGATCCACTCCAACATTTCATCAGGGGTTCAGTTAGCTATCATCGATGTTCGGGAACCCGCCGAGTATGCATTCGGGCGCATCCCGGGTGCAATATCGATCCCTATGGGCCAACTTGAAGAGCGAATGTCGACGCTAGACCCGAATAAAGAATACCACGTCGTGTGCCGTACAGGAAACCGAAGCGATATGGCTTGCCAGATTCTTTCGGAAAAAGGGTTTACCCACATCAAGAATGTCATTCCTGGCATGTCCGAGTGGACACACGAATTAGAGCAAGATTAATTCAAAAATTATAATGGGATTACGAAAAGGAGACTGACTATCATGGCCAACAAAAAAGTAGCTCTTATTGCATCTTCCGGCGGTCTTGAAACAGCTTATAAGGTTCTGAACATAGCCACAGCCGCGGCGGCGCTTGATGCTGAGGTCGCCATCTTTTTCACCTTTGAGGGGCTTTCCATCATTCACAAACAGTCCGAGCAGCTGCTTCGGCTGAAGCCCGGCAATGAAGGTTTAGCGGAAGGGTTCAAGAAAAACAATGTTCCTTCCATCGGAGAGCTCATGGAAATCGCAAAAGAATCCGGAGTGCGCCTCATTGGCTGCCAAATGACGATCGACGTGATGGGACTGCAGCCGGAACATTTCATTGAAGGGATCGAACTGGGCGGCGCTGCGACTTTCTTGGATTTTGCCTTTGATGCGCAAGTAAGCTTGAACTTCTAAACAAGTCGCAAAGCAAGAGATTACTGCGATCCAGTGCAACCAAGTTGCATGTAGATTTATATCGTACATCTGAACTCAAGATGGAACCCGGATCGCAGCGCAGTGTATATTACGAAACTATGTAAAGGGAGAGAAACGCAGATGGCAAACTTGGTTGTAGATGCAAAAGGACTGGCATGTCCGATGCCGATTGTAAAGGCGAAGAAGGGAATCGACACATTGGAACCGGGGCAAACCATGGAGCTGCAAACGACGGACAAGGGCTCCATGAAGGATTTCCAGGCATGGGTGAACCAAACCAATCACGAACTGGTAGAGGCACGAGAAGACAGTGGTGTATTTACCTTTGTTGTGAAGAAAGGCTCCTGAAAAATATAACATGGCTGCCACGAGAGTGGCAGCTTTTTTAAAAAGAACACACCATGGCTTCTAAAACAGCACATCTGTCCATACTGGCATTAATCTCCGATTGAAACCATACCCCAATGGGTATACAATGAATTCATAACACGAATCGCAATCGTGCCAGTATCGAATATCGTCAAGACCGATATTTTTTTTAACAGAAATCATACCCATACTCGTATGTGTAAAGATAGAAAGGATTGATATGGACGTGAACAAAGAAAAATCGACGATTGTATTATTTAGCGGGGAATTGGACAAAGCGATAGCCGCCTTCATCATTGCCAATGGAGCAGCTGCTTACGATCATGAGGTGACCATTTTCTTCACATTCTGGGGCCTGAACGCACTGCGCAAGGATGAGTCTGCATTCGTGAAGAAAGGTTGGCTCGAGAGAATGTTTGCAAAAATGATGCCCCGCGGAGCAGACAAGCTTGGTTTGTCCAGAATGAACTTTGGCGGTATTGGGCCCAAAATGATCAAGCATGTTATGAAAAAGCATAACGCTTTGACGCTGCCGCAGCTCATCGAACTGGCTCAGGAGCAAGGAGTGAAATTGGTTGCTTGTACCATGACAATGGACCTGCTTGGCTTGCAGCAGGAAGAGTTACTGGACGGTATTGAATACGCGGGCGTTGCTGCTTACTTAGGAGACGCTGCAGACGCTAAAGTCAACTTGTTTATTTAAAGGAGGGCAGACAGTTATTATGATGTGTAAAGGAAAGGTGGTCGTATCACATGCACTATGATGAAGACGTGAAAAAGAGATTAAAGCGGGTAGAGGGACAAATTCGCGGTGTGCTGAAAATGATGGAAGAAGAGCAGCCCTGCAAAGATGTTGTGGCCCAGTTATCTGCCGTAAGAAGTGCTGCGGATAAGGCCATCGCTTACATCGTTGCGGTTAATCTAGAGCAATGCATTTTGGAAGAAAAAGAAGCCGGAAGAGATACGAGCAAAGTTGTTCAGCAGGCGATGGAATTACTTGTGAAAAGCCGATAAGCCTTAAGGAAAAGAGGTTGTAATGATGGATATACATGTAACCATACGAATTGTGGTCATCGCACTCTTTGCCATGTTTATATATTCACGATTCGCTGGAGTCAAAGGACTTAAAAACTTAAGGACGGAGCAGTTCAAAGATGAACTGAAAACAAACCCAAATAAAATGCTCGTGGATGTTCGGGAACCGAATGAAGTCAAGCGAGGGTATATTGCCGGGGCAGTCAATATTCCCTTATCCCAAATGAAACAGCGGATTGGTGAAATTCCAGCGGGAAAAAGCATTTATCTATATTGCCAAAGCGGGATGAGAAGCAAACAGGCGGCGCGAGTCCTGCAGAAGAACGGTTACCGTGAACTTGCTCATCTGCAAGGCGGCATCATGGCATGGGACGGAAAACTATCGAAATGAAACAAAAATCATTAGCTCCCGCGTCAGGGCTAATGATTTTTCTATACTTACCTAAGAATAGAACATGTGCAAATACTTATTTTGTCGCAGTACTGTAATGCTCCACATAGCCTTCTAGGGACGGGATGAATTCTTTCTCGTAATGGTTCTGTGGACAAGCTTTAATAATATGCGACAAAACCACATTAGATTTATGAGTAAGAAGCATTTCGTTGCAAACGGGGCATTTTTCTTGTGTGAGTCGATTAATGAAGCCCATCACGATACCTCCTAATTCCGATTAGTATACTATGAATTATAAAGCGAGAAAGGCTAGGTTGTAAATAAGATATTGCTCACTCACTTATATCGAGGGGGCGTAAACGAATGAGTTCACAAGGTGCTGGAAAAACAACTCTGCGACTAGTTGTCTGTTGCCCTTCCCTGAAAACAAAGAAGGACGATCTGGGCCTAAGCCTGGATCGTCCTTCCTTCTTGCTAATTATGTTTTACAACTTTTCTGTTCATGGCAACGGTCCCGTTTCCGAGAACCTCTGCAAAATTTTCCGGTGCAACACGACGCGCTTGGATGTCGTCGATTTCAGCATTGGTGAGACGTCTGCGCGACATGATGAAGGATGATGTCTGATCATTGAAGTCAGGCAGGCTGTCTACTTCGATGGAGCCGCGAAACACCTTGCGGGGTCCTTGGTAATTGATATCCCGGAAAAGTACGAGGGTGCTGTTGCGATTTCCTGCGAACACAAAGCTCGACAGCAGATCATTGAAGTTAAAAATCACTAGGGTGCGAACCCCCAAGTTGCCACGAAAACGAAGACGGCGTCCCTTTTGATCGTTATTCTCCCAAAGCACCAGTGTAGGAAGAGTTTGAGTAATAACAGCTTTTCTAACTCCTGGTTTTTTTACGATAGTCTTATTCTTCATGTGCTCACCTCCTCGATAATATACGCTCTCGAATCGAAGAAGCTTGTATGATTGACTATAGAATGGCTAAAAGGCGAATGTCATAATAAACGTGAGCAGTGTTCCGTATGGTCAGAAATACATGACGGGGCTCTTGTTCTACTGCTCATGCAATGCGAAGGCCATCAGATCGTTATTGATGCGCTCCATATGCGTAATGTAAAGTCCATGCGGAGCGTTTTCGTACAAGTGGAAGCGGGCATTCGGCACAAGCTTGACAGCGATCTTCCCTGACATTTCGACGGGCATTGAACGATCGCTATCCCCGTGAATGAACAGAGTGGGTACCGAGATGTCATGCATCTCCGCGCGAAAATCGGTCTCGATGAGTGTGAGATTGCAATCGAGGATGGCCTTGAGCGATGTCTGCAGCATATCGGATTTTGTCCACTCCGTCATTTCCGGCGTGACCTCACATCCAGGCAGCCCGGCGCCAAAATACGGAGCAGCATTCACTTGCAGCCAGCGGGGAAAATCCTTTTTCCACATCGATCGATTGATGTCGATGAGACTTCGATCAAATCCACTGGGATTATCATCCGACTTCAACGGGAAGGGCAGCGTTGTGCCGATGAAGACACACTGCTTCACCTTTTCACTGCCATATCGCGTTAAATAGCGGACAATCTCCCCGCTGCCCATAGAGTGCGCGACCAGCATCACATCTTGAAGGTGCAAATGATCGATGAGTGCAGCGAGATCATCAGCAAGCGTATCGTAGTGGTAGCCGTGACCAGGATCATCCGATCGCCGGTGTCCCCGCCGGTCATAGGCAATGCAGCGAAGCCCCCGGGCAGTTAAATCAATCATTTGATAGTTCCACATTTCAGCACTCAATCCCCATCCGCTCACAAAAACGACAGGCTTCCCCAAACCCCAATCTTTATAATAAAGGCACGTTGCATCTTTCGTTGTCAGGAAAGGCATATTGCCAACCTCCTCTTGTTAACAAATGAATTTGATTTGACTTGAAATCATCCCAAGGTGAATGGCTTCATGAAGGAGCGCGAAGTTCAATAATTCACCAGCTGTGTTGAACTCGAACGGACCGAGCTGATAAGGTGATGTAAGAATCGTGTCAAGCTTATCTGGACTGAGCTCGGATAATTGGGACAGCTGCGCTGCCAGCGTTTGCAGCAGTTCATCCTTGGCAGGCGGGGCGATTACCCAATCGGATGGCTTCGTTCCGCTTCCAAACAAGGTTTCATAATGAGCCGGGATTGCCGAAGGTATTCCGAAGGAAACTGCCGAGCATTTATCGAACCAGTAAATCATGTGACCGATATTCCATCGAATCGTATTGCTCAAGCCTGGTGATTGAAAGTCTATTTGAGTTTCTGTCATTGCTTGCAGCTGTCCGATTACCATCTGACGCAGCATAATTCCTGTTCGAAGAATGGATTGTGTCATCTTTAAAACGCCTCCTAAGTGTAGTTGATTCATTCGATTTCTTAATCAAAGTGTACCTTCACCTTGATGGGAGTAACAATCACGAGATTCCGATGCAAACGATCGGTTTGAGTAATGAATCGGGGAGTGGAAACCATTGGTAATCAATGGTGACTATTATATAATCAATGACAGGAGAGATCGTTAAGAGGCAGGAGGAGATGCGGCATGGAAATTAGGCAGCTTGAATACTTTGTAGCTGTATGTAAGGAGATGCATTTTTCAAGGGCAGCCGAGAAGCTGTGCACGACGCAGTCGAACTTGAGTCAACAAATCAAGTTTTTGGAAAATGAGCTTGGGCTGCCGTTATTCGATCGACTTGGCAGGCGCATTGCGTTAACTGATGCTGGAAGGATTTTGTTAGAACAAGCTCATCAGATTTTTGAACGCATTGATTATATTAAAGGAGCGATCACAGATCTGAAACAAATGGAAGGAGGCAAGCTCGACATCGGGATTTTACCTGGGGATGGGGACCTGTTGTTTGATGCACTATTGATTGACTTTCACCGCAGATACCCCAAACTTACCATTAGCGTTACGGAGACGATGGACGTCTATGAACAAGTTGTCGACGGTAAAAGGGATCTGGGCGTCACGACGCTGCCGCAGAATCCGGATGAACGGATCATAACGATTCCGTTATTTCATGAGGAGTTTGCTTTGGCCGTACCGTACGATCACCCCGTTGCAAAGTCAAAGGCGATTCCATTTGAACAGCTGCAGCAGCTCAAGATGGTTATGTTCGGTCCTGAGCATCAAATAACGAAAATTATTCGCACCTGCTGTCAAGAGCACGGCATTGAGATCAACACCCCGATTGTGACTTCGACGTTATCGACGCTGCTTTCCTTAGTTGCACAAGGGATTGGTGTGGCTGTGCTTCCTAGAATGCTGCTCGATTATTTACACCATGATAGAATCTCAACGGTCACCCTGTTAAATCCGACACCTAGTCAAGAGATTTGCATCCTCTATCGGACCGATCGATTTCTCGGCCAAGCGGCCAAAGTATTTATCGAAGAATTGCAATCTTTCATTCGTAGTGTAGCGGCAAGTACTAAGTCTTTGGGATGAGTCAAACGTTTCAAGAACTGGGATCAGGACGGCCTGACCAAGCCAACAACGAGTTGGATCAGATTTCGTTGTAGAGATACCTCCGAGGTTACAAGTAGTACTTTTGGGAAAAGTATGGTATAGTGAATGTAATAACTGTTATATTACATGTTACAGTTTAGCTGACAAGAATAATGATGAAACCAGAATGTACTTTAGTAATGGAGGTAAAGCCAAAAATGAATACTCAAAAGAGCCAAGTGGACTCCAAGCGTCTAGGACCTTTATTTGACTCCTTTAAGCTAGGAAACTTGAATCTAAAGAACCGGGTCGTCATGGCTCCAATGACGAGAGCGTTCTCTCCCGGAGGAGTGCCGGGTCCTGATGTGGCGGCATATTACCGCCGCCGTGCTGAGAACGGTGTAGGGCTTATTATTACAGAGGGCACGCTGATCAACGATCCGGCTGCCACCAATAATCCGAATATTCCTAATTTCCATGGAGAGGAAGCTCTTAAGGGTTGGGCTCGCGTTGTTGCAGAAGTACATGAAGCCGGCGGGTTGATTATGCCCCAATTGTGGCATATCGGCACGGATCGGAAGGTCGGAGCCGTTCCAAACCCAGAGGAGCTTCCGATCGGACCCTCGGGCATAGATCTAGTAACCGGGGAACAAGTCAACGAGCCAATGAGTCAGGAAAGGATCGATTCCGTTATTGACGCATACGCACAAGCAGCGGCGGACGCCAAGCGGATCGGCTTTGACGGAATTGAGCTACATGGTGCCCACGGTTATTTAATCGATCAGTTTTTTTGGGAACGAACTAACCAGCGCACCGATAAATATGGTGGAGACCTTGTGAAAAGAACCCGCTTTGCGGCTGAAATTATCGCGGCTTGCCGTCGCGCCGTTGGTCCCGATTTCCCTATCATACTGCGAATATCGCAATGGAAATCAAGTGATTACGCGGCCAAATTGGCAGTTTCTCCCGATGAATTGGCTCAATTCCTTGCGCCGCTTGTAGAGGCTGGTGTTGATGTATTTCACTGTTCAACCCGCCGCTTCTGGGAACCAGAGTTTGCCGGCTCCGATCTTAATTTGGCGGGCTGGGTGAAACAATTAACCGGTAAACCTACCATCACTGTTGGCTCCGTAGGTCTCGATAATGAGTTTATCTCGTCGTTTAGAGGAGAAACTGCAGGTACGGCGAACGTGGATTCCTTGATCGACAAGCTCGACAACGGGGAGTTCGATTTGGTTGCAGTCGGCCGTGCGTTACTGGTTGACCCGGCGTGGGCCGCTAAGGTACGAGATGGCCGGCTTGATGAGCTGAAGCCTTTTACTCCTGAAGCGCTCGGTTCGCTATCTTGATTTTGCTTTACATTCATTAGGGCCTCCTAATTAGTGGGAGAGCCCTTTTCTTTTTTGGGGAAGCCGAACAAGACAGAGTCTGGTTTGAATACCATAGAGGGGTATGGTATTATATTTGAGTGGAACGGTGGCTTTTATGGGAGGTCGTGATCTCATATTTGCAAAGGGATGGGTTTAAAACCTTAGAAGCAGACACCGGCATCAGAGCTCTTGATCTAATACGCGGGGGAAATATCGAAAGAACAGTGGAGGGAATATTTCTATGAATAAGAAGATTGCTTTACTTAGTGCGGCTGTGATACTAGCTGTTACTTTAAGTGCATGTGGCAAAACTTCAAATCAAGAGACAAACAAGAGTCAGCAAGAGACGAATCATTCAGGCATGAAGATGGACAGCATGAACCATACATCTTCGGACAAGCTCCCTGATGGTATGAGAGAGGCTGATAATCCTAAATTTAAAGCTGGTAGCCACGCAGTTATACACACTGATCATATGCCGGGCATGGACGGCGCTGCAGCAACGATCGTCAAGGTTTATCAAACCACTGTATACGCTGTTTCGTACGTCCCAACAACAGGCGGTGAAAAGGTTACGAACCACAAATGGGTTGTACAAGAGGAAATAAAGGATGCGGGAAATAAACCACTGAATAAAGGAACTGAAGTTACTCTAATGGCCGATCACATGCCCGGTATGAATGGAGTGAAGGCAACCATAGATTCAGCCGAGCAAACAAACGTATATATCGTAGACTATACACCGACAACCGGCGGTGCACCTGTTACAAACCATAAATGGGTCACCGAAAGCGAGCTATCGGCAAAATAACACACCATAAATAGCACGAACAATTGATTGGCTAGTCAGACGCCCCCAAGCCCGTTATGTAGAAATAGAGAATGGTCCATTTTCGGACTATTATCTATTTTTTCTCCGAATTTGCTTTGGCTGAACTTTTATGAAAAAAAGCCAGTCCTTTTATTCTGTATGTAACCAACACGAAAGAAGGTCATGGCAATTGAATACGTTTAACATGGATTATCAGGTTTTTCAGTTCATTAATCATTTAGCGGCAAGCATTCCATCAATGAATCCATTGATGCGCTTTTTAGCACAAGATGCAGAGTATTTGTTTTACTTAGGCGTCGTTATTTATTGGTTAACTAGGCTTCCCATGAACCGAAGAATGGTGGCCTCAGCCCTCTTGTCGGCTTGCGCAGCCCTTGGCATCGGGGGAATCATTTCACATTTCTTTTATCGCGACAGACCTTTTGTTCATCATGCTGTTATTCAATTAATTCAACATCCGGCTAATGCATCTTTTCCTAGCGATCATGCAACAGGAGCATTTGTAATCGCAGCTGCTATCTGGATGTACCGAAAAAAGGACGGCACAGTGTGGTTAACAATAGCATCGCTGATTGCTTTATCACGCATCTGGACAGGTGTTCATTATCCACTTGATGTAACAGCCGGAGCCTTCTTGGGGATAGTGAGTGCCATTTCCGTGCATCAGCTGTTCGAACGGTCTGCAATTGCTAAACGTTATTTACAGCTATCCATAGACACCTATGAAATTATCGAGCAAAAGATATGGACGAAGCGATCAAAAATCAATAAAACGAGGAGTGAGATGTAACATGAAGAGGGTTGTCGAAGGCTCGATGATCCTTGTATTACCAGCCTGTTACGAATGACTTGTTAAGAAAAGTAAGTAAATCATGATCCCCTTAGGCAAATCTTGCTTAAGGGGTATTATTACTGAATGAAAGTAAAAAATAATGAAAAATTTAACTGAACCTTTGGAATACTTGGATGAATCGCTTGCTTATCTGGCACCCTCTGCTTGAAATGGGGTTCATGTTGTTCGTTTTAATCGGAGGTGAACTGTGGGACGAGGGACTACGGAGACTTTTTCATTGCACGGGACCGAAGAATATTGTAGGAACCTTTCCCAGCGAACAAACGTTAATAACGATCACATTCTTAGGTTTCGCGTTATTTTTATTTGTACGGCATCTGCATGTGACATGGGTTCGAACAGTGGCATCTGCACTCTTGGTGCTTGCTGTTTCCTTACTTGTGGGGCTTAGCAGAGTTTATTTCAACATCCAATATCCGAGTGATGTGATGGCAGGCTATGTGTTCGGAGGAGTTTGGTTGAGCTTAAATATCATGATGTTAGAAATTTTCCGGCTCACTAAATGGAATAAGATGAGCTTGTCGACTTCATCGTAGATCGTTTTTATGTAGGTGCTCTGGGGGGAAGATTATGCGTGGATCAAGAATTATATGAAGTAATCCGCACAGCTAAAGCTGGCGATAAAGAAGCATTCGCCTTGCTTATCAAGAGATATAAAGCCAGCGTGTATCGCTATGCATTCGGCATGCTGTCAGATCGGATGGAAGCAGAAGATGTGGCTCAAGAAGCTTTTATTAAAGCATTCTATGCACTTCCCAAGCTTGAAAATAGCTTTGCTTTTACATCGTGGTTAACTCGCATTGTCTCTAATTTGTGCTACGATAGGCTGCAAAAGCGTAAAAAGGAGAATACGTCGCCACAGGAGTGGGTTGAAACGACAACACAAATCGATTTAAAGCAAACCGATCTGCAGATGTCCATACAAGAAGCTATGAATACATTAAGCCCGGAACACAAAGAAGTTATTATCCTACGAGATGTGGAAGGTTATACTTATGACGAAATTGCCGGGATGATCCACATTCCTGTTGGAACCGTTAAATCACGCATAAACGCCGCGCGGCTTTTGCTGCGCAAGGAAATGAAAAGGGGAATGGAGGAATAGACTTGACTGACCATATCGAGGATCTCATATCCGCTTATATAGATTATGAATTGACAGAAGAAGAACGCAAGCTTGTCGAAGAGCATTTGGAGCAGTGTCTGGAGTGCTCCGCGTTACGCAATGATTTGCTGGCTATCCAGAATCAGATATTTACTTCATTACGCCCTATTGAAGCACCCGTTAGCCTGGAAGATAAAGTTATTACAGAATTAAAGATGAAGGTGTCAACTTCACGTACACGATTGCGTAAATGGTTCTTGGTTCCAATTCTAACTGTACTAGTTCTATTTGTAATAGTTGCTATATTCTCTAATTCCATTCTATTTAATCTGAGTTCAATCTTAGTTAAGTTCGGATTTAATATGATTTATGCAATTGGCAACGTGTTGGGGGCCGAACCGTTAATGGTTTTGAGTATGGCTGTAATTGCTCTTGTGATCATTATCACATCCGGCTTATCGATCAAGCACTTGCTGAAATCTAAAGTAATTCAGGGGGATTCGATTTGAAAAATAAACATTCGATGCTCACGATAAGCATATTGCTCGTTTGTTTCCTATTGCTGCTGCCGACTCATGCGATGGCTAAGGGAATCTTTGATCATCAAAATACGATTGTTCCAGAAAATCAAAGTGTAGATGATGTCATCGTCATAGGTGGGGATGCTACCATTCTAGGAACAGTAACCGATGGTGTTATAGTATTCAACGGGGATGTAAATTTAAAATCATCAGCCAAAGTCAATGGTTTTGTTTTCGTCATTGGCGGTAATGTGCGGGCCGAGCAGGGTGCAGTTGTAACAGATGAAATCATCGACTTTTCTTTCGATACTGCGACCAAAAATAGCCTGCTCATAGGTGGAGGGATCGTCGTCGGAACTTGGCTTTCACAGCTGGCAGTTAGTATTCTACTTGTCATGTTGTCTGTCCTCATCGTATTTGTAAGCAAAAGTAGAATGAACTCGTTTGTTGATCGTGCTCGCCGCGCCCCAGGATCTCTTTTATCCATTGGATTTTTCAGCAGTTTAATTCTTATCGCGCTATCCGTATTGCTCTTTATTATGATTATTGGGATTCCTCTTGCGGTAATGATCTTAATTTTCATTGTGTTTGCATTCATTTATGGATTCGCAGTCTTAAGTATGGTAGTTGGGTCTTATATTCGATTGAGCCATGCTAGTCCCGACTGGCTAGTTGCATTAACAGGCTCCGCCGTATTGGTTTCTTTTATGAATATACCGCTGATTGGAGCCCTGCTATTCTTCCTGATTATGGTGTACTCCATTGGCATCATAACGCTGTGGGTGCTGGAAAAATGGAAAAAGAGGCCGCTTAGCTAGGCCAGATGTCAAGTCACACGCTGCTCATTCATCGAAATCATTCACTATTAGCATCGAGAGGCGGAATACCGTGTTGAAATTTCTACTTTGTCTAAGTTCATTTCTGCTGTTTCTGACAGCCTGTTCACAAACAGATGCTCCCAATCAAGCGCAGCCAACGCCTGCGAAACAGACGCAATCAGCTCCCGCATCCAGTCCAACAAGCACCAAGCAACCCTCGGGCGAGGCTGCACCAGCTGCGCCTATCTCATCATCTAAACCGGCCGTGCCCAGTCACACGCCAGCATCTACGACCCCAGCAACTACCCAAACGAAAAGTTCAGGTCTTCCTAAGCCTGAACATGTAGTGATCGTTGTTGAGGAGAACCATTCCTTCGATAAGGTGATCGGGAACAAATCAGCTCCTTACATGAACGCTTTGACCCAGCAAGGAGCCTTTTTTACGCAATCCTTTGCCATGACGCACCCTAGTCAACCTAATTATTTAATTCTATATTCCGGCTCTGACCAGGGAGTGAAGGATGATTCCTGCGGGCATACCTTTGGAACAGATAACTTGGGCAGCGAGCTCCTGAATGCCAAGCTTTCGTTCGGAGGTTATTCCGAGGATTTACCATCTGTGGGGTCAACTGTTTGTACGAATCACCAATATGGCCGCAAGCATAGTCCTTGGGTTGACTTCAGCAATGTTCCTAAGGAATGGAACATGCCGCTGCAGAGCTTTCCTACCGAAGATTTCAGTAAATTGCCCACCATATCTTATGTGATTCCGAACTTGGATCATGACATGCACGATGGTACCATCAACGCCGCAGACAATTGGTTAAAGCTCCATTTGGACCCTTATATACAATGGGCTAAAAACCATAATAGCTTAGTCATTCTAACTTGGGATGAAGATGATTCATCGAAAAAGAACCACATCCCTACACTTTTTGTTGGACCGATGGTTGTAAGCACAAAGTCTGATCAACCCATCACACATTTAAATGTTCTTCGCACATTGGAAGATATGTACAACCTGCCTTATGCAGGTAAATCCGGTGACGTTGAGCCAATTACAGGCGTTTGGAAATAAAAATAGACCATGTAAGGCCCAATAGATATCGCTGTTTTCATCGTGCTTTCATTTTCCTCTTTTATAATACGGATATTACATCCTGGAGGAATGAAATGAGACTTAAGCAGCGAAATATGGGTCTGTTTATGATGGTTATGTTAGGATCAACCGTTACTTTTGCAGGTGGGAAGGCCCATGCCGCCGATTCGATCCAAGTCCGTGTCGAGAATCACATGGTTCGAACAGACACTCCCCCTGTCAATGATGACGGTACAACTATGATCGAGCTGCGCCCGATCTTTGAAGCTCTTGGTATGAAAGTTACATGGAATGATCAAACCCAAGAAGCAACTGGGGAAGGAAAAGGAGTCAAGATTACGTTCCGTATTGGGGATAACGCAACTGTTATCAACGGAAAAAGAAGAGATATGCCAGTGTCACCTTTTATCAGTGAGGGACATGTTATGGTTCCCCTTCGCATATTAGGAGAAGCTTGCGGTCAGCATGTTGCATGGAATGGAGATACCAAGCTTATTACGCTGACGAAGAAAATCAAGACCTACAAGATCTTCTACGGCAATCCAACCCCCGCCATTATTGAGCAAATGAAAGCTTACGATCTGGTCGTCATTGAGCCTTCAGTCTATAGACAGGATCAGATCGCAGCTATAAAAAGTAAGGGTACAATCGTGATCGGATATCAGAGTATCATGGAAATCGATTTACACCAGCAGCAATATGTGGACCGTTTGCAAGATTCCGATTATTTCCACGACAAAAACGGAGATACGGTATATTTCGAAGAATGGAGATCGTACCTGGCAGACTTGAGCAAATCTCATTTGAGACAAGTTCTTTATGACCAAATCGAGTTGGGAATTGTGAAGAAGGGTATGGATGGGGTGTTTTTGGATACCGTTGATCATATCGATTCGTATTTTGCTCACCAAACGGATTACCAAGAAAGATTGAGATCCTCGTACGTAGAACTTTTAAAAAGGTTAAAGGCTACATCACCGAACTTATATTTGATCCAAAATAATGGATTTGAAACCTTGGAATCGGCATCGCTACCGTATGTGAGCGGCGTTCTCTGGGAAAATCTCTTCAAGTATTCCACAACCCCTGATGAGTGGACCGCGGAGTGGCTTCAGCAGCTTACTGCAATCAAGGAACAGAACGGTACGACCATCTTTACAACAGTGCCTAACAAAGAAGCTCAATATATAAGCGAAAATATTGGATTTCCTACGATAATAAACAAGGATTCGATTTATAATACATGGTAACAATGGGGGGAAACTAAGAAGGGTGGTGGTGACACTTGCATATCTTACTGGTCGAGGATGATAGAAAGCTGGGCGAGTTGATTCAATACAAACTTAACAAGCAGCTGAACCAGGTGGAATGGGCATTAGATGCAGAAAATGCGATGGAATTCATGGAACGATCCACCTTTGATATGTATATTTTAGACTGGATGATGCCCCATAAAACCGGAATTGAGCTTTGCAAAGAAATCCGAATGAAAAAGGATCGCACGCCGATCCTTATGTTAACCGCTCGTGATTCCATTACGGACCGCGTGCAGGGTTTAAATGCAGGAGCAGATGATTACTTGGTGAAGCCCTTTGCTTTCGAGGAATTAATTGCACGCCTTCATGCCTTATACCGTAGAAAGGAAACGAACTGGGAAGCGGATACTAAAATATTTGGTGATATTCTTGTCGTTGACTATGGTACATATGAAGTGAAAAGAAACGGAGTAGCCGTTCCTCTTTCGCGCCGCGAATTTCAATTGCTTTCCTTTATGTCGCAGCATCCTAAACAAATATTAAGCAGAGAGCAGCTGATTGACCACGTATGGGGCTTAGATGCGGAAATTACTCTCAATACAGTTGATGCGACCATTAAATTATTGCGCAAGAAACTGGACGACCCCTTCTCCGATAAAATCATACATAATGTTCGTGGACTTGGTTACCGTCTGGTGGTAGAGGGGGAGATTAATGTTCAATCGGACAAGAAAGCAGCTGACGATATTTTTCGGCAGTATTCTTAGTGTTGTGATCATTCTCATCACAGCCTTTTTTTATTTGATTCTACAGGAAACCCTTCATCACAACGAATTTCAAAAACTAGAAGATCTGCAGAAAAAAATGTCCCAGCAATGGGAACATCGATTGCAGGAGCAACAAGAGAAAAAGCGTCCTATGGAGCACGAAACCAAGAACATCGAATGGATCTTTCTGCTTTCGGACGAATTAGTCGTATGGAGGAATCCAGATGGTAGAACTCAAGCCTCTCCAAGCCGCTATACAGAGATGTCCGATCAGCTCTTACATTGGGCGCAACAAAACGAAATGAAAAGTGAGCAGGGTGAACGATTCTACGTGGAAGCAGGGGGTGAAAGGCAGACCTTTCTGGTTAGTTCCCACATTTTACATGACGCCGGCGGCGTATGTTGGATGGCTATAGACATCACCTCAAATGCAAAGCTTCTGGATACAATTAGGCTGATTCTACTGGTTTCTACCTTTGTTTTATTAACCATAGCCATCTGGTTGGCTTATGTGTTTGCCGGTAAAGCCATGGTTCCTATCAAAAAATCCTATTATCGTCAGATTGAATTCACAACGAATGCATCTCATGAACTAAGGACACCACTGAGTGTTATTCATTCTTCCGTAGAATTATTAGAGGAATCCAAGGATACATTGCCCGAATTTGAACAGCACATCCTCCATAATTTAAAAGATGAAGTACAAAGGATGATTCGCCTTGTAGAGTCCTTGTTAACCCTAGCCCGCAGTGATTCTAAATCTTTACAAGTGAAGTCAGAGCATGTTGATATCGTTCAAATTACTCATCAAGTGTTCCTATCCATGCAGCCTTTGGCCCTAAAAAAAGGAGTACACTTACAGCTGGAAACACCTAAGAATGATCTAGGAAGCAGCTTCATTGTTGGACATGCAGATCAAGTCAAGCAGCTTCTATACATCTTACTTGATAATGCCATTAAGTATACGCCGCCTGGCGGAAAGGTCACGATTGCATGTGAACCTTCTCATAACGCTGGGATGAAACTGCAGATTGCTGATACAGGGATCGGCATACCAAAAGAAGAACTCGAACGTATATTCGAGCGTTTCTACAGGGTGGACAAAGCACGTTCCGGAATTGGGCGGGGCAGGATTAGGGCTTTCTATTGCAGCCGACATCTTAAGCAATCACGGTGCTCACATTCACGTTACGAGTGAAGAAGGGAAAGGGAGCATATTCGAAATTAAATTCAGTGATTGACTATTTTCAGATTACTTTCATTTACTTGGTGTAACATGAATCCAGCAGGGGATAGTTGTCGCAGCATGTAATTTTAGTAGGTTGGAGGAATGCATATGGCCAAAATGGATAAAAAGTGGGTCATCTTATGTACGACTGCCATAGGCGTAATCTATAGTGCTGGATATTTGTCAACAGAAGAGCAAGCTGCTCTACAGGAGCCACAGCACCACATAAATTCCAATATTCAATCCGTCAGCAGTCAGGTCAAAAGCCAGTATAAGAATGGAACTTTTGATGGGGCTGGAAGTAATCGTCGTGGTTCCATTGAAGTTAAAGTTACGATAAACCATGATAAAATCACCGACGTGGAGATTAGTCGCTTTGCCATGCATTATTCTAAGAACGATGTTGTGGGGTTACCACAAGAAGTTATACAAAAGCAAAGCGCCAAAGTGCAAAATGTTTCAGGAGCAACGTATAGCACGCAAGCATTCCAAGATGCCATTGAAGCTGCGCTAACACAAGCGAGGAATGTGTAATGGTGCAAATTGTGAAAAAGTCAAAGCTTATGATGGATACCGTTATTGAGATTAAAGTGGTTACCTCCCGGTCGCCGCTAGATATTGAGCCTGTGATAGAGCAAGCATTTAATGCGTTTCGAAAGGTAGAACAAGCTTGCAGCCGGTTCACTCCCGAAAGCGAATTGATGAAAGCATGCCAGCAGATTAGAACGCCTGTTCCAATCAGTTCATGGTTATTTCAACCCTTGAAGTTTGCTTTGGAAATGGCGGAATGGACACAGGGGATATTTGACCCCACAATCGGAAAAACACTGGAAATGTACGGCTTCAATCAACATTATTTAACCAAAGAAATCGCTTCAAGCCTAGCTGTAGATGACACTTCTTATCGGGATGTGATCTTAAACGATCATGATCGAACGATGACCTTGAATCGGCCGCTTGTGATTGATTTAGGTGCGGTTGCCAAAGGATTTGCTATTGACTTAGCCGCTCAAGTATTAACTAGCTTTCAAGGTTTTGTCATTAATGCGGGTGGAGACCTATATGCTGGTGGGTTGGATGAAACAGGACATGCTTGGCAAATCGGAATTCAGCATCCGGAGCAAGCGAATCACATCATAGACTCCATTCATGTAACCAACGAAGCGGTATGTACATCTGGCAGCTACGTGCGAAGAAGCAAAGTCAGAGAAGATATCCATCATATTATTAACCCGATCAGCAAACAATCTCCACATGAGTTGACTAGCTGCAGCATTGTGGCCCCCTACGCCATGATGGCGGATGTATGCTCAACAGTCGTCTGCTTATATGGCTTGGAACAAGGCAAGAGAATGATCAACGACATGGAACTGAAGGGGATTTTGATAACATCGAATTTGCATGTGGAAAGAGTAGGAGGGATCTAAATGTCAGCTCAACCATGGCATAAAAAACCGAAGAGCTATGTCATCATTTCCTTGGCGGTCATTCTACTTATAGCCGCGTTACTCTCATCGGACAGTAAAGGAATCTTTAATGCCATTGTTGCTGGGATTACTGCTGTAGGGATGGATTGGATTTGCTTTCGTCTGAGAAAAAGAAAAAAATGGATTCCGGATGGTGCTGTGATCACAGGCCTTATTATCGCCTTAATTTTAAGTACCGCAACTACATGGTATATCGTGGCAATCACTGCGACCATGGCTATCTTATCTAAGCATTTACTCGTATATAAAAATAAACCGGTGTTCAATCCGGCTGTCTTTGGTCTGCTGTTATCCATTCTCTGTTTTCAAACCGGACAGAGCTGGTGGGGTGCATTTGGAGATCTTCCAGCGTGGACAATCGGATTCCTGCTCGTAGCCGGTTACGCGGTAACCAGTCGAGTTAACAAATTTCCACAAGTATTTGCATTTCTTAGCTTGTATTTTTTGTCATTATTCTTGCTGGGGCTCATACATGTGGGAGGAGCTGCCGATGCATTTCGACCTCCTTTTATAAACGCGTCATTGTTCTTTGCACTATTTATGCTGACAGACCCGCCAACCTCACCCGTCTCCAATAAAGATCAAGTGGTGTTTGGTTTGCTGAGCGCAATCGTAGGAGTGATTATTTATAGTTATTTTGGCGGACTTATGTACTTATTTATCGGATTGCTTATTAGCAATGCTTATCACGTGATTAGATCAAGAACCGTGTCAAATATTGTTTACAACAGCAAGCGAAACCCTCCAATTTCTAAGTAGGGATATCGCCAACAAAACGCGGAAAACGTAAGCTAAGCGAAAATATCTTCAAACAAGCCGGAGATCCCGTACGCTAAGGAAATCCGGCTTTTTTTGTGCAAGTGCTACGGAAGATCAACTTTTAAACCATATTGCTTCTTTGCTTCCTCGGATCTCGAATGCTTGGTCGGTCAAGTCTTGGATAAGCTCAATTTGCCGTATGCATGGCGTATTGTGTTGTACTCATGGAAATAGGTTCTGATGGGGAAAAATTACAAAAAAATGTTGTCCAACGACACAAAAAACCAGTTTATTCATTCATTTACTTCAGAAAAGGCAACGAATGCTTGCGATCTGCCTCCTCGCTCTGTATCATTTCAATTTCCACCGCCGTCACAGCATGGACTTAACGAAGATTTAACATCTCCTATCGTACAATGAAACTATCCGGATCGAAGAAGGAGGCGACAACATGAACCCCATTATTTATTGCGTAGGTGCTGTAATTGTGCTGGTTGCAGGAATTATTTATTTCGTTCGCAAGAAAAGGTCATAAAGGACATGCTCTAGACTAGTGAATTCAATCAAAGATCTATCGGACATGTTGCCAGAGAGCTTGGGCAATTCTATTCAACCTATAGAACAAGAAGCTCGTTGTGAATGTAAGAAGGCAATTAACATCAATATAACAACGGAGTTGTTATAATTGCCTTATCGTACACATGAAGGGAGTTATTTACAATGGAGCGTCAAGTAGTGCAGCAGAAGCGCAAAGGTATTTTCTGGATTGCAGTTTCTTTTCTCATATGTCCGTGCCACTTGCCATTTACCCTAACTTTGGGACTCAGCTTGCTTGGAGGTTCGGCAATGGGCGTAATGCTACGGGAGCATCTTATCCTCGCTGGCGTGGTGGTGACGCTTGTCTGGGGGGAGGAACCTGGTACGGATTCCGCAAGCTTCGTACAGCTACCTGTAGCATCCCTGTTAAGAAGTCATCCAGCATGCTAAAATAGAAATAATATGCAAATTGCTCGACAAGGGGGTGGGGATGATACGGATTTTACTGGTAGAGGATGAAGTAGATATGGCGCAGGCGTTGGCCAAGGGCTTGCGCCGGGAAGGGTATGCGGTGGATATTGCAGAGGATGGTGCGGCAGGGTGGGAGATGGCAGAAGTGAATCGCTACAATCTTGTGTTACTGGATCTTAATCTTCCTGTAATGGATGGCTTCGAGGTCTGCAAGAGACTCCGACAATCACAACCCCGTCTTTCTATCATCATGTTAACTGCTCGTCACGATTCTCATAACATTATCAATGGGCTTGACGTAGGGGCAGATGATTATATCGGAAAGCCCTTTCATTACCACGAGTTGTTGGCCCGGATTCGCGTGCAACTACGGCGGGAAACTCCACTTAAGGTTTCTCGCCTTGCTTATCGGGATCTGTTACTGGACTCGGCTGCTCGAACTGTCATGCAAGCGGGGAGGTACTTGCCGCTGACCCGCAAGGAATTTGCGATCTTGGAGTATATGTTATTGAACGCAGAGGCAACGATATCAGCGGAAACTTTACTTGAGCACATCTGGGATGCCCATGCCGACCCGTTTAGTACGACCGTACGTGTTCATATAAATTCTTTACGCCGGAAGCTTGCCGCCGGAAGACTTGCCGATCATACGGAACCCTATATCATAACGGTGCAAGGTGAGGGATATCGTCTGCATTCGGGGGCTCATGTTGAGGCGGTGTGCTTCGAATGAAGAGATACCGCCTCTCTTTGCGTACTCGATTAGCGCTCTACACCACCTCCGTTCTTATGATGCTGTGTTTGATTTTTGCCGGCTTGCTTGCTATCTTTTCTCACTCCACCCCGATCTTGCCGAACATGCTGTTCAGCTTTGCTTTCACTGTAATTGCGGGGATGGTTAGCTCGTATTGGGTCTCAGGGCTTGCTTTAAGACCTGTTCGCGAAATGAGCGAAGCAGTTGCCGGAATCGATAGCCGCACCCTTCATACCCGGTTACGTTTGGAAGAATGGGAAGAAGAACTGCGCGACCTCGGCCTGTCATTCAACTCCATGCTGGATCGGTTAGAGGCTGCATTCCGTCAACAGAGCCGATTCATTAGCGATGCGTCGCACGAGTTGCGCACTCCGTTGGCCATACTGAGAACGCAGCTGGATGTGCTTGTTCTATCTCCGGATGATCCTGCAGACAGGGAAGACTTCCGACTTGCTGCGGATCGCATGTTAAGCCGTCTGGAATCACTTGTTGAAGACTTGCTTCTTTTGTCCGACGGCAGATATGCCCCGGGAGATGACGAGACTTTCGATTTGCGGCAGTTGCTGCATGATATCATAGTGGAAATTAAACCGATCTCACGAACGCTTGGGGTTTCTATACGGCTGGAAGTCCTTTTGCAGCAACCTATGGATAACGTGGTCGGCAGTCGACATCTATGGTTCCATGTTTTTCATAATGTGATCGAGAATGCAGTTCGCTACAACCGACAGGGCGGTGAAGTCAACATTCTTATAACTTCGGAAGCCGAGAACTTGGTAGTACTTGTGAATGACACGGGCATTGGCATTCGTGCTCACCAGAGAGATCTCATTTTTGAACGGTTTTATCGAGTAGAATCGTCGCGTAACCGCAACCAAGGCGGCTCGGGGCTCGGACTCTCCATCGCGAGGCATCTGACCGAGATGATGGGTGGGCAACTGGAGTTAGAACACACCGACGAAAACGGGAGCAGATTCAAAATAACACTTACATCATTTGCTAGGCCAGAACGAATATGACAATGGAGAAATCAGCACGGTTACGAGGATATTTCACATTTGAAGCCCGCAGGCCATTTCATTTTGAAGAGATGATCGTGACAAGCGGACTCCGTTGTAAATCGCTTTTGAAACTCGATCAAATTTATGTGCTCTTGCTTTGCCCTCTGACACCACATCCCCGAACGTTAGTTTGTTTTCGTTATACCAAACACTCATTCGCACGGGAAGCTCGTTCTGAGCTGAGGGGATGGTCAGAACATAATTTCAAAGTGTCTTAGCGTATGCATGTTCATGTAATGCTGAGGTTACTATTTATTTTCATTCCTGTTGGTCCTCTAGGATATACCCAACACCACGTATGGTTCGAATATGCGGATAGGGCGCGATTAGCTTTTTTCGAATAAAGCGGATATATACATCCACCAGATTAGAACTTCCCCGAAAATCGTATCCCCACACGTCGTTTAGGATTCGTTCCCGACTAAGAACTTCATTTCGATGTTCGATCAAATAAACAAGAAGCTCAAATTCTTTTGATGTAAAATTGATGTTGATCCCATTCTGAAACACTTCTCTTGATCGAAGATTCACGATTGTTTCATGAAGCCTATAGATCATGGAGTTATGCCTAATAAGTTCGCCATCGGTCTCTTCTGAACCCTCACAAGCTAACTCTACACGATTTCCGACATGTGCGAATTCTAACTGCAGCTGCCTTGCTATGTGTTCCTCAACTTCAATTACAAGTACTCTACTTGCCATTAACACCACTCTTTTCAAGGCGTTTGAATTCACCTTACATCTTATGTACTCGGAAAACGGGATGTTCGGCTTCACTTGTGACTGCTGCGGTGGTGAGAGGGGGAGGTACAATGATAAGGATGTAGTGGCCTATTATCACGGTTTGTAGGAAAGGAGTATGCAAAAACACCCACAATCCCCTGATGAAGTGGATGAAGGTGTAATACTTGGCTAAAGTAATAATGAGGTTTACTTGCGTTTTACACGTAGAAACCGGCCGTTTGCTCTTGCGTGTCTAAGTACTTTAACAAACATTTTTTTATCTTTTAACTGGTTGAATATGAAGGGATCTGGGGCTGTGTTGACTTCTATCACCCAAGGCTTCAGATTCTTATCGATTCCGATGTCAATACCAATTTCTCTAAATCCGGGATAGCTCTTCTGGTAGTGCGTTGCAATTCGATACCCTAAGTATCGTAAGCTTCTGATATAATCATGTTTCTTCTGATTTTTTAAATAGGAGCCGAGCAATACCTCTAAAGACAGCGGTTTGCCGCTATTGTGGAAGTTCGTCACTATTTTGCGGGGGTGAGCTACTCGGCCGATATACCCCGTTGTTTCCCAATTTTTGTGCGTGACTTTTTGAACCATAAGACGCGCGTCGAAGATTCGCTTCTGGTGTGTTAAGAGATGAATACCTTGCTGGATAAGATAGGATCTGTTTAACTTGGCTTTGCTAAGAGCGGCGAATAGGCCTTGAAACGTTCCAAATGACTTCGCTGTTTGACCTGCCTGATAACGGTATTTATCATTTTTCTCGACACGAATAACACCTTGTCCGGAAGTGCCATTGATTGGTTTTACATAAACCATTTTATGCTTTTTTAACATATAAAGAAGGTTCGCTTGATTATAGACTCTTGTTTCTGGAACAAATTTGCGAAGTTCTTTATTTAATAAGAGGACCTTTGTTTTAACCCATTTGCTTCCAATTGTTCTTGCTCTACCCACCATTCCTGCACACCTCTTATTCGGAAATTTTGGAAGAATAAATGTTTTCAAGCTTTCTAGCCGTAGCTCGCCAACTGAATTTTTTCGTTGCATCCAGCCGGGCATGCTTGGCGATTCTGTATGCCTTCGAAGGATTCTTGGCTAAATGAACAATTTCTTTGGCAAATGCCTCAGGTCTTTTGTAGTTAGAAACCAAAATTCCGTTATGTTGATGCTTAATAATCTCTGGAATACCTCCGATTCTAGAAGCAACTACTGGAATGCCGGAAGCCATAGCTTCTACATTCACTAATCCAAACGCTTCATGGCGCTGCGACGGACAAACGAAACAATCCCCAGATCGGTAAAAGCTAGGCATTTGACTCCGTGGAACATACCCTTTAAATGTAACTGGAATTCGAAGTGTTGAAGCGAGCTGCTTCAAGTATTTCTTGTAGCTTGGCTTGCCAGTTCCGCCCGCAATTTGAAGTTTAGCAGTAGGAATGGACTTTCTAACAATCTGAGTTGCTTTCATCAGAACGGGGATCCCTTTGAGAGGAATAAGTCTCCCAGCAAAAAGAATGACAAAAGGACGATGTAAGCCCGCCGATTTCTTCTTACGAGGTCGGTACTGATTAACATCTACGCCAAGATGAACAAAACGAACCTTACGACTTATGATTGGGAAGTTTCTTTTCAAATGCTTTTGAAGTGACAGGCTGTTGCCAATAACGAGATTAGCTTGCCTAAGATCGCTCGTGGCTTGTTTTTTGGTTGTTATTGGAGAGGATATGAAAGTTGTTGAATGTAAAAATATAGAAATTGGAGTAAGAGGGAAGGTTTTTCTAATCGTTTGCACGAATTTAGGGCGATTATCGATTTGAATCAGATCGTAGCGCTGACGTTTGATCGTATGAACTACATTAGATAGGTAAGCTTGTTTATTACTGCCAGCTACTCGAATAATAGTAATATGGCCTAGGATCGTTTTCCTCGGGTAGTTGGGACGTAATCGACTAATAATGGTTACTTGGTGCTTGGAAGAAATCTTTTTGGCAATTTGATAGATGTTGTGTTCCACCGAGCCTCCGACAGGGGGAGGTACGGGTATTTGTTCAGGGGCAATAATCAGAATACGCATATGGAAGAGAGTCACCTCGAGTCTTCTTATTGTTCGAGTTATCATATTCAAATGAAGGCGAGGAACTTGGAGTAGAGTTTATTTTGAAAATTAAATTTCTTTCATGTTAAAAGAAGAACGATCGGGGCTGCTCCCAAGATCGCTCTTCTTACAAATTATCGCTTTACATTCTTTCTGTTCATGGCAACGGTCCCGTTTCCGAGAACCTCGGCGAAGTTTTCAGGTGCAACTCGACGCGCTTGAATGTCGTCGATCTCAGCATTGGTCAATCGTCTGCGCGACATGATGAAGGATGATGTCTGATCATTGAAGTCAGGCAAGCTGTCTACTTCGATGGAGCCGCGAAACACCCTGCGGGGGCCTTGGTAATTGATATCCCGGAAAAGCACAAGGGTGCTGTTGCGATTGCCTGTGAACACAAAACTCGACAAGAGATCATTAAAATTAAAGATCACTAGGGTGCGCACTCCTAGGTTACCGCGAAAACGCAGACGGCGACCAGTTTGATTGTTATTTTCCCAGAGAACTAGTGTAGGCAGGGTTTGCGTAATAACTGCTTTTCTAACTCCTGGTTTTTTTGAAATAGTCTTATTCTGCATGTTCTCACCTCCCCGATAATATACGTTCTTGAATCGAGGAAGCTTGTATGATTGACCATATAAGGACTAAAAGGCGAATGCCATCATAAACCTGCCTGCCATTATCAGATTCAGTGGCGAGATCATCATTGTCACTAACCAGTCATAGTTTCAGATAACCATAGGACAAGGCTCTCCAATATCAGGAGCAACTACGATAGCATATCTATTCGCCCGTGCAATATTCTCTAATCATCTGTTCTTTCATCAGGTCTACCGGTAAATCAGGATAACTTGAAATCATCAGCATCGCTCCGTTTAAGGCGGAAGAAAAATAGAGCGCACGAAGCTTAGGCTCCTTAACCCCCATCTGTTGAAACATACGACATTGGACTTCGAACTGCGTACGGGACGCTTCGCTTAGCTTACGCCCATATGCTCCAAGAATTTGGTCATCTTGTGGCTGAGTCTGTAAATTCAAGTAAAATCTGTATATGTCGGGACGCTGGTAAACATTCTCTAATGCTCCCACAACGATATGTCGGAGCTGATCAGCCGGCTTTGGAAGTGCTGCGGCATTTTCCATGACCTCAGCTACTTCTCCAATTCGAACTTGAACCATTGCGGCCAATAAGTCTTCTTTTCCTTTGTAGTAATTGTAAAGAAGACCCTTGGATATCTGCGCTTGTCTAGAGACATCTTCTATTGACGTGGCATGATACCCTTTCTTTATAAAAAGCAGCATCGCCGCTGCATGAATTTTTTCTTTTGCAGCTTGTCGAATTCGTTCAAACTCTTCGGGATTACGGGGCAATTTGTGTCAATCCTCCATAACATTTAAAAAGGTTTTACAGCATTCAAAAAGGCATCCAATTTAGCAAGATGAACGAAATGTCCCGCACCGTCAACCGTAATTAATTGACAATTAGGAATAAGCTTAGAAACCTCCAATAGCTTTTCTTGCGGAACATGGCTGGCATCCCCGCCTCCAATGAGAAGAGTTGGTGTAAGAATTTCAGATAGACGGTCCCACCATTCGGGATTGGGTTCGTTAAGTTGCTGGATAATCGAAGGCACCACTTTCCAATCGAAGGGAAGCGGCTCGGATGGTTCTGGCGGGAATTCAAAAAATTTGCCGGTAAATGGGGGAGGCGTATCTTCCACAACAAGGCGCTCAACTCTACGTGGATAGGCTTCCGAGAAAAGGTACGAAACAGTCCCCCCCATAGAATGACCCATCAATGTAAATTTTTCCAGATCCATGGCGTTCGCAAAATGAAACAGATCATCACGCATAAGCTCAAAAGAATACTCATCCGTCCTAACGCTGCCTCCGTGTCCGCGCTGATCTAGAGCCAAGACGCGGTATTTTCCCCCTAAAATAGAGGCAACTTCATCCCAAGACTCAGCGTTTAAGCCTAAAGCATGAAGTGCAACCAGAGGCGGCGCAGATGGTCGACCAGTTTCCCGATACTGAAACAGGAGTCCATTCAATTCAATCTTCTTCATATGTGTTTCCATCAACATTCAACTCCTTTGTTGATTTACGCAGAATAAAGCGAAGCCCACTAGCAGGCTTAGATCGTCTGCATTTTTCAATTCAAAATCCTATGGAATACATTTCCATTTTATTATTGAATGAACGTTTGGTCAATCAAAAAGATTATCCACGTTCAGGACCTCTTGTTAAGCAATAGGGGAGGGTATTTCCAAAATGTGCTACTATGAATATATTAGATTTCTTTGTTGAAAGAGGAATCCTGATTCAAATATATCGAGGTAGGTGTAGGAAATACATGATCGAACAAATTGAACTGCTCGTCAGATCAGGTTTCTATAGCATAGAGGAAATCTTCGAAATAGTAACGGAAGAATATGACATTCCAATTGATAACAAACAGCTTCAGATAGAAATTAACAGCTTGTTCCATAGTCATATGGAAGCTTCTAATCAATGGGCTCGCCCAACTCATTTTGAACAACTTGTGGCGGTCTTTGATATGCTTTGCGATGGAGGTATCATTGCTCTGCATAACGCCGGCATTACAATAAGCGACGGGATTGACGATGCGTATGAATGTTATGAAGAATTGATTGAACGAGGAAAATTGCCTGCAGGCTACTGTTTTTATCACGAGCAGGATCTGAGGAGAGCTATTGAAAGTAATGTGCTGCCTATTGCTTTTGGCACGTTCAGAGAAAATCCGGAACACGCTTTAAAAGTTGCGGAGGTCATCATATCGTTTCTTGAAAGCTTTGGATTTCATGTGCACTGGAATGGCGACATCGATAGCCGTATTGAATTGCGGGACTTTGAATGGAGAAAGATGTACACCGAGCATGATTCTTATGGGTTGAAACGTGCTGTAGAAATTATTGAGGAATCCAATTATGACCTTGCCTTCAATGCTCCGCGACCTGTCGAGATTGATGACCATATTACGGCTACAGACATACCTGCTTATACCAGACATACGTTCTCTGAAATCAAGCACTTGCTCCCCGCAGACTGCTGGGCTTATTCCCGTGATGAGAAGAATAACGGCGAATTTGAAAATGAAACGGTGCTAGTCTATGAAGGAAACCTGACCGTTGAACAAATTCATCTTGATTATCCATTGGGTATTGATGCGGTAAGAGAAGAACACGAGCAGCAATCGGTGTTTTTAATCCTGGTAACAGGAGATTTGATTGTCAACAACTACATATATAATGAATATACGGATGGTTCAACAGGCTTGATTGTACTAGGCAATGTACAAGCCTCCAATATGATTGTAGGCGGTCAAGAAATTTATATCGGGGGCAATCTGGCAGTCAAGGAATTATTTTGGGGCGACTATAACCATGGAATGCTTAGCGTATGCGGAAACGTCGAGACTTCTTTTTTTGTAGAAACAGACGAATACGATGTCCGAATAAAGGGTGAACGCCATTTTAAGAAGCATTGGGTTGATGCTGATGAATGTAATGTAAATGACGTTCAAACAATGCTGGCGGAAGGATGCTACTGGTTGGAAGATCATGACAATTATGACGTGGGTCAAATACCGCTATGTAAAGAAGGCATGTTTGAAAGACTAAAGGCAAACCAGCCCCTGCTCATGGAAGGATGGCCGAAAGTACCGCCTCAGATTTTTGAGAATGAAGAATTGAGCGTGAACAATGTACAACGAATCCTAGCCTCTTCCTTATTCGGGGAGGACGTTATGTACAGTTTTTATTTAGATGATGTCAGCATAAGGGTGAGTCGGCCTTATCTTAATGAAGACGGCAAAAAAAATCGGAGGCAATATATATCTGCTGCAGGATGAAACTTACGCTGTATTCATTTACTTAAAAGAGAGCAAAAAGCTTCTTCTTACTAAGAAAATTTCACTTGATGTGATTTATCAAAACAATGCGGAGGAGGATTGGCATCAGTTGGAAGGCCATTCTCCTGCGCCGTATATGCAGATCCTGAATCATTACTGGCCTCGAATGCTGAAGGAAATCACCTACAGGGAAAGCCTCGACGCGGAGACAATTGCCTATTGGCAAGAGCGGCTCAGTGAAACAGTAACGGTGGAAAAGATCAATCGAATACTCGAATTGCCGATCGTAACGGAAAAGTTCAATGATTACTATGCTGAAGATAAAAGCGGCTACTGGAGCGGAAGCCTGTGTTATTTCTTCCGAATGCCAAAGGGACGAGACAAACCTCGCATCAGCATAGGTAAAGAAAGACATGACTTGCCGTTCATTTCTACGATTGAAGGCGATTCAGATATATTCTGCTATCACTTCGATATCGAAACCAGTGATGACGGTTTAGAAAAGGTCGTTTTAAAGTTTCAGCCGCATTACGAGGGGAATACCCTTCAGGTTGAAGCCGTTGAAATCCATCACATTCAAACAGCTATTCGGTTCTGGGGTAGACTGGAGAACACTATTGACATGCATAATAGTTATTTTTTAGAGGAGTGGTCGTAGACAAGCTACTTTCTAAATAAAATCGAATAGAACAGGGGGAGGATCGCATTGCAGCTCTCAGATTCCACTTATTCCGCAATTAGGGATTTATGTAAACAAGGCGATGATTTAGTGAAGACAGGTGATCTTGATGCCGCCAAGCAAAATTATATGGCCGCACTCCGTTTATTGCCTGAAAATCATCAAAAATGGGAGGCCGCAACCTGGATATATGTAGCTGTTGGGGATGTCCACTTTCGTATGGAGAAATACGATAAGGCTTTCAAGTGCTTTTTTAATGCCGTACAGTGTCCGAAGGGGTTGGGTAATCCGTATATTCATCTTCGGCTGGGACAGTTATATTACGAACAGGAAAACTTTGAAAAGGCAGCTGACGAGTTAACCCGGGCTTACATGGGCGCCGGTATTGAAATTTTTATGGAAGACGACCCCAAATATCTTGAATTCTTGGAGACAAACATCTAAGGATGTGTATGTGGCTAGTCTGCAAAGAAAGACTGTTGATAGACTGGAATGGAGAGCTCAGTAGTTTTCGGAGAAGCGTAGCGAAATAACAAAATGTCGACAGCGATCGGAGAAAAGCTGCTGAAGCTTGTAATGGATCCTACTTGATCAACAAACAGAGGGAATCTGTTATACAACTTACTGTATAACGGATTCCCTCTGATTTGCGTTGCAGTAACACCGTTAAGGCGCTGCCGATGAATATCGCTCGATAAATCTGGTGTCGACCCGGATCTTAGAATTAATTACTGTGCCCAGCTCAATTGATTCGATGACTAGGTCAACGGCTAATTGAGCCATTCTTTTTTCTCGACATGGACGGTAGTCAGCTCCGGTGAAACGATTTGTGATTCGGTGATATTATCAAACCCTACGACAGAAACCTGTTCAGGGACGCGCACGCCCAACTCCGTCAGAGTTTTTAGAGCGCTTATCGCAATATAATCACATTCGCAAAAAAGCGCGGTCGGCAGGCGGCGTCCTTGTTCTAATAATGGCTTTAGCTGTGTCTTCAACTCCTCCTGCGAAGAAAGCATGGTAGGAGCGACAGAAAAGATATAGTCAGGTGAGATGGATAAACTGTGCTCCCGGAGCGCCTCCTCAAATCCTTCCCTTCTTTCTTCAAAATTGTGAATACGCACATTGGAGGCGATATAGCCGATTTCCCGGTGGCCGATCTGGCAGAGATGGGACCCCGCCTGATAAGCTCCGATATAATTATTAATCCCCACAAAATGTAAGGGCAGTTTGTCGAAGCAATTATCCAATACCACTAGACGCGGACCCAGTAGGTTGGCGATCTCGGTGATCTCCTGTGGATTTAGATTGGTGCCGAGGAGGATAACCCCGTCGCTTTGCTGGTCATCTGCGACCGAACGTATGTCACGTTCGAAATGTTCCATGTTTACAGTAGCAAATAGCAAGGAGTAGCCTTTGCTTCGACATCTGTCCTCAATGAAATGGATTAATTCTCGAAAGAATGGCTGTTCGTAATATTGTTCCAGCACAATTCCCGAGTTGGTAAACACTAAAAAGGATAATGAACGCGCCGAATGCTCCGATGCCGTTGTCCGCGGCTTAAGCGCATACCCGTTTTCTCTCGCAATTTCCAGTACCCGTTCACGCGTATCGGCGCTAATTCCCGGCTTTCCGCTGAGTGCAAGAGATACAGCCGATTTGGATACACCTGCAAGCTTTGCGATATCTTCCATCTTCATCTTGTACAATCCCCATTTACTAAAGTTGTTGAGTAAGTTTAGTTTAAATTTCTGCGGAGATAAAAGCAAGGAAAAGGTTGATTTATTGAATTAGTTTATATAAATATCAACTAAATATGAACTAAATATTGATTGACGTACTAATATTTCCGATATATCATAAAAATACACCTATACATAACTAAAATGTTTTTATAAACATTAAGTTAATTTACATTATACACGAACATATTTACTAAACTATCAACTAAACAATTAGGAGGTATTCTTTTGAAAAAATTGAAGTTAGGCTACGCCCCCACTCGCCGTTTCGTTTTTAGCGCAGAGGACGCATTCAAGTACAAAGTGACGATCAAAGAAAAAATTCAAAGTTTCGGACTCGATATGGACATTGTCGATCTGGAAGGAATCAATTCGGAAGGCCTATTGTATGACGATAACGTGAACGCCGACTTGATTATAGAACGGTTCAAGCAGGAACAAGTAGATGCGGTCTTTTTCCCGCACTGTAACTTCGGTACGGAGGATACGGTAGCTCGCGTGGGCAAGGCGCTAGGTAAACCGGTGCTGCTGTGGGGACCTCGGGACGAAGCTCCTCTTGAAGACGGCATGCGGCTGCGTGATACACAGTGCGGATTGTTCGCCACGGGTAAGGTGCTGCGCCGTTTTAATGTTCCCTTCACCTACGTAACGAACACAAGAGTGAATGACCCTGTGTTTGAAAGGGGATTCACTAATTTTATTTCGACGGCTAACGTGGTGCGCCAATTCCGCTCGCTGCGCATTTTACAAATCGGACCCAGGCCTTCTTCATTCTGGACGATGATGTGCAACGAGGGTGAATTGTTGGAGCGCTTTGGCATAGAACTATTTCCGATTACACTTGTAGACATTCAGCGGGCATCCAAAAGAATCGAAAACGGGAATTCCTCCGAGTTAGCGGAAGCAGTAGATTACATAAAAGAAAAGCTGGACTGGTCGGAAGTGACAGAAAATGATGTCATACGGATCGCAGCGCTCAAAGTGGCTATGAAACAATACGCCCGGCAAACGGGCAGCACAGCAATCGCTATTCAATGCTGGTCATCTCTGCAGGAAGCGATGGGCATTATGCCGTGTCTTGCTAATGCGATTTTGACAGATGAGCAAATTCCGGTGACGTGTGAAACAGATATACATGGCGCGATTACGTCCGTTATGGTTCAGGCTGCGGCGATGAATCAAGCACCCACGTTTTTCGCAGATCTTACAGTACGCCATCCCGATAACGCAAACGGTGAATTATTGTTCCATTGCGGCAATTTTCCAGTATCTCTTTCAGTGGAAGAACGACCGAAGCTGCGCAAGCACTTCCTGTTCGATGACCACTCGCCGGGCACGCATGAGGGTGAAATTAAAGGAGGCTCGATGACCTTAGCGCGATTCGACGGTGATCATGGAGAGTACCAATTGTTCCTGGGACGAGCGAAAGGTATTCCTGGTCCTTATACACGCGGTTCCTATGTATGGGTGGAAGTGAACGATTGGCCGCTTTGGGAAGAAAAGTTGGTAAAAGGACCATACGTGCATCACTCCGTCGGCATTCACGCCAATGTCATTCCTGCGCTATATGAAGCTTGCAGTTATATTCCAGGTCTAACTCCGGATCCTGTTGATCCGACGGAAAGTGAAATTCAGGCATGGCTTAGAGGTAACGGCCTGTAAGAAGGAGGATTTATGGAGATCAGAGAACTGCAAGCGAAGGCGGCGCAAATTCGGATGGACCTGCTCCAAATGATTTTTCGGGCAAAAACCGGGCACACGGGAGGTTCTCTCAGCAACACCGATATTATAACGGCACTGTATTACCGAATCATGAATATCGATCCTGCCCAACCGAAGGCGGCTGACCGGGACCGATTCATTTTAAGTAAAGGTCATTCCGTAGAGTCCTTATGGGCTGTTCTGGCAGATAAAGGTTTTTTCGAAAAAGAACAACTGGCTACATTCAGCCAATTCGGTACGAAGCTGATCGGGCATCCGAATAATAAGGTACCGGGTATTGAAATGAATACAGGCGCCCTCGGCCACGGTCTAGCAGTGGCTGTCGGCATGGCTTTAGCAGCAAAGCGCGATGGAGTCAGATACCGCACTTTCTGTCTGATGGGCGACGGGGAGCAGGCGGAAGGTTCGGTATGGGAAGCTGCGATGGCAGGAGCGCATTATAAACTGGATAATTTGATTGCTATTATTGATCGCAACCGTCTTCAGATCAGCGGTTCGACTGAAGAAGTCATGGGCTTGGATCCGCTGGAGGACAAGTGGCGAGCTTTTGGCTGGAACGTCATGGTCATTGACGGCAATGATATGCAAGCATTAATTGAGTCTCTCGAGGCGGTTCCGTCCGTGCCGGGCAAGCCCACGCTTGTGATGGCGAATACGGTTAAGGGCAAGGGGGTTTCATTTGCCGAGAATGTTCCGCATTGGCACCATCATGTGCCAAACGAAACGGAGCTTGAGCAGGCTCTGACCGAATTATCCGCTGTTTTCGAATTTTATCAAACGGAAGGGCAGGGACGATAAAATGAACACGATTCCGAATCGTCAAGTGATTTGCGACACACTGCTCGAGTTAGCCCAACATGACCGAGATATTATGGTGCTGGCGAGTGACTCGCGGGGATCGGCGGCGATGGCTCCTTTTGCCAAAGCATACCCTGATCAATTTGTTGAAGTCGGCATCGCTGAGCAGAATATCGTCGGGATCTCGGCAGGCCTGGCTCACAGCGGTAAAAAGCCATTCGTCACTTCTCCTGCTTGTTTTCTTAGTATGCGGAGCATTGAGCAGATCAAGGTAGATGTCGCTTACTCGGGAACCAACGTGAAGCTGGTAGGCATCAGCGGAGGGATCAGCTATGGCGCCCTAGGGATGTCCCACCATTCCGTGCAGGATCTCGCAGTGGCCCGCGCCATTCCGGGACTATCGGTCATGCTGCCTGCCGACCGTCACGAAACAAAACAAATGATTGAAGCGCTCGTGCAGTACGAAGGCGGAGTATATGTTCGTATCGGCCGAAATGCAGTGGAGGATGTGTACGAATCTGACGCCTACGAATTTACGATCGGCAAAGCGGTCACGATGCGAGAAGGAACGGATGTGACGATCATCGCTGCCGGGGAAACGGTACGTGTCGCACTGGACGCGTATGAAGAACTCAAGGAGGCGGGCGTTTCCTGCCGCATTATCAATATGCATACCATCAAGCCGCTGGATGAAGATGCTGTCATTCATGCGGCGAAGGAAACCGGTCATATCATCACGGTTGAAGAGCACAGCGTACTTGGCGGACTTGGCGCCGCCGTGGCCGAAGTCGTGGTTCAGTATGCTCCTGTGCCGATGCGTATTATCGGCATCCCGGATGAGCCGGCAATCGCCGGTAAAACAGCGGAAGTATTCAAGCATTACGGCATCAGCAGCGATAATCTCAAAATGGTTGCACTCCACATGCTGGGCAAGCAGGAGAAGAACTGATGGCTCCTCAAGACTATTTGCTGGCTATCGATCAAAGCACATCCGGGACGAAGGCGCTTCTGATTGAACGGTCTGGGAAGATCCTGGAGCGCAGCTCAAGGAACACGTACAACTTTATCCGCGTCCCGGTTGGGTGGAGCATGACCCGCTTGAAATATACGAGAACGTGAAGCTAACTGCACGTCACGTATTGAAATCAGCCGGAATCGGACCGGAATCTCTTGCGGCTATTACGATTACGAACCAAAGGGAGACTGCGATTCTTTGGGACCGGACAACCGGTCTCCCGATTTATTCCGCTATTGTCTGGCAGTGCCAACGGACCGCAGAGCGATGCACAGCCCTTCGGGCATCCGGTCACGAGGATACCGTCATGTCCAAAACGGGCCTAATGCTTGATCCGTATTTCTCCGCAGCAAAGTGGGCGTGGATTCTCGAACATGTGGAAGGCGCAGCGGAAAAGGCGGCTCAAGGTAAGGTGATGGCGGGAACCATCGATAGTTGGCTGATCTGGAGGATGACTTGCGGCAGCGTTCATGCGACGGACTACACGAATGCCAGTCGTACATCACTTTTTGATATTCATACCTTGGAATGGGATGATCAGCTATGCGGTTTATTCGGAGTTCCGGCGAATCTGCTGCCGGAGGTGCGTTCATCCAATGAACTGTTCGGCTGCACAGAAGATCCTGAACTCTTTGGTACGATACGTGTCCCCATTACGGGAGTAATCGGTGATTCGCAAGCAGCTCTATACGGCAACCACTGCTTCCGTAAGGGGATGGCCAAAGCGACCTATGGGACAGGAACATCCGTGTTGATGAATATCGGAGAAACGGCTGCGCCGTCCAAAGATGGATTGGTCAGCGCTATTGCATGGGGAATCGACGGTAAGATTACTTATGCGGTTGAGGCTGTCATCCGAACATCGGGTGACAGTTTAAAATGGGCGCGCGATAATTTAGGATTGTTTTGCACGTATGAGGAGATGGAGCGTTTGCTTAAAGGGATAACCGATAGCCAGGGCGTCTATCTCGTGCCCGCTTTTGTCGGCCTTGGAGCGCCGTATTGGGATCCTTATGCGAGAGCCTCGATTACGGGGATGAACAGAGGGACCCAAAAGGCCCATATCATACGCGCTGCATTGGACAGCATTGCTTATCAGGTGCGCGATGCGGTTGCCCTAATGGAACACAGCACAGGTATTCGCCTGGATGAGCTTCGCGCGGACGGCGGTGCCTCGGGCAATGCAACGCTCATGCAGTTTCAGGCTGATCTATTGGATTCCACCGTGATAAGATCTGAAATTGCCGAGCTTTCCGCCATGGGGTCCGCTTATATGGGGGGACTTGGAATTGGTTTCTGGCCATATATCGACGAAATAGCTTCGGCCAATCAAAGAACGGTCACCTATAAGCCGAGGATGCAGAAACAGGCGCGAGATTCTTATTGTGCTGGTTGGGATCGTGCAGTTGCATCCGTACTAAACAGCAGTGATCATGGAGCCGGGCTGCCGAGCAGCATTCGGCGGACCCGCTAATACCAGCCACAGACAGGAGAGAAGAATACAGCTGTTAGTAATCATCGATACTGTCGATAAAGGAAAAATGAAAGGGCACCGGGACTGCGATTAAGGCAGCTCCGGTGTTTCTTTGCTTTCTGCAGAGCAGGTTGCAAACCTCAGAAAAATAAGAGTGTTGAAGTGGCTGCGAATTCATTCATCAATGAAGCAGTCTCTTCAACACTCTTATGATCAAAGCATTTTCGCTAATCCCTCGTAGGTAACGCTCCATGAACCATCCTGCGGAAATCCAGGGGCGTGTATGTCCGGACCGCCCTCCCAACCGGCTGCCATCATGGCAGCAGCGCTTAGCAGACCACCGTTGCCTGGGAGGTATACCGTTAGTGGCTTGCGTTGATAGTTGTGTCCGTTAGGAAGATAGGTATTGGTGACTTTATCGATTAAGAGGATGTCTAATGCCAAACGACTCTCACCAAGTCTTGCCGCCGTCATCGCGGCCATGGGATAGTCCCATCCCCAAGTAGCATCCCAGTTCCAAACCTTCATGACTTCGTGCAGCGTGCGTAACATCGTTTCGCGATCGACATTGTCACCTGGCAGGATTCCGAGCGGGGCGAGCATCGTCGGATGATCCCTGGTGCCGGTTTCTTCGGAGAATGTACCGGGTGCTGTTTCGGCTGCGACATATAGTCCATCAACAGCAGGAAGCTTGGACAGATGTTTCAGAACATGCTCCCATTTCTCCATTTTCGGGAGACCGAGTCTTTCTCTCCACAAGATGGCGATCCTTAATCCGAACGCCCAATAGGACAATTCGAAAGTAGGGTTCATAGTCGTTGCGTGATCGAATATTTCCTGAGCAGGCGCGACCGGCGGTCCTAGTACATATCTTTCTTGTCCAGGATCCCATTCGGCAAAAGATGCCATGAAAGACGCGCTTTCAAACACGATTTCGGCATACTTCGCCAAGGTATCGCGGTCACCCTTGATGTTATAAATCAACTCGGCATAATAAATCGGATGCGGCTGCTGCCAGATGAGAAACGGTTCAATATAACAAGGTCCGTTAACACCGTCCGGCGCAGTGCATTTCGGCCATCGAGCGCCTTCATAGCCTTGTGAATCAGCTAACTTCCGGGCTTTATCCACGATGGTGCCGTACCATGTTAGACTGTTTTCCAGCAAATCTACCCGCTTCCAAAGCGCAAAATGAACAGCGTGCCACCAGTGCATTTCCAAGTGGAATTTACCGCCCCAGCTGTTGTGGGTCAAACCGGATTCAGCGGGAGGCAGTGTACCGGATGATTGGATAGCAGTCACATACTGGGAGAGTACGATTCTTCGCTCCAGTTCGTGTGCTCTAATATCTTTACTGCCGTTAAGCTCGATGGCGCCGCCCGAAGTCCAAAAGCTTTCCCAGTGGCTCTCGGCTGCGGCACGCGTCTCTTCGAACGTTGGTAAATCGGTCGGTATATCATGTTTCGTAAAACGGAAACGAAGCTCGAATTCGTCGCTGTCCGGGGAAGGCGAATATAGGCATACATGCTGGTCGCGCTCATCGCGTTCAAATGTACCGTTGGTCCAAGCGGCATGCATCGCATACGAGTCTTGATCTAGCTTTCGGCTGATGTAGACAGAGTCGCTATCGAGGTGAACAACTTCTGTGGTATGCCGGTCTGGCTTACTCCAATCGACAGCTGCGAATTTCCAAGTGCCATAGGGGAAATGAAAGGCAACCTGTAAGCGCCCTAGGCGGATTAATTCGGACTTTACCCGAACCGCGATCAGGTCCTCACTGGGATGGCAGCATGTGCTTACTTTCGTTTTGGCAGTGAGCAAGGAAAACTCGCTCTCGATCACTCCTGACCACATATCGAGAACTTGTTCGATCTTATTCAAGTCGTCATGGGTAGCCTCATCCCCAGAAGGCAGAGACAGCCGAAAACCTACCACCCCCAAATGCAGTTTATGCGGATTAAATTTCAACCATTTATACTCGTCAGTGGTCTGACCCGGGGGCATGTAAGGGAAGCCTACTTGTCTTCCGTTGAAGGTCGGGTAGTACGTAAGCGGAAACTTTTCGGGTTGATATTCATTTGGATTTGGAGAAGTATGCCAAGCCCAATTGGACAGGTTTCCCAGTGGTACTCCTCCGTCAGCATACAGATTCGGAAAAGTTTGCAGACCGGTTGCATCCACGGTAAAGGCATAGTTTCCGTTGCCGACTGTCAGGGAAGAAAACTTGTCAAAGCAGGTGATGAGCGGATTGTGGCGTTTGACTAACGCTTTTCGATCAATCATGTGAACCCCTCGTTTCCATATTCATACGATGCTTTCAAAATGATAGGTGCCCGAACCCGCATGCACAGCCACATAACCGGATTGAGTACGCAAGACTTCAAGGTTCCGGGCGGTCTCAATTGGCTCTCCGCTTTCCAATACCGAATTCACAGATGCAGTGGGAACATAAATATCCGCAACACAGTTAGCCGGGATGGTCACACGAAGATTCAATCGATTAGGCCCACTTCGTTTCCACGACACATGAATACGCCCGGCGAGAAGCAGATATTCGGCTGTCACTTCGTCCAAGCCTGCAGGCAGCGCAGGTTGAATGGAGATTTGATAACTTTCGAAATCGGTGTCATATCGGAACTGGATTCCGGCTAGCCCGCTATAGAGCCATTCTTCCAAATGTCCGAGCATGAAATGGTTCTGTGATTTGCCGACAGTCGGACCGTCCCATGCTTCAGTCAATGTGGTTGCCCCATGTGCGAGTTGATATCCATAGCTGGGATGACCGGTTTGACGGGTCATTTCAAAAATGATGTCAGAACGGCCATTTTGCGCAAGTGCTAGCAGAACATAGCGATGGCCGATATCGCCGGCGGTTGTATGATACCCGCGAAGATGAATGTCTTTTATAAGATGAGAGAGAACTTTTTCTCGAAAGGGTTCTTGAACAAGCCCCAATACAAGCGGCATAGCGTTAGATGTCTGACTGCCGGTGGCATATTGATGTGTCTCAAGGTCGAAGAACGTTTCATTAAATGATGACTTGATATCTTCACGCAGCAGCCCATATTTGACAGCGTCCTCACTGTAATTCAAGAGACTCGCGATCTGCGCAAACACGTCGACGATATGATAAAACATAGCGGTTTCTGTATGAGAAACCGGCGTATTTTGTACAAAGCCCGGAGTGCTGTCGCCAACATCGTACCAATCTCCAAGACCGGTTTGAATAATCAAACGATCGGAACTGTTGGTCAAATAGTCAATATAAGCTTTCATCCCCTCATAATGCTCGGTCAAAATTCGGCTGTTGCCGTACGTGTGCAATAGATTCCAGCCGACAAGCACGTATGCAGCGCCCCAAGATACGGAGTCGCGAAAACAGCGCCATTGATCGGAAAACACGACATATTCCGGAGCCGTCGTCGGAACCATCCCGTCAGGAAGTTGTGCGTCCCTAATATCTTCCATCGTTTTGATGAACAGGGACTCGGCATCATAATTAAAGGCAACGGAAGGACCCATCAAATGGACCTGTTCCAGCCATCCCAGTTTTTCCCGATGCGGGCAATCCGTGAATATGCTTTTCATGTTGCTGAGGATGGCCCGGTTAATGAGGTCGTGCGTACGATTCAGCATCAGATCTGAACTGAGGAAATTTCCGCGAACTTTCGTGTCCGGGTAAATCATTTGGCCTTCGACGCGGAGAAGAACGGGAATATCCGTATCGCTGCTTGCAGAGTCAGGGAAAATGGCTCCTTCGATCTGTAAGTAACGAAACCCGTAATAGCTGAAGCGTGGTGCCCATGTTTCTTCTTCGTCGTCTCCGTTCAAGATAAAGGTAAACTTGTAAGGGGAGCCGGTCCACTTTTGATTGACCGTTCCTGTATCTTTTACTACTTCAGCAGGGGATAGAGTAATTTGCGAGCCGCTTCGACCTTTTGCGCAAATCTCAACCCAGCCTGAAAAGTTTTGCCCGAAATCAACGACATACACTCCGGGAACAGGCTGAGTAATGTGAGCAGGCTGGAATGTTTCCATTACTTTTAAAGGAGTAATCGCCTGTGCCTTCAGTTTTCCAGCAGGGCGCTTTACTTCGACAGCTTGCTTCCATTGTTCATTAGGAGCAAATCTCGGCTGGTCCCAATCCGCTTGCAGTCGGCGTGAGTCGTAATCTTCCCCGCCGTATATACTTGAAAAGGTAATAGGTCCAGGTGCGGTATGCCAGTTTCTACCGCTTCCGATTTGAATGTAATCTCCGTCGGTAAATGTGACTTCCAATTGAATCAAACATCGGGGTGTTCCGAAGGAATGCTTGAATTTCGTATAACGGCCGCCTGCAACATGGAAAAAACCGTTCCCCAGCATGACGCCGATGGCGTTGGGACCTTCGTTCAGAACTTCTGTCACATCGTGAACGCAGTAGAGGCACGTTTTGTCATAGTGTGTCCAACCGGGCTCAAGAACGCTGTCACCGACTTTCTTGCCGTTTATACGGAGCTCGTAATGTCCGAGTCCGCTTACATATGCTCTTGCACTGGCAATTGGCTTGTTAAGATTGAATGCATGCCTGAAAAGAGGCATAGCCGTTCGCTCACCGGAGATGCTTTCGGATTCCCCGATCCACATAGCAGACCAATCGCTTTCATGAACAAGGCCCATTTCCCACCAGGAAACCGGGCTTTCGGTCATGCGTTTCTTTTGATCCCAAATCTGAACCTTCCAATAATACCGAGCACGTGATTGAAGTGAGGAGCCTTTATATAAAATATGTACGTTTTTCTTACTGAAGATCTTTCCGCTGTCCCATATTTCGCCGAAGTTGCGTTTTAAGTTCGACTCGTCACGGGATACGATGATCCGATAGGCCGTCTGCATCTGCATGCGCTCCGATGAGTCTGTAAAACTCCAAGCAAATGCCGGCCAAAGGGCATCGACCCCGAGCGGGCAAATTTTGCTTTCCACAAACATTTCATCCACTTGCATCGGTTTCGGTCTCCTTTATCAACAGGTTGAAGCAAAAATAGGCTGCGAGGCGGCCACGCTGATCGTTCTGAACTCTTTGCCGTAGTTTTTGGTCGGATCGCCTTCCCGGTACGGTCTGCAAGAGCAGTAGAAGTGGTAAAGCACGCCCTGATGCATAATAACAGAGGGCTTGTGGGCAAAAATGGAGTCAATACTGCCTTCCTCGCCAACATTGATGATCGGGTTCGGATACTTTTCCCAATTCAAAAGATCACTGGAGAGCGCGATGCCTTCTTGCGCTTTTTTGTAATCGTAGCCGAAGTAATACATGACCCACTGGTTGCGGTCTCGGTCATGCAGCACGCAGGGATCGCTGACAAAGCCGGAGTCCCATCCTTCCGGTGTAACGAAAAGCACAGGGTTATGCTCATATCTGTTCCACTGCTTCAAATCTGTAGAGAAAGCGACACCTGTTTGTTCGACCCATCTTCCTTTATTTTTGTTTTTAGCATTGTAGAACAAATAAAACTTGCCTTCATGCTCAACAAGACATTCCTTGTACAGGCCGCCTTTTTCCCAATCTGCGCCTTCTTCGGGGACTAGAATCGGATCGGGGCAGCGGTGCCATTCCAGCAGTTGTTCGTCTTTCGTCCAAGCAATTCCGATTTTTGCGGAGCCTTCTTCATAACCGGTTTCGGGATAGGCGTGATACACCAGCCAATATTTATCGTCCCATTTTTTCAGGACCGGCGGGGCGTCCAATTGATTTTCTTTCAAAATCCATGTGCCGGCGATATTGACGGAATCCCAGCCTGTGGTTTCATTTCGTTTTAGAATGACTCCTTTATGCACCCAGTTTATTAAGTCATGGCTTACCGCCAAAGCCGTTTGATAACCGATACCGTCAAATCCCACATACATCATGTAAAACTGATCGTTATGCTGAAAAACATATGGACAATCTACGGCGCGTTCATCAAAATGACCGGGGACCCCGGAGCCTGTGAGTACCGGACTTCCTAGTTTATATGGAGTGAGATAAGGCTGAATATTCAAAAGGGCACGCTCCTTGTCTTTTTGAGCTTTTTATACCGGATACATTATTCAGGGTACAATTAACCGATTCATGGCTGTGTGGGGGATTGTATCCGAAATATAGGTCGATACGATCTTCGCAACCCGGTTGCATTGACATCAAGGATAGGCGGGCGTAGGATGAGGGGGAATTGAGGCCAAATTGCACGGAAGGGGGAGCTGAAGTGAAGGCTAATCATGGATTTGTGCCCTATAAGTTTCAGACAGCCGGCAACATAATTGCCGGACCTAACGCGATTACAGAGCTGATCCCCCAGATTAACTTGCAAGGAAACTTCCGGCATGCTGTGATTGTTACGCAACCATCGTTGAAGGCGATGGGGGTCATTGATCGTATTGCGGATGAATTGAAGCAAGCGGGAATTGCCAGCAGATGTTTCACAGATGTGAAGCCGGAACCGACCATTACTAATATTCGCGAAGTGTTCGGTTTAATCGCAGCTGATCCTGTTGATTTGTTGATCGGAATCGGAGGGGGCAGTGTTCTTGACGCTACGAAACTATTTTCCGTCTTGTTGACCAACCCAGTGGATGTAAGGAGTCTTGTTGGTGCCGATCTCGTGTCCAGGCCCGGGATTCCGACTGTATTGATTCCAACGACCTCAGGCACCGGTTCCGAAGTGACGCCCAACTCCATAGTTACCATTCCCGAGCAGGAACTGAAAGTCGGGATCATTAGCAGGCATCTGCTGCCCATGTTGGTCATCATTGATCCTGTGCTTACAGTAAGCTTGCCGCAAAGCATAACAGCCGCAACGGGCATGGATGCGTTTACCCATGCGCTGGAATCGTATATATCCAATAAGGCCAATCCAATCAGCGACATGTTCGCTCTCGAATCGATCCGATTAATTGCAGGCAACTTGCTTGATGCGTATCATGAAGGATCACATTTGGAGGCGAGAGAGAATATGCTGCTCGGTTCCATGTATGGCGGCATGGCCCTGAGCTCAGCCGGTACAGCAGCCGTGCATGCGCTGGCCTATCCACTAGGAGGAAAATTCAACATATCCCACGGCGTTGCCAATTCGATGCTGCTGCCGCACGTGATGGCTTATAATATGGATGCTATTCACGGGCGCCTCGGTCATGTTGCCCGAGTGATGGGGGTGCATGAAGGGAGCGGGGAGAGTACAGCTGCATCCGAATCGGTTATTCGCCGGATTTATGAGTGGACGGATGAGATGCGCATCCCGCAGGATTTGCGTGTGTTCGGTGTTCATGAAGCGGATGTTGACGATATAGCGGTTGCGGCCTCTAAGGTGACGAGGCTTTTACATAACAATCCGAAGCCAATGGATTTGAATGCGATGAAGTCGATATACCGTAAACTGCTTCCCTGAATGAGTGGAAAAGGAGGGCGTCTTGATGAAAGTTGCTGTCATTGCCGATGATTTTACGGGAGCGGGAGATGCTGGGGTGCAGTTTGCCAAACATGGGATGCATGTATCCGTGCTTTTTCAACTTACAGCAGGCTTGGATAAGCTAACCGGTAGAGATGTGCTTGTCCTTGATACCGACAGCCGTTCGCTAGACGCCAAATCCGCTTACATCCGAACTGCAATGGCGTCACTGAAAGCTCAAGCTTTTGGAGCAGATGTTGTGCTAAAAAAAATAGACTCCACTCTGCGCGGAAATATAGGGGCGGAGCTCGACGCTCTATATGATACAATTCGTCCCGATTTTATTATCATTGCACCTGCCTACCCTGAAATGGGCAGGCTTGTTCGTCAAGGAATGCTCTACGTGAATGGTATACCGCTGCAAGATACGGAGTTCGCCCGCGACCCGAAAACACCGGTAATCGAACCGTACATTCCCGATTTGCTGCGCAAGCAGACGAAGCGCTCAGTCGAAATCATTCCTTCTGCCATTATGGAGGAAGGGAAAGGTGCATTGGTTTCGTTCTTGCAAAACGGCGAATCACGAGGGGTCCGCTACTTGGTTGCAGATTCGGCTGAAGATAGCGATCTGAAGCGTCTAGTCGCTTTCATGGTAGAGACGGATTATACAGTCGTATGGGCGGGTTCAGCCGGTTTAGCCGATCATTTGTCTAGTCATTTGTGCGGCCATTTCTCCGTGGATCTTCCTATCTCACGGCCAAGTGAAACGCTTGTACCTGAAAAAATCGCTGAACCGATTCTTACCGTCGTCGGCAGCGTTAGCTCTCGTTCACGCTGTCAATTGGACATTCTGTTGCAGCTTCCGCATATTCAGGGTGTAAAAGCAGAATCTTACCGGCTCCTAACCGGACACCCCGATCGGGAAAGAGAAATCATGAATGCGGTAGAGCAAGCAGATCTGGCTTTACGCCAAAATGTTCATACGGTGCTCTATTCATCTGGAGAAGATGAAGATATTCGGATTGCTCAAGAGGTCGGCAGCGAATATGAGTTGAATGATCAGCAAGTCAGTGACGAGATTGCGTGCGCATTGGGAGAAGTCGTCTCTCGATTGATCAAACGAGTCCGAATTGGAGGGATTGTTTTGACCGGAGGCGATACCGCCAGGCATATAGGAAACTCTCTGCGAATCCATGAATTCCGATTGTACGACGAGGTGGAAAGAGGCATTCCGGCCGGTCTGATCGTGATGGATCAGCCGCTGCCCGCGGTTACGAAGGCGGGAGGCTTTGGTTCCGATCATGCACTGGTGAAAGCTCTGGAATTATTACATAGAGGGATGGGTATGAGATGAAGCCTATCATTGGAATCACGATGGGAGATGCCTGCGGCATCGGACCGGAAGTCATAGTGAAAGCGCTGCAAAACGAACAAGTTTATGAAATATGCCGTCCATTGGTCATTGGCGATCCGGTTCAGTTAGAACGCGCGCTCCGCATCGTCGGCGGTTCGGCATCTGTATGCGGCGTGACGGAGCCCTCAGACGGGCTATACAAGTATGGCCGTATCGATTGCTTGAACATGCATTTGCTACCGGCGGACCTTTCACATGGACAGGTTAGCGGTAAAGCTGGACACGCCGCCTATAAATTCGTTGAGAAGGCGGTGGATTTAGCGCTTCGTAGAGAAATCGATGCGATCTGCACCGCACCGCTAAATAAAGAAGCTTTGCACAAAGGCGGACATCTGTACCCGGGCCATACCGAAATATTGGCTAGTTTAACCGGCACTGAGGATTATTCTATGATGCTTTCAGCTCCGAAGCTGAAGGTGATTCATTTGACTACGCATCTAGGACTTGTTCAGGCGATCGCAGCAATTAATCCCGAACGGACATACAAGGTGATAAAACTGGCGCATGAAACACTGCGGAGAGCTGGGAATAAACGACCGCGAATCGCGGTTTGCGGCATCAATCCGCACGCGGGCGAGAACGGACTATTCGGCAACGGCGAGGAAGAAGAGAAGTTGATTCCCAGTATCATGCGTGCTGCGGAGGAAGGCGTTGACGTCACCGGACCTTATCCGGCGGATACGCTGTTTTATCGCGCGGTGCGCGGGGATTTTGATATCGTCGTGGCGTGCTACCATGATCAAGGACACGTGCCAGTCAAAGTGATGGGAATTGGGAATCCGGCGTCAATATCACGGTCGGATTGAATGGAGGGATCGTTCGCACCTCAGTTGATCATGGGACAGCATTCGACATCGCCGGTACTGGTTTGGCGGATGAACGAAGTATGCTGGAAGCCATTCGCTCTGCCGTTGAGCTTGCGCCTAGACGGTTCGGAGAGCTGAGGTAAGTTTTTGACTCTTATGGAGAGCCCTTCGTTGTACGGTTATAGTTGTCAATCAAATGTACTTCGTAAGAAGGAGAGAAGGAGTGATCACATGCTCAAGCCATCAGGTATTATTCCTGCTATGGTTACGCCTTTCGACATGAACCAACAGCTTGATGAAATGGCATTGCGTATGTTGACCCGCAGACTAATCAACGCGGGCGTGCACGGTTTATTTTGTTTGGGCACAAACGGGGAGTTTTTTCGCTAACCTTTGAGGAAAAGCTGCAGGCAGCACGGATAGTCATAGAGGAAGCGCAGGGACGAGTTCCAGTTTATGTTGGAGCCGGTTGCGAAGGAACATGGGAAACTGTTCGATTGGCTGTGGAATTGGAACGGCTAGGGGCCGATGCTTTATCGGTCATTACGCCATATTTTTTAACGTTTACACAGCAGGAGCTGCTGGGACATTTTCGAGCGGTGGCTGATGCGACAGGGCTTCCCATCCTTTTGTATAACATTCCTGCAAGGACAGGTAACTCCCTGCATCCCAAAACCGTGAAGGAACTGAGCGAGGTTTCGGGCATAGTAGGCATCAAAGACAGCAGCGGCAGCTTCGATACAATTTTGCAATATTTAGAAGTGTCAGGACCGGATTTTTCCGTGCTGGCGGGTACGGATTCATTAATATTGCCGACTTTAATGGCCGGCGGCTGTGGTGCGATTGCGGCAATGGCAAACGTTTTTCCAGAGACGGTTAAGTCCATTTATGATTTGTGGATGCAAGGGAAGCCAATGGAAGCGGAGCAATCGCAACAGAAACTCCGAGCTTTGCGCAGCGCGTTTTCACGGAACACTGCCGTCCGTATTAAAGGAAGCTATGTGCATGATTGGGCTGCCTGCGGGACAGCCTCGTCTTCCAGTGCAACAGCTGCATCCGGCTGCTAAAGAAGAATTGAAAAAGGTATTGGATCAATATTTGGAAGAGGGCGTAACGGGGGTGAGCCGAACGGGGATGAAGCAATCGATGTGAACATTTCGAATGGGGATGAAGAATAATAGTAGTGAGCAACCCGAGAGGAGATGGAGCCGTGGTTGCGAACAGTCCGAGAGTGATGGAGCAATTGATGTGATTAATACGAGAAGATATGGAGCAATAGATGAATAATCCGAGAGGAAGTGGAGCCATGGGTGCGAACATTTCGCGCGAGGATGAGGCAATCGATGTGAATAATACGAGAAGATATGGTGCAATAAATGAATAATTCGAGAGGAAGTGGAGCCATGGATGCGAACATTTCGCGCGAGGATGAGGCAATCGATGTGAATAATACGAGAAGATATGGTGCAATAGATGAATAATTCGAGAGGAAGTGGAGCCATGGATGCGAACATTCCGAATGGGGTTTGGCCCACGCCATGGTGACCCCTTTCACCGATGCTGGCGAAGTGGATTACGGGGCGTTGGAGCAGTTGGTTGATTGGTACATCGACCAAGGTGTACATGGGCTGTTTGCCGTTTGTCAATCAAGTGAAATGTTTTATTTGAGCTTGGAGGAAAGAGTGCGTATCGCTCAGTTTGTCACGGAAAAAGCCGCCGGGCGGGTTCCGGTGATTGCTTCAGGACATATATCGGTTTCTTTTGATGAACAGGTGGAAGAAGTGCAGCGAATGGCAGAGACGGGGGTTAAAGCGGTTGTGTTAGTCAGCAATCGATTGGCCGGTGAAGTAGAGTCGGATGAAATTTGGTTCGACCGGGTCACGCAGTTGATTGACCGTGTTCCAGGTGTGCCGTTCGGTATTTACGAAGTGTCCTTATCCGTACAAAAGGCTCTTAACCCCGCAATTGTTGAAAAAGTGCGCGGATACGGGCAGGTTTTCTTTTTTAAAGGATACAAGCTGCGATTTGCAGCAAATCGCAGCAAAAATAGAGGCAGTAAAAGGAAGTCCACTCCAAATATTCAATGCCAATTCAGCTACCCTGCTAGCCTCGCTGCGCTTGGGAGCGGCTGGATTCAGCGGTGTGATGGCAAATTTCCATCCCGATCTGTATGTTCGTTTGACTGAGCTTTGGAGCACTGAACAGATTCATGCGGAAACGATACAGTCTTTCCTTGGAGCTGCGTCTTTGGTGGAGCTTCAAATGTATCCCGTCAACGCGAAATACCATCTGCGCACCAGAGGACTTCCGATTTTGCTGTACTGCCGTTCGAGGGATGCCGGTGGTTTTAAAAATAATCATAAGCATGAGGTGGAGCAGCTTGATGCGATGTACCGGTTGGTTAAGCAGCATCTGGCTGTATAAGCAATGTGATTCAATAAGGAGGGGTTATCGTGACGTTTAGAGCGAAGGAGAAAATTGTTTTTATCGGCGACAGCATTACCGATAAAGGTAGAAAAAAGATCCGCTGAAGCTGGGATCAGGATACGTTCGTCTGATTCATGATTATCTGACGGCGATGTACCCGCAGCTGGGATTGAAAATCATCAATGAAGGCGTGTCCGGTAACCGTGTAACCGATTTAGAAAAGAGATGGACGCTCGACGTGTTGGATCATCAGCCGCAATGGGTTTCGATCTCCATTGGGATTAATGACGTTTGGCGTCAATTAGATTCTGCAGATGCGGAACAAGTATATCCCGACAGATATGAATCGATATACCGTAACTTGCTCGAAAAGTTGAAGCAAGTACCCGGTTGTCGAGCAATCCTTATGCAGCCGACAATCATTAAGGAGTACCCAAATGCTACGGGAAATCAGTTGCTGCTACCTTACGTAGACATCGTCAACAGACTGGCAAAAGAATACGATGCGATTCTTGTGCCCACGCATTTAGCGTTTCTTGAATTCATTCAGCATGAAAGCGGCAAAGATGTAACGACAGATGGCGTACATATGAATCCGTTAGGAGATATGCTGATGGCTGTGACATGGTTGAAGGCAGTGGTAGGATCGGATATTGGCGTCAAAATTTGATGCTGCTTTACAAGACGCGAGCAAGAGTCTGCAGAGCTGCTAAACATCGTTAGAGAAGCGAGCCCGGGGAGCGGACACGTGTCTAACGATGTTTGGCATTGTTGCAGCCGAGGAAAAGGCGTGTGCTCACGCGAGGAAGAGTCTGCAAAGCTGCTAAACATCGTTAGAGTAGCGAGCCCGAGGAGTCGGGCCGCATCTAACGATGTTTGGCATTGTTGCAGACAAGGAAAAGGCGTGTGCTCACGCGAGGAAGAGTCTGCAAGGCTGCTAAACATCGTTAGAGAAGCGAGCCCGGGGAGCGGGCCCTAGTCTAACGATGTTTAGCATTGCTGCAGCCGAGGAAGAGGCGCGAGCTCACGCGAGCAATAGTCTGCAAAGCTGCTAAACATCGTTAGAGTAGCGAGCCCGAGGAGTCGGGCCGCATCTAACGATGTTTGGCATTGTTGCAGACAAGGAAAAAGCGTGGGCACACGCGAGCAAGAGTCTGCAAAGCTGCTAAACATCGTTAGAGAAGCGAGCCCGGGGAGCGGGCTCAAGTCTAACGATGTTTGGCATTGTTGCAGCCGAGGAAGAGGCGTGGGCTCACGCGAGCAAGAGTCTGCAAAGCTGCTAAACATCGTTAGAGAAGCGGGCCCCGGAAGCGGGCCCTAGTCTAACGATGTTTGGCATTGTTGCAGCCGAGGAAGAGGCGTGTGCTTACGCGAGCAAGAGTCTGCAAAGCTGCTAAACATCGTTAGAGTAGCGAGCCCGAGGAGTCGGGCCGCATCTAACGATGTTTGGCATTGCTGCAGCCGAGGAAAAGGCGTGGGCTCACGCGAGCAAGAGTCTGCAAAGCTGCTAGACATCGTTAGAGAAGCGAGCCCGAGGAGTCGGGCCGCATCTAACGATGTTTGGCATTGCTGCAGACAAGGAAGAGGCGTGGGCTCACGCGAGCAAGAGGCGTACTCCTCGAGCTCCCCCTCGTCTAACGCTCTCGTTGGCAAGTGAAGCGCGTCACCTATATAAATGATGAATTCAGCCTATAATGGGGCGCCGGCTTTCTTGTAAACTGATCATGAACTGAATTCTGCCGCAAGCTCGCAGCAGTATACATCTTTAAAGGAGATCACTCTATGAGGCTGGACCGAAAAACAGCAGTGGTTACCGGGGCGGCATCCGGAATCGGGGAGGCAATCGCCAAACGCTTCGCCGAGGAGGGTGCCGGAGTCATTGTCAATGACATTTCCGACGAAGGAAATAGGGTTGTCGAAGAGATCGTCAAGCAAGGTGGAAGAGCCATATTTATTCGCGCAGATATACGCGTTGAGGCTGAAGTGTTGAAATTGATGAAATCCGCCAAACAGCATTTTGGAGGTCTGCATGTTCTCGTCAATAACGCCGGGGTCAGCTGCCAGACCAACGTTGTGACGGCTGACGATGCCCAGTGGGAACAAGTCATGAATTTGAATTTGAAAAGCGCTTGGTACTGCTGCAAACATGCGATTCCGTTTATGTTGGATGAAGGTGAAGGCAGTATCGTCAACATTGGTTCAACCCACGTTTTCCGAACACAGAAGGACCATTTTCCGTACCACTCTTCAAAAGCGGGCATGCTGGCCATGTCTCAAGGTATATGTGTCGATTTTGCCGGAAGGGGTATACGAGCAAATACGATCAGTCCGGGGTATATTGAAACACCACTAGCCGAAACATACATGCAGACTTTTCCAGATCGGGAGAAAAAGTTTAACGCCATGCTCGCGGTACATCCGATCGGGCGTCTGGGAAAGCCGTCTGACGTAGCGAATGCTGCATTATTTCTTGCTTCCGACGAAGCGGCATTTATTACCGGCGCAAATCTCGTCGTAGACGGAGGCAGGTCGGTTTTACAGGTTTTTGATTAACGAAAAAAACTTCAAAAAGAGGGGGAAAGCTTGTGACCTTTGAAGTAGAACAAACAACTGGTGACAGCGGATGGTTTACACACGACCGGTTCGGACTGTTTATCCATTGGGGGCTGTATTCGCTGGCGGCGAGACATGAATGGCTGCAGTCAAGGGAGAGATTGAGCGGAGAAGCATACCGAAACAAATATTTTAATAAGTTCGACCCTGATTTGTACGATCCGGAGTTGTGGGCGCAACTCGCTTTCGATGCCGGGATGAAATATGTAGTTGCGACGACTAAGCACCATGAAGGATTTTGCCTTTGGGACACCAAGCTGACCGATTACAAAGCGCCGAACACACCGGCCGGTCGGGATTTGATCAGACCGATGGCAGATGCGTTTCGTAAGCGGGGGATGAAAGTCGGTTTTTATCACTCACTGATTGACTGGCACCATCCGGATTACACCGTAGATACGAAGCATCCATTGCGTTTTGATCCAGAAGCAGTCTCCAATAACGCTAACAAGGACTTTTCCCGTTATCGCGATTATTTATTTGGGCAAACGAAGGAATTGATGACCGAATACGGCAACGTAGATTTGCTGTTTTACGATTTTTCATTTCCTGCGGAAAACGGCTTATCCGGCAAAGGGAAGGAAGACTGGGGCAGTGAGGAGTTGATTAAGCTGATCCGTAAGCTGAAGCCGAATATTTTGCTGAATGATCGTCTGCAAATCGGCGGAGATATTACGACGCCTGAGCAATATTTGCCGACCAAATGGGTTCAAGTTGACGGTAAACGTGTTGTTTGGGAGACGCCTCATACGTTCAGCGGGTCCTGGGGATATTACCGCGATGAGGAGTCATGGAAAAGTGTGGATATGCTGGTTAAAATGCTGATTGATGTCGTCAGCAAGGGGGGCAATCTGCTTTTGAACGTCGGGCCTACCGGTCGCGGCGAATTTGACGAACGTACCATGGATCGTTTGAAGGGAATCGGCGAATGGATGAGGCGGCACAGCCGGTCAATCTATGGTTGTACACAAGCGCCGGAATCAATCCGATGTCCGCAAGATTGTCGTCTAACCTATAATCCTTCACTAAACCGATTGTATGTGCACGTGTACAGCTGGCCGTTTAAAAGCATTCATCTGCAAGGTATGGCGGGACAAGTGGAATATGCGCAGCTGCTAAACGATGCCTCTGAAATTCGATTTAAGCAAGGTTTTGTGGAGAGCGGCATCGAGAATGGAGCGTACAAAGAAGGCAGGGATGAAAGCACACTGGTCCTATCGCTCCCGGTGAAAAAACCGGATGTTACGGTTCCGGTCATTGAATTGTTTTTGAAAGGAGGGCCCGCGCAGAGATGACAACCAAAACTGTTACGATAGGCTTCGAACGCCATTGCGCACCGCGGGTGGAGTTCGGACTTAGCCAACTCGCTCAAGCCCTAGAAGATTGCGGGTATACCGTACATCAAGCAGAAGCGTCTTGGACCTGGGATAACTATAGATTGGCGCCGGGACTAAAAATTTTTGCGGGAAACCGCGTAGAATCGGAATTGCTGCAGCGTTTGGAAGAGCGTGATGTATTGTTGTATCACACGGAGGCTCCTGAGGGAGAAGGGTATTATATCGCTTCTTGTCCGGGGAAGTTAACGACAGTTTCAGGAGGGAGTGATTCTGGCGTCTTGTACGGCTGCTTAGAGCTGGCACGAAGAATTCGATCTAACGGGGAGCTGCCTGACGATATTGCTTACGGCGATGCACCGCAATTTGCTCTTCGAGGACCGGCAATCGGTCTCCAGAAAACAACGGTTGAACCGCCGCGTCAGACGTATGAATATCCAATCACGCCGGAACGCTTTCCTTGGTTCTACGATCGCGCTTTGTGGACGGATTTTCTCGACATGATGGTAGAGCAGCGGTGTAACGTGGTTTACCTATGGTCCGGGCATCCGTTCTCATCCCTGGTCAAGCTGGCTGACTATCCGGAAGCTCTTGAGGTCTCGGAAGAAGAATTTGAACTTAATGTAAAGACATTCAGATACCTCACGGAAGAAGCCGACAAACGGGGAATATGGGTCGTCGTAAAATTTTACAACATTCACATTCCGCTGCCGTTTGCCGAAAAGCACGGCTTGAAGTTGCATCAACCGAAGCCGCTGCCAATCACGAGGGATTACTACAAGAAATCGATCTCCGCATTTGTCCAATCGTTTCCTAATGTCGGAATGATGATTTGCCTGGGCGAAGTTTTACAAGGACAAATTTACGGGGTGGAATGGTTTAATGAAACGATACTTGCCGGGCTATTGGAAGGACTGCAGGAGTCAAAAGTGAAGGAAAAGCCGCCGATTATTCTTCGTTCGCATGCCATCGAACCGCAAAAAGTCATCGAAGCGGCACTGCCATTGTATCCGAATTTGTATACGGAGGCCAAGTACAACGGCGAATCATTGACGACTTACACACCGCGCGGCAAGTGGCAGGAGACCCATAACCGTCTTGGTTCCCTTGAAACGGTTCATATTGTGAACGTGCACATATTGGCTAATCTGGAGCCATTCCGTTACGGAGCTCCTTCATTTATTCAAAAATGCATGCAGGCGGCCAAATACCGTTTGAAAGTAAGCGGTCTGCACCTGTATCCCTTGTTTTTCTGGGATTGGCCCTACGCGCCGGATAAAACAGTACCGCGTCTGCGGCAGCTGGACCGCGACTGGATTTGGTTTGCGGCATGGTTTCGCTATGCCTGGAACCCGGATCGGGATCCGGAAGCTGAACGCCATTACTGGATCGAGACACTTGCCAAGCGTTACGGCAGCCGGGAAGCCGGTGAAGCCGTATTGGACGCATACGAGGCATCAGGCGAGTGTGCTCCTAAGCTATTGCGCCGATTCGGCATCACCGAAGGCAACCGCCAAACGATGAGTCTCGGTATGACGATGAGTCAGCTCACCAACCCCGAACGTCATATGCCATGGCCGGATCTGTGGGAATCCCAATCACCCCAAGGCGAACGGTTGGAGGCGTATATTCTTAAAGAAATGGGCGGAGAGCCGCACGTCGGTGAGACGCCGACTGATATCATTGACGATGTCCTCAGGCATGCGCGTCAAGCGGTGCAAGCGATTGGACGCGCACGCAGTCACGTATCTCGCAATCAAGAAGAATTTGAGCGTTTGGCTGACGATATGAAAGCCATTAGCCTTATGGTAGACGCGTATGTTCATAAAATACGGGCGGCGATCTTCATTTTAACGTATAAGCATACAGTCAAAGGGGAGTATTTTAACCGTCTCGATCTGCTGGAAGAAGCGGCTGAACAGTTGGAGCAAAGTTTAAACGCTTACAGGGAGCTGACGGTTCTTACAGAAACGAGGTACTTATACGCGAACAGTATGCAGACGCCGCAGCGGAAAGTACCGATACGGGGCGGACTCGATTTCAGGCATTGGACCGCATGCTTGCCGGTGTATACTGCGGAGCTGCACTCCTTCCGCACTCATTTGCAGGAACTTAAGTCTGGCTTGTTGCCCGAAGCTCTGAAAAATCGTCAGGCTCCGATCGTTCGATGGGAAGAGGCTCCTTTTAAAATACTGTCTGATTATGCTGAAAAATACCGAGTGGAAAAAGAGGCGGAAGTGTTCACCGACGGTGACATTCACATTGTCGGCTGCGCGGAGGAGCTACAAGGATTAACCGGAATCCGGTTCAGTCAAAGGCAAGCGGGATTGTCAGGTTTGACGGTCGATATTGAGCTGGAGCGCCCGTCGAAAGTGCTGATCGGCTATTTCAACTCAAAGGATGAGCAATGGCTGCAAGTCCCAAGCTTGGAAGAAAACACGCATGCCGACGACCGCGGCGGGTATGCACCAGTATTGCGTAAAGGGCTTCGTCTGTATGCCTACCCATCCGTGAACGTCCATACGTTTCTATATGAAGCTGGAAGGCATACGCTCGATTTCGGTAAGGGAGCATACCTGATCTTAGGTGTGATTCCGGCTGAACTGGACATCCGTACGCGCGATGTCGAGCACAAGAACGACGGCATCGCTACCTTGGATTGGCTGTACGAGTAGACTTGGAGGGAAGAAGATGTCAGATAGGGGATTGGCGTTATGGTTTACCCAGCCGGCTGCATCCTGGTTTGAAGCGATTCCCGTCGGCAATGGCCAGTTCGGCGGAATGATGTACGGCGGCACTGACAGAGAGCGTATTCAGCTGAACGAGGATACAATTTGGTCCGGGGAACCAAGAGATACGGTCAATTATGATGCCGTAAATCATTTGGATCATGTACGCGATCTTATTTTTTCGAACCAATACGCTGAGGCTGAGAACATGATAGAACGGCACATGGAAGGTCCGGAGATCGAATCGTATTTGCCGCTTGGCGATTTGGAGCTTGTTTTCGATGAACAGGAGGTATCTCGGACTACCGAAGGGAACTGGACCTGGAAAAAGGGATCGCAAGCGTGAAGTATCTTCCAAAACGATGCTATCTTCACGAGAGAAGTGTTCGTTTCAGCTGTCGATCAAGTCATGGTTATACGGCTGCAAAGTGAACGCAAAATCGGGATGACCGTCCTGCTTCACAGCCCGCTGCAATTCCAAGTCGAGAAATCGTCAAGGAATCGGATGACGCTGTCCGGGCGCTGTCCGGTCCATGTTTTGCCCAATACCGTCAAATCGTCGGATCCCGTTCAATATGCAGAGGGTAGAGGGATCGGTTATGCTCTGCAGCTGCTTGCTCTCACAGATAAGGGGAGAGTTGAAGTCAACGGCGGAAGGATTCGCATCATCGGGACGGGAAGCGTGACTTTACTGCTGACGGCTGCAACGAGTTATAACGGTTTCGACCAGGATCCGGCCACATCAGGGAAAAGTCCGACTGAGCTTAGTGAAGCCATGCTAATGAAGGCTGAATCGATGGGATATGAACAGTTGAAAGAACGGCATATACGCGAGTATTCGGCATTGTTCGGCCGCACTTCCATCCATCTTGACGGTCCGGATTTCAGCGAAACACCAACGGATGCTCGGATAAAAGCGGTGAAGAACGGTGCCGTTGACCCCGATCTTGCTGCCCTGTTTTTCCAATACGGCCGGTATTTGCTGCTATCCAGTTCGCGCCCCGGTTCACAGCCGGCCAATTTGCAAGGCATTTGGAGCGATAGCATGAGACCACCGTGGTGCAGTAGCTGGACGTCAAACATTAATGTCCAAATGAATTATTGGATGGCGGAGCCCGGTAATCTATCTGAATGCCATTCGCCGTTGTTTGATTTGATTGAAGATCTGCGGGTTACAGGACGTAAGACAGCCAGCACTCACTATCGGTGCCGAGGATGGACGGCCCATCACAATATTGATTTGTGGCGAACTGCAACGCCGGTAAGCGGATCGCCGAGTTGGGCGTTTTGGCCGATAGCAGGAGCATGGTTATGCGAGCATTTATGGGAGCATTATGCCTTCAGCCAAAGCGAGTCATTTCTCAAACATGCATTCCCTGCAATGAAGGAAGCCGCTTTGTTTGCGATGGATTGGCTGGTCGAGGCTAAGGATGGAACTCTGGTCACATGTCCTTCCACATCGCCGGAAAATTACTTTCTAGCGCCGGATGGGCAAAAAAGCAGTGTAACGCAAGGTGCGACTATGGATCTGGTACTGTTCAAGAGCCTGTTCATTCATTGCTTGGAAGCGCTCCGCATCCTGCGCGAAGAGGACGGCGAGCTCGGCTTTATCAAGGAATTAGAGAATGCGCTTCGACGAATGTCACCGTTTCGCATTGGTAAATACGGGCAGCTTCAGGAATGGAAGGATGACTTCGAAGAGTTCGAGCCGGGGCATCGCCACATCGCGCATTTGGTCGCGCTTCATCCGCTAGATCTAATTACGCAGCATGACCATCCGGAACTCGCAGACGCCTGCCGCAGAACGCTTGAACGCCGCATCGAACACGGTGGCGCGCATACGGGCTGGAGCTGTGCCTGGATGATTAGCTTTTGGGCTCGACTAGGAGAGCCTGAGGAAGCGAGCCGCTTCCTGAATGAATTGCTCGGTGGTTTGCATCCGAACTTGATGAACGCTCACCGGCATCCGAAGGTGAAGCTAAATATTTTCCAAATTGACGGCAATTTGGGAGGTGCCTCAGGAATAATTGAATTGCTGCTGCAAAGCCATGGCGGGTCCGTTCAGCTTCTCCCTGCTTTGCCGGCTTCATGGGAATCAGGCGGCGTAAAGGGGCTTCGGGCACGGGGCGCTTTTTGAGATCGATATCCAGTGGGAGCACGGCAAGCTGCGGCGCGCCAGTATCCGATCATTGGCCGGCAAGGAGCTCCGTCTGCGAATATCGGAACCTGTGGAAGTGCTGCAGGATGGCAGCCGTATCACGGCCAAGGAGCTCGGACCGAATCTCGTTGCATTTGGAACGAACAAGGGCTGCTGCTACGAAATTGTTCCAAGGAGTGATTGATCATGAGGTATGCCGATCGAATCAAAGAATTTATTTTTGCGGAAGATAGACCTTTTTTGAGCTGTCATGCTTCTACTTTGGAGCTGCTGTCCGGGGGAAATATCATCGCTGCTTGGTTCGGAGGAACGAAGGAAAAAGCCGGAGATGTCGCGATCTGGACCTCGCGCAGAGTAGACGGCAAATGGAGCCCTCCTGTAAAAACAGCCGATATGGACCACATTCCTCATTGGAATCCCGTACTTTTTCGCAAGGCGGACGGTGTGTTATGTCTATATTATAAAGTAGGCGCTGACATCGCCGAGTGGAGCACGATGGTCATGCGTTCGTCGGACGAAGGTATCACATGGACGACGCCTATTCCATTGGTTGAAGGCGATCAAGGAGGAAGAGGGCCGGTAAAAAATAAGCCGATTACACTGCAAGACGGCACTATAGCTGCTCCTGCGTCGATAGAACCAGCTTGGGACGCTTTCGTGGACCTTTCGTTCGACGGAGGTGAGACGTGGACCCGCAGCGAAACCGTTCCGCTGAATCGCGACAAGTTTACAGGGAAAGGTATCATTCAACCCACCCTATGGGAATCGGCACCGGGGATTGTTCATATGCTCACCCGCAGCACAGAAGGTGCGATTTACCGTAGTGACTCGTCGGACGGGGGAGAACGTGGTGTGAGGCCTATCCTACAGATCTGCCCAACAATAACAGCGGAATCGACCTGGTGAAGCTTGAAAATGGGATGTTGGCATTAGTTTTTAATCCGACGCGTCCGGAGCCCGGCAAAAAGAAAGGTCCGAGAACACCGCTCGTGATACGGATTTCCAAGGATAATGGCCTAACTTGGGGGAGCGAGCTGCTGTTGGATGAAGGAGAGAAGCAATATTCCTATCCGGCCATTATTGCCAACGGACTTGAACTTTATATCACCTACACATGGAAAAGGGAACGTATCGCATTTCAAAAAGTTATTATAAAAGATTAAGCAGGAATGACCTATAATTTAGGAAAAATATACCACGAAACTCTCATGATAGTATTATATAATGATGTAAAGATGGTAGTTTGATCAACGATATACACGAAATGGAGAGGGTGGGATTATGCGGGCTGTCAACCCATTGGTCGATCAACTGCAAGCGGGCAGGAAAACGCTTCGCACATCCCGGCTCCATGCTGCTCGGTTCGACGGGAGCAAGGTTGTGGGCAGACTATTTGGATCCTTTACCCGGGTTTTCAGGCAGATTCGATTTTATTCATAAAGTCAATATTCCTTTACTCTTTCAGATACATAACAATTTGACGGAAAGCTTGGAACCTTGTCGGTCCGATTGGTTTCCGAGTCACCTGCATATGGAGTTTATGGACCATCGGCTCACTTTTTCGGAACGTAAATTTATTAGCTGGAACGACTGCGCCGTTTCCGTTCAAACTTGGACCAACCACAGCGGTAAGGATCTCGTGCTGCAATTGAAGGCTCCATTTCACGATAGATGCGATCGTCATTTGCAGGGCCATTTTAAGATCGATCATTACAGTTTTGATATAGCAGGAGCCATCGCAGTGAGCGAGCCGTTACTTTATACGGGACTGCTTGTGAAATCTGGAGAATCGGTTTCGTTCATTGCAGCAGCGGCATTCGGTATTTCCGGTCTGGACGATTTGGACTTGTTAAAAACGCGAGCTTCCGCATACGCAGAGGGCGGTTTGACGGCGGATCAGCTCATTCATAAGCAAAAGGAAGAATATCAGCAATGGTTCGACCTTACCCCCGTGTTTGGAAGCAGCGATCCGCTGCTCGATAAGACCTGGCTCTACCGCTGGTTTCTGCTACGGCACAATTTGGCGGATCCTCAGTACGGGAATTTGACCCATCCGTTGTTCTACGAAGGTAGGTCGCATAAGAAAAGCAAGCAACCGTTCAGCAAGGGAGGCTGGGAGTTTAGCAAACTTATTAATTTATCGGTACCGCTGCATATCATGGATGCGAGATGGTACCAGGATCCGGTATACAGTGAGGGACCTTTGCGCAATATGGCGGCATCTCCCGGAGAAGACGGGCAATTCAGCTGTATGACGGTCGATACGGTCATGCATGCATTCGCTAGCTTCTCTTGCTGGGCTGCGTATCAACTTTTCCTGGTGCATCGCAATTTCGATACAATCGCCGAGCTGCTGCCTTCCATGAAGCGTCAAATATTGGAGTGTAACCGCATTCATGGGAACGAGAGCGACTATTTGATGATCGAATACAAGCATACGCGAACTGGTAAAGAGTACCAGCCTAGTTATTGGTTTTTTCACGACTTTCCCAAAAATCCGAAAGATAAAACAACCTACACACATCTGAAAAGAGTGGATCGAAGCGTTTATCATTATTTGAACACTTGCGCAATCGCACACGTGTGCAAAGTTACCGGGGACCCGGAAGCGGAACTTTATGATCAGATGGCCGAGAACATCAAACATGACGTTCTGGAAAAAATGTGGGATGAGAAGACTCAGTTTTTTTACGACCTTCACTATCAGACCGATGAGAAAGCGTTCGTGAAAAATATTGTTGGCTTTTATCCCGGATGGGCGCAAATGATTGATGATCGTTATAACGGGTTGATGGAGCATTTACTGGATGTACGCGAGTTCAATACAAAATGTCCGTTCCCAACCGTTTCCGCCGATTGCCCTGCTTATTCCAAAGAAGGAGGCTGGATGGGGCATTTTGTCAAAGGCCGCAACGGCTGCGTATGGAACGGTCCTGCTTGGCCTTACACGAATTCGATTACGTTAGATGCTCTCGCTAAGGAGAGCAAGCGCACAAATCACCAATATGATCAGCAATTTGCCTACTTTTTACGTGAGTATTCATTTCTTCACTTTATGAAACGAGATCTCAGCCAGCCTGGTATTGTCGAGCATTACAACAGTGCCACGGGCGAACCGCTCAGCGATGAACAGGAATACAATCATTCGTTCTATATTGATCTAATCATTTCACATGTGGCTGGCTTAAGCATTGAGCCGGATCGGATCGTGTTGGATCCTATCGATAACGGATTGGATTACTTTTATCTGGACCGTGTAAAAGCAGCCGGTCTGGACATTCGGATCACATACAGAAACCCGAATGTACACTGTGAACACCCTGAACTTGAAGAAGGTTACCGGTTGTACGTGAACAACAAGCTCGTTTTCTCAAACGACACGCTATGCCGCATAGAACTTCCGATTCAAGAACTGTCTCGAACTTGAAAATACGTGCATGATGAAAGGAAGGTACGATCCCATAATGAACCGATTTAACGGCGTCGTTTCCCCGTCCGAAAAGGATGCTCTGCTGCAGGAAGCCTATCTTCCCGCTTTTCATCCAAACGACAACCATGCGGCTAATTTACTCGAGTTGGATAATGGGGACCTGCTTTGTGTTTGGTTTTCGGGCAGCGGGGAGGGCAATCCTGATACGAATGTCGTAATGTCCAGATTACCGGCCGGGTCCAGTCAATGGTCTGAACCGATTCAGCTATCCGGCGACCCGGAACGATCCGAGCAAAATCCAGTTTTGTTCCAAGCCGATAACGGAAGTCTTTGGCTGTTTCATACATCGAACGAACCGCATAACCAGAGAACTTCCAAGATCGTCTATCGGGTATCGGAAGATCAAGGGATTACTTGGGGTGCTGCCGAGGTTTTGTCGGGCGGACCTGGAATCTTTTTACGTCATCCTCCCCTTGTGCTGCAGAACGGTGACTGGCTGCTGCCGGCTTATTATTGCAAGCTCGAAGGACACTATAGTGTCGTATTGATCAGCTCCAATCAAGGAGCAACTTGGCACGAATACGAAGTTCCCGGCAGCACACACCGCGTACAGATGAACGTAGTGGAACTCCAGGACGGAACACTCTATGCGATGTTTCGCAGCCGGCAGGCGGACCGGATCTACACCAGCATTTCACATGATAACGGAAAGAGCTGGTCGGTCCCGGCCAAAAGCGATCTGCCGAATAACAATTCATCTATGCAATTGATTACATTGCAGAATGGCCACTTGGCATTGATTTATAACAATTCAACAATGGAACGCGATCAATTCCGATGGGTTCAAAGAAAAGGGGAATTCCGCAAAAAACCGCTGCGCACGCCCCTCACTGTTTCTATATCGGAAGATCAAGGGAAGACCTGGCCCCACTTCAGAAACGTACAGATGGCGGATCTGGAATATAAAGACAGCGAAATTGGATATTCCTATCCTTCCATTATTGCAGCTCGAGACGGAAGCATACATCTTGCTTTTTCTTATCTTCGTAAAGGTATCAAATATGTTCGTTTGCCGGAACAATGGATAAAAGAGTGGCAATAGACACTTATTCAGGATCAAGCAGGGGATACGCATCGGCGTATTCCCCGCTATCCCCGACTTCTTGGAGACTCGCATACATGGATAAGCCAGATCACAAATAACTTGCAAAAGAAGGTGACGGTTATGGATGGGAGAATCGGCCATTTAAGCGGCGAATTATTTTTTGAGAATAAATTGGATATTTTCTTGAATCGAGAGTTGGAATCGTTTACAACTCAGCAGCACACTCACGATTTCGTAGAAATCAGCTTTGTAGGAGAAGGCTGCGGTTATCATTACATCGAGGATCAAGTTATATCCGTAAAGCAGGGAGATTTGTTCGTCATACCGATTGGTACGTCACACGTGTTTCGTCCCTCCTCTCCAAAGCAAGATAAAATGCTCGTCATCTATAATTGTATCTTCCGCGAAGATTTGCTTGAGAAGTGGAAGCCCTTGATGCAGCAAGACTCCGTGACGTATCACGCCATCCATGATCCGGCCAATTGTTCCGAGCGTTGGCTGCACTTTCAGGACAAGCACGATACTTTTTCATCGATTATGCATAATATGTACAGGGAATATTTGAAAAAAGCGCTGGCTTCGAGACTGTTATAACGGCGTTGCTTATTCAGATGCTGGTGCTGTTGCAGCGTTTCGAGTTGATTAATGAAACGGAAGCCGTTTCATTCAGGATGTTTGACGAAGTCGTGCATTTTATTAAAACCCGGTATACCAATAACCTCACGGTTCAGGATGTGGCGGATTACTTTTTTTAAGCGCCAGCCATTTCCAACGACTGTTTAAAAAATCGACCGGCTTGTCCTTTACGCAATATTTACAAAACGTACGCATACAGAAATGCTGCGAACTATTGAAGTCTACAGACATTCCCATTTATCAGATTGCGAACCAGGTCGGTTATCAGGATATGAAGTTCTTTCATGCTCTTTTCCGAAAAAAAACAGGGGTAACGCCACGACAGTATCGACAAAACTTCCAGGAATTGGATGAGACAGAAATTTCATGCTAACTATAAGAGCTGGCCATTGATATGGAGCAGCTTTTTTTGTTATACGCAAGTTTATGAACTAGTTAATGTCGGAGGATGAGGCCTATGTGGTGTCCGGATCTCTATATGGATCATTTATATATGAACGCAAGCGATAAGATGAGACGCATCGAACCAACATGGAACGAGCGAAAGGAGAAGGTGAGGGCCAAGCTGATTGAAGTATTGGGGAGTTTTGACCCGCCGCCGGATGAATTGAACGCAGTTGTACTGGAGAAGCAAGACATGGGCGATTATTCGATGGAAAGGGTCGTTTACCAATCTGACGCCTATCTCCAGATACCCGCGTATGTTCTTATTCCGCATAGGCTTGAGGAAGCAGCCCCCGCAGTACTCGCGTGGCATGGCCATGGATATGGCAGCAGAGAGATTGTCGGATTGCGGCCGGACGGAAGCGTAGACGAGGAAAAGCAGGGTATGCCTCAGCATTACGCGGTACAGTTAGTGAAAAAAGGTATGGTTGTGATCGCTCCGGAAATTATCGGCTTCGGTGATCGCAGATTATCGTCCGATATGAAAAAAGATCCGAAGAAGAGCAGCTCCTGCGCACCGCTAGCATCGCGTCTTCTTATGTATGGCAAAACGCTGACCGGATTGCGAATTTATGAAGCCATGCGCTCGCTTGATTATTTACGAACCAGAGAAGAAGCAGATGCTGAGCGGATCGGCACGATCGGATTTTCCGGGGGCGGTTTGATTGCTTCGCTTTCAGCTGCGTTGGATGACCGTATCAAGGCTGCTGTTGTCTGCGCGTTTACAAGTACGTTTAGAGGAAGCTTGTTGTCAGTCAACCACTGTATAGACAATTATTTACCCGCGATTCTTCCTTACGCAGATCTGCCTGAACTCATCGGATTGATAGCGCCGAGAGCGCTGTTCGTCGAATCAGGCTTGGATGACCCGCTTTTTCCGGCAGAATCGGTAAGAGAAGCTGCTGTTGTTCTCCGGGAAATTTATGAAAGTACAGGTCATAAGGAGAGGCTCGAAGTGGATTTGTTTCCAGGGAAGCACGAGGTGTCAGGACGTCAATCATTCGATTGGCTGGAGAAGCAATTAAAGGGACTGAAAGCAGGATTCCCCCTATAACTAAGTAATCATCACCTATAATGCGTTCAAATGCGAGATGTATAATAAAAGAATCAGAGAATTGAAACCGTTATCAATCAAGTATTGATATGACCTATAGGAGGTACTTCAATGGGGCGAATTCTATTGAACCACGTAGAAAAGCGTTTTGGTAAAGAAAGAGCTTATGCTGTAAGGGATTTCCACTTAGAGATACAAGACGGGGAGTTTATCGTCATGGTCGGTCCTTCCGGCTGCGGGAAATCTACTACGCTGAGGATGATCGCCGGATTGGAGGATATCACATCAGGAGAACTTTATATCGGGGATAAGCTCGTCAACCATCTGCCGCCGAAAGACAGGGACATTGCCATGGTTTTCCAAAATTATGCCTTGTATCCGAACATGAGCGTATATGAAAATATTGCCTTTGGTCTGCGACTAAGGAAAATGGCAAAAAACGAAATCGATCAGGCCGTCAAAAGCACATCCAGAATCCTGGAAATTGAGCCTTTTCTGGATCGGAAACCGAGGCAGCTTTCCGGCGGGCAGCGCCAGCGTGTAGCGCTTGGCAGAGCGATCGTCCGTAATCCCCAGGTCTTCTTGATGGATGAGCCGCTTTCTAATCTGGATGCGAAGCTGAGAGTTCAGATGCGAACAGAAATCATCGGCCTTCAGAAGCAGCTTGGCGTAACGATGGTGTATGTGACGCATGACCAAGTGGAAGCGATGACGATGGGCCATCGGATCGTAGTTATGAAAGACGGAGTCATCCAACAGGTAGATACACCGAAGCTGATCTACAACAATCCTAGAAATATGTTCGTCGCCGGATTTATTGGTACGCCTCCGATTAATTTTATAGAAGGAAAGATACTTGAAAGCGAAGGCGGATTACTGGAGTTTCATACCAACCGATATTTTTTGAAAATCCCAGCCTCGCAGTCAGATATGTTAAGGAAAAAAAGAAAATCGATAGAAACGTCATACTCGGTATTCGCTGTGAAAATATTCATTTGGAACCCATTATTCGAGACGCGAATCCCCATTCGCAAATCGTGGGTGTTCAAAAGTTGAACGAATTGATGGGGGCGGACATGTATCTATACTTGGATATCGGTGTGTCGCAATTGCTCATTGCCAGAGCTCCAGCCGACCACCATTTTGAGGACAATGAGAAGCTTGTCGTAACATTAGATATGCAGAAAGCACTGTTTTTTGATAAAGATTCTACAGAGAATCTGGCGTACTAAGCGGTGCATCGGGAGGGATGGAGTTGAAAGCATTATTTCGAACACGGGCGTGGATGTCCTTCATATTGGCCATATTATGTGCGTTGGGCCCGGCTTTATCCGTACTGGCTGACAATCATAACGTCCTGTCTAAAGAAACATCCAAGGCCGCCGGTACCGGTGATTTATCACAATTATCCAAAGAGCTAGTACCCAACTACGCTAAAGTGCTTGAAGAGTGGAAAAAGAAAGGCGTTGATGCTAATCATAGCGAAAGCTTCACGATATCCGGATCAACCATTGCCGCTAAATCGGACAACGCCCACACGGCTATAGATTCCTATCAGGGCAAAGACGGCGTATTGGTCTGGAGCGCCAAAGGCGACGAATGGATCGAGTACGATTTGAATGTAACAAGCGGCGGGCTCTATGCCATAGAAATGTCCTATCATCCATTCGTGGACTCGAGAGACCGTAAGCCGATTGCACTGAGCCTGACTGTGGATGGATCAACTCCATTCATGGAGTCCAAGTCGATCGAACTTTATCGTCATTGGAAGGATAAGCTTCCGATCCGAAAAGACGACAACGGCGACGAAATACGCCCGGCAGCTGACGACATATCCGGTTGGCTTACGTGGGAATTGCGCGATATGTCCGGGGCGTACACGGATCCGCTGTTATGGAATTTGAGTCCAGGAAGCACAAAATCCGGCTGTCCGGCAGTGATCCGATGGCGCTTGAATCGATCACCTTCAAGGCGCCTGACCCTATAGCGGATTACAAAACCGTAAGAGAAGGACTGCCGAAGGATGCAGCGTCCGCACAAAGCGATCCGATTGTGATTGAAGCGGAACAAGTGCAATGGAAGAACGATTCTTCAATCACGCTTGCTTTCGATAATGATATTGCCAACTCCCCATATGTACGGGGGAAAATCAGCTACAACACGATCGATGGCAACCACTGGTCGACGAATAACCAGGAAATCAGTTGGGGGTTTGATGTTCCGGAAACCGGATTTTACAAAATAGCAATGCGCGAGCAGCAGTCTTTTGTGTCTAACCGGTCATCGTTTCGTTCGATTTTGATTAATGGCAAAGTGCCTTTTTCCGAGCTGACTGCTTACCGATTCCCTTATGATTCGGGATGGAAAGGAACGGCGCTTGCCGACGAGCAAGGTACACCTTATGAGTTTTATTTGCAAAAAGGAGTAACACGATTTCGATGCGTGTTACACAGGCTCCGATCGTTCCAATCGTCGATGAAATGAATAATGCGATGGAAACATTGATTAAGCTGTCGGCTGATTTACGCACATTAACTGGCGGTGTCGACGATATAAACAGGACCTGGGATCTTAAAAAAGATTTGCCCGGCTTTGTTGAACAATTGGAGGAATTGAATAACAAGCTTACAGCAACAAGAGAGCTATTGATTAAGGTCAATGGAAGACCTGATGCGATATCCCAGGGGCTGGTCACTGTAAGCAAAGATATCGAAACGCTTTTAAAATATCCGGATGAAATTCCGTATGATGCAGGCCGTTTGAATAAGTTGCAAGGCAAATTGGCGGATCTGGCCAAGCAACTCAGTTCCCAGCCTCTTCAGTTGGACCGGTTCTTTATTGTTCCGGCTAACCAATCGTTTCCTAAGATGGAAGCGACGATTAGCGAAAAGATTGAAGGGTCGATCATCAATTTTTTCAATTCTTTTGTATCAAGCAAGAAATCCGATCAAGAAGACGGACAAGTGCTTAATGTGTGGATGAACCGCGGGCGGGACTACGTGAACTTGCTTCAAAATATGGCGGATGAATCATTTACCCCGCAAACGGGAATCAAAGTGAAAGTGAATCTTCTCAAGGACGATAAACTTCTCTTATTAATGAATGCTGCTGGTATTGCTCCCGACGTCGGGATCGGGCTGCCTCATGATACGCCGTTCGATTATGCGATTCGCAACGGGGTTTACAATCTCAAACAATTTCCGGATTTTGAGGAAATGTACGACCAGTTTGCTCCGGGTTCATGGATGCCTTACTACTATGATGGAGGATATTACGCCGTACCCGAAACTCAGGCGTTCTCGGTCATGTTTTACCGTAAGGATATTCTAAAAAATCTTGGATTAAGCGTTCCGGATACCTGGGATGACGTATATCGGATGCTGCCTATTCTTCAACAGAATGAAATGAACTTTACACCGGTTGAGCACAGCATATTTTTGCAGATGCACGGACTCGAATATTATAAGCAGGATGGATCCAGAACGGGCTTAAGTTCGGAGAAAAGCTTTGAAGCGTTCAAAGCATGGACTGAACTGCAAAACAAATACGGCATTGATCAAAGAAGCGATAATTTTGTCCAGCATTTCCGGGACGGATCGTATCCGATTGGTATAGCCGATTTGAATGCCTATCTTCAATTGAGCGTTGCGGCGCCGGAGCTGAACGGTGTGTGGGGAGTTGCGCCTATTCCCGGAGTGAAGCAGGAAGATGGGACTGTCGTACGGTGGACCGGCGGTAATGGCGGGGATCAGTTCGCATCAGCGATTTTTAAGCATACGAAGAAGCCTCAGGAAAGCTGGGAATTCCTTAAATGGTGGATGTCCGCAGACGTGCAAGAAAAGTATGGGACTGATTTGGAAACCCTTAACGGTGTGACGTTCCGTTGGTATACAGCTAATGTCGATGCGTTTGTGAAGCTGCCATGGAAGGAAGAGGACTTACAGTCCATATTGGAACAGTGGAGATGGTTCCGGGAAGTTGCGAAAGTACCCGGCAGCTATTATATGGAACGGGAGATCAAGAATGCATGGACCCGAACTGTGATCGGCGGGGAAAACTATCGGACATCGCTTGAGACTGCCATTAAAGAAGTTGATCGGGAAGTGCAAAGGAAAATGCAAGAGTTTCATTTTATCGATGCGAATGGAAAGCTTGTGCGATCATTGAATTTACCTGTCATTACAAAACCGTGGGGAGGGGTGGATAAATATGTTGAAAAGTAATACATCGGTACTTCCCGGAATGGTAGCTCATGCCAAAATTCGTAAAAACAAACTCATGGCAGCTCTGCGAACGTTATGGGAATACCGCGTCTCGTATTTATTCATAGCTCCGTTCCTGATCTGTTTCATCATATTCATTTTACTTCCGGTATTGTCCGCTTTAGCGCTCAGCTTTACCTATTATAATGCCATCGAAGCGCCCCATTTTATTGGTTGGGACAATTTCCGTAACATGCTTTCTCAGGACTTAATCCTTATCAAATATGCGCTGCCGAATACACTTTCGTTTTCTCTGATTGTCGGGTCAGGCGGATATATGTGCGCCTTTATGCTCGCTTGGCTCATCTCCATCTTGCCGGGCGTGTACCGCAAATGGTTTACGCTAGCGATGTATACACCATCGTTAGCGAGTCTGGTCGCAATGAGCATTATTTGGACGCCGATGCTCTCCAGCGACAGAATCGGTTATCTGAACAGTTTTTTGCTGAAGATGAACTTGATCAGCGAACCGGTGGCATGGGTAACAAGTGAAGAGCATTTGATGACTTCCATGGTCGTAGTCTCTCTGTGGAAAAGCATGGGGATCGGTTTCCTCGGCATGTTGGCCGGAATCTTGAATGTGAATCCAGAGTTGTATGAGGCGGGGAGATTGGATGGCATACGAAGCCGGTTGGAGGAAGTATGGTACATCACGATCCCATCCACAAAACCGCAAATGCTGTTTGGCGCAGTCATGGCTATCGTCGGAGCGGTCCAAATGTCTACGATCGGAACAGCGTTATCCGGTATGAATCCGACGCCTGAATACGCAGGGCATATGATTACGACTCATATTGACGATTATGCCTTCAAACGGTTTGAGCTGGGATATGCAACTGCGTTGACCGTTTGTCTGCTGACAATCGTATACCTTGCCCAAAAACTGAGCTGGAAGCTCTTCGGTACGAAGGAGGACGAATAAATGAATGCTGCAGGAATGTTACGCAAAATGTTTACGTGGCGAACACAAATAAGATTTCATCGGATGAGCCCGTTTGAAATATTTGCAGCCGTACTGCTCGTCGTATTAAGCATCTTTATGCTTCTTCCTATCGTGTACATTATTAATCATGCTTTCAAGCCATATCAAGAGCTGTTTATTTACCCGCCTAACATCTTTGTGAGAGAGCCGTCTTTGCAAAACTTCGCAGAGCTTTTGGCTACTACGAAAACCACTGCCGTCCCGGTTTCCCGTTATTTATTTAACAGTGTGGTCGTCACGGCCTTGGCCGTTTTTCTAATCACGATGACGAGCGCTATGTGCGCTTATGCAATTTCCAAGCATAAATTTCCCGGACATAAGCTAGTGTTCTCCACGATTTTATTAACGCTTGTGTTTGTGCCGGAAACCGTAGAAATCCCTAAATATTTAATTGTCAGCAAACTGCATATTTTCGATACCTACTGGGGACACGTTTTGCCGCTTGTCGCTGTGCCGACAGGGGTATTCCTGATGAAGCAGTTCATCGACCAGCTGCCGGATGAGCTTCTGGATTCCGCACGAATGGACGGTGCCAGGGAGCTTACGCTCTTCCTTCGAATCGTGATCCCCATGCTCATGCCGGCGGTAGCGACGATAGGGATAATCGCCTTCGATTCAGCCTGGAAGGATGCTACAACCTCAACGTTTTACATGCAGGACGAAACGATGAAAACATTCCCATTTTATGTGGAGACACTAACGAGCGGAATGGCGAACAGTGTGGCGAGGCAAGGCGCTGCGGCTGCGGCTGCGCTTCTGCTGTTTTTGCCGAATCTGATTATGTTTCTTGTGTTCCAGAGCAAAGTGATCGCAACAATGGCGCATTCTGGAATCAAATGATGCCGATCTGTTTTCATACATAAGAAAGGGGCATGTAGGGATGGTGAAGCGATTTAACGGGCAGGAAGTAGAACAATGGGGACAGTTCGAGCTGACGCTCGACGGTCCCTCTGCGGGGAATCCGTTTCAAGAGGTTCGGTTGTCCGCACAGTTCCAATACAAAAATTTGATCGTCGAGCCGGATGGATTTTATGACGGCAACGGCATATATCGAATCAGGTTCATGCCTGACAGGCCTGGCGTTTGGCGATATGTGACTCGCAGCAATATCAGTGAACTTGATGGGCATGATGGAGAATTCGTTTGTATTCAGGCCGCAGAGGGGAACCATGGTCCCGTTCGGGTAAAGCATTCCTATTTATTCGCCTACGAGGATGGAACCCCCTATATGCCGTTCGGTACGACTTGCTACCATTGGACACATCACGGCAATGAAGAACTAGAGGAGCTTACGCTGCAAACGCTTAAGGACTCTCCGTTTAATAAAGTGAGAATGTGTCTGCTCCCCACAAGGGATATGCGGCCTCCGCTAAATTTGGTCTTCGCAGGGACTTGTCCGGAGGATATAGACAAAACAAAGTTTAATCCAGCTTTTTTCACTCATTTGGAATCACGCATAAAAGATCTGATGCAGCTTGGTATAGAAGCCGATCTTGTACTGTTTCATCCCTATGACAAGGGATATTGGGGCGTTGATAACATGGATGCGGAAAGCGATGCTTTTTATTTACGCTATGTGATCGCACGTCTTGCCTCATTTCGAAACGTATGGTGGTCGCTTTGCAATGAATATGATTTTAACTCGTATAAGACTGTCGCGGATTGGGACCGGCTGCTTCAATTGACCCAAGGTCAAGATCCCTACCAGCATCTGCGCTCCATTCACAACGGCACTAAAATGTACAAATCGTCCAACTTGTATGATTTTAGTAAGCCGTGGATTACCCACCAAAGCATTCAGCACTGGGAAGCGGAGCTGACGACGGAGTGGCGCGAAGCGGTTGCGAAACCGATCGTCATCGATGAGATTTCATACGAAGGTAACAGCTCCAGGCGATGGGGGAATATTTCCGGAGAGGAATTGACTCATCGGTTTTGGGAAGGGCTGTCGAGAGGCGGCTTCGTAGGGCATGGGGAGTCGTTTATCAATAAGGAGACGAGGGCCTGGATCTCTTCGGGAGGGAAATTGTACGGAGAAAGTACGGAGAGAATCGCTTTCCTGCGAAAAGTGATGGAAGAAGGTCCTGAGGACTGGATGGCGGCACGGCAGGAAGGATCCTATATGCTGCTATACTTTGGACGACATCAGCATGCCTACAAGCATGTGGAGCTGAGGAAGGACGCACTCTACCGTATAGAGATCATCGATACATGGGAAATGACGATTAAGCAAATCGAAGGTACATTTAGCGGGACAATCAAAGTTGATCTTCCAGGAAAACCCTACATAGCTTTGCGCATCTCTATGATTGGCAACGTGAATTGAAAGGAGGAGATGAAGCTGAACTTTGCAAACGTCGTTGAACGATGGGGCATTTTTGAATTAACACTGGATGGTCCCTCTAGCGGAAATCCATACATGGACATTCAGCTCAGCGCACGGTTCAAAAATGGTTTGAACGAAGCTGAAGCCGACGGTTTTTATGCTGGAGAAGGCAAGTATTGCATCCGATTCATGCCGTTTGAAGAAGGGATATGGACCTTCGAGACGACAAGTAACTGTGCGGAAATGGATCGGTTGTCAAGGGAGTTTGCGTGCACCTCGCCTTCTGTCGGAAATCACGGTCCTGTAAGGGTTAAGGATGCCTCCCATTTTCAATATGCAGATGGAACGCGTTACACGCCGATCGGCACAACCTGTTACGTCTGGCATTTGCAAAACGAAGAGCTGCAAAAACAGACGCTGCGGACACTCAGCCAGTCGCCATTCAATAAAATTCGCATGTGTGTGTTTCCTAAGTCTTACCTGTTTAATGAGGCTGAACCTGAGAGGTATCCTTATGAAGGCTCACCGTCAACGGGATTTGATTTAACGCGGTTTCATACTGGATATTTTGATCATTTGGAGAAATGTGTCAAGGATTTGGCTGATTTAGGTCTGGAAGCAGACCTCATCCTGTTTCATCCGTATGACGAAGGCCGATGGGGTTTTGACCGAATGTCTCCGGAAGAGGATGAACGATATATCCGTTATGTCGTTGCCCGGCTTGCCGCTTACCGAAATGTATGGTGGTCGCTCGCCAATGAATACGATTTGATGAAACATAAGCAACAAGACGATTGGAACCGCCTTTTTCGGATTGTGCAGGAATGTGACTATGGCAGGCATCTGCGCTCTATCCATAACTGCAAAGCATGGTATGATTTCGGCTTGCCCTGGATCACGCATGCAAGCATCCAGCAATCCGATGTGAAAGTGGTTTCCGAGTGCACGAAACAATACGGAAAGCCGGCAATTATTGACGAGTGCGGTTATGAGGGCAATTTGGATACGAGATGGGGTAGCTTGACCCCTGAAGAGTTGCTTTGTCGTATCTGGGAGGGCACATGCCGGGGCGGTTATGTTACTCATGGGGAAACGTATTGGAACCCTGAACAGACGCTTTGGTGGTCGCATGGCGGAGATCTTTATGGAAAAAGTGTTCAGAGAATCGAATTTCTGAAGGCGATTCTGGAAGATGCCCCCGATGATCTGCTCTATACGAGCGACAGCTACGATGCTGCGACTTTGTCTGTGCGCGGCCGGTATTATTTGCAGTATTTCGGTCCACACCGATTCGCATATCGAGATTTTGTACTCCCGGAAGGGCGCTACAGCGTGGATATCATCGATACTTGGAATATGGAGATCACCTCGCTTCAACAAACATTTGAAGGACGTTTTCGAATCGATTTGCCTGGTAAGCTTTATTTTGCATTACGAATCCAACAAATCAAGGAGTGATGCTGATGAAACACCAACGGAACTCGGCCCAAACTAATAAATTATGGTATGAAAAACCGGCAAGATCCTGGACGGAGGCTCTGCCGATCGGCAACGGGCGGCTAGGCGCTATGATATTCGGCAAGGTGAATAATGAAAGGCTCCAATTGAATGAGGACTCGGTTTGGTACGGAGGACCGGTTCGAGGGGATAATCCGGAGGGACAGCAATATTTCCCTATGGTTCGGCAGCTTTTGATGAAGGGCAAACAAATTGAAGCTGAAGAACTTGCTCAAATGGGGATGATGTCGGTACCTAAATCACTCCATCCTTATCAACCGCTCGGAGATTTTCAAATTTATCATGATGGCGAAAAGAAAATGATTTCGAATTACTACAGGGAGCTGGACATTGAGCAAGGGATAGCAAAGGTCGGCTACTGTCTCAACGATATTCCGCATTCGAGGGAACTGTTCAGCAGTGCGGTCGATCAAGTCATAGCGGTCCGGATCCGATGCGATCGTCCGGGAAAATTGAATCTTCGCATGCATTTGAGCCGCAGACCGTTTGACGAGGGAACTCAAAGAATTGCCGATGATACATTGGTAATGAGCGGTGAAAACGGAAGAGGCGGAGTCACCTATTGTGCTGCAGTGAAAGCGGTTCCTGATGGTGGATCGGTCGATGCAGTCGGAGACTTCCTCATTGTGCAGGCAGAAGCGGTGACGATTTATATCGCAGCTGCTACATCTTTCCGCCACTCAGACCCGAAAGTTGCATGTATAAAGCAGCTGGAGCAAGCGGCGAGCAAAGGGTATGAAAAGGTGAAACAAGACCATATAGCGGACCATACGGCCAAAATGGGGCGTGTGAAGCTGGAGCTTGGGCAGCCTGATGATGCGAGGGAGGCTGATACACTTCCAACCGATGCACGTTTACTTCGATTCAAAGAAGGAGGAACCGACCCCGGCCTCATCGCATTGTATTTCCAATATGGCAGATACCTGCTGATGGCCTCTTCCCGTCCAGGTTCAAACCCTGCAAATTTGCAAGGGATCTGGAATGAAAGCTTTACTCCGCCCTGGGAGTGTAAATATACGATTAATATCAACACGGAGATGAACTATTGGCACGCGGAAGTATGTAATTTGTCCGAATGCCATGAGCCATTGTTCGATTTAATAGACCGCATGCGCGTGAATGGCAGAAAAACGGCACAAACGGTATATGGCTGCAGGGGCTTTGTCGCTCATCATAATACCGATATGTGGGGGGCTACCCAGATTGAAGGCAATTTTATGCCGGGTTCGATTTGGCCGATGGGCGCAGCCTGGTTAACTTTGCATCTATGGGAGCATTACCGGTATGGGTTAGACGAAAGCTTTCTTCGCGAAAGAGCGTATCCGATCATGAAGGAAGCGGCCGAGTTTTTCCTGGATTATTTGTTTGAAGACGAAAATGGACGCCTTATTACCGGACCTTCCACCTCTCCTGAGAACAAATTTATCGGATTTGATGGCAGCGTAGGATGCTTAACGATCGGTCCATCCATGGACACACAGATCATCTATACCTTGTTCCGCGCTTGCATCGAGGCATCCGGCATCCTGCAAACAGATGAAGCGACGCGCAGCGAATGGGAACGGGTATTGCGCAAGCTGCCGCAGCCGCAAATCGGGAAGCATGGGCAGCTGCAAGAATGGGTTCGAGACTGGGAAGAAGTGCATCCGGGCCATCGTCATATTTCTCACTTGTTCGCCCTGCATCCTGGTGAAATCATTCATGTGCGTCACACACCTGAATGGGCGCAAGCGGCCAAACGTACGTTGAAGCGCAGACTCGAGGCCGGAAGCGGCCATACGGGCTGGAGCCGGGCGTGGATCATTAATTTCTTTGCACGTTTAGAGGATGGAGACAATTCGTATGAACATCTGCGGATGCTGCTGTCTCATTCCACATTACCGAATATGTTCGACAATCATCCGCCGTTTCAGATTGACGGCAATTTTGGCGGAACCGCAGGGATTGCCGAAATGCTCCTGCAATCTCAGCGCGGGGAAATCAACCTGCTACCTGCGCTTCCGAGCGTATGGGCGAAAGGATCAGTCAGCGGGTTACGAGCTAGAGGCGGCTACGAGCTTGATCTGGCCTGGGACGAAGGCAAACTGACCCGATGCTTCATTCGAGCCAAACAGAATCAAGCGTGTACGGTTGTCTATCGGCGCGATGGGATGCCGCTGATTGTTGAATCGGACGGCGTGCCCGTGAAGGTCGAAGCGCTGACCGACTCGATCCGATTCAACGCAGAAGCAGGCAAAACTTACGTGCTCACGGCTAGTAAGATGCCGGAGAGCAAACAGGTGAAACTGGCAACGAACATTTGAGCAGTATGCTTGGGCGAGAGCAAGCGGGTGAAACAGGCAGCGAACATTTGAGGAGTTTGCTTGGGCGAGAGCAAGCAGGTGAAACTGGCAGCGAACATTTGAGCAGTGTGCTTGGGCGAGAGCAAGCAGGTGAAACTGGCAACGAACATTTGAGCAGTGTGCTTGAGCGAGAGCAAGCGGGTGAAACTGGCAACGAAGATTTGAGGAGTATGCTTGGGACAAAGCACAGACGTGTCGTGCAGAAACGCGCGCCGCGAGCTGGGATACATTCACACAGTCCTTCCATTGTGTGAATGATAGACATAAAGGCTGCACGAAGGCGGTTGGAAGTTTGCCTCGTGTGGCCTTTTCGTTGTGCAGTTTTCCAGCGGCTAGTGCATTCCGCTGCATGCGCAGTTTGCTGCAACGATGATCAGCATCGTTGCGTGAGAGGCCCGCGCCTGAGAGAGCTCAACAACGCTGTAAAACATCGTTGTAGATGGGAACTTCCGCTTCTTAGCGCGTAGTGGGCAGCTGCAACGATGATCAGCATCGTTGCGTGAGAGCCCCGCGCCTGAGAGAGCTCAACAACGCTGTAAAACATCGTTGTAGAGTGGAACTTCCGCGACTCGGCGCGTAGTGGGCACTTGCAACGATGATCTGCATCGTTGCGTGAGAGGCCCAGCGCCCGAGAGAGCTCTACAACGTTGAAAAACATCGTTGTAGAGTGGAACTTCCGCGACTCGGCGCGTAGTGGGCACTTGCAACGATGATCAGCATCGTTGCGTGAGAGACCCGCGCCTGAGAGAGCTCAACAACGCTGTAAAACATCGTTGTAGGGTGGAGCTTCCGCGACTCGGCGCGTAGTGGGCAGCTGCAACGATGATATGCATCGTTGCGTGAGAGCCCCGCGCCAGTGAGAGCTCAACAACGCTGTAAAACATCGTTGTAGGGTGGAGCTTCCGCGACTCGGCGCGTAGTGGGCAGCTGCAACGATGATCAGCATCGTTACGTGAGAGGCCCGCTCCTGGGGAGTGCTCAACAACGCTGTAAAACATCGTTGTAGATGGGAGCTTCCGCTTCTCAGCGCGTAGTGGGCAGCTGCAACGATGATCAGCATCGTTGCGTGAGAGCCCCGTGCCTGAGAGAGCTCAACAACGCTGTAAAACATCGTTGTAGAGTGGAACTTCCGCGACTCGGCGCGTAGTGGGCACTTGCAACGATGATCTGCATCGTTGCGTGAGAGGCCCCGCGCCCGAGAGAGCTCTACAACGTTGAAAAACATCGTTGTAGAGTGGAACTTCCGCGACTCGGCGCGTAGTGGGCAACTGCAACGATGCTGAGCATCGTTGCGTGAGAGCCCCGCGCCAGATGTTCCTCTACAACGCCGTAAAACATCGTTGTTGAGTGGAGCTTCCGCTTCTCAGCGAGAAGTGGGCACTTGCAACGATGATCTGCATCGTTGCGTGAGAGCCCGCGCCAGATGTTCATCTACAACGCTGTAAAACATCGTTGTAGGGTGGAGCTTCCGCGACTCGGCGCGTAGTGGGCAGCTGCAACGATGATCAGCATCGTTGCGTGAGAGCCCGCGCCTGAGAGAGCTCAACAACGCTGTAAAACATCGTTGTAGAGTGGAACTTCCGCGACTCGGCGCGTAGTGGGCAGCTGCAACGATGATCAGCATCGTTGCGTGAGAGGCCCGCGCCCGAGAGAGCTCTACAACGTTGAAAAACATCGTTGTAGAGTGGAACTTCCGCGACTCGGCGCGTAGTGGGCACTGCAACGATGATCAGCATCGTTGCGTGAGAGCCCGCGCCTGAGAGAGCTCTACAACGTTGAAAAACATCGTTGTAGATGGCAATCAAGTGGTCGCACTATATGTCAACTAGCTCCTTAGATAACGAAGGAGATAACTGATAAACATATATTCTTCGTGTTCCTCGTCCACTAGGTACGAAGATGCCCTTTGAGAGCAAGCCATGTAGTAGACGGCGTGCCTTTTGTTGTTCTATCTGTAACACTTCGCAAACGTCAGCAGGTTTAATAGATCTGTTGCAGCGGAACGCCAAACGGATAATCTCTTTTTCTTCAAATGTACAGCTGTCAAACCATTGGCACTGACGGTTTCCGAACCATTTTCCCATGAATTGATGAATCATCTGTTGGCACATTCGTGGTTTGTCCTTTACATCATCGAAGGAGAAGCGCAGTAATTTCCAACCATCAAGGAGCAAATGATTTTGCCGAAGCCATTGATCCGAAAATTGCGAGCGTGTAATGTTCTGCAAATGCGGACCATAACCGTCGATTTCGATGGCTAAACGGACATGTCCATGGATAAAGGCAAAATCAATAAAGCGTGTGCCGTCACGAAAATCCTGGATTTCATATTCTGGAATTAGATTTTCAAAATTTGAAAAGGCGGGCCACCATACTCTCGATAAAAATATTTTTTCTGCATGACCGTGTCCCTCCGTTAAGCGCCTCCGTGCCTCCCTCGTCGCAATTTGGTGTGTTGATCGATATAAGCATCATAGACATTTTCAAAATTCATGTTAATCCCCCTTAAAAAATAAAACCGCCCCCAGTCAGGATCACCCTGAAACTGTGGAGCGGCGTGTGCTTCACAACCGTCTAAAGTATTTTTTAACAAACTACCCAGCTACTTATCGCAGCATCAAATGGCATTGAAAAGCAACCGTGCTTTAGCAGCATCAAATGGCAATGAAAAACAACCATGCCCTATACCGCAACATCATATCACAAGTCAATCAACCATCTTCTCACTCGAAACATCAAATTGGATTGAAGAGCAACCATGTTCTGTTAAGAAACATTAAACTGCATCGGCAAACAGCCATACACTCATACGCTTCATCTAGTTACATGGTCAAACAACCATGCTCTCATGCAATCATCAAATGGCAATGAATAACAATGATGCCCTATTACACAACATCATATCACAAGTCAACCAACCATGCTCTTACTCGCAACATCAAAATGGATTGAAAAGCAACCATGCTCTGTTAAGAAACTTCAAATTGCATCGACAAACAGCCATACACTCATACGCTTCATCTAGTTACATGCTCAAGCAACCATGCCCTTATGCTAACATCGAATTGCATTGAATAACAACCTTGCTCTATTCCGCAACATCATTTCATAAAACAAGCATGCTCTATTACGCAACATCATATCGCAAACCAACCAACCAACCAACCAACCAACCATACTCCCATTAACAACATCAATTTGCAATGAAAAGCAACCATGTTCTCATTCACAACATCAAATGGCATTGAAAATCAACCTTACTCTGATAAGCAACATCATATCACAAGCCAAGCAACCATGCTCCCAATCGCTACATCAAATTTCATTGGCGAGCCAATGAGTTGCCCGCTCGAATCCACTTCTAACAGTGATAAGCCATTTCTTTAGTCGCAGGCAACATGCATGGGTTTAGCAAGATATTGCGGCTACAGGTTATCTGCTGGGACTCATGCTGACTTTTGACAGGCTTTTTCGTTAATCGTCAACGTGGTTGAATCATCCCTACAAAAAAGCACAAACACCCTATAAATGTTTTTTCATCCTCGTGTAATGTAAGAAATAAAGAGGTGGGACTATGGAATTCATTAGACCTGAACATTATTTGCCCAATAAGAAGGGTATAGCGGATGTGAAACAATACGGAATCGGCCTCATCGGGTGTGGCAGTATAGCGAATTCGGCGCATTTGCCTGCCTATCGCAAGTATGGTCTGCATATCGCGGCTTGCTGTGATGTTAACGCAGAAGCGGCACGAGCGACGGCGGAGAAGTTCGACATTCCTTTCTGGACGACTGATATAAATGAACTGCTCGCAAGGGAGGATGTAGGGGTTATCGATTTGGCCATTCATCCCGAACCGCGACTGGAAGTCCTGAAGTTAATCGGAAAGGCACCACGGCCGGTACTATGTCAAAAACCGTTGGCTCTGGACCTGGCTCACGCCGAAAGGCTGAGTCAAGAGGCAGCACGGCTCGGCATCATCCTCGGCGTCAACCAGCAGGCTCGCTGGGCTCCGGCACATAAAGCACTGAAGACGGTGCTGGAGCAGGATCTCATCGGCGAGATTTACAGCATTCATCATTACATGCGATCGTTCCAGGATCAGGCGGGCTGGTGGTGGACGAATATGGCAAACTTCAATATCGTCGACCATGGCGTACATTATGTGGATTTGTGCCGTTATTTTAATCCTTATCCGGAAGAATGGTCACGGGTACATTGCACAACAGCGCAGTTAAAGGGGCAAATGCAATCGATCCGCTGATCTATTCCGCCAACGTGGAGTTCGGTCCAAAGGGTGGCCGAAATCCGCTGATGGCAACGCTTCATTTTAACAATATTGTCAAAGCAAGCCATTCTCACAGCAACACATGGTGGGTTGACGGCACGGAAGGAAGCATCTGGTGTACCCAAGACACCCTTTACATGGCACTGAACAAACATAAAAATGTCGTACATGAGATCAAGCTGAAAGGAACCTGGTTCCCGGACGCTTTTGCAGGGTCCATGATTGCTTTCATGACCGCATTGGAAGAAGGGAAGCTGCCGCCAGTCACTCCAGACGATAACTTGCAAACAGTAGCGATGACAACGGCCATGGTCGCTTCCAGCCAGCAAGGTTGTGTCATGGAAAGAACGGATGTTCTAAAAGGGAGCGCTGTATCATGAACAAACTCGGATTTATGAGTTATATCTACATGGGCTGGAGCGCGGAGGCAATGGCTGAAGATGCCCGCAATCACGGCATGGTGTATGTGCAGCTTGACCCCAAGCAGTCGATGCAGGTCATGGATGATGAGCTCTTTTCATTAGTCAGAGCTGAGAAAATCCGCTCCATTTTCGAAAGGAATGGCATTTCGGTAGTCGGGTTATCGGGATATACGAATCTCATGAATCCGAATTTGCAAAAAGGGGAATCCAAGCTGGAGCAGTTGGAAAAGATGATCGACCTATGTTCGGCATATGGTACTAGGTATATGGCGACAGAGACAGGCAGCCTTCATCCGACGAATGCGTGGCGCGATTATGAAGGTAACCGGACTGCACAAGCATGGGAACAGCTTTTGCAAATTGTGGACCGTTTGCGAAACCGGGCTGCGAAGAATGGATCTATTTTGTTGGTTGAAGGATTTGTGAACAACGTTATGGCCAGTGCGGAGCAAGCGGCAGGGATGCTGAAGCGGCTTGGAACCGATGGACTGGCGTTCATTATGGATCCCTTTAACTACTTGACGCAAGAAGATTTAAAGCGGCAGCCGGAGGCGATGACAAAAATCTTTGATTGTATCGGCGAAATCTCTCCGATTGCACATGCCAAAGATACGCTATATGGAGAAGGTGGATTGACTACACCGAGAGTCGGGGCGGGGCAAGCGGACTGGAATGTGTATGCAGAGCTGCTCGCTCAGCGGTTGCCGGACGTTCCCTTAATACTCGAGCATGCGAAGCCGGAAGACGTGGCTGGTTGTCTGGCCATTATCCGACATGCTTTTGATAACACGGAGGCAAGCAGAGGAGTGAAGAACGCAGGTGGGGCTTAACTCGCATAGACCTAAACTGGGCATTCAGGGCCCGGTGGTTGCTTGGCAGGATCCGTGGGCGGGTAAAGCTTCAGATCTGATGATGCGGACCGGAACGAGGGAGCGTTTGTCCGTCGCAGGATCCGAAACCGGAGCCTGAAGCCTTTGTGCAGATTCTGCGTGAGCTAGAAACGGACTTTTATGTGCATCATGTCCTTCCGGGAACGGATCATAAGGACGTTGCAGCGGATATAGCCGCAGCGGGCATAGATATTTGCCTTGGCAACGAATACGGCAACATCAACGGCCCTTGGGTTGAAGGTACGAACCGGTATGATGTGCCGGATGACGAAATCATTGAAACTGCGAGACTAGGTCGGTGCATAGGCCTGCTGTACGACGAGCCGGAACATTTGCAAATCAATGCCGGCCAGTACCGTAAAGACGGATGGTTTCCCCATTGGGGTGATACGGATGGCTTGAACATCGAGCAGTCGCGAAGCAAGGTGGAACAATCGGTTTTGGCGCGTACGAATCATGTCAAAAGCCTGGTGGATCGCTTGGCATCACCCGGTGTGTCCATTCCCTTGATATCGGAGCACGTGTTTCCTACGATGTTCCATACATTCGCCAGTGCGGGTATGGACATTTGCCCCAAAATCATGAAGGAATCGTTCCAATCGCTGCAACTGTCCACGGCTCTAGGAGCGGCCAAACAATACGGAAGAGCGCTTTGGATTTGTGCCGATTTGTGGGGACCGGATACAGGGACCTGGTTTACGAGGTTTCCCGGATTTCCCGGTCACTCCCCTGAGGAGTTCGAATCTGCCTTAAAGCTCGGCTATTTCATGGGTCCATCGCATTTGTTCGTGGAAAATATCGATGTCCTGCTTACACATACGCCGACTGGTTTTCAGACAACAGAGTTCGGTGAAGTTTGGCAGCACTTCGTTCAATCATTTATTCCTGCAAATCCGCTATCTTGGCATCATTCTCAAGCGGACCCGGATATTGTTGTTATTCATTCCGATGACAGCAATTATGGTCTAAATGAACGGTTATTCGGAAACCGGACACTGCATGAACAAGACATATCGTTCAGTCAAAGTGTGTTTCACATCTGGCATTTGCTTAGCAGGGGGCTATACCTGCCCACGGCAGCTGTATGCATATTCCGGGCTTCGACTTTCCGAGACATCAATTAAAGCGGCAAGTGCCACTTGACCGTTTTCCGCTCGAACAAGGATTTGCAACCGATGAAGGCAAGCGGGTGCATCCGTTATTTTATCCGGTCCATAACGTTCTGGTCTTTGACGAAAAGGTCAGCGCAGAAATGATCGGAAAACCGAAGTTGATCATGGTCGGCGGCTCATCACTCTCCAGTGAGACATTATTGGCTGTCATCCGAAAAGCGGAAGAAGGAGCTATTGTAGTGATCGCTGAGTGGCTTCTTCCAACTGAATGTCCGGGTAAGCTTAGAAGTAACGGGAAAATGGGTCTAGGTCGGTGGATGGTTATCCATGATTTTCTCGATAACACCGTGAAAGAGGTTATAGAACCGTTTTTGGGAAAGGAGCGCTGTTGGACGCAGCGTTTCGGTACATCGGAAGTGAGGATTCATCCGAAGGACAACGAAGGATTTACGTTAGATTTTGAAATCGTGACGGTATGACGAGGAGTAAGGTGGAGATGTGATTGGAGCCAACAAAACGTTTGGATCAGTTTGCGGAAATAGCGTTTCGCGAACATCCCGGCAATAAAGATGAACTGCGGGATATTCCGCCTGTAACATACGAAAAACAATATTTTGCACCGGGAACGGAAATGGCCCAACGCGTGCCAGCGCTTTCGTTCGATGCGCAGCTGGCGCTGTTCCAAGAGGAGCTGAAGCAGCTTCGCGAAAAGTACCGCCCCTATTTGAAAAATAGGGTATCGGCTCCATCCATGAATCGGCACTGCCAACCGTTCAGCCATTTTCAATTTCGGTATCAAACGGCTGATGACGCTGATTTTGCGCAAGTTTTGGAAGGGGCGGGGGATTGGGAAACGGTGACGGTTCCCGATTTTCGCGGTCCTACCGGGGAACAAGGCAAGTGGACGGGGTTTTATCGAAGCGAATTTACCTATCCCTCGATTCCACATGGCAAACGGATATTTCTGGTATTTAAAGGTGTCGACTATAAAACGACGGTTTATCTTAATCGCAAATGCATCGGCAGTCATGAAGGTTTTTTTGCCCCTTTTGAATTCGACGTAACGGAATTTTTGCAGGAACGCAATACGTTGGTTGTGGAGGTGCAGACCGACTATCCGATGATGGGGGTTGGCGGCTCGAAGCTGGATGGAGATAAAATCTATGCAGCGACCGGTCCTGGTTGGGACGACCCGAACAGCGGCTGGAATCATTGTCCGCCGGGTGCCGGAATTTATAACAAGGTTTATTTGGAACAACGTTCGCAGCTGTTTATTCAAGATGTATTCGTTCGGCCGAATATAGACGACAGCTTGGTCGAAGTATGGATCGATGCGATGAACACGACGAACCGGATCATTGAAAACTTCCAATTAAAGCTGGAACTTATTCCTAAAAATTTTTCCGGCCAAGGTGTCGGCCCTATAACATTTACTGTGGCTTACGCCGGTCCGGGCCTCAATTATTTTCGCTACAAAGTAGATTTTCCTGCATGCGAGCTTTGGGAGCCGGACTCGCCTTTGCTGTATGTCGCGCGGATCGAAATGATGAATGGGGAAGAATGCGTGGATAGCCGGGATCGAACTTTCGGTATGAGAAAGTTTCATATGGATGAGCAAGATCAGCCGAAAGGTACGTTGTATCTGAATAATCGTCCGGTCATCCTTAGAGGCGCCAATGAAATGGGGCATTTGCAGCAATGCGTGATGAATAACGATTTCGACCAATTAATCGATGATATTTTGATCGCTAAGGTTGCCAATATGAATTTCTATCGGATCACGCAGCGTCCGGTTCAAGAAGAGATTTACGATTATTTCGATATGCTCGGCATGATGCATCAGTGCGATTTGCCAACGTTCGGATTTATCCGGCGAAATCAATTTGCCGAAGGGGTCAGGCAGGCGGCGGAGATGGAGCGGCTCATCCGCAGTCACCCGTCATCAGTCATGGTGTCGCTCATTAACGAGCCTTCCCGGACCGAGAAGAGGCGAAAAGGGCACCGCCATTTGCACCGAAACGAGCTGGAAGCTTTCTTTGTAGCATCCCGGCAGGCCATTTTTATTGAAAATCCAGATCGCGTAGTCAAAAACGCGGAAGGGGACTACAATCCCCCTACTCGGGAAGGGCTGCCCGATTTTCATTGCTATAACATGTGGTATACGAATAATGTCATTGCTCTTGGAAGAATGTATAAAGGGTTTCTTCCGCCCGTCAGAGAGGGATGGAAGGCAGGATGCGGTGAATACGGGACGGAAGGATTGGACCGTGCCGAGCTGATGCTAAGCCGCTATCCAAAAGAGTGGCTGCCCGCATCCGAACAGGAGCGCTGGCTGCCAAGCGCGATCCATGGCGCGCAAACGTACAATATCCACGGAGACTGGTTCGCTGAGCAGCAAACGATGCCGGAATGGATCGAGGCAAGTCAGAAACATCAAAGCTTGGCAACGAAGTTAATGACGGATGCCTGGCGCAGAAGAGCGGATCGAGTAGTGTCTACAGCCATTCATTTGCTAATCGACGCATGGCCTGCCGGATGGATGAAAGCACTTGTCGGTGTAGACCGCATACCCAAACCGGCTTACTTCACGTACAAGGAATGCTTGGAACCGATGCGAGTCAACCTGCGGTGCGACCGTTGGAAGGTGTACGAAGGCGAATCGATGGAAATCGAAGCATGGCTCTTGAACGATACGGCGGAGGAAGTAAAACAATGCCGGATTGTCGCAACACTTCGGGATGATGCTTGTGATTACGGCCATTATGAGATATCCGGTACATTTCCGGCAGCCTCTTCTGGGTATGCGGGTTCCATTCGCTTCTCAGTTCCTGCGGTGCTAGACAGGCAGATGCTGTATGTGGACGCTTGTCTGCTGGATGAAAACGGGAACATGTTGAATGCAGAACGCTTCACCTTCGAGGCGTTTGCGAGAGCGTTTAACCGGAAGCCGCAGTTGATATCCTATCTCGATAAGGAATCCGAATTGATCGGCAAGCTTTTGAATATGCCCGGAGAGGTGAATCATGATGCGGCAAAGGCGGAACCGCCTTGCGTCGTCTCATCTCCAGAAGTATTCGCCCGACACCGGACGGACATTCTCCATAAAGTGCGAAATGGCGGAACGGTAATATGTATATTGAAACATGCAGACAACGGAGTGTGGGAGCTCGAGGATTCACAGATCCGGACGGTCAAGTTACGGAATGTGTATACGCTGTCCATTCAAGCAGGCGAACCTTGTCTGTCAGAAGTAAAGTCCGATGATTTCTCGTACTTTTATAATTTGACTACCGATAGAATTGACGGAATTTCCAACTGTCATTTGGATGGCGAGGGTATCGAACCCATTGTGTTCGCCTATCACGCGCAGGGAGAGAAGGACGGTAAGCGAAAACTGCCCTTGGTAGGGAAGAAAAAGCTGGGGCGCGGTCAAATATTCTTCGTATGTATGCCGCTTTCGGGAAGAGTAGGCTTCAATCCAACGTTGGACCGTCTTTTACTATCCATGCTTAGTGAGAAAGGAGGGAGCGACGCGTGTACGCCATTGTTAGCCGTGATCAGCAACGACGAGCCGAAGTAGCGGTCACCTCGCAAGGGACGCAGCTCCTATTGCGAAGCGAGGGGGTTAGCTCCCCTTTTTCAAGGCGGATTTGAATGACATGTTTTGTTATTCTTTGGGCAGACCTTGGCGAATCGAGACGGACCCCTTACAAGAGCTGCGAATCAGCGTAATATCCGGATCGATTCAGCTCAGCTGCATGATGCAGGGGCTGCATATCTCGCTGAATCTGGCTTTTGACGAGCATCATCTCCTGCGCATGAATGTGAGTTGGGAAAATCGGACAGACCGGGTATTGACAGATGCAGCTGTTGGACTTCTTTTCCCGTTGCCGAGGCGAAACATGGAAAAGGTGACAATTCCCCACATGATTTATAACAATAATCCTTCTTCCGATCCGAATCGGATCGTGCCCCGGCTTGAGTAGGTCCCGGCCAAGGATTCATTTGTGAGGAGCATCGTTTGCCCATACCTTGTGTGAATGTGGAGTGGGTGGAAACGAAGGAGATCTCAGGGCAAGATGCACAAGAGCTGCACGCGGAAACCGGAGCGCGTTACTTCTCGTTGTATTCCATTCCTGACTACTTGGAAGCGTCGGATGGCACGGTACATTACGGTTCGCTCGGAGCCATACAGGAGGAAGGCGTCCTCATTGCGGCGGCGATGAGCGGGGTACTGATGTTCAACGGCGAGAAGGATACGTATTACATTGCCAAAAATAGAACGGAAACGTACCAAGGCGGGTACTTGGATTTTGCAGAAGGATTCACGTTAAGCAAATCTTACGCTTTGGATTGGGGGACGTTATCCCATTCCGGTCATGCGTACCGCGAATTGGTAGGTAAAGCAGTGGAACTGTTCGCTCCTGAAGGGAAGAAGCCGCTTTTGCTGGAAGAGATGATCCGGCTGAAGACGTACGCGCTGGACGACCGCTGGAGAACCGGCGGGAAGGGGTGCGGCCGGCTATGTGAAATTTACCGATTCGAACACGTTCGGCAATGTGTCCAAGCATCCGCTGCATTACATGTACGGTTGGACGGGACAATGCCTGAAGCTGGCCTGGTGTGATGGCAAATTAGGTTTCGAAAACGGAATGGAAGAACGCATTTCCCGATGCAAAAGAGCCGTCGATTTTTATTTACGGGAAAGCCGTACCGATGTACCTGGTATCAGACACAGTACGTTTCAGCTGGAGGAAGGAACGTGGGACGATTTCCGCATGAACAAGCAGCCCGTCGTGTCCAGCCGTGCGTACGGTGAAACGATGTCCGATTTAGCCGATATCGTGCTCCTGCACAGGAAGCACGAAAGGGAAGTGCCTATTGCCTGGATCGAGGCACTGCGCGAATCGGCCGAATTTTACATGGAAGGCACGCTGCCTTCAGGCATTTATCCTTCCGCGTGGCTGATGGACGGCCAGCCTGCCGATGAAATGATCACCGCAGCCGGTCTGCCGTGTGTGATCGCTCTAATAAAAACGTTCGCCGTTACTTTGGAGCGAAGGTACCGGGATCATGCTGAAACGATGATGCAGAGGTATTATGAGCTTCATGCTGAGACGTTCGATCGGCCGTTTGCCCGATCTACACTCGATGCGAAATGTGAAGATAAAGAAGCAGGCATGTATTTTTTTCTTGCCGCTTATGAGTTGTTTGTTTCGAATGGGAAAGAACGCTACAAGGAATGGGCGGAAATTTCCGCGGATTGGCTTCTTACCTTCGTTTATATGTGGAATCCGGCCTATGACCGGGGATCGGTGTTCTTTACTAAAGAATTTAACGCCGTCGGCTGGCCCGGGGTTAGTGTGCAGAATCATCACCTGGATGTTTTTTTTCCAGCCTATGAGTTGTGGCGGTTCGGAAAAATGACAGGACAGCATCAGTATGTACGATGGGGACGCACGGTGTTCGATGCTATGGGACAAGGGATTTGCACGGAGCCTGGAGACTGGGGATTTAACGTAATAGGGGAACAAGCGGAAGGTTTTTTTCAAACGCATTGGAATCATAGGGGGCACAGCAATAAGTGGAACCCAGCTTGGGTCATCGCGCTTGTTCTGCAAAATGCTTTGCGATTCCAAGATACATAAGCTTGATGGAGCTCGATGGGAGGGCGACCGTATGAGAGAGAAAAAAATAACGGATTGGGAGAACTTGGATGTGCTGGAGCGTAATGCGGAACCCCCGAATGTCGGTCTGATTCCTTACGCAGATGCGGAAACGGCTGTGATCGGCGAACGTGCGCTTTCACCTTATTTTCAATCGCTTAACGGCAATTGGAGCTTCTGGTACGCTTCCAATCCGTTGCAAGTGCCGGATCGGTTTCACGATCCTTCTTTTAAGCCCGCTAGTTGGGCCGAAATCGCCGTTCCCGGTAACTGGCAAATGCTCGGATACGGCCGCCCGCATTATTCCAGCAGTTATTATCCGTTTCCGATTGATCCGCCGCATGTGCCTACCGATAATCCTGTCGGTTGCTACCGCAGAACGTTCCGGATGCCAGAAACATGGGACGACCGGCAAGTGTTTCTGGTATTTGAAGGCGTAGATTCGGCTTTTCATTTATGGGTCAACGGACAACTGGCAGGTTATGGTCAGGGCAGCCATATGCATACTGAATTCCGGATTTCTTCGCTGCTTCAGGCAGGTGAAAACACGATAGCCGTTCAGGTATATGAGTGGTGCGACGGCAGTTACTTGGAGGATCAGGACAAATGGCGGTTAAGCGGCATTTTCAGAGACGTGTATCTTAAGGCCGTTCCACAAGTGCATATTCGTAATGTTACGGTGCAGACACGTTTCAGTGAAAACTTGGAAGATGCTGTTTTGGGTCTTCATATTGCAGTTCAATCTTACTTCGATCGGCCGGTCGACAAGCATCTCTTGAAGATGCTTCTATTGGATGAAGCAAGGCAATCTGTATACGAAGGAACCGCAGAAGTTTCCTTATTGAATGAAGAAAAAGAGCTCAACATCGACATCCCGGTTACGGCCCCATGCAAATGGTCGGCTGAAGCCCCGTATTTATATCACTTGGTGTTGGAGCTGGAGGATGAGTCAGGAGATGCAATGGAATCTGTAAGCGTTTCCGTCGGTTTTCGCAGCATTGCGATCAAGGACGGACGGCTCCTTATTAACGGCACGCCCGTTACACTCAAGGGTGTGAACCGTAATGAGTTTCATCCGGACCTTGGTTTTGCCATACCGCTAGCGTCAATGATCGAAGACATCCGTCTGATGAAGCAGCACAATATGAACGCTGTACGCACCTCGCATTATCCGAATGATACGCGCTGGCTTGACCTGTGCGACCGCTATGGAATATATGTCATCGACGAAGCGGACTTGAAAACTCACGGTTGTCATTTTATCGGTAACGAAAGCCATTTGGCTCAAGATCCAAGCTGGAAAGATGCGTTTATCGACCGTGCCCGCCGAATGGTGGAAAGGGATAGAAATCATCCTTCCATCATTATTTGGTCTCTCGGGAACGAGTCAGGCTACGGAGCCAACCATGATGCGATGGCCGAATGGGTGCGCCGAGCTGATCCCTCACGCCCGATCCATTACGAACGCGCCAAAGATGCACAAGTCGTAGATATTGTCAGCTGCATGTATCCATCTTTAGATATGCTGATTGAAGAAGGAGAGAAAGCGGATGACCCCCGGACCTTTCTTGATGTGCGAATTCGCTCATGCGATGGGGAATGCCTCTGGCAATTTACAGGAGTATTGGGATGCGGTTTACAAATATCCGCGTCTGCTGGGCGGCATGATCTGGGAATGGGCGGATTTGGCCATTCGGCAAAAGTCGGAAGACGGCGAAATTTGGTACGCCTACGGCGGCGATTTTGGCGATCATCCGAACAGCGGTCATTTCTGTGTGGATGGTTTGCTGTTTCCTGACCGAACGATCAAGTCTTCCTTGATCGAGTTCAAAAAAGCCATCGAACCGGTAAAAGTACATCCGGTCGATATGCGGCTAGGTATTGTAAGCATCCAGAATCGCTACGATTTCTTGTCCCTGGATCATCTTGCCTGCTCGTGGTCGCTCCTATGCGACGGACATATCGCCGAGCAGGGCGAACTTACTGATATCGCAGTACCTGCCGGGGGAGAAGCAGAGTTAACAGTACCTTACGGCAAGGCATATGAAAAGCAGGATGGCGAATGCTGGCTGCACCTTCGCTTCACTTTACGCCATGAGACGCGTTGGGCGCCGCAGGGCCATGAAATCGCCTGGGCCGACCTGCCGCTTCCCGCCAAGCCGAGAGCCGTACCAGGCATCCGTTTGAATTCGATGCCCAAGATGAGGGTTCAGGAGAAGCTTGACAGCGTGAAGCTTATTGGAAACACGTATTCTATATCCGTGAATAAAGGAAGCGGCCTTCTGACCGCATATGAATATAACGGAATTTCGCTGCTCCAGTCCGGTCCTATGGTTAACATATGGCGGGCGACGATCGACAACGATTCCCGCCAGTCGAAGGAGTGGAAGAAAGCCGGGTTTGATGCCATACAGCATCGCATGGACGACTTTTCGATCCGTTTCATCGAAGAACAGGCTGCGGTGATTTCGGTGAAATCGACGCTTGGAGCAGCGGGGCTGGGCACTTGTTTTAACGTATGGATGACTTATAGCGTTTACGGCTCTGAAGATGTGATCATCACGACTCGCGTTTTGCCCAAAGAAGGGCTTCCTCCTCTGCCGCGCCTGGGTTTGCAAATGATCATGCCCGGCACCTTCGACCGGTTGTCGTGGTTTGGTCTCGGGCCTCACGAATGCTATATCGATCGAAAGGTTAGCGGTAGGCTTGGCGTATACGGAGGAACGGTTCAGGAACAATTTGTTCCGTATATCAAACCGCAGGAGAACGGGAATAAAGCGGATGCAAGGTGGGCCGCTGTAACGAATGCGATGGGAACCGGGCTGTATATCGGCGGCATGCCGACATTCGATATAAGTGCTAGTCATTATGACGTTAATCAAGTAGCGAAAGCAAAACATACCACCGATTTGGTCCGATTGAACGAAACGTTTGTGAACATGGACTACCGGCAGGCTCCGATTGGCAATCACAGCTGCGGGGAAGCTCCACCGCTGGACTGTTATATGCTGCATCCAGAAGAAACTACATTCACTCTGCGGTTTAAGCCATTTTCAAACAGAGACATATCGCCGGTGCAGCTGAATCGTCGTTGGCCGGAACCGATAGCCCAGGAAATCTCAGCAAGCTCAACACCCATCCCAACTTTGAAGCAGGAGGCCATCCTATGATCAGCCGAAAATTCCCGAAAATTATGTATGGCGGCGATTACAACCCGGAGCAGTTTCCGAAACAAATTTGGGATGAGGATATGCGGTTGTTCCAGCTTGCCGGCATTGATATTGCAACCGTGAATGTGTTTTCATGGGCGTTGAATCAACCGGACGAGGAGACATACAGGTTTGAATGGTTAGACGAGGTGCTCGACAAGCTGCATAAGAACGGCATTTCTGTATGCCTTGGGACGGGGACGGCTGCTCATCCGGCATGGATGGCGCGGAAATACCCGGATATCTTGACCGTTACTTCTGACGGCAAAAAACGAAAATTCGGAAGAAGGCATAATTCCTGTCCGAATAGCCCCACCTTTCGCCATTATGCCTCGAACTTGGTCAGCAGACTGGCGGAACGATATAAGGACCATCCGGCTTTGCTTGTATGGCATGTTAACAATGAGATCGGCAACCGCTGTTATTGTGAAAATTGCGAGCAGGCATTTCGAATTTGGTTGAAACGGCGTTACGGTACGTTGGAAAGGCTTAATGAGGCATGGTATACCAAGTTTTGGGGACACACCTATTATCATTGGGGAGGACATCGTTCTTCCCAGTGCACTAAGCGAGGGGCTGTCGGGGGGAATTCCGATCAAACTGCTTTTCAAGGCATGACATTGGACTTTTACCGTTTTAATTCAGACAGCTGGCTGGAATGTTATCTCATCGAATATAACGCGATTAAAACGTTGATCCCTGATGCGGTCGTGACGACCAATTTTCAGGGGAACGGGACTTATAAGCCGCTCGATTACTTCAAATGGGCGCATTATCTGGACATTGTCGCTCTCGATATATATCCCGAAAATCATACGCCCGAAAGCTATATGGCTCTCCGCTATGATCTGATGCGCGGATTGAAGGACGGCTTGCCCTTTATGCTGATGGAGCAGACGCCAAGCGTGCTCAAGTGGAAACCGGTGAATCCGTCTAAAAGGCCCGGCGTCATGCGGCTGCGCAGCTACCAGGCAGTTGCCAGGGGGCGGAATCACTGATGTTTTTCCAGCTGCGCCGCTCGCTTGGCGCTTACGAAAAATTCCATGGAGCCGTTATCGACCATGCAGGCCATGAAAACACCCGCGTATTCCGGGAATGCGCGGAACTCAGGCAAGAATTGCGCGGGTTAGGCAATCTTACGCTGAATGCCCGGATAAAGAGCAGAGTCGGCATTTTGTTCGACTGGGAAAACTGGTGGGCAGTCGAATTGGGCGGAGGCCCTAGCGCTCATTTGAAATATTTAGATCAAATTCAGAAATATTACGATGCCTTATATGACAATCAGATCCAGGTCGATTTTATCCATATAGATTCGGACCTCGACTCCTATGAACTGGTCCTGGCACCGCTCTTGTATATGGTCAAACCTGGTCTTACGGATAAGTTGGAGCGCTATGTCGGGAACGGAGGAACGTTCGTCACTACATGTTACAGCGGAATCGTGAACGAGAGCGATTTGGTGACGACGGGCGGTTATCCGGGTGAGCTTCGCAATTTGCTGGGCATCTGGGTGGAAGAGATCGACGCTTTGTATCCGGAGCAAAGAAACGCGCTGATTATGAAGCAGAAGGTAGGAGAGCTGCAAGGTTCCTACGATTGCGCCCTAGTATGCGAGGTCGTTCATCTGGAGGGTGCGGAATCGCTCGCGGGCTTTGGCGGCGATTACTACAAAGGTTCACCGGCTCTCACCCGCAACCGCTTCGGCTGGGGAGAGGCATGGTACGCCGCAACGGATCCGAGCCGTGAATTCATGCGGCAGTGGATGAAGGCGCTGTGCGACTGCAAAGGGATTTCTCCGCTTTATGCAGCACCGCAGGGCGTGGAAGTTACCACGCGTGTAAAAGAGGAGAAGGAGTTCACTTTTGTTTTAAATCATACCGATCAGATGCAGAAGATGAATATCGGGAAGCATGAGCAGAAAGAGCTTCTAAGCGGTTTAAGCGCCTGCGGAGACATCGAGCTTCCTCCGAAAAGCGTTATGATCTTCGAGATGGTGAAGGAGGCGGAGACCGATGGAGGCAGTTCAACGATTGCGCCAACAATTTGCGAATCCGCCGGTTGAATATAGATCGCTGCCTTTTTTGGGCCTGGAACGATCAACTGGAAGAGGAAGAGCTGAAGCGGCAGGTCGGGCAGATGAAGGAACAAGGCATGGGCGGATTTTTCATTCATTCCAGGGATGGACTGGAAACCGTATACATGGGGCAAGAATGGATGAATCTGGTCCGGTCAACAGTGGAAACCGCAGAACAGCTGGGGATGCAGACGTGGCTGTATGACGAAGACCGCTGGCCTTCTGGTTTTGCCGGAGGGTTGGTGCAGGAGAGAGGCGGAGATGCCTTTCGGGCAAAAGGCCTTACGCTTGAAGTGCTGCATCCATCCCGTTCGAACGATGTAAGCGATGCCAAAGGAATTCAAGATGCAGTAGCGTTGTTTAAGGCTGTTGTTGCTGAGCGAGAATTGATTCAGTGCGAGAGACTTGATGCGTTCGCCGCTGGAGTCACATGGAAGGATGGCGAAGTGCTGCTTGTTTTTCGCGTTGAAGTATCCGAAAGCAGCGCCTGGTTTAACTATGAAGCGCCACCGGATCATTTGAATCCGGATACGGTGCAGGCGTTTATCGATATCACTTATGAAGCTTACAAGCGTGAAGTAGGACAGCATTTCGGCAAGACGATTCGCGGCGTGTTTACCGACGAACCGAGTATCCATGACCGTCACTGCAAATTTACCGAGGGACGGGGATGGATCCCCTGGAGCTGGTCGTTCCCGGCGTATTTTCAGGAAAGACGCGGTTACGATCTGCTGGACATCGTTCCCTATATGTTTTTCAATGGAGAGCTTTCCTCAGCAGCACGTCATGATTATTGGAGAACGGTAACGGAAAGATTCAGCGAATCGTACTCAAAGCAGATCGGCGAGTGGTGCGGCAATAACAGCCTTGCTTTTACCGGGCATTACCTGTGGGAAAATAATTTGGGCACGGCGACGCGAGTTTGCGGAGCGGTCATGCCTAATTACCGGTATCAGCATGTTCCGGGTATCGATATGTTAAACGAACAGACGAACGAGTACATCACGGTTAAACAGTGTACCAGCGTAGCGGAATCAATACGGCAGAAAGTTCGTCCTCACCGAAACTTACGGCTGCACGGGCTGGGGCTTCACGTTTGAAGGGCAAAGATGGGTCGGAGATTTCCAATTCGTGCTTGGCGTTAATTTGCGGTCTCAGCATCTGGCGCTCTATTCTATCAAAGGCTGCCGGAAAAGAGATTATCCGCCTGTATTTAATTACAACACGAGCTGGTGGAAATACAACTTCATCGTGGAGGATTATTTCGCCAGACTTTCGTCGGTTTTGACAGAAGGACGCCCGGTACGGGACGTGCTCGTGCTGCATCCATCCTCCACCGCATGGAGTATGGTCGGTACGGGGCCTTACGGGTTCCCCGCTCGCGGCAAAGACCGGGATGTCTCACACACCAACAGCTTTGGCCATGCATTCAACACATTCCTTGGCAAGCTGCTAAGAGCACATTACGATTTCGATCTTGGTGATGAGACGATCATGGCGGAAACCGGTGACGTTCAGGATGGGCTGATCGCTGTAAATCTGGCGAAGTATAAGGTCGTCGTCATACCTAGAATCAGGACCATGCTGGAAAGCACGTATTGGCTGCTGCTACGGTTTTTGAATTCAGGAGGATGTGCGGTAGCTGTCGGTCATCGAGCGTCTATGATCGAAGGCAGGCCGTCGAATCTTGTGGCTGGTCTGTACGATCACTCTAATATGACAGTTGTAGAGAACGATGATGAAGTGGCAGCTGCACTGGAACGCATTTTGCCCCGGTGTGTCAGCTTGACCGATATGGATGCAAGAGAATGTCCTGAGATGCTCTATATGCTTAGAGATATGGGGGAAAAGCAGGCGCTTTTCATCGTAAACAACGACCGTGAAGATGAACATCGTGTCCATATCGCATTAGCTTTACCAAATGACGGACACATGGAAGAATGGTCGGCTCTAACAGGTGAAGTGAAGGAAGTCTCTACGAGTTTCACTGACGGTCTTGTTCAATTCGAGGATGTGTTCGGCCCGGCGGATTCGAAGCTGTATATCTGGCATAAAGACAGACCTGCCCAAAGCCGAATTGCGGATGCAGAACACCGTCCAGCGAAAGATCAGGTAACGAAAAAAATGCTGGAACTCGGCCCCATTCGCAAGTTTACGCGTACAAAGCCCAATGTGCTTACTCTGGATACCTGCTCATTCGCCATGGAGGATAGCGCTTGGTCGGATGAAATGGAGGTATGGCAGGCCGTGCGCGCAATCCGGGAAATGCTGAACATGAGACAAATTTACGCCAACGGGATCGAGCAAAGATACAAGTGGATTCACGAGCCTCATCCGCAGGACGGCAGACAGATTGTCTTTCGATTTTCATTTCAAGTTTCGGATGAACCGAAAGAACCTATGTATCTGATCATGGAATCCGCAAAAGATTTTGAGATCCATCTCAACGGTGAACCCGTGCCGAACAGATCGGAAGGTTGGTTTCTGGACCGATCATTTGATCAAGTGCAGCTGCGCGGAATAAAGAAAGGAATAAATATACTTACGTTGACCTGCCAGTATAGAAACTGCATGGAAGTGGAGGATATATACCTCACGGGCAATTTCGGGGTCGATGCAGGCAGAATGATTACGGCAGAACCGCAAACATTGGGGTTTGGAGATTGGTGCTTGCAAGGATATCCGCATTACTGCGGCAGCATGATCTACCATTTTGACGTCCAAGTAGAACCCGAAGCAGACAGCCGCATCGTGCTGGAGCTTGGCGATTATTCCGCGGTTACGGTTGAGGTGCGGGTGAACGATCGAACAGCAGGGCACGTGCCTTGGCGGGCTGCGAACCGACTTGATGTGACGCCATTTATGTGTGACGGAAGAAATCGCATTGACATTGAAGTGATGGGGAGCCCCCGCAATATGCTGGGACCTTTCCACCAGAAAGCCGGCGATACATCGACGACAAGCTGGGCATCGTTTCGCAAGGAAGGCATGGACCATACCCCGGCTTACCAGCTGCGTCCATATGGCTTGTTCGGTCCAATTCAACTTTACACAGAAAAGGGAAAAGGAGGTTAGAATATGAAAATCCGTAAGTGGGGGCTATTTCTCTCCTTCATCCTACTGTGTGCTGCACTGATGCCTGCGACAGCACAAGCCTCGGTGAAATACTCCACGTATACGAAGGATAGCCGGGGCAATCTGATATGGCTTCAGCCGGCGTATTTTCCGCTTGGCGTGATCGGGCAAAATCTCTCGGCTCCGGATCCGGGCAATCATGCCGTTATGATCAGTTCGCCGATGAAAAATCCGAAGGATATTTTTGTAGATTCGAAAAATGAAGTCTATATTGCCGATACGGGTAACAACCGGATTGTGCATATGACGGAAACCGGAGTTCTTTTACGTTATATTACGTTGCCGGAAAGTCCGCTCAACAAACCGGAAGGCATATTTGTCACTGGTGACGGAACGATGTACGTTGCGGATACAGGTAACAAAAGGGTACTTAAGTTGGACAGCAGCGGCAAGCTGCTGCAGGAGTACACACGGCCTGACTCCCGATACATACCTGATACCTTTGTTTTTGATCCGGCCAAAGTGATGGTGGATGAAAGAGGGTTTCTATACGTAGCGGTTCACGGCAGTTATGAGGGTCTCGTGATGCTTGATCCAAACGGCAAGTTTCAAGGCTTCTTCGGCGCGAATCGAACGGCCCTCTCTCCGCTGGATGCTTTAAAGCGCAAGCTGTACACCAAGCAAATGTATGCCAATGAGGTCGCCAAAAGGCCGGAACCGATTAATAGTGTCGCGACCGACAAAAACGGATACATTTACACCGTCACCGGGGGTACGGCAACAACGAATCAATTGAAGAAATTAAATGTAAAAGGGAACAATTTGCTCCGCAGCTCCTCCAAATCGTTTGGGGAAACTGCGCCGTGGGATGCTCCTGCGGGGTCTGTAACGACAGGACCTCAGTTAATCGATGTGGCCGTCGATCAGAGCGGCAATATGATTGTGGTGGATCAGCAAAATAAGTACATCAGCCATTATGACGCATCAGGCAACTTACTCTACTTCTGGGGCGGAGCATCGGCTGTCGGCTCGTCACAAGTCGGTCTGTTAAAAAGTCCGGTAGCGCTTGACGTGAATAGCAGAAACGAACTGTTCGTGCTGGATGATCAGGAGAATATCGTACAGGTCTTCCGTTTATCGGAATTTGGGCAAAAGGTGGATCAAGCGAACCAGCTTACCTTGGCCGGCCGTTATGAGGACAGTGAACAGCCGTGGCATGACGTTCTGCGTTTAAACGATCAATTCACCCCCGCTTATCTGGGTCTTGCAAAGTCGGCGTTCAAAAAAGAGCATTATGAGGAAGCGAGGACGCTATTTAAAGAGGCGGGAGATCAACAAGGATACTCCGAATCGTTCTGGCAAATTAGGATGTTATGGCTGCAAAGAAACTTTTCCTGGATTGCGAGTGTGATTCTGTTCGGTACGATCCTCTACATGCTTGCCGACAAATTCACGGCAAAATGGGAATTTCGGACCAGATGGCGCAATCGGCCGCGGTCTCGGATTCGATTTCTTGCGAATATGCGGCTTGCCCTGGATGTGTTAAAGCACCCTATCGACAGCTTTTCGGCCATTCATTATGAGAACAAAGGAAGCTATATGAGCGCAAGCATCATCTTGCTTGCCGTTTACGCATCGCTCTTGATCAGCCAATTCACGACCAGCTTTGCTTTTAATCCGAAGACGTTTGTAGACATCTATTCTACGTTTACGCAATTTTTTATTGTTTGGATCGCCTGGATCTTGGCCAACTATCTTGTTAGCTCCATTTATCGGGGCGAAGGGAAGTTCAAACATATCTTTATCGGCAGCGCCTACGCGCTCATTCCTTATATAGCCATAGGCATTCCGCTTGCATTAGTCTCCAACCTGATGACGATGTCCGAGTCGTCCATCTATCATTTTGCCGGAAATGCCATGACAGTCTGGATTGGACTTCTTATCTTCTGGAAAATCCAGAATGTCCATAATTACACCTTTGGGGAAACAGTTATGAATATTGTCCTCACACTGTGTACGATGCTGGTCATCGGAGTGCTTGTCTTCATCATCATCGGACTCACCAGCGATTTTGCTTCGCTCCTTTATCAGATGTACCAGGAGGTGACCTTGAGATGATCGGGTTCGTAAAAACCAATAAAACAGCAATCATCGTGACCGTCCTGATCTTGGCCGCAGTCGTCCTGTTCCTGACACGTGTTCCCATTGAGTTCAAAGCGCCTGAAAATCGTGTAGCGGCTGTTGCGCAGCAAAATACCTCCGTTGAAGCTGCTAGCGCTCTCGCACAGCTTCCTGTGGACAGTGATTTTAAGAATATCGCGGAATCCGACGCGTTACGACTGAAAATGGATGAGAAAACCGGCCATTTTATCGTCGAAGACAAACGGAATGGCAACGTATACCGATCCTACCCGGATCCGAAATATTGGCCGCAGGAGAAAATTTCCGAGACCTGGAAGAAACATTTGGCCTCGCCTTTGATGGTGCAATACGTCGACTTTTCGAAGAACATTCTGCAGGCTAAGGAAACGAATCTGGCTGCGGAAGGCGGGAAGGTTAAGGATGTTCAAGCCGTGCCTGGCGGATTCAAGCTTGTCTACGAGTTTCCTGTTACCGGTTTTACCATTCCGGTTCAGGTGACCGTCGGGGAAGATTATGTGGAGACGAAAATCATACGCGAAGGCGTCAAAGAAACGAAGATGGGCCTTGTATGGGTCAGACCGTTTCCGTTTTTCGGAGCCGAATATACGGACGGACAGGACGGATATCTTTTCATACCGGATGGCTCCGGGTCGCTGGTCCGATTTAAAAATAACCAATTGAACGTCAATAAAATCTACGACGAATTGATATACGGGAAAGACTTGGCGTTCCCGGGCATCGACAATAACCGAAACAGCGTCATGATGCCGGTCTTTGGCATGAAGACGGGTTCCAAAGCCTTTCTGGCCGTTGTTCACAAGGGCGACGAGTATTCCGACATTGTCGCCGCTCCTGCAGGCGTTTTGAGCAACTACAACTGGATCGGAGCGCAAATGAATTTCCGTTCTAGCTTCTTGCAGTTTACAACACGAAATACGAATGTGCCGGATTCTTGGGGATACGTCGACTATAACCGTGATCAGGTGTTCGGCAGCGACCGCGTCGTTCGATACTATATGCTCGATAGCCAAAAAGCGAATTACGTCGGTATGGCTGAGGCGTACCGTCAATACTTAATGAAGGAAAAAGGTGCAACCCCCGTCCAAGTGAAAGATCAGAGCATTCCAATGTATGTCAATATCGTCGGCGCGGATAAGGAAAAAGGCGTGGTCAGCGACCGTTATCTCCAATTGACGACCACGGATGAAGCCGTTCAAATCGTCGATGCGTTGCATAACAAAGGGATCAAAAATATGTCGCTTACCTTTACAGGATGGCAAAAGGGCGGATACAGCTCGTTAGGCGCTACGTTCCCGGTTGATTCCAGGATCGGCGGAGATAACGGCATGAAGACCTTTATTGATCACGCGCACGCTCTCGGATATCCGGTGTATTTGGAGGCTCCTTACACCTTGAACAATACGAATGGGGGGCTTTGACGAGAAATTCAATGCCATGGTCAATTTGGCTGGGCGAACGTTAACGCAGAGCCTGTTGTTCAATCGAGAGCGGACGCCCGTTGTCAGCTACAAATTCATTGAAGAAATGATCCATAATGATTTGCCGCGATATAAAGCGATAGGCGTGGACGGATTGGCCGTCGGCATGCTCGGACAGCGACTGTACAACGATTACAATACGGAGTATGGGGCTCCTAGAGATGAAGCCAGGAATGTTCAGGAGAAGATTTTATCCAGCATTAAAGACACGCTGGGTGGCGTGCAAGGCGAAAAGACAAATATTTACGGGTTACCTCATGTCAATTACATCCGAGGGATGGTCTATGACAATTCCTACGACTTATTTTCAGATGAATCCGTACCTTTTGTTCAGATCGCCACACACGGTTTGGTTTCGTATTCTTCGGAATATGTAAATAACCGTCAGGAAGACGTCAACGATTTTTTACGCGATATTGAATACGGAGCTGTACCTGCATTCGTATTTACGAAGGCTGAAACGAAGACGTATGTAAACTCTTATGGCTTACGCTTCTATAACACCTATTATCCGGATTGGGAGAATTTTGCATCCGAGCAGTATCAGCGATATAACGAAGCTCTCGGCGACGTGCAGGATCAATTTATTACAGGCCACAAGACGCTGGCCCCGGGTGTGAAAGAAACTACGTATGCGAACGGGAAAAGGATTATCGTCAACTACAATTTAACGCCATACCGGAGCGGGGATTTAGTCGTACCGGAGCATAACTTTACGGTTGTTCGGGGAGGGGGAGGCCAATGAATCAAAAATGGAGACTCAGGTCATCCCTGATCGAATATTTGGAAGGAACGCTGTTCATCGCTCCCTGGTTTATCGGGTTTATCGTGTTTATGGCGTTCCCGATTGGCTATTCGTTATTTATGAGCTTTCAGGATGTAACGATCACGGCGACGAAGACGACGACACGTTTTATCGGATGGACGCACTATAAATATATTCTTTTTGAAAATGGGAGTATTCTGTACAACCAACTGCTGCCGTTCCTGCGGCAAGCGCTGTTTATGATCCCGATCATCGTCATTTTTGCTTTGCTAATCGCCATTATATTGAATCAGAAATTCCCGGGCCGTACGTTTTTTCGCGCCATTTTCTTTCTTCCTGTTATCTTGGCGACAGGCGAAGTGGTCAAGGAATTTTTGACGCAGGGTGAGGGCGATCTCGGTTTCATGTCTAAATTTAATGTTTCAGGGATCATCCAGGGCAATTTGTCGGCCACTTGGTCGGATCCTTTGATCTCGATTCTCAATTCTTTTGTACTGATCTTGTGGTATTCGGGCGTTCAGATCCTGATTTTTCTCGGTGGACGGCAAACGATATCCAATTCGGCCTATGAAGCGGCACGGATTGACGGAGCGGGACCTTGGGAAACGTTTTGGAAAATTACACTCCCAGCGATGACTCCGTTCATCTTCCTGAACCTGATCTACACAGTTGTCGACCTGTTCACGTTCCCGACGAATCCGATTTTGTCAAAAGTGAGGGAAAGCGAATACGGACAATACAGCGCATTGTTCTGGATTTATTTTCTGATCATCGCTTTTTTCTTGGTGATTTTGTTTGTGGTTTTCAATCGGGTAACGAAGTCGCATCGTGTGTAACAATCCTACCAAAGAAGGGGTGAAGCTATGTTTCGAGTCAAATTGAAGGAACAGCACACGTCCGGGCTGCTGCAGCTGCTCAGTAACATCCGCTATGCGGTTGTCGGAAGAGAAGCGGATAAAGGCCTGCTGTTTAAACTGTTTATCTACTTGATTTTGCTGGATACGGCCTATATTTATTTGAAACCGATTTTGCATATGGTGGCTACAATGGTTAAAAATGCGGACGATTTGCTCGATCCGGCGGTGAATTGGTTTCCAAGAACGATCTATCTCGGAAATCTGCAGGAAGCTTGGGATTGGATGAAATATCCGAAAGCGTTGGCAATCAGCCTTGGGTTATCGCTATCCGTCGCTATTTTGCAGACGATTTCGTGCGCTGTAACCGGATATGCTTTTGCAAGATTGAAAATTCCCTTTAAGAGAGTGTTGTTTTTTTCCTGCTGTTGACTTTTATCGTGCCGATGCAGGTGACGATCCTGCCGAACATTATTTTCGCCAGACAACTCGGTCTCTTGAATACGATTTATCCGATTATCGTGCCGGCCTTTTTCGGCTTAGGGTTAAAAGGAGCCCTCTTCGTCATTATTTATCGCCAATTTTTCTCCACGCAGCCCAAAGAACTGGAGGAAGCGGCTCGCATTGACGGAGCAGGTGTATTCAAGATCTTTTACAGGGTAATGATGCCGCTAGCCAAACCTGCAATTCTCGTCGTATTTCTGTTCTCATTCATTTGGACCTGGAACGATTTTTACTTACCGAGCATGTATTTATCTGACATTGAGACAGCGCCTCTGTCGCTTGGTATTGAGAAAATAGCGTCGGCGCTGAGACAGCAGGCAGAAGCCTATGGACCGTCTGTCACCGATGAGGCCATTCGAATGTCGACGACTTTTTTGATGATTATTCCTCCTTTGCTGCTATACACGTTCACACAGCGGTGGTTTGTAGAAGGCGTGGAACGAACAGGTTTGGTGGAATAGAAGTTCAAGGTAAGATCTAAGATTGGAGGCAAAAGGGAATGAAACGTCTACTTGCTTTATTATCCATTGTTATATTGAGCGGTACCGTCGCTGCATGCTCCAAATCGGCGCAGGGCGAATCGCAGGATCCGGGAGGAACACCTTCTAACGCTAAAAAAATGCTTTACGTTAAAAGAGGCGAAGGGACGAACGATCCCATCGTGATGAAGCATTTTGAGAAAATTGGTTATACGGTCATTGATATGGCAGATAACGTGTTTAAAGCTGATCGGGTAAACGGATTTGGTGTGGTCTTTGTTAGCCCGACCGTCAATTCCTCGAGAATCGATGCCGAGCTTAAGCATTCAACAGTCCCCATTGTTTATGCCAAGCCTCAGGTAGCAAGCATAACCGGATTGACGGGAATGCTGGATTACGGACAGCTAGATGCGGCCAAAACCTTGCAAATTAAAGACAACAAGCATCCGCTGGCTGCAGGTCTGAAGGATCAGGTTACCGTGTATAAAAATGATGGAAAAATCGGATACGCAATTCCTGGGAAAGAAGCCGTCACGATCGTTACAGCTCCCGGTGATGACAAGAAAGCCGCTGTTTTCGCCTATGAGAAAGGCGCCAAAAACATCAACAACGAGCCGGTTCCCGCACGGCAGGTATTCTTTTATTTGTCCGCAGGAGAAGAAATGAACCAGACCGATGACGGCTTGAAGCTTTTGGATGCGGCGATTCAATGGGCTGCCCAGAACGGGAAGTAGTCACGAAACCAATTACCATTTCAAGGGAGGAATCCGTTCCATGAAAAAGTTAATCGGCAGCGCCGCAGCTGCATTGCTGGTGTTCACGCTTACCGCTTGCAGCGATGTTGTCAGTCATCAGCTACCTGTTTCCAATCAACCGTCATCCACGACAGCAGCCAAATCGCAAAATAATGGCAAAAGCGTGCTCTTTATCGGGCAAGAAGGCGGAGGAGACGGCATCGTGATCAAGCGCTTCAAAGAGAAGCACGGCTTGAATGTCACCGTTGTATCCGATAAGGAGGTAACCACAGAGAAAGCGAACGGGTTCTCCTTGATTTATGTCAGCGAATCTGTTAATTCAGGAAAAATCAAGGATAAATTCGTTGCTACGCCCGTTCCGGTCATTTACGATGAGCCTCAAATATCTGGCGATACAGGTATGACCGATCCAGACATGAATGGGAAGCTAGAAGGCGAGAATGCAACCAAAACGATTCAAATCCGCAACGCCCAACATCCGTTGGCAGCGGGTTTGAATAACACTGTTGACGTATATAAGGATAACGGAAAGATGAGCTGGGCAACTCCCGGCAAGGATGCGATCGTCGTAGCTACTCTTCCGGATGACGAGCAAAAAGCGACTATATTCGCTTACGATAAAGGCTCGCAGAATGTGAAGGGGCAGATGGTGCCAGCGCGTGAAGTGTTCTTCTACATGATGTTTGGGGAAGAAATCAATCAAACCGATGACGGTTGGAAACTGTTTGACGCGGCTGTTCGCTGGGCAACGGAGAAGAAGTAGCTTCAACACCGATTAAGGAGGTGTCGGCGCTTATGAAAAAGTTGTGCTCTCTTTTGATCTTAATTCTGCTCAGTATGACTGCGGCCGCTTGTACAGATCCAACATATGGAAATCCCGGGTCCGATCAGAACGGGCAGCAGCCGGGATCTGCGGGGGCGGAGAAAAAAGCGCTTTTCGTCGGAACGGACAGCGCGAACGACAGGATTGTTATGAAGCATTTGAAAGAGCTTGGTTTTGAAGTCACGCTGGAATCGGATAAAGAGCTTACTGAGGATCATGCGCAGAAATACGGATTGGTCTATGTCAGTTCATTTGCCGGTTCCCACCGTGTTGCGGGCAAATTGCTTGCATCTTCTGCACCAGTCATTTACGCCAATGGCAAAATATTGGGTGAAGTCGGTTTAGCCAGTAAAGATGATTCGGATTACGGAGACTACACAGGACGAACGATCACGGTTCATGAAAGCAAGCATCCGTTGGCGGTCGGGCTTGAAGGTGAAGTGGACATTTACAAGGCGGATGGGAAAATCGGTTTTGTCGTGCCGCAAGGAGGCGATATTATCGCATCCGCACCTGATGACGACAAACGGGCGGTTATTTGCGCGTTCGAAAAAGGCACGAAAAACATGATCGGCCAGCCCGTGCCAGCTCGCCGGTTGTATTTCAATTTGACCGGAGGGGAAGAAATTAACCGGACGGATGACGGTTGGAAACTGTTTGACGCGGCTGTTCGCTGGGCAACGGATAAAGGATGACGAATCACAGCGAGAGGAAAGATGCAACAAACAACCTATATTCTCGGAGAACCCCCCAATGTAAACGTAAACATTTCGTACTAAAGTAAAGATATACAAAAATTGATATTTCATTAGGGAGGTTCATAGAGAAGATGAAAAAATTTCTCAAGGTATCTTTAGTGATCACCTCAGCATTTACGATCTTGTCAGGCTGCACAGATACGCCAACGGCTACCGAAAAACAGCCTGTTGTCACCGAGAGCAAAACACCGGATAACGAAATTTTTATCTATACTGTTTATCCTTCCTTCTATGCGAAAGAAGAGATTTGGGAGAAGCAAGTAGGGCAATACTTGAAGAAAAAGTTTCCAGATCTTACTTTTAAGCATGTGCAGTGGGATAACCCAGGGCGGCAATATAAGGATTTGATTGCGGCTGGTACGATTCCCGACATTATTATCGATAATGCCCGGATGAATTTGCAGCGGTATATATTAAAAAATGATTTGCAGTACGATATGACGGATTTGATCAAAAAGTACAATTTTGACACCAGCGCCTTGAATCCGGCGGCCATGGCGCAAATGAAAAATGTGACCCCCGAAGGAAAGATTTACGGGCTGCCCTTCCAGATGAGTGATTTCGTGCTTTTCTACAACAAGGACATTTTTGATAAATTCGGCGTCGATTATCCGAAAGATGGCATGACGTACGACGAGATCTATGAATTGGCCAAAAAGCTGACCCGAGTAGAAGGAGAAAATACGTACAAAGGCTATCAGCAGCATCCCGGCTTATATATGACCTATAATCAGCTGTCCCAGTCGCCGCTTAGCTTAACGGAAGATAAAGCTGAACTCAATACGCCGGGCTGGAAGAAGGAAGTCGATAATTTAAGACGGTTTTATGAAATACCGGCAAACCAGTTCACTTCGGTTGACGACTTCCCGAAAGGGAAAATGGCGATGAGCGTCCATGTCACGGAAAAAATCGTGCAGTGGTACGAACAAAATAAAAACTTGAATTTCGATATCGCTGCTATGCCTTCTTTTGCCGATGCTCCAGGAATCAAGGCTCAGCCTAACTTATACGCTGCATATATTACAAAGCAATCGACCAAGAAGGATCAAGCATTCCAAGTTCTTCAGTACCTGCTTTCCGAAGAGATGCAAATCAATTTTGCCAAGGAAGGCATCATCGGTCCGCTGCAAACGCCTAGTGTTCAAGCGGCTTTCGGTAAGAATCTGCCGCAAATGCAGGGCAAGCATACGGAAGCGATCTTTTATGGTAAAAACGCGATGCCTCCGGCAGCCCGCGCTCCGGGCTTAACGTATATCGACGTACCGCTGCACGGCGTGTTCCAGCCTTTGATTTTTGGAGAATCCAAAGATTCCGTTACCGCCTTGCGTATGGTTGAGGAATCGTCGACGAAAGCGATACAAACTGAAAAAGCCGCTCAATAATGGCTTTATAAGGCTCCTCCAGCAGGAAATAGGAGGGGCCTTTTGTATAAATATAAGAATTTATAAGTTTCACTCCATAATTCGGCTTATATTTTGTATAAACGTACTCGTCATTATAGGACGGAGTAAGCCGTTTATCTCAAAGCATTATCACTAAGGGGGAATCCATTGTATGAGACGTTTTCTCATGATGGTCATGTTCATGATCATGACATTGAGCATGATCGCATGCTCTTCAACGAATCAAGCGGAGACACCGAACGTTTCGACTTCACCTGCGGCTACCGCCATCCAAACCGCGACAGCAGCGCCGTCGCCGACACCGGACGCGGCGAAAGTATCGGAGATGCCGACATCTACAGCAGCAGCGACTGCGGCTGTGTCCAGTGCTTCAGCAGAACCGACCCCTTCAGCCGTTGCAACAGCAGATACAACGAAGACAACGGCTACGCCGGCTCCTTCAGCAGCTTCTGTGGCGGCTACGCCTAAAGCGGAGACTCCGAAGCCCGCCGCATCTCCCGAGGCATCAAAGTCCAGCAATACGCCAAATCCGACAGCTGCTCCTCCTGCAGCCACTCAGCCTGCAGCTGAACACCAAGCGGAAATTTCGCCGCAAGGCAAGAAAGTGCTTCTGGTCGGACGGGATTCCGATCCGCTGCCGGCTGAAGATGTGGCAATCGCCGACCGTTTGAAGGGCATGGGATTCAGTGTTACGCATTTTAACGATCGTGAGCTCACGGCAGACGCAACAAACGGATACGACTTGATTTATATCAGCCAGACAACGAACTCCAAATTCTTGAAAACCGGATTCATGAAGGATGTCGCAATTCCGACCGTTTATGTAAAAAGCCATGGCATGTTTTATCTCGGTCTCTCATCTCAAGAGGAGGGCTCAACAGTAAAAAAAATAAAATCGGTGGATATCGTCGACAGCCAGCATCAAATTGCCGGCGGGTTAAAGGGGACCGTAGATGTGTACTTGGAAGCCAGTGACCGCTTCGGCGTTAGCTACGGCGTTCCAGGTAAGGAAGCCAAAGTGATCGCGACCGTGCCCGGTGATAAATCGAAGGCAGCCGTGTATTACTATGACAAAGGTACGAAGGCCGATAACGGATATGAAGTGAAAGCACGCGTATCCTTCTATTATTGGAGCAATGGCATGCAGGATAATTCCACGGATGCAGGATGGAAACTTTGGGATAACCTCGTGCTGTGGACGCTGCAAAACGGATAAAGTGAATGCTAACCTGTATTGACGAAGGAGGTTGTTAGACCGATGAAAAAGCTGCACGCAAGCTTAGCTATTGCCGTAACGCTCGCACTGGCGGCAGGTTGCACGAATGAAGCGGCCCCGGTATCCAAACCGGGCGGTTCCGACGTGCAGAATTCGCCGCAAACACAGTCTCCGGATAATGAGCTGTTTATTTACACGGTTTGGCCGGCCTATTATGTCAAGGAAGACATTTTTCAGAAGCAAATCGGCGAATATATCAAAAAGAAATTCCCTAACGTTACGGTGAAGCATGTAGCCTGGGATAATCCGGGCAGACAGTATAAGGATTTAATTGCAGCAGGCACGATCCCCGATATCATCATGGACGACACCCGAATGAACGTACAAAGGTATATTATCGACAACGACTTGCAGTACGACATGAGCGATTTGATCAAAAAGTATAACTTCGATACAGGTAAGTTAAATCCCGCCTTTATGGCGCAGATAAGGAATTTGACGCCGGATGGCAAAATATATGGGCTGCCTTTTTACAACAACGATTATGCCTTATTTTACAACAAAGATATTTTTGATAAATTTGGCGTTGAATATCCGAAAGACGGAATGACCTACGACGAGATCTATGAGCTCGCCAAAAAATTGACCCGTGTAGAAGGAGACATTACCTACAAAGGATTTTCACAAAATCCTGGCCATTATTTGAACTATAACCAGCTATCGCTATCACCGTTAAGCCGGACGGAAGATAAGGGGGACATGAGCGACCCCGGCTGGAAAACACTTGTTGACAATATGCGAAGGTTTTATGATATTCCTGCGAATCAATTCGATACCGTGGAAACGTTCGCTTCAAAGCCGAGTATCGCTATGGCTGTCGCGACAGTGAGCGATCACTTGGTCAAATTTTACGAGCAAAACAAAAACTTGAATTTTGACATTGCCTCCGTACCTTCTTTAAGTAATGCGCCGAACACGAAGTATCAGCCTAACGTATATTCGATGTACATTACGAAGCAGTCGAAGAAAAAGGATCTTGCTTTCCAAGTAATCGCCGCCCTGCTGTCCGAGGAGCATCAAATCGAGATGGCGAAGGAAGGTGTCATCGGTCCGCTTGACACAGATGCGGTCAAAGCCGCTTTCGGTAAAAATTTGCCGCAAATGCAGGGCAAGCATGTGGAGTCGATTTTTTACGGCAAGAACGCCATGCCTCCTGCTGCAAGAGCACAAGGTCTAGTTTGGTATGATGTCCCCGTACAGGGTGTCTTCCAACCGCTTATTTTCAAAGAATCTAAAGATTCCGTGACGGCGCTGCGCATGGTTCAGGAACAAGCCACGAAGGCGATTGAGACGGTGAAGGCAGCCAAAACCGAGGTTAAGCAAGCTGGAGAATCTAGCAATAAATAGGCGGTTTGTCGGCTCATTTTTCATGAGAGGATTATTAACCTATAAACATGCCATAAAGCGCCTATAATGGCTGTACCAATTTGTAATACGTTTAAGAGGGAGTTGCAATGAACAACGGGAAAGGGCTGATGAAACGTCTACCGATCGGAAATCTTGAACGCATGTCGCCAGGATTGAGGCACAAAAATTCATCGTAAATTCAATTAAGGAAGGTGAACCGCTTGAAGAAATTTGTATTATCGCTATTAACCATATTTGTTCTATCCTTTACTGTTCTGCCAATTGCTTTCGGTGCTGATAACGGATCGGATACGGCTGCAAGTGTGAAAAAGGCGGATGATTTCAAAGATTTAAAAGAATTGTCGCAGGACGAGAAGGATAAATTCGATGCATTAATCCAAGATGGTGTTTTCAGCGGATTGTCAGATGATACTTTCGGTCTGGACGTCAAGATGAACAGAGCGCAATTCGCAAAGGTTGCCGCTATTATTTTCAATTTAAAATCGGATGAAGCGCTTACAACTTCTTCGTTTACTGATGTCAGATCCGATGATCCTGCTAACTCGTACGCACTCCCCTATATCGAAGCTTTGAAAGAGGCGGGGCTGACGAACGGATATGATGCTGAAGGGAAAACCTACAAGCCGGAAGGCGATGTTTCCCGTCAAGAACTGGCTGCATTCCTTATTCGTGGACTCGGATTGGACGATGATGCGAAATCGGCTACACCTGTTGAGGACAATTCTGTTGACGATTGGGCCAAAGGATACGTTGCGCTTGCGCTCGAGAAAAACTTGATGACGAATCAGGCTGACGGCACGTTCGGAGGAAAAGTCTCGGCTACACGCAAAACGTTGGCGCTTGCCAGCTATGAGGCGAAGCAACTTTTGGCCGGAGCTACTCCTGATGATCCGACAACACCGGCAACCCCTGTACCAACAACGGAGCCAGACGATGAGCCTGCGGCTCCATCTGGAGAAATTTCTCCCGAAGGCAAAAAGATGCTCTATATCGCACGTCAAAGCAATCAAATGCAACAGCTAAAGAGCAGCCCTGATGATGAGAAAATCATCGCAGATATGAAGGATCTCGGATTTAAAGTAACTTGGATCAACTGTGATAAATTCACGGCTGAGAAAGCGGAAGGTTACGATATTATTTTTGTCAGCAACACAGTTAACGCTAAATATCTTCGTTCCGGGATTATGAAGGATATCGCGATTCCGACCATTTATCTGAAAAATCATGGGTTGTACTATCTCGGCCTTTCTTCACAAGAGGAAAACACGGAAGAAAACAATATCCAAACGATCTCGATTACGCAACCTAAGGAAAAGGCTGCTGCTGGACTTACCGGCGATGTGGAGTACCTGAGAAAGACGGACAATAAAACAGCTATCGCTTATGGCCTTCCTGGCAAGGAAGCGAAAGTGATTGCGACGATCCCAGGCAAACCGAAAGAAGCAACCATTTTCTACTACAACAAAGGTTCTCATGCCAACAACGGATATGAAGTGAAGGCACGTCTTTCCTTCTTCTCCTTCGTCGGTGATTACGATAATTCAACGGATGATATGTGGAAACTTCTGGATGCACTTGTTTTGTGGACGCTGCAAAACGGTTAATAACGATGAACCAGCATGTCGAAGAACTCCAGTTTTCGGACTGGAGTTTTTTCCTAATCGCAATTCGCAAAGTTTAGGAGCGTGAGTAACCATGAATGCAGAGCAACCATACCGCCATGCGCCTCTTGTTCAAGCGATCGGCCTTACCCGAGTGTTTGGACGCGGCTCCGCTGCGGTTCACGCTTTAAGGGAGCGAGCTTAAGCATCCCTCCCGAACGGCTAATCGCGCTTAGGGGGCGGTCAGGTTCCGGCAAAACGACTCTCATCAACATTCTAGGTGCGCTTGATAGGCCGACGGAAGGACAGGTCTTCTTTGGCGGGAACGAAATCAGCGGTTATTCAGAAAAAAGCGTAATGCGCTTAGGCGCAAGGAAATGGGGCTCATCTTTCAATCATTTGGTCTTGTCCCGCTGATGACGGCCTACGAAAACGTGGAGTTGGGCTTGCGGATCGCGGGCGTAAAATCGGCGTTCTACAAGGACTATGCGGAAAGCGCCCTGGAGTATGTAGGACTTAAGGGAAGAATGAAGCACAGACCCTTTGAAATGTCAGGGGGCGAGCAGCAGCGGGTCGCCATCGCAAGAGCTATAGCTCACAAGCCGACTCTGATCTTGGCGGATGAACCTACGGCTGAACTTGACAGTAAAATGGGTGCGCAGGTGATGAGTGTATTCAGGGACCTAGTACGGAATGAGGGAATGACGATTATTCTCACAACGCATGACCCTGCGATTATGAGTTTTGCCGATCATGTTTACGCATTGGAGGATGGCCAAATTGTCGATGGGATATAGAGGGCTTATACGGACGGTGTTAGGCATATGCAGCGTGACCTTGTTGTTAACGGGATGCTCCCTGATGCCCGTGGAAGAAGAAGAACTGAAGCCGCCACTTGTAGAGCCGGCAAAGGAAACTTTAAGCCTTTATGTCGTCAAACGGGCCAATATTGCGCAGCAAATTTCGGGCGTCGCTACATTTGCTTCAGATAAGATGGACTACTTGTTTTATTCAGAATCCGGCGGTCGGTTAAAGAAAGTTAACGTTAAATTAGGCGATTCTGTAAAAGCGGGAGATATTCTCGCCACTACGGAAACATCGGATTTGGAAACGAAAATTAAGCTGCAGGAAATTTCCATTGAAAAACTGCAAATTTCCTTACAGCAAGCCATGGCGGACAAGGATGCCGACGATCCTGATGTTCGCTTGAAGCTGCTTGATATGGAGAGTGCCCGCCTTCAGCTCAAATCACTGCAGACTCAGCTTCAAAACACAAGGTTGACAGCAAGCATAGACGGAATCGTAACGTTCATCGATACACTCCCTGCCCGGCGATCAAGTGACCGCTTACAAGCAGATGATCACGCTATCTGATCCAAATCAGATGAAGCTTGTGTACACAGCTTCTAGTCAGAATGATCTGGCAGGCGTTGAAGTTGGCATGGAGGCGGCGATCAAAGTAAAAGACAAGACTTACACCGGGAAGGTCGTCCAAACACCGCTTACCGCACCGCCAAACAGCAATAAAGCGATTCAAGATAAGAACGCCAAAGCCATCTATATTCAAATGCCGGAGCTCCCTGAAGGTGTATCGATCGGTACCCAGGCCGATCTCACCATTGTGACCCAAAAGCGGGATCAAGTGCTGATCATTCCCAGAGCCGGGCTTCGCAACTATATGGGACGCGATTTTGTACAGGTGCTGGACGGCGAAAGCCGTAAAGAGGTCGATGTGGAGAAGGGAATCGTGTCGGCAACCGAGGTGGAAATCCGCAAAGGGTTAAGCGAAGGGCAGCAGATTATCCTGAACAATTAGCAGTTGGCTTACACGACGAGGAGGCTGAGATATTGGCATTATTTATCATGATCCTGCGCAAAATGATCAATAATAAATGGCTTGAGCTTAGCCTGTTGTTCGGACTGGTGCTATCCGTCGCTTTGGCAAGCAGCATGCCGATCTATACGAGCGCCATTCTGCAGAGACTGTTGATTCAAGAGATGCAGCAGCTGCAGCTGGCAAGCAATCAATATCCCGGTATTTACTGGTTATCGGCTTCTTTGTCACCAGATGTGCAGCAAAAGCAGAGTCTCCTATCGGATACGGAACATTTTTTAAAAGAAAGAGAGAATCATTTCGACATCCCCGTGCAAACTTACGTGCGAGAACGTGCGACACAACGCTATAATTTACTCCCTGCTGAACCGGATAAAGTCGATATTAATGTCCAGCGGTCGGCTGATATTTCGGCGATAGACGGGATGGAGGGCCACATCAAGCTGGTGGATGGACGCCTCCCAGAAAAGGAGCCTGTAGGCGGCGTGTATGAAGCGCTCGTCGCACCGGAGGCTTTGACCGAGCTCGGGATGGTGCTGAACACAGTTTTTGTCATCAACGATACTACTTTAAAAGAACCTATATCCGTTAAACCTGTCGGTGTGTTCGACCGCAAAGATTACACGGATATTTTTTGGTATAACAATACGGGAAGCTATAAAAACAGTTTTTTAATCGATTTCGATTTGTTCGAAAAGCAATTTACAGCGGGCGGCAAGCTGAATGTTCAATCCAGCTACTGGTATTATGCGCTTGATTATAAAGCAATGACACTAGCATCCTCCGACCAGTTTCTTTATAACGATTATGACATCCAGACTTTTATGGATGAACATTATGAAAACCATAATAAAAATGTCCCGGTGCTGCAAACGCTGACCAATTACTATGTGAAAGAGAGAAATCTACGGCAGATGCTGTGGTCGCTCAATGTTCCTGTGATGTTGATGCTCGCTTTTTACTTATACATGGTAGCCAATCTAATTACTGAGCGTCAGAAAACGGAAATCGCTGTACTGCGCAGCCGTGGGGCAAGTCGATGGCAAATCATTGCAAGCTATGCGGTGGAAGGTCTGGTACTTGGGACTATTGCTTTCGCAGTGGGTCCATATTTAGGCGCTCTGTTAACCAAACTGTTGGGTGCTTCCAGTGGATTTCTTGAATTCGTGCAGCGCGCCAAGCTGGAAACCGAATTGAACCGGGATGCCTTCGTATATGCATGGACCGCAGTTTCCGCTTCCATCATCATGACGTTGATTCCTGTCGTCCTGGCCACGAAAGTAACGATTGTCGGACACAAGCAGCAAACGGCGAGATTTTTGAAAAAGTCATTCTGGCACAAGTTTTTTCTCGATATTGCCTTGATCGGAATATCATTGTACGGACTTCATAATTACAAAGCGCGAGTTCAAGATATTCTCTCGCTAGGCCTCAAATCCGCCGATTTGAGAGTTGATCCGCTTTTGTTTCTCATACCTGCGCTGTTTATTCTGGGTTTTGGCTTACTCGTTCTTCGTTTATATCCCTGGTTGATGACGTTTATGTACAAAATAGGGAAACGATGGTGGCCGCCCACTTTATATACCACATTAATCCAGGTGAGCCGATCGATTATTCAGTATCAATTCATCATGGTCTTTCTAATTATTACGATTGCAACCGGCTTATTCAGCGCGAGCGCTACGCGAACTATCAATCAGAACACGCTTGATAAGATCCGATATGCGGCAGGAGCTGATATCTCCATGTCGATTCATTGGGAGAATGATGCGCCGCCGGCCATCTTATTCGGCGCAGAGGAATCGGATGAGGACAGTTCCTCTGCCGATCTTGACTCTGATACAGCGGAGACCCCTGCTCCTAGAGTTCAATATAGCGAGCCGTCTTTTTTGCCCTTTACGCAGATCCCGGAAGTGGAACATGCGGCGAAAGTGTTTGTCCGTAAAGATGCGTCAATTACTAAAGGCAAGACGAATGCGGCGGTCGAGTTAATGGGTATCGACACGAAAGCGTTCGGTGAAACCGCCTGGATGCGGGATAAGCTGCTTGACCATCATATAAACGAATATTTGAATCTTCTTGCCAAAAATCCGTCCGCCGTGCTGATATCCAAATCCATTGCGGAGGATTACAACGTGAAAGTCGGCGACACAATGAACGTTGGTTGGCCGAATGTAGAGCCGGCGACTTTTACCGTTTTCGGTGTGATCGATTATTGGCCTTCTTGGAATCCGAACCCGGGAGCCGGGGATACGGTATCGGTTACGACGAAGGAAGGTACCGTCACGAAGGTAAAAAAACCGATGCTTGTTGTCGGTCACTTGAGTTACATCCAGAACAATATAGCGCTTGAGCCCTATGAAGTATGGCTGAAGCTTAAAAACCAAGCAAGCAGTAAAGCGGTATATCAGGCGGTCGCCGATCACGGCTATGAAATCGAGTCAATCACCGACGCGAAGCAGGAACAGATTAAAGCGGTCAAGGATCCTTTCCAAATGGCGATTAATGGCGTTATGACGCTTGGCTTTTTAATATCGGTCGTTGTTTGCTTTTTTGGATTTTTACTGTACTGGGTGCTTTCTCTATCGGCGAGAACGCTGCAATATGGCATTTTTAGGGCGATGGGGGTTTCAGTTATCCAACTGATATTCATGCTGATCGGTGAACAGGTGATGGTATCCGGCGCGGCAATTGGAATCGGAATCATGGCGGGAAATATGGCGAGTTATTTGTTCGTGCCCTTATTTGAACTGTCCTTCGATCCGTCCACGCAGGTGCCGCCGTTTCAAGTTACGTTCGACCCTCGAGACCATGAACGTCTGTACGGCATTATTGCTGTTATGATCACATTCGGGCTTGTGCTGCTGGGGCAAATCGTTTCGCGAATTCGGATTCATCAAGCCGTCAAGCTTGGGGAGGATTAAGATGATCCATTGCGACAATTTGGTGAAAATATACAAAGTTGCTGATCTGGAAGTCGTTGCGCTGCAGGGGTTGGATCTTCATGTCGAGGCAGGCGAGCTGATGGCTATCATCGGTAACAGCGGAAGTGGAAAATCTACGCTGCTGAACATGCTGGGAGGTCTCGACCGGCCATCTGCGGGGAGATTAACTGTAGACGGCAAGGATTTGCTTAACCTGGCGGAAAAAGACCTCGTTATTTACAAACGGGAGTCCGTCGGTTTTGTCTGGCAGAACAACGCACGGAATTTAATCCCTTATCTAACGGCTCAAGAAAATGTGGAGTTGCCTATTTTGCTTCGTGGCAAACGCAAACGGGAACGGGCGTTGGAACTTTTGGAAGCAGTCGGACTCAGCCACAGAAGGAATAACAGACTGAACCAATTATCTGGAGGCGAACAACAGCGTGTCGCCATCGCCATTGCGCTGGCGAATCATCCGAAAGTGCTGCTCGCGGATGAACCGACCGGTTCGGTGGATACGCGCATGGCGAATCAAATCCTGGATTTGTTTCGGAAGCTGTCCCGCGAGCTGGGTCTCACGATCGTTATCGTGACACACGATCCGATGCTGGCCAAGAAGGTGGATCGTGTTGTCGCCATACGGGACGGGAGAACGGCTTCGGAAATCTTGCGGCGCAAAACCTACGAACAAGAACAGCAGGATCTGCTAGATGGGCAAAATCTTCTTGCGCAGCAGGATCAAGCACATGATATGACTTCGACTGAAGAGGAGACTCACGTCGAGTATGCAGTACTGGATCATGCGGGACGCCTGCAAATCCCGGCGAATTATTTGGAAGCCATCGGTGCCAAGCAAGCGAATAAAGTACAGGTTACCATGGAGGACGGTAAAATCATACTTTTGCCTCCCCATCAAACCTAACCAAAGGAGACGCTAATGATGAATATGCAAGAGAGTAAACTAATTCCTGATACCCTTCTGCTAGAGGAACGGGCCGGCCATGTTCTTCAAGCCATTATCGGCATGGCTGACGAGGATTTTGGCTACATTCCTTTTTTCGCTGCGAATTTGATGGAGCAGCCGGCATTTTTGACACATGGTGATTGGGATTATGGCTCGAGCCACGGGAGGCTGATTGATGCCCTGATTTTAGCCCGGCATATGACGGGCGACGAACGAGGGCGAGACATAGAAGAACGCTACCGGGCAAACTTTCTCAGTTTTTTTAAGGATGACGGACTTAGCTATCGGCAAATCAATCCGAAAGCGCCTTGGGAGACCAATGCCAATTTGATTGACCAAAGGGCAGTAATCCTTGCGCTTACTTCCTGGTATATGTCGACCGGTGATCGCAAAGTCAAGCAAATTGCCGATAAGCATGTGGCCGCTCTTAAAAGAATTGCCATAAAGGAAAGGGATGTTTGGTACTATCCGGCATCCGAATACACGGCGAAAGGATGGCCCTCAGCAAATGCCGTGCAGCTGCGGCTTGCGCCGGATCCTGCGGCTTTTTGCGGCCGCTTGGTCATGCCTTTGCTTAAATATTATGAGCTGACGGGGAACTCGGATGCGATTGAGCTGTGCCAGTTCTTTTCGGCGCTCATCGTTCACCGCAGCGGTGTATTTCATCCGGACGGCAGCTTTAACGATGCTCTGGCCTACCGCAGCGGTCACTTCCACACCCGGATTGGTACGCTGGATGCGCTCGCGCGTTTTGCCTGGCATACACAGGACGCCTCACTCGTTCATTTTGTCAAAAAGAGCTATGATTGGGCACTTTCTCGGTGCACAACTTTTGGCTGGACACCGGGAGATATGCATGAACAAGCATTTGAGCATGAGACCTGTTCCCTCGTAGATTTGATTTCTACCGGCATTTCACTGGCGCACAGCGGGTATGTTGAATATTGGAGCATCGTGGAACGGTTCTTACGCAATCATTTGACGGAGTCGCAGCTATTGAATTTGGATTGGGTGGTGGATGCTCAAGACAAATCTAACGATGAAACCGGCATGAAATCTTACTTCAAAGTGGCTGAACGTGCGCGGGGAGCCTTCGCCGGTTATTCAGCACCGAACGACTTTTGCTGCAATGTAAGCGGAGGAAGAGGACATACTAGCGATTTGCAGACCTGCTGTATTGGCTCAGGAACGAGGGGCTTGTTCATGGGGTGGAGCCATACGATCACGGAGAGCAACGGAACAGTCAGTGTTAACTTCCTGCTGAACCGCGGATCGCGTTGGCTCGATGTTAGCAGCCATCTGCCTCACGAAGGCCGTATAGAGCTTGAGATTCACCGGAACATACCGAGGCTGCTGGTTCGCATTCCGGAGTGGGCTGGTTATGCGAAAATAGCGGTTATCCGAGATCAGGGAGATTCGGTGCTCACCCAGACGGGAAGTGATCCCAGTATGTGGGTGAACCAGCGCTTTCTGGCGCTTGGTGAGGCTAAGGAAGGAGAGAAAATAACGGTCACCTTCCCGCTTAGCGAACGTCAAACCGTAGAACGGGCAGTTGGACAGGAATTTGTTGCCCGTTGGCGCGGTGACGATGTCATCCATTTAAGTCCGGAAGGAACGCATCATCCGTTTTATAACAACCGGAAGGTCAGCGATCAAGCGCCTATGAAGACAGGGAAATACCGCAGGCTTGAGGAAGAGTTTTCTTGGTAAGCTAGATGAATAGAATCTGGTTAGGGGCTGTGTACCGCATCGCGGGCAGCCTCCAAACTGGGCTCCGAGCCGGTTGCAAGGATGAATAAAACAACCTATAAATATGCACAAACCGACCTATGATGCGTTCACCGTTTTGTAATAAAGTAAGTCCAAGGAAGTAAATGTGAGTAAAAGACGGAGGTTGATTGAATTGAACGAATAGCTGAAATGAAATGTAAGCGTTTTATTATGTTGTCATCTTTTATCGGGAGGTGCAGGTCATGAGGAAAGAACTTGCTTTATTATTATCTTTATTGCTTTTGTGCTATTGCTTGGCCCCGGCAGTATATGCGGAAGAAGCTGTTTCACAAGCCACCCAGACGACAACGAAAGCTGACTCAGAAACAACTCAAACTCCAGCCAGTGCTGATTCAGAAACCGATCAGACTACATCAAAAGCTGGTTCAGAAACCGCTCAGACGACAACCAATGCTGACTCAGAAACCGCTCAGACGACAACCAATGATGGTTCAGCGGACTCAGAGGTGTCGAATGGGGAAGACTCTTCGGAGCGTGCAGCAACAGAAGCCAGCTTGGCTGATCAACTCCATGATTTGAAGGGGCTATCGAAGGATGAACTTAAAAAGATCGACGATTTATTGCAAATCGACGCGATCGAGAAGACGTCTGACGATACTTTCGGCTTGGAAGAGAACATCACTCGCGCCCAGGTGGCGAGAACAGCTGCACTCGTTCTGGGGCTCACCATTGATCACAGGTTAACTCAATCAAGCTTTAAAGACATTTCGAGCAATGATTCCGCTATCCCGTATATTGAGGCTCTCAAGAAAGCGGATCTTTTCCAAGATGCCACGGATAACAAGTACAATCCTAGTGGTATAGTGTCACGTCAGGAACTTGCCATGCTTCTGATCAAAGGACTAGGTCTGGATGAGAAGGCCAAAGAGGCAACGTCCTCGAAAGATGAGACTGTAGGCGATACATACAAAAGTTATGTGGCATATGCGCTGCAACAAAAACTGATGACGAATCAGACAGGCGGAAAGTTTGGCGGCAGCGAACCTGTAACTAAAAAGACTTTGGCTTTTACTGCTTATGCAGCCATGCAATTACATACGACTTCGGCAAAACCAGAAAAAGCTTCCATCGCCGAAGTGAAGGTGATCGGCAGGAACAAATTGTCGGTTAGGTTGAATCGCGACGTGGATGTAGATGCGGCCGTTTTTGTTGTAACGAAAGCCGGTATCCTGGATTCTGACAACAATCCTGTGAAATTCGAACCGATCATCACATGGTCAGATGACAGCACTAGCGCAACACTTGAAATGAGCGATGATTTTGAATTTGCCCAATATGAGGTCGTGCTCAGCGGTGTAGATGTTGAGACCGGAACGATGGGTTTTATGCCCGAAAATGAGCGTGCAGCTAAAGTGGAAATCGTGACGGAGACTGAGAAAATCTCTTGGTCCAAAGCGCTTATCGAGTATAAAGCCATAAACCAGTATGGTGAAGAAATGAAATTATCGCCAAGCAACGTGAATGTATACGTCAGTGCTCCCAAAAAGGTCACCTCAACCGTTTTAGCGGATCATAACGGAATTGTGCTCGATTTGAGCGAATTGACTCCGGGCAATACCGTTACAGTGAATTTGTTGGAAAAGAGCGGGTACTTATCTATCAGCAAAACATTTACTGTCGGGGATACACCGCAAGTGTCGAGAATTGATTTGGGTGACACGGAAAGCAACTTAAAGCTTCCCGCTGGACAATTGATCTTTCAAGCCGGAGGGAGAGCCTACCTCACTTTCGCAGCGTATGACCAGTACGGTAATCGCATGACTGATACGAAATATTTGAACATGGGCATTAGTAAAACGTTTGACGGCGCGTTGGGAAATGTATTTCGGACAGATTCGCCAAATGATTTCATCGATTTCGATAACGACGGCTATCCAGAGTTGCAATTAGCAGCGAATTCGGATTTGGACAGCAACAAGGAAGTCACGGTCAACTTACTTTTTAGCGGAGGCCAGGTATCTGAGACCGTCACCGTGGCTGCGCCCAAGACACCTTATACGGTTGTCATAGGACCAGCAAGTACGACTTTGACTGAAGGTGACGTCAATAAAGAAGTTAGCTTGAAGGTAATCGATTCGACGAATCAAGAATTGGAAGGAACAGAAATCGCCAATCTGGAAACGACAGGTAAAATAACCGTTTATGCTACAGGCGGAATTATTCTAGAGGCCGATCCTGCCATACGAGTTGACCCAAATACAGGCCAATTACGAAATGTCAACATCAATCTAAACGGGAACATTCGTATCAAACAGGTGACATCTGCAGGGCCTGCGGCCATCCATATCCGAATAAATGGTCTCAATCAGACGGTCACTTACCCCCTTATGATTGAACAGGCTCGTAAACCGAACACGATTATGCTTGATGAGAACAATTCTGCAAGAAACATTTTGCTGATTAATACCTTAGAAAAGTCGAAGACGAATGCCGTTTTCAAAATCTATGATCAATTCGACGAGGCATATTATTCCACGAGGACCGATTACAAGGTTGAAATGAAATTAGAAAGAATCAGCGGTGTTACTGATGCCGTTTATACGACAGGTGTCGTAGAGCTTTCGGAAGCAAATCCGGTCGTGTTAAAAGACATTAAGGATATCATCAAATCTAACGGTGATGGGCAAAGTATTTCCTTTAAACCTGTTGCACCCCGAAAAGGAAGCTACAAACTGACCGCCACGCTCGTACATCTTGATAACTCAGGACAAATCCAAGAAAGGCTGAGTTCTGATTCACTTACAGTGGATGTAGACGATCAGAATAACCCGACACTGACCTATTCGTTAGACATGAAATCAGGGGATCTGATCGCAGCCGGGCGTATCCTGTATGACGCAGGAAAAATCAACAGTGTTACGAATGCAACGTACTTGTTCAATAACTATCCCGCGCTAGCCAAAGATGTCGGCATTCTTACGAAAGATTCGTTAGGACTGGATACGGGTCTTACCGTCAAAGTAAGAGCTGTAACTTCCGATAATCCAAAGGCAGTGGCCTATGGCAATATTAAAGGCGTAGGAAAAATCATGGGGCTGGATAGCGGAAAATTCAACTTCACCGTGTTTTTCGATACGCCGAGCGGTGTACAATCACTTACCCAAAGTTGGGGTTCCGGCGTCGATTCCTTGGTACCGAATAGTTTAAAGGTTAAAAACAGCTCAAAAACGCTCTCGGGGGTACCGGAACTGATACGAACCCGTTGACTGGGCTGCTTTTGTGGGACAATAACCTGATGGGACAAATACAAGTCGGTACGAATGGATACGGTACTTTCGTTAACCAGTGTACGGTTTCCACATCTCCTTGCCCTTCAGATAAAAATCAAGACCAGTTTACTTCAATTAATGAGCTTCTCAGTCTTCAGGCATTCATAGGCGATGTCGTGTACACAGAAACCGATCCATCCAAACAGGATACGGTAACGGTTAACCCCGATTTCACTTTATCGTATACGAGAAACGGCTCCGATAAAACGAAAAATAACATTCAGCAGTTTACGATTTATCTCGTTGGGGGTACCCAGCAGAAGAAGACGCAGATTATTTTGAAGTAGTGAGAGTGCAACCCTTGTCGGCTTAACCGGCAGGGGTTGTTTGATTTTGACTGGGATGTTTGTTCCAGTATAATTGCCGGAGGATGGTGGCGGACAGGAAGCTGCAAGGTTGAAGAACATCGTTAGAGAGGTGAATCTGGGTCGTGATGCGACAGTAACGATGTTTTTCATTGTTGCAGAGGAGACGATCGGGAGGCACGAGGAGGAAGAGTCTTGCGCGCGGGACGAAGCTGGGAAGGTGGGGCGGATGTGGAGCGAGGAAGCTATAAAGGTGAAAAACATCGTTAGAGAGGTGAGTTCGTGTCGGTGACGCGAAAGTAACGATGTTTTTCAACGTTGCGCAGGAGACGATGGGGGAGCACGAGGAGATACAGGCACGCGGGCGTGCGTCGAGGAAGCAGCAAAGGTGAAAAACATCGTTAGAGGGGCGATTCCGGGTCGGTGACGCGAAAGTAACGATGTTTTTCATTGTTGCAGAGGAGACGACGAGGGAGCACGTGGGGGGTTACAGGCACACGGGCGCGCGAGACGAAGCTGCAATGGAGGGGCGGACGTGAAGGTGTTCAGCGAGTACGCTGCAAAGGTGAAAACCATCGTTAGAGAGGTGAGTCCGGGTCGGTGGCGCGAAAGTAACGATGTTTTTCATTGTTGCAGAGGAGAAGAAGGCACGCAAGAGTGCGTCGAGGATGCTGTAAAGGTGAAAAACATCGTTAGAGGAACGAGTCCGAGTCGGTGGCGCGAAAGTAACGATGTTTTTCATTGTTGCAGAGGAGAAGAAGGCACGCAAGAGTGCGTCGAGGATGCTGTAAAGGTGAAAAAAATCGTTAGAGAGGCGAGTTCGTGTCGGTGACGCGAAAGTAACGATGTTTTTCATTGTTACGGAGGAGACGACGGGGGAGCGCGTGGAGATACAGGCACGTGTGCGTCCGTCGAGGAAGCTACAAAGGTGAAAAACATCGTTAGAGGGGCGATTCCGAGTCGGTGACGCGAAAGTAACGATGTTTTTCATTGTTGCAGAAGAGAAGAAGGCACGCAAGAGTGCGTCGAAGACGCTGCAAAGGTGAAAAACATCGTTAAAGAGTCGAGTCCGAGTCGGTCATGCTAGTGAAACGATGTTTTTCATCGTTGCGCAGGAGACGATGGGGGAGCACGTGGGGGGTTACAGGCACACGGGCGCGCGGGACGAAGCTGCAATGGAGGGGCGGACGTGAAAGTGTTCAGCGATGAAGCTGCAAAGGTGAAAAACAACGTTAGAGAGGCGAGTTCGTGTCGGTGACGCGAAAGTAACGATGTTTTTCTTTGTTGCAGAAGAGAAGAAGGCACGCAAGAGGAACCGACGGGAGAGAACGTGGTGGTTACAGGCACGCGGGCGAGCGTCGAGGAAGCTGCAATGGAGGGGCAGACGCATAGGAGACGGCAAGGGAGCGCGAAGCAGGATAGGCCCACACGTGCGGGAATGCCGGTTGCGAGATCGCATCAAAGGTAGTAAAGGGTGCTCCTCCTGCAGGGCACCGACAGGATTGACCTATAATCACAGTCGTTTTCACTAATGGTTTGCAAACCTTAGCTTTGTATACTTAATAGTAGAAGCGAGAGGGGGAGAACCACCATGGCGAGGAAAAAATACGTCATTTGCGGCGTGAGCACAAGAGCGAACGGCATGTTTATACGTCCTATGCTGGATACGTTCCAACAGCATTGTGAGATTGTCGGATTGCTCGATGCGGATCCGGGCCGCTTTACGAATTGTTTTAAGAAATTTCCGGCGCTCGCGGGGACACCTGTTTATGCTCCGGATCAGTTCCAGCAGATGATAGAGGAAACGAAACCTGACGCAGTGATCGTCGCAGGTGTGGATTATACCCACGCCGATTATATAGTGCAAGGATTGGAGCATCATCTCGACGTCATATCGGAGAAGCCGATGGTGACCACCGGGGCGGACTGCAAACGTGTTCTGGATACACAGAACAACAGCAGGGGTAAATTGTACGTAACCTTCAACTACCGATATTCTCCGATCCATATGAGGATCAAGGAATTGATACTGGAAGGCAGAATCGGCAGGGTAACTTCGATAGACTTGAATTGGTATCTCGATACGTATCATGGCGCAAGCTACTTTAAAAGATGGAACCGCAAACGCAGTAACTCGGGCGGGTTGTCGGTTCACAAGAGCACTCACCATTTCGATCTCATTCAGTGGTGGGCGGGCCAAAGACCTGTGGAAGCGTTTGCGTATGGAGCGCTTAACTACTTCGGCCCCGAAGGCGAGCTCAATCCGGTCAAGGAGGATGGCAGGTACTGCGGGACTTGCCGGGTTAAACATAATTGCAAATACTTCATGCGCTGGTCATCACGAAGCAAAGAAATTGCACCGCCGGACGACCATCTGACTACGATGGACAGCAAAACGGGAAGCTCAACAGGGTATCGTCCAGACGGATGTATTTTTGATTCAGAAATCGATATTGAAGATACGTATACGGCGGTAGTCAAGTATGACAAGGGTGCAATGTTAAGCTATTCCGTCAATTTTTCGCTGCCATACGAAGGGTACAGGCTCGCCATTAACGGGACGAAAGGCAGAATTGAGACGATGGAAGTGATGTCCGGACGGGCTGCGTTCCATGTTCCTGAGCAAACCATCGATTATTTCCCGCTTTTCGGTGCTAAAGAAACCATTCATGTTGTACCGCGTGCCGGAGGGCATGGAGGGGGAGATCCTCTTATTTTGGAGGACTTGTTCCTTGGCCCGGACCCGCTTCGTCCCTATGAGATTATGGCAGGAGCTGAGGCAGGTGCACTTGCAGTTCTAACCGGGGAAGCCGTATGGAAATCCGCGCAGGCCAACCGGCCAGTACGCTTAACTGACCTGCTTGTTGAGTCGAATGTGTCCGAATTGTCCAAAGGGAGGGTGTCGAATCGTGTTTGAAAATTTTGAAAATGTTCAAATCGCCCATTTTGATGTCAAAAGCCAACTGCCGAGATGGATCTATGAATCGGCAATAAGAGCAGCCGAGTTGGGAGAACAGGCACGCGAAGCGATCAACGACATCGCCGGACTAGAGAGGCGGCAGCTTGATATTCGCGAGGGCTTAGCCAAATGTATTGGCGGGATTCCGACTTCTGACACTCCATTAAATCCGCAAATTACAGGCACCGTACAAGGAAATGGATTTCGCGTCGAGAAAATCATTTTCGAATCGCGACCGCATGTGTATGTGACAGCCAACTTATACCTACCTGATGGGATAAAAGAGCCACGCGGGGCAGTACTGCTGCTGTGCGGACATCGCGAGCAAGCCAAACACTGCGACGAATATCAAACCGTCTGTCATTATCTAGTCCATGCAGGACTTATCGTCATGTCCGTGGATCCGTTAGGACAAGGGGAAAGATTTGGCTTTTATGATCCAGAGTTGAAGCAGGCCCCTATGACTAGCGTAACGGAGCATGAAAATGTGGGCAGGCAATGCATCCCATTAGGCGACAGTCTGGCACGGTATATGCTTCATGATGCCATGCGAGCTATCGATTATTTGAGTACACGTCCTGAAGTTGATCCGCAAAAGATCGGAGTAACCGGCCATTCCGGCGGCGGCACGCAAACTGCCCTGCTGATGATGTATGACAAACGAATTGCAGCGGCAGCACCAGGCGGATTTATTATGAATCGGCCTTACTTCCTGCTAACGGGGAAAGCTCAGGATGCGGAACAGAAATGGCCGGGATTCTCCGCTTTCGGCTTCGATCATGAAGATATCGTGCTTGCCATGGCGCCTCGTCCTGTGCTTGTGTTAGCGACAACCTACGATTCCGTGCCGATTGAGGGACCTCGCCATACGATTGCCGTAAACCGGAGATTTTGGGACATGCATGGGAAGAGTGAGTGCCTGGGTATTTTTGAGGATGAGCATGTGCACCGTTTCACGGTCCCGCTCGCCCGTGCAGCGGCTGGATTTTTTTCCAAGCATTTGCTTGGAAGCGCCGTCACAGCAAAGGAAGAAGCGATCCAGCTGCTGCCTGCCGAACAGTTGATCTGCACGCAGAGCGGGCAGGTGATTGGCGAATATGCACAAGCAAAGAACGTACACACGGAAACAGTAGGGCGGCTAACAGATTGGGAAAGAGTGCGCCGGTCAATGTCCGAAGAAAAGCGAAAAAGCGTGGCACTGCAATGGCTGCGCAATGCCGTCTACTTCAACCGCAGACCGTGCGACTTAAACCCGAGGCTTTCCGGAGGGGGAGAGGCAGAACATTTATGGGCGGTACGCACGGTTTGGTGGAGCCAACGCGGGCTGTTGAATAACGCGTTACAGTTTTTTGATTCGAAGCTTGCAGGCCGCAGATTGCCTGTCACGATTGCCGTGTGGGACGGCGGAACCAAGCAGATCAGCGCTCATGCCGAGTGGATAAAGAAAACTTGTTCCGCCGGCCGCATTGCTATGGTGCTTAATCCGACGGGAATAGGCTCACTACTGCCTCACTTGAATGCCCCTGAGGAACGGCCTTTCAAGCGCTTCGGTATGATGGATCGCTACACCGATGAATTGATGTGGCTCGGCGACAGTATGGCTGCCGTTCGAACTTTTGATGTCCTGCGTTGCGTAGAAATGGTTTCCTCCCTGAAAAACATCGATGCCGAGGACATCCGGCTTTATGGAAGCGGAAGGTACGCAATCTATGCTGAACTCGCTGCACTGCTCGATCCCCGGATCCGAAGTGTTCGTCCGGAGCATTGGATGAGCAGCATCGCCGAATGGATTAAAGAGCCGTTTTATGATGAACATGATTCTCTTAGTTTTATTATCCCGGGAATGCTTCAATATATGGATCTTCCGGATGCGGACCATTGGCTTTCTCAAGAAGGCCGGTTAGACGATGCAGTTTCGATGATCAGCGATTCAGTTAGCTAAGGAGGGGACTAGAATGACTACAGTTGTTGCGGTTTATACCGGACAAGGGCTCTCGGAACGAATTGGACCGTTGTTTCGTGAAGAATTGCCGGGCTGCCGTCTCGTCAACATGATCGATGACAGTTTGATTGCCGACGTCATCCAAGCCGGGAAAGTGACTTCTTCGGTAACTCGCCGATTAATTCAGTATTACCGTCACGCAGAAGAGATCGGAGCCGATATTATTTTTAATACCTGTTCGTCAGTAGGAGAAGTGGCGGATCAAGCCCGGTTTATGTTTGATACACCGATTATCAAAATTGACGATGCCATGGCTCGGCAAGCTGTCAGGAAATTCGATAAAATCGGCGTATTGGCCACGCTGCCGACCACTTTGGAACCGACCCGGATGCTGCTGCAAAGAGAAGCCGAACATCAAAACCGGAACGTCCATGTGTTAGATGCCTTGGCGCACGGTGCTTATCAGGCGCTCATCTCAGGGAGGCCGGAGGAACACGACCGGCTCATTCTGGAAGCGGCTGCGGCTGTGGCGGAGTCAGCAGATGTGCTCGTGTTGGCTCAGGGCTCCATGGCGAGGATGGAAGAAGCATTAAGCTTGAAAACCGGGCTTCCGGTATATTCCAGCCCTCGTCTAGGCATTTTGGCTGTACGAGACGAATTAGAAAGACAGGGGAAATTTCCATGTCCATGAATGATCAAATTATAGCCACATACTGGCTCGAAACGGCTTTATCTTTGGAGCAAGCGAGCGAAATCATCGTGAGTGAGCAATCTACGGGAACATTCCTTCCATTGCCGAATGAAACGGACAGCTTGAAAATGAGCCACAGGGCAAGGATTATATCTATTGAACAGCTGGACATTTCCAGTTTCCCCTCCTTGCCCGGAGCCAAGGTCCCCCCCGGAAGCAAAAGCGAATATCGCCGGGGCATCGTCAAGATTGCATTTCCCTACGCCAATATAGGTCCTTCCATTCCGAACCTGCTGGCGACAGTTGCCGGCAACCTTTTTGAGCTGGAGGAATTGTCGGGGCTGCGGCTGCTTGATCTTGAACTCCCGCGACAGTTTTTGCAGCGGTATGAAGGGCCCCGCTTCGGCATTACCGGAACGAGGGAATTAACCGGTGTCCATGGACGGCCCATCATTGGAACCATCATCAAACCGAACATCGGTTTGACGACCGATCAGCTTCGGCAGATTGTCAGGGAATTGGCTTCATCCGGCATCGACTTTATTAAGGACGACGAGGTCCACGGCAACCCGCCGTATGCGCCTCTGCCCGAACGCGTGAAGGCCGTCATGGAAGAAATCGAACGGGCTGCGGATCGGACCGGCAAAAAAACGATGTACGCGTTTAATATTACCGATGACGTGGATCCGATGCTGCGGCACCTCGACACAGTCGTAAATTCCGGCGGCAACTGTGTCATGGTCAGCATCAACAGTATTGGTTTTGCGGGTCTGGCGCACTTAAGAAAACATGCGCCAGTCTGTATTCACGGTCATCGCAATCAATGGGGTATGCTTTCGCGATACCCTTATCTAGGCATGTCTTTTACCGTATACCAGAAGTTGTGCCGTTTGGCCGGTGTGGATCATTTGCATGTTAACGGCCTCAATAACAAGTTCTATGAAAGCAACGCATCTGTGATCGACAGTGTGCAGGCTTGCTTAACGCCGATCTTCAATCCGACTGATACTGCGCTACCCGTTCTGTCCTCGAAACAGTGGGCGGGAGCAGCTCCCGAAACGTACGGTACGCTTCGTACCATAGATCTCATGAATATTGCCGGCGGCGGTATTCATGCGCACCCGGGCGGCCCCGGGGCAGGCTATCGCAGTCTCGTACAGGGCTGGGAGGCGGCTCTGGAGGGAATTCCGTTGGAGGTGCATGCTGCGAGCCGTCTGGAATTAAAGCAAGCGCTGGAAACATTCGGAGAAAAATGATAGAAAATACGCGAAAGCGGCGGTGAAGCGAATGCGGATCTGTTTTTACGGAGATGATTTTACAGGTTCCACAGACGCGCTGGAAGCACTGACGACTGGCGGCCTTCAGGTTATCCTATTTATGGATATGCCAGACCAGACGCTGTGGAACGAAAGGTTTTCCGGTTACGACGGCTTTGGCGTAGCCGGGGTCGGCCGGACGATGAGTCCCGAGCAAATGGAGCGGAGCCTGACACCCGTTTTAAAAGCTTTGTCCTCATTTAAGGCACCGATAACGCATTATAAAATCTGCTCCACCTTCGACTCATCCCCAGTAACGGGCAGTATCGGAAAAGTGATCGATATCGGAAGAAAAGTTTTCCCGAAGCAGCGGTTTACTCCGTTGTTGGCAGGCTCGCCTATTTTGAAGCGTTACACGGTGTTCGGCAACCACTTTATGGGTGAAGGAAGAGATATCGTTCGTCAGATCGGCACCCGAATATGCAGAAGCATCCGGTGACGCCGATGAATGAAGCGGATCTTCGGGTTCATTTGGCTGAACAGACTTCTTGTTCAATAGGTCTTATGAATGTCTTAGACTTGGAGCAAAAACATGCACAATTGACTCAGCGCTTGAATGAAAGGCTTGCTGATGAGCCGGATATCATGCTGTTTGATGTAGTAACGGAAGAGCACCTTACCGCAATTGGAAGGCTGCTTGCCGAAGAAAGCAGGGAGGCTCCGTTGTTCGCTGTAGGCTCATCAGGTGTGGAGTACGCTCTCGTTTCCCATTGGAGGCAGAACGGAATGCTGCCCACTGAGTCCTTGCAACGGCAAGCAGAGCCGACAGACCGGTTGCTCGTTGTGTCCGGCAGTTGTTCACCTGTGACAGGGGTCCAAATTGAATGGGCCCTAAAGCATGGGTATGCAGGTATCCGCGTGCCTTCATCACTGTTACTGGGAAACGAAACGGAAGCATCCCAAACAAAGCTTCTGGAAGAGGCCGAGCGATTCCTGCGCGAGGGGAAGAGCGTCATCCTCTATACGGCTCTGGGTCCGGCTGACGAGTCCATTGCACAGACACGGGACTACCTGCGTTCAAAAGGATTAGACTCGGTTGCAAGCGGAGAACTGCTCGGAGCTAGGTTGGGTCAAATGGCACGCGAGTTGGTGCTTTCTACAGGTCTACAAAGAATTGTATGTGCCGGAGGAGATACGTCGGGTTTTGCTGTGAAACAGATGGATCTGTTCGCCCTGGAAATAATGGCTGGTATTGTTCCAGGTGGGCCGTTATGCCGCGCTTATTCCAACGATGCAAAACTGGACGGACTTGAAATTGTACTAAAAGGCGGTCAAGTTGGCCCGCCGGATTTTTTTGAACGCGTACGAAAGGGCCGATCGGAAGGGCAGCTGGATACGCCCTCTATGGACGGAAAGCAGGGGTTCTATGAACAATGAGTTGAATTCCCGTCTTATCCGACGCTATTTTCAGTTTGTAAAGCCTTAACGATCCATGATCATGGCGATTGTACGGTCTATACCGAGAATTATACGAATAGCAGCTGAAAGCCATGAGACCGGAGGAGCTGCTCAGCTTAGAAAGATAGAAAGGAGCTAACTATGATCAGATTCGCAAAACGTTTTTCTTACATCCTAACGCTAATCCTGGCTCTTATTCTCATCCTCTCGGCATTGCCGTTTTCTGCTTATGCGGACGAATACGTTAAGGATGAATCAGCAGCCTCGCTCGGTCGGATCAATCTCGATGTTAACGGTTACATGGTGGTAAAGCAGGTCAACCTGCTTTCCGATCAAACCGGCAATACGGTTACTTTCACAGTGAGTGTCACGAACAGCGGCACAAACAGCTTTTCATTTGCGGATTATTGGATCCGCTTGCAGGGGGAGATCGGCAACTCTTTTGTTGCGAAAATGATGCCGCAAGACAAGGCGAAGAGCCGAATTGCTGCACATTCTACGCAAGAGTTTTCTTACTATGCGTCCATTAATGAAGCAGCATCCTTGGATGATTTGAAGTTTAGTCTGATGAAGTGGGACTTTACCCAAGAATCTTTCGAGCATAAACTCGGTGATGTTCAGGTGCCTTCGGATTATTCGAATGTGACACCGGCAGGCCGTTCGTTAACGGTTAAGCTATCAGGTACGACAACGAAGCTAGCCGTTTCGATGGATTCGATCTCCGAGAATGGAAAGTACAGATTACCTAGAGTGAAATTGAGTCTGGAAAATGTTGACGCCCACAGCTTGACGTTACCTGATTATCAGTTTGCCATACGTACGTCGGAAGGGTATTCGTACCCGCTTACATCTAAAGATGTAACAGAACTTGTCATCAACCCGCAAGAAGTAAAGGAGGCCACGTTTACCGGCAGTATTCCGGTACAGTTATCGGCCGAAGACTGGCAGTTCGTCATTACGCAGTATGTGTCTGATTTGAAAATAAATGTGCCGATCGCTTCCATGGCGCTGCCGCCTGCTAGAAATCAAGACATAACCGACGCCAACAAGGAAGCGGCATTCTCAGACGAGAACGGTGTTTATACGGCAAGGTTGAACGGTATGTATCGGCTTCCATGGGAAGACCAAGATATTTTGACCGCAGATTTATCGTTGACCAATCAAGATGTGGATTCGCTGCCGGTACCGGATATGACCGGGTACTACCTGCTCGATGAAACCGTGAAAGCAGACGCCAAGATTGTCATTCCTGCCAAAGTCATGGGAATCGCCAAAGGCAGCACGGTCAGTCTGCAGATGGCAGCCAAAATTCCTTATACGTATGAGTTCTCGAGGGTGAAGCTCGTGCTTCAAAATCATACATCGGACCAAAAGACGGTGGATGTTCTTCAATTCGAGACTTCAGCGGAAATGCTGAACGTACCGGTCGAAGATGCTTCGGCATCTTTCATGCTAACGGATTCTGGCTACAAGTCCCAATATAGCATCCACAGCGTCAAGACCTATGAAGGGCAATCAAGCAATTTATTCACGGCGCAGGTAAGCTTCGAGAATGAGGAGAAGCGCTTTACGCATGCTGCGAAGCTGGCTGCCAGCTTTCGTGCCGCGGACGGAACCGTTTATCCGGCAGAAGTGCTGGATGTCAAAGGGAAGGTCGGACCGGGGGGAAGGCCCACCTCATTGTCTCTAGCGTCATGCCGAAAGATGTGAATCGAAGCGGAATGAATCTGCTGCTTGGTGAAGCGGTATTGTCCGATGGCAGCCTGGCTTCCGTCGAAAGGAAGGATACCGACAGCGACGCTCCTGAGATCGATATGTATGTAAAGCCGTTCTCATTCCGGCTGCCGCAAGAGCAAAGCGAGGTGAAGACCCCGCTGAAGCAAATCCCGCTCGGACCTTACACGATGTCGCTGGATCATATCGGCACGTCGCTCAATGAAGACGAGCTCTCGCTCAAATTCAACTACGAAATCTTAAAGGATACGGGCACGATAATGAATGCGGACGGACGAAAGATCGTCTTTGAAATTAACGATTCGAACGGAGTGAGGGCGATCGAATGGTCGGCCGATGTGAACAGTTTTGAGCTGCAATCGGGGGAGGATCCGGAGACACCGCAATCAGAGCTGAGAGTTGGCAAGTACAGCGGCTTCAAGATTAGTTTGGAGAACGGTGATTTGCTTTATAAGCTGTCATTCCTAAAGACCTATGATTTTAACATTTATGAAGAATTTCAAGGATTCCGCCGGTTAGTGGGCACAATGAAAAATGACTGGTTTGTCGTTTCGGACTAAACGTCGGACGAGAAGATCTGCGATAGGATCAGCCTACATTTTCGACTGAATGTACTGATGGTATGCCTACCACTAGTTTGTATACTTTGAGAGAAGATGAATGCGGAGGCGCCTGCAGTCTTCCATTTATTGCAAAAAAATAGCTCTGCCCTTGCACATAAGCCCACATCATACAAGGGCTATTTTATTGTAAAGAAATGTGAATACGCTTACAGAGGGGGGATGATATCGATTGTCAAACAGAAGAAGGGGCTGAAATTTCGTGCCATTCATGAAGCAAGAAATTCTTTTACCCGTTAGTCGGATACAAGTATTTAATGGAGGTGTTCAGTGACTTGCGTAAACCGATTTTGTTGATGCTGTTATGCATAACGCTGCTATGTAATGTGTTCTTTATTTATGAACCTGCTGCTCCAACGGCAATGGCTGCGGAAGATGCTTCAAGCTCTTCCGTTACAGATGACTCGTATGCCCCCGTCGCCATCTTCGACAAGGATTTCTCGACCTCGCCACTAGGGTTAATGGGGTCGGACCTCGGCTTTGATTATTCATCTTACACTTCAGGAACCGGATCGGCCGTAGTTGAGCAAGATCCTTTCACTGGTACGGCTGCTCTTCATATTAAAGCAAGCAATGTCGTCACATCGGATGCAACTTTGCGAAACGAATTTCAACTCAGCAAGACGTTCGGCGAGCCTTATACGGGAACGATTTCTACTGAAATTACATTCATGCAAACAGGTTCGAAAAAGGACGACCGTATTATCCAATTCTACCCTTCACAAGGAGCTACATTCATGGTTGGCGCAGGGGTGACCGCTTCGAAAGGTCTGGCGTACCTGTTGTCGACAGCTCCAGCCGGGGACCTGGGCGGGACGTATCAAGTAGGCGAATGGCATACCATTCGATTGGATTTTAATACAGTTACCCAAAGATACAGCTTGTTCTGGGACGGGAATCTAATTAATAGCCAATCCCGGACGCAAATGAACAAAACTCTCCCTGTCTATAATTTGAAAAGAATCGTTATTGCGCCGCCGGGCACCTCAGGGGATCTCTGGGTACGCGGCATTAAAGTGACACGTACGCCGTTTCAGCCGCAGCCTCCGGCTCCGAAACTCGTATTTTCAGGTTCACGTAACTCAAGGGTCATGTGGACAGCGCAGCATTACTCCTATGCGTCCAAGTACCGTATCCGAATTAAGCTTAAAGGTGAGACGCAGTGGAGGAATATCAACAATGCAAACACGTATTGGAAGGATTACACAGGTACCTCCAACAACCCGAGTTCCGATATCAACGCATTTTACGATTTGTCAAAACTGGCTAACACACCTTTAGTAAACGGACAAACGTATACGTTAGGTTTGAGTACCGTTACTCGTGATGAATACGGTTTGTATACTTCGGATGGAAAACCAGGCGATTTTGAAAGTAAGATCACTGAATTTGACGGTACGCCCTATGCTACGACACCTGTTCAGACTCCGGAAACCAGTGTTGTTGGAGGACTTACCGCCTATGCAAACTATTACGGATATTTATGGAGTCTTCAATCGGGCACTAAAGTGGGAGATCATGTTTTCAATGTGTCAGTAGCGAACGAGGTCCCGTTTCAGTTCACGCAAATTCCAGATAAATATGCGAATATGGAGCGGATCGCTACCACATACAAGGATGTCATGCGATATCCAAATGGCTTTGATGGAACCAAGCAGGATTCAATCATTGGCTTCAAAGTGAAGGATAAAGCAGCCGTTTATGTGGCCATCGATAAAAATGCAACGATTCCTTCATGGATGTCCGACTGGGGCTATACCGGCGATGAGATAAAGATTAACACCACGACATCCGGTTACACGTTCCATATTTATAAAAAGGAGTTTGCTGCAGGAACGGATGTTCTGCTGGGATATAACGACTATACAAATTTTGATGCCGGAACAAATGCCGGGTATTTTGCTATGGTGGATAGGGTGTCAACCGGTTTGACGCTAGACCCTGTTCAAGAGTGGGTCAATTCTTCGGCGTATAAGATGACAGGATCGGTTAGCGAAAGCGTATACATGTCGGTATATCAAAACGGAAATGCGCTTCCTCTTCCAACTGACGGATGGGTGCAGGCCGGTACATATGAACTGGATTTGAATTTACTACCTGGTGCAAACCTGTTTGACGTGTATACCAACCGCCTTAACTCAACATTCAAAGACCATGCATCAGCAACGGTCAATCAGGACAGTATCGTTCCGGAGATTCGAATCTCAGCTCCACCCGCTACAGTTAGGGATTCTGTATATATGCTCGAGGGATCATTAAGTAAAGCTGCCAGCTTGACCATTCACTTAAATGGCATAAGTGTAGTGGATTCTGTATATAAAGCTGCCGATGAACCGTTCTCATTCCCGCTGACGCTGCGAGAAGGGAATAACTCCATTGAAGTGTCGACATCTGACTTAGCCGGCAACAGCAGTACATCAAGTTATACGATCAACTACATGTTCTGGGCAGGTCAGGGCGCTTTACATGATTGGAACGGGAATCGCGTTGATTCGTTAACGGCTTCCAAAGATTTGTTAGCTATGAAGTCAGTCACGAATACTACAGCGGACAAGAAACAGCTTACGCTCTGGTTTGTTCTTTATGACAACGATCATACGATGGTTGACTTTTCATCTGCATCGGCCGAATTGAATCCTGGTGAAACGAAGACGTATAGCGCGGGTTTAACGCTTCCTGCTCAAGTGACCGGTTATCAGGTAAAAGTTTTTATATGGGACAGTCTGAAAGACCCGAATGGATTAAGTCCGCTGTCCGAGGAACTAGTGGTGGAGTAAATACGGAAAAGGAGGTTCCACGATGAAGAAGGCCCTACATATTGGAGTATGCTTGTTGCTTATGCTACAAGTGATGCTGGTTTCTGGCACGGCAGCCGTTCATGCTGCGGAAAGCATGATCTCTAGTCAGAGGCAGGCCGTTTCCTATGCGCAGGCAGTCGGCGCTCCGGCAGTCCCGACGGATGTGTCCGGGATCGCCAACGATGGGAGTGTCGAGCTTACATGGTCTGCTGCCGCCGGTGCAATCCAATACTCGGTTATGAGAAGCACCGTAAGCGGAGGACCCTATACAACGATAGAAAGCGGTCTAACCACAACATCCTTTATAGACACTGCCATTGTAAATGGAACTACCTACTATTATGTTATTTCAGCAAGTAACACAAGCGGAGAAAGTACCGCAAGCGAGGAAGTTGCCCTTAATCCCGCTATGGTCATAACGGTCGCACAAAATGGTACCGGTGACTTCTCCAGTATTAAGTCCGCCCTTGAATCGATCCCCAGCAATAATACGTCCCGGAAGATTATTTACATCAAAGCGGGATCCTACAATGAAAAGCTTTCTGTAACCGTACCTTACGTGTCATTCATTGGCGAAGGCAGAGATAAAACGACCATTTTTTATAACGATAATGAAACTACACCTGCTAATAGCAGCGGGACTGCTACATTATCTGTGTTAGACACGGCAACGCTGACGGTCGGCGGCACCAAGGACCGTTCGGATGGCACAAGAGCATCAGCGGATCATTTCTACGCAGCAAACTTGTCCATTGAGAACAGGTCGGATGTTTCTAAGGGGCGTGCACTAGCTGCTCGTGTTATATCAGATCAGGTTGTCTTTGAAAATGTGCGTTTTGTCGGTTATCAGGATACACTGTATGCCGGTGTTAATTACTTTGATAAGACGGGAAGACAATATTATCGCAACTGCGAAATCAAAGGCTCGGTAGACTTTATCTACGGACCGTCACCTGCGGCCGTATTTGATCAATGTGATATCGTCAGTATCAATGGAGAATCACGATCTGGCGGATATATTACCGCAGGTGCGACACAAAACCCATCAGGGGATAAACCGGGATTTGTGTTTCTGAATTCGCGCTTGTTGAAGGACAGTACCACACGAGGAAAGCACTATTTAGGCCGCCCATGGCAGGACCAGCCGACTGTTCATTATATCAACACGTGGATGGATGACCACATTCATCAAGATGGCTGGAGTCCCATGACGGATAATCTTACCTACCATTACTCCGAGTACAACAGTACTGGGCCGGGAGCCAGTCCGTCTACCCGTAAACTGGGAACTGACACAGACCCGAGTCATTTTGCCATGGCCGCCGATCAGGCCAGCACCTTTACCATTCCTCATATTTTTGACGGCTGGGATCCCAGCATTAGAATCATATATCCGAAGGTGCTTCAATCGGTTGTACCCATCGTAGACCCGGCGCTTCCAGACGGGATTTCCGGCTCTTATACGAAGCCTGTGCTTGTCTATATGGAAGTGAATAACGACGTTCCGGCTTCTAAGCAAGTCCAGTACCGTGTAAATCATGGAGCTTGGACTGACTATACGGAGGCTTTCACGGTTGGCGATGAAGGAACGAATACGGTTGAGTACCGATATGTCGACCCATTAGGAACGCCAAGCACGAGCAAGAATTCGATAATTAAAATTAACTATACTGAAGCAAAGCGCACTCCGGCATTCCCAGGCGCCGAGGGCGGGGGCATGTATGCGTCAGGAGGTCGAGGCGGAGCCGTTTACGTGGTAAGCAATTTATTGGATTACGCTGATGGCGCTGCTCCAATCCCCGGATCGTTCCGTGATGCGGTCAGTCAGCCCAATCGGACCATCATCTTCAGTGTTTCCGGTACAATCAACCTGGTCCAACCCATAACCATTGGACAGCCCAATCTAACGATTGCAGGGCAAACTGCTCCAGGCGATGGCATCGCACTTAGTGGTTATGCTGTTAAAATCGGTAACGGTTCAAGCTCCAGTGGCGGAAACATGGTTGTCAGGTATATTCGGTTCCGAGGCGGCATTAACCAACTGGATGATACTTTCAATATTACGGGCGATAACGTGATCGTCGACCACATTTCTGGTAGTTGGAGTACAGATGAGCTGTTTTCCTCGGAAAACAATAAAAATTTCACTCTGCAATGGAGCTTCATTACGGACAGCTTGAATCACTCGATCCACACAAAGGGTCCGCATGGCTACGGCGGGATCTGGGGAGGATCCAATGCAACTTTTGCGCACAATCTAATTACGAATCATATCAACAGGAATCCGCGTTTTGCGAGGGCGACCGATATACCGAATTACCCTCAGAAGATTGACTTCCGCAACAACGTTATTTATAACTGGGCAGGCAATACGATATACGGCGGGGAAATGGCAACCGGGATTAATATCATCAATAATTACTTTAAACCGGGTCCCAACACGTATGCTGCTTTTACCAGAATTGTCTCACCTTCAGGCGGGGACGCAGGCGGCGGAGCCTTTTATGTGAATGGAAACTATGTAGCGGGTGATCCTGAAGTAACGGCCAACAATGTGAAAGGCATTATTACGGCAGACACGTATACGCTGAAATCGACGCCATTCGTCTATCCGGATGCGAATGATACCATAGGCGGACCGACAACAACCGATACTGCTGAAACGGCTTATGAGAAAGTGCTTCTTAATGGGGGGGCTTCGCTTCCCAAACGGGATTCTTTGGATGCTCGTATTGTTAACGAAGTGAAGAATGGAACTGGCAGAACGGTGAACACCATTGAAAATGACGGCGGTTTGCCAGAATTATATTCGCTCCCCGCACCTGCTGACAGTGATGGCGACGGAATGCCGGATTCCTGGGAGCTTGGTCATGGACTCAATCCTACCGATAGCGGTTTAGATGCTAGCGGCAACCCGATTCCAGGCAGCCAGAACGGAAGCTTTGGCGATATGGACGGAAACGGATACACCAACCTGGAGGATTACATTAACTCTTTAGCCGATACACCTGTATCGCTTAATCCTACAGTGGTCATCCATGCACCAACTATGCATCAAGCCTATACGATGAGCGAACCGATCCAAATCCGTGCGGATGCTGCGGCTGCCGCTAGCGGCGCGTCGATTGCCAAGGTGATTTTTTATGATCGGGATCAACAGCTTGCCGAGGTAATGAGTGCACCTTACGAGTATACTTGGACAGATGCTCCAGAAGGCCAGCACTATATCTACGCAAAAGCTGTTGACAGTAACGGTGTCATGACTTTGTCGGACGCGGTTGTTACCTATGTGAACGGACCCGAAAACGTTACGTCATGGACTTCGGAAGATATCGGATCAGTCCACATTCCAGGTACTGCCAACTTAACCGGCAACGTATACAAAGTGAAGGGCTCAGGTGAAATTACTACGAACGGCAAATCCGATTCTTTCCACTTTGTGTATAAACCTGTTAAAGGGAATTTTGAAATCTATGCCAATGTCGCATTTGAATCTGAATACGATGACGATGTGAAGGCTGGATTTATGATGCGTGAAAGCCTTGAGCCGGATTCAAAGGCAACGGGAGTGTTCCTGTCAACAGATCCTACGGATGATTTCAGTGTGGACACTAGCGGAAGGAAGATTTCAGTCATTAACCGGAGTGAAACAGGGGGTACGTACACAGAGCAATTACGTAGGAGCGCAAGCCTGAAAGCCCCGTTTTGGATAAAAATGGAACGTCTTGGAAATAAGGTTTCAGGTTATGTTTCCAAAGACGGCTTGGATTGGACGCTTGTTGCTTCGAACGATGTTGACTATGGTGAACCCGTATATGTCGGGATGGCCGTGGACGCTGCGAAATCAACATCCAATATTGATTATTTGATGGCCGCAAGCTTTACAGATCTTACATTCTTTGGCTCAGCGCAGTTTACGCTCGACAATCCTGTGAGTGAAACGGTCGAGACTCCTGCGTATACCCTTACGGGCTCAGTGACTGATCGGGTGAAGATCTCCATTGCTAATAACGGAGTCACGGTTGCAGACGCTGTATATACAGAAGCAGGCGAGAGCTATTCGAAACCAATAACACTAAGTGAAGGCGTCAATACGATCGTCGTGTCTGCAACGAACGAAGAACTATTCGGTCCTGTTGCAAGTACCAAAACGATAGTGGTCACCTACTCGAAAGCATCAGTTGTCTATACCCCTTCTGTTACGATTCCGGCTGTCGTTCATTCACCTGCTTATTCGATTATGGGCAGCATCAGCAGAGATGCAAATGTTACCGTTAAGGTCAATGGCACGGTAGTTCTCGATCACTCTAAAAAGGAGAAAAATGTTTCTTTCACAGTTCCGATATCTTTCAAGGAAGGGTTAAATGAAATTGAAATTTCGAGTATAGACGACTATCAGGTCAGCGGATCACAAACGTATCAGGTGAATTACGTTAAAAACTGGGGGGAGCAGCTGTTTACCATCACAAACTTGACACTGGCGGACCGCAGCGGGAATGCGGTTTCCGGTTTGATTAGTTCTACAGATGCGGCTGTGAACCTTTCAGTTCATAACAATTCGGAAGTACATCAGAATGGAGTGCTTGTCATCGGGTTGTTCGACCAAAGCAATCACATGGTGCGCTACTCTATGGTCTCCGGAACGTTCGCCGCCGGTGAAGATAAGCAAATGAAGGCCTTTATGAAGGCGCCAGATATTGTTTTGGGCTATAAATTAAAAGCCTTTGTTTGGAAGGATACATCAGGTCAAACTCGAATCTCTAACGAAGTTTCGATTCCTTAAGATCTATCAACTTAATGGGCTATAAGGGGGGGGGAGGCTGCACGTCTGCACCTTTCCTTTATATCCTTATTCCGAGGAGGAATATGCTTGATAAGCTTGCGAAGATGGACGACTCTGCTGCTAGCTGTTCTAATTTGTTTCGGCGTAATGATTTCATCGGCATTTGCTTCTCCGCTTACCGTCAGCGCCTCATTTGATGTGAATACCGGGAAAGTCACGATTCTGGGAACGTTAGGGACGGAGCAAGGCTCTCATGTAACCGTGCAAGTCATTGATCCGAACAATCAATTGAATTATTTGGATCAAACTTCGACTGGGGCTAACGGTTCCTACCAGTTCAGTTACCTGTTAAAGAAAAGAATCAATGGAACTTATTTTGTCAACGTCGACGGACAACTTGCAGATCAAGCGGCTGGAACAACTTTTGCTGTGAGAATAACGAGCAGTGACGGAAATGGTAATAATCATGGGGATGATGATGAATCTTCCCAACCTGACGATTCACATGCTGCCGGCCCCTCAACTCCTCCTGCTTCTACTTCAGCGCCAAGTTCAGACGCGTCTGAAGTAAAGCTGAATCCCGACGTTGTAGTGGATCAAAGCAACGGAAATGTTACAGCGAAGCTTGATGAAGATGACGTGGCCCAAGCCATTGCTGCCGGAGGGAACCATTTCATCGTTGACATTCAAGAAGTGGAGGGAGCCAAACAATACCATCTGGATTCACCGGCCAGCATATTCTCAGCCGCATCTAATCAGAAATTGACGATGGTTACAAAGTTTGGATCCATTTCGATTCCTAGCCAAATGCTAAGTGATGTCGACTTAAAGAGCGCTAAAGTTGTTGGTCTAACTATGGCTAAAGCTGTCACTGGGAAACTGTCTGACGATGTGAACCATAGGATAGCAAATAGGCCGGTTATGGAGCTCTCCGTCACGGTTGACGGGAAAACGGTCGCCGTCCATAGTCCGAATGCCATGGCTGAAATAACTGTTCCCTATCAACCCTCTGCAGAGGAATTGAAGGATCCTGAACATATTGTGGTATGGAACTTGGATGATTCTAGGGATGTTCAACCGGTCCCAAGCGGGAAATATGACGTTAAAACGGGAACAGTGACTTTTAAAACTACATCTTTCGGCATGTTTGCTGTTGCTTTTGTGAAGAAGAGTTTCTCAGATCTAGATTCCGCCCAGTGGGCTAAAGGGCCGATTGAAGTGATGGCGTCTAAGGGAGTTATTTCTGGCATTTCAGCTACTATATTTAATCCGAATGCCAATATCACTCGAGCTGACTTCATGATTTTATTGACAAGAGCTTTCCAATTTAATGCTAATGTTACAACCAGCTTCAAGGATGTCCGTCCTACAGATTACTACTATGAAGCCGTTGGAATCGCCAAACAGCTTGGATTAGCGGAAGGTCAAGGAGACGGCTTATTTAACCCTACCCAAGAAATTTCCAGACAGGACATGATGGTGCTGCTTTCAAGAGCAATGAGAAAAGCAGGCTTATGGGCCGGACAGGGAACGGCAAGCGATCTTGAAGTGTTTGCCGACAAGTCGAATGTTGCCGCCTATGCGGTGAACGATGTTGCTGCATTAATTAAAGGCGGTATCGTTGAGGGCAGCGCAGGTAAGCTGAATCCCACCGATCACGCAACAAGAGCTGAAGCGGCTGTGCTGCTTTATAGAATGTACAACAACTAGCTTGAATCAGATTGCCAACAAAGCCCTGCAAGTTTGGGGGCTTTGTTTTTTATGCCTAAAATTAATGATTTTGCCCTATAAACTGTTCCCGATTCCCCCATAACGGAAGGGAAATCTCCTTCTATAATACAAGTGAGTCAGACTATTAATAGCCGGAGGTATCGTTGTGAGCCTAATTGTTGCTGGTTGTTTAACGGAATATACGAATAACCCGTTGGGGATTGATGTTAGACGGCCGCGCTTGTTCTGGAGACTGCAATCGAATAGACGGTCGGTTGTCCAGTCCGCTTATCAAGTGTTGGTCGCAACGACATTGGAGCTTCTCGAACAGGGAAAAGCCAATCTATGGGACAGCGGGAAAGTAGCGTCCAATGAATCGGTCCATATTATCTATGCAGGCGCGCAGCTTCAATCGTGCCAATCTTGTTATTGGAAGGTTCGCGTCTGGGATGACGAAGGGCAGGTATCGGAATGGAGTGAGACCGCTTTCTGGACCATGGGCTTACTGTCCAGGGGAGATTGGAAGGCGCGCTGGATTGGGCGAAAAGCGGAAACTGATGTTGAGATGCAGCCTTCACCGTACTTTCGCAAAAGCTTTCAAATTACAAAAGCTGTGAGACGCGCATATGTTTATTCTACGGCACTCGGCTTGTACGATCTCCGTCTTAACGGACAAAGAGTCGGAGCCCTATTTGCTCCGGGATGGACCGATTACGATAGGCGCGTTCAGGTGCAGGCGTATGATATTTCTGACAAATTGAAATCCGGCGAAAACGTGATCGGTGTCATTCTGGGAGATGGCTGGTATTCGGGGACGGTAGGCTTTCTCGGCAGCCGTGTGTATGGGGAACGACCTTTTATGCTGCTGCAGGCTCATATCGAATATGAAGATGGCACGAATGAGCTTGTGATTACGGATTCGTCATGGAAGACATCGAAAGGACCGATTCTTTATTCCGATTTAATTAAGGGAGAAGCGTACGACGCCATGTTGGAGCGGGCCGGCTGGGATCAGCCTGGATACACGGAAGACGAAGCGTGGGAGACGCCGGATGTTCGAGCGGGATATAACGGTATGCTCGTTGCCACACTGGAGCCCCCTGTCCGCATCGTGCAAACGCGCAAGCCCGTATCGATTCGCCGCACGGAGTCGGGCAGTTTCATTTATGATATGGGACAGAACATGGTAGGGTGGACGGAATTGAAGGTCCAAGGACCCAGAGGCACCAAAGTGACGGTCAGCCATGCCGAAATGCTCAATCCTGACGGCAGCCTGTATCTGGACAATCTGCGGGAAGCCGTGCAGCAGAATCATTATACGCTGAAGGGCGCCGGGGAAGAGAGGTACGAGCCGCATTTCACTTTCCACGGCTTCCGTTATGTGGAACTGATCGGTTATCCGGGAGAAGCGGATTTGGAATCCATTTTGGGCAAAGTAATCCATTCCGACATGCGGGAGACAGGAAGGCTGGAAACGAACGATACGATGGTGAACCAGCTGTATGCTAACATAACGTGGGGGCAGCGAGGCAATTTCCTCTCCGTACCGACAGACTGCCCGCAGCGAGACGAGCGGCTTGGTTGGACCGGCGATGCGCAAATTTTTGCCCGGACGGCCGCTTATAATATGGACGTATCGCGATTTTTTACGAAATATATGCAGGATGTGGCGGACAGTCAGCTGCCGTCAGGGGCGTTCACAGACGTGGCCCCAGATGCGGGTTGGATCCGTCACAAAATGTGGAACACGGAGTTGAATTGGTTCGCTCCCGATAACGCCGGTTGGGGGGATGCGGGCGTCATCATTCCATGGACATTGTACTTGATGTACGGTGATACCCGTATCCTAGAAACCCATTATGATTCGATGGTGCGTTGGGTGGAGTACCTTCAGGACAACAGCGACGGTTATGTTCGTCCGGACTATGCTAACTATGGCGACTGGCTGTCAATCGATGCGGATACGCCGAAAGAAGTGCTGGCTACCGCATACTTTGCCTATAGCACGAAGTTGTTAGCCCAGATTGCCGGGATTCTAGGACGCGAAAAGGATCAAAACCGCTTTGAAATGCTGTTTACATCAATTGCTCAAGCGTTTCGAAATGCGTTTGTAGACGGGGACGGACACATCCATGGAGGCACACAGACGGTCTATGTGCTTGCCCTGCAGTTCGGTTTGCTGAGTGATGAGCAGAAGAAACAGGCTGTCCAACATGTAACGGCGGATATCCGCCTGAGGAGGACACGGTTATCGACAGGTTTTCTTGGTGTAGGGTATTTGCTGCCGGCTCTATCCGATCATGATCAATTGGAAGTCGCCTATTCCCTGCTTACACAAGAAGAATTTCCTTCCTGGATGTATTCGATCAAGCATGGGGCAACTACAATTTGGGAGCGTTGGGACGGATGGACCGAACATAAAGGGTTCCAAACGCCCTCTATGAATTCGTTTAACCACTACTCGTTAGGCTCCGTCGGTGAATGGATGTTCCGGTTTATGGCCGGTATTGAGGCGGATCCCGTTGCGCCTGGCTTCAAGAACACAATCATCCGGCCCCGAGCGGGCGGGCGTCTAAATAGCGTTCAAGCATCCTACGACTCCTTATACGGACGTGTAGAAGTGTCATGGTCATTATCCGGCCAGGCAACGTTTCGACTAGAGGTGACGATTCCGGCGAATACGTCGGCAATCGTCTATGTTCCGGGGCGTGTGCTCGCTATTGACGGCGTAAAATCCACAGATGTCTATGGTGACATCACCCTTGAAGGCTGTGTCCCTTTGCCGGATCAAAGAACAGGAGAGAGCAGCTACCAACTCGGCTCTGGCCGATACACGTTCGAAAGTACGCTTACTGCGTTGGGGGCTTCTGTATGAAGCAGTCCTTTCCCCCAGCAGCATTAACTTTCAAAGAAAGGAACAGCATCCATGAATCCTAAAAAAATATGTTCTTGTCGGAGCGGGCGGTCGAGCGCGATTCTTCTATTCCGCCATTGCAACCGATTTTCGGGACTCAGCGGAGTTGGCGGCTTTCTGCGACATCAACCAGACCCGGATGGATTACGCCAAACACCTGCTAGCCGATAAGTATGGATATTCGGAGGTTCGTACCTATAAAGCCAATGAATTCGACATCATGATCGAAAATGAGAAGCCCGACGCCGTTATCGTCACTAGTGTCGATCGTACGCATCACACTTACATCATCCGCGCCTTGGAGCTCGGATGTGATGTGATTACGGAGAAGCCGATGACGGTCGATGAGGAAAAATGCCGTCAAATCCTTGAAGCTGTAGAGAGAACGGGACGCAATGTGCGCGTTGCATTCAATTACCGCTATGCGCCTCATCATACAAAAGTCCGCGAGCTGATCGAAGACGGGGCTATAGGCGAAGTAAACTCCGTGCACTTCGAATGGCTCTTGAACACGAAGCACGGCGCCGATTATTTTCGGCGCTGGCACCGCGATAAACGGAACAGCGGAGGTCTGCTTGTCCACAAATCGACCCATCATTTCGATCTAGTCAGTTTCTGGATCGGTTCCGAACCGGACACCGTATTCGCCTTTGGCGATTTGCTCTTCTATGGCCGAGATAATGCGGAAAAGCGCGGAATCACCCGATTCTACGACCGTGCAACGGGCAATCCGCTGGCCGAGGACGATCCTTTTGCACTTCATTTGGACAGAAACGGGAGACTCAAAGCGATGTATCTCGACGCTGAGCACGAGGATGGCTATCATCGCGATCAAAATGTTTTCGGCGACGGGATTAGCATTGAAGATACGATGGGGGTACTCGTTCGCTATAAGAACAAAGCTATTTTGACCTATTCGTTGAATGCTTATAGTCCTTGGGAAGGATATCGTATTGCGTTTAACGGAAGCAAAGGCAGGCTGGAAATGACGATTATGGAACAATCGTATGTGAATTCCGGCGGTGACAAGTCGCAGGAAGGCGCGCTCAAGAACAAAGAGATTCGGATGTTTCCTATGTTCGGCAAGCCCTATGACATTGAGGTGGAAAATGGAATTGGCGGACATGGCGGAGGCGACAATCTGCTTCTGAACGATATTTTCGGTGAACCAAAGGAAGACAAGTACAAAAGGGCTGCTAATCATAGCGACGGCGCCCGTTCCATACTTGTCGGAATAGCGGCAAACCGAGCGATACGTACGGGACTTCCAGTTAAAATTGCAGAATTAATGTAAGACACTCTATAGTAAATCAGATAATTAATTCCAATCAAGATGTAATCCCCCTTTGGACAAATAACTTTCGTTGTCCAGGGGGGATTTTCCATCAGTGATTGACATTACTACGAATTCGTAATAAAATATTCTCACTGATACTACGAAGTCGTACTAAAAGGAGTTGCCGGTGTGCAGATGCAGCAGCTATATGAACTTTTCCTCAGGACCGGTCTACGTCCTTTCGCATTCATGAACGGTACTCTGCAGCTAGAACAAAAGGTTAACCGCTCCGAGCTGGCCACACTGCTGATCTTGCAATTCAAAGGTGATTTGCCAATGTCGGAGTTAGCCGCAGAGATGGGGGCTCCGCTAAGCTCCTTAACCAGCATTGCGAAACGCTTGGAGCGCAAGGGCTATATCGCGCGGGCAACATCGGCTCAGGACCAGCGAGTGAAGCTCGTTACGCTAACACGCGAGGGACTGCAGTTGGCAGTGGAATGGGAGAACGTGATGCTTGAACTTCTTGGCAAGCTGCAGACAGCATTGACTACAGATGAGATTGAGCAGCTGACGACCCTTCTTTTAAAAGCAGCGCGTGTTTTTCAGGATGAGGGCTCGAGCATGGCGCAGAACGTGAAATCACAGCCAGTGAAAATACCCATTGAGGAATAACCGGCATTTGCCGGATTCTTTTTTACTAATTACTACGAAATCGTACTAAATGGAGAGGGTGGGAGCATGAGGATTATTTTCTATACAGGCAAAGGCGGGGTAGGTAAGACCAGCATTGCCGCTGCGACAGCGGTGAATCTGGCCGGTCAAAATAAACGGACGCTCATTCTCAGTACTGACGCAGCGCACAGCCTAGCGGATTCTCTAAATGTGCCGATCGGTCCGGATCCGGTGTTAATCAGCCCAAATTTATGGGCGCAGGAAGTAAGCAGCCTCCGAGAAACGGAAAACAATTGGGGCGCCGTCCAAGGCTGGCTGACCAAACTTCTGGATAAAGCACAGCTGAAGGATGTAACGACTGAAGAAATGTTAGTTTTCCCCGGCATGGAGGAATTGTTCAACCTGCTGCAAATCCGGAAACACGCACTAAGCGGCCAGTACGACGTACTTGTCGTGGATTGCGCTCCAACCGGTGAGACGCTGCGTCTGCTCAGCTATCCCAATGTTCTGAATTGGTGGCTGGAGAAAATATTCCCGCACGAGCGCAGGTTAATCAAACTCGTACGTCCGGTAGCCAGAGTCGTCAATAAGCTTGAACTTCCGTCAGATGACGTATTGGACAGCATTGAGACTTTTGTACGCAGCCTGGAAGATCTGCAGCGAATTGTGCTTGATCCAGAGAAAGCTTCAGTGAGACTCGTATTGAACCCAGAGAAAATGGTGCTGTCCGAAGCAAAACGCGCTTTCACCTATTTAAATTTATTCGGCTTCAACACCGATGCCGTGATCGTCAACCGGGTGCTGCCCGACGAAGCGGGAGAAGGATTCTTCGCTCATTGGATGGAGCTACAGAGGAAATATGAGGACGAAATCAGAATGAACTTCCAACCGCTCCCCATCTTAAAAGCCCCAATGCTGCAAGAGGAGGTGATCGGGCCGTCTGTCCTCTCCAAACTCGCTCACCTTATCTTCGCGGACCGCGATCCTTCGGACATCTTCTATCGTGGAAGAACAGAACTGATTCGAGAGGAAAAAGGGGAAATGCTTCTCGAGTTGACGATCCCTTTTGTCGACAAGGCGGACCTGGATTTGACCCAAACCGGAGATGAATTGACGATTGCCGCAGGCGCGTATAAACGCAAAGTGATTTTGCCTAGGCCGCTGCTAGGCCGTCAAATCATTGGTGCTAAATTTGCAGATGAACGGCTGATCATCCGCTTCAGCACCAGGGATTCAGCCGCACAAGGAAAGGAGTGAGGTTCTATGGGAAGCGCAAGTAGAGGCAGGGAACGATTACTGGGTCATTTGGATCACGTAGAAAGACTGCTCGGGAGCCTAGAGCGGCACAAACCTGAGCAGCATCTCAGGAACGCTGTCAAGGAATGGCTGCTCGCCTCCCGTGCAGTAGTCGATAGTGTTATCGAATCGCTGGAAGGTGGGGAAACCGAGTCGGAGTCGGAATCGGCTTCATCTCCAGCTTCACGCAAAATCAACATTCAGGAGTGAACCTATATGGTGAATGGAATCAAACGGCAAATGGGTCTGACGCTGATGCTAACAGGGTTCCTTCATACAATCGTCGGGCTGATCTTATTTTTCAAGCAGCTTCTTCCGATGATCTCCGAAGGATTATGGAACACCGTGAGGCATGGGGAGTGGGAACGCGGAACCGCGTTTTGGTTCATCATGTTCGGCTTTGTGCTGATCGTCCTCGGCTATTTGGCGGACTGGATCATGAAAAAGGCTGGAATCCCGGCTCCTTCCATTTTCGGATGGATGCTGCTCGCGATATGCCTGATTGGGGTAATCGTGATGCCAGTATCCGGTTTCTGGCTGGGGTTACCGCAGGCTTTGATTCTTCTGCTGAAGTGATGTGGATCAACTTATAACCCGTTTGAGTTAATAAAGCCCCTTGAGTGGGCTTTTTCTTTTTGCCAAGCAGTCCCTATTCGTTTTGACGCATATTTCCTCGAATTTACTCGAAGGTAAAGCATCGATATCCCCTGCCAGATGGTAACTATCTTAGATCGAATACACCTATATAATTCCAAAAAATGCCATGCTATGATGGAACTAACCTCGGAGTGCATGGAGAGCCGAGCATCTTTACTCGGCAATTCTAATGGATCAGCTTCAAGTTGAGCATGGGAAAAGGGGATGCATCATGAGTCGATATACGGCCCAATCAATCATGAAAGAAGGATATTCCGTTATTGTTTTAAACGACGCACATCATGATGCTACTGCCGAAGTCATACCGGAAGCCGGGAACAATCTGTATCGCTTCGAAAGCGGCGGGCATGAAGTCATTTTGCAGCCGGTTAGTTTGAAAATGTTACGAAATGAACCATTTGCCAATTTTAAATACGGCACTCCCATCTTATTTCCACCCAATCGTGTGAAGAATGGGCGGTTTATATTTCGCGGACGAACCTATTGTTTTCCTCTAAACGAACCGCCCTCTAACCATTTGCATGGCGAAATTTGCTCCAGAGCATGGGAAGTTCTTGAATATGGGGCAACAGAAGAACTCGGAGCTTATGTGGTCAGCCGATTCCGTTATGAGCTGCATTCGGATATCATGGCTTATTTCCCTCATTCCATTACGTTTACCTTTACATACCGTCTCTTTGAGGGGCGTTTACATTTGAACGGAACCATTGTGAACGAAGGGGAGGACGAAGCGCCTTTCGCTTTTGGGCTGCATCCTTATTTTTCAATTCCTTTTGATGGCGGAGAGGAGCTTATGCTTACGGTTCCAGCGATGGAGGAATGGCCGGTGACGAACGAAGCTTTTGTGACAGGCAGGCCGAGTATTACACCGTTTAGCCGTTCCTTAAAAGAAGGGGTCGCAATTTCAAGCTATCCTCAGCTAGGTTGTTCTCTATTGTCCTTGGAAGAAGAGGATGGGAACCGGGTATGCCGTCTTGAGATGAAGGATCGCGGGTATTCGATTGCTTATCAAATCGACCGTCAATTTCCTTTTATGGTATTGTTCCGCCCGGATTGGGCCTCGGCGTTTTCGCTAGAGCCTTACACAGCGGTTACGGATGCGTTCAATCTGCCTTATGAACATGAGCTTACAGGTGTCAGGGGAATCCGCTCACGTGAAGAGGTCAGTTTTCGTACCTGCTTATGGGTGGATTCCTTCCTATGAGGAATGTTCTTTCCTAAAGAAAGAAAGCGCTTCAATGACGAAAACCAACTTTTTAAGACCAAAAGGAGGCAGATCAAATGGGAACAATGGATGTGGATGGAAATTTGCCTATCGAACCGGAAATGCCAAAGCGTAAGGATTATCGGATAGGGTGTATCGGCTCAGGATTCATCATGCGTGACTGCCATCTCGCAGCTTATCGGGACGCAGGATTCAACCCTTACGCCATTAGCTCAAGAACTTATGAAAATGCTAAAGCCGTTGCCGAACTGAGGCAAATCCCCCATGTATATGCAACCTGGGAAGAGTTGATCAAGGATCCGCAGATCGAGATTCTTGATATCGCTATCCCTCCGGACCGGCAGTTGGAGGTTGTTCGGCAAGCGGTGAAGCAGAAGCATATCAAAGGGATTCTATGCCAAAAACCACTGGCCATGAATGCTCAAGAAGCCCGGGAAATTGTTGAACTCTGTGAAAGAGCTGGTATCAAAATCGCCGTCAACTCGAATATGCGTTATGACCAGTCGATGCGAGCTTTGAAAATCATACTGGAGAGGGGATATCTCGGCGAACCCGTCCTCGCGACGATTGAAATGCGGGCCATACCTCACTGGCAAGAGTTTCTACATAAATATGAACACCTTGAAATCCTTAATATGGGTATTCATCATATCGACATATTCCGTTTTCTATTCGGAGATCCGGAGAAAGTCACCGCTGTTGCGCGCAGAGACCCCCGGACGGCATTTCCGCATGTGGATGGAATTTCTCAATATACGCTTCAATATGGCAATGAGCTGCTGGCGACCAGCTTGGATGATGTGTGGGCATGGCCGGGCGAAGGCACAGAGAAGGATCTGTACATCAAATGGAGGGTAGAGGGACTGGATGGCATCGCTCAAGGATCGATCGGGTGGCCATCGTATCCCGACCGATCGCCAAGCACACTTGAGTTCACCACCAAGCAATCGCCGAATCAATGGTACCGGCCCAAGTGGGACGGAGTCTGGTTTCCGGATGCTTTTCAAGGGACGATGGCGCAGCTGCTACGAGCAGTGGAAACGAACAGCGAACCCGAAATCAGCGGCCGGGATAACCTGAAATCAATTGCTCTGGTTGACGCATGTTATAAGTCCATTGCAGAGCAGCGTACAGTTACCGTTGCGGAGATCGAAAGCCAATATCAATCTTACACCTATGAAGGAGGCAATTCACTATGATTTCTGTAGGTATTTTCAATGGCTATTATCCGTATTCACTGGCAGAGACGATTTCGAGAATTCAAAAGGACGGCTTTACCTCCGTTCAGTTGGACTTGTCCTTCAAGGACATGGACCTATCGTTCGAGTCCCTCAACCGGGAGAAGTGTCACACGATCCGCAATGCCTTCAGGGATGCGAATTTGCCAATCGTTTGTATTTCCGGCTACACCAATATAATTCATCCAGACCTTAAGAAACGGGAGCAGAATCTTTTCGGGTTGAAAACGCTGCTCAAGTTCGCCCGCGATTTGGGCACTCCCTATGTCATCAGCGAAACAGGCACCTACAACACAGAAAGCGACTGGGTGTGGGATGAGAAAAATGGTACGGAGGAAGCGTATGAGGAGGTTTGCAAGCAGCTGGAGGATCTGGCCAAGTTCGCTTATGATCACGGTTCCGTCTTCCTGGTGGAGAACTATGTGAACAATGTCATCGGATCGGCACAACAGCTGTCCCGCTTGTTTGCCGATGTGAATCATCCGGGTCTCGGACTGCTGATGGATCCGACCAACTATTTTACAGAAAGCAATATTCATCATGTTGATGAAGAGCTCCACCTCATTTTCAATACCCTTGGCGACAAAATCAAGATTGCTCATGCCAAAGATTGCAAGCCCGCTGAAGATACTTCCGAAAAGCACGCCGCCATTGACGCAGTGGAATCACATACGTTCCGGGGGCCGGGGCGGTGGAGCTTCCAGCTCCAGGTCTGGGTATTCTGAATTATGACTTGTATCTGCAAAGGCTTTCCAAGCTTCATCCGAACATTCCGATTATTATAGAGCATTTGGATGAAACCGACATTCCACGTGCGAAAAAATTCCTGGATGACAAATTAAAGAACAACGGCTGTTAATTAGCCGAAACGTATAACCGGCAAAGGAGGAATCAAGCATGGCTTCAAGCAGACTCAAAAGAGACTACAGCATAACCGGACCCGAAAATAAGCGCGCGCAAGAAAGAGGACTTGCTGCCGCAGAATGGTATACGAGTCCAATTCCTCGTCAACGCATGAAAGAACTTATGAAGCGAAGAAACGGCCCCGCCATCAGGGACACCATGATTTGGTTCGGTTCGCTTATCATTCTGGGCATTATCGCTTATCAGACCTGGGGAACATGGTGGGCGCTGCCCGCTTTCCTGGCCTATGGCATTCTGTACGCGACACCGGGCGATTCCAGGTGGCATGAGTGCGGTCATGGAACGGCGTTTAAAACCCCTTGGATGAACGAAGTCGTCTATCAAATCGCATCCTTCATGGTTTTGCGGTCGGCTACGCCTTGGAGATGGAGTCACGCCCGCCACCATACGGATACGATCATTGTCGGCCGTGACCCGGAAATCATTACGGAGCGGCCTCCGGTGTGGAAAATTATCCTCATGCAAATTTTTCATTTATATGGCGGTCCTGTAGAAATCAAACGAATTATTTTGCATGTGTTAGGCAGGCTGGATCAACAGGAACAAGAATACATTCCCGCATCCGAACGGCAAAAAACGTTTTGGGAGGCTCGCATTTACGCATTGATTTTACTTGGCGTCCTTGCAGCTTGTATGTATTCACAAAGCATTCTGCCTGCTATGTACATCTTTTTACCTTCCTTCTATGGAGGTATCGTTGTTATTCTCTTTGGCATCACTCAGCATCTGGGGCTTCATGAGGATGTACTCGATCATCGGCTGAACACACGTACCGTCTATATGAATCCGATATTCAGATTCCTGTACTGGAACATGAACTATCATACCGAGCATCATATGTTTCCGATGGTTCCCTATCATGCACTGCCCCAGCTTCATCAGGAGATGAAGCACGACTGTCCGGCTGCAAGTCCCAGCCTTGCCGCTGCTCTGAAAGAAGTGATTACGGCGCTAATCAAGCAAAAGGAAAACCCTGCCTATGTGGTTGAACGTCCCTTGCCGGACACTGCGCGCCCTTACTTCTTCGGGATCAACCAGGAAGCTGAGGTCCATGCAGCAGCAAGCACGAGTGACACAGCAGTAAGTTAAACGGTAATCAAAATACGAGCTAATGGAGAGAAGAAGGATGACTGCGAAATCGTGGATCGAAGCATGCGCTGCTGAGGAAATTGATGTGGAAGATGTTATTCGGTTTGATTTTGAAGATCGGACATTTGCTATCTATCGGACCGAAGACAATATGTACTACGCTACAGACGGATTCTGTACACACGAACGAGTTCATTTGGCAACAGGCTTGGTCATGGGGAACATCATTGAGTGCCCGAAGCACAACGGCCGATTCAACATTCCTACCGGTGCAGCCAAACGTCGACCCGCATGTGAAGCTTTACAAACATACCCCGTCAAGGTAGAAGAAGGGAAAGTGTTTATCCAAATTGAAGAAGGGAGTCAAACGTAATGAAATATAACGAGTTTGGGCGATCCGGCAAGCAAGTGTCGCGATTAGGATTTGGAGCCATGGGATTGCAAGGGGTATTTGGGCAGTATGCTGAAAAGGAATTGGTTCATTCCGTCGTACATAGCCTGGAACAAGGCGTAAACTTTATTGATACTGCTCGAAATTATGGGGATTCCGAGCGGATTGTTGGTCTTGCCTTACGCGAATGGAAAGGAGAAGTACCGTTCATTGCTTCCAAAGTTCAATCCAAAGGTCCAGGTAATGTAGGTTGGGGCATGCCTATTCCTGTGGAAACAGCTTATCCCAAAGGCTGGTTGAGAGAGAGTACGGAAATTTCACTTCAACAATTAGGGGTAGAGACGATTGATTTGATGCAGCTCCATCAGTATTGGCCCCAGTGGGATCAAAGCGCTTATTGGATGGATGAGCTGCTAGAGTTAAAGCAGGAGGGTAAAATCCGCGCAATTGGCATTTCGCTGCCGGATCAACGTCACGATATCGCATTGCCTATCATTCAAAGCGGTCAAATTGACGCCATTCAGACCGTTTTTAATATATTTGATCCTTTGGCGTTGGATTGCCTCATACCTTTTTGCCAAGCGAACCATGTAGCGGTAATCGCGCGTTGTATTTTGGATGAAGGCGGGTTAACGGGCTTTCTGAAGGAAGATACATCGTTTGAAGAAGATGACTTTAGAAAATCATATTTTGATTATATGCCCCGTAAGGTGTATATGGACCGAGTTCAACGCCTGAGGGATGAATGTATACCGCAATACGCCGGCAGCCTAGCAGAGCTTGCTATTAAATTTGTCTTGCATCACCCGGGAGTCACCACTGCAATCTCTTCGATGCATATTCCTCATTATGCGAACGAGAATATTGCCGCTGTCGACAGTACGCCTTTGCCGGATGAAGTGTTCGAGCATATTCGGCGCCATCACAGGTGGGTGAGAAACTTTTATGAATCCAAATACTGGTGGTAACTCGGCGGATGCTTCTGAAAAAACACTCTGGTCGGAATTATTGCCCTACGAATTCAAAAAAAGACTAGCGAAATGTCCTGTTGTCTATGTACCTCTCGGTCTATGTGAACCGCATGGGCAAGTAAGCGCATTTGGATTAGATACCATTAAAGCGGAATGGCTCTGCCAGCAAACCGCCCGAATAGTTGGAGGCATCGTTGCTCCTTCCTTGGGGTACCACATCCATGAATCGGGATATCATGCCCGGTGGTTAGAAGAAACGGTTGGTGAAGAGAATCCTCATATGACCTCTGTTCCGCCCGCCGTTTTGCTATACTTTTTCCTATATCAACTAAGAGCATTTGTTAATGCAGGTTTCAAAATGGTTGTCGTGATTACAGGACATAGCGGAGGAAATCAGGAAGATTTACGAAGGCTTGCTAACTTGTTTATGACCTACATCCCGATCAGGGTATGGGTGAAAAGTGATCCAGAGTTAGTTGAAGGGATCTACATGGGGGACCATGCCGGAAAATACGAACTTTCTCAGCTTATGTATATTCGCCCCGATTTAGTGGATATGAACGCTAGAATACTTGAAGAGGTACCCTTATCTGGCGGACGTTTAGCTTTGGGGAGCGATGCGGATGAGGCGAGTCCCGAATGGGGCAAACAAATTATGGATGCTTGTTTATCTCAATTATGTACAGTAGTTAGTCAAATAGATGAAGAGACCGTTTCTAAAGCACTTCCTAAAATCTCATATTCCATGATCGAGACCATTTGGAGTGAATTTATACAAAGTTCTGCTACTTGGGTTACGGCTAATCCTTGGCAAAAGCAACAGGAAGTATCTCCGAATTCGCAGTGGAAGCCATATGAACATTATAAGGCGTGACCGTTTTCTATGATCCGCGACCCGTTCGCGGGTTTTTTGAGTCTTTATTTTCATGATTCGGACCTAAGACAGCGATTGACCTGATGAAAATATCAAGGGAGAGAACCTATTTATGTTGGATCAAGCACTAAGCCAAAAGCTTCGTCAAATTGTCGGTGAGAACTATTATCGCGATGATAGGGAGGCATTGGTCGCTCACTCTTATGACGGAACTCCCATGCTCCAAAGCTTGCCGGACGGAGTGATTTATCCGGATAACACGCAACAGGTCGCGGAAATTATCAAACATCTTGCGGAACACCGGGTACCGGTTGTTACCCGAGGTTCAGGCACCAATCTGAGCGGAGGCACGGTTCCTGTACACGGTGGGGTCGTGATGGTCATGCATCGAATGAACCGAATTCTAGACATCGATTTACAAAATTTAACAGCAACCGTACAACCGGGAATTCTTACAGGGGATTTTATTACCCACATTGAGTCGCTAGGATTGTTCTATCCGCCTGATCCAAGCAGTATGAGGATTTCGACGATTGGCGGCAACATCGCTGAGTGTTCAGGTGGACTGCGGGGCTTAAAATACGGAACGACCAAGGATTATGTCATAGGTCTAGAGGCGGTGTTAGCCAGTGGCGAGATCATCCGGACGGGCGGAAAGCTGATGAAAGATGTAGCCGGATACGATCTAACCAAGCTCTTGGTAGGCTCCGAAGGCACGCTTGCCGTCATCACGGAGGCCACATTAAAGCTGGTACCGCCGCCTAAGAGCAAAAAGACGATGATCGCCATGTATAAGGATCTGTACGGAGCAGCTAGAACCGTGTCCCGAATTATTGAAGCGAAAATGATTCCAGCGACTTTGGAATTCATGGATAATCCGACCATTCGGGTCGTGGACGATTACGCCAAGTTAGGCCTAAAGCGGGATATGGATGCCATCCTGTTGATCGAGCAAGACGGTGATCCCGAAGCTGTTGAACGTGACATTGAACGTATTCGGGAGATTTGTGAGTCGGAGAAGGCGGATCAGATTGAAGTGGCGAAAAATCAGGAGCATGCGGAGAAGCTGCTAACAGCACGGAGAAGCGCTTTCACAGCACTCGCGCGGCTTCGTCCGACCACTATACTGGAGGATGCCACCGTTCCGCGTTCCCAAATAGCTGAAATGGTGCTGCGAATCAACGAGATTGCTCAAAAATATAATGTCACCATCGCTACTTTTGGACACGCGGGCGATGGCAATCTTCACCCTACAGCAACAACAGATGCACGGGATGCGGATGAAATTCATCGCGTAGAGTTGGCGTTTGAAGAGATTTTCGAAGCGGCGATTGAACTAGGCGGGACCATCACTGGAGAGCATGGTGTTGGCATGGTCAAAGCACCGTATCTTGAATGGAAAATCGGTAAGACGGGGATCGAAATTATGCGCGGGATTAAACAAGCTTTCGATCCTCACAACCTGCTAAATCCGGGAAAGATGTTTGCTAATGAATCGAGGAAAAGAGTGGTGTTAAATCGTGCCTAACAGGGATGCCAACGTACAAATTCAGTTGAAGCCAGTCATAGAGCACAGTAATCCGATGGCTAAGTCGCTGCATCTCAAGCTTGATTATGACCAGCTAACGAACTGCATGCGGTGCGGATTTTGCCTGCCAGCTTGTCCCACGTACAGGGAAACCGGTGTGGAGCCGGAATCTCCGCGGGGTAGAATCGCGCTGATGAAAGCTGTTGCAGACGGGATCATGGATCCGGATCTGGCGTTCCAGAAGCAAATGAATCACTGTCTGGGCTGCAGAGCATGTGAGCCGGTCTGCCCAGCGGATGTGAAATACGGGCAATTGATTGAGCAAGCCCGAGACGCCATCGAGGACCACGCCAATCACAGCGTTTCCGTAAACGGTATTCGCAAGCTTGTCTTTCAAGGCATTTTCCCGCATCGCAAGCGATTGAAATGGCTTGGAAGATCGTTATTCTTTTATCAAAAATCCGGATTACGCAAGGTAGTTAGAGGGAGCGGCGTCATGCGGCTGTTTCCACAGCATCTCAGCGAGATGGAGCGGATTTTGCCGGAAGCGACGGCCCGAGGGGTGGTCGAGCGGCTCGGCACCTTTTATCCTGCCAAAGGAGAGACGATCGCCCGCGTGGCTTTTTTTCGAGGCTGCATCATGGATGTGTTGTTTTCAGAGACCAATGTCAATACGGTGAAGTTATTATCGGAAGCCGGTTTTGAGGTGGTAATCCCGAATGAGCAAGCCTGCTGCGGTGCCCTTCACGCTCACAGCGGGGAGATGGAGCTTGCAAAACAGTTAGCTCGCACGAATCTTAAAGTTTTTAAGGAGGCGGGAGTTGAATATATCGTCTCCAACGCAGGCGGATGCGGCGCACTGCTCGTTGAATACGATCATTTGCTGCGTGAAGATCCGGAATATCACGAGCTGGCTAAGTGGTTTGCCTCCAGGGTAATCGATGTCAGCCTATTAGTGCTTGAGCATGGAAGAATACCTGAGTTTGCACAAGCAAACACAGATTCATCCGAGCCTTTAACGATAACGTATCAAGATTCATGTCACCTGCGCAACGTTATGAAGAGTTCGAGCGCACCAAGGCAGTTGATGAGACAAGTAGCCAATGTAAGATTTATCGAGATGAAGGAATCCGACCGTTGCTGCGGATCGGCGGGCATTTACAACGTGACGCAGCCTCAAATGTCCGGGCAACTGTTGGAGCATAAGATGGAACATGCCAACCGGACTGGGGCTAAATATCTGCTTTCGAGTAATCCCGGTTGCTTGTTGCAGATGAAACTCGGGATTCATAGAAGCGGTGTGAGCGAGCAGATGGAAGCTAAGCATGTTGTGGATTTCTTATATGAACGAATTGTCGAAACTCCCCAACCATCAGATGGCACAACATGACCTGATCGACGCACGAAATGAGCGCTTCCCCCCATAGATTCACTTCATATGCCATGCTATACTCCCAATAATTATTAGCTTTTTCCCAAATGGGAGAAAGATTATTTGAAGGAGGGATATTCATATATGAAAAAACTAGTAAGCAGTTTGGTAATGGGAAGTCTATTGGTAACTTCGTCTTATATGGTTGCGAGCAGTAACGCGGAGGCAGCAGTGATAACTTCAATACCTCATACGACTAAGGTTGAAAAGCGCTTCGATTCTAGCTTTTTATCCGTTACTGGCTATGCCTCTTTAGGAGTAAATGATAGAAGCAGTTATATAGGAACCTCCTACTATCGTACAGTTAGTAATGGAAGAGAGTTTTTGCAGGCAATTTTGGATGCGAGTAATGGTACTGTAAAAGTGATTGAAGTAGCGGATGATATTAACTTAGGATGGACTGAATTGGCTTTAGATTCAACTGAAAGATCCAAGTATAGTTTTGTTGCGAATTATCCCAAACCACAGAAAGGATTCACGAATCCGCTCTTAATCGCTTCCGGAGTATCTAAATTAAGCATATCGAATGTTGATGGGTTAACTATTTTCTCTACATCAGGCAAGAGCATTAAACATGCGGAAATAAAACTGCAGGGTACTTCTAACGATATTGTGATAAGAAATCTCAATTTTGATGAAATGTGGCAGTGGGACGATTCCGGTAAGCACAAAGAGGTAGGTTGGTCATTTATCAAGGTGAATGGCGCTAATAATGTATGGATCGACCACTGTAAGTTTTCTATAGCGGCAGATGGCATGATTGACATGGAAAATGGTGCATCCAATGTAACGTTTTCTTGGAATGAGTTCGGATTAGAAGCATCGGAAGATCCGGATGAGAGCAGTTCTATTTATCAGTCAATCGAGTATATGGAGCAAAAATATTCAGCAGGCGATCTAGACCCAGCAACCAGTGTTTACTATAAAATGCGTAATGAAGGCGCTACCAAAAATCAGATTATGGCGTATGCAGCCTATCACTCTAAAGTGCATTTGGTAGGCTCCGGCGATAAGGATTACACGAACTATATTAGTCCTACTGGAGTCGAGATCAAAGATGGAAACCAGAGACTCAGACTGACCATGGCGTACAATCGATATACGAATGTTGGGCAACGTTTGCCAATGATTCGTCAAGGAACGGGCCATATTTTTAATAATTTCTTTGATAATTCAACGCATCAGAGCGTCATGGATCGTGTAAACGCCATCTCAAAATATGGCGGTGATACATTATCACGTGGAGTGAATGCAAGGAATGGTGCATCGATAGCAGCAGATACCAATGTCTATAATGCTTTTAATGAACCGTTGATAGGTGCAGAACGTCAAGGTGACGATATAGGCAATATGAGCGCACCTTTTAATGAATTATTTAAAGATGCGATCAACCATAGTTTAATTGTAAATTCAAAAGTAACGAATAGCAGCGGGTCATATATTGGAAGCAGCTGGGATCATAATGGAGATAACTTGTTTACTAAAGGAATCACGTGGTATGACAAATCAACAATCGGGAAATGGGCTTGGTCTTCGCATATCGTTGGAGTAGAAAATATGAGCAAGACGAACCCGCCAAGTTCACCTTTTACTTTCAGCTATGATTACAATGAGGAATTACCTTATGCGTATAAAACCGTTCCGCTAAACCAGGTTGTACCAACGGTAGCCAAGTACGCCGGTATATCAAAAAAAGTTCATTTTAGCACTGCTGATTGGTTAAAAACAAACTATATAGGTGCGTCTTCGACGATCGAAGCCGAACATGACGACCACATGTCAGGTGTCATAGATGAAGTGAGTTCGGAAGGCGACAAGTAGGGTGAAGTTGAAATGAAACTTGATAACCTGAGAAAAATGATATAGAAACTTGTCCGGCGATGAATTCGCAATAGGGGCTCTGAGAACAGCGCCCGACTTATACCAATCATCAAAGTTTATCTTTTTCTAAAGATAGACTTTTTTTGTTTGGAGAATTATGATATTTAAAGGAAATAAAGGAATAGATTCGCAATAATAGCTTCGGCAAGGAGGAGTATAACTTGAGTAACATGGATCCTCTCCTCGATAAGCGCTTTCACAAAGTTGTAATCTTGCAAATATGCAATCGCGCAGATTAAATAAGTAGAAGAAAGGATGATGGAAGTGCCCAATGATAGCCACGCTCGCCCACCTGCTTCTGTTAGAGAAGCCGGTCGTTATCCCATCGACCTTACGGGACCACACAGCCACACTCTTGTCATTGAGCCCGGTGTAGGCAGCCTATCTATCGGACCGCCAAACTTGGGAAAAAAAGTGGACCTTCACGTCGAGCCGTACGAAGGCATCGATTGGACCGTATTCGATGCCTTCGCTACGCCGTCGGGCTCGCCCTGGCCGCGATTTCTATACTATACAGGAAGTGATATGGGCTTCTTGGAGTGGTCGCGGAAACGGATTATTGAAGAGATGACGTGGACTCCGATATTGTCTGCGGATACGGTGGCGGACGCAAGCCAGTCCATTTTGCATGGCGTTCATATCGATATGAGCCAGTCCGGAGGACATCTGAGCTTGAAGCTTCCGAATAGACCTATTCGATTAAACGTGTCCGGCGATCTATCACGCTTCTCGGCTACTGGCTGTATGCCGTATTCATTGTCACTGGCGCCTCGCACCAGCCGGCGCAAGAGTGATCCTCCTTTCATACTGCCCGATCTAGGTGAATTGCACCAAGCGACGAGCTTGGCATTGCACAATACGCCGTTGGGACAGCCCATCTCTCTGAGCTGCTTAGAGTGCTTCCCAAACCTGAACTCACTGAGTTTAAGGGGGAACTTCTGTGATTTGGATTTGTTGGCTCATCAAGCCCGGTTAACGAACCTGGAGCTGCGCTTCATGCCAGATCTGGGGGATTTGCCTCCCTTGAACGCATGGCCGTTGCTTGACAGATTTATCGCCTACAATGTGGAGGAGATCTCGGGTAAGCGCCTTAAGCAGCAAATGAAAACACGCGCTACAACCCGCCCTTGGACAGACCATGCTTCAGTGAGCCAATTGCGAAAGCCCGAGTGGTGGACGACTGAATTTGGCCGCCCTTTCTCGGCATGGCCTAAACGTCTGGCCAAGCTGGCAAACGAAGCTTACAACGATGCTCAGGCGACCTTGGCCAAGGCCCGCAACTTATCGGATGCCGAGGCAGCTATTACCTCTTTCACCGTGCGCTTCAATAGCCTAAAAGGCATCGAAACCACCGAAAGGGAAGACCTAGCCGAAGCAGTCTGGCAACTCAGCCAGTCCGACCATAAGATCGGCCAGCCCATAACAGTGGAGATGGCTCAACGCTGGTTCGATCATGCACGAGATTATTGATGAAATAGAGACAATAAGCGATTTAGTATCGTTAGAATTGACATTTTGTTGAAACTGCTGTAAAACTTAATTAATTGAATACCCTTATTCAAATTCATTGACGAGAAAGAGTACGTTAAACCCCTTGTTCCCCAGAGAGTTGGCCTTGTGCTGAAAGCCAATGTTCAAGAGTTAGCGGAAAATCCTCTCCGAGAAGGAAAGCTGAAGAAGTTGAACTAAGCTAACCCGGGATCCTGCCGTTACAAAGGACGCGTATGATGGTGCGTAGTAGGAGGTGCCGTAAGATGATCTAATGATGATCTTTACGGAACAAGGGTGGTATCGCGAGATGAAATCTCGTCCCTTACGGGGCGGGATTTTTTTGTTTTCAGAACTATAGGGAGAAGGGATGATAGAAGTGAGAAGAGTTGATGTAAAAGAGAAGGCAAGGACTCGTGAATTACGAGTTCTTGAACAGTGGAAACAACAGGAGACTTTCCGAAAATCGATCGAAAACCGAAAAGGAAAACCGAATTTTGTTTTTTATGAGGGACCACCTACTGCAAACGGTAAACCGCATATTGGGCACGTGCTTGGCCGTGTTATGAAAGATTTTATCTGCCGCTACAAAACTATGTCCGGTTTCCGTGTCGTTCGCAAAGCCGGATGGGATACGCACGGCCTTCCTGTTGAGCTAGGCGTTGAGAAGCAACTGGGGATCTCAGGCAAACAAGAGATCGAAAAGTACGGCATTGCTGAATTTGTTACGAGATGTAAAGACAGTGTATTCGAGTATGAAAAGCAGTGGCGGGAGCTGACCGAAGCGATTGGCTATTGGACGGATATGGATCATCCATACATCACACTAACGAACGATTATATCGAGAGCGTATGGCATGTTTTATCCGTCATTCATAACAAAGGATTATTATACCGAGGGCATCGTGTCAGTCCTTATTGCCCGGATTGCCAAACGACTCTCAGCTCTCACGAGGTAGCACAGGGCTATGAGGATGTCAAGGATTTGAGCGCCACGGTCAAATTTAAGAGCAAGCAAAGCAGGGACATATTTCTAGCTTGGACGACAACCCCCTGGACGCTACCCGCAAATATTGCACTGGCGGTAAATAAGAATATGGATTACGTAAGAGTGAAGCATCATGGTGAAGTGTATATTGTCGCGGAGAAGCTGGTGGAGAAGGTTCTAAAGGCAGATTACGAGATCTTGTCTACGCATAAGGGCTCGGAATGGATAGGGATTCCCTATGAGCCGCCATTCGGTTATATGGAGGTCAACAAAGGACATATCGTTGTGGATGCCGATTATGTCAGTGATACAAGCGGCACCGGGATTGTTCATATTGCCCCTGCACATGGGGAGGACGACTACCGCACGGCCAAGCAGCACATGCTTGATTTCGTGAATGTCGTCAATTCTGCAGGCTGTTATACCGAACAGGTTACGGACTATACGGGTCGTTTCGTCAAGGATTGCGACATCGATATTGTGAAATATTTGTCCGAACGCGGCTTGTTGTTTTCCAAGGAACGTTACGAGCATAGCTATCCCTTCTGCTGGCGCTGCAAGTCTCCGCTGCTCTACTATGCAATGGAAAGCTGGTTTATCAAAACGACTGCTGTGAAAGAACAACTGCTCGAAAATAACAAAAATATTAGCTGGTATCCATCGCATCTCCAAGAAGGGCGTTTTGGAAAATTTCTGGAGGAGCTCATCGATTGGAACATCAGCCGAAACCGCTATTGGGGTACGCCGCTTAATGTATGGGTATGCGGGGGTGTGGCTCCGAGTATGCACCTGGCAGCGTGAAGGAGCTGATGGAGAAGTCGGTACATCCGATAGAAGGGAACTTGGAACTGCATAAACCGTATGTGGACGAAATTGTTCTGCACTGTTCCTGTGGCGGGAGGATGCACAGAACGCCTGAAGTTATCGATGTCTGGTTTGACAGTGGATCGATGCCGTTTGCGCAGTACCATCATCCGTTCGGGGATGAGAAGCAATTCCATGAACAGTACCCTGCGGATATCATTTGCGAGGGAATAGACCAGACAAGAGGTTGGTTCTTCAGCCTACTGGCCGTCTCTACCCTCTATAATGGTAAATCTCCTTATAAAGCCGTTCTTTCAACGGGTCATGTGCTGGATGAAAGCGGCCAAAAGATGTCCAAGAGCAAAGGGAACGTCATCGACCCTTGGGAAATCATCGAAGAGTTCGGCACCGATGCTTTCCGCTGGGCCTTGCTGTCCGACAGTGCTCCGTGGAACAGCAAGCGTTTCTCGAAACAAATCGTAGCTGAAGCGAAGTCGAAAGTAATCGACACCATGGTTAATGTTCATTCGTTTTATACGCTATACGCGTCGATTGATCAATATAAGAAGGAAGAGCATCCGAAGATGGCTTCAGGGAACGAATTGGACCGCTGGATATTGTCGAGGCTGAACAGCACGTTGAAGGAGGTTACGAAAGGTCTCGAAGTAAACGACTTTCTGAATCCGGCGAAGCACATCGAAGTGTTGATCGATGATCTCAGCAATTGGTTCATCCGCCGTTCGCGCGACCGTTTCTGGGGCAGCGAAATGACCGTGGATAAGCTATCGGCTTATCAGACCTTGGAGGAAGTATTGCTGACGATGGCCCGAATGATGGCTCCCTATACACCGTTTCTTGCAGAAGATATTTTCGGTAACCTTGGTGGAAAGGGAAGCGTTCATCTGATGGATTATCCGAAAGTGGATGAATCCACCATAAATCAAGGGCTGGAAGCTGAGATGGAAACCGTGAGACAGATCGTCGAGCTGGCAAGAAGCATTCGGAATGAAACGGGAATGAAGACGCGGCAGCCGTTATCGGAGCTCATTGTTATGCATAACCGCGAAATGAACTTGGCGACGTTCGACGATATCATTAAGGACGAAATGAATGTGAAGGAAATTCGAATCGAACAAAACGATAGCGAATTTGTTGATTTTAATCTGAAATTGAACTTGAGAGTAGCCGGCAAAAAGTACGGTAAATTCGTCGCCACTCTTCAAAACCACTTAAAGGAACTGACCGCTCGGGAAACCAAACAAATCGTCGATCATGGTTTTTACAACATCACGATTGACGATGAACATTTTCAAATCTCAATTGACGAGCTGCTTGTAGAGAAACATGCGAAAGAGGGCTTCGCTTCGACAGCCGGCTACCAAATGAATGTTGCTCTAAATACGGTAATCACAGAGGAGCTTTATCAAGAAGGCGTTGTACGTGAGGTCATTCGCGCTATTCAGGACTACCGTAAAAAACTGGATCTGCCGATTGAGAAACGTATAAACCTCGTGCTTGATGCGGACAAGCAGGTGAAGGAAGCCACGGAGCGGTTCGAACACGTACTGAGAGAAAACGTGCTTCTATCAAGCATCCGCTTCGGATCTGTGACAGGAATGGAGATGGTTTCGATCGAGGGGAAACATTTAGGGATTTTTATTGAGTAGTTTACTGAAGGAATAAATGTAAACTCATGCTTTAATCTATCAAAAACAGAGGAACGTTAGCTTTAACAAACGTTCCTCTATTTATATTTTTATTGATTAGACACTCATGGTTGGAGGGACTGGTGCAGAGTGTCTGGCCTCCGTATTAGCGGCCTTTCGTTGTCTGCGAGATTTCAAAAAGAAGAACAATTCATAGATAACAGGCACGATAACCAAAGTCAGCACTGTCGCTGCGCTTAGACCTCCGATAACGACGACAGCAAGACTTTTTGATACGATGCTGCCTTCTTCCGATTTGCCGAATAGCAGCGGCAGCATAGCGCAGATGGTCGCAACTGCTGTCATCAAGATAGGACGCATCCGGATCGAGGCTGCTTCAATGAGCGCATCTCGAATAGTCATATGCTCCTCGTTTTGCTTTACGCGATCGATCAACACGATGGCATTCGTGACGACGATTCCGATGAGCATGAGTGCGCCGAACATGGCGGTGAAATCGGGTGTAACTCGAGAGATGACCAATCCTAGTACAGAACCAATGGCAGCAAGCGGAAGCGAACACATGATAGCAAGCGGCGCGCGGAATGTTTTGAACGTTATGATCATGATCAAGTACACAATTCCGATGGAGATAAGGCCCGTCATGCCGATCTCGGCGAAATCATCGGCCTGCTGTGCAGAAGCGCCCCCAAAGGTGAAGCTGACGCCGTCATATTTAGTAAGTGAAGGGAGTAGCGACTCCACGTTTTTACCGACGATAGATAGCTTCGCAGGGTCTGCTTCAGCTGTTACACGAATGTAGGGCTTGCCGTCCTTATGGAACAGGGAACTGGCTTCATCCGTCTTTTCCACACGTGCAAGCGATGAGACTTGTTCGAGCCCTTTATTCGTACGGATCATGATGTGTGATAAATCCGGCATATTCTCTGGATCAAGCATTGCGGCTAATTTGACGGTAGTTTCTTGGTCATCCAGCTTGATCTGCCCAATAGGAATATCATTCAGCATGGTTTGCAGCTTCAGGGCTACTTCTTGGGTATTGGCCAGAGTGGGGTCCACCTTAAAGGTGAATACAGGCTTCGTTTCTTTCTGGTTGCTTGTCACTTTCACAACGCCTTCGACAGCTTTTGCCTTTTCCATAAGCTCGTTAGCTGAAATCTCCAGTATTTTAGGGTCCATTTTTACGTCGTCTGCGGAAATATCCACGAATACAGTCGCAGCGCTTTTGCCGCTTGTTTCCAGCTTAGCCTCAGGATAATGGTTCTTTTGTTCCTCGACATGATTGAGAAAAGTAGTCGCGTTGACATCTTTCTTCATAATGATGGTGAAATCCACTTTGGTAGGTGCTACGACATTCCCCCACTTAGCGGCATCATCGCTGTTGCCATTTTGCATAAGCACATACTTGGGTTCAGGCTGCTCTAGCAAGAAAGCTTCCATTCGCTTGCCTTCTTCAAGTACTTTACTGTTTGGTGTGTCGCTTGGATAGGAGAGTGAGACTGTAGCATAAGATGCATCGGATGAATCCAGTGCGCCCTTAGGCAGGGCAAAGTAAGTAGCGATCGAGCCGACAAAAAGTACAATGGCGATAAGCAGCGGCACCCATTTATGATTCAGGTTCCATTTCAAAAAGCTGCTAAAACGCTTGGAGGGCTCGTGTTCCTTCATTTTGTTATTTTTCAACAAGACGGAGCTAAGTATGGGAACTACAGTTAAAGCGACAATCAGTGAAGCGAGCAAAGAGTACGTCACGGTCAGAGCGAATGGCAGCAGGAACGCCTGCAAGGAGCCCTTTAACAGCCCCATGGGCAAAAACACAGCCACGGTTGTAATTGTAGAGGAGGTGATAGCCGTAGATACCTCTTTGGTTGCTTCGATAATCATTTGAATCGAAAAGGCTTGCTTTTCCAGCTTGCGGTAAATATTCTCAATAACGACGATACTATCATCGACGAGACGACCTACGGCCACCGCCACTCCGCCTAACGTAATAATGTTTAACGTTACGCCGGAGAGTTGGAGTAAATAGAGAGTAATTCCCAGGGAAAGGGGGATTGAGACGATTGTAATAAGCGTAGCTCGGAAGTTTCTCAGGAATAGCAGAATAACGACTGTGGCGAATAACGCACCCATCAATACTTCCCGCAGCATACTGTTCACCGAAGTTACAACCATGTCAGAGGTGCTGTAGAATACATCCATTTGTACTTTGGAAACTTCTTTATTGAGCCGATCAACGGTTTTTTGGACATCATTACCGACAGTGACGGCGTTGGCGCTGCTATCTTTCGTCACAACTGCATAAAGGACTTCGTTACCATTCAAACGGCTTACACTATCATGAGAGGTTTTAAGTGTTATAGTGGATACATTCTTCAATGTGAGATCTGGCGTAACTTTGAGGCTTTGCAGTGTCTTTATATTATCGATTGATGTACTTACCTTGATATTGCCGGTCTGACCGGCGATGGTTTTCTCACCAATCGATGCAGAGATGTGATGGCCCTGCAGCACGTTAATGATGTCTTGAGCGGTCAAATTGTGCAGTGTTAAATTATCGGGATCCACATGGATCATTACGATGGGCTCTGTTTTGCCGTAGAGCGCTACGCTTCCTACACCATTGATTTTTTGGAGTTCTGTAACGATTCTTTTTTCAGTGGTGTCTACATTTTCTTTGGTTAAACCGTCTTGAAAAGCGATGGCGATTTGCGAGATCGGGATCATCGAGGTATTAAGTTGAACGACGAAAGGCTTGGAAACACGTTCAGGAAGTTGGACTTGGGCAATCGCTTCTTGCACCTCGGTCTTGGCATCTTTCATATTCGTCTTGGATTCAAAGTTAATATCGATCTTGGTGAATCCGTCTCCAGAAGTGGAGAACATATCCTTCTTCCCTTTGACCAGGGCTACAGCATCTTCAATAGGCGTTGTGACCAGACTTTCCATGGATTTGGCGTCATAGCCTTGACCGATAACCGTAATCGTAACTTGAGGATTGTCCGCCTCGGGCAAAAACTCCATGGGTAAGGAGCGATAGCTCATGACGCCCATAGCCAAAGCCATGACAACTAAGAAGATAATGGCTGCTCTATTGCCAAATGACCATTTCGTAAGTAAAGTCATCGATAGAACTCCTTCCTTATTTAATTTATACGCGCCTTTTACCATTATATAGGTGTTTTCCTAGTTGATGTAGATGAAGAAAGGCATTTTCTCACATGACTCTAGTCATATTGATTGGTAATAGATCCACGATTTGGCGATGACTGCAATTACATGTCTCGAAATTGGCCACTAATCGCAATACGATATTCGGGATATCCATACAATATGCCCCAGCCTTATTGCGATTTACCCTGAAGACACAAAAGCTAGGGCTTGTGAAGATTACAAATCGTTTCATGTTCACGTCAATATGTGCGTCTTTTGAAGGAGGGGAAAGCCGTTTATGTTGGTATTTAGCGATGCTGTTCTTTGCTGCCGTAACCACAAGAACGCCGAAACCAAAAGTTGGATGGCTACGAGATTCTAGAACTTCTGGAGAATCCCCTTCTTTGATATGCTGAAATCAATTCAAAGAAGGAGTGATGATTATGAAAATTAGCGTACTAGGAACTGGTAACATGGGTAAGGCATTGGTCAAGCAAATCGCGGCAAATATAGAGGGGCAAGTGTTGTGGAGTTCACGTAATTCAGAAGAATTGGAAGAAATAGCAAAAAATTTTCAGCTGAATCAGATCATGCCCGTCTCAAATGAGGAGGCACTTCATGCTGATATTATCATTCCTGCATTCCCGGCAGCAGCATTATTGGACTGGGCACTAGCCAACAGGGAACTGCTCAAGAATAAAATCGTTGTTGATATCTCAAACCCCTTTAATGACGATTTCAGTGGCTTCACGACAGCTTGGGGGAATCTTCTTCCGAACATCTTCAGTCTGTACTGCCAGAATCCAAAGTGATAGGCGCCTTTAAAAATACATTCTTTAAAGTGTTTGAGAACCCCGTTTTACATGATCAAAAGAGCGATGTACTCGTCACCGGGGATGATGAAGAGGCAGTACTCCGTTTCATTCAAATCTTCCAAACATTGCCATTTCGTTTTATTCATGCTGGTAAGCTTGCCAACAATCGAACGATTGAAAGGTTTACGCTGCTGGAATTAGAATTGGCTAGCCGGTATGGTACCTATCCTTATATTTCGCTTCAAATATTTGGTATCAAAGAAGCCGTACTGGCGAATTAAAGCTGTAATCGTTAATACTTTATTTTCTTTGAACATCAAGCTATCGAAGAATAGGAGGGAGCTCCATGACGAACAAACTTCAAGTCGGATCGGCTCAAGTCGCCTACCAAACGAGCGGACTCGGTCCCGGCGTCCTTCTTATCCATGGAACCGGGGGAAACGCCCGGGCCACCTGGAGTGAACTGACCACCAAGCTGTCGGATCATTATAAGGTTGTCTCCGCCGATTACAGCGGATCCGGTGAAACGCAGGACACTGGGGAAGACCTCACGCTGGATGATCTCGTGATGCAGAATGTGGAGGTTGCCTTGCATGAGGGCTTGGAAGAGTTCCATGTCGTCGGTTATTCGTTGGGTGCAGTTGTCGCTACAGCAATTGCAGCACTTTATCCGGATAGGGTGAAAAGCGTTACGATGGTGGGGGGCTGGGTGGAAAGCGATTCGGCGATGGCGCTACAATTCCATCTATGGCGGGACCTGTTCCGGACCGACCGTCGGCTCTTCGCGGAGCTGGTCGCTCATACCGGTTTCAGCCCCGGGTTCTACCAACAGTACCAATCCATCGGGGAATTGAAAGAGTTATGCGCCGTCATGGCCGACAATTTCGCACCGGGTACGGATCGGCAGTCCGATCTGGATGCCCAAATTAATATCCGCCCGCTTCTGAACCAGATTGCAGCACCTGCTCTCGTGCTTGGCATGGCGCACGATCGCATCGTTCCCGTACACCATGCCAAAGAACTGGCGTCGCTCATCCCAGGAGCCGCATATCGCGAGATCGACTCCGGACACCTGATACGCCTGGAGAATATGTCGACATTGGTTGAAGAAGTCAGTGCTTTTATAATTCAGCATGAAACCGGTCTGTAAAAGGCCGGCTTTGTTCCATTGCAGGGCAAGTGGTTCTACGAATTGGTGAAAGAGTTTGGTTCAGACGATTATTCCGGCGTAATGAGAAAAAACTCATGGAAATAGATTATGACAAGAACTTGATGTCATTCCAGTTCGATTACTCGGTCATTGGGCAACAGACTATATCCCCCTAATCATTTTTTGAAGCGTCTGGAATATGGGGAAATACAACTAGGAATTAGCTGCAATTGTTACAGAGCAACCTAAATTCTCTAGTCTACGAACTGCATACTTTACAATAGATTGTTGCTTCTGCTTGTCAAAGTAATCCTCGCCTAGATCCACGTACGTTTCTGGTTCGTAGACCCAGACGAACTGGCGAATGCCTTCATGCACTGTGAGACGCGCAAGGTCGACAAATCCGGTTGCATTAGCTTCATGGATCGCAAATACGAGGTGGGGCTACCGTTCATTGGCTGCACGGTAGATGTGGTGTTCGACCCTGCGGACATCACGGAACTCACCATTGAGTACGAGGGTCATACGCCTTGGCGCGTACGAGAGCTTGTCATTGGAGAACGGGCAGGCAAAAGGCCGCCCTTGCTGGAGCATCTGAGTGCATTGCCGGCTGAGGCTTCGAGACTACTAGCCGCAGCAGAAACACGCTATGAAGATCGCAGGGCGCAACAAGCGCCAGCAGTGGCCTACCGCAAGGTAAGTAAGGAGGATGGCCATGTTTGAGTCCTTCTACGGTCTTGGCCGTTCGCCGTTTTCAAGGGATGTCCCGACGAGTGAACTGTACAAATCGATCATTCTTGAAGAAACGCTCGGTCGCTTGGAATATGCCGCTCAAAGACAGTGGTTCGCCGTCATCACCGGTGACTGCGGTACAGGGAAAACGACAACCATAAGGCGCTTTACGGAAGTGTTGGATTCCGCCAAATATAGCGTTCTTAATCTGTCGGACTCCAAACTGACGCCTCGGCATTTCTACAAGGGGCTACTAGAGCAACTTGGCTGTGAGTCGAAGTTTTATCAGGGTGATTGATTATATGTAAATAATGTGTGGAGCCTTATTTTTCGAAGGTTTTTCACGCGCTCGTTTAGATAAACGCGAAATGTTGGCGGGACCCCTTGACAAGACAAAGCTGAGAGGTTTATATTTTAGTTGACTGAACCAATCAATCAACGAAAAATTACTTGGCTGCGCTATCCCAAATCATCTCAATATCGGTTCTCTTTTTTTGATTTAAAATTGACTGATTTAATCAATCAAAAAAAATGGAGTGAAGGAACATGAATGAAGGGATCCACTTTGGAAGGCTGGAAGGGGAGCTGTCGGCGGCTAGCTCTCCGGTATTTTCAAGAGCGATAGTCATAGGTGGCAGTATGGCCGGTCTGCTCGCGGCAAAGGTACTTAGCGATCGCTATAATGAAGTTATCATCCTTGAGCGCGATGAACTGCCGGACCGGCCGGCGAATCGTCCGGGAACTCCTCAGGATCACCATCCCCACCGACTGCAGGATCTTGGGAAATCCATTCTAGAGAAATTATTTCCCGGCTGGACTCAGGATCTGCTTGCTGAAGGGGCTTATGACCGGGAAGGAAAGGAAATGCATCTGATCTCGCCGCTTGCGGCTTTACAGTTTCCCTACGAGAAGGATGAAGGCTGTTCTCGCCCGCTATTGGAATGGGTCATTCGGCGCAGGGTGATGGCTGAACCGCGCATTCGGGTCCTACAAGGGCATGAAGCCGTTTCTCTTAGGACAAAAACGGCGGAAGACAAGGTGACTGTAACAGGAGTCAGGGTAAAGAAACACCGCGGAAGTGATGTTGAGGAACTTCAAGCCGATCTGGTAGTGGATGCCTCTGGGCGCTACTCTCGTCTGCCGACTTGGCTGGAGGAGATGGGCTTCGGCAAGCCGGAGACGGAGATCCTGCATGCTCGCCTTGCCTACAGCAGCCGGTATTACCGGATTCCGGAACATTTGCAGAATAAGTACAGCACCGTGCTTATTGACGGGGATCCGTCGCTTGCGGAAGGATCGGGCGTATTTAGCCCGATCGAGGACGGTTTGGCAGAGACGACAATTTATAGGGCAGGCGGGCATTATCCGCCGGTGGATCCGGACAAATACGAGCAGGCAGCGGCTGAGCTAATTAACCCTTTGCTGGCGGAAATTCTCGCCCAGCTTGAGCCGGTAGGAAATCCGAGAGGCTTCCGGGTGCCTGAATGTCGGCTGAATCATTATGAGTCTATGCCAGCGTGGCCAATCGGGCTGCTCGTGATTGGGGATTCAATCTGCAACTTCGATCCCATTTACGGTCAGGGCATATCCGTTGCGGCAGCTGAAGCGGCTGAGCTTGGCAAAGCATTGGAAGAGGTCGGAAGCGCTACTGATGCCGGATGGGAGCTCAAGCTGCTTCAGCGATTCGGAACGATCATTCTTCCGGCATGGTGGACCATTGTCGTGGCGGACTTGAGATGGCCCGGAGTGAACTACGAAGGACCGCTATCCAGACGCGGCATCGAGTTTTGCCAAAAATACTTAGATATCGTGCGCAAGCAGGCGCTTCAAGGCGGTGATATGGAGCTGTTCGGCCTTCTAATGAGCGTGCAGGGCCTGGATAAGAGGCCTTCCGCTTTGTTCGGGGAGGAAGCGGTCCGATCGATTCTGATCCGATGCAAGCAAGCGGTATGGCTGGAGGACGAACTCGAGGCAGGGGAGACCCTTGGCGTTTTCCTGGAGCGGAATCTCCCCGCATTTGATCCTGCAAGCTAGCAGATGCAAAAGCCTGATTGCTTCTGAAGAAGGATTAAGGTAAGGTAAGGATAAACAGACATACTCCAGATTCGAGGTTGAAAGCGATGGCTCCTTACAACGAAGACCAACTCATCCAAATCCGAGACGAGCGACGAGAGCAGATTCTTCAGGCGGCCTTGGGCGTATTCGCCCGCCGCGGCCCGGTTCTGACAAAGATGAGCATGATCGCAGCGTCCGCAGGCATCAGCCACGGACTGCTGTACCACTATTTTAAATCCAAGGATGAACTGTTCACCGAGCTTGTGCGACTGGCGATGGAAGGGGCGAGCGGAGGAATCGACGAGATGTTTGACCATCCCGGGACCGTAATCGACAAGCTGAGGCATTTCCTTCAGGACGCGATGAACGAGGAGGCGCGGTTATTCTTCCTGTTGATCCATCAGGCACGGGCATCGGAAGGGGTACCCGAGGAGGTACGGATGATCATCGGGAATTATTCCATCGACTGGTTCGTTGAGCAGCTGAAGCCCCTGTTCCTCGAAGGGCAACGTACCGGAGAAATCGCGAGCGACGACGCCGGCCAGCTCATCGCCGGGCTGCTAACGGTCATGAGCGGCACAATGATTCTTCATGCAAGTGACGAGGAAAATATTCCGCTGCTGAATCCGGATCATCTGCTGAGGCTGGTACTGGCCCCCGCGCATATACAGCCCTTATGATATCAAGGCTAAATGTATGTTCTTGAGCTCCTACTATAAATAAACGCCTAAGGAGTTTATCTTCCTAAGTCGTTTTTTAATAGCGGTCCATTGGAGATCAGATCGGCGCATATCCGGTGGGGAGTTGTAGAAGAAATAAATATACTAGCTCTTGGAAATATAAAGTCGAAATATGCAGAACAAATTGCAATTAATTCAATACTGCATTGGATTGGTCAGAAGCGGATAAAGCATTTCCTGACTCATAAACATATGTATAAAATACGGGTTTTGTGAATATGTATATTCAAAATGCGCAGTGGCTTGTGCCGAACGCTTGCTTGATGTATTTATTATTTTGTAGCTTTCTTTCGCGTTCTCCTCAATGAATTCAACGAAAAACTGAAGTCCTGTTCCAAAGAACAGGACTTCAACTCTTCCACTATTCTACATTCAAAATTTTACTTGCTACAGCAGCAAGATCCAAGAGATTGATAACTCCATCTCCATTGATGTCCATAGCTTTAATTTGCTGCCAGCTGCTGTCTGTGGAGTCTTTACCGTAGTTGACGGCTACAAGGGCCAGGTCGCCTACGCTGTATCTGTCATCCCCGTTTACATCCCCAGGAGTGCTGGTGTTCACGGAGGAAACGAACGTCTGCAGCGCTGTGTTTAGTACCGTAACCGCTTGATCTACGTCATCTTGCGAAGCTGATTCATTGGCCGCTACTGCCGAAGCTTGATCAATGGCTGCTTGCAAGAGAGCTTTGGAGCCGACTGGGTATTGACCGTTTCTTGAACCTTCTACGGCCGCGTCGTGATTGCTCTGCGCGTGTAAAATGAGTGCTGCAAGCGCTGTTTTGTCAACAGATTTAATCAGTATCGTATGCGATCCGCCTTCAATCTCCGATTCCATTCCATTGCCGTCGGCGGCGATGACCTTGGATAGGGACACGGCAGCCGAAGCAGATTCCGTTAGGCCTTTCGCTTTAAAAGTAAGCTTCATCAGAGTAAGCTTCATCAGAGCTTCGTTCGCTGCAGCTCCGCCCGGATTTGCGGTGATGATCCGAACCTGCCCTGGCGTTTCCATTTGATCCAGGACAAAGCACTGCTCATTCAGGGAAGTTGCATTGATATACTCTAGCTTATCTGCATCGTAGCTTACCGTGATATCTTGCGCGAAATAAGTCGTGTTCGTTACACTACTGCTAAGTGCATAAGACAAATCGAACGTTTGGCCCGGTGTTGTTTGCGCGATACCATCCAGAGAAGCCGTTGTAGCACCAGGAGTTTGGGTTTGGATAACTGTAAATGCAATGGTATAAGTCTTAACTGTTCCATCTTCTGCAGTGACACTAACTACTGCTGATCCCGGTAATTCCAAAGGCTGTGTAACGACAATCGTTGCATGATCTATATCTGCAGCTTCTGCAGTTACTTCTGGTACAGCAGTTGTTCCTTCGGGCAATTCTACAGCGTAGCTAGTGGTACTTGCATGGAATGCCGGTATAGTTGTTCCGCCAACCTTTAAGTCACTTAAGTCAGCATTTGAGCTCTTCGTGGAATTCATGAGTCCGAACTTTGCAATACCAACATCTATACCTTGCCCTCCCGTTGTTTGATGAACATGTACAGCAATAACGTTGTCAGCATTTGGAATAATAGCTTTCTTACCATCATCATTCATTGTAAGTTTAACATAATTAGTAGTATATCCTGTTGCTGTTCCTGCAAGGACACCGTTGATATAAATCTCACAATCCTCATCATAGAAAATATTGAATGAAAGGCTATTTATATCATCAGAGGTCAAAGATCCTGGATTAAATGTAGTACGCATCCATATGTCATTTGTGTTCCACGCAGTTCCAATTGAAATATTCGGTGGGTTGCCCCCTCCAAATCCACCTGAGCCGGAACTCCATGAAGTATCATCAAAACTTGTTGAATTCCATTCTTGTGCTGGAGATGTTGTCGTATACTTCCAGGTTTTTGGCTGTGTCTTTGATGTTGGCAATATTTCTGTTACGCTGCTAAGCTTATTAATGATATTTTGGTTGATCTCCCTAATCCTGCTGGCATCTGCCTTCATGACCTTCCTGTCATATGTCATTAATCCGTTAAGCTCTATTTCAACGTCAGTTATCTCTGTATAAACGGCTGCGCTTAATCCATGATTTGTCTTAAAGTCCAGAAGCAAGTCTGCATACGATTCATATACATCAGCTAATTCTTCTCCGTTATTCACCATCGTGTAATAGAATAAAGAACTCGGATTCCACAGATGTCCGTCTACCTTCAATCCTATACCGCCGTATTCCCCGTTAACCCTTACCTGAGAGATGCTTTTCGGATATGCTGGAGGTGGATAGCTGTGTATGTCTTCCATATCACCTGCGCCTACACGAGGGTCACCACTACCCTGATTGATAAGGCGAGTTGAATCAAGACTTTTTACAAAGTTAACAAGTCTTTCAGGTTCATATTGACCCTGATTCTCATTAAATACACACCACAGAATAATGGAAGGGCTGTTATAATGGCTTTCAACCATACGCTTTAATTCTGCTTCGTACTGAGTCTTTTCGAGAGGAGGAACATATTGGCCTCCAGGCACGTAAGAGTTTTCAGAAGGCATATCCTGCCATACCATGATGCCTAGTTTGTCTGCCCAATAGTACCATCTCTGAGGCTCAACCTTAATATGCTTTCTAACCATGTTGAAGCCCAGCTCTTTTTCCTTCACGATATCATACTTAAGGGCTTCATCCGTAGGAGCTGTATAAAGTCCATCAGGCCAGAAACCTTGATCTAGAGGCCCCATTAGGAAAGTTTCCTTGTTGTTCAAGAAGATTTTCTTATATCCGTCTTTTGTTTCTACAGATATCTTACGCATTCCGAAATAACTTTCAACAGTGTCTAATGTTGTTGAACCCTTTTCCAATCGAACTTCAAGGTCGTAGAGGAATGGATTCTCTGGTGACCAGAGTTTTGGATTCTGTATGGGAATATACAATTCTGTATTGGCATCACCGCTTACAGTTCCAGCAATTGCTGTACCATCCTTTGCAACTGCTGTTACAGTTGTTCCTTCTGCTGCCCCTGCTGTTTTTACTGTGATCTTAAGACGCTGGCCGTCTAGATCCGGCACCAACTGCAGGCTGTCAATGCTGCTTTCATCAGAAACAGGCTCCATCCAGACTGTCTGCCATATTCCTGATGTAGAGGTGTACATGATACCGCCTGGATTTAATGTTTGCTTACCTCTCGGATTACCAACAGCATCTGTTGGGTCGTATACCCTGACTATCAGTTCCTGCTCTCCTGTATCCTTTAAGTAAGGTGTTATATCATAGTTGAAAGAATCATAACCACCTTTATGAACTCCCATACTATGTCCGTTTATATAGACTTCTGCTTCCCAATCAACAGCACCGAAATTCAATTGTATTTTCTTGCCCTGCCAGTTTTCTGGGACTGTGAAAGTTCTCTTATACCATGCACGGTCATAATGCATCATTACTCCTGAAAGAGCTGACTCCATAGGATAGGGAACCATGATTTCCCTGTTCAGGTTAGTCCCTACAGGAACTGCATCTGAAGCAGACCCTCCCTGGAACTGCCATAATCCGTTTAAGTTCAGCCAATCACTTCTTTTCATCTGCATTCTTGGGTAATCGTTTTCAAAAGGAATGGTGGAAGAAGTTATCTCATCAGACCATTGCGTCATGATGGAAGCCTGCTGCTTCTCCCAATGGGTATAGGCAACTACATTCACTTTGGCAACAGCAGGAACATTCGACCCTGTTATTTTACCAGTTACGGTAACTTCACCTAATTGGTTGAATATGGACATATCACTTAAATTCCATTTGACAAAAACCTCTTTTGCTGTACCGTCACTGTAATGAACGGTTACTTTAGCAGGAAGTGCAGGTCGTGAATACTGCTGAGAATTGTTGATGGTTACCGCATCAATTGAACTTACGATAGCCAGAGTACTGCCGTCAGGCTGATAAAAGCGGTCAGGCGGAATAATTTCCCGACTTTGGCTCGCACTTGACCATTCTAGTCTTAAGTCTGCTCCGCCTATGGCCTGGAAATATTCAAGCTTAATATTGTGTTTTGTTCCTGCAGTTAACTTAACTGGAATGCTTGTTTGAGGAACCTCATAGTCATTGACCCAGTGGTCAATCACCAGTTTATCATCGATCCATAATCTGAACCCATTGTCTCCTACTAAATAAAAAGTGTAATTTTCATTATACTTAGGCTCAATTTTACCTGTCCAGCGTACTGCAACTCCTTCGGACCTGCCCACACGTTCCGTGAAAATGCCCGTGAAATTATTGTAAAAATCAATATTTTCGTCTGCATATGTAGCTACAAGGGTTTTAAAGTCTGCACTTTCATTTGAAGTAGTTGTGTAATAATCACCTTTTAATCCATGATAAACAGGTGTGCTGTTGATCATCTCCTGTACAGCATCAATCCTTATGCCAAGGTTTGTTTTTTCTGGGTCATTCAATACAATTACTAAAGTTCTAGCGTAGTCCACATCTGTCTGGTTTTTTGATGCTTCAGCTTTTACTACTGCCGCTTCAGCCGCAGCTACCTTTGCCTGATAAGCAGCACCTTGATCTTTCGGTGCATTCACTGTTACATCAATTACTTTGGTAATAGCTGCAGGATCTTCTGCTGTTGCTGTTATAGCAGCGTGTATGGCTTCTGTACCGGTATTTAAAGCTTTAACTGTAACAGATGTTGTTTTGTTTGCTTCATTGTATACTTCGTTTGATAAAGTAACATTTGGGTTATTTGAAGTAAAGTGCACTTTCTTAAAGGTTGCACTTTCAGGAATTACAGAAGCTGTCAGAGTATCTTCTCCTATGGCATCCAAGGTCAGTGCATTCTTATCAGACTCAATGTTTGTAACCGGAATTATTCTTTGAACAGAAATGTTATCAAATTTAGCATTGACATTCCATGTTCGAGAGCCTATGGCTCCATGTGTCCACATGTCATCATTTGCACTGGCTATAAGTTTATTATCCACATATACATCGATGCGGCTGCCATTTACGATGACCTTCAAGCGATATGTGGTATTCGGGTTGATAGGACAATATACGGAGGCCAATTCTTTCCAATTATTATTGAAACGACCTATCTGGACCGTATTCCCATTCCGGATCCCTGCATAGTACCCTTTAAGATTGTCAGCTCCTGCTGTAGGATTACTGACTCTGAAAATAAGACCCGCGTTATCATTATTGGCCCCACCGCTTATAGAGATATCTGATTCATAAATAAAATTATCAAAATCAGTTCCCAAATTAACAGCTTTGTACCCGCCTCCGGCATTTACAGCTAAAGCTCCTGTTGAAGCGCTCCAAACCATATTGCTGTCACCATAGGTATTCCAATCAGATAACTTGCCATCATTAAAATCCTCGGAAAAATTATTTGGGTCAACTGTAATCGTGCAGGTTTTTACTTTTGTATCATCAGCCTTTGATAAAACAGTGATAGTAGCCGTACCTGCTTTTAAAGCTTTCACAATAATACTGGTTTTACCTTCCGTAGCATTATAATCATTATTAGTTACGGTAGCTATAGTACTATCTGAAGATGTAGCCTCAACACCTTTTTCTGAAAATTGCTCTGTTATCACAGTTGCTGTTATTGTACCGTCCTGTCCTGGCGAAAGATTTATGCAGCTCTTGTCAAGAATCACTGAAACATCAGATGGCGATGAACCTCCACCTTCTTCTAGTGCAAAGCTTGGAATACCTGAAAACATGGATATCAGCAAGGTAATTAATAATATCAAACCGATGCTTTTCCTCTGAACCATCAAAAATTGTCCCCCTTTAACTAATTAATAGAAAAAAATTGTTACTCAAAGCAGATTATAGTATTTTGAGTTTCAAAAGTATTTACAATAATAAATAAAATTTTCCACTTTTCGGGACTTCTCTGTAGAGTCCCTTGTTTTGAAGAGTATGTAAGCCGGCTTCTTTCTTGTTGTCAGCACTTTTTTTACCAGATCCGTATTTTATACATATGTCCATAATCCGTCGAAACCCATATATATGGTTACACATTATTATTATCGAGTCCATATGTATCAATCAATTTCTTGTTTTCAGGAGTTTCTTCTATCACTTTATTATTAAAATCTTTTGTTTGTCCTCTAACTGTAAATAATCCACCTCCAGACCTATACCAAGCAATGAATTTATGACCATCTTTTTTGTAAATAATTTTATAGAAAGTATTTGAATACTGTTTTCTCATTCCCTTTCTACTCTCCATTGTATTCAGAAATGGACTATCTTCTAGATCAACTTTATTAATATGTACTACCGTTCCACCGTGTTCTTTAAGTACCTTATTTATTTCAGATTTTTCAAGGTGGTTATTTACCGAAACTAATATTAGAAAAAAGATAAGCCCCATTCCCAAAGTAATTGCTGCAATAATTAAGCCGATTTTACTTCCATATTTCCTCACTACCAGGGGTAGTACCAGCGAAGCTGTCACCAAGTGCCAACTGTTAGCGGGCGTTGAAGTTTTCCTGGTACTCTTCAATTTCAGCAAATATCTTTCCCCGAACCTCCTTAATTTTCGGTACATCGAATTTGTTTCCATTTGGAGTAGAATGTATAAAATAAGTTCTCGAATGTCCTGTAAACATTGAAAGTTCTTTGATTAGCGGATTATCGACCATCTCCCCAAAGCTACGCCAACCATTCTTTGCTTTTATCCTATTTAAAAATTCGTCAACAGTTTTGATTAAGCATTTATAGTCATCTATGGTTTCTTGATTCAAAAGAGATTCACTCCTTTAGACTGGAAACTTATTAATCACTTCATTATATTCAAATTGTGCATCGGTAATCGCGAGTTTAGAGTACACCTCTAATGATTTACGGCTTTCATGACCAGAATAAGGCTGAATCAATGCATCATCGATCCCCTGCTTTTTCAACCACGTCAACAGAAAATGACGAAGTTTGTGAGGGGACAGGTTTTGTCCTAACCCGGCTTCTTCTGAGTACTTGGCCAAGATTTTGCGAATCCCTCGGTCTGTGTACTTTTTCTTCCATGAGGATTCAAACAAGTATACTGCATGTTTCTTTTTCATCGAATCCGCGTGCATGGCCAGCAGCTCTTTAAAGGTCTGTGGAAATGGAACAATCCGATCCTTATTACCTTTTCCTTTGTTGATCCGAATTTGGCAATAATGAAAGTCGATGTCAGATAGCTTGATATTGATTAACTCGCTAACGCGAACGCCGGTATACATTAATGTCTTCACGATCATCATGTCCTGAAAATTCTTTGACTTCCAGACAACTTCATAATACTTTTTCAAATCATCTTCGGTTGGCACATAGGGCAATTTTTTAGATGCCTTGGGCACTTCGACTTCAAGTTCCGCTCTTAGATGCTGAAATAGACTTTTTAAGTAAGCATAATCCGGTCTTTCGGTTCGAAGATATTTAGCCAGTTCCCGTGCCTTCTTTTTTGCCGATATTCTCTTTTCGGTCATGCCAACAATTCACCTTCCAGTTGCAAGCGTTCATTCATGTTCAAATTAAAGTTGCCGTATGGATTCACATGTGTATATATCAAAGGTGTTATTGCCCGAAAATCTTCAGGAGCCATTAAATTGAACCATTTTTTATCGGACAAAACGTTTTGAAGCATGAGAGTATTGATATAGACCAAGCAATTTTGCAACAAATGAAGGGATAATACGGCCATTTCTTGATCCTCCAAGCGGTTCGTAGCAATTTCTCCACCTTTACCGCAAAAAATGAAGCTATTTGCGGAATTCCAGTTTTCTACCACATTTAAACCTTCGTGAATCTCTCTTCTTATTTCCTCAGAGTTTAAGTATTCGCATAAAAATATGGTCTTTATGGCCTTCCCCAGCTCTTGTAGCGCTAAATAAGTAGGGTGCTTTACTTGATTGTTACGACTAAATCTCTTCATAATCGCTTCTGTTTCTGCTATTCCTAATCGTAATGCCGTAGCGTATTTCACCATTTGATCATATTGCTGTCGTATGAGTTCCCAGTTAATTGGGCGAGTTAGTACCGGCTGTAAGTTGGGATATGCATCTGTCATTCCAGGTTCTGGTCGATATAGCTTCTGTGAGCCGATTGATTTTAGTCGTGGCATCAACTGAAATCCAAGAAGATGACAAAAGGCAAATGCCACTTCACTTTGACCGTGCGTATCCACATAATTTTTTTCTAGTTTCATATCAGTGCAATGCCGGAGCAGTCCTTCCATCATGGCCGAAACCTCGGATGATGAACACGATTTAAGCTGCGAGTAAATACATGTGGAATTCTTCTCCACATGCCAGTAAATCATGACTCCGCGGCCACGATACCGAATGTGCCATTCTGTCATCAGGTTTTGATCCCAAGCCCCAAACTTTTTGGAGTCTGAAGCACAAGAAGTCGTGCCTTCCCCCCAAATGTTATGCATCTTTGAACGGAAGATCGCATTGACAACCTCAGACGTTGCATTACGCAAATTGTCTTTGTTGATGAATTTACGGCGCACATAGAGCAAATCTTTGTACGTTTCCCCATGATCGCCGGAAGAAATGCGTTTCAGCCCCATATTAGTTCCCAATCCGTACAGGCATAGGATTAACCTTTTTTGGAGCGTATATCGATCGATTGTTTCTCTCACGCCTGCTGTTTTAAATTGACCAGAAAATTGAATTCGTAAATCGGCTTCCTTTAAGATGTCCATTAAATTCGTCATAGGCCAGCGACGAGTGAGTTCACTTTTAATTTTAGTTAGGTTCAAGGGTTCAGGCTGTGGCTCAAGAGGAGACAGACCGATCCACCCATTTTTCTTTGTCGTAATGTTTACCTTTTCATTTCTAGGCATCCCTGAATTCAATTTTTCTAAGCCTTGAATCAGCTCCTGCTTGATATTGTTAATAAATGATCCCGCATCTAACGGCTGATTCAAGGCTTTATAGTTTTCTTCGCGTCGCTCTTCAAAATCTTGAGGTAAATCTTCGTCTGGGTTCCGATAACGATAAGATCCTTCTACCCATATTTCTTTGCAGCGAAGCTTATCCCTTAGTGCCTGCAACGCACTGATTTCGTAGTTGATACGGTTAATCCGATCTTGTCCTTTGTCGTCCTTTTCAACAATAATTTCTTTATAACCAGAACGAATGACACCATCTATCGGAATATCATCCGTTAACGAAAAATAATGCAGTCCTGTGTTGGCGTACTTTTTAATGAGTTCAAGCGCACGGATCACGGGACGGTGAACCTCATTGTTGGAACGGAAATTCAGTATGTTAAGAAGCTCTGGAACCATACGCCGGTAGTGGGTGCTGTACGAGTTCCTTATGACGGTATGTATTTTTTCGCGGTATGCCGGACCCGTGTGCTTAAATTCCTTCACTAAATCTTTTAGCGTTTGTTCGCTAACTACAGGATAAAGCACATCTTTAATCACCCCATCCGGATTGTCGATAGCTGTCCGCGCCAGATTGAACAAAATCCCATACTTGTTACCAACACGCCTTAAGTCATTCAGTATTTCTTTATCTACTTTATTTTCAGCCCTTACCCAAATTTGATGAATGATCTGTATAAGCAGTTCGACCAAACTATCGGTAATTTCCTCGCTTCTCAGCCAGAAAAATGCAGATAGAAGTGTATAGCGAATAGGAGCAGGATGACGTCTTAGTTCACGTAAATCCTCAGTAGCTGTTCGTTGCCTGTATTTTTTGATTACCTTTAGAGGAATGTCTCGAAATAAATGATCCGGCAATTCGATATTACGAATGGTGCGTAGTTTATTAAACTCACGAAAAATGGTTTTCACGCTGGCACGACCAGAATCCGATTTCAAGTCGTTAAATGTTATTTGCCCATTGATAGGAGGAGCATCTAAGGAAAATTCTGCATCATCCTCTTTAATATCTTCTAAGCTATCGATCAGATCGTCCAATTGTTTCAACGTGACAGAAGATAACTTTTGATAGATCGATTCGAAAAAGCGCTCCTCATAAGAACGAATGGCAGAACGAATGAGTCTTTCTATTCGATCTATTGTGGGAGGCTCAATTTGTAGTTCTCTAAATCTGTTATAGACGTAGGCTTCAATGTGTTTAGCGTCATGATCATGATAGAGTACGTGTTCACAAAGCCACTCTGCCATATCATCAGCATCTTTTACAGTTGCTTCTCTGAAACCGAAGAAATCCCGAATTTGTACCCGATGACGTTTAATAGTCCGGCCTTCCCAATCATACTTCGAATATAATTGAGGTTCTAGTTGGAGTTGTTTGGCAATGTAAGCCAAAACGGTTTTTGGGATATCGTATTTCTGTGCGGGAAATCGGGCTTCGTACTGAAAAAACTTTAACAAAGCGGCAAATCCAAGTCTTGTTTCACCGAATTTGTTCTCGATCAAATATAGTTCATTTGGCAGCAAAGTAAAATGCTCTATGAGTTCGTCCAGTTCCCAGTTGCGCTTCACGATATCACCCCAAAATTAAAGTTCCTAAAAACACCAGTATCGGAATATATCTTATGAATTCAGTATATCTGAGCATAGTTTAATAGGCAATAAACGAATGAATTATAGCCAAGTTCTATTTACAAAAATGCATTCGGAACTTACAGTATTAAACAAAACTCATGCATAGAACAGGAATATTCATGGGATTTAATATCAATAATTGATTAAATTGTACTATATTGATATAAACCCAGTATATGGTATAATGTTAATGGATATTTTTTCTAATTACTAATGTGAAGGAGTGGGCAACAAAATGTGGAGTTTGAAAAGAGTAATGTATGTTCTTATGATCGCAGTTTTAGTTCTTGCATTACCAACTGGTGCTTTTGCTAAAGATTCGGGAAATTCAATTAAAGAAGGGACATACCCTAAACATGTTAGAATACCAATTACATTGGTACCTACAGAAGATGGCAAATCGTCAAACAATTCGATCTCGCCCCTTGCAGCAAAGCCTATTGATGGTTATCTGGATTTTTGGTCAGTAGTGCATGGTAGTACAGTTGATGCGAATTGGACTGTTACTATAACAACTCCAAATACATATATAACTAGAGTTAATTTAACCTTAAAATGGGGACTTGGTTTATTAGGTACAACTGTTCCTTTTAACTACCAAACTTTCGGGACACCTAAGTCCGTTTCAAATCAATCTTCATATACTTATAGTTCTACAGGTACAAAGTGGGCAACAATAAGCGGTAGTGTGTCTACACTATCAACAACTGGATCGTCAGGGACAGCTTTTACTGTCTCACCAGCAACTATTGAATTTTATGTTAAGTAATTCGTAAAATAAAGAGAGAAATTTGATGGTAGCAGCCATCATTCTTTCTCTCTTTATTTTTTTGAAGGGAGAATTGAATTTTGAAGCTGTTTGAAGAAATAGATCCTACCCAGAGTGATGATGAAGATTCAAATTCTAAGAAGACAATTCATATTAACCAAGCTAGACCACAATTTGAAAACGTTGTTGTCAATAAGTCTGCTAATCAGCAGTTGTCATCCCTTGCACAATTTTTTATAGCTCCTAATATATTGGTTGATTCAAATGCAATTTGGCACATACCTGTTAGTGAAGAGGTAATTTATAATCAAGTTACAAAGGAAATCGCTCCTCATTTTGAAAAAACAAGTAAAGTTACGAATGGTAACCAGGTTCAAATTATGTTGCAAAATATATCGGAAAGCTCAAGAATTATGTTTATGGATTTATTTTCAAGTAATAAAATAAATCCCATTGTTCTTGATTTATACTCACAGGCTACAACTAGTAAGCAAATAATGAATAATAGGGTAAAATCGTATAAGGTAAACCTCCAGGAAGTTCCAAGATTGATAGAACATGATATTGTTCATATGTGGAATTTTTTCGAGAGTACTTTTATTAAAAACGGTGAATACTTAATAATGATGCCGAATAACTGGAAGTTTGATGATGCTTTTAGAGAACGGATTTCTGTCCAGGCTTTTTGCGAGCGTCTGTAAAACAATGATGATTCATGTTAACGAGGAAAGTGCCATGATAACCGCCATTTTTATCCAATGACAGTTCACGAGAATATAGTAAAATGATGGTAAGTATTCAGTGAACCCGCTCTGTAATTTAAGGGGTTCAATGAAACACATCCCGAATTGCCTTTATAATCAATTTTCGGTAGAAAAACATTCAGATTTATCTAAATTATTGATCTGAGAGGCTCTCAAGATACTGTTTATATGTCACAAAAATTTCAAATGCGGGTTTACTGAATACTTACAAATGATGTATTGTATAGAGCATGATAGACAGCCCTAAAATTCCATTTCTTAAACTCAATTAAGAAGGGAATTTTAGGGCTGTCTGGGCATAATCTGTATTGGAGGTTTTTCGATTGAATAACGATACAATTACTTATTTCATGGGACTCTCTTATCAAATTAACATGGAATATATACAAAATAACCTACAACCCTATTATTTTGGGACCATCGAGGAATTACCAGGGTGCGTTGCTCATGGGAAAACAGAAGAAGAACTTATGTTAAGACTAACAAAAGCGAAAAAGAAATATTTTGAGGATTTATTTAATAAAGATATCAAAATTCCAGAACCCGGAGATATGGAACTTCGAGATTGGGATCGCAGCTTGCCTCGATCTTCGAGAGTACGGGTGAAAATTAAGGGCTGGACACACCACGATTAAATATTCATTTCAATTGGCACTTGGTGACAGCTTCGCTGGTACTACCCCTACCACAATGGAACCCCCACAATTAATTATAAATTTTTGCGATAATTTCCGATAACGTTGTTGTATATTCACGAACATTCACTGGCTTAAGGCAGCGATAGCTGCCGGGTCCGACGGGCTTAGCCAGTGAAGGGTTGTCTGCTGATTCCGCTTCTCCGAAAAGCACCTGCAGACCAAGGGCCGAAAGGCCCGCAGCGTGAATACGGTGTTATCAGATGTCATATGCCATCTCAAGACCACTTTCAACCTACTTATTCTCCTTTTTATAAACATTCAATACATTTTAGTTGATATCCTATTTATTAAGTTAATTCAAATTATTGTAGCAAGTATTTAAGTGTGTTATCATATTATAAAGAAAGACCAAGTGCGCTAACACTTGGTCCGCACAATTGGCTTGGATGGTAAATTCCCTTCAAGTTTTAAGGAAACGAAAACCCACCTTCGGCTGCTAATCTTCGGGTGGGTTTTTACTTTTTCTTGTTGTTATTAATGTATGTTAAAAGAGCAAGGTTAAACATTCCAAAAAGGAACATAATTGTCAGTGCTGTATATTGCATACTAAAAGTGCCGAATATTGCAGCGTAAACGTGCCTAGCTAAAATGCAAAAAAAGAGACACTTGCCAGCATCCTATTATCCTCCTATCGTTAGGTTTGCGAGAACTGACGAAGGAGACTGGAAGGAATGCTGAAAATGCCTCAACAAGAGTATATCAAATTTTTACGTGAAGCAGAAGGCTGCTCGGTGAATGAGATTGCAAGACAAGTAGGGATTCATTGGAGAACAGCCAAACGGTATGCAGATAAAGATAATTGGAATGAAAACATCAATAAACGAAGAAGCAATAGCCCGGTGATGGGGCCTTTTATGGAAATTGTGGATACGTGGCTGGAGGAGGATCAGTTACTCCCTCGCAAGCAGAGACACACTGGGGTGAGAATCTTTCATCGATTGCAAGCCGAATATGCATTCACGGGTGGACAACGTACGGTATTAGCCTACGTTAAGAGACGAAAGAATGAAATGGTCTTGGAGCGTGCGAAATCTTATGAACGACTAGAACATCCACCAGGAGAAGCACAAGTCGACTTCACCACGATTCAGGTTAGTCGTGATCAGCAATTGCTTACCTACAAACTGCTGGTGGTTTCATTTCCTTCAAGCAATGCAGCATTCCTCTACCCTACACCAGCAGAAAACCAGGAATGCTTCCTAGAAGGTATGAAGCAGTGTTTTACACAAATGGGTGGTGTTCCTCGTCGGGTCTGGTTCGACAACCTATCCGCTGCAGTAGTTCACATCGAAAAACATGGAGAACGACAGTTGACGGAAGGCTTTCAAAGATTCTGTGCTCACTACCGGATGGAAGCAGTATTCTGTAATCCATACAGCGGCCACGAAAAAGGGCATGTCGAAAGCAAATGTGGCTATGCCAAGCGAAATTGGGCTGTACCTATTCCCATCTATGAAAGCCATGAGCAGTTGGCCGCCTACTTTGCCGAGCAGGCGCAGCAGGACCGTGAGCGTCCACACTACGCCAAGAAAGAGCGTATCGCTAGTCTATGGGAAGAGGACCGTCGTCATCTGCTAACGCTGCCTGAAGTGACTTTTGAGTCCTACCGAATGAGTGCAGCTGTGGTCAACAAGTACGGGGAAATCCGAATTGAGAACACCTCCTTCCCGTTAGTCGGTTTGGTTTCACCTGGCAGTGAAGTACTCATTCAGACCTTCTGGGATCGGCATGTTATCCTGACACAAGGGCAGCAGACGGTACGAGAAGTACCACGACCGTACACCGGCAGAACAGCGGATGTTCCATGGGTACAGGTATTCACCAACCTGCTACGCAAGCCCCGAAGCGTCAACCATTCGCAATTCGTCCGGATGCTGCCAGAAGCGGTTCAACAGTATGTTCGCATAACAGATTTGATGTTGCGCAAAGAGCGATTGCAGGCGCTAGCCCATTGGTCAGGTGTTTACCCGATCACACAGATTGGACAAACGCTGCAGGAGACACATAACGAGGCCACGATTGCTCAGGTAACAGCTGCGCTTGGATTAAAGCAAATGAACCGGGATATTCCAGCAGCATGGGTTGAAACGCTATCTCCGCCTGGTACGCAGGGAAGCGATTCTCTAGGGCGTTATGATCGCCTAATGGGGGTGAGCTGAGGTGAGAAATGATCTGACAGAACTATGCCGGCAGCTCCGCCTGGCTCATGTGGTAGAATATGTCGTTCAACAGCAAGACGAACGCACACAGGAATTAGTGGAACAGCTGTTATTGGCCGAGAGAGAAGGCAGACGACGGGCAAAACTAGGGAAACTTGTCCAACAGGCAGGCTTCCCCCATTTGAAGACCTTTGAGGGGTATGTGAAAGACCATATTACGTTTCCTGCGGGTTGTACGCTCGACATATTGTTGGATATGACATGGTTAGAAAGGCGAGAGAACTTGCTGTTGATGGGTACGGTCGGAACAGGTAAAACCCATATGGCTACTGCTCTGGGGGTGGAGGCTTGCAGGCGAGGGCATGCGGTACAATTCTCTCGAGCTTCAGACCTTGTGGCGATCCTGCAAGAGAAGTTCGCAGCAGGCACGCTGAGTCGCTTTCGAGAGAAGCTAAGGAAAATGGATCTAATTATCTTGGACGAGGTAGGTTATGTCCCTTTTAGCCAAACGGGGTCGGAGCTACTGTTTAACGTCATTGCCGATTGTTATGAACAGCAGAGCGTGATCGTGACCTCCAATTTAGAATTCGGTCAATGGACCTCGATATTTGGGGACACGAAGCTCACCTCTGCGCTTGTTGATCGCCTGGTACACCACGCGCATATCCTGTCTTTTGGTGGTGAGAGTTTCCGATTCAAACAAGCTATGGAGCGAATTGTCAGGTGCAAAAAATCTCTGGAACCAATTTTGTTGATTTTATTGGGATTACCGCAGAATGTGATAAACATGAAAAATCTAATGTCTGGAACCACCAAAAGTTACCATGGGAAGAATTATTGAAACCGTTTTTGTTATGTGTCTTCTTACAACCGACCCAGCAAAGCGGCAAAAAAGAACCCGTAGCTTGCGCTCAAGGTTCATCACCAGCAGTTGCAGCCAATAACCGTCTCGCTTGTAGCCGCAATGTGTGCTCGAGCACGCCCAAGTCCATATTGTGGTTGCCTTCGCCAAATTTGCCTTCTATGGCGTTCCGTCCACCCGTATCCTGCTTGGCCAGGCGCTTTTTTGGAGCCCCAGTTGAATTGGGAATATATAGAAATCTTGGAATCCCCACAGGGAACCGTGAACGTGTGGTAAGCCGCTTCATGCTCCTGTTGCCACTGAGCCATAGCTTGCTTGGCATCCGCTTCACAGTGAAATACGATAAAGTACTCCGGAAAGAAGAGGTCGAATCAATTGCCAATTTTGCCCTTTTACTGGAGAAAAGTTTGCCGCCACCTTCTCCCGCAGGTTCGTTAAAATCCGAAGTTCCGCGTATTCCTTCGTTGGCAGCTTGGGTTCGGAATATCTCCTGTTTCGGATGAGATCGGCGATGACCTTCGCATCATTGTAGTCACTCTTGATCTGCGAATTTTCCTCCATTTCTTTCGTCTTATTGACATGATGCGGGTTCACAACAACCACTTGAATACCTTGAGCCTGAAGAAAGGCCGCTAACCGAAACCAATAGTGTCCAGTTGGCTGCCATGTGCTTGCTCAAGCTCTTTCATCCACTCTGCTAGCTTCATTAGCCCTTGTTGATCGTTGTGGAACACGCAATCCTACCCCAGTTCGATTCCTCGAAAATCTACAGCCTGTGCAACATGCGTCTTCTTCGCAATGTCTGTGCCTACGACAAGTGTCATGTTGGTAATTCTTGTGATCCGTTGATTTTGTTTCTGTTTTAGCTTACTCTTCATGATGGGTGCCACTTTTCGTATTTGGTCCTGTTCTTGGTAGGAACGTTTCCCAGTATACCTGAGGCGCTTTTTCATTAAAAGCTCAAATTACTTCATTACTGGCTCCTCTACTAAAGCCTCCATAAAGAAATAGCCAGAGGGCACAATGTCCTATCCAAGACGCTTTTAACGTCGACAACAATTCCACTGTTATTCTTTAAGAGGAGCCCATAAGCCCCCACCCTTTATCACAGTAGGTTCCATGGGGAACACATAGTATGACTGCGTCTGCAGGTATCAGCTCTTTTTCATCGATCAGATCGATACCATATTCGTGGTAGACTGAAACAGGATCGGCTATCGCATCGCTCACCTGTATCCGAATCCCATATTGTTTAAGCTCGCTGATGATATCGATCACCTTGGAATTTCTAATGTCGGCTACGTTTTCCTTGAAGGTAACGCCGAGTATGGTGACCACCGAATCCTTGATCGGAATATTCCGGAGGATCATTTGTTTAATGACCGATGATGCGATATAACTACCCATTGTATCGTTGATGCGTCTGCCGGCCAGAATCACCTGAGGCTGATAGCCGATAGACTCGGCTTTGTAAGTCAGATAATAAGGGTCAACGCCAATACAATGACCTCCTACCAGCCCCGGTTGAAAGCGTTGAAAATTCCACTTGGTACCGGCCGCTTCAAGAACCTCGGCTGTATCGATATCAAGCTTATCGAAGATGATCGCTAATTCGTTCATCAGCGCGATATTCAGATCTCTCTGCGTGTTCTCGATCACTTTAGCTGCCTCTGCAACCTTGATGGAGGGGGCGTAATGAACCCCAGCTTCTACTACACTCTCATACAGAGTTGCGATTGTTTCCAGAGCCTCTACCGGACCTGAGACGACCTTTCGTATCTTATTGAATCGATGCTCTCGATCTCCCGGATTAATCCGTTCAGGCGAATACCCTACATAGAAGTCAACGCCGTTCCTCATACCGGAAAACTGTTCAAGTACGGGTATGCATACTTCCTCTGTCGTTCCGGGGAAAACTGTCGACTCGTACACGACGATAGTGCCTGGACATAAATGTTCACCTATTACTTGTGAGGCTTGTATCAGGGGAATTAAGTTAGGCTGCTTGTTATCATGGATCGGGGTCGGCACAGTCACGATGATGAAATTACAATCTTTGAGCTTGCACGGATTCGTCGTATAGTCGATTTGCAATAACCTCAATTCTGCTTCCGACACTTCATACGTGTAGTCGAATCCCTGCTTTAACGTCTCAATCCTTCTCTCATTTATATCAAATCCAACGATGGGGTTGTTCTTACCGAACGCTACCGCCACCTGAAGGCCGACATAGCCAAGACCCACGACCGCTATTTTTCTATCCATATGTCACACCCCATAATAGCGTTTGTACCATTTGATGAAATGTCCAACACCTTCTTCGATGGATGTCTGAGGCTTATAATCGATGTCCGCAATCAGCTCGTTAACGTCAGCATATGTACTGGGAACATCCCCGGCTTGCAGCGGCAAATATTGTTTCTCGGCCTGCCTATTCAGTTTTTTCTCAATTGCACAAACAAAGTCAAGTAGTTTAACAGGAGCATTATTGCCTATGTTGTATACTTTGTAGGTGCTCTTGCCATCACGTATCAGTATTCTGTAAATACTTTCGATGATGTCATCCACATAGGTAAAATCTCTGGACATGTCACCGTGATTGAAGACCTGTATCGGATCGCCGTTGAGAATTGCTTTCGTGAACATGAACAGCGCCATATCGGGTCTTCCCCATGGCCCATATACTGTAAAGAAGCGTAGGCCCGTAGTTCGAATGCCGAACAAATGGCTGTAGGAATGCGCCATCAGCTCATTAGCCTTCTTGGTTGCCGCATAGATACTGATCGGGTGGTCGACATTATCGTCCGTTGAGAAGGGCAGCTTCGTGTTGGAGCCATATACGGAACTCGACGAGGCATATAGCAGGTGCTCCACCTTGTGATGCCTACAAGCCTCCAATATGTTCATAAAGCCAACTATATTGGAGTCGATGTAGGAATGCGGATTTTTCAAGCTATACCTAACTCCCGCTTGAGCCGCTAAATGAATTACTATAGACGGCGAGTACTCCAGAAAGATGTTCGCCATACGCGTCCTGTTCTCCAGGCTCTCTTGGATAAACGTAAAGTTATCATGATGCAGCTGACGCAAACGGGAATGCTTTAGCGTTACATCATAATAGTCATTTATGTTGTCGATCCCGATTACTGCGTATCCTTCATCCAATAACCGCCTAGTCATATGATAGCCGATAAAGCCTGCCGCTCCCGTAACCAATACTCTCTTCATCATCTCATCCCTTAATCGTCTCATTGTCAGGACTGCAAGTCCTTACTTGCAAAAAGGTTCCCTGTATGATTGCCCTTCAGAAATTCGAGTAATAACGGATCGTTCTCGCTGTACTGCCTTGAATCTTGTCTCTTGTCTCCGAAAATCTGCGTCGTCGTCTTATTCTGGTTAGCGTGACCGGCAATCGCCTCGATTATTTCTTGGATATAAACACTTTGCGAAAGTCTTGCCAGCTCCTCACAATAGCCCAGGCCGCTTACTTCTTCAATATTTGCGTTTACGAAGAGATTTGTCTTATTGACGCATGAGATGGCCTCGATTAAATCTTCCTCCGTTACCTCCCACTGTTGCACAAGGTGACTCTTTCCGTCTGGGAGATTCACTTTGTAGATGGAACAACTATCCACATCCCATCGGGGATTATCAAAGGAGAGGGTCACCAGATGAGTCACACATCGGGATTCATTCGACAGATAGAGTTGAATCTCCCGACGACGGCTGCTCCACAGGAAGGAACTATTGCCGCTGACGACAATGTCGTTCGCAAACTTAATACTAACATTAATGGTGTCTAATACTTGATCACCCGAAACCGAGAAATCACTAAATATATAGCTTCCTCCCATTATCTCAAAAGGCATTCCTGCAGGTATGTCCCCCAACATCGTAATGAGGTCGATCGGATGCGAGATTTCCGAAATGACCCCAATCGTAGGACGGTGATCATACAATCGGAACTTTCCCCAAAAGAAGGAGGCCCGGGAAACGCGAACCTGCTGTTCATTCATCCATGTCTTAAGCAGCCTCAAGACCGGACTATGCCTTTCTACGAAATGCACAGCAATATCCGTTTCACGGAACATACTCCTAATTTTCTCCGCTAAGCTTAGATTCTCTACCAGAAGTTTCTCGACCAAGATTCTCTTACATGTTCGGTGGTTCCGATGAATATCGCATAACACATTGTAATGACTGCTTTCATTCGTAGCAACGATAAGGAGATCGAATTGATTTTCCGCAAGCATCGCTGTGACATCTGTATATGTCTTGATTGGGAATGACTCAAACAATGCAAGGCGCTCCGCATTCGTATCGCATACGGCATCCAGTCTGACATCTCCTACAGTACGTTGTCTGTGGACAATTGATCTCATGAATCGACTGCCTGCACTTCCAAATCCGATTAAACCAACAGAATACATCTCGTGTTTCCTCCAATGTATTATCCATCCGGATGAAGTTCATTTAATGTGGGTATTTATTTACACTCTCCCGTACGATTCAAGGCGTCGACAAGTACTCGGCTAGGATTAGCATGCCTCTCTCCAGTTCAGAAAGGTTTACCTTCTCATGCGCGGAATGGGCATCAGATAAATCGCCGCAACCGAATATAAGAGTGGGTAGATTGCAATAACTATGATATAAGTGAGCGTCGCAGCTTACTCTCCACCCGTAAGAATGCTCCTGCACAACCCCATAACGATTGATGGATTGCATTAATTGTCGTAGACTATCATCCATCTCATCCGTCAAGTAAGCACTGTTCTTTAACCCCTCAAATTTGACCGTGATATGATCATTGGTCCATCCATCTGCTGTGGACCGACAAATCTCCGTGATTCTCTGCTTTATATCCGAGATCGTGTAATTCGTCAAAAATCCTGTATTAAACACAAGACGGCAATGCTCCGGTACAGAACCTGGCCACTCACCACCTTCAATAATACCGATATTTACCTGAAGTGGTTTGTGCCATATAGAAAAGGCTTTATTCGACCTTGCCTCCTCTAATAGCTCTGCCTCAAAGCGCTTTAGCCGATAAATAAGATGATAGGCGCATTCGATGGCATTCACGCCGGAATCTATACCGCCCATGTGAACCGATTTCCCCTGGATTTCGACTGTGGTTGTAATAACCCCACGGTGCCCCCTGAAAGCCAACAAGTTCGTTGGTTCCATCACAATAACAGCATCCGCCTCGATTCCGTGCAGGATGGAGGATAGCGTCCCGCTCCCGCTAATTTCCTCCTCAATAACCAGGTCCATTTCGACTTCTTTTTGCAGTGCAATGTTGTGCTCTTGCAAGAAGCGGATGGCCTCAACAAGCATGATGAGATTGTTTTTGGTATCACAAGCTCCTCTTCCGTATAGGTAGTTGTCCCGGATAAACGGGGAGAAGGCATGTTCAAATTCCACTCCGGCAGGAACTACATCCATGTGTACATTAAAGAGCACTTTCCGTCGAGCATCAATTTTCACCTTATTGATTGCCTTTACATTAAAGCGTTCCTGACTAATGTGCGACAAATGGTGGGGGATAAATTGCTCATGCTCCCTTAAATCGGGGTGAAGAAACTGTTTTTCCGCACGAAATCCAATCCCATCCAGGTACTGGCTCAAAAATGGGTAAGCGTGCTCCTCATGCGGCGTTACAGTATTAATTGCAAGATAGCTTGAGAAGTCGTTGTATATCCTCGCTCGATTCCTCTCAACCCATATGTTGAACAGATTCTCCATTGTCTCATCTAGACCTCTTCTTCCGTTTCAAATATGATCATGGCTTCGATTCGGTCTGCGTTAGCAATCGCTTCATCTCTATCGCTTCCGGTCACGATTACATAACCGGGCCCGTCGCTCATGCTTTGCGGGGCTGATATGACATCGCCGATCTTAGGAGACTTGGCTTTCCACCACTTGAAGTCGTAATAGCCAGGCAGTTCCTTTATAGCCTCCAAACCGGAAATAAATTTTAGCCTCCCAGGTTTGGCGAAGATGGTTCGGTTGACCATTCCGAGGTGATATTTCGGCCGCAGCAGCTCCATATCAATCTTCTCGCCGAGAGCCTGCTGAATAGCGGCTTTCAGAATATTAGTACCGTTGCTGAGAGGAATCATCTCCGTACCAAAACGAGGGCCCCCGAGACGGGGTGTTAACTCTAATACCCTGAACTCCCCATCATCCTCGCCCCGGATAAGATCTCCTTTCACAATACCGTTAGTAATGCCAAGCTCTATCGCAGCCTTATGGGTTAAATCGGCACAGGCTTGAACTTCAGAAGCCTCCAATAAGGTCGGCATAACATCTCCGATTTCAACAAACAGCGGCTTATACTTCTCGTAATGGAATGCCCGTTCTGATATCCCCGTCATATAGAAACGACCGTCCACCATCAAACCTTCCGTGCTGAATTCCTGGCCTTTAATATATTCATTCAGAATGACCTGCGGGTCATTGGCAAAGCTAATACAGTACTCGTAGGCTGGTTTCACTTGCTCCGGCGATTCAACCAGGCTGACGCCCTTGAGGCAAACAAATTTAACGGCTTTATGACATATGGGAAGCCGATTTCCTGCACCTTTTTTACATAATCAGCATAATCGCAGCAGCTTCTGTATTTTGGCGCGGAGACGTCATGTGTCTCGAATATCCGGGAGCGAATAGATTTGATGGTCGCATTCTGAGCTATCTGGTAAGGAACGCCGAACAATTGGTAGTGCTCCGCAATCGCGGACACGGACAATGCGGTATCCATGCACAGACTCAGAACCGCATCGAATGTGCAGCCTTGCTCCTTCAGGCTCTTAGCCGCTTGTAGCGCAGATTGCGGGTCCAAGGGATTGGCCAGTATGATCTTCTTCACATGTTCCATTCCACGGTCGTTACGGAAAGAGGAGATTAAATACAGATCGTATTCCTTCGCTAGTGTTTCTAATATCTCCCCGCTATAACCATTACCACAAAAGAGAATACTTCTTTTAGACACAGCTTCGACTCCCAATCTATAAATTAATAATGTGGTTGCGCACCACTTGTTTTCATTAAATCTGCTATCAGGTCCTGCTTGATAAGCAGTTCTTTAAGCTCTTCTATGTAAGGCGTAATAGGTGTATCGAAAAATAGGTATGGAATGATCCCCCTTACTTCATCGTAAAGCAGCTTTGTCGATACAGACATTCCGCCTGCATCCCTTATGTCAATCGCTTGGCAAGCACATAATAGCTCAAAACTAATAATATACCTTGCATTGTCCATAATTTCCTTGACTCTTCTTGCCGCAACTAATCCAAATGAAACAATATCCTGGAAATCACCGGTGGAGGTCAATGACTGAATGGATAACGGTACACAAAGCGATCGATTCTCAGCTGTCAATGAAGTACTCATGAACTGCCCGCCCATGAGTCCGAGACGAAGCCCAGGGTTCTCCCTGCACAAAAATCCCGGAAGGCCGTTGCTATTGCTCTTATCCATGAAACGGTCAATTCTTCGATCCGATAAGTTCGATAACGTAGTCATGCAGATCGATAAATAGTCCATCGCCATTGCAATATATTGTCCGTGGAAATGACCATTGTGGAATACCTCCCTTCCTCCGGCAATACGAGCGGGTTATCACTGCTCGAGTTAATCTCGTTCTCAATAATAGAGGACACAAACTGCAAAGTATCATAAAGTGGGCCCATGATTTGCGGCGAGCATCTCAAAGAATAAGCATCCTCAATTTGATCCTGCATGTTTTGCACCACATTTTGATTCTCACGCTGAATCGCTGCTTCCGTCTCCGCTTCATTCATGACTAGCTTACTTGAGCTAAGAATGGTAGTGATATTGCTGGCATATATATATTGGCCCTTATGCAGCTTTCTTTTATGCACTCTTGGATCAAAAGGCTTCAATATTGCCGCCAAGCCTTCTAAGGTTAATGAAGAAACAAATTGATACATGTCGAGCAGCTTCTTTGCCTTATCCCACACCACGGCGGCAAACCCGGTCATTGCAGAGGTGCCATTAATTAAAGCCAGGCCTTCTTTGTAGCTTAATCGCATGGGTGTGATGTTTGCCATTCGTAATGCTTCTTCCCCAGTCATTTCTTGACCGTTATACTTTGCTTTCCACTTCCCTCCAGCCACTAGAGCGATGAATGCGAGCGGTCCAAGATCGCCACTGGCACCTAAAGACCCCTTTCTTGGAATGCAAGGCAGAACATTTTTGTTGAACATGTCTAAATAGATCATGAAATTCTCTATGCTGATCGCCGACGCTCCCTTGGACAACGAGATCAGTCTCGCTAGCATAGCGGCACGCACTTCGTGATCTTCCAAATATTCGCCGACGTTTGAGGCAACTGACGCGATCAGGTTGTTTTGCAGTTCTTCCGCGAACTCTACTGGCACGAGATAGTTTACGAATCCCCCCATGCTCGTATTGACCCCGTATATGATCCGCCCTTCATCGACATACTTCTCCAAGAGCTTCCGAGAGGCGCCTGATTCCTTCTTCTACTTGCTTATCGATTCTCAAGTTACATGACGGATTGTTAACGATCTCCATAAATTGATTAAGGTTGATGAAGTCCGTGGAAAGCACATAAGTATAGGTAGACATGAAAGGTTACCTCGCTTTAATTTATTTTTCTATTGTCGAAGGTACTTTGAACAACTGATACAGCTCCGGCAACATCTTAGAGCCCAAGCCCATTTGAACGGCTTGATCATAGGTGTTCGCCACGGCATCTACCAATTCTGTATTGACCCCTCGATCCACGAGCAGCTGTTTGAAATAATTCACATCTTTACTAGCGTTCTCGATAGAAAATTGAAGGATGTCCCCCCTTTTTCTAGCCAGCTAATCATTAGGGGCATTGCGGGAATATAGTTCGATCCCTTTGACATCACCTTGTCCAAAATGGCAAGATCAAGTCCATTCATTTGTGCGTAAGACAGACTCGATATCACGATGCTCGTAAAGGCCATCGAAATATAGTTATTTAGTAGCTTAAGACGATGGCCCGCCCCTGCCTGCCCCACATAGTAAATATTTTCCGAAAAGCTGGCAAATAACGGATACACCGCCTCATAGGCTTCCGGGTCTCCGCCAACCATGATGTTTAACTTGCCTTCCCGCGCATCCTTTGGCCCCCTGTTCATCGGGGCATCCAACAATGAAATCTTTCTATCCTTCAATAGTCGGCTTAGATTGCACGTTGATGCAGGATCGGATGTCGAACAGTCAATCACGATTGTATGAGGCGCCAAATCATTGATCATGCCCGCCTCTCCAATGAGCGTTTCCTCAACCACACCGGAATGTGGTAGGCACATGATAATCACGTTGCACTTATGAGCTAGCGTTCGCAGATCGGATTCCACAATCCCCCGTGCGCTTCAAGCTCTTTCATATTCTCTTCACGCCGATGCTTTGTCACGTGAAGGGGAATCCTGCCCGGAGCAGGCTTAATCCGATTCCTACCCCCATCATCCCCATTCCGATCAATCCAACGCGATAGACATTTTCATCTTTATTCATCCGATTATCCCCTCCAGCTACCGGAGGAGCTCCTTCCCTTGTTTCAGTTGCTTTCTATCAATCTTCCCATTCTGGTTGGTAGGAAGTGTTTCGCTCCTCTCGTACACCGTAGGGACCATATAATCCGGCAACACTTGACGCAGGTAATTCCTTAAATCGGCCTCATTGATGGGTTGAGTTAAGCTATAGAAGAGGAACAACTCCTCGACTCCAACAGCATCCTCTCTAATATCTGCAACCACCTGCATTATACCTGGATAGGATAGTGCTACGGCTTCTATTTCCTCCAGCTCGATTCGATATCCCTTGAATTTAACCTGATTATCTAATCGTCCTAAGTATTGAATACAACCGTCATCAAGCATTCTTCCATAATCGCCAGTTCTGTAGAGTGACCCGTATTTTACGTTTTCGTGGAAAATAAACTTTTTGTCTGTCAGTTCAAGATCATTAACATATCCCGGAGAGAGTGCTATGCCTGAAACACATATTTCGCCCTTAACCCCTATCCTTACCGGTTCTAGATATTCATTCATAATATAAACTTCCATGTTCTCTATCGGCCTTCCTACATCGATCAAAACTTTATCCGTGATGTCGCTGTACGTCACGAATGCGGTAACCTCCGTAGGGCCATAAAGATTATAAATACGTGCATCTGGACAGTTCGCTTTAATCATCTCAAGCAAATAGCCGGGGATCTTTTCCGCGCCAAACATAAAGGACTTAACATGGCTCATGAATGAGAGATTTCGATGATACATCGTTAATAGTTGGAGTCTCGTCGGCGCGATAAGGACGGTATCAATGCCATGTTTCTCGAAAAGTCTCCTGATTAAGACCGGGTTCTTCTGTTCCTTTTCATTAGCCAATACGACAGTTAATCCTTTGCATAGTGCCAGGATAGTTTCGGGCACAGACATGTCGAAGGAAAGGTTAGACAAGCACATCATTGTTCTGCCAGGGGAAATGCCCACAACATCTGTTCCATGCAGAATCAGGTTCACGATGCCCGCTTGCCGGATTTTCACGCCCTTTGGCTTCCCGGTAGAACCTGACGTATAGATGATGTAAGCCGTGTGGTCGGAGTAATCAATATGCTCATTGAATGCTTCGGTTGCTTGGACCATCGTTTGCTTCGATGTATCAATTATTCTGTAATCTGCATATTGATCCATGATTTCGGGGAGGTCTGTAAGGATCGCTGCTGCATGGTTTTCATCCAGCATATAGACCGTTCTAGCTTTCGGGGCTCCCGGTTCGATTGGCATATAGGCTGCACCTACTTTAACTCCCGCAAACATGGCAGCAAGCGCAATAGGGGTTCTGCTGTGTATCAGCCCAACAATGTCACCCTGCTTTATATGATTCATTTGGAGCATTGCAGCTAACCGATCGACAGTATGGATGAATGCCTCATACGTTGTGACTGTATCCTCGAATACGACTGCAGCAACATTTGGCTGCTGCGACGCGGTTTTTGCAATAATTTCGTACATATTATTCATACTCGTGTCCCTTTTTCTAAGAAGTTTGGCATTCTATACTTTAGCGGTTTTCAAAATAATTAATGAGATCCTGAACAGTAGGATACAAATTCAGAACGATATCATCATCGCCGAATTGGGTTTCTAACGATTTTTCCACCTCAACTACGATTCGAATGAATCCCATCGAATCCACACCCAAATCGTCGATCAATACGGAATCAGATGAGACGTTCTCTTTTCCAATTGCACGCTTAATGGCTTCAATAATAACGATCTGCTTTTCCATGATTATAAGTCCCCTTGACATTGATTTCTAAAAAGTCAAATTTCCGGTATTTCCAGTCGAAGCAATATTTTAGACAAGTGCTCGAACTGATGTTCATGATAGAGTTTTCCCAGCAGAATCGTGTTCACGCCGCATTCTAGATATCGCTACGGACCCCTATTTAGTCGGAAGTTACGCGCAGGTTGCAGACTATATTAGCATGCGTAACCTCCATGCAGTCTTTCGAAGACCCCACCACGAATAGTTCCGGTATATACTCATGCCGCATTGGGGGAACCAGCTCAAGGCCCTGAAAGTGATAGTGCTCTCCCATATAACTAACCGCCCCAAATTTGGTCAATAAGGTTCGGAGGACATTCGTATATTCCTCCAGCCTCGCATACTTCTACTTGGAATCCACCGGGTTGATTAACGCTGCGAAGCTCCATTTCACTTACGCCTGTAATCATATTTAGGCATACTTTGCGCTGAAATAGATTAGCGACGGTCGCCACCATCTTAGCCGTCGTAAGAGGCGGCATAGAGTATGGCTAAGTTGCAATGAGAGGAATCAGGTTTTTGATTCGACTCAATACTCTCATGGCCAGAATCCATGGATCTAATGCAGCGTGTGAGTAATAGATATGCGAGCCGGTAAGTGATACTCATTTGATAATGCTGCGATCTCATCAATTTTCTCCAATTGGTTAGGAAACTCAAGGAAACCGGGTATTTCACTAAAAAAGCGTACTTCGGACATTTTTCCACTCCTACTATGGGCTGTTTTCGATATAGGGATCTCTTAACTGCTTGCGCTGGTGTAGCTCCTTATGGCTATATTCCACAGCTTCGAGACCAGGTATAAGAACAAGAAGGGGGATGCGACAGCCCATATGATCAAATATATTTTCATATGACCTGCTAGCAGCATCGGAGGAAAATTGGAAATCGCGAAGATAGGCAGAATGAATGTGCCTATTCGTTGAAACCATTTCGGAAAAATAACCATTGGCATAGTGTTAAAGTCCCATGCCCGGTCCGCAAGCCCAATAAGCGCTTTCGTCTCTACAACCCAGAACGACAATAATTGCGGCAACAGAAACAACGCATAAGACATTACAATTCCACAAATGATTAATGCCAGATAACCGATCAAATTATAAGCGTCTATCTCACCTCCTATCCGGCTACAAGCAATGATGACCATAACAATTCCGCCTATCAAGTTAGACATCGCCAGCGCGAAATTAGACTTCCTTAATGTCACTAGAAACTGCGTGGAGATAGGCTTTGTTATAAACATATCGAGGGTCCCGTTCTTGACATGCCCTGGAATCTCATAGAAGTTAATCATGATGAACCCCGTATAGAATGCCGTTACGATAGAGAACGTCCCCACATATAGCATCATGTGATCCGGCGAATACCCGTTGATCGTAACGTCAACATTGTATAAGACGACAAGGTACATGATCTTCGTAAAGAGAAATCCACTTTCGACAATAAACCCGACAAAGAAGTTGGATCGATACTCCAGCTGCGAGATCAGATTGATTTTCAACAAATGGTAGTATACCCGAATATACTTTCGCAAGCTTTTAGCCAACGAACTCATTTAACCACCTACTGCTACATATTTTTTCATTCCCATCCTCCACAAGCCAGCCGATAACACGCCGAATATGCAGATCCAGATGAGCTGAACCACGATTCCTTCCACGATGGTATTACCGATTACCTTGCCTGTAAGCACGTTTAACGAAAAGTAAGCGGTATATGTAAAGGGGAGATATTCCATCACGCGCAGCCAGCGTTCACCGAAGATATCCAGCGGAAAAATGGCACCACTTAGAATAAGCGTCAAAAGGTTAATCCCCCAGAATAACATCGACACGTCTAGCATCCAAAAGGCGATCGTGCTAACGCAGTAAAAGATTAGAAAATTCAACACGGCTGATAGGAATAAAGGAAGCAGCGCTAGAAAGGGCAAACTCATTTCCATTTGGAAATTTAACGCATATTTGCTAGTCAATAGCATGGCCGCAACAATAAGAAGCAGAAATGCTATTTGGGAAATCTTCTGTCCGATAAAACAGAACACACGGTACTGGAAGTAACCGATAGGCTGTACTAAAAACTTACTCAGTCCTCCATCCTTAATATCCGCTGCAATCACATTCTCGAATCCGGTCGATAACAGCTTCGCGACCACGCCGGCTAATATAGTGTACGTGATCAACTGTTCATACGTATAACCGTAAACGTTATCGCTACTCGAGCTATTAAAAATAACCGTCCATAGAAAACACTGTATTACCACAGCGAAGATTCCACTGAGCATATCAATGAAAAAATCCGTTCTGTACTCCATCGAGTTTTGTAATCCAAGGAGAGACTTCATGTATTTTTTGTACACGGCCATCACCTATGAGTCCCCTCTTTCATAGAGTAATCTTATGCCTTCCTCGATCGGGATATCGCCGATATTGAAGTCCGATATAGGGAGAACTTCAAGCATAGCCCTTAGGTGCGCTTTCTGTTTGTCCCTATCAATCTCGATCGTGGCGCTGTAGGAATCGAAATCGATAATCGTTCCATAGTTTGTTAGGGCGTCTCTCGTTATAGAATCCGAAAATTGTAAATTCAGCCGCTTTTTTTGATTGAAAAGCTCATTTACCTTGTCAAGTTCACCGTCGTACGCGATTACACCCTCGTTAATGACGATTAGCCTGCTGCATAGCTCCTCGATATCCTCCATATAGTGACTCGTTAAGATGATGGTCGTCTTTTCCTTCCTATTGTATTCTTTTATAGAGTCCCTGAGCTTCTTCTGTGAGATGATGTCGAGCCCAATCGTTGGTTCATCTAAGAAGAGGATTTTGGGCTTATGAATAAGAGCTGCTATTAGCTCCAGCTTCATTCGTTCACCCAAGGAAAGTCTCCTTACTTGAACATTCAGTAACTCCTTCACGTCCAGCAAATCCGTTAAATCACTAACTGATTGCCTAAAGGCGGCTTCCTCGATTTCGTATATGTATTTATTCAAATTCAGCGATTCAATCGCAGGGAGGTCCCACCACAGTTGGCTTTTTTGTCCCATAACGATCGAAAACTGCTGTTTTAATTTCTTCTTCCTCTCCCATGGCACATACCCCGCCACTTTTGCTTCACCGCTGGTGGGATACATTATGCCAGATAACATTTTTAGGGTTGTCGTCTTACCGGCACCATTGGGTCCCAGAAAACCGACGATCTCACCTTCATCTATCGAGAACGTAATATTTTTGACGGCATGCTTGACAAGCCTCTCACGGCGAAACAGGTTGGAAACAGAGGATTTTAACCCTGGCTCTTTTTTGTGGTACGTAAATTGCTTGGATAGATTGTTAACGTCTATTAACATTCACTTTCCCCTTTCTTAAGGCCGTCCAGCAGCCAGCGCAGTTTGCGCTGAGTCAGACATAGCGATACCGTGCCTCCTCAAGCCATTGAAACGAACCACGTTCCAGATGATTCGTAGCGCTTGTACGGCACAATACAATCCGGAAGCTCATGGTGGATCTTTCGGCACTGAGTACAGAGCATATGCCGGATGATAAAAAGACGATCTTCGTCGTTTTCGTCAACATGCTTCGCTTGCGGTTTGACCTTTATCTTCTTTAGCGATAAAGGTATATGGTTTGGTAGCGTTCAAACATGTGCCGATCCCGTTCTTGTTTCAGACGCTTATCTAATTCCTCTTGATCTGATTTCTGGATTTCCATGACCATCACTCGTCTCGTTTTTTCTTCTCTACTTCGACGTCTGTGATGAAGGATCCATTCCATGATTCAAAAAAACTTTAGTTGAACTTATATAGCTACTATCTGGCTTTGGAAAATTAGAATTTTGGAAACCGTTGTAATAATTTTTCCAAGGTTTCTCTTTCTTCCTGCTCTATAAATCGAAGTTTTTCCATAATCCTAATGATAGAATCGTTACGACCTTCAATAAAATACCTGAGAAATAAATTCCTAGAAACCAAGGACTGCTTTTCGATTTCGACATATTTATTTTTCAAATCATTGGATGGAGCAATATAATCATTTTCAGCTAAATAGGATAGCCGTAGAAGCATAATATTTTTATGATTCCATAATACGTGGAAAGCCCTAGGGTCCCATGGAGCTTCTTTAAGTTGCAATGCCTCCAAATAGGAGTTGAGAAAAGGGTATATCTCCATACCGAAAACCCATCCAAAATTCCCAAACCAATTTTCCCCCGGCAGCCTATACCTCAAATATGTTTTTTTGAATTAAGGTAATCAACCAGTTGCTCCACTAAAAAATCCACTTGAAAGGTATAATCTTTCTGAATCAAGTATTTATTGTCCTGTCGAAGATTAATGATTTCTATACCAGATAAGTAATCTTTCTTTCCAGTTTCTATAATCCGATTGTAGCCTTTTTCAATCTGCTCAAAAGAGATTTCCTTGTACTGATACTTTCCAAATTGGAAATTATCTGCTGCGTAAAATACTTTTCTATCAAGATCAAAGCCGAATATGAAAATATCGTGTTCACCTTTGATATCATATGAAGGAATTTGCGAGACATCCACCATAAAAAATGAGTAAAAACCCGACTCGATCATTTCTATGAGAAAATTAACGATAGAGTCCCATTTCAGGAGCACTATATCTCTCCCGATTCTTTGGTAATAGATCCACGGACATGTTTTCCATAAAGTATAGTTATAATAATCAAGTCTTAAATTATCAAAAAGCTTCATGGTATGTAACTGTACATAGTTATTAAGTATCCAGGGCATAGATTCGGGAATGTTAAGAATGACTGACTGAAGATTAGCGTGATACGGATAGGCATCAACAATAGGCTTGCTTAATGGCAGCACTTTATTACGCATGGCTTTCACTCCTTAAGGAACAATTGAATTTACATTCCACTTTAAAATGCCTCAAAGCATTCTCCTCCCCTTGATTGATAGTAAATAGGAGTTATTTAGAGGGGATAAAGAGTTTGAGAAAATCAAGCTCGCCAAAGCTTTACGGACATTGTCTTGCACGAAGTCAAGTAATTCGCTGTTCCCGGTTCATCGTATTCTGCTTTATCTTATCGCGGGCTGGATGCAAAGCCTCGGCATGTGGCGATCATTCGTAAGACACAAATCATTGATGACGGTCAAGCCCGAATGGTGTTCGATTAAGACTGGAAATACGAATCGATCGTCACTAATTTCAATTGGGAGCCGATTGATCTATGGCTCTTCTACTGCTGCATGGAAAACTACATCAAAGAAGCAAAGGACAGCTTCTCCATCGATCGAACTGCAACAAGCGACTTTGAGGCCAATGAACTCGACTTTAAACTGCTTGCGTTTAATCTGTTCGAGCACTTCAAGCGAGATTGCTGAGAAACGGTTCATAAAGGATACACGATCGCACGATTCAGGTTGGAGTTCTTCCATTGTGCCGCAACGATTATTCAGCACAAGCTGGCGAAAAACTTTGCTTACCGGTACGTTTGGAAACGTATTGCGACAATAGTCATAATGATAGTATGTAACCTTTCACAATCTAACATGGAAATCGCTAAGCCCCTTGGTTGGGGAGAGGGAACGACTAACCACATGTGGACAATATCTTCAATTCTTTCTGAAAAAGCCCCTGTTCATTAATATAGCAATTGCAATTCACTCTTCATATTCAGCCTTTGATATAGAGGTCTTTGGTAATTTTGGTTTAAACTATATTAACTCCAAAAAACTACAAAGGATTAATCTGAGTGGGAAATTACTATTTCACATAAAATTAAATTAGTTAAAACGTTTGTATAATAAAATACTAAATTACAATATTAACCATGTCAAGGAATACTTCGATTTTTTGATGAGGGTTTATGCAAAAAGACTTCATCCCACCATGTAGAAGTTTTAAAGTGATCAAACATGACACGCCTGTTGATTATCAAGAAATTGGGATTTCAACAATCACCAAATAAGTTCTGCCTGAGAAGCGTTAGCCCAACTATCCAGATGTCTGGCAACCGATCAAGTAACAACAGGCGAGAGAACTAAGCGAATGTGAGTTTGATATGTTTTGGAACAATTGAACATCCTCCATCAAACAAGGCTATTAAAGCCGCATAGAGTTTACAATAGACCGCATTTTCGGATGTTTCGAATAAGGTGGGAATATTTAAATGTTGTTTGATCCAACGAAAGAAAAATTCAACCTGCCAACGAGCTTTGTAAATGGCGGCGACTTCTTCAGCCGAAATGGTCCTGAATCGGTGGCAACTCGAATTTCATGGCCGTGACCATCCTGAAAGGTCACAACGCGATGTCTTTTCTGAGAACGGCATTATGGCGTACCCAACTGACAGGTTATATCACGGACTACAGAGGAATGTTCGATATTGTGCCGACGTAACTGTGAAGTGAAAATAAAGACTGGGATCATTATTCTTACGTGATTTATGAATTGAGCATTTTGCATAAACCCCAGCCCTTGCTGCACAAGGATTTTCAGACATAAAAAAGGGACTTCACCCCGACTTGGAGAAGTTTTCAAGCGACCAAACCCGAAAACAACCAAGGAAGTGAAGTCACTTGTATATTCTCCAAGAAAGTCTATTTTCCTTTGAAGAGCTGCAAAAACTTGAATCCAGAGATCGATTGCCGATCTTCTTCGGAACCTTGGATTTACGTCCCTATGCCAAGGAATTAAGTGTTCCGTCCCCCAGGAGCCGATGGACACTGCCGGCAAGGCATTCTTCGTGCCCTGCTCGCAGCACCGTTAGAAAACATCGACACGTTTACCGGCCTGCATCGTCGGTTAGACATGGATCTTCGTTTCCGCTAACAATGCGGGTTACGACTTGATCGAAAGGCACCATCTATTGCCACTTTAAGCCGTGTCTTTGCTCAGATAACGAACAAAGGATTGGCGAAACGGCTGTTTGAGGATTTGGTTGCACGTTGCAAGGAAGAAGGAATCGTCATAGGCGATCACGTCGCCATTGACAGTGCAGCATTTCATGCCTACGAAAAGAAAGTGCCGAAACGGAAAAGTGAGCTGACCGACAACGCAAACTGGGTGAGAAGTTTGATTCGTTTGGAAACAAGGTCAAGTGGTTTGGCTACAAGATTCATCTTGCCGTCGATACAGCAAGTGAATTGCCGATGGCGCTCTCCGTTACACTGGCTCATGTCAATGACGGCGATATGGCTCCAACACTCATCGAACAAGTGACTGCGGGCACAAAGGTGAAGTTCTTTATGCTAGATGCAGGTTATGATCAGCTTAAAAACTACGAAGCAGCACGAAACGTAAAGGCGCAGGCCATTATTCCGATGAATCTTCGCAACGAAAAGGAACCGCCTGCGGGTATGACATCTAGTAGCACATACAACAAAAGAACAAGCGTAGAACGATGCAACTCCAGGTTAAAAACCTATCTAACCGCAGATGCCATGCACGTCTGGGGTATTCAGAAGGTGACCACTCACCAGTACCTGAACGCCATTGTATTATTAGCATCTGCATTAGCGATGGCCCGAAAGTCTAGAGAAGCCGCAGCTTAAATTTTTGTTTAAGCGAAAATTCTGTAGGTCTGCCCATTTTTGAAAATGAAGTTGATCTAGTTAAATCTTTGGTTTAATACGTCCCAGAATTCTTCTGCCTAAATTTCATAAACAGAATTATGCAAAATGCTCAATTGTATAAACGTCAGCTTTTGAAAAATAAGTTATAGACTGAACCACTAGTGTTGCATTAATTTTCTCTGAATGTTCACAATATTCTGACTTTATTAAATCCAAGCACAAAAAAATCCTTTACAATGGAATGGCAGGTAGTTCCTGTCCATAATCCACTGAAAAGGATCAGCTCATGGACAAGGATACCCTATTTTCTTCATTTGGTAAATGGCTAGAGCCAATTTGTTCCAAAACGTTCAAAGAGCATATCGCTGAGACTCATCAAGATAAGTATGTGAAAAAACTAACGACACCGGCCTACCTAAAGTTATTCCTACACGCTCAGTTGCAGCAACGCGTGTTGGATCGCGAGAAATCGCTGATGATGTTCTTTCGGAAGAATTCCAAAAGGAACTCGGGCTTGAATCGATTTCAGCGGCGCAACTAAGTCGCAAACATAATCAGGTAGACTCCGCCTTGCTGGAGCAACTCTTTGCACAGCTCATCGTCCGAACTCTTAAACAAGCAAATCTCACGAAATATCGAAATGACTTTAAAATCATTGATTCAACCACAGTTGGACTTTGTTTGCAAAAGGACGATCTGTCTGGTCAGGGCGATGCGGCGATGGACTACTCAGTACTGCTTTGGCCACTAAGGCATGATTCGTCATGGCCGATATGGCGGGAGAAGGTGCTGGACGGAGCAGGGACTGCGGTCGTCGAGCGGTTGGAACTGTTTTTTCGGGCGAAGCTGCTCGACAACGTCATCGACGTGCTGGCCGATTTTGTCGAGGCGGAGCAGGTGCCGGAGCATCGGGAGGAAGCCCAGCGCAAGGCCAAGGCCGTTCATCTTCACTCATATCCGCAGTATCTCGCTAAATATGCGTCGGATAAAGCGCCCGCACCGCGCTGTCACCTGCTAGTTGGTGCCCAAAGAAAATACTTTATTTTTTTATCTAACAATTGGGGAAATCAATTTGACTTAAGCGATTGGTTTACGAATTAGCCTAATTCTATCGCCTAACGTAGATGCCATCCTCATCTCCCTTTCATAAAAAAAATATCCTGATGAAGTATTTATCATCGAGACTTTTCTGAGGGGTACTTTCCGAGTTTCTTAACTACTTTCCAATATTCTTTACTACTTTCCGAGCTTTTTACATCGGGACACCGATATCATTTATCAGAAAGTGAACTGAACCATTACCACTAGTCATAAGATAAGCTTATCTCTGACTTTAGTCTTCTTTTGAATAGCATAATTTCAATGATCTCTTTTTTATCATAATCGTTAAGGCCTCTAAAAACATCTATTAACTTTTTATCATAGTTGTCTTCATATGTCGTCCCATCTTCTGCAGTGACACCGATTAATAACCAGTTAAGGTTTACGTTATATTGTGTTCGGATTGAGATAAGCGTTTCTGCAGAGGGATTACTATTTCCCATTTCAATTTCGCTGAGGTTCCCTTGAGAAATCCCTATACTCTTTGCAAACTGAATTTGGTTAGATTATTCTCTTTTCGGATACATTTGATTCTATAGCCAATGCCACTCATCAGTTTCACCACCGATCATGAAGTCGCGTGAATATTAACTTCTACACAAATTAAAAGGGAGCGCCGAATTATTCCCCTCGGGCTCCCTTCTAGATGTCCAATCATCTTGCTTATCAGTTCTACACATCTTTTACTGGTTCCATAGATCTTTTACTAGTTCCAGACATCTTTTACTGGTTCCAGATATCTTTATCACCAGACACGAATTCCGCAGTAAGTTTTAACTGGCAGGTGTCCTAGGCATTTTTCGCAGCAAAACTAGGCACTTTTCACTTGCAAAAAACAAGTGCATCTTTTACTTCCATGGCTTCACCTCCTTTCGAAGGGAAACCGCGCCCACCCAAAATTCAATTGTACTTTCCTAGTTTACCACATATATCCACTAATTGATAGAATGTTTGTTCGGTTTCGATATTATATGGTTTGCCGGAATTTCCTATAACGTTATTGTATTCGTGAACTCTCACTGGCTTAAGGGGCGCTAGCCCCGGGTCGACGGACTTAGCCAGTGCAGGGTTGTCTGCTGATTCTGCTTCTCTGAAAAACCTCTGCAGACCATGGGCAGTAAGGCCCGCAGCGTGAATACGGTGTTAGATGAAGTTCATCCGCTTCTTCGAATTATCCCATTAAAAATCCTCGGTTTATGTATTAGTAATTTTTTTATAAGTTCTTCACCAAATATTGTAATGCTATGTTCCCATGGATGACCTAAAAAACCAAAACTAAAATCTTTCCTTAAGAACAAGTAATAATCTCCATCAGGGTAAAATGAAATACTTGGGATTGTGTCTTGTAAATATGGAGAATAAAGAAACGATTCATGCTGCCAATCAAGAGCATAAATGTATTCTTCTGGTTCTAAACAGGATCTTAAAGCAGCTTTATAGATCTCTTCTAATTCATCAATATCTTCGTTATTGTAGTTCTTCGTTAATTCAAAAGTTACATAAGGTAAATTAATAGTAAATGATGGCCAGTTCTGAGGATCTATACTTGGTTTGAACGAAAAGTCTTTATAGAATTTATCCCATACTCTTCTGTATTCATCATCACGTAATGAAATCCAATTATTCATTGGTATACCTCTTGTTTTAATATGTTTTGGATGAATCTCATCTAACGTTGTTGTATTCATGACGCCTCACCGACTTAAAGCCCGAAGGGCTGGCTGCGATGCGGTTAGTCGGTGCAGGTGTGTCTGCTGAGAATGGTTCCTCGAAACCCTTCTTGCAGACCAAGCTCCGTAGGAGCCGCCGCGGGAAAAACGGTGTTATCTGATGGGACGGCTTCTTCGAATAAACTTTTGCAATTTTTCTTAATTCTTCTCATCAAGTTGTTTTGAATATCTCAATTGGATTAATTCTTTTTCTCTTGTAATTGTTCTCTCTAATCCATCATTTATAAAATCCAAATGCTCGTAGAAACCCTTCGCATTTGTATTCTCTTTAAGGACCCATAAGGAAACATTAGAATATCCTGCTGTAACCGGTAAAATGGAGTCAACAGAAAACAACAAATAAGAATGAACACTCTTTCCATCTCATACCCCACCCTATTAAAATCATCTTAGATCATAAAGATTAGGGTGAGGAAGAGATATGAGGCGCTTAGAGAGGTGGCATATGTACTTCTCCATACTCGGAATGAAGGAGCAGGGCTTAAAGATCACACAAATTGCACGAAAGCTAGAGGTATCCAGAAATACGGTGTACAAGTTCTTGGAAATGAATCCAGATGAATTTAGTAAATATTTGGAACAACTGGAGACTAGACAAAAGAAGTTAGATGGATATGAATCGTCCATTCTACAATGGTTGCGGGAATATCCCGACCTGTCGGCTGCTCAAATTCACGACTGGCTCAAGGAACGGTTTCAGGTGCAGAACATTTCAGAGGGAACAGTGCGAAACTACGTAAGGGACCTTCGGAAAAAGTACAACATCCCCAAAGTCATGCAAGCCAGACAATACGAGGCTGTACAAGATCCTCCTCCGGGTTATCAGCTACAAGTAGACTTCGGGGAAACAAAGCTCCGGAATCTTCAGGGAAATTTGGTGCGGTTGTGGTTCATGGGATTCGTCTTGTCCCATTCCAGGCATAAATATGTACAGTGGTTGGACCGTCCCTTTACTACGAAGGATGTGGTGGATATGCATGAGGAAGCGTTCGCATTCTTCGGTGGGATCCGCAGGAGATTGTTTACGACCAGGACCATCTGCTTCTTACCAGCGAGAATCATGGAGATTTGTTATTCACGCATGAGTTTGCAAGTTATGTTAAGCAGCGGGATTTTCGAATCCGAATGTGCAGGAAACAAGATCCTGAAAGTAAAGGCCGCATCGAAAATGTAGTCAAGTATGTAAAGCGAAACTTCGCAAGGCATCGCCTCTTCGCTAACCTAGACAGGCTCAATGAAGACTGTGTAGCTTGGCTCCATCGCACGGGAAATGCCAAGATCCATCACACCACTAAAAAAATACCGGCCGAAGTCTATGCTCTTGAAAAAGAGCACCTCCGCCCGGTCCACACAAAAATAAACTCGCTACCACCAAGTATAACAAGGACCGTTCGGAAGGACAACACCATTTGGTATGAAGGAAACCGGTATTCAGTTCCGCTTGGAACCTATGACGGGACAGACAAGCAAGTGAGTATTCAGGTTACGGAAATGGGGCGCCTAGCGATTCGAGATCTGGACAGCGGGCAACTATTGGCCGAACATCCACTGGCCACAGGCAATGGACAACTCGTTCAGAACACCAATCACAAACGAGATCGAACGAAGGGCATTGCAGCCTACATCCAAACCGTAGCGGAAGCATTCCCAGACCCAACAGCGGCTAGCCCCTTCCTAAACGAGATTTACAACCGTAAGCCCCGGTACATTAGGGACCAATTACAGCTCATTCAGCGTGCTTTGGAGCCCGCAGAGCCGGATGCTGTAACGAAGGCTTTGGGTTACTGTATCAAACACCGTTTGTATCGGGCAACCGACTTTGCTGATGCAGTGGAGCATTACAAGAGGCCGAGACCACCGGAAATTCCCTCAGAAGCTCCTCTAAAACTGCTAAGCGATCAAGATCAGTCCAAGCGTAAAGTCAAGCCCCAAATTCGGGAGTTCGACGCCTACAAGGCCATTCTTACGGGGGGACAGCGATGAATGAAGTGACTGTAGAACTTAGACAAGCACTACGAAATCTCAATCTAACGGAAGCGGCTCAGGTCATCGAGCAAACATTAATGGAAGCGGACTCCAAGGAATGGACCTGCCGCCAATTCTTGCAATGGCTCCTGCAGTACGAAATGAACCGCCGCGAAGAAAAGCAACTCGCCAAACGGTTTCGCTGGGCTCTGTTTCCGGAGATTAAGAGGCTCGACGACTTCATGCTAGAGGAGCAGCAGTCGCTCAGCAGACGGCAGTTTAACCAACTAAGAGAGCTACTTTGGCTCGAGCAAAACTACAATCTAATTTTTCTGGGGCCGCCGGGCGTGGGAAAAACCCATTTGGCCATAGGTCTTGGCGTGGAAGCATTGAAAAAAGGGTACCGGGTCAGTTTTATTACGATGGACGGTCTCATTCAATTATTGAAAACGGAGACCATATCAAGGGTCTCTGGGTCCAAGCTCAAACGGCTATACCGATCCCAACTTGTGATCATGGATGACTTGATGTTTATGGCCATGGACCGTTATGAAGCCAACTTATTCTTTCAGTTTATAAACAAGTTATATGGGCAATCCTCGATCATCTTGACCTCCAATAAGGGTCCGGATGATTGGGGAGAGCTACTAGGCGATCCTGCCATCACCACAGCAATCCTGGACAGAATTCTGCATAAAAGTGAAATCATCCAGCTCCAAGGGGACAGCTATCGGTTGAAGCATCGACAGACCATTTTCAGCTAAAACTGTTCAAACTTATTTATCGAAAAATGCTCAAATGGACTTGACGGTTACACCTGCTTCTTGTAGCCTATTAATCCCCCAAGTAATTAGCTTCTTTCCGTACCCGTTCCCCCAGTAGCTCTTTAATGTATAAAAGTTATAAATCTCTCCATATGTATTATCTAAATCGGTATCTTTACTATTTCCAAATTCTATATAGCCAGCAACTTTATTATTTACTAAAAGAATTGCAGTAGTTTTGGCATCTTCTTGTAATGCTCTTTTATAGTGTGACTGTCGTTTTTCAATAGAAAAAGCATCTAAATAGGTATCTGGGATAATGCCCGAATAAGACTCACGATAAGATTCTGAACTAACCAAACCTAGTTGGTACCAATCTTGATAATCTGCCCATCTAATCATCAATTCGCTCATAGCGATCTCCTTTAACAAGCATATCAATACAGCCCGCAGCGTGAATACGGTGTTATCTGCTGTCTTTGCCTTCCTCGAGTTCCTTTCACACTCTATTTCACTGTAAAATCATACATTTTTGAAGTTAATTTCTGATTTTTGTTACCCTCTTCATCTTTAACACTAAATTCTGCAACTGCTTTTACTTTGTAATGGCCTGGCTTCTTTATAGTGAATTGATAAAACTCTTTACTTCGTTGTTTCTCACCATTGTTTCTATAAACTTCACCAGCACCAAGACTCGTATCATATCCAATGTCATTTACAACTAACATTTGATCACTTACCGGAACAACATTCCCATATTCATCAAATATCTTATAAGTAAATAATCCGGCTCCGAACGATATTTCAATAGATTGACTTGTATTGTTTCTAAGATATCCATGTATTTCAAAGGGCTGATTGATTTTTACGTCCTCTATCTGATCAATTCCAACATTAAACATGCCCTCATTTGACTTGATTGTCTTGTTGCAACCTGTTAATATGCTTAAAAAAAGTGTTGTTAATACTATTCTCTTAAAAATAAAAGCTCCCATGAATATACTCTCACTCCAATCTGCAAGGATTTCCAATTTCGTTCTTGTATTTACGAACCCGAGAGGCTTAAAGGAGCGGAGCGACTGGGTCCGTCAGGACTTAGCCTCGCAGGGTTGTCTGCTGAATCCACTTCTCCGAAAAACCTCTGCAGACCCAGGGCCGTAAGGCCCGCCGTGTGAATACGGTGTTATAGGATGTTCCGGTCTTCTTTGAGCTTCTACAAAATAATCTTTAATAAATGGTTTAAATAGTCTATTCAAGTTCTTCAAGTTTAGCATTTTAATTTATACGGGTTTTCAGCAATTTCAATTTATGTTATGATCGATATAAGAAAACCGAGTGCTGCGAACACTCGGCTATACAATCGGCTTGGATGGGTTCCCCTTCTAGGCTAAATGGATAAAACCCACCTTCGGCCGCTAACCTTGGGGTGGGTTTTTACTTTCTCTTGTTGTTCAAATTTATGTAAGTTAAAAGTGCTAGAATGAACATTCCAAATAGGAACATAATCTGCAATGCATCTTTAACCTCCAAGGCCTCACCTCCTTTCGAAGGGAAACCATGCCCACCCAAGATTCAATTGTACTTTCCTATTTTACCACATCTATCCACTAATTGATAGAATGTTTGTTCGGTTTCGATATTATATGGTTTGCTGGAATTTCCCATTACGTTTTGCATTCACGAACCCTCACCGACTTAAGGCCATCAGGCCGGGCGCGACCGCGCTTAGTCGGTGCAGGGTTGTCCGCTGAAATCTCTTCCCGAAATCCCCCTTGCGAACCGAGGAGCCGCTAGGCTCCGATGCGTGAATGCGGTGTTATACGCAATTACTGCCATCTTTGAATCACTTACAAAATATGCACTTTCCATCTTCAATTCTTATTAGATTACGATCTATCATTAATTCATAATCCTTTAATAAATCTTCTTTATTCTCATATCGATAGTCTATTCACGTTCTTATTCACGTTCTTATTCACGTTCTTATTCAAGTTCTTATTCAAGTTCTTATTCAAGTTTTTCAAGTTTAGCATTTTAATTTAAACGGGTTTTCAGCAATTTCAATTTATGTTATGATCGATATAGTAGAGTAAGACGGGGGATTACTCCCCGGACTCCTCATCAAACCGTGCATGCGGATTTCCCGCACACGGCTTTCCTTCGTCAGTTCCCCATCTTCAGGAGTGAGTCGTCTTCACCCGTCACCGGATTGCAAATTTCACTGCTGAATTAGAAACGTGTGGTGAGTAAGTTTGTTAGAAATACCATCCCTGCTTCTTCCAATACTTTGCAAAGAATAACTGCATCATCTGCATATCTGACCACAGCAAACCCCTTCTCCTTCATACTCCAGTCGAAATGATTCAGATATAGATTCGCAAGTAATGGACTGATGACCCCGCCTTGTGGGGACCCGACTAACGTTTCATGGAACTGATCATCTTCCATGACTCCTGCGGTGAGCCATCCGCGAATGAGCGTCAGCACTTTACCGTCGGTTATTCGTTCACGAACCTTTTCCATCAGCAGTTCATGCGGAATTTCATCGAAAAAGGATATAATGTCGAGGTCTACCACATAGTCGTATCCGCCGCGCTTTGCTCGTCGAATCGTGTTTATTGCTTGATGCGCAGAGTATCCAGGTCGGAAGCCAAAGCTGTAGTAGTAGAAGTCTTGCTCAAAGATCGGCTCGATGATTTGACGTACAGCCTGCTGGCATACGCGATCTCGGATTGTGGGAATGCCTAACGGTCTTAACTTCCCGTTTTCCTTCTCGATGAAATGTCGCCTGACAGGGTCGGGTTTGTACCGATCTTGTTGCAGTAGCCTTTGGATTTCCTTTAGGTTGATGCCTATGTTCTTCTCGAACATACCAATGCTTACCCCATCAATTCCGCCACTTCCTTGATTCTTCTTTACTGCCAGCCAGGCTTCATTCAGATTGTCCATTTGATATATTTTGTCGATCAGGGAGTAGTATCGTCGTTTCGGTTTCATTGGTGTTTCACCACCTTTACCTGCTACTCACCAAGCTGATCTTGTTCGCGCTACAGATGATCGATTCCTTACTCGTTCTACCTCATGCAACCGCGTGTTAGAAAAAAAATTTTTTTTTTCAATCGCTCCTGTTGCCTGAGGTGTACTCAGGTCGCCAGTTTGCCTCTATCCCCAAGCGCTATCTCGCTCTCGGCGGGACGCACCCTCTTGGTCATACCCTCTCTGGTTTAAGGCGCTTACGATCTCCACTCACTTGAACTCACAGTCTTTGACGAAGCACGTTCCCTTTGCCTCTGTCTTCCCTCTTTTGAAGTGGAAGCAGGTTATGCGACTAAGAATATTTTTTTTCCCCACGCGCATACTCATCCGAGTTTTCCCCTCTAGACTGTTACCAGCTTTCATCGGCTCAGACTTATTCGCTACTACGGAACGATCCGCCATCTCGCAGTTCATCGATTTGGCTTTCCCCTTAGGGTTATACCTTGCCTACCTCACACGCGTTTGCGCAGAGGAAACTACGAGACTTCCCTCAGTTATCTGCACATTCTGTTCCATCCATCCTGACCCTAATCACGTAGATGAGCCTTGCAGGTCATATCCCTTTCGCGCTTTCCTGCAAGATATGCCTATGGCATAGATTTCCCCGTTTTTCCGGCGGGTCATCCAACATCTCCGCCACCTCTGGTTCACCGCATTCCGGGCTGGACTTTGCCTGCAGGCCCTTCGGATTCCCCCTCGCGAGAGACACCCTGCCAATCCTTCTCCTACTGGAGTTAGGACTTCTGCTTCGGCTACGGCACTTTAAAGGGTAAAGTTACCGAGTGGATTTGAACCACTTAGATTGTGCGACTGTGAGGCGCACAGAAAAACCGAGTGCGGCTAACACTCGGCTATACATTTGGCTTGGATGGGGTTATCCCCTCTAGTCAAAAGGACAAAAACCCACCTTCGGCGCGGAAACCTTTGGGTGGGTTTTTACTTTCTCTTGTTGTTCAAGTTTATGTAAGTTAAAAGTGCAAGGATAAACATTCCAAATAGGAACATGATCTGAATTGCATCTCCAACCTCCATGGCCTCACCTCCTTTCGAAGGGAAACCATGCCCACCCAAGTTTCAACTTCACTTTCCAAGTTTACCACATATATCCAATAATTGATAGAATATTTGTTCTGTTTCGTCTTTATACTATCACTTGCCGGTATTTCATATAACGTTGTTGTATTCACGAACCCTCACCACCTTAAGGTCCGTTAGGACCGGCCGCGATGCGGTTAGGTGGTGCAGGGTTTTCTGCCTGATACTACTTCCCTGAATTGCCTCGGGCAGAACAAGGGAGCGGAGCGACCGCAAGTTACCGCCTTCTTCGAGTTATCTATCAAAAATGAGTTTAGGCTCCGCCACTTAGCCTCGCAGGGTTGTCTGCCTGAACCCACATCCCCGAATCGCCTCGGGCAGACCAAAGGGGGCTTGTCCCCCGCCGCGTGAATACGGTGTTATAAGATGTCGGCGTCTTCTTGAAATACTACTTGACCCAATATTCAATTGTTACTTTCGAATATTCATCTTCACTTATTACAAATCCAAACATAAAATCCTTTGAAATAACGATCAAATCATCATGCATTTCAAATAATAATTTCATAATGATTTCTTTGGCTTCATCTAATCTTAGCTCAATCGCGATTGGATGATTGAGATAAAATTGATTACTTCTCCTAAAATAAAAACCAAATACTGCTGGATAAAAGAAAACAATATCTTTATCGAAATTATTAAAATACTCAAAAATGAAATTGAGCTTCATAATAAGCATTTCTTCATTGAATGGGAAACTTATAATCTTAATATCGTTTGTTTTAATTAATTCATAAACTCTTTTATGCATTTCCTCTGATAAGGAAAAGTCAGTAAAGTTTCTATCTGTAATATCTATATTTTTATATTTCAATAGATCACTAACCAACTGATCCTTTGCTTGTTTTCTCTTATTGTCTTTTATTAACTTCTCTAGCCTAATTCGTCTATCTTCTGACATAAATACCGCCTTAAAGAATTAGTCGTATTTTTTAATGGTATTAATATTTTTTCGCCGATTTCTTATAACGTTGTTGTGTTCCCGACGCCTCACCGACTTAAAGCCCGAAGGGCTGTCCGCGATGCGGTTAGTCGGTGCAGGTGTGTCTGCTGAATCAGCTTCTTCGAAATCCCTCATGCAGACCAAGGGGCGTAAGCCCCGCAGCGGGAAAACGTTGTTATATGTTGCCTACGCCTTCCTTGAGACACCTTCAAAATTTCTTTATCTTAAAATTCGATATATTCAAGTGATTCATTAATCTTTAAACAGGTTTCTATTCTGTCTCTAAAATTCATAAATGTAACCATTTTTAAGGCATCTTCAATTGGAAAAAATCCACTTTGTAAACTTTCTTCTGTAGCAATTGGTTCCCCACCAATCTGTTTTGCCAAGAACAATGTATTACAAATAGATTGCTTTACATTCTGATAAATTCCACAGAACCTAATGATTTCAATGTCTACACCAGATTCTTCTTTAGTTTCACGAATTGCAGCTTGGGATAATGATTCACCTTCTTCGACTACACCTCCGGGCATTTCCCAACCTCTATCAGGACCTTTAATAAGTAATATTTCATTTTTATCATTTAAAACAACGGCTGCTGCAGAGACAAAATGTTTTGACCGGCTCATACGAATCTCCTTAAAGATGATTTTTATTCTTTGATTTTAATGGTTATATTGGGTTTGCGTAGGTTGCATATAACGTTGTTGTATTCACGAACCCGAGAGGCTTAAGGCAGCTTGCTGCCGGGTGGCTCCGCCACTTAGCCTCGCAGGAGTTGTCTGCCTGATACGACTTCCTCGAAATACCTCGGGCAGACCAAGGGCCATTAGGTCCGTAGCGTGAATACGGTGTTATCTGAAGGAGCTTCTTCTTCGAATTACCCAAAAAGCTATCATTTCTTCTTTGGCCAATTAACAAACCAGGCATCGGATACGTACTTATTCCATTTAATGTTTGTATATTCTGCTCTTATAAGTATTTCAGAATATTCATTATTAAAGTTTGATGCCATTCCAAATATTTTGTAAAACCTCATTTCATTTTCATTAAGGATGTCAAATTTAAGTATTTCAAAATCATTATTATGAACTAATTCAATATCTATCCTATCTTCCTTCTCCCTTACAAAATACCCAGATTCGTAACTCTGAACATTAATAAATTCTAAAATACATTGGTCAGTGTTCCTAGCGAATTCAAACGGATTTAGCGTATGAGCAGCTAAGACATTCACTGATTCTAGTATAAAAGTAATCATATTGTCTTCTATATTAATAGCTTCGATTATACAATCATGAAAATCAATTTGTTCAAGTTCGTTCTTTGTATTGAATAACATCATCGAATTCACCTTATCAATTTATAGTGTTTCAAGCTCTTTCAGATAACGTTACTGTATCCACGACGTCCCACCGACTTAAGCGACCAACGGGAGCGGCCGCGATGCGGTTAGTCGGTGCGGATGTGTCCGCTGAATCCACTTCCCTGTCGACCGCTTCTCGCGGACGGAGGAGCCGCTAGGCTCCGAAGCGTGGATATGATGTTATGTAAGCGTCTAACAAGAAGGTGTATTCCAAGGCAGTCTAGATTTTGAGACAATTCCTTTAGAGTAAGTCGTTGGAGTTTTTCGACTCTACTCGAAAAACTCTAATGGGAGTGTGTCCAATTGCAAACTCTAGAAATGAGGAATCGCTATCGGCTTCAGCAGTGGACCGAGATTGTTCGTGACTGCCGTTCCAGTGGTCAGACCGTGGTTCGATGGTGTGCCGAGCACGATGTCAGCGTGAAAAGCTACTATTACTGGCTTCGAAAGATCCGTGAAGCTGCTTGTGAATCCCTTCCTGCCTCCTCATCTCCGAATGAACCAACACTGGTTTCAGTCCCTCCATCTTTGCGGGCGAACCCTCCGCGTTCCGAAGCAAGTCATGAACAAGCGGCGATCATCCTTCGTACGGATGCCGTTACGATCGAAATTCATCAGCATGCGTCTACCTTACTTCTCGAACAGACGCTTCGCATCCTGCAGTATGTTCGGTGACATCTCGAAGGCCGATCAACTGTATATTGCTTGTGGTTATACGGATATGCGAAAATCCATTGATGGTCTTATTCTCGTGGTGCAACATCAGCTACAATTAAACCCGTTTCAGAATCATTTGTTTTTGTTCTGCGGTCGCAAGCGCGATCGAATGAAAGCCTTGTACTGGGAAGGTGATGGCTTCGTCCTGTTATACAAGCGACTGGAATCAGGTCAATACCAGTGGCCCATGGATGCGGAAGCCGTACGCTCGATTACGCCACAGGAGTTTCGGTGGTTGCTGGAGGGGCTATCTATCCATCAGCCGAAAGCTGTCAGAAAGCTGGATTTCACTCCTTCCATCTAAGTCAAAAAAGTGCCGAAAACCCTTGTGAAATCTGGGTTTATACCTGCTTCTATGGTATAATGGTAGACATAGAAAACAGTGAAGGAACGGTAGCTCATGAGCCCCTCGGAACAGCTCCAAAAATGGAACATCGCATCGGCGACCTGGAAAAAGAGAATAAGCGGCTACAAGAAACCGTGCAATTTCTAACGCAGAAGCTGTACGGCAAAAGCTCCGAGAAAACAGCTTCCCTCCCAATAGGAGTGGAGCAGCTGTCTTTATTTGATGAGGCAGAGACAGCAGCTTCACGCACTGCACAGGAGCCAAGCATCGAGCAGATCCAAAGCTACCAGCGGAAGAAGCATGTAGGTGAACGAGCGGAGCTGCTCCAGGATCTTCCGCATGAAAAGCAGCTATTTCAGGTACAGGACCGTTGTTGTGACGTATGCCAAAGCGAGCTTGTCTTGGTGGGCGAAGAGTTCGTGCGCACGGAAGTGGAGTTTATCCCTGCCCGCGTGCGAGCGATTGATATCTACAGAGAAACCTTGGAGTGCCGGACCTGTCGGAAAGAGGACATGCCTCAAATGAAAAAGGCAGTGACGCCTACGCCGGTCATCCAGCATTCAATGGCCTCCGCTTCCTCTGTGGCATGGGTCATGTACCAGAAGTTTGTGAACAGCATGCCCCTGTACCGTCAGGAGAAGGAATGGAAGAGCATCGGTCTTGATCTGAGTCGGGCAACTATGGCGAATTGGATGATCGCAGCCTCAAGAGACTGGCTAAAGCCATTGGTGAATCGACTGCATGAGTTGCTTGTAGGGGAGCGATATCTTCATGCGGATGAAACGCCCTTGCAGGTGATGAATGAGAAGGGACGGAAGAACACGACTGACTCTTACATGTGGATCTACAGCAGTGGGCAGCATAGTGAGCATCCCATACGAATCTTTGAGTACCAACCAGGGCGAGGGGCGAAGTACCCGCAAGCGTTCCTGAAAGGATTCAAGGGATATCTACATAGCGACGCCTACTCGGGCTATGCGAATCTAACAGGGACGACATCCTGCCTGTGCTGGGCGCATCTTAGAAGTAAGTTTGTTGAGGCGTTGCCACCAGAGGCGAAGCAGTCGGAAGAGTCGCTTGCTAGTGAAGGAGTAGCTTATTGCAACAAGCTTTTCGAGCTGGAGTCACAGTTTAAGTCACATACTACTGAAGATCGAAAGGAGCAACGTCTGGTGCAGGAAAAACCTGTACTCGATGCTTTTTGGTCATGGGTAGAAACGGCCAAAAGCAAGGTGCTTCCTAAATCCAAGCTAGGCGAAGCGCTGAAGTATGCGCGTAACCATAAGCAAGAGTTGATGAATTACTTACAAGATGGGAACTGTGTGATCTCGAACAATTTAGCAGAAAACAGCATTCGTCCCTTTACGGTCGGCCGAAAAAATTGGTTATTCAGCGGCAGTCCACGGGGGGCAACCGCAAGTGCAGCGATCTACAGCATCGTAGAGACCGCAAAGGCAAATGGATTGAACCCGTACAAATATCTAGTATATTTGTTGCAGCAGCTGCCAGGGAATGCATTTCGTCAACAGCCAGAGCTACTTGATGCGTGCCTTCCATGGAGTACGGAAGTTCAAAGACATTGTACATAAACGCAGAGCCTGTGGTTATTCATGAACCATGGGTTTTTCTTTTGCCATACACCTGGTTATTAGACGCTTACGATGTTATACGCCGTAACCCACATCATTGAAATACCTTCGAATATTGTAATTAATTAAAAAGACGAAGACTCCATAATACGAGCTTCGTCTTTCTTCTCTAATAAAAACTCTTAATGAACGAATGGAAATCCGTTTTTCTTTTACATTCATATAATTTTAAAAAATCCTCATCACTCATTTCGGTCAGTCCATAATTATCTGCGGTACTAGTAGATCCACCAATATAAATTTGCTTGTGAATAAAATTAGGAGGATCTCCTTTTGTATCATTTGATAGATGAATATATCTTAAATGTGGAAATACTAGTTTCGACGCTTTTATAACTTCAATTGCATCTTTAAGTGGCACATTATTACCTAACCAAATGGCTGAGTGCTCTTCCTTAGAATCAAAATAATTAACTCTTCTATTTTCTCGAAGAACAGAATAGTATATTTCACTTTCGTATCCCAATACATCAAGCGCATCGACAAGGACTTGAGATCCTTCTAAATTCGATATTTCTATTGTAAATCTTTGTTTCCTTTTGTTTATTATCTTTTCCATATCCATATTAATGTTTTTCTGTAATTCCTTTTCAATTTCGATTACATTTTCATCTCTGTTTACTTTATGTAATATTGCTTCTTGAATACTTACTATATTTTTTATTGTCTCTTTAATAACCAATAATTCCTCGGTTCTATTGCTTGTGGATTCTACTTGCTCCGTTTCCTTTTCACTTTGAACTACTTGATTCGTATTCGGATCAAATGTGCGTACAAAATTCCCTTCATCATTATAATCTTTTGGTGCATACAAGTTTTTATGATACTTTACAACTAAAATAAAAAACACTCTTAAAACAACCAATGGAAATCCAATAATAAATAAAACCAATAACAAATTTAGAATAACATTTAACTTTGATAATATTATTACCATCCCTGCAATACCATCAACTAACACTAAAAATAGTCCAATAATACCAAGTGGATTATTGATAAAGTTTTTAGCTTGACTTGCTAGTCCCTCTTTATTTTTAGACATAAATTCACATTCCTTTTACATTATTGGTTTAATTATAGATTCTCAAAGCATTTATTGGCAATTAACTTTTATGGGTTATGGCGTATAACGTTGTTGTATTCACGAACCCGAGAGGCTTAAGGCCCGTAAGGGCCGGGTGGCTCCGCCACTTAGCCTCGCAGGGTTGTCTGCTGAATCCACTTCCCGAAATACCTCTGCAGACCAAGGGCCGCAAGGCCCGCAGCGTGAATACGGTGTTATAGGATGTTCCGGCCTTCTGTGAGAATACTACAAAGATGTCTTTAGGGTTTATTCAAGTTCTTATTCAAGTTCTTATTCATGTCCTTATTCATGTTCTTATTCATTACTTTGCATTTTGGGTTTTCACCGACTTATAGATATGGTATCATTTGTATTAGAAAAGCCGAGTGCAGCGAACACTCGGCCATACAATTGGCTTGGATGGTTTAGTCCCTTCTAAGTCCAGGACAATAAAAACCCACCTTTGGCGCTAACCTTGGGGTGGGTTTTTACTTTCTCTTGTTGTTCAAGTTTATGTACGTTAAAAGTGCAAGGATAAACATTCCAAATAGGAACATGATCTGGATCGCATCTTTAACTTCCATGGCCTCACCTCCTTTCGAAGGGAAACCATGCCCACCCAAGATTCAATTGTACTACCTATTTTACCACAAGTATCCATTAATTGATAGAATGTTTGTTCGGTTCTTTCTTATATATGGTTTGCCGGAATTTCCTATAACGTTGGTGTATCCACGAACCCTCACCACCTTAAGGGACGTAGTCCCGGCCGCGATGCGGTTAGGTGGTGCAGGGTTGTCTGCCTGATTTCACTTCTCCGAAATGCCTCTGGCAGACCAAGGGAGCGGAGCGACCACAGCGTGGATACGGTGTTATCTGAAGTACATCTCTTCTATGAATATACCTTCTCAAAAAGACTTGCACTCCAATACTTTCTATTAATTCTTTTTATATAGTTATATCCCGCTTTCCTATAAAAGGTGTTTAAATGTTGATTATCCGCCATGCAATCAAGTCTCGATGCTTTCTTGCCAGTACTTTGAATATACCGCTCTGCCCAAGTCAGTAATTCAATTCCCAAATTCATCCCCTTAAAATTTCTTGCAACTACTAATCTATGAATGTATCCGGAACTATTATTGTTTAGCTCTTCCCAAATAAATTCATCAGACCATTGTATTGAAAAACTACCTACTATCGTTTCGTTAAGCTTGGCTATATATAATTCCGTTTTCTGGTAATGCTCTAAAACCGATTCTTGAGTAAATGAATTTGGTCTCCACTGTAATATTCCTTTTACCTCCAACCACTCAGCCGCTTCCAACCAAAGTCTTAATACATCCGACAAATCATCTTCAGCAGCCCTAAGTATTGTTATCTCTCCAATGTTTGTTATGATCTTATTCAATCTATCGCTCCTTCGAATTATCCTACTATGTTTTATTAGCTTTATTATGTTTAGATGTATTTCAGATAACGTTCTTGCATTCGCGACGTCCCACCGACTTAAGGCCCGACAGGGCCGGCCGCGATGCGGTTAGTCGGTGCGGATGTGTCCCGGCAATTGCTTCTTCGCTCCATGCTTCCGGGACCGAGGGCCGTCAGGCCCGATGCGTGAATGCGGTGTTAGACGGAGTTTCTGACTTCCAGGATTCACACACAAAATAATAACCCAACCAAATTGATTGGGCTTATATCTTTATGCTGATTCTGTAGAAGTTACCACAAAAATTTCATCAGATTGTTTCGCTTCAATGTTTCTCTCATTAAAATATTGATCGATAGTTTCATTTCTATATCGTAATAGTGGAGGTCCTATTCTTCTATCATCTGAAACCGTTTCAAATATTACTTGTCTTGATTCTGGTGACATAGTTATAAAGCTGTCCCATTCTAATCTAATATCAAGAATAAAATTACTACTAAAGCGACTTTCATAGAAGGTCCCATCTTCTTTTATTAGTGCAGCTCTACCATAAGGCCTACTAGTTTCAATATCTTTAATCTCAACTATATTTGCCATATGTAGGAGGTCATCAAAAGAACAGTTACCTTGTACAAAAATAGACTTGTCAGGAATATGCAACCCCAAAAGTAAATCAATTAATTTTCGATATTTAATTACACCACGTGCAATGTCTTTTGTTTGCGAGTTACCAATGGTGGAAAAAATTGCAGTCTTTAGATCCTCGAGTTGATCAGATAAACTAATCATTCTCCTTGTTTCAAAGTCTTTTTCTCTTTGTTCCCTTAGTAAGCGTTGAAATAGTGACGCCCATTGTTTGCGTAGATGATTTTCGATGTCTTCAATTTTTGAAAATGAAATAACACTGTTGCCTTTAATTCTATGCCTTAAAAAATTAATAAATTCAAAAATATACTTTGCTGTGTCAGCCTTTTCAATTGAAGGGAAATTTATCTTTCCTATAAGATCTTTATTCTTTTCATATACAAGATGATCATGTAGAACCTTTTCTTCAATAAAAGCAAATACCGGTACTGATGTTTCAATAGCTTTTAGAACCTCAATTTGTGTAATTGATAGATTTTCAATATTTTCTAGAGATTCAATATTAAAACTTGATTTCATTAATGTTTCAATATCTATTGATGTCAAAGCATCGGGAATTATTTTTCCACCAAACCTTGAACCAACAATCAAAATTATCATGTCAGTATTAGGTACTTCTTGTAAACAACTAGTATGTGTATGGGTACGAGGATCAAATAGAACATCAGAGTATTCACTAAGAACTGGCTCATATCCCAATTCTAGCAAGAATGATCTCAATTGATCTCGTGCCATACCTAAATCGTAACAAGTCGATGAAATAAATACTCTTGGACTAGGCATTTACATATTCCCCCATTATTTTTACTCATCATAACACAAAGCAATTGTTGTGTGAATATTCGCTATTTTTTCAGAAATTTCGTCTAACGTCCTTTTCACGAACTTCGCAGAATCAATAAAATTCGAGGTATTTGTGTATTTTGTGAATATCCAAGGGTTGCGGTGGATTTGTGTACTTCTCTGTGTTACGCACTGATCAAAGATCAATTTGATCAAGTGGGCTCTTAATACGTCTAATATCTTTTACACTTACATGTGTATATCGCTCGGTTGTACGAGTACTTTGATGGCCGAGTAATTCCTGGATATACCGAATATCGGTGCCTCCTTCCAATAAATGAGTGGCAAAGGAATGACGTAACGAGTGTACACTTACCTCTTTCCTTACACCAGACACTGCTAAAGCTTGTTCAAAAACTTTTTGTACAGATCGCTCTGTCAAATGGCGTCCACTCGTCTGTCCAGGGAACAGCCATACTTCCGGTTTTTGTTGTTGCGAGTAACGTTGAACGATTTCAAGGGCAGTATCGGAAAGTAAGGTCAATCGATCTTTTCTTCCTTTTCCTTGTCGGATTAGCAGCGTTTTACGTTCTATGTCAAAATCCTGCAATCGCAAACGTACTACCTCCCCAACTCGTAAGCCTGAAGAATATGTCAAATATAATATAGCTTGATGTTTTATATTTTGGATTGCTTTTAATATGGACGTTACTTCCTTTATTGACAAGACATTTGGGAGTTTATTTTCTTTCTTTGGCCTAACGTACGGTGTAGTGTCTTGTTGTTGCAGAACCTTTTGAAAATAAAATTTTATGGCAGAGATTGCTTGATTGACATAAGCGTGTGAGCAATTTTTATTTAGCAAATATAGTGAATAATTTTGAATCATTTGATCACTCCAAATGACATGCTGCTCTTTCACGTAGTGAAACAAACGTTCGACTTGCCCACAATAGGCCTTTAGTGTTTTTGGGCTATAACCTCTACGAAGTAATTCATTCTTCAATCTTTTTTCATGATCAGAATCCCATTGGGGTACTAGGAAAATGGATTCAGAAGCATTTTCTTTTTGAGAGATATAATAGGATTGAAGTAAATAACATTCTTCAAGTAATTGAGAATCCACATAAAATTTGCTGTTTTTAAAATCGTTCAGTAATTGTTCTATGATTTCTATTGTGTAAGGAACTGACCAAACAGATTCTTCAGGAACCCATTTTCTCCCCGAAATATTCCTAATTTTGGTAACGCCTTCTTTATAACATGACCTATGCAGTTCACCCCAATTGATGGGAAAAGCTTAGAATTCATTATAATTTTTACCTAAGTTCATAAAAACCACTTGACTTTTCAGAAACACCACAATAATCGCGAAGGATACCTTTTTGAACAGGTATATCTTACAGATTATAGGTGATATTCCAATGTCAGCGTTACAAAAGCCGAAGTTTAAAGATTTAAATCACAGCGAATGTGCTGGAGCTCCCATTCTGAAAAGTCTGTGGGAGCGTTTTGACTTCTCTTTGTTACTCGCACAATCTGGCATCATGAAACGTAACGGTACTCCGTCTTGGTTAATTTGCTTCCTCTACGTCGTCGGCCTCGTTGCCAATTGCTCTTCCGTTACCCAGATAGCGCAATTGGCCGACAAAGACGCTTTGCTGAAGCGAATGTTTCAGCCTTGGAAGCTTGCACAGTACACGTTAAGTCGCTTTTTAACGAAAGGCTTTGCTTGGACGACTTTTGGAAAAAAGCGTGTTGAGCGCTTGCAGCAGGATCCTGTAACTGCGCTTACTGATGGAGATGTCGTAAATCTCGATGATACCCACAGCGCGCATCCCTTTGCCAAGCTGCTTCCGTTTCTGTGCTGGCTCTATGACCACTCCGCCAAAGTCTATGTATGGGCAACCAATTTGGTTGTTCTACAAGCTGTTCGGAAGAGCGGATTGGAGTATCCGTTGTTTTTCCGGATTTGGCATAAGCCCGAAACAAAAGGAGAAGGCTTGACTAAAATCGATTTGGCCAAGCAAATGCTACTCATGTTGCGGGAATCTGTTTCATGCCGCTTGTGGGTAGCCATGGATCGGTGGTACCTTTGCAAGCATTTCTTCTCGTTCCTGGAGGAGAATAACTTTGATTGGGTCACCAAAGCCAAACGCAACACGGCTCTGTTTCGTAAAGTCATCGAACCCGGCACTCGTCGGGAACGCTATGTACCGCTGACTCCAGTCATGCTGATCCGGGAGGTCTTTAAGGAGCTGTTAGGTGGGGAGGCATCCGGTCTGACCTCCATTTCGATACCGGATATCTACATGAAGCGCCCTTACGCAACCGTGAATCGGAAAGGGAACCAAGTGACCAAGCAGCGGTATGTTCTTGTAGCTGCTGTTGTTGCGATACGTTTGAAAGAAGATGACCAACCGATAACGGATGCTGATCAAGAGGAAAAAGGAGAAGAGCCTGCTACTTACAAAGGCGCTTATTTGTTAATTAGCAATCGCCACGATGCTCCGAAAGACGTGGTTCAGACCTATGCCAAGCGCTGGCGCATTGAAGTATTCTTTCGCTCGGCCAAACAGGAATTAGCTTTTGAAAAATGCCATTCCGAATACGAGGCGCATCATCATGCCCATTTCGAGTTGTTGTTTGTCGCCGAAACTTTATTAGCGATTGCGCTCTTTGAACTGAACAAAGAAAAAACGAGTGATGATGAAGGCTACACCCACGGCGAAATGGTTCGTGGCCTCTTCCACACTCGTTGTCAGGTCCGCGTGAACAACCGCAAGGGCATTCAGCGAATCACTATTGATTGTGACACACAAGTGCAGCAGTTTGCAAGACTAATTGAGCTTTTTTGGCCAGAGCACTATTTGGTGCTTCTTTGGGTTATACCTAAACCTGGTAATTACCAACTACTACCACGAACTGCATAGGTCATGTTTATAATAACCTAAAAGCCTTACACCTAATGTGTTCTCATCTCGTTTTGATAACGATACTTCCATTTCAACACACCTCTTCATATTATCATTCATTCAAAATATTGGAAATCAAAAAAGGAAGGCATACAAAGTCCTTATAGACTTTGCAACCTTCCGATGCTTTCGGTACTTATACATTTTTTAGAATTCTATGCGGCTTTCCATGTTACTTTGTACTTAACCCCCGACAGTCCCCCACGGCAAACTGTTCCATGGTTAAAGTTAAAGTCTCGCGAAGGTGATGTAATCGACTTGGGCAGGCTCTGCCGATTCGCTACGAAGTATCCGGTTGATCTGTCCCCGGTGATATTGACCATGTAAGAGGACCTGCAACAGGATATCACGTACAGAAGTTCGGAACGGAACCCCGCTCTGGTTCATATAGTCGATGATTTCGTCTAACTCAGATTCCTCGAGGCCTTCGATATAGACGCGATATTCTTCGGCGTTTTCTTCGAACATTGTGCGGATCGCCGTCAGGTCATCTGTTTCCTCCCACAACGTATATTCCGCACTGCCCTTGCCCTGCAGTCGGGACAGCCAGACTCGTTCCGCGACCGCAACGTGTCGAACCAGTTTCAGAAGGTCCTTGTTCTTCGTCTCACAGTCCTCGAGTGATTCTAGGATGCGCTCGTCCGCCCAATACATGTGGTCCATCATGCGCTTGATCGTCTTCATTTTTTTCCTCTCTTCCGCTAATCGATTACTTGGACCTATCGAGAATATCAGTTAATTTATATAATTCGTACTGCGACCGCGATGTAAAGACATTGTACATCAACATATTAGCACATCTTGGAAGCAAAAAGATATGTGCATAGTTTATGGAAACTGCAGCTTGGGACTAGGCCAATACACAGAATGCAAATACGGTTCAAATTGCAAATACTCTCACAAATATTGCTACTCGTGGGTCACAGCATATTCATATCAGCCGCAACTGTTACACTTAGCTTATAGATGGGTTGGGTTACCCGCGACGTCTGTACTTCTGCATAAACGGCTGCACTACTCACAGCAGCCTCCCTTCGAAATCGTATCCGAAAACCAGCTATCTGAATCCAATTCGCTGTCTGATTGAAGGATTACTGTTTATCGAATGTATACTGTAGCATTTACTTTTCCCCTCTTTACTCTTGTCCCTGTCATTTCGGCATTTCTCGCATATCCTATAGTAATCTAGTTCAATAGCGTCAGGAGGAATGTGTATGAA